>NZ_JABSVA010000001.1:0-1284353 GCF_013284365.1 Brevibacillus sp. RS1.1
CTTCCAGCTAGATTTAGACGAACAGGCTGGCATACGCGTATCGGAATTCGATATGGACAAACACCTCGTCACCGCCAAATATGACCTGACGTTGACGATGGCAGAAAAACAAGACGGATTGATCGCAACATTTGAGTACAATACAGCGCTGTTTGATGAAACGACGATTGTGCGTATGTCACAGCACTTCCATTACTTGCTCGAAGCCATCGTTCAGATGCCGGAGCAGACCATTACCCAATTGCCGCTTTTGCCTCAGGCAGAACGGGAGCAGCTGCTGGTGGAATGGAACGACACCACGACTGCTTACCCACGGGATCAACGCGTGGATCAATTGTTCCAGCAGACCGCGATGCGTTACCCGAATCAAATTGCAGTGGTAGCGGGAGACCAAAGTCTCACATACTCCCAGTTAGAGAAGCGAGCCAACCAAGTGGCCAACTACCTGCAAAAACAAGGCGTTCGCCCTGGTTCACTCGTCGGCATTTGCGTGAATCGTTCGCTTGAAATGCTGATCGGGGTGCTCGGGATTCTCAAAGCTGGTGGAGCTTATGTACCACTCGATTCGGATTATCCGAAAGAACGTCTGGCATACATGATGGACGACGCCCGCGTCACTGTTTTGCTCACACAGGAACAGCTTCTACCGTCACTCCCATCCGGAGAGCATACCGTGATATGTCTGGATTGCGACTGGGTGATGATTGCCGAAGAAAGTGAACAGGCACCTAATATTGACACCACAGCGGAAAGTCTCGCTTACGTGATCTACACCTCAGGCTCTACCGGCTTGCCAAAAGGAACGCTTGTCATCCATCGAGGCATTGTCCGTCTCGTCAAAGAAACCGACTACGTGACGATTACAGAGCAGGACGTTTTCCTGCAAGCGTCCACGGTATCATTCGATGCGGCGACCTTTGAGATTTGGGGCAGCTTGCTGAATGGGGCAAAGCTGGTGCTGATGCCGCCTGATCTGCCTTCCCTGGAAGAGCTGGGACAAGCCATTCAGACGCACAAGGTTACGACGCTGTGGCTGACGGCGGGACTGTTTACACTGATGGTGGATCATCACAAAGAATCGCTGACAGGGGTTCGCCAACTGCTCGTGGGTGGAGATGTCGTCTCGGTTCCTCACGTAAGAAAAGCGTTGGAACTCGAAGGACTCACGATTATCAACGGGTACGGTCCAACGGAGAACACGACATTCACCTGCTGCCATCCAGTCACAGAGTTACCAGAGACGATCAGTTCATTCCCGATTGGCCGTCCGATCAAAAATACGACTGTGTACGTACTGGACGGCAAAATGCAGCCCGTCCCGATTGGTGTAACAGGTGAACTGTACATCGGCGGAGATGGTTTGGCGAATGGATATTTGAATCGCCCTGATTTGACGGAAGAACGCTTTGTACCTAACCTGTTCTCAACCGATCCGCAGGCACGACTTTATCGGACGGGTGACCTGGTTCGTTACCTGCCAGATGGTCTTATCGAATTCATCGGCCGAATCGACAATCAGGTAAAAGTCCGCGGATTCCGCATCGAGCTGAGTGAGGTAGAGTCCGTTTTAGCCAAACACCCTGCTCTAGCCGCATCCGTCGTCATTGTCCGCGAAGATGAACCAGGCAAGAAACAGCTCGTCGCTTATGCGGTCAAGCAAGCTGAGCAAGAGGTTGACACAGCGGAGCTGCGCCAACATTTCAAAACACATGTTCCGGATTATATGGTGCCATCTGCTTTTGTCATGCTGGATGAATTGCCGCTTACGCCAAACGGGAAAGTAGACAGAAAAGCACTTCCAGTCCCTGTCTATGATCGCAGCCACGATGTTGATTCGTTTACAGAGGCTACCAACCTCATCGAACAAAAACTGGTGGAAATATGGTGCGGCGTTCTGCGAATGGATCGCATCGGCATTCACGATAACTTTTTTGAGCTCGGGGGCGACTCGATCCTCAGTATTCAAATCGTCGCACGTGCAAACAAAGCTGGCATTCATCTGACTCCGAAGAATCTTTTTGACCATCAAACGATTGCAGAGTTGGCAAAGGTTGCAGGCCAAAGCACGAAAGTAGAAGCAGAGCAAGGCATGGTAACAGGTGAAGCTCCACTATTGCCGATCCAAAAATGGTTCTTCGAGCAAGAGCAACCAACACCACATCACTGGAACCAATCGATGCTCCTGCAAGTGAACGAACAATTGGACGAAGAGCATCTGGAGCAAGCCATTACCCACCTGCTCGCTCACCACGACGCACTCCGCCTGCGTTATACCTACACAGATGGACAGTGGAGGCAGACACACGCAGAAGTCGAATCGGAAGTTTTGCTCAGCGTGGAGGATCTTAGCATGGTCTCGCCAGCTCAGCACATGAGAAGAATCGAAAAACTTTCACATCAAGCACAAGCGGGCCTTGATTTAGAAAATGGACCTCTTATGAAGATCGTGTACTTCGATCTCGGTTATGATCGACCAGGCCGTTTGCTGATTGTCATTCACCATTTGGCGGTAGACGGGGTATCATGGCGTGTTCTGATCGAAGACTTGCAAACCGCATACAGACAGGCTGCGGATGGAACAGCGGTTCACTTGCCCGCAAAAACAACCTCCTACAAAGCATGGGCAGAAAAAATGATTGAGTACGCATCTTCTGAACGTATTGTCGCTGAAAAGGAGTACTGGGTAGCTGCAGCAGACGAGATGATGTCAACTACAACGCCAATCCATGACAGTGGTTCGAACACAGAAGGGAACTGCCGGACGATTACGATTGCAATGGAGGAGCAAGAGACAGAAACCCTGCTACAAAAAGTACCGTCCCGTTACCGCGCGCAAATCAATGATGTTCTATTAACCGCGTTAGCATTGGCACACGCCAAATGGACGGGAGAACAAGCCCTACTAGTCAACCTAGAAGGTCACGGTCGTGAAGAATTGTTCTCGGAGGTCGATCTCTCCCGAACGGTCGGCTGGTTTACGTCCATGTATCCACTTTTGATTCGACTGGATCAGAACATGTCTCAGGAAGATGCGCTAGTAAGAGTCAAAGAGAAGCTTCAACAAATTCCGAACAAAGGCCTTGGATACGGCATCCTGCGCTATCTGACGAAAGATAATGAGGCGTCCGAAAAGCTAGCGGCTATTCCGCAACCACCGATTAGCTTCAACTATCTAGGACAATTCAATCAGGCGGGAGAAGGAGATTCCCTGTTTGGATTTGCGGAAGGAGAAAGAGGCTCCAACATCAGTCCAGACAACAGAAGGGCTCATCTGATTGATGTGATAGGGGCAGTCACAGGAGGCAAGCTGAACCTAAGCTTCCTCTACAGCGAGTCATTGCATAGCGAAGCGAGCATCGAAACTTTCGCTCGTCATTTCACGGAAATTCTGCGTTCACTGATACAAGCGGAGAAACAAAGCTATAGAGCCGAAGACTTCGAGGATGCAGACTTGAGTCAGTTGGCGTTAAACAAGGTACTCTCCAAGCTGAAGAAAAGAAAGGGGAATTAATCCAATGGGGGATTTTACTGATCTATACACCTTATCCCCGCTGCAAGAAGGGATGTTGTTCCATTCGCTGTACTCTGAGGGTTCAGCCTATATGGTACAGAACATTGCCATTCTTACAGGCGAGCTTGATATCGTCAACTTTGAAAAAGCCTGGAACAAAGTGGTTCAAAGACATTCCATTTTGCGTACTGGATTCCTTTGGGAGGAAGTAGAGAAGCCACTTCAGGTGGTCTTCGAAAGTGTTCCTTTTTCCATACACCAGGAAGACTGGTCACATCGCACTGATAAAGAGCAAAAAACCATGCTGACATCGTTTTTGCAAACAGAAAAAGAGGCGGGCTTCGACTTGAGCGAAGCCCCCCTCATGCGAGTGACGGTCATCAAAAAGGCCAAAGATGTGCACCAGTTCATCTGGACCTTTCATCATTTGCTCTTGGATGGATGGAGCAGCCCCATTCTTTTTCAGGAAGTCCTCGATTTCTATGAGGCGTACTGCCAAGGCAAGGACTTGAGACTTCCACAGCCAAAGCCATTCAAAGATTATATCTCCTGGCTTCGCCGTCAGGACAACAAGGAGTCTGAAAAGTTCTGGCGCGAGTTCCTAGCGTCCGTCGAGGGTCCCACACCTCTTCCCTTTGAATCTTATCCCTTGAGAGGTTCAGAAGAGGAAAAAGGGATTCATGAATCGACTCGAACCTTGACTGATGAAGTCTCGAAAGCTCTCTTAAAATTAGCTCGAACGTATAAGGTAACGATCAACACCATCGTGCAGGGAGCGTGGGCCATTCTCCTCAGCCGTTTGAGCGGGGAAGAAAGCGTGGTATACGGCGTAACCGGTTCCGGGCGCCCGAGCGACCTGCCGGGTGTAGAGCAGATGGTTGGAATGTTTATCAACACATTGCCGATGAAAACGAGAGTCGAGCCTGAGCAAACGTTGGATCAGTGGTTCAAAGCGTTACAGGATCAGCAATCAAAAGTCCGACAATATGAATACTCGCCATTGGTGGATATCCAAGGCTGGACCGATGTACCGCGTGGACTACCACTGTTTGAAAGTATTTTCGTTTTTGAGAACTACCCGCTGGGAGAAGGGGAAGAGAAGGAATTCGGTTTTTCCATCTCCAATGTACAGCACTTCCAAGAGGTGGATAACCCGCTCACGATTGTCGGGGTTCCGGGCGAGCAGTTTAGCATCAAAATGATATACAGGACTGACCGCTTTGAGAAGACGGCAATCGAACGGACACTTGACCAACTGGCATCCATTTTAATGGCCATCGTCGAGAATCCGAAACAACGCCTGTCCTCTATCTCTTTTCTCAGTCAAGAAGAAAGACAACATCTACTAGCCGAGCTAAACGATACGAAGAGCGATTACCCTCGGGAAAAAACCGTTCCCCAGCTGTTTGCCGAAACAGCGGCCCAATACCCGGATCGTATCGCCGTCGTTGCGGGAGAAGAACAGTTGACTTACGCAGAGCTGGAGGTAAAAGCCAATCAGCTTGCCCACTACTTGCAAAAGCAAGGAGTAGTAACAGGTACTTTTGTCGGACTTTGCGTAGAGCGCTCGTTAGATATGCTCGTGGGTATGCTTGGGATTCTCAAAGCAGGTGGAGCGTATGTGCCACTTGACCCTGCGTATCCAGAAGAACGTTTGGCTTTCATGCTGGCAGATGCCCAGATTTCCGTTCTATTGACACAAGATCATTTGGCTAACAAGTGGCAGGGCCAAGAGCTTACCATTCTCAATCTCGACCATGCTGGGGAGAAATGGGCGGAAGAAAGCACACTTGCACCCCAAGTAGATATGACAGCCGATAACCTCGCCTATGTCATTTACACATCGGGTTCAACAGGTACACCAAAAGGAGTGCTAGTCGTTCATCGCGGGATTGTTCGCCTGATCAAAAACACGAACTACGTGACCATTACCGAAGAGGACGTGTTTCTGCAAGCCTCTACCGTATCGTTTGATGCTGCTACCTTTGAAATTTGGGGGGCGTTGTTAAACGGAGCGAAGCTGGTGTTGATGCCGCCACATCAGCCTTCACTCGATGAACTGGGAGAGACGATTCAGAATCACAAGGTGACGACACTTTGGCTAACGGCTGGTCTGTTCACGGTCATGGTTGACCACAAGGTGGAGTACCTGCGTGGCGTGAGCCAACTACTTGTTGGTGGGGATGTTGTCTCTGCATCTCATGTACGGAAGGTACTTTCACTTGGCGGGATCACGGTCATAAACGGCTATGGCCCGACGGAAAACACGACGTTTACTTGCTGCAATCCCGTCACGGAGCTCGCAGAAGGCGTCAACTCCTTCCCGATCGGCCGACCGATCAGCAATACCACGGTGTACGTATTGGACAAACATCAACAGCCTGTCCCTCTGGGTGCAGTCGGTGAATTATATATAGGCGGAGATGGTCTCGCTCTAGGCTATTTGAACAATCCGGAGCTAACCGCAGAACGTTTTGTGGAGAATCCGTTTGATCCACAAGGAGGTTCCCGCCTGTACCGCACTGGTGACTTGGTTCGTTATTTGCCTGATGGCACGCTTGCGTTTATCGGGCGTATCGACAACCAAGTAAAAATCCGCGGCTTCCGGATCGAATTAGGTGAGGTGGAAGCAGCACTCAGCTTGCATCCGTCTGTGAACGAAGTTGTGGTCATGGTCCGTGAGATGAAGTCGGGCGAGAAGCATGTAACGGCGTATTTTACCGTTTCAGGAGACAACACGCTCGAAACTTCTGATTTACGTGCATGGACAAAAACAAAGTTGCCAGAATTTATGAGGCCATCATTTTATATTTTCTTGGATGCGATGCCTTTGACGGCAAATGGTAAAATCGACCGCAAACAATTGCCGGAACCAGAATGGACAAATCCTGCTTCCGACAAAGGCTACATGGAGCCGCGCAATCAGGTAGAAGAGCTGATTGCCAACATTTGGTCGCAGGTGCTCGGAGTCGAAAAAGTAGGGATTCACGATAACTTTTTCGAGCTGGGTGGACATTCACTTTTGGCGACACGAGTCATTTCACGCCTGAGAGAGGCGTTTGGAATAGAGCAAACGGTACGCTCCATTTTTGAACATCCGACCATTGCAGCATGGAGTGAACAAGGAGCAGCCCTTCATTTGGGAGAGAAAGAAGCGATTGGTGGATCGATTCAGCCTGTTTCAAGACAGAACAATCTGCCGTTGTCTTTTGCCCAACAGCGATTGTGGTTCTTTGATCAATTCATGCCAGATAGTCCGATGTACAACATCCCATCTGCCCTTCGTTTGCAAGGCGAACTCGACGTAGTGGCATGGGAGAAGAGTTTACAGGCGATCATTTTGCGTCACGAAAGCTTGCGTACCACGTTCCACGAAATAGAAGGACAATCCATACAAGTGATTCATCCGCAGATCGACTGGAAAATGGACCTTCTGGACTTACGCGACCTACCAGATGAAAAGAAAGAACAAAAGATAGAGCAGTTGGCCGAAGCAGAAGCGGCCCGAGCATTTACTCTCGGACAAGGACCGCTGATACGCGCGACGATGATCCAAGCAGATGATCACGCATATGTCTTCTTGATCAACATGCACCACATCATCTCTGATGGTTGGTCGATGGGCATCTTCTATCGCGAATTGCTTGCCAATTATGAAGCCTTCCGTAAACAAGAAACACTAGAGCTAGCAGAACTACCGATTCAATATGCGGATTTTGCCTCATGGCAGCGTGAATGGCTGGAAGGCGAACGCTTAGAGCAGCAGGTTACTTATTGGAAAGAAAAACTGAGTGGAGCAGAACCGCTTCTAGCACTGCCGACTGACCGTTCGCGCCCCGCTGTGCAGTCCTATAAAGGAGCCATTTACACCAGGACCTTTTCCGCGGACTTGCTTACCAAATTGAAAGTACTTAGCCAGGAGTCCAATTCTACCTTGTTTATGACATTGCTGGCTGCCTTCCAAATCCTTCTATACCGCTATAGTGGTCAAGAAGACATCGTTGTGGGAAGTCCGGTAGCAGGACGCAATCGGCAAGAAACCGAGAATTTGATCGGATTCTTCGTCAACACGTTGGCACTCCGAACCAACGTAACAGGAGAAGTAACCTTTACGGAATTACTGGCACGCGTTCGGGAAACAGCGTTGGAGGCCTATGCACATCAAGATTTACCTTTTGAAAAATTAGTCGATGAGCTACAGCTAGAGCGTAGCCTCAGCTACTCGCAGTTGTTCCAGGTCATGTTTGTCCTGCAAAACTTCCCGCTGGAGGAGGCAGTAACGTCCGGCATTCAGCTCACACCATTGGATTCTGAGCGACATTTGACGACATCCAAGTTTGACCTCACATTGACAATGAGAGAGCAGGCAGACGGACTCGTGGCTTCCTTTGAGTACAGCACAGATTTGTTCGACAGATCGACGATCGAGCGAATGACTGGACATTTGCAAAATCTGCTTGAGGCTATCATCGCCCAACCAGAACAGTCGATTGAAAAACTTGATCTTCTAAGGGAAAGCGAACGAAATAAACAGGTGGTAGAGCTTAACAACACAGCGAGCGAATACCCTCGGGAAAAAACCGTTCCTCAACTGTTTACCGAAACAGCGGCCCAATACCCAGATCGTATCGCCGTCGTGGCGGGAGAAGAGCAGTTGACCTTCGTCGAGCTGGAGGCAAAAGCCAATCAGCTCGCCCACTACTTGCAAAAGCAAGGAGTAGAAACAGGTACTTTTGTCGGGCTTTGCGTAGAGCGTTCGTTAGATATGCTCGTGGGTATGCTCGGGATTCTCAAAGCAGGTGGAGCGTATGTGCCGCTCGACCCTGCGTATCCAGAAGAACGTTTGGCTTTCATGCTGGCAGATGCCCAGATTTCCATTTTATTGACACAGGAGCATTTGGCTAACAAGTGGCAGGGCCAAGAGCTTACCATTCTCAATCTCGACCATGCTGCGGAACAATGGGCGGAAGAAAGCACACTTGCTCCCCATGTAAATATGACAGCCGACAGCCTCGCTTACGTCATTTACACATCGGGTTCGACAGGTACACCAAAAGGAGTGCTAGTCGTTCATCGCGGGATTGTTCGCCTCATCAAAAACACGAACTACGTGACCATCACGGAAGAGGACGTGTTCCTGCAAGCCTCTACCGTATCGTTTGATGCTGCTACCTTTGAAATTTGGGGGGCGTTGTTAAACGGAGCGAAGCTGGTGTTGATGCCGCCACATCAACCTTCACTCGATGAACTGGGAGAGACGATTCAGAATCACAAGGTGACGACACTTTGGCTGACAGCTGGTCTGTTTACGGTCATGGTTGACCACAAGGTGGAGTACTTGCGCGGCGTGCGCCAGCTACTTGTCGGTGGGGATGTTGTCTCTGCATCCCATGTACGCAAGGTACTTTCACTGGGCGGGATCACGGTGATTAACGGATATGGCCCGACGGAAAACACGACGTTTACTTGCTGCAATCCCGTCACGGAGCTTCCAGAAGGCGTCAACTCCTTCCCGATCGGCCGACCGATCAGCAATACCACGGTGTACGTATTGGACAAACATCAACAGCCTGTCCCTCTGGGTGCAGCAGGAGAATTATATATAGGCGGGGATGGCCTCGCTCTAGGCTATTTGAACAATCCGGAGTTAACCGCAGAGCGTTTTGTGGAGAATCCGTTTGATCCACGAGGAGGTTCACGCCTGTACCGTACTGGTGACTTGGTTCGTTATCTACCTGATGGCACGATTGAGTTTATCGGACGTATCGACAACCAAGTAAAAATCCGCGGCTTCCGCATTGAGCTAGGCGAAATCGAGACCGTATTGCAGAGCCACCCGGCTGTAAAAGAAACCGTACTCATGGTGAGAGAGGAAACTCCTGGGGACAAGCGCTTAGCTGCCTACCTCGTTTTTGCAGAAGAAAAAGAGGTTACTCACATCGAGATGCGATCTTATCTCAAGGATAGGTTGCCTGAGTACATGATCCCATCCGCGTTTGTGAATATGGACAGCTTCCCGCTGACACCAAACGGTAAAGTGGATCGGCGGGCACTACCAATCCCTGACTATTCCCGAAATGAGGCGGATAGCGGTTATGTAGCACCTGCAACGGATCTGGAAGTGAAATTGGCGGAAATCTGGAAAAGTGTGCTGGGTGTTGCGAACATCGGCATCTACGACAACTTTTTCGAATTGGGTGGCGACTCCATTCTCAGTATCCAGATCGTCGCGAGAGCCAATCATTCCGGAATTCGCTTCACACCTAAGCAACTTTTTGAGAATCAAACTATTGCAGAATTGCTACGTGTTGTTACTGATTTTAGCCAAGAAACGGATACAACATGGAAAAATGAACAGGGTACTGTTACTGGAAATGTACCGCTCACTCCCATCCAAAAATGGTTCTTTGACTCCAATCAACCGTCGCTGCACCACTGGAATCAGTCGGTACTTCTGACTGTTCAGCAACCAGTAGACCTTGTTGTCCTGGAGCAAACAATTGAGAGCCTGCTGGCCCATCATGATGCGTTGCGTATGCGCTTTTCACACTATGACGGCATGTGGACACAAATGATGGAAGGTCTAGAAGAGAATGCTCCATTCCGTAGCGTGGATCTTTCTCATCTCCCTAAACAGGAACAGGAGTCTAGGCTAGAGGAAATTTCACAAGAAGTACAAGCGAGCCTAAATATCACGGAAGGTCCCATCGTACAGGCTGTGTACTTCAACATGGGCAAAGAGCAAGCTGGCCGACTGCTGCTCGTCATTCACCACTTAGTTGTTGACGGTGTATCGTGGCGTATTTTGCTGGAGGATTTGCAGCATACCTATGATCAAATAGCGAGTGGTCATGACGTACAAATGCCAGCAAAGACGACTTCGTTCAAGATGTGGGCTGAACAATTAGTCGCGTATGCCAATTCAGAAGCCATCCAGCAAGAAAAAGAGTACTGGCTCAAACAAAATCAAGAGGCGAATCCGCTCCCGATTGATCACCTTTATGAACCGAGCCAGAACACAGAAGCGACAACCAAACAAGTAACGTTCTCTTTAGATGCAGAAGAAACCCGTGCTCTGTTGCAGGAAACACTTTCTCCTTACCGCTTGAAAATAAACGATGTCTTACTCGCTGCCTTAACAAAAGCAATGCATCGCTGGACAGGAAAACAGACGTTATCTTTCCATCTCGAGGGGCATGGACGCGAAGATATTTTGGAAGGAGCAGATTTATCCCGCACCGTTGGCTGGTTTACGAGTATGTATCCTGTACATCTTACACTTGACCAGACAAAAACGTGGAGTGAACTGCTGAAAGCGGTCAAAGAACAGCTTCGAGCCATTCCGCAAAATGGAGTTGGCTATGGTATCCTGCACTACTTACGTCAGGATGACGAACTGAAAGAGCAGTTGAAGTCTCGAATGAAACCAGAGATCAGCTTCAACTACCTCGGCCAGTTTGATCAAGTCGTCTCGTCTAATGCTAAATTTGGCATGGCTGCTGAATCGAGAGGCTCGAATCTTGCACCTGATTCCATTCGCGGGCATTTAATCGATGTAAACAGCGTCATTTCCGGAGAACAACTGCATGTCACTTGGTTTTACAACGAAAACATCCACGAGAAAACTACGATGGAAGCAGTTGCTCGTGATTATATGGACGCCTTGCGTGAGATTATGGCACATTGCGGCTCCGAAGAAGCAGGGGGTTATACTCCTTCTGACTTCCCGTTATCCCGTCTGGATCAGCGTACAATCGACACATATGTGGGTAGAGATCGTTCCATCGAGAACATCTATCCACTGACGCCGTTGCAGGAAGGCATGCTTTTCCATTCCCTGTACGAACAAGAGGGCGGAGACTATGTGGTTCAGTTCTCCATGACGATCCATCATTTGCACGTCGATGCACTCCAACAAGCATGGCAAAAAGTCATCGATCGTCATTCCATTCTGCGTACCTCGTTTATCTGGGATGGAGTAGTTAATCCGCATCAAATTGTCCGCAAGCACGTACGGGTGACAGTTGATGAAAGAGATCTGCGACATTTACCGACGGATAAACAGAAAGCAGCGCTAGACGAATTTTTGGAAGAGGATCGGAAGCGGAACTTCTCCATTACAGAACCACCTCTCATGCGTTTGACTTTGTTTAGGATTAGCAACGAAGCGTATCGCTTTATCTGGAGCTTCCACCACGTATTGCTGGACGGTTGGAGCTTGCCGCTCGTCTTAAAAGACTGGTTTGCCGCTTATCTAGCGCTGGCAGATGGAAAAGACATTCAGCTTGGGGCTGTACAGCCATTTTCCCAGTATGTAGCGTGGATTCAGCGCCAAGACCTGCAAGCTGCGGAACATTTCTGGCGCAACCATTTGAAGGGGATATACGGGCCGACACAAATCAATCTCGGACAAGCTCATCAATCCATGGGTGAACCAAAAACCTACGACGAGCGCATTATCCGATTCTCGGCCGAGTTTACCGAACAGCTGCAATCCTTTGCCCGTCAGCATCAGGTAACGCTGAATACCTTTATACAAAGTGCGTGGGGCATGATCCTTGGAGCTTACAGTGGGGAAGCAGATGTCGTATTCGGGGCAACTGGTTCAGGACGTCCAGCCGATTTGCATGGCGTAGAAAATATGGTGGGTCTGTTCATCAATACGCTCCCGGTTCGAATCACAATCGATCCAAGCAAAACCGTTCGGGTATGGCTGCGCGAATTGCAAGAAATGCAATTGGAGATTCGCCAATATGAGTACACGCCGCTGGTTGACATCCAGAGCTGGAGCGAATTCGAGCGCAACACCTCTCTGTTCGAAAGTATTTTTATCTTTGAGAACTACCCGATCGATGAGTCTGTGAAAGAAGCGGACAGCAGTATTCAGATTTCTGATGTAGACTCTGCGGAGCAAACAAACTATCCACTTACCGTAGTATGTGGGCCTGGCAAAGAATTTGTCCTCAAAATCGTTTTTGATCAAAACCGATTCGATCATGTACGGATTGAACGTGTGCTAGAGCAAATGACGCTGCTGCTCCAATCGATGATAGCAAATCCTGATCAACCTCTGGCTAATGTGTGCATGATCAGCGAAAGCGAACAAGAGCAGGTTTTGGTCGAGTGGAACGATACGAAGGTCGATTATCCAACCGGGCTTTGCATTCATCAAGCATTTGAACAACAAGTACAAAAGACACCAGATGCGATCGGACTCATGTACAAAGAGATGGAAATGACGTATGCCGAGCTGAATCAGCGAGCGAACCAATTGGCGCATCATCTCCTTGCCCAAGGTGTGAAACCAGATACACTCGTCGGGATTTGCATCGAGCGCTCTCCTGAGATGATCGTCGGGATTCTCGGTGTGATGAAAGCAGGTGCCGCTTATGTTCCAATCGATCCGGCACATCCGCTAGAGCGTATTGCCTACATGATCGAGGATTCGCAGGCTAACATCGTATTGACTCAGCAATCTCTGGCAAACCAATTGCTTACAACGAAGGCCCAGGTAATTTGCCTGGATAGTAATGCGCTGGAAAATGAACCTGTTCATGATGTGATGTGCGAGATTACCGAACAAAATCTTGCCTATGTCATTTACACATCTGGTTCCACTGGGTTGCCCAAAGGCGTGATGGTCGAACACCAAAGTGCAATGAATATGGCTCATTACCTGATTGAGTTGTTCCAAGTCCAGCCTTCTAGCCGCGTCTTGCAGTTATGTTCGTTTAGCTTCGACGTATCTGTCGCTGAGATCGTCATGGCTTTGATTTCGGGTGCGACCCTAGTCATTGAGGATCGGGAAATGCTCATGCCAGGTCCTGAACTCATCACGGTCTTGCAAGAAAAACAAATCACGACTGTGATGACAGTGCCCGCTGTGCTTGCGGCATTACCAGACGCCGACCTACCTGATCTGAAGACACTCGTGATCGGTGGCGAAGCACCAAGCTATGAGCTCATCACTCGCTATGCAAATCATCGTCAATTTTTCAATTGCTACGGTCCAACGGAGGCAACCGTTTGCACCACGCTGATGCTTATGGATACGAATCTGGCGAACACGCCAATTGGCCGTCCTATCGCCAACGCGACCATCTACGTATTAGATGCCAATCTGAAGCCGGTCCCTATTGGCGTACCAGGTGAGCTATACATTGGTGGAAAAGGCTTGGCACGTGGTTACTGGAATCGTCCAGAGCTTACGGCGGAACGCTTCATCACTCATCCGTTTGGAGCGGAAGGCGAACGACTTTATCGCACAGGAGATCAGGTGCGCTATCTGCAAGACGGTAACCTTGAATTCCTTGGTCGTATCGATAATCAGGTGAAAATTCGCGGCTTCCGCATCGAATTAGGCGAAATCGAAAACGCATTGAGAAAGCACGATGCGATTCGGGAAGCTGTCATTACCGTACGAGACAATCGTTTGGCCGCTTATCTGATTGCAATGGGTGAAGAGAAGCCAGCCACAGAGGAGCTCGCTCTTTATCTGAAAGAAACATTGCCAGATTACATGATTCCAGCAGGCATGGTCTGGATGGAGGCGATTCCGCTTACGGTCAACGGAAAGGTAGACCACCGGGCACTGCCCACACCGAATTGGGGACTTTTGACCACACAACAGGAGTATGTCGCACCTCGCACACCAACAGAAGAAATAGTGGCGAACATTTGGACACAGGTGCTTTCTGTTGAGCAAGTCGGAATTCACGACGATTTCTTTGCACGAGGGGGACATTCCCTCTTAGCTACCCAAGCGATTTCCCGTATGCGTCAAGCTTTTGGCGTAAACATGCCGCTTCGTACGCTGTTTGATTATCCGACAACGGCAGCGATTAGCGAAAAAATAACGGCATTGTTACAAGGGGAAGCCGGTCTCACTGACATCCCGCTCGTGCCCGTGTCGCGTGACGAACACTTGCCGCTATCATTTGCACAACAACGTTTGTGGTTCTTGGACAAGCTGTTGCCAGACAGTTCCGTCTACAACATCCCAACAGCTGTTCGTCTGATGGGTGAGCTGGACGTCGAGGCGTGGGAACGCAGTCTGAAGCAGATCATCCAACGTCATGAGAGCTTGCGTACAACTTTCTCCGATAGCAATGGGGAAGCCGTTCAAGTCATTCACCCGCAGATTGAGTGGAACATGGAACGAATCGACTTACGGGACTGGAACGAAGAGGAGCGAGAAGGGGAAGTATTGCGTCTCGCCATAGAAGATGCTGAACATTCGTTTCATCTCAATCAAGGGCCGTTATTGCGTGCAAAACTGATTTGCATGGATGAACAAGCGTATGTATTTTTGCTCAATTTTCACCACATCATTGCGGATGGCTGGTCCATGAGTGTATTCATGGGTGAGTTAGTCTCCATCTACGAAGCGTTATCTGCTGGAGAAACGCCACAGCTTGCGGAAATGCCGCTGCAATATGCAGACTATGCCACATGGCAACGCAATTGGTTGCAAGGTGAGGTATTAGAGCAACAATTGGACTACTGGAAAAAACAATTAGGCGATGCAGAACCACTTCTGAGATTGCCGACAGATCGTCCACGCCCTGCTGTTCAGAGCCATAAAGGGGCGATGCATACGATTAAGCTCCCAGAAAAACTGCTTGCCGATCTAAAAGCGCTCAGCCGTGAAGAGGGATCGACCTTATTCATGACCTTGCTAGCTGCCTTTCAGACCCTGCTCTATCGCTACAGTGGTCAAAAAGACATCCTCGTCGGAAGTCCGGTCGCAGGACGAAATAGACAGGAGCTGGAGTCACTTATTGGTTTCTTCATTAACACCTTGGTAATGCGTACGGACATGTCTGGAGAACCAACCTTCCGAGACTTGCTAGCAAAAGTACGTGAGACCGCACTGGAGGCTTATGCGCATCAAGACCTGCCATTTGAAAAACTGGTAGATGAGCTGGAGCTGGAACGAAGCCTAAGCTACTCACCGTTGTTCCAAGTGATGTTTGTCCTGCAAAACATCCCGATGGAAGTACAAGAATTGTCCCAGATTCGCATCGAACCTTTCCACCGAGGTCAGGAGGGCGTAAGCGCCAAATTTGACATCACCTTGACCACCGTAGAGGCACCAGATGGACTAATCGCAACGTTCGAGTACAATACCGATCTTTTTGATCCAGCAACGATCGAGCGCATGGGGAACCATTTCGCCAACCTGCTAGAGGCGATTTCGGTAAATCCGATGCAACCAGTCACAGACATCCCTCTCCTGTGCGATAGGGAAAGGGAGCAGCTTCTCCATCAATGGAATGATACAAATGTACCTTTTGAACGTGAAACATGCGTGCATGAAATTGTTGCACGGATAGCACAAGAGTTGCCAAATCAATTAGCCGTTGTTTCCGAAGAAGGGCAGATCACCTATGCAGAACTAGATGCCAAAGCGAATCAGGTAGCGAACTACCTGCAAAAACAGGGAGTATCCTCCGAAACACTTGTCGGTATCTGCGTAGAACGTTCCATCGATATGCTCATCGGTCAACTGGGAATCCTCAAAGCTGGCGGTGCATATGTCCCAATGGACACAGCGTATCCACAAGAGCGTCTTGCTTTCATGATGAAAGATGCCAATATGCCAGTTGTAGTAACCCAAGAACGACTGTTAGGGCGATTGCCAGAAGGAACTGCATCATTCATCTGCTTGGATCGTGATTGGCATATCATTTCGGAAGAGAGCAGTGAAGCACCGATCGTGGCAATGACAACAGAGAATCTGGCGTATGTCATCTATACGTCTGGCTCTACTGGAACGCCAAAAGGGGTAGAGATCGAACATGCCGCCTTGTTAAATCTGATTTGCTGGCACCAGCGGTCGTACAGCGTAGATTCAAATGATCGAGCTTCACAAATCGCAGGGACAGCCTTTGATGCATCTGTTTGGGAAATCTGGCCATACCTGACAAAGGGAGCAACACTTTATCTCCCATCAGAAGATATTCGTCTGGTGCCAGAGGAACTAAGAGATTGGCTTGTTGCATCGGGTATTACGATTAGCTTTTTGCCAACGCCTTTGGCGGAAAGGCTGCTTACCTTGGAATGGCCTATCGACACGAAGCTGCGGTATATGCTCACAGGGGGCGACAAGCTACACGATTACCCACTAGCAACCATGCCGTTTACTCTTGTAAACCAATACGGTCCAACCGAAAACGCGGTTGTTGCCACAGCAGGCGTCGTTCCACCAGAAGCTGCTCATGTTTTCGCACCATCAATCGGACGTCCAATAGACAATGTGCAGGTATACGTCCTGGATGAAAAGCGAAATCCTGTGCCGATTGGTGTAGCTGGAGAGCTCTATATCGCGGGAGACAGCTTGGCACGGGGCTATCTGAAGCGTCCTGATCTAACCAAAGAGCGGTTCGTAGCCAATCCATACTCACAAAAACCGGGAGCACGCATGTACCGAACGGGAGATCTGGTTCGTTACCTGCCAGATGGAAGCATAGATTTCATTGGTCGCGCAGATGATCAGGTGAGCATCCGAGGATTCCGGGTCGAACTGGGCGAAATTGAAACCGCTCTGTACACGCATCCGGCGGTAAAAGAAACCATCGTCCTCGTACGTGAGGATATGCCGGGCGTAAAACGACTCGCTGCCTACGTCGTACTCAGAGAGAGACAAGAGATTCAAGCAAGTGAATTCCGTAGCTATCTAAAGGAAAAGCTTCCTGAGTACATGGTACCAGCTGCATTTGTCGTCATGGATAACCTGCCGCTGACGCCAAACGGTAAGGTAGACCGACAGGCATTGCCTATACCTGATTTCTTACACAATGATACAGAAGGCAGTTTTGCTGCTCCGACAACTGCTATTGAGGCTACGCTTGCAGATATATGGAAAAAAGTCCTAGGCATTGACAATGTTGGTATCTATGACAACTTTTTCGAGCTTGGTGGAGACTCCATTTTGAGTATCCAAATTGTTTCTCGAGCCAATCAGGCTGGAATTCGTTTGACACCGAAACAGCTCTTGAGAAATCAAACCATCGCGGAACTGGCAAGTGTCGTGACAACGACTGACGGCATACAAACAGGAAAAGTCCAAGCAGAACAAGGAATCTTGACGGGAGAGGTGCCGCTCACGCCAATTCAATCGTGGTTCTTCACGACTGAACAACCGTCGATCCATCATTGGAACCAATCCTTGCTTTTGACCGTGCAACAACCCGTTGACTTGACCGTTCTAGAGCGTATCATCGAGAGTCTGCTCTCGCATCATGACGCATTACGTATGCGTTATACCCAGTCGGAGCAAGGCTGGACCCAACATATGGAGGGACTTCCTGAGACCATTCCATTTCGTAGCGTGGACCTGTCCGCTGTTCTTGAAGAAGAACAAGCCGATCGTCTGGAGCAAATCGCAAACGAGGTGCAATCAAGTCTACATGTAAGTGAGGGACCCGTTTTCCAAGCCGTGTACTTCCATCTTGGAGCGGACCTACCTGGCCGTCTGCTGATTGTTGCCCACCATCTGGTGATTGACGGTGTGTCCTGGCGCATTTTGCTAGAGGATCTGCAAGCTGCTTACGAGCAACTGGTAAACGATGAGCCGATACAGTTCCCAGCGAAAACGACTTCATTCAAGTCGTGGGCAGAGCAATTGCAATCCTATGCGAATTCCGAAGTGATCGAGCCGGAAAAAGCTTTCTGGCTGGGCCAAAGTGATGAAGTGAGTCCACTTCCCATTGACCGTGCTTTCGAGCCAAGCCAAAACACAGATGCAACCTCCAAGCAAGTCAGTCTTGCACTTACTAGTGAAGAAACTCGCGCGTTGTTGCAGGATACGCTTTCGCCTTACCGTCTACAAATCAATGATGTATTGCTTACCGCTTTAACCAAAGCAATGAATCGTTGGACAGGTGAAAAGAGAGTAGCCGTTCATCTGGAAGGGCACGGACGTGAGGAAATTATTGAAGGAGCAGACTTATCCCGTACCGTCGGCTGGTTTACGAGCATGTACCCGGTACAGCTTTCAATTGATCCGTCGAAGCCGTGGGGTGACGCTTTGAAAGCGGTCAAGGAACAGCTTCGTCGCATTCCGATGAAAGGTGTCGGCTACGGCATCCTTCAATACCTCAGTCAGGATGAGGAGTTGAAAAAACGTCTAAGTGAAAAGCCGAAGCCAGAAATCAGCTTCAACTACCTCGGCCAGTTTGATCAGATGGTTCAAGCCGAATCGAGATTTGGCATGGCGCAAGAATCAAGAGGCTCCAATCTGGGGAAAGACACAATACGCCAGCACCTGATTGATGTAAACAGTGTCATAACCGGGGAACAACTCCATGTTACGTGGATCTATAGCGAAAACATTCACGAGGAAAGCACGATTCAAGAGCTTGCTTGCAACTATCTGGAAGCTTTACGCGAGATCATTGCACACTGCCAATCTGAAGAAGCAGGCGGCTATACGCCATCTGACTTCCCACTTGCGCGAATGGATCAACGGGCTATCGACAAGCATCTGGGACAGGATCGCTTGATCGAGAACGTTTATCCACTCAGTCCTTTGCAAGGTGGCATGCTGTTCCACTCCCTGTACGAGCAAGAGGGAGGAGACTATATTGTTCACTTCGCTATGACGATGGAGGGCTTGCACGTTGAAGCGTTTGAACAGGCGTGGCAAAAAGTAGTGGATCGCCATCCGATTCTACGTACCTACTTTGTTTGGGAAGGTTTAGAGGCTCATCAAATTGTACGCAAACAAGTAAAAGCAACTGTAGAAAAAATCGATCTTCGTCATTTAACAACGGAGCAGCAAAAAACGGAACTGGCTGACTATCTAGAAGCTGACCGCAGACGAAATTTCGAGATTGCGTCACCACCACTCATGCGTTGGACGCTGTTCCACTTGCGTGAGGGAATCTATCGCTTCACTTGGAGCTTCCACCATGTATTGCTTGATGGTTGGAGCGTCCCGATTGTACTAAAAGACTGGTTTAGTGCTTATGTGTCCATAGCAGAAGATAAAGAGGTTTCGTACAGCTTCGTCCAACCGTTCTCTGCGTACATCGATTGGGTACAACGCCAAGACTTGAGTACTGCCGAACATTTTTGGCGTGAACAGCTTAAAGGCTTCCACGAGTCGACACCATTAGCGATGAGTAACCAATCAGGCGGCAGGGATCATATGCCGAAAGTGTACGAAGAGAAAGAAATTCGCTTATCGGCGGAAATGACTTCACGATTGCAAGCCTTTGTCCGTACACATCAGTTGACCTTGAATACGCTTGTCCAAGGAGCATGGGCTCTCATCCTGAGCCGATACAGCGCAACGGATGATGTCGTCTTCGGTGCAACCGTTTCCGGTCGCCCGGCTGATCTGCCTACCGTAGAGGGCATGGTAGGTCTCTTCATCAACACCCTGCCGATTCGGGTTTGGATCGATGCGAACAAATCGGTGCGGGAATGGCTTTGCGAGATTCAAGAACATCAAGTGGAGCTTCGCCAGTTTGAGTACACGCCATTGGTTGACATCCAAGGCTGGAGTGAAATGGCGCGTAATACTGCCCTGTTCGAGAGCATCTTCATTTTCGAGAACTACCCGATTGGTGAATCGGTAAAAGCTGAACAGAATCAGCTGCAATTATCTGACGTGGAGACGATGGAACAAACGAATTATCCAATCACCGTCGTCTGCGGTCCGGGTAAAGAGTTCATCCTCAAGATCAAATACGACCAGAGCCGATTCGCATCTGAAAATATGGAACGTGTTCTGCACCAGATGTCTTACTTGCTCGAATCCATGATGGCAAAACCTGAACAGTGCCTCGCAGAGGTGTCGATGATTAGTGAAAGCGAGCTCCAGCAGGTAGTAGTCGAATGGAATGACACGCGCGTGGATTATCCGGCGCAGCTTTGCATCCATCAAGCATTTGAGAGACAAGTGGAAAAGACACCTGATGCGATTGCACTCGTCTACAAGAAGAGGGAGTTGACCTATGCCGAGCTGAACAACCGTGCAAACCAGTTGGCACACAGGCTGATTGCATCGGGTGTACAACCGGATAAGCTAGTTGGCATTTGCGTCGAGCGTTCTTTCGAGATGATCATCGCTTTCCTCGGTGTGATGAAAGCTGGTGCTGCTTATGTACCTATTGATCCGGCGCATCCGCAAGATCGCATTGCCTACATGATCGAAGATTCGCAAGCGAACATTTTGTTGACGCAAGAATCGCTGAAAGACATGCTACCAGTTCCTTCTATACAGGTCATTTGCCTCGATAGCGATGAACTGGCAAATGAGTCTACCACAAACGTGGATAGCAACGTGAATGAGCATCATCTCGCTTACGTCATCTATACGTCTGGATCAACCGGATTACCGAAAGGGGTAATGGTCGAGCACCATTCCGTTGTCAATTTGACACATGCCCTGATCCATTCGTTCCAAATCGATGCGACGAGCCGAGTTTTGCAATTCACATCCTTTAGCTTTGATGTTTCAGTCTCCGAGATCGCTATGACCCTGCTGGCTGGTGCCACGCTCGTCATGGAGGATCGTGAATTACTTTTACCTGGTCCGGAATTGATCCAAGTCCTACAGGAACAGCGCATCACGACCGTGACAATGGCTTCTTCTGTGGCATCAGCCTTGCCACAAGCGGATTTGCCAGACCTGAAGACGCTGATTGTCGGTGGGGAAGCGTTAAGTCGTGAGCTTGTTGCCCGTCATGCCACGGATCGCCAGTTCTTTAACTGCTACGGACCAACGGAAACAACCGTCACTGCTACTCTCACACGTTGTGAGAATAACGGCCAAAATCCAACAATCGGCCGACCAATCGCTAATGTGGAAGTGTATGTACTGGATGCATATCTGCAACCTGTGGCAATAGGTGTACCAGGAGAGCTATACATCGGCGGAAAAGGAATAGCCAGAGGGTACTGGAATCGTCCTGAGCTTACGGAAGAACGCTTTATCAATCATCCGTTTGGCAAGGAAGGAGAACGCCTCTACCGGACTGGCGACCTGGTTCGCTATACGGAAGACGGGCAGCTCGAATTCCTCGGACGAATCGACGACCAAGTCAAAATTCGCGGATATCGAATCGAGCTGGGCGAAATCGAGAATAGACTCAGACAGCATCCAGCCGTTCAGAATGTCGTCGTTATTGCGCGTGAGGATCGAGAAGGAGACAAGCGTTTGGCGGCTTACCTCGTTGCAGCAAGCGAACAACAACCGGGTGATGCTGAGCTTATCCACTACCTGAAAGAGACCTTACCAGAATACATGGTTCCTTCAGGTTACGTATGGATGGCAGAGATTCCACTCACGGTCAACGGGAAAGTAAATCGCCGCGCTCTTCCAGTACCGGATTGGGGACAAGGGGAGACAGAGAAGGAATATGTGGCACCACGTACACCAACCGAGGAAATCGTTGCCCATATTTGGTCACAGGTTCTTTCCGTTGAGGGAATAGGAATCCACGATGACTTCTTTCAACTGGGTGGACATTCGCTCTTGGCTACCCAAACCGTTTCCCGCTTAAAAGAAGCATTTGGTGTGGAAGTACCGCTCCGTGCCTTGTTCGAAAACCCTAGCGTGGCACAAATGAGCGAAAAGTTAACGGGTCTACTGGAAGCCAAATCGAATGTTGCCAGCATTCCACTCGCACCCGTTTCTCGCGACCAGCATCTACCGCTCTCCTTTGCACAGCAACGCTTGTGGTTCTTGGATCGCTTAATGCCGGACAGCGCCTTGTACAACATCCCGTCTGCCATGCGGATGCAAGGACACCTCAATATTCGTGCATGGGAACGCAGTCTGCAGATGATTATCGAGCGACACGAGAGCTTGCGAACAACCTTCACTGACATCAACGGGGAAGCGATACAAGTCATTCATCCAGAAATCGCGTGGAGCCTGGGCAAGATTGATTTGCGTGAGCTACCAGAAGAAGAGCGTGACACCCAGGTACATCGCCTGGAGAGAGAAGAGGCAGCCAAGCCATTTGACCTACGTACAGGACCGTTACTGCGGGCCACGATCATCCAGATTGGCGAAGAGAATTTTGTCTTCCTGCTAAACATGCACCATATCGTATCTGACGGCTGGTCGATGAACATTTTCATACGAGAGCTGGTTACGATCTATGAAGCGCTTTGCAAGGAAGAGACGCCACAACTCACGGACATGCCACTACAGTATGCAGATTTTGCAGCTTGGCAGCGTGAATGGCTACAAGGTGAGGCGTTGGAGCAACAGCTCGCATACTGGAAAGCAAAACTGAGTGGTAGTGAGCCGCTATTGGCCCTACCGACAGATCGTCCGCGTCCACCTGTACAGACCTATAATGGAGCCTTATACACAACGAGCTTCCCAATTGAGCTTGTGGAAAAATTACACGCGCTCAGCAGACAAGAAGGCGCCACGCTCTTTATGACCTTGCTCGCTGCCTTCCAAATCCTGCTTCATCGTTACAGCGGTCAAGACGACATTATCGTCGGTAGTCCGGTTGCTGGACGCAATAGACAAGAAACGGAATCATTAATTGGCTTCTTCATCAACACGTTGGCGATGAGAACCGTTATGTCTGGCGCTCCAACCTTCCGTGAACTACTTGCAAGAGTGCGCGAGTCTGCACTGGAAGCGTATACCCATCAAGACCTGCCCTTTGAAAAGTTAATAGATGAGCTGGAGTTGGAACGTAGCCTAAGCTATTCGCCACTCTACCAAGTCATGTTCGCTCTGCAAAACTTCGAAATGCAGACGCATGAACTGGAGGGCATTCAGATTGCACCGTTTGAAAGCCAAAACCAAGAAGTGATGTCCAAATACGACATCAGCTTGACTATGGCAGAAACGCCAAACGGCTTGATCGCTACGTTTGATTACAATACAGATTTGTTCGACCAAACAACGATGGAGCGAATGGTGAATCATTTCCATCATGTACTAGAGGGAATCGTCGCCCAACCTGATCGATCGATCATGGCGCTACCATTGCTACGTCCGGATGAACGTGAACAGCTGATACTTGGGTGGAACAACACAGCTGCAACTTACACGTATGAAAAGACAGTACATGAGCTAGTCGCCGAAATGACAAGGAAAATGCCGAATCAACTGGCAGTCGTTTCCAAGGAAGGCTCGCTCACCTACGCAGAGCTGAATTCGAAAGCGAATCAACTGGCGAACTACTTACAACAACAGGGGATTACGTCAGAGACTCTCGTTGGTATTTGTGTCGAACGTTCCGTCGAGATGCTGATCGGCCAATTAGGGATTCTCAAAGCAGGCGGTGCGTTTGTTCCGATGGATCCATCTTATCCAAAGGAACGCCTTGCCTTCATGATGGATGACACGAACATGCCGATCGTCTTGACCCAAGAACGCTTGCTGGAAGCATTGCCAACAGGTGATGCAACGTTTATTTGTCTCGATATCGATTGGGATTTGATTGCCAGTGAGAGCACGGCATCACCCGAAATCACGACGACAACGAACAATCTCGCTTATGTCATTTACACGTCTGGTTCTACCGGAACACCAAAAGGAGTGGAAATCGAGCAACGTGCTCTATTGAATCTCATCAATTGGCACCAGAACGCTTACAATGTCACGCCAGAAGATAAAGCATCACAAATCGCCGGAACAGCCTTCGACGCCGCTGTCTGGGAAATCTGGCCTTATTTGACGGCTGGAGCCACATTGTATCTGCCACAAGAAGAGATTCGTCTGGTACCGGAAAAACTGCGCGATTGGCTCGTCGACTCAAGAATCACAATCAGCTTCCTGCCAACGCCATTAGCAGAGAGCTTGCTATCTATTGAATGGCCGTCCGATGCAGATTTGCGCTACATGCTAACAGGCGGTGACAAGCTGCATCACTATCCATCGGCACAGCTGCCATTTACATTGGTAAATCAGTATGGGCCAACGGAAAATGCCGTCGTAGCTACAGCCGGCATCGTTCCTGTACAAGCTGGTCAGATCGCAGCCCCAACAATCGGACGCCCAATCGACAATGTGCAAGTATACGTTCTTGATGCAAATCTGCAACCTGTGCCGATCGGTGTTGCAGGCGAACTGTACATTGCAGGGAACAGCTTGGCTCGCGGGTATCTAAAACGTCCTGATCTGACCCAAGAACGCTTTGTCGAAAATCCGTTCGCGCACATTCGAGGGGCAAAAATGTACCGCACAGGAGATCTTGTCCGGTACCTGCCGGACGGCAACATCGAGTTTATCGGTCGTGCCGACGATCAGGTGAGTATCCGTGGGTTCCGTGTCGAGTTGGGCGAGATTGAAACCGCCCTGTACACGCACCCTTCTGTTAAAGAAACGATCGTCCTTGCCCGTGAAGACATGCCGGGTGTGAAACGACTGGCCGCGTATGTCGTGCTAGAAGAAGGGGAAGAGGACCAAGCGGGTAACTACGACAGCTACCTGAAAGAACTATTGCCGGAGTACATGGTGCCGTCCGCATTCGTAATCATGGATGCTCTGCCACTCACTCCAAATGGCAAAGTAGATCGTCGTGCATTACCTATACCAGAGTACAGAGTGAGTAATGGAGAATTCGTTGCTCCGGAGACGTTTGTCGAGCGAGTATTGGCAGAGATATGGAAAAAGGTTCTAGGAGTAGAGCAAGTCGGAATTCACGATAACTTCTTCGAACTCGGTGGTGATTCGATTCTGAGCATTCAGATCGTGGCCCGCGCAGCCCAATCTGGAATTCGCTTGTCACCGAAGCTCTTGTTCGAAAATCAGTCGATTGCCGAGTTGACACAAGCGCTCGGGGAGTCGGTTAACATTTTCGCCGAACAAGGCATTGTCACTGGGGAAGTGCCACTCCTGCCGATTCAACGCTGGTTCTTCGAGCAAAAATTGGCAGACCGCAACCACTGGAACCAATCTGTCCTTTTAACTGTCAAACCGATCGATCCAGAAATTTTGAGACAAGCTTTCTATCACTTGCTCGGACATCATGATGCCCTCCGCCTCCGTTTCTACCATCAGGATGGAAAATGGAAGCAAATCAACGAGGAATGGACAGATATCATTCCATTTACCGTAGAGGAATTGGGTCATTTGCCGCATGAAGAGCAAGTCAAGCGAATCGGGGAAATCTCTGAGGAAGCTCAGGCAAGCCTGCATCTCTCGGAAGGTCCGTTGCTCCGTGCCGTCTACTTCGATTTGGGCAGTGAACAGGAAGGCCGCTTGCTTATCGTCATTCACCACTTGGCAGTCGATGGTGTGTCTTGGCGCATCATCACGGAAGACTTAAATAAGGCCAGCACCCAACTGCTACAAGGCAAACAGGTGCAACTACCGCCAAAAACCAGCTCCTACAAGTATTGGGCTGAAAAATTGACGGAGTACGCACAATCAGACAGCCTGCGAGAGGAAGCCGATTATTGGTTAAGCAGCCTCGATACAGAAGTAAACGCTCTGCCAAAAGATTATGAGAACGGAAAGAACCGAGAGCTTACTGCCAAGATGGTTTCGGTTGCCCTTACGCAGGAAGAAACCAAAGTGCTCTTACAGGAATTGCCTTCGATCTACCAAACGCAGATCAATGACGTCTTGCTCACTGCATTGGCAGAAGCAATCTTCGTTTGGACCGGAAATCAAACCTCCCTCGTCCATTTGGAAGGGCACGGACGTGAAGAGCTTTTCGATGATGTCGATCTTTCCCGTACCTTGGGGTGGTTCACGAGCATGTATACCATCCTCTTGGATACAAGGGAAACTACCTCGCTCAAAGAAGCGCTACAAACGACCAAAGAACAGCTGCGTAGCATTCCGAACAAGGGGATCGGCTATGGCGTTCTCCGTTACCTGAACGAGGAAATGACGGAAACGTTCAAGTCTTTGCCAAAAGCGGAGATTAGCTTCAACTATCTCGGTCAGCTTGATCAGTCAGTTGATGACACAGAATCCCTGTTTGGCTTCGCAAACGAAGCGAGAGGCGACAACTTCAACCGTAACTCAGAACGCCAGCACCTACTGGATTTCGGTAGCTCTGTCGTTGGGGGACAATTGATTGTAACGATCGCCTTCAGTGAAGAGATTTATCGCAAAGAAACTGTCAAAGATTTAGCGGAATACTATGTAAATGCGCTACGACAATTGATCGAGCTAGGTCAGACGGAAACGACCGCAACATCAACAACAAGTGATCTGTCCGAATTCGGTTGGGATGATGAAGAGATTGCCGACCTACTTGATCTCATTCAAGACAAGTAATGAATCAAAACTGCATAGAGGCGTCAACCACGGCGCCTCTATGGCAAATTTTTTATGGGAGTGGGCAGGAGAAGATGAATAACATTGAAACGTATTATCCCGTTACTCCTTTGCAGCAAGGTCTCATTTTCCACAGCTTGTTGGAACCAGAGTCCGGAGCCTATATCGTACAGATGGGGTTGAAGCTGCAAGGTCCCTTGAACATTCCGTTATTCGAACAGGCATGGCAATGCCTCGTGGACAGACACGCTATTTTTCGCACCAGATTTATTGGCGGTAAAGTAAAAGAATACGTCCAGGTTGTCTTAAAAGAGCTGAAGGTTTCCCTGGTGGAACATGACATTATTCATCTTTCCTCCTCCGAACAAGAATCGTTTCTTCATACCTTTACCAAAGATGATCGCAAACGTGGTTTTAATATCGAAGAAGCGCCGTTGATGAGATTAAATCTATTCCATTTAAGTAGTAATACCTTTCATTTTTCGTGGACATTGCACCACGTGCTGATAGACGGATGGAGTATGCCGCTAGTCTTCGGGGAAGTGTTTGCGGCGTACAATATGCTATGCAAAGGGCAGCCTGTGCAGCTTCCTCCGGTTAAATCTTACCGAGACTACATCGTCTGGCTGAAAAAGCAGGACTTGAAGCAAGCGGAGGCGTTTTGGCGCACGTATCTACAAGGCTTTACGGAAACTACACCACTTTCATTCGGTCGAGCGTATAAAAATCCGTACCTTGATCAGAAAAATTATCGGGAGCTAGATCTGACTGTTTCCGAGGAAATCTCCAAATCATTACAGACATTGGCTCGTCAACATCGCCTGACAGTCAACACGATTGTGCAAGGCGCTTGGGCACTCCTGTTGAATCGCTACAGTGGGCAGGACGACATTATTTTCGGTGCCACTGTATCCGGACGTCCTGCTGATTTGCCCGGGGTCGAGACAATGATTGGTCTGTTTATTAATACACTCCCTGTCCGTGTGCAGGTAAAAGCGGAGGAGAGCGTAATCAATTGGCTCAAATCGCTGCAACAACAGCAAGCCGACTTCCGCCAGTACGAATATACCCCACTCGTGGAAATTCAGGGCTGGAGCGACTTGCCGCGTGGACAATCTCTGTTTGAGAGTATTCTCGTCTTTGAAAACACTCCTGTCGGTAATGCTAGCGGCGGCGGTGGAGAGAGTGAGCTTGCGATCGTGGATGTACATTCCGAGGAGCAAACCAATTATCCATTTACCTTGGTTGCGGCGTCAGGCAAAACTATCGATATCAAAGTCAAATTTGATGAAAGTCAGTTTGAGCAATCGTCAATTGAGCGAGTTCTAGATCAGCTTCATTCACTTCTGATCTCTATCGCCAAAAACGCCAAGCAACGAATTGCTGACCTTTCCATGATCAGCGAAAACGAACGTGAACAGGTTCTCGTTCAGTGGAACCAGACGGCGGAGGAATATCCGAGCGGACTGTGCGTCCATCAGGCGTTTGAACAACAAGTAGAGAAATCACCAGATGCGATTGCGGTTACCTATAAAAATGTAGACCTCACCTACAAGGAACTAAATGAGCGAGCAAACCAACTGGCCCATCACCTCGTGAGTAAAGGGGTAAAACCGGATACACTCGTCGGCATATGCGTGCATCGTTCCCCTGAGATGATCATCGGTATACTCGGCGTCTTAAAAGCGGGAGCTGCCTACGTACCGATTGACCCGGCTTACCCGCAAGAACGCATCGCCTATATGATCGAGGATTCGCAAACAAATGTGCTGCTGACCCAGCAGTCGCTCATGGACATCTTGCCAGCGACACAGGCGACTGTCATTTGTATAGACAGCAATCCTTTAACAAATGAACTTATCGCCAACGTTGCTTGCAAGGTCACAGAACATAATCTTGCTTACGTTATCTATACGTCTGGTTCAACAGGACAGCCAAAAGGGGTAATGGTAGAGCACCATAGTGTGATAAACATGGCTCACGCCTTGATCCATTCGTTTGATATTTCGCCAACGAGTCGTGTGCTGCAATTTACCTCGTTTAGCTTCGACGTATCGGTGTCCGAGATTGTAATGGCCTTACTCGCTGGTGCGACGCTAGTTATCGAGGATCGAGAGTCCCTTTTGCCAGGCCCTGAACTAATCCAAGTCTTGCAAGAACAACGCATTACCACCGTATCCATGG
Organism: Brevibacillus sp. RS1.1; assembly: GCF_013284365.1. Lineage (NCBI taxonomy): Bacteria > Bacillati > Bacillota > Bacilli > Caryophanales > Paenibacillaceae > Brevibacillus > Brevibacillus sp. RS1.1. The sequence continues at coordinate 28,914 of NZ_JABSVA010000001.1, forward strand.
TTTCTTCGGTACTGGCAGCACTGCCTGAAGCTGACCTGCCTGATCTACGAACCTTGATTGTAGGCGGAGAAGCTCCGAGCCGTGAACTCGTGGCACGCTATGCAGCAAATCGCCAGTTCTTCAACTGCTACGGTCCAACGGAAGCAACCGTCTGCTCCACAATGATGCGCTGCCAGGCTGGCATGAGCAATCCGCCTATCGGTCGACCCATTGCCAACGCGACGATGTACGTTTTGGATGCAAATAGACAGCCCGTGCCTATCGGCGTACCAGGTGAACTGTATATCGGGGGAAAAGGCTTGGCTCGCGGCTACTGGAATCGTCCAGAACAAACAGAGGAGCGCTTTATCACTCATCCGTTCGGAAAAGAAGGGGAGCTACTCTATCGGACGGGCGACCTGGTTCGCTATCTGGAAGACGGTAACCTCGAATTCCTTGGACGTATGGATGATCAAGTCAAAATTCGCGGTTTCCGCATTGAATTAGGTGAAATCGAAAATTCGCTCAGACAGCATCCTGCCGTCCATGAAGCTGTGGTCATCGTCCGTGAAGAAAAAGCGGGAGGCAAACGCTTGGCCGCTTATCTGGTGGCAACGGGCGACGTGCCAACCGCAGAGGAACTCGTTCTTTTCCTGAAAGAATCCTTGCCTGAATACATGATACCAGCAGGCTTTGTATGGCTAGAGACGATTCCGCTCACGGTGAATGGAAAAGTAGACCGACGAGCACTACCAGCACCAGATTGGGGACAACTTTCCACGCAGCGTAATTACGTTGCCCCCCGTACTCCTACAGAAGAGTTGGTAGCCAACATCTGGTCGCAGGTTCTCTCGGTAGAGCGAATCGGCAGCTACGACGATTTCTTTGAGCTTGGAGGCCATTCTCTTTTAGCAACGCAAACCATCTCCCGCTTAAAAGAAGCGTTCAGCGTAGATTTACCGCTCCGTGCTTTATTTGAATATTCGACAGTCAACCGACTCAGCGAATTGATTGTATCAATGATTGAGGACAAATCTGGACTCGCAAGCATTCCGCTCGTACCCGTTTCACGTGATCGACATTTGCCGCTTTCGTTTGCACAGCAGCGCTTATGGTTCTTTGACCGCTTGATGCCAAATAGTTCGCTCTATAACATCCCAACTGCCGTTCGCTTACAAGGCGAGCTAAACATCGAAGCGCTCGAGCAAAGTTTGCAGATGATCATCCGCCGTCACGAGAGCTTGCGTACAACGTTCTCCGACATCAACGGGGAAGCTGTTGCGGTCATTCATCCAGAGATAGATTGGAAACTGAGCAGAATGGATATACGAGAGCTGCCAGATGATAGACGAGACGAAGAAGGACAACGCTTGACCAAAGAAGACGCGAACAAGCCGTTTGACCTCGTCACAGGCCCGCTCATGCGTGCGACGATTATTCAAACAGGAGAGCAGGATTTCATCTTCCTGCTGAACGTACACCATATCATCGCCGATGGTTGGTCAGCGGGTGTTTTACTGAGCGAATTATTTACCTGCTATCAGGCATTTAGCAAATCAGAAGTACCACAACTTACTGACCTGCCTATACAATATGCAGATTATGCGGCATGGCAGCGTGAATGGCTTACAGGAGATGTATTGGAAAAGCAACTGTCCTACTGGCGTGCAAAGCTGGGTGGAGCAGAACCGCTTCTCGCCTTGCCAACAGATCGTCCCCGTCCTGCTGTTCAGTCCTATGAAGGAAGCAGCATCACACTGATGTATGACAAAGAATTGATGACGCATCTGCTTTCTTTGAGCAAACGCGAAGGTACGACGTTGTTTATGACGTTGCTCGCCGCTTTCCAAGTATTTTTGTATCGATATACAGGGCAGGACGACATTCTCGTCGGTACTCCTGTAGCAGGACGCAGTCACCAGGAGACAGAAGGGTTAATTGGATTTTTCATCAACACATTGGCGATGCGAACAGATTTGTCAGGAGACCCGAGCTTCAGAGAGGTACTTAGCCGTGTGCGGGAAACAGCCCTGGGAGCCTATTCCCATCAAGATTTACCCTTTGAAAAGCTCGTAGACGAGCTGCAATTAGAGCGCAGTCTCAGTTACTCGCCATTGTTCCAAGTGATGTTCGTTCTGCAAAATATTCCGGTTCAGGTAGAAGCACTTGACGGAATTCGTATTTTGCCTCCAAAAGGGGATCAACAGGTAGAGACTACCAAGTTTGATCTCACCTTGACGATGGCAGAGACGACAGAGGGTTTGTCCGCAACATTCGAGTACAATACCTCTCTCTTTAATCAGCATACAGTAGAACGAATGATCGAACACTTTACCCAGCTGCTCAAAGCCGTTGCTGCCAACGCTAATCAAGCGATCACCGCTCTACAGTTGATGGGAGAAACGGAGCAGCAGCAGGTCGTAACCGAATGGAACAACACCCTAATTGCCTACTCCAAGGATCATTGCGTACATGAACTGGTGGAGCAGGTCGCTCGTGAAATGCCCAACCAGCTGGCTGTTGTCACACGAGACCACTCCATTACGTATGCGGAATTGAATGCCAAAGCGAATCAACTGGCGCATTATCTGCAAAAACAGGGAATCGGTCAGGAAAATTTGGTAGGGATCTGCGTTGAGCGCTCTATTGAGATGCTGATTGGTCAATTGGCTATCATGAAAGCTGGCGGTGCCTACGTACCAATGGACCCAGCGTATCCAAAGGATCGTCTCGCCTTCATGATGCAGGATGCAGGTATGTCGATTGTACTTACCCAAGCCAGACTGGCAGAAAAGCTCCCAGCGGGTACGAGTCAATTGATTTGCCTGGACGCAGACTGGGAGTCGATCGCCCAAGAAAGTACGACGACTCCAATGAACTTGACTACGACGAACCAGCTTGCTTACGTCATCTACACATCTGGTTCGACGGGTACGCCAAAAGGGGTTGAGATTGAGCACGCCGCCCTTCTCAATTTAATTTCTTGGCATCAACGCGTATATCATGTCACTTCGGCAGATCGAGCCTCGCAGATCTCCGGGACGGCATTTGACGCATCCGTATGGGAAATTTGGCCTTATTTAACAAAAGGAGCCACACTTTATTTGCCAGAAGAGGATATCCGCCTCATACCGGAAAAACTACGTGATTGGCTCATCCATTCTGAGATCACGATCAGCTTTTTGCCGACGCCTTTAACTGAGAGCTTGCTGGCTCTGAATTGGCCAAGCCATACTAAGCTTCGTTATATGCTGACAGGAGGAGACAAGCTCCATCACTATCCAAGTGCGAATCTGCCGTTTACCCTGGTGAACCAATACGGTCCAACCGAAAATGCAGTTGTTGCAACAGCAGGTATCGTTCCGGTAGGGGCAGGACAAAGCTTTGCACCATCCATCGGTCGTCCGATTGACAATGTGCAAGTCTATATTCTCGATGCGCGGATGCAGCCTGTACCTGTAGGAGTCACTGGTGAGCTATACATTGGTGGGAGTTCCTTGGCACGCGGCTACCTGAACCGTCCCGAACTGACACAAGAGCGCTTTGTCGCTCATCCTTTTAGTGAGATAGAAGGGGCACGTCTCTACCGTACAGGGGATTTGGTGCGCTACCTGGAGGACGGCAGCATTGAGTTCATTGGTCGTGCAGATGATCAGACAAGCATTCGCGGATTCCGCGTCGAGCTAGGCGAAGTAGAAACGGCCATTCTCGCTCACCCTGCGGTAAAAGAAGCAGTGGTCACTGTCTGCACGGATCATCAAGGAACGAAGCGTCTTGCCTCCTACCTGGTTTTGGAAGAGGGCACGGAGACTGCCACAAGCGACATCCGCAAAGCGCTAAAGGAAATACTGCCTGATTACATGGTTCCTGCGTTTTTCATCCCGTTAGCATATCTGCCGCTCACACCAAACGGAAAGGTAGATCGTAAAAATTTACCTGCACCTGATTTCAATCGTCCTGAGTTGGAAGGGAAATTCGTCTCACCAACAACGGAAAAGGAGCAACACCTTGCCGCGATATGGAAAGAAGTTCTCGGTATTGACCAAATTGGCATACACGATAATTTCTTCGAGCTTGGCGGTGATTCGATTCTCAGTATCCAGATTGTGTCACGTGCCAATCAATCAGGTCTAAGGCTCACTCCGAAGCAATTATTCGAGTACCAAACCATCGCCGAATTAGCAGAAGTCGTAGAGGAAAAAGAAGCGATCCTTGCTGAACAAGGTCCGATTATCGGCGAATTGCCGCTCTTGCCGATTCAGAAGTGGTTCTTCCAGCTTCCGTTGAAGAACAGACATCACTGGAATCAATCCGTGCTGCTCTCCATCCAGGCAGGCATTGATCAGGGGGCACTGAAACAGGCGGTAGGACACTTGCTCGATCAACACGATGCTTTACGCATGCGCTATACACAGACAGAACTCGGCTGGAAGCAAGAGATGGATGCGCCAAGTGATACGATTCCATTCCGGATCGAAAATCTGTCCCACCTTACACCAGATGAGCAATTCAAGGCCATCGAAAAGATTGCAGATGAGACGCAGGCAAGTCTGAATTTGTTTGAAGGGCATGTAGTTCAGGCCATTTATTTCGATTTGGGTCAAGCCAAACCCAATCGTCTTTTGATCGTCGCCCATCACTTAGTCATCGACGGAGTATCGTGGCGCATCATTCTCGAGGACTTGCAAAGCGCCTATCAACAAATTGCCGCAGGGCAAGAGGTGAAACTACCAGCGAAAACGACATCCTACAAAGAATGGGCGGAAGAACTGGAGCGCTACGCGAATTCAGATGCTTTAGAAAACGAAAAAAGATACTGGATGACCAAATCCTCTGTCCATTCAGCACAACTACCTGTGGACGTGACAGAGGCTGGTGAAAATACAGAAGCAACGACAAAGTCCGTCAGCGCTACATTGACCAACGAAGAAACCAAAGCATTACTGCAAAACGTCCCGCAGGCATACCGCACCCAGATCAACGACGTCCTGCTAACCGCTTTGGCGAAGTCACTTACTCGATGGACGGGGAATCGATCTGTCTTCGTCAACGTAGAAGGGCATGGCCGTGAAGAATTGTCAGAGAGAATCGATCTGTCCCGTACCATCGGCTGGTTCACCAGTATGTATCCGGTGCATCTTCAATGGGACGAAACGTTCTCTGTCGGAAAAGCACTTTTGACGACCAAAGAAGAACTGCGTGCGATTCCAAACAAAGGGCTTGGTTATGGCGTTCTTCGTTACCTTCATGCGGATCAGAATACTGTCGATGAAATATCCCGCATCCAATCACAAGTGCTGTTCAACTACATGGGCAAAATCGATCAAATTGTCGATGGTGATTCCTTATTTGGCGGGGCACCTGAGTCCAGCGGTTCCAACCTGAGCCAAGACGCTGGAAGACACCACCTGATCGACGTAAATGCTGTCGTTGCAGGGGAACAACTACATGTGACTTGGCGATACAGTGAGAACATTCATCTAGAGAGCACGATTACAGCAGTCGCGAAGGACTTCATGGATGCGCTTCGTGAGATTATTGTCCATTGTGCGACAGAGGAAGCTGGCGGTTACTCCCCATCCGATTTTCCTCTGGCTGAATTGGATCAGAAGAGCATCGACAAACATATCGGTTCTGACCGACATATCGAGGATATCTATACACTTTCTCCGCTCCAACAGGGGATGCTGTTCCACTCCCTGTATGCAAGCGACAGCGGGGATTACGTCGTCCAATTTGCGATTGATTTCAAAAACCTGAATGTGCCGGTGTTCGAGCAAGCGTGGCAAAAAGTGATGGACCGCCATTCCATTCTAAGAACTCACTTCGTTTGGGAAGGTTTGAATCAAGCGCACCAAATTGTCCGCAAAGAGGTTAAGGTATCTCTTCGTCAGGAAGATTGGCGCCATCTGCATTCCGATGTACAGGATGAGATGTTTACCGCTTTTCTGGAGGAAGACCGTAGACGAAGCTTCAATATTACACATGTACCTTTGTCACGATGGGTTGTCTTCCGAACAGGAGAAGAAAGGTATCGTTTCGTTTGGAGCTTCCATCACGTTCTTCTTGATGGCTGGAGCGTTCCTTTGGTACTGAATGAGCTGTTTGCCTATTATGCCGCGATCTGCGAAGGCCAAGAAGTTAAGCTTGGACATCCTCAGCCGTTTTCCCAGTACATTGCTTGGTTGAAACGTCAGGATATGCAGGAAGCGAAGCGCTTCTGGGTAGACCAACTGAAAGGCTTCCACGAGCCAACCAGCTTGGGAATGAGCAAAGCAGTTGTCGCCGCGGGGCCGAAGCAATACGAAGAGAAGAGCGTCCTCCTGTCAGAAGAGACAAGCGAGCACTTGCAAAAATTCGTACGCGAGCACCAGTTAACACTCAATACCGTGGTACAAGCGGCGTGGGGCTGGATTTTGGGAAGCTACAGCGGGGAAGAGGAAGTCATTTTTGGTGCGACAGGTTCAGGTCGTCCGGCAGACCTCTCCCATGTTGAGACAATCGTAGGCTCCTTCATTAATACCTTACCTGTCCGGATATCCTTGCAGCCGAACGCGACGGTGCTAGAGTGGCTGAGAGATTTGCAGCATAGACAGTTAGAAATACGCCAATATGAATACACTCCGCTGTTCGACATTCAGGGATGGAGCGAATTGCCGCGTGGATCTGCGCTGTTTGAATCGATACTCGTATTCGAGAACTATCCGGCTGTACAAGCAACAGGGCAAGAAACAGAAGAGTCCAGTTCAGCTTCGTCCAGTGTTTCTTTGGAAATACACGACGTAGCAGCTGTCGAACAAACGAATTATCCACTTACCTTGGTCGCAGCACCAGGCAAGCAAGTGGCCATCAAGCTCAAGTATGAACAAAACCGTTTTGATGACACGATGATCGACCGGGTCTTGAACCAAATCACCCAGCTCATGGTCACGATGAGCCAGTCTCCAGAGATGCATCTGGGTGACGTGACATTGATAGACGATGTCGAGCGCGAGCAGGTACTCATCGATTGGAATCGCACGGAGAAGGAGTATCCACGCGAACTTTGCATCCATCAGGCATTTGAGCAACAAGTCGCGAAAACTCCTGAAAATGTGGCCCTTGAGTATAAACAACAAGCCATGACTTATGCGAAGCTAAACCAAAGAGCCAACCAGTTGGCGCACCTGCTTCTCGCACAAGGCGTGCAGCCTGATACGACGGTTGCGATCTGCGTGGAGCGCTCTCTGGAAATGATCATTGGCATTCTTGGTGTATTAAAAGCGGGAGCGGCCTATGTCCCGGTCGACCCAGCTCATCCCGAAGAAAGAATGGCCTTCATGCTGGAAGATTCACAAGCGGCTGTCGTGCTGACACAAGCTAGACTTGCTGAGCCATTCACAAAAACGAACGCGAAAGTCATCTGCTTAGATGAAGAAGAACTGTTCTACGAGCAGATGTCCGTAGAAAACGCACAAAGCGATGTCGTAGCAACCAATCTCGCCTATGTTATCTACACATCCGGAACCACAGGGTTGCCGAAAGGGGTAGCTGTTGAGCATCGCAGTGTGATGAATATGGTACAGGCTTACATGAATTACTTTGAAATAAACGAATCCAGCCGTGTACTGCAATTTACGTCATTTGGCTTCGACGTTTCCATTTCCGAGATTTTACAGGCCCTGCTCTCTGGGGGAACGTTAGTCATCGAAGATCGTGAGTCGCTATTACCAGGCCCAGACCTCGTTCGCACCCTTCGTGAACGTCGCATCACCAAGGTATCAATGGCATCTTCGGTACTCGCGTCACTACCTGTTGAAGAGTACCCGGATCTGGTCTGCCTTGAGGTCGGAGGAGACGCATGCAGCCGCGAACTGGTTGCCCACTATGCAAAAGGACGAAAATTTTATAACTGCTACGGACCGACAGAAGCAACAGTTGGTACGGTCATTGCTCGATTAACGGATGCTGACCATGCCCCAACGATTGGTCGTCCATTCCCGAATACCAAGCTGTACGTGTTAGATCGAAATCTACAGCCAGTTCCTATCGGTGTTCCGGGAGAGCTATACATTGGTGGCGAGAGCCTTTCGCGTGGATATTGGAATCGTCCAGAGCTTACAGCAGAGCGTTTTATCCCGAATCCATTCGGTCAAACGGGAGAACGCCTCTATCGAACAGGCGACCTTGTTCGTTACCTGCCAGATGGCAACGTGGACTACATCGGTCGTGTCGATGATCAGGTGAAAATCCGTGGGTTCCGTATCGAGTTAGGCGAAATTGCAGAGGCATTGAGACAACATGCAGGAATCAAAGAAGCAGTCGTTATCGCCCGAGAAGCTCGACCTGGTGACAAACGATTGGTAGCCTATCTGACCCATGCTTTGGAGCAGGAGACGTCCATAGACGAAATTAAGCTCTGGCTCAAAGAGAAGCTTCCCGAGTACATGATCCCGTCGCATTTCATGTGGCTTCCGGAAATTCGCCTTACGGTCAACGGAAAAATTGACCGCAAAGCATTACCTACGCCAGAATGGGGCCAGCTAACAGCCGTATATGTCGCGCCACGTACCCCAGTAGAAGAAATGGTCGCTAACGTCTTTGCTGAAATCCTTTCCATAGAGAAAGTGGGCGTACACGACAACTTTTTCGAGTTAGGCGGACACTCCCTGCTCGCAACGCAGACCGTTTCTCGCCTGCGGGAAATCTTTGGGGTAGAGTTGCAAATCCGTGCGTTGTTTGAATACCCAACAGTCGAAGGGCTTAGTGAACAGCTAGTTATGCTGACAAAGCAAACATCCATTAAGATGGCTCCACCGATTGTGAAAGTATCTCGCAAAGAACCGCTCCCATTGTCATTTACCCAGCAGCGTTTGTGGTTCCTGGAGCAGTTCACCCAAGGAAGCTCAGTCAACAATATTCCATCCTTCCTGCGGATTCAGGGAGACCTCAGCATAATCGCTTGGGAAGAAAGCTTGAAAGCTATCATACAGCGTCACGAGAGCTTGCGTACTCGCTTTGAGGTTCGTGACGGACGTCCTGTTCAAGTGATTCACCCTGAGGACGATTGGGTCATGAACCAAACCGATCTGCGTGCTTTGGATCCTGCGAAACGAGAAGGAGAAGTCAAACGCCTTGCTGAAGAGGTCACACTCGAGCCATTTGACCTAACCAAAGGTCCGTTGCTCCGTGCCAATCTGGTTCAGCTCGACGAAAAAGACTTTGTGTTCCTGTTCGTGATGCACCACATTGCAGCAGACGGTTGGTCGATGGGAATTTTGCTGAGCGAATTAATGACCAATTACAAAGCATTTAGTCAAGGTGAGGCATCACCATTTACGGAATTGCCGATCCAATATGCAGATTTTGCCGTCTGGCAGCGTGAATGGTTAAGTGGAGAGGTGCTTGATGGACAGCTCGAGTATTGGAGAGAAAAACTCAAGGGCAGCGAGCCATTACTGCAACTGCCAACAGATCGACCGCGTCCACCTGTACAGACATACGAAGGAGAAAAGCTCTCCGTTCAGTTTGAAGCCGATCTCTTGGAAGAATTGCGTAATCTGAGTGGAAAAGAAACGACGACACTCTTCATGACATTGGTTGCAGCCTTCCAAACGCTGTTGTACCGCTATACGAATCAAGAAGATATTCTCGTCGGAACACCGATTGCGGGACGTAACAAACAGGAAACGGAGCAATTGATTGGTTATTTCATCAATACGCTTGTTTTACGCACGGATATGTCGGGTCAACCAAGCTTCCGCGAATTGCTTGCACGCGTTCGTGAAACAGCTCTAGGGGCATATGCAAACCAAGACGTACCGTTTGAAAAATTGTTAGATGAGCTGCAGTTGGAGCGTAGCATGAGCTACTCGCCACTCTTCCAGGTGATGTTTATTCTGCAAAACATCCCGATGCAGGTCGATCCTGTTGATGATATTCAGATAAGCAGCTTTGATGTGGGGGCGGAGGCCGTCACCTCGAAGTTCGATTTGACGGTGACCATGGTAGAGACATCAGCCGGTCTCATCGCTACCTTGGAGTACAACAAGGCGCTGTTTGATCACAGTACGGTCGTTCGAATGGTTGATCATTTCCACAAGCTTCTGGAAGAAATCATTGCCAACCCGGATCAATCAATCACCTTGCTACCGCTCATGCGTGAGGAAGAGGAACAGCGACTCATTACCGAATGGAATCGTACGGAAGCGCCATACCCGAAAGAAAAATGCGTTTATGAAATGATTGAGGACATGGTAACGAAAGCCCCGGACAACATCGCGCTCATCGTAGGAGATCAAACGACTACCTACGGGGAATTGAACAGACAAGCGAACAAACTGGCTCATTATTTACGCAAGCAAGGAGTAGGACCCGAAGTACTCGTCGGTGTCTGCGCACAGCGGACAACCGAGATGATGATTGGACTTTTGGCCATTATGAAAGCTGGCGGGGCCTATGTGCCAATCGACCCAAGCTACCCGGCGGATCGCATTGCCTACATCATCGAACACTCACAAGTTCCGGTCTTATTAACACAAGAAAAACTGTTGCCAACTCTGCCTGAGCACAACGCCAAAGTGATCTGCCTGGACAATGATTGGGAAGCAGTTGCCGACGAAAGCGAGGAGAACCCGACCAAGCTTGGAAATTCCGACAATTTGATCTATGTCATCTACACGTCCGGTTCTACAGGCAATCCAAAAGGAGTAGCGCTCGAGCATCGCAGTGTCAGCTACTTCCTATCGTGGGCACACGACACATTCACACCAGAGGAGATGAGTGGCGTACTGTTCTCCACGTCAATCTGCTTTGACTTGTCTGTCTACGAAATGTTCGCAACACTGACCATGGGTGGCAAAGTTATCATGGCGGAAAATGCATTACAATTGCCATCCTTGCCAGCAGCCAATCAGGTGACACTGATCAATACCGTACCATCAGCAGCGATGGAGCTGGTGCGTATGAATGGGATTCCAGCGTCGGTGCGCGTCATGAACCTATGCGGTGAGCCACTTTCTAACAAGCTGGCACAGGAATTGTATGCCTTTGAAAACGTAGAAAAAGTCTTTAACCTCTACGGACCTACAGAGGATACCGTTTACTCTACACACTCCATTGTGAAAAAAGGAGCCGTCAGCGAACCACTGATCGGACGACCGCAGTTCAATACGCAAGTTTTTGTATTAGATAGTCATCGAAAACCAGTTCCGGTAGGAGTGCCGGGAGAATTGTACCTCAGTGGTTCAGGCTTAGCACGTGGCTATCTCCACCGCCCCGATCTGACCATGGAGCGCTTTGTGCAGAATCCGTTCCGTGGGCCAGGGGAGAGAATGTACCGGACGGGAGATCTCGTACGCTACTTGCCAGATGGAAATCTTCAGTTTATGGGACGTGTTGATTACCAGGTCAAAATCCGCGGCTATCGTATCGAGTTGGGCGAAATCGAATCTGTTCTGAGACACCACCCTGAAGTCAAGGAAGTCGTGCTAGTCGCTCGTGAAGACAGAGAAGGGGACAAACGTCTAGTAGCGTACATCGTGTTCGAAGAGAATCACACAAGTACGTCTCATGACCTGAACCACTTCCTGACTGACAAGCTTCCAGCCTATATGATCCCGCAACACTTTATGATCATGGAGAGCTTACCAAAGACGCCAAACGGTAAGCTGGATCGCAAAGCGCTACCGAAGCCGGAATACGACCGCTCGGAATCAGGCGTCGAATACCAAGCGCCGCAAACGCCAGTCGAGATTATGTTGCATACGCACTGGGCTTCCGTACTCGAAATGGACAAAATCGGAGTACACGACAACTTCTTCGAGGTTGGCGGTCACTCATTGCTCGCTACCCAGCTTATCTTCAAGGTTCGCGAAGAGCTACAGCTTGAGGTACCGCTGCGAATCCTATTCGAGACCCCGACCATTGCGGGTATGGCCAAGACCATCGAGGAAATTCTCAAACACGGTCTTTCTGTTGTTTCCCATGACATCGACGCAAAGGATCTCAAGGATGAAGTCATACTCGATCCTGCGATTCAGGCTGAACATCCGTACGTGGGTGATCCAAGTCAGTTCCAAGCAGCATTATTGACAGGAGCCACTGGTTTCCTTGGTGCTTTCTTGTTGCGTGACCTGCTACAGATGACAGAGGCTGACATTTACTGCCTCGTTCGAGCTTCTGATGAAGAGGAAGGAATGGCACGACTACGCCAAACATTAGAGCTATACGAGTTATGGAATGAGGAGCAGGCGCATCGGATCATCCCTGTCATCGGTGATTTGGCAAAGCCACGACTGAATCTGTCCGAAGATCAGTTCTCCGAGCTGGCTGAAAAAGTGGATGTGCTCTATCACAATGGTGCTCTCGTTAACTTTGTGTATCCGTACGCAGCCTTGAAGAAAGCTAACGTAAATGGGACGGAGGAAATCCTTCGCCTCGCTGTAGCCAAAAAGACCAAGCCTGTGCATTTCGTCTCAACGATTTTCACGTTTGCATCCGAAGAAACAGAAGAATCCATGGCCTTCCGCGAAGAGGACATGCCAGAGAACAGTCGCGTCCTCACTTCCGGTTATACACAGAGCAAGTGGGTAGCCGAGCATCTCGTCAATCTCGCTCGCGAACGCGGCATTCCAGCGGCGATATACCGTTGTGGACGGATGACTGGGGACAGCGAAACAGGAGCATGCCAGAAGGACGATCTGATGTGGAGAATTGCAGCCGGGATTATAGATTTGGGCAAAGCTCCTGACATGAGCGGCGATCTGGACATGATGCCAGTTGATTTTGCAAGTAAGGGAATCGTTCATCTCTCCATGACCGAGCAGAGCTTGAGCGAAAACTTCCACTTGCTCAACCCGAACTCAACCGATTACGAAGACCTGATTTCGGCGATTGAAGACAGAGGATTTGTATTGGAACGAGTCACCATGGATGAGTGGATTGAGGCGGTGCAAGAGGATACGAAAGAAAACGGCAATGAAGCCAACTCAGCCGCTCCGCTCGGCAATCTGTTCACAGACGGCCACACAAGCAGAGGAAGTGTAGTCTATATAGGCAATAAAACGACACGTTTACTGCGTCAAAACGACATTGATTGCCCGGAAATTGACGAGGAAGTTTTCGGTAAAGTCCTTGATTACTTTATCAGAAGCGGCCAACTAAAATTACCGGAGCAAGCCCTGCAATAAAAAAATAATGCCCATCCGTCACCTCATTATCATGGTGGCGGGTGGGAAAATAACCAAAATAGTGATAAACTTTAAAATAACTACAAATATTGGAGGTTTTATCCATGCCATTTGACATTCAGCTACTTGCACCTATCATTGCTATTCAATTGATCCTAGCAGTTATTGCATTAATCGACTTGGCTCGACGTGAAGCATACCGCGTTGCAGGTGGAAAAAAATGGCCATGGGCTCTCGGCATTATCTTTATAAACACCTTGGGTCCGATCGTGTATTTCTTTGTAGGCAGAAAAGACTAGCTCAAGAGAACCGAGGAAAGGGTTGACATTCTTTGCGAGTTATCGAATGTGAAGGCCTCACAAAGGAATATAAAGAGCATAAAGCGTTAAAGAACGTAACCTTTTCCGTCGATGGCATCGGTTGTGTCGGTTTTCTTGGGGGGAATGGTGCCGGGAAAACGACGACCATTCGCATCCTAACCGGATTGGCTGCACCGACCAGAGGAAAAGTGAAAGTAGTAGGCTACGACGTCGTGACTGACCGCAATAAAGTCACAAGTGAAGTAGGGTATTGCCCACAAATCCCAGCCTTTTACAACTACATGACAGCGACAGAGTGGATGCATTGGGTGGGCAAACTTTATGGATTGGACAAGCGCACAATTGCGCAGCGGACGGATGAACTCTTGGAGTTATGCGGAATCAATGAGGCGAGGAACCGCCCAATAAGCGGTTACAGCGGAGGGATGAAGCAGCGTCTGGGTATTGCCCAGGCGCTCATCCACAACCCCAAGCTACTCGTTTTGGACGAGCCTGTTTCCGCGCTCGACCCCATGGGCAGATATGACGTCTTATTGCTAATAGAAAAGTTGAAACAACATATGACAGTTTTTATGTCGACTCACATTTTGGATGACATCGAAAGAATCGCCGACCACATCGTCATCATCAAGGACGGTACGGTGGTGCTGTCGTCCAGTTTGGATCAGCTGCGAGCAAACCATGTGGAGCCACTGATTGAATTCAAGCTTGATCAACAAGACATAGATTTAACCGATGTATTGAATGGGCTAACCTGGATCAGGGAATGGAACCTAGACGGCAATATTTACAAAGTTCTCATCAATGACATGGAAAAAGCCAAGGCACTCCTGCCGCACATTCTTTTGGAAACTGGCGGGACACTGGCGTATTATCGCTTGTCCGCATCGACCCTCGAAGATATTTTCCTAAAGGTTGTGAATAACTGATGACTTCCCACCCAATGATCAGAAAAGAATTTAATGAATTGGTCAAAACCTACAAGATTCTCATCATTCCGATTGTGTTTATTGCTTTAATGATTACACAACCGATTACGATGAAAATGCTCCCTGATATTTTGGCCAATTCCACTGGACTGCCAGAAGGGGCCGTCATCAAAATTCCAACCCCGTCTGCGCCGGAAGTACTCTCGACGGCGATTAGCAAATTCAGCTCACTCGGCACGTTTGTGCTAATCCTTATCGTCATGGGGTCCATTGCCGGAGAGAAAGCCTCAGGGGTAGCATCCATGGTATTCGTCAAGCCCATCAGTCGAGCTAAATACTATCTCGCCAAAGCAATTACCTACTACACGTTAACAATGGCAAGCATGCTAATCGGGATGGGGATAACTGCCTATTATACGGAGATCCTTTTCGGAAAACTAGATTGGACCCATGTATGGATCGGTACGTTGATGTACATACCGAATCTATTCCTTGTCGTCACAACAACGCTGTGCGCCTCCAGCTTTTTTAGCAATGCTGTTGGTGCCGGTGGAGCCTCGCTGGTATTCAATATCCTGATCTTCACTGTTCCACAATTTTTGGGTAAATTTTTAGATATGGTGTCACCAGGTGGATTGTCAAATGCGGCGATGATGGTGATTCAAGAAAACTCAACGCTGGCCCAAGCTTTCATCACAGGGTTACCGGGCCTCGCAGGTGTCTTTACACTCAACATCGTGTTTTTCTTTATGGGCTGGTACTTTTTAGAGCGATCAGAAATCTAAAGAGGAGGCGTAGAAATGGAACATTTTTGGCTGATCTGGTTGGTTAGTGTACTGTGCGCTCTATGCACGATACCTATTCAATCCAACGTGATTCGCCAACAAGTACAGCTACAAGCCGCCATCTATTCTACTAACAAAGTCCCGCCTGTTTCTGTCATGGTTGCGATTATGATCATTCAGAGTTGTATATTTTTGGCTCTGGCGACTGCGATAGGTCTATGGCTCATGCCTTCCACTGGTCTTCGACTCTGGATTCTCGATCATTGGGTGTCCAGAGCGGAGCTGCCTTTTTCCATTTGGTCGTTTTTGGCTGTATCGATTGGTTCAGGTGTCGTGGTAGGTCTCTTGGTAAAATGGTTGGACCGTTCTTTCTTTCAACAACACATGACCACAATAATGGGGAAAGAACCGATTTCATCAAGATTCTTCGGCTTTCTCTCGTCTTTTTACGGAGGAGTTTGCGAAGAAGTGCTCATGCGTCTAGGGGTTATGACTGTTGTCGTCTTTTTGGCACAGAAGATGGGATGGCTGGGAAGTTCCTATTGGCTAGGCATCTGTGTGGCCGCCATTGTTTTCGCGGTATCCCATCTTCCAACCAATTACATGACGTACGGAAAAGGTAACGTGGTCACTGTATGGACGTTGTTGCTAAACGGTATCTTGGGCATCTTGTTTGGCTTCCTATATTGGCAATACGGTTTAGAAGCTGCGATCATCAGTCATTTTAGCGCTGACATCGTACTACATGTGATCTTGAAAAATAAAACGATAGAAAGTAGGAGAAGCAAATGATCGTTGTAACAACAGAAAACATTCCAGGATATCGTGTCGTTGAAGTGAAAGGAACAACATTCGGCTTAATCGTTCGAGCACGCGGAATTGGCGGAGACATCATGGCTGGTCTTCGTTCAGTCGTTGGCGGAGAAATCAAGGAGTACACGGTGCTTCTGGAGGACGCGCGCAAGCAGGCACTTGACCGCATGATAAAAAACGCAACTGCCATGGGAGCTAACGCTGTGGTCATGTGTCGTTACGACTCTGGAAATATGGGAAATATGGGGGAAGTTGTCGCATACGGTACAGCAGTTGTCATTGAAAAGGTGTAAATGAATGATTTATATCATTTCCTACATCGTTTTTCAGGTCTTGCTACTCATCATTTTGCTAATCATCTCGAAAATCAAGGACAAGAGACTGCACCAAGACCACGGCGAAGTCGTCCCGCCTGGATTTGAGCCGACGAATGAAGTGACGATCGATCCGGTAACGCAGGAAAAACGTCGTGTATACTTCAATCCGAAGACCGGGGATCGCTATTACAAAATTGAAAAATAAGCGATGAGGATGACTCTCCAGTTCATGGGGCAGGAAAGAATGTTGTTAGCAGAATAATAGTAGAGACGAGCCAAATCTTGTTAGACGACAAGATTTGGCTTTTGTTGTGCGCCCGTAATGGAAGGTGAAGGTATCTCGAATGTCGATTTGAAGCTGAGCCATATTGTGACGACCGCAAAGTCATGATACCATTCTAAAAAATATCTTTTGGAGAGATAGAGGGCGAGAGGTCATTAGCATGGCGAAAACGATACTGATTGTGGAAGACCAGCAGGTTTTGCGAGAGATTATGAAGGAATACTTGATGGACGAGGGATACGAAGTGCTGGAAGCGGGGGACGGGAGTCAGGCTCTGACGTTATTTCAAGAGCATGAAGTGCATTTGATCATTCTGGACGTTATGCTGCCAGAATTGGACGGGTGGTCAGTATGCAGACGCATTCGCAAAGTTTCCAACGTCCCCATTCTGATGTTAACAGCTCGTTCGGATGAGGATGACACGTTGCTTGGGTTCGAGCTCGGGGCGGACGATTATGTGGTGAAACCGTGCAGTCCTCCCATCCTGCTGGCACGCTCCAAACGGTTGCTGGAAAACCGACAAATGCACGAACCGGGGGATATGTTGTCCGGAGGGGGGATTACGATTCACTTGCCGTCCCGAACCGTTTCGATTGAGGGTAAGAATTATAGCCTGACGCACACGGAATACGAAATTTTGGCCTACTTGATGAAAAACAAAGGCATTATCCTCTCTAGAGAACAGCTCATTATAAAAATCTGGGGTTACGACTTTGTCGGCGAGGATCGTACGCTCAGCAGCCATGTTCGGAATTTGCGTTCCAAGCTGGGAGATCATGCGAAGCATATCGTCACGGTTGTTCGTTCCGGTTATAAATTCGAGGAGCGACCATGAGAACAAGCATTGTACGCAAGCTATTTCTGCTCACGACGGGATTATGCCTGTCTGTGATCGCGAGCATTTTTATCGGACAAACCGTATTTTTCGAGCAGTATTATGTGCATCAAAAGGTAGAAAAGGTGAAGGAAGCCCTTCAATCCTATCGGCAAAACGAGTTGACTCATGACGGTGCTTCCCAGGATGAAGTCAGGAAGGAACAGGAGTTTTATCAAAAGACGAATGCCTGGTTCGCTCGACTGGATGATAGAGGCCAGTTGAAATATACTGACGATTTCCAGATGGAGGTCCGTCTGGAGGACTCAGACATCATCCCTGCTCTTTCTGGCAAGTCGCTTGTCGTTCCGTTGTACACGGTCATGGATGCGGAGGATATAAGCACCGATACCCCCTTCCTCGATCCTTATGTGAAAGTGGGACAACAGATTGCCATGGAAGGGATCATGTTCAATAATCATTGGTTTGCGCAACGGATCGGGAGGAGTGTCTCCAATCTCAGAGAGGAAGATCAACTGGAGAATCAGCAACTCGTCAAAAAAGAGTATGAGGTCGTCCCGAGATTCAAGAGTGGCACCGAATACCATGAGCGGTATCCCAGCGTTTTGTTTCGTGGAACCATCACACAGGTCCGAAAACCGCAAGGCGCGGATGTATCCCGCTATATGAACCGCTTATTTCTTGAACGGGTGAAAGCTTTTCAAGCGGATCTTCTCTACGGAGATGTTGTGGAGCAAACAAGCACCATAATGGACTACCAAGAGAACAATATCGATTACAAAATATTCGTTGAGCGCGTGACCGATCAAACAGGGAAACCCGCCTATCTGTTTGCCATGACATCGCTGCAGCCCGTAAACGAAGCGGCGGAGATCATGCGAAGTTATTACGGCTACATCACTGTGGGTACCTTGCTGCTCGTTCTGCTCGCCTCCTTCTATTACTCCCGCAGAATAGCAGGTCCTTTGCTCCGCATGGATGACATGACGCAAAAAATGGCCAAGCTAGACTTCTCTGAAAAAATTCCGATCAAGACAGAGGATGAGATCGGGAGCCTGTCACGGAATATTAATCGACTTTCGGATATGCTGCATGCTCATATTGTCCGGCTGGAGCAGGATATTGAGAAAGAAAAGCGGCTGGAGCAAACGCGTAAAGAATTTATAGCGGGCGTGTCGCATGAGCTGAAAACTCCTCTCAGCATCATGGAAAGCTGCCTGTACATTTTGAAGGATAAGGCGGACAGCCCGAAGCGTGACTACTATTTTGCTGCGATGGAAGATGAAGTGCAGAAGATGAACCTGCTGGTTACCGATATGCTGGAATTGGCAAAATATGAATCCGGTACGTATAGAATGCAGATGGATTCGTTCCGGATTGATATGCTACTGGAGAAAATCTGCGTAAAGTTGGCACCAGATCTTGCCGGCAAGCAGTTACAGTTGCACCACCGTTTAGCCCCAGTTGAAGTCACCGCCAATCAGCATCGAATCGAGCAGGTAATCGTGAATTTCCTGACAAACGCCATACGCTACACGCCGGAACAAGAGGATATTGTCATCTCGACGGTTGAAGGGGAGGATACCGTCAAGATTTGCATCGAAAACAAAGGCGTCCAGATTCCTGCCGAGCAGTTGGAGAAGATATGGGATCGCTTCTACCGAGTTGAGCATTCCCGCAACCGTACGACCGGGGGAACCGGTTTGGGCCTGGCGATCTCCAAGCAGATACTAGAACTACACGGGGCGGACTATGGGGCAATGAATACGGACGAAGGCGTCTTGTTCTATTTTGAATTGAAGAAAACGAAAGTGTAGAACTTCGGTTCTGCACTTTTTTTATTGCATTTCTACCCAATCTGCAACTGATCTGCATCTGATCTTGATATCCGACGATTACTCTTTACCTTGTTCAAAAAGAAAGGGGAAAGATGAAAGTGCAAAAGAAAATGATGGGTATTACACTGTTCGCCATGGTCGCCTTAACGGTTGCGGCATGTGGCACCAATGGACAACCACCCGCTTCAGAGATTACTAGACAAGCTGGTGACATCTCCACACCGGAGCAAACCTCATATGCATCACTGTATCAAACAAGCGTTTTTCTCGGAGATTCGATTACGGAGGGATTGTCTTACCATGATGTGTTGAAAGATGAGAACGTGCTGGCAGGTGCAGGGAAAACGGCTGAATTCGCGCTGGAAGATTTGGACGAATTAGTCAAGCGAAAGCCTGAGCATATTTTTATCCAACTGGGTTCGGACGACATTTTATGGCCGACCGACCACCCCAAGGAATATTCGTTATCGTACTACGCTCAATTGATCGAGCGCATCAAAGAAAGGCTCCCTGAGGCACCCATCACGATATTATCCGTTACACCGGTTACGGCCAAGGCAGAAAAAGCGGAGCCCCGCTATCAAAATATCGGTGACTACAATAAGGGATTGAAAGAGCTGGCAAGCAAGGTAAAAGTCGGATACATCGATGTATCGTCAATTGTTGCCGATCATCCTGACATGTACGATGCAGACGGCATTCATTTCCAGGCCAAGTTTTATCCGATCCTGCTCGATTACGTAAAAGATGAGCTGGCGCGTATGGAGAGCGCAAAATAACGGCGCGGGAGGAAACGAACGTTGGTATTCAGCAGTCTGATTTTTCTGTTTCAATTTTTGCCCGCCGTGCTGCTCGTTTATTATTTGTCGCCCAATAAGCTGAGAAATGCTGTTCTGTTCGCAGCGAGCCTCATCTTTTATGCATGGGGCGAACCGGTATATATCATCCTCATGATTTTTACAACGGTATTTGATTATATCAACGGGCTTGTGATCGACAAGTACAGACACCGTAAGCCGATCGCCAAAGTAGTGTTGTTCATTTCCATCTGCGGTAGTTTGGCGATTCTCGGTTTCTTCAAATATGCCGGGTTTGTCGTTTCGAATGTAAATGATCTATTTGGTCTGCATATTCAGGTGGCTGATCTGCCACTACCCGTCGGTATTTCCTTTTATACATTCCAAACGATGTCCTATGTAGTGGATGTATATCTTGGTAAAGTGCCGGCACAACGAAATTTCGTCGCTTTCGGCACTTACGTCACGATGTTTCCTCAACTGGTCGCAGGTCCCATCGTCAAATACGGAGATATTGCGGAGCAGCTGGTCTTTCGTAAAGTGACGCTGGAGAGGTTCGGCGAAGGAACGGAATGGTTCATCCGGGGATTGGCCAAAAAAGTACTGCTCGCCAACAATATCGGACTCTTATGGACCAATGTGAAGTCGACGCCGATGGAGGAATTGACGGTCCTTTCCGCGTGGCTCGGCATTTTGGCGTTTACGTTTCAAATTTATTTTGATTTCAGCGGGTATTCGGATATGGCGCGCGGGCTCGGCAAAATGTTCGGTTTTGAATTCCCGGAAAACTTCAACCATCCGTATATTTCACGAAGCGTCACAGAATTTTGGCGCAGATGGCATATTTCCCTCGGTTCCTGGTTCCGGGAGTATGTCTATATTCCGCTCGGCGGCAACCGGTTTGGCTTGGGCAAGCAGTTCCGAAACCTCTTGATCGTATGGTTCTTAACGGGACTGTGGCATGGGGCGAGCTGGAACTTTATCGTATGGGGCTTGTATTTCGGCTGTTTCGTTGTGTTGGAGAAGCTGTTTTTGCTGAAATGGCTGAAGCATTGGCCCAACTGGGCAGGACATCTCTACACGCTGCTGATTGTCGTCGTCGGGTGGGTCTTTTTTGAATTCGAACATTTGCCTTCCGCGTGGATTTTCATCAGTACGATGTTTGGTTTCGGAGCGCACGAATGGGTGGATCGCCAGGCGCTCTACGAACTGACGACGTATGGGGGATTGCTCGTTCTGTTGGCCTTATGCGCGACACCGCTACCAGGGAAAGTATGGGAGCAAATGAAAACACGATGGAATTCGGTAGGCATGATCGCTGCTCTAGCATTTTCTATCATTAGCTTGGTTTTGTCGTCCGCTTATTTGGTCTTTGAGGATTACAATCCATTCTTATATTTTCGGTTTTGAGAGGAGGGAGAGGCCTTGACCAGCTATGACAAACGGACACGAACCGTGACGGGCTTGTTGTTCTTGCTGTTTATCCTCGTGGTGGCTGTTTTGAACATACTGACTCCTGATCAGGCGTTCTCGGAGTCGGAAAACAGGGTGCTAGAAAAGAAGCCGCCATTTTCACTACGATCACTGCTGGCGGGGAAGTTCACTTCTGATTACGAAGCTTATATCACCGATCAATTTGCTTTCCGGGACGTTTGGATCGGGCTAAAAACGGATGCGGATCGTGTTATGGGCAAAAAGGACAGCAACGGCGTTTATCTGGGCAAGGATGGATACCTGATTCAGCATTTCTCATCGCCGCTCGATGCCGAGGTGAATGACAGGGTTCAGGCCATTCAGTCGATTCACCAGACAACACCTGACCTTCGCAAGTACATCATGCTGGTACCAACCGCCGCGTTGCTTCAGGATAAACTCCCTGCCTACGCGCCAATGGGCGACGAGCATGCTGCGCTCAATCGAGTTCGGCAATCGCTTCCATCTGATATTCGCTTCGTTGATGTCTATCCCGCGCTGTCTGCCGGACGCGAAGATGCCATTTTTTATAAAACAGATCATCATTGGACAAGCAAGGGCGCTTATGATGCCTATCGGGTGTTGTGCAAGCAGATGGGGATTGTTCCAAAAGACGAAGCTGCGTTCAACATTCGGCAGGTGACGGATGCATTCTACGGATCACTCTATTCGAAAAGCGGCTTTCGTCATCTACAGCCCGATCGTATCGATCTCTATCTGCCGAAGGAGGAACGCAAAAAGAAGGTGGACTACGTGGACGAAGGACGTACTACGGATTCCTTGTACCAGATGGATAATCTGTCCAAAAAGGATAAGTATACAGTATTCCTGAACGGCAACCATGCACTGGTACGAATCACAACGGACCATCCGGACGGGAAGAAGCTGCTAGTCGTGAAAGATTCGTACGCCAATAGTCTGATTCCCTTTTTGGCCGAACACTTCGCGGAGATTGATGTCGTAGACCTTCGATATTATGAGGAATCCGTAGCGAAGCTTATCCAAGATCGGCAGTTTCACGACATGCTATTCCTTTACAATGTCAAAACGTTTTTTGAAGACACCTCTATTCTGAACATCATGGAGTGAATGGAATGAAGCGATTTTTGTTTTTACTACTACTTATGTTTGTAATCGGAATGGGAATGTTGACCGGATGCTCCAGTGACGGCGGGACTTCCGAAGAACTTTCGTCCGCCGAAGTGGGAGAAAGAATTCAACAAACAGTAAGCTTACAGAATATGAAGCAAGGGGATCTGACGAAACTGCAGAAGTTGTATCAGATCGAGGCAGACAAAGTGGAGGATTTCATTCTGTACACGGCTTCATCCAATGTAAAAGCGGATGAACTGGCTGTTATCAAAGTCAAAGATGCGAGCGATACCGAACATGTAATAGAGAAAATACAACAACGGATCGAGGCCCAAACAATCAAATTGAAAGACTATCGCCCAGAGGAGTATTTTCTCATCGAAAAACATGTTTTGAAGACGAGTGGGCCGTTTATTTTATTCGCGGTGTCGAAAGACGTGGATCAAATAGAATCTGTGTTTGACGAAGTGATGAAGTAAATGTCTGGTGAAAATAGTGTTTCAGACTGGAGTTGTTGATCTAACGCGGTAGTGTAAGACCTTGGAAATAAAGTCTTAGACTACCGCTGGTGTTTTGCTTGCTATTCAAATTAACGTTGTCGAAATCGTCTCGCATCCGTTAAAAAATGCGAAATTTTGAAAACAATTGTTCAAAGCTGTTCGCAATTGCTTTGTTGGCTTTATGTCGTTCTCGTACCAGATGTTTTTAACAACGAGCGTCCCGGCTTTTCGTTCCACGATTACCTCGGCTCGTCCGATGAAGCTCTCTCCGTACAATAGAGGCAGCACATAATAGCCGAATTTTCGTTTGATTGCAGGCGTGTAAATCTCCCAAGTATAATCGAAGCCAAACAATTTGTTGATCAGCTTTCTGTCCCATATCAAATTGTCCAGCGGAGCAATCAGCTCGCAGCGTAATTTCGGCGATGGATTTTGCAGGACGGCTTCAATAAGCGGCAAATCCTCCGTGCGACAGTATAGCGTATCCTTCATTTGTTCTACGGTAACAGCAACAATGCGATCTTCGTGTAACAGTTGGCGGAAAACCTCGTTGCGCTGCTCCGCTTTCAATCCCCATATATTCAGCCAGGCATCGGATGCGCGATTCCATAAAAGGCCAACAGCGCCGATTCGACGCAGTACCCGCAACTTGTGATGCTCAAGCTCGTCCTCCAGTGGCTCCGGTGCATTTAGCAGGTTTGGCGGTATGTACTTCTCGGCAATATCGTAGTATTTACGCGTTCCTTTTTTATGATGGATAATCAACTCGCCTGTCGAGTACATCTGTTCTAGCACCGATCGCGATGTATTGTTTCCGCTGCTCCAGTGGATGGCCGATTGCCAAGTGAAATCTCCATCCAATTTCAGTTCATCCGAACTTAGCGTACCGTGATTTTGAATATGAGTCCGTACTTGCGCTGTCAAGCCCTCCATTTCGGGATAGCGCTTGGCATGTTGTCGGGCGGCTTGCCTGTATCGCTCAAAATACGGCCAGTCCTCGATAGGGATAATGGCCAAATTCTTGTCGGGATAATCGATCAGGAATCTATCTTGATACAGCAATTCGTCAAGCATATTCTTGGTAAATCCTTTAATTCGCGACTGCAGAACCAGTTCGGCGTTTTTTCCGCAAACATCGATGGGATCAAATTGAATACAGCCGACCTGCCGCACAAAATCCATTACGCCCTGCTTTCCGGTAAACTGATATTCGCCCAACAGCCCGTGCTTCATTAACAGAAATTGCCGTGCTTGGCGGTTCGTCAATTGGATCATGTACGCGTCGACTCCTTAACGAAACAAACGGGAGAAGCTTGCACATGCTGATGGATGGCGAAGTTGCTTATCACAATAAAGTTACGATTTGCTTCTTGCCATAATGGCAGTATTTCAACCACGCCTATTCCCCCTATCTGTAGGAATATAAACAAAATGCGAACTAATGTTCTTGTTATATTTTACCATTGTCTGAAGCATAAAAACAAGAGCTATTGAAAAATAACTGCCCGTTAGTTTAATAACTTGCCGCCAGTACCCTTAACTATAAAAGGACTTATCCTGATTTTTACAGGGTGGGTCCTTCTCTGACTTATCATCGTTATATTCGAATCGAACTGTAACCTTTTGGAATTTCAAACGAATAACGTAAAGAAAACATTTCCAGGAGGTACGAAGATGAGAATGATGAATCGAGCTATCCTGTCATTAATCGTTGCTTCTGTAGTAGCAACAACGCCAGTGTGGATGGCTGAATCGGGTTTCGCGGAAGGAAAAACAAAAGCTGTTGATCCAACAATATTAGACAATATTAACAAGACAATAGATAAATTATCCAAGGCACTTCCCTATATGAAAGAATTGCCTAATCAAACGATGGCTATCAATGAAAAAAGCGGTGTGGTCGTAGTCACACGAACAAATAAAGCCGACAGATCCGCGCCGCAGCTGACCATCTATTTGGATAGGAGAAGCGGAGAAGTAAACAGCTTCGATTTGGAAGTGGAGGTTCCCAACAAAGAAGACAAGTTTTCTTTGGAGGTCCAAAAGGAAAAAGCGCAGACATTTCTGAAGGAATTATTCGGGCAGCTGGCAACGGAGCTGCAATTCGATGAGAGTGAATCGAAGAGAGTAAATGAAGTGGTATTTAGAAGAGTGATCAATGGCGTCCCTTATCTAAACCAGAATGTATTTGTTGATGTGAACTCACAGGGGCAAATTGTCAGCTTAAACAAAGATGAAAATGGCTCTTACCTTGTCGATGTCTCTAAGTTCCCCGAACCAACGAAGGCTATTTCGTTAGAACAAGCGGAAAATGCCCTGACTAGCATGATGAAGCTCGTATATCGTCTGGGTCCAGCAGGTAACGATCCCGTTTTAACCTATCAACCCATGTGGTCCGGTTATATGGATGCCCAGACTGGCATGTCGCTAGAAACGAGGAGTGCACAATTTCAACCTTTATCAGGTCAGTTGTCCCCCGCCATCCCGCTAACCCATGGCAATCAAAAATTAATGGCTAAAAACAAAGATGAGGCTGTTGCTCTTTTGAAAAGCATCGTCGGTTTGGATTCTGCCGGAGCAGCTTTTTCGGAACAGAGCTTCTCTGACCGCATGCGTGAAGGCATGAAGGAATTTAGATGGCAAAAAGGTGAACAGAGCGGTTTTGTGATCGTTCAGGAGAAAACAGGGCAAGTAAAGTCAGTAGGTGTGGAAGAGAAGACGAAGATTGAACGCAAAGTTACTAGAAAAGTAACGCGTGAAGACGCTCAAAAGACTGCTGTTCAGCTTTTGCAAACTTATTTGAACACGGATACCAAAATGATTGTATCAGAAGTCAATAGCTACTATTGGCAAGGGGATCATTATACTTTTACGTTTTATCCAACCGTTCACGATATCCCGATCGTTGATCAAACCTATGCGGTCACGATTAATGGTGAAACAGGCATGCCAGTGCAAATGAGTGGGGAATTTGGACACAGGAAGCTGAACTTGCCCACCCCCAACAAAGCAGTAAGTGCTGAACAGGCGGCAAAAGAGTACCTCAAGTATCATCCGCTTAAACTGGTATACATGAAGCCTATCATTGGCGGACAAAAAGCTGAACTTCCCGTCCTTGCCTACATAGCAGAGCGAAATGAACAAGCAGGAGACAGCATCGATGCTTTTACAGGTCAAATCATCCAGCATAAAGAATGAGTAATCAAGTGCTTGCTTCTTAAGAAAACGAGAAGCAAGCACTTGTTTTCAAAAGAGGAGGGAGCCGATGCATCGAAAACGGTAACCCTATTCGCTACCGTTTTCATACGGACCCATTTATCTTACACGGAAAAACACCAAAACATTATCTCTTGATAACACACGTTGGAACCCGTTATTCAAAAGACAACGTGCAGCTGGACCCACACGTCTACCAATCATTAAAAATCGGATGCATGGTGCGGCACTTCCAATGATGCTAACGTCGCGAATAATTCGCCTCCGTACGCCATGCACTACGGTACGTCTGAAAAGGATCAGGATTCGAATGGGGGAAGCTTGGCAACTGATACGAGCCTGTAGGAAATGAAAATGTGCGAAACTATTCTTCTGCTCCATTCTTATGTTTTAATGAGAAAAGAAAAATGCAGTCGAGTAGCTATGGAAGAGGGATAACATGAAGCGTCTAACGATCGGCTTGTTTGCCCATGTGGATGCGGGCAAGACTACTTTCGCCGAACAGTTGCTATACCATACGAACAGCATCCGGTCACGGGGCCGGGTGGATCATCAAGATGCCTTTTTGGATAGCCACGATATCGAGAGGAAAAGAGGCATTACCGTGTTCGCCGATCAGGCGGTTATGCACCATCAGGGCGACGTTTATTATTTAATCGACACACCCGGACACGTCGATTTTTCTTCTGAGATGGAGCGGGCGATCGGGGTAATGGATTACGCTATCGTGATTGTCAGTGCGGTAGAAGGTGTTCAGGGTCATACCGAGACAGTTTGGCAGTTGTTGCGCAAACATCGGATACCGACATTTTTCTTTATCAATAAAACAGATCGGATCGGCGCGGATGCCAGCAGGACGGAAGAGGAGATACGCAGTCAGTTGACAGGGGATGTCTGTTCCATCAAGGACAGCTTCGACAACGGTATCGTCGCTGAGGGGCTGCGAGAGATGCTGACGGAGCGGAACGACTCATTGCTAGAAGCGTTCATAGAGGAAAGAGAGGATCAAGCTTTTTGGCTGGGGGCCTTGCAGGAGATGATACGGGAAGGACGTCTTTTTCCCTGCGCTTACGGCTCGGCACTACAAGATGATGGCGTTTTAGAATTCCTGAATCAACTGTCCTTGTTGACGACCGCGTCCTACGACGAGACAGCTCCATTCGGGGGGCGCATTTATAAAATTCGACACGCAGCAAACGGATTGAGACTAACGTTCGTCAAAGCGCTGAGTGGCAACCTGAAGGTACGGGAGCTGCTCAGCTATGAGAGCGGTGGACTTCGATACGAAGAGAAGATTACACAAATCTTATTGTTTACGGGTAGGAAATCACACTCGGTTGAACAAGTAACTGCTGGCGATTTGTTCGCGGTCGTCGGCTTGTCCGAGGCCAAAGCTGGTCAAGGGGTGGGGCTCTACTCAGACAATTTTGCTTATGAGACCGAGCCGACGCTACAGTCGAAAGTACAGTTTGATGGTTCGCTTCACGTGCAGCAAGTGCTAGGTGCGTTTCGCATTCTAAATGCGGAGGACCCGTCTTTGAATGTGGTTTGGGAAGAGAGTTTGCAAGAGATTCACATTCGCGTCATGGGTCTGATCCAATTAGAAGTGCTGGAGCAGGTGGTGAAGGAACGCTTCGGTTTCGATGTCTCTTTCGGTCAACCGGAAATCTTGTATAAAGAAACGATACAGTCTGCTGTGACAGGATATGGACATTTCGAGCCGCTCAGGCATTACGCGGAAGTGCACCTCCTGCTTGAACCAGGAGAGCGAGGCAGCGGGCTACACTTCACTAGTGTATGTCATCCTGATGAACTGAGTTTTAACTATCAGAATCTGGTTCAGTCTCATCTCTACGAACGGGAGCATCATGGGCTATTGACAGGCATGCCGGTCACCGACATGAAAATTACGCTCCTAAGGGGTCGTGCGCATAACGAACATACGCATGGGGGTGACTTTCGTGAGGCCACCTTCCGCGCGCTGCGTCAGGGGCTGGAGAAAGCGGAGAATATGGTGTTAGAACCTTATTATTACTTCAAAATAAAGGTGGGAATGAACGAGATGGGGAGGGTACTGTCGGATGTTCAGCGCGCCTCCGGTTCGTTCGAGCCACCGCAGATGTCGGACACGCATGCGGTCATTACAGGAAGGGTGCCCGTAGCTACATTCATGAATTACAGCACCGAATTCGCTTCTTTTACGCATGGACGTGGTAGCATCCGCTGTGTATTTGGCGGATACGATCGCTGCCATAACGCGGAGGAAGTAATCGAAAGGAAAAGCTATGAAAAGGACGCAGATCCTGTTTATACATCCTCTTCGATCTTTTGCGCCAAGGGGGCAGGCTACTCAGTACCGTGGGACGAGGCAGAAGCAAAGATGCATCTGCTCTAAGCAGAACCGAGCAGGGCTGTACCAAGAGTTTCAAAGGATATATAGAATGCAGATGGGGCGAGCCTGAGGAGGCTTCGCCCTATTTACATTGGATGCGAGAATAAACCCGACGCAATCCCTCTATATTCACAACTCGGATGACACTACGTCCAGAAAGCTCAATCAAGCCTTGCTGGCGCCATTTCTGCAAAGTCTTGTTCACTGTCATGCGAGACGTATCAATATAGCGTGCAAAAGACATCTGATCAATAGGGATATGATTACTTCCGTGCACAGCTACCAGCTTGAGCAGATAATTCGCCATCGCAAGCTCAATTGGACTGTCAGTAAACGCGATGATTTCAGCCAGGAGACGGAGCTTATCGATTTGTGAATGGGTGAAGATCACGGCCGACTGTGGGTGGTCTTGACATATGCGCGCTAAGTCGTCGTCAGAGAAAAAGTGAATGACGGAAGGAGAGGTCGTTATGGCTGATGTCAGGTATGAGCCGTTGTAAGCGCCGTGCTCCCCAAACAACCCACCTGTGGGAATGTAATCGATAGACCGCTCATGCCCGTTCTCAGATAAAAGAGTGATCTTTACGCTCCCTTTGTCTAGATAATAAAATCCAGTCCCCACATCGCCTTGATGGTAGATCGTTGTGTGTTTTCCCATTTCGATCTTCTTGCCATACATGAGGTACGGAGTCCACTGATAGCGAAGACAGGCCATTGTGACCACCTTTCACATTGATTTGCTTTTGCTTACACTGTGCGAGCGGTGTGTGTCGTGAATTGTGGAGGCTTTAGCATATCTGGGCGTTTAACGACAAAGGATCGGTTTTTGATTTCAATGATGCCCTGTTCCTTCCATGCCTTCAGGATTTTGTAGACAGTAATACGGGTGAGGCCAGCACATTCAGCCAGCTCTTGTTGAGTGAGGGGAACCTCGTGGTTTTTAAAGTCTTCGCAAATGTTGAGGAGGAGACGAGCGATTTGCTCTTCTGAAGTCAGCGCTTTCATGTTGATGGCGGTTAGGAGAATCCGCATTTTTTGATTGATTGTTTGCGTGAAAAGAGACAAGAGTTCGGGGCGTGCCTTCAGCATTTCGAGGAATTGCAAACAGGAGAAATGGTAGACGACTGCATTCTTGACAGCGATAGCCGTTGTGAAATGAGGTTGTTGATCCAGCGTTTGGAGTCCCATGATTTGACCAGGGACAACGATGTTCACCAGACGATCTTTCCCCTTGAAGGTAGAGGTCACAATCTTCACTAGTCCCTTATGAAGATAATAAAAGCCTTCTCCGATCATCTCTTGCTTATAGATAGCTGTTTTTCCTTTCACAAATTGGCGTGTGCCGTATTCTAAAAGGGTTTCCCATTTTAAATCCGTTTCAAAAGAGGATACCATTATCACCGCTCCTTTCCTCATCAATGATCTGGCCCTTCCCATCACCCAACATTAAGTCTTAATTTTCTGAACTTATCTCTCTTGATTATATGAAAATAAAAAGCTCCTTACCAATCTTTCAACGTGTAAATGATGTGTATTCGAAAGAAAAACAGAAATGATGTTAATTCGTTTACACATCCTCAGTTGCCCATGAATCAGGTGATCGGTATTTTACATTTTTCTGCCGTGATGTTAAGTGGGTTACATTTTTCAGAAAAGACAGACATTATAATCCGGTTTAAGAACAAAAACGTCTCAACCAACAAAAATCTACTGGGAGGAATTTGGGTGGGAATCCGTACAGGTGACCAATACATCCGGGGCTTGGGATCACGGCAACCGGAGATTTGGCTGCAAGGCAGAATGGTGACAAACGTATGTGAGGAAGCTGTTTTTCGACAGCCAATTCATGAAATAGCCAAATTGTATAACATGCAGCATGACGAGAAGTACCAGGACAAGATTACGCATATTTGTCAGGAGACTGGTGAGCGAGTGAACAACGCCTTTCTCGTTGCAAAGACCCCTGAGGAATTGCAGGCGAAACGAGTCTTGTACGAAACCTATGCGGAAGCCACTTTTGGCTTGATGGGAAGAACGCCCGATTTTCTCAATGTCGTCTTGACGTCGCTTTACAGCAATGCGTCTTTCTTGGAAAGGTACAACCCGCAATGGGCGGAAAATGTGAAAAATTATTACAAGTATGTGCGCGACCAAGACCTTTTTTTAACGCATGCCATTATCAATCCGCAAAATGACCGCAGCAAGTCCTCGCACGAACAAAACGATGCCTACACCCATTTGGGGGCAGTAGAGGAGACGCCAGATGGGCTGATTGTCAAAGGAGCAAAAATGCTCGCGACACTGGCGCCGATCACGGATGAAGTCATCATTTATTCATTCCCTGGGTTCCAGCCAGGAGATGAGCGTTACGCCTTGGCATTTGCCATTCCGATTGACACGCCGGGCTTGCGCATCATTTGTAGAGAGCCCATGCAGGATGGAATTCGTTCCGTTTATGACCATCCTTTGGCATCACGCTTCGAAGAAATGGATGCTCTTCTTGTCTTTCATGACGTACTCGTACCTTGGGATCGCTTATTCCTTTACAACAATGTAGAAGCGGCCAACCTGCTTTATCCAAAGACAGGCATTGGACAGCAGCCAGCGCACCAGACAGGAGTGCGAGGACTGTTGAAGCTCCAATTTGCCACAGAAGTTGCCATGCGGCTGGCAGACTCTATCGGAGTAGACGTCTATCCGAATGTCCAAAACCATCTCGGAGAACTGGCGCAATCGTTGGAATCGGTTAGAGCGCTCCTGAGGACAGCCGAGCAGGACTACGAGACCTTGCCGTCTGGCGAGCTCATGCCGGGTTACGTACAGCTCGAAACCATTCGCGGACTCCTTCCGAAGCTGTACCCGCGTGCGATCGAAGTCATCCAGATTATTGGTGCAGGCGGATTTCTCATGTCCCCGACTGACTCTGACATGGAGCATCCCAAGTTGGCGGAGGATATGGAAAAGTTTTATGCGGGACGAAAGGGTATCTCTGGTACAGATCGTGTTCGCCTGTTTAAGCTCGCTTGGGACCTGTGCGGGGAAGCCTTCGGACAGCGTTTGCTGCAATACGAACGGTACTATACCGGTGACCCGGTGCGGAAATTGGCGATTTTTTACAACAACTATAAGAAGTCTCATGCCTGCACGATGGTGGATGATGCGCTCAGCGTTTTTGCTACCAAAACAGCATCGCAGACGAAGCAGGTTCTTTAAACAAATAAAAACAGGGAGGGTATAGAGCATGCGTACATTGGCACCGGTCCATTTGTGGAAGTTTATCGAGGATCACATCGATCAGCTCAAGCCACCAGTGAATAACAAAGTGATTTGGAAAGATGCAGAACTAATGGTCATGGTAGTGGGAGGACCGAATAAGCGGCGGGATTTTCACATTGATCCATCCGAAGAAGTCTTTTACCAGCTCAAGGGCGATTGCTTCGTCGAGATCATCAATCAGGATGGAAAGCGTGAGATCATCACAGTAAAAGAAGGCGAAATGTTCCTTCTTCCTGCGAATGTCCCGCATTCCCCACACCGGATTGCGGATACGATCGGCCTCGTGATAGAGCGCAACAGAAATGAGGGAGAACTAGAGGATTTTGCTTGGTTCTGTGAAAACTGCGACCACGAAATGCATCGCGTACGGATTCAACTGACCAACATAGAGGTACAGGTAAAAGAAGCGATCGAAGGCTTCAACAGCAATCTGGAGCTGCGGACATGCCACAAATGCGGGCACATCATGTCTCCGGAAGCGAGTGAGTGGAAATGCGAGTAGACTTCCATACCCACATTATTCCAGAGGACCTTCCCAACCTGGCTGAACGATTTCATGGAGAGCGCTGGCCAGTTCTGCATCGCACTTGCACATGCGGGGCAACTATCATGGTCGGAGGAAAAGTCTTTCGCGAAGTGACGGATCAAGTGTGGGATCCCCAAAAACGGATTCATGACATGCAGCAGGAAGGCGTGGATAGGCAGGTGTTGTCACCCATTCCCGTCACGTTTTCCTATTGGGCCAAGGCAGCCGAAGCCGAAGTGATGGCGCGGATTCAAAACGATTTTATCGCAGAGACGGTCAACCAGCATCCGAAGCATTTCATCGGATTGGGTACTGTTCCCATGCAAGACACCGAGGCAGCCATTCGGGAAATGGATCGCTGCATGCACGAGCTCGGCCTGAGAGGAATCGAAATCGGTACCAACATAAATGGCAACAATCTGGACGACCCGGGACTGATTCCTTTTTTTGAAAGCTGTCAGACATGGGATGTGCCGCTCTTCGTACATCCATGGGAGACGCTGGGGAGAGAACGGATGCCGCGGCACAACCTGATGTACACCGTCGGGATGCCAAGCGAGACAGCGCTTGCCGCAGCAAGTCTTATCCTGGGAGGCGTGATCGAGAGGTTTCCGCGCCTGAAAATCTGCTTTGCCCATGGCGGCGGCTCTTTTCCTTATATTCTACCCAGGCTAGACCAAGGCTGGAAGGTATGGCCGCATCTGCGTCTGACCGAACAACCGCCTAGTGTGTACGCAAAACAATTCTACTTTGATTCCTTGACGTACGACCCACTGAACATCTCATACATGATGAAGCGCTTTGGCGAAGATAAAATCATGATGGGATCGGATTATCCCTTCCTGCTTCGTGAAACACCTCCCGGGGAAGTCATCGATCATACATTGGAGCTGACGGATGGACAGAAACGGGCGTTGCTGGGTGAAAACGCGCTTCGCTTCCTGAACATAAAGGAGATGAACGGACTGTGAAGCATCAGACTGAAACGCCGGAGCAACGTCTACAGGCTATGGGCCTTGCTTTGCCCGAACCGAGACAGTCGGCCGGTAATTATGTCGGTTGTGTCCAAGCGGGTAATCTCCTCTTTCTGGCAGGCCAAGGGACAAACGAATATCGAGGGAAGCTGGGACAGGATGTCACGATAGAGGAAGGCTACCTAGCTGCCAGACAGTGCATGCTCAATCTGCTGGCTGTTGCCAAGCATGAGTTAGGTGAGCTGGGGAGAGTCAAACGAGTGGTCAAAATACTCGGATTCGTTAACAGCGATCCAGCTTTCATCGATCAGCCTACAGTCATGAATGGGGCATCCGATTTGTTGGTAGAGCTTTTCGGAGACAAAGGCAGGCATGGGCGGTCCGCTGTAGGAATGGCCCAACTCCCGCTAAATAACGCCGTAGAAGTAGAGATGATCTTGGAAATCGAGAATTAGGAGGGTTCCCATGAGTCAGACCGCCAAGGAAAACTATGTACGAAAAGACGCCAAGCTTTTCATAGACGGCGATTACGTGGACGCTGTTTCCGGTGAAACCTTCGATACAATCAACCCAGCGACAAATCGCAAGCTGGCTTCTGTGGCCAATGCAAGTGAGCAGGATGTAAAAAGGGCGATCGACGTGGCGCAGCGTACGTTTGAGTCAGGCGTTTGGAGTGAGTTGCCTGTAGATGAGCGCGCCAAGATTCTCTGCAAAATGGCTGACCTAGTGATGGAGCGTGTGGACGAACTCGCTTTGGTGGAAACGCTCGATGTCGGCAAACCAATCAAAGAAAGTCGGGGCTTCGATATTCCCAGGGCGGCGGCAAATTTGCGATTTTTTGCCGAAATGGCCAAATACATGGTCCATGAGCATTATGAAATGCGCCATTTTATGTCCTACGCCAAATATGCTCCGGCAGGTGTGACAAGTCTGATCATTCCATGGAATTTGCCCTTCATGCAGATGACCTGGAAAGCATCGGCGGCTTTAGCGGCAGGAAATACCGTCGTTGTAAAGCCAGCCTCGTACACGCCTCTCTCGGCGGTGATGCTCGGAGAAATTGCCAATGAAGCAGGTCTGCCTCCTGGCGTGCTCAACATCCTCACTGGTCCGGGCGGGACTGTCGGGACGACGATGACGACGCATCCCCATGTACGCCGGATCTCTTTTGTGGGAGAATCTAGCACCGGCAAGACCGTTATGAGGAATGCCGCTTCGCATCTGATTCCAGTATCGCTCGAATTAGGAGGCAAATCAGCCAATATCGTATTTGAGGATGCCAATCTTGATGAAGCGGTAAAAGGGTCGGTCGAGGCGATATTCCGCAACCAGGGTGAGATTTGTCTGGCAGGTTCGCGATTGTTGGTGCAACAAAGCATATATGATGAGTTTCTGGACAGATTTGTGGCGGCTGTTCAAAGGATCAAGGTGGGAAATCCGCTGGAACCAGACACAGATATGGGAGCGTTGGTTTCCCGCAGTCACTTAGAGACGGTGGAGCACTACATCCAGATCGGACTGGAGGAAGGAGCCAAGCTCGGTCACGGCGGAAAACGGCTCAGCGCGCTGGGTGACGGCAATTTCCTAGAGCCAACCGTTCTTTATGATGTAGACAACAAATTGAGGGTGGCGCAGGAGGAGATTTTCGGTCCGGTCATCGTAATCATTCCATTTCGTACAGAAGAAGACGCTATTCGAATCGCCAATGATTCGGCTTACGGCCTGGCAGGTGTGGTTTGGACCAACGACCTGCGGCGCGCACATCGCGTAGCTGATCGAGTACAGTCAGGTCTTTTATGGATCAATTGCTGGTATGTGCGGGATTTGCGTACTCCGTTTGGCGGTGCCAAGGACAGCGGGATTGGCCGCGAAGGCGGGCGTCACAGCTTCGAATTCTACTCCGAGGTCAAGACCGTCACCATGAAATTATAGCGAGAAGAACAAATCAGGGAGGGAGCCGTGTGGACATAGAAAAAATCACGCGATTCGCCGATCATTTAGCGGCGGCGAGTCGTGAAGGTGTAGGAGTCGCGCCACTCACTTTACTGGATCCGAAAATCACCGAAATAGAGGCATACCATGTGCAATTGAAGACGATTGAGCGAAAAGTGACAGCAGACGCGAGGATTACAGGGAAGAAAGTCGGTCTGACCTCTCGTGCCATGCAGACATTGCTTGGCGTGGAACAGCCAGACTATGGACATCTATTGGACGACATGGTCGTGGAAAACAACGGTGAACTGCCTTTCGAGCATGTGATTTCGCCAAAGGTAGAAGCAGAAATCGCCTTCCTGCTGAAGCGCGATCTGGAAGGACCACATGTAACCATCTATGACGTCTTAATGGCAACAGAATATGTAATCCCCGCCTTGGAAATCGTGGACAGCCGTATAGCCAACTGGCAAATCAAGCTCGAAGACACCATTGCGGACAATGCATCGTCGGGCTTCTACGTGCTAGGTGGACATCCCGTGAAACCGCAAGATCTGGATCTTCCTCTGGTAGGGATGGCGTTTTATAAAAATCAGGAGCTGGTCAATACCGGTGTAGGTGCCGCCGCATTGGGCAATCCCGCATCCTGTGTGGCGTGGTTAGCGAATAAGCTGCACGAATTAGGGATTACACTCAAAGCAGGAGAAATCATTTTGTCCGGTGCGTTATCGGCTGCGGTTGAAGCTAAGCCTGGCGATGTATTTCATACACGGATTGCTGGACTTGGTTCCGTAGGAGTCAGGTTTGGCAAGTAAAAAATAGGAAAGGAGTGCCTGTATGAGGAAAGTAAAAGTAGCCATACTCGGGTCGGGTAACATCGGGACAGACCTGATGATCAAGCTGGGAAGATCGCCAATTCTTGAACTGACGTCCATGATTGGAATTGATCCTGATTCGGATGGTCTGCGTAAAGCAAAGGCAGCTGGATACTACGTATTTGAGGGCGGATTACAACCATTTTTGGAAAGCGGTGCGGAACTTGCGGATATCGTCTTTGACGCTACGTCAGCCAAAGCACATATTCTGCATGCCAAGGCGCTCCGGGAGGCAGGAAAGTTCGCCATCGATCTGACGCCTGCTGCTGTGGGGCCCTACGTAGTACCATCTGTGAATCTCGGTGCGCATTTGAATGAAACGAACATCAATCTGATCACATGCGGCGGCCAGGCTACGATTCCGATCGTTCATGCGATAGGGAGTGTGAGTCCAGTCAGTTATGCAGAGATCGTGGCCACTATTTCCAGTAAAAGCGCGGGTCCTGGCACACGTTCCAACATCGATGAATTTACAGAGACGACCGCCCAAGGTATCGAAGCGATCGGCGGAGCGAAGAAAGGCAAGGCGATCATCATCCTGAATCCGGCGGAGCCACCGATCCTGATGAGGGATACGGTCTATGCCGTAGTGGACGAAGGTGCGGACCGACAGGCGATCGTGAAGGCTATTCACCAGACCGTTGCCTATATTCAATCATACGTTCCTGGTTACCGCCTGCGCTCAGAACCGATCTTTGATGAAAGCAAAATCACTGTTTTTTTGGAAGTGGAAGGCGCGGGTGACTACCTCCCTACTTATTCAGGCAATCTGGATATCATGACGGCGACAGCGGTGAAGGTAGCAGAGGAGTATGCCAAGCATGCTGTCGGCATCGGCACGAGTATGTAGCTATAGCCATGAATGAAAGGAGGGACCGCAAATGACTCGTGATATTGTGATCACTGAGGTAGCGCTTCGAGATGGAAGCCATGCGATCAATCACCAGTTTACCGTGGAGCAAGTAGTCGAGGTGGCCCGTGCATTAGATGAAGCGAACGTACCGTACATTGAAGTCTCCCATGGAGACGGATTGGCGGGATCATCCCTGCAGTATGGGCTATCCAGGACCCCTGAACTGGAGCTGATCGAGGCTGCCGTTTCCGTTTGTAAACAAGCGAAAGTGAGCGTGCTCTTGCTGCCGGGAATCGGCACGATCAAAGATTTGAAGACGGCTGCAGCGCTGGGGGTAGGCATGGCAAGAATCGCCACACATGCGACCGAAGCGGACGTCTCCGCTCAGCATATTTATCAGGCGAAAGAGCTTGGCTTGACGACAGTTGGCTTTTTGATGATGGCGCATATGGCTGCTCCGGAAAAACTGGTGGAGCAAGCTAGACTCATGCAAAGCTACGGAGCCGATGTCGTGTACATTGTTGATTCAGCTGGCGCTCTGCTACCTGATCAAGCAGGGGAACGAGTCCGAGCATTGAAGCAATGTCTGCATGTTCCCGTTGGCTTCCACGCACACAACAATTTGTCTTTAGCCATGGCCAATACGCTCGTTGCCATTCAAGAGGGTGCCACCTGGATTGACGGCAGTGTTCGGTGCTTGGGTGCAGGTGCGGGCAATACACAAACCGAGGTTCTTCTTGCTGTATTGGATCGTATGGGCATTCAGACAGGCGTCGATCTGTACAAAATGATGGACCTGGCAGAGGATATCGTTTCGCCGATTCTTCAAGTACCACAGGAGATTACCAGAGACGCCCTGGTTCTTGGATACGCGGGTGTCTATTCCAGCTTTCGGCTTCATGCCGAGCGTGCAGCCAGGAAATTCGGTATCGACTCCCGAGATATTTTGATCGAGTTGGGACGACGAAAGGTCGTGGGCGGACAAGAAGACATGATCGTGGATGTTGCAGCGGAAATCGCCCAACGGTACAGCTCTACCAAAATCAGATAGGGGGTGATCAGCGTGCAATCGGAACTATTGTACAAAAGGTTGGCTCAGAAGCTGGTGGATGCGGAGTTAAATAGGGAGGTGGTCGTGAAACTGACGGCTGAATACCCTGAGCTGACCGTGGAAGATGGTTATCGTATTCAAGATGAGTTGGTCTCCCTCAAGCTTGAGCAGGGACATCGAATCTTTGCCTCTAAAATGGGTTTGACCAGTCAGGTAAAAATGAAGCAAATGAATGTGCACGAACCGATTCGTGGGTACATTTTTGACTATATGAATATCGAGGACGGCATTCTGCCGATCAATGAATTGATTCATCCCAAAGTGGAAGCGGAAATCGCCTTTGTTTTGCGTGAGGATTTGGAAGGACCAGGCATCACGGAGGGTCATGTCCTGGCAGTCACTGATTATGTGGTTCCCGCACTAGAGATTATTGACAGCAGGTATGCGCAGTTCCAGTTTTCCTTGCCGGATGTCATTGCCGACAATACTTCATCTTCACGTGTGTTTATCGGATCGACCTGGAGAAAGCCTGATGATCTTGATCTCGATTTGGTTGGCGTTACTCTTTCGATCAATGGCGAGCTCAAAGACTTGGGCGCTGGTGCGGCGGTTCTCGGTCATCCAGCCCACGCGGTCGCGATGCTGGCGAACATGCTTGCTCGCGAAGGACGCAAGCTGCACAAGGGAGATTTGATATTGTCCGGGGGCATTACCGGTTCCCACCAACTACGGGAAGGGGATGTGGTAGTCGCCAAATGGGGTGGCCTCGGAAGCATTGAGTTTGTGGTGAAAACGAGATAGGCAGCAAGGCGAGGAGCCGAGAAGAATGCACGGGGTTATCCCGTATTCTCTCGGCTCCTTTTTATGTTGGGAAGCGAATCCCCTAATGAATCATCTTGACAGTCAGCGAAAGTAGGCGCTATTATCTAACTAACGATAGGTAGAAAATGGTGAAAAAATGAATAAAAGCGAAGCAACACGACAAAAAATTCTTGAAACGACTACATGGTTGATCGGGCAGTATGGAATTGAAAAAGCTTCCCTTTCCATGATTGCTCAGTCTGTAGGCATACAGAAGCCATCCATCTATTATTATTACGCTTCAAAAGAGGAACTAATAGACGCTGTATTCGCATGGATTTTAGATGGATATAGTTTTGAACAATACTTTCAGATTCATGAGTATACGAAAAAGAATTTTGTAGAGCAGATGGTTCGTGATGGCTTGCAATTGTTAGGTGAAGAGCCTACAGATGCACAAATGCTTGTTGTACAGGTATTAAATGAGTTTCTTTTATATGGAAACCGAGAATCTTCCCATAATAAAGAGTACCGATTAAAAATTAAGGCCATTCAGGAAGGCTTTATTGACGGTTTTTTTCGATTACTACAAAAAGGTGAAGAATTTGGTCACACTGATTCAAAAGGATTACGTGAAAAAGCATGTGTATTAGCGTTAACACTCGATAACTTATCAAACTATCCGCTGATCGGCATTCAACTAGATGTATCAGCTGTATGGAGAGAAACCGTTACAAGTGTATTATCTAAAAAAGGAGACTGTAAATGAGCAAGAATCATACAATATTACATTTTTCAAAAACGGATAAGGTTATCTTGTGGCTTGGTTTCCCGCTTATCGGTTTAGTGTTCGGCTGGTTTCTTCCGAGTATTGCTAAATGGGGCAGCTCTTTGCCATGGATACCCTTACAGGGACCCTTACAACTAATTGCCGCCTATAATGGAGCATGGGTTGGCATTGTTACGATGATCCTTGGTCTGATTGCGGGTATTGCCTTGACTCTACTCTCTTTCCATGAAAGCTTAGAAACGTCTGTCTACGATGATAAGGTTACATGTAAACTTAGAGATGATGAAATTCTTTTTAAAAAGAAGGATATCTCCCTGGTATTTATGGATAAAAAGCAATTGGTGTTTTTAGGTCATGATGAGAAGGAACTATTTCGTTCTAAGCAAGAGCTTACGAAAAACACAGTAGGTGCTGCATTTAGAAAGCATGATTATGCTTGGAGCGATACGGATCCATTTCAACATGATTTTAAAATATGGGTTGTGGATTCTCCTGACCTATCTCCTGCTGCGAATGCTCTATTAAAAGCAAGGGAAATAGCCATTGAAAAAGGAAATGATAAAGAAGCTTTCCAATTGGCTCAAGAACTTTGGAAACTAAGAGTATCCGTAAAAGAAAAGGACAAAAGGCAATATTATCGATAAAAACTAGCAGGTATTTCAATATTCTCGTTTTATGAGGCTGAGCAGCTTGAACTGCTTAGCCTCCATTTTATTTTCGAGTATCTACAAAGCCCCCTGGTAACACGGGCGTTTTTTGTTTGCGCGAGGGGAATTGTTGTGTGATAACATGGAAAATATTGCCGAGTCATTCTGTAGATAGAAAATTACATTGGCGTATTTGGAAAGGGGAGTAGGGGAAATGTCCACGTTCGAACAAATTACCGAGCATATCTTGATTATGCATGCAAGCCATGACACGGATCGCCCCATCCTAGCAGCCATTACAGGGGAAAGAAAAACTCTCTTGATTGATGCTGGAAATTCACCGGCGCATGCCGCGTTATTTCGTCAGGAGTTGCAAAGGCTAGGCGTTCGCCTTCCAGATCTGCTCATACTGACTCATTGGCACTGGGATCATACATTCGGAATGTCAGAATGGGCTCTACCTACCATCGCGCAGGCAAAAACCGCACATTCATTGAGCAAGCTGATGAGGCTGAATTGGTCGGATGAAGTCATGGAACAGCTCTGTACGGCGAAGATCATCAATGCCAGCACGATGGCGAACATCAAAAAAGAGTACGGTAAGAACCGGGACTTGATCCGAATAGTCGAGCCGGATATCCTATTCGATGAATCGATTACGATCGACCTTGGTGGCGTGACATGTCAGGTGAACCTTGTCGGAGGGGATCATTCGGAAGATTCGTGCTATGTGTACGTAAAAGAGGATCAAACTCTGTTCTTGGGAGATGCCTTGGGGCCCTCTGTTTATGGCGGACCGCGCAGTTATACAGCCTCCCGTTTTCTGCACGTGTTGAAGCAAGCGTACCAGTCTGAAGCAATCCTTTTCGTGGAATCGCACGGCCGTCCATTGGATCGAGCTGCCTTTCAAAAGGAGCTCCGTGATTGGGAGCAGCTAGCTCTGCTCACAGAGCAATACGGGCAAAACAGAGAACGGATCGTAAGCGAGATGTGTACCTTCCTCCATGTGTCAGAGCTTCCTCATGAATTTTCTGAAGCTCTCGAATGGTTCATGGTAGGGGCTGCCTGCCAATGATTCGATTCATCGAGCTTACCGCGGCAACCATTCGGTGATATGTTCGTTCACCTAATGGATGGGGGCCAGATGATCCCTTTTATTATTCAATGACCCAGAGCCATCTATTGCTTCGATCCTACTAATGGAATTTGGTATATCAGGAACAGTCAGATCTTGTTATAATGGATGTTCAAATTTTAATTTGATGATAAAAAGGATCAGCGACATGAGGTGGTATCATGTTAAAACGGTTATTTGTTTCAGGATACAAGGCTCACGAGCTTGGAATATTTAATGAAAAAAATCCGGGATTTGCAATTATAAAGAAAGCACTGAAGCGGGAGCTCGTAAGATTCCTTGAGGAAGAGTTGGAATGGGTCATCATATCAGGTCAGCTTGGGGTAGAAATGTGGGCAGCCGAAACTGTTCTGGAATTAAAGAAGGAGTATCCACATCTAAAACTGGCGGTAATTACTCCATTTTTGAATCAAGAGGAAAGGTGGAAAGAAGAAACCCAGGATTACTACCGAAATATTGTGACGCAAGCCGATTATATCAATAGTGTCTATCAAACACCTTACCAAGGAGCTTGGCAGCTTGGAGAGAAAGACAAATTTTTGCTATCGAATTCAGATGGGATCTTGTTAGTTTACGATGAAGAAAACGAAGGCTCCCCGAAATTTTTAAGTAAGCTTGCCGCAAAAAAAGCGGATAGTAGCGATTATCAGTTTTTTCGAATTAACGCATATGACTTACAGGCCATTGCAGAGGAACAGCAGCAAGAATTATACAATGACTCCTTCTAATTAAACAGCGACAAACCTAGGTTATTTTTTTCGCACCACGCACAGCTCTCTGCGCGTGGTGTTTCGCTGCATGACAGCGGTCGGTCGACCACATTAGTCCCAAACTTCCTCTCCCATTTAGGACATTAGAGTTTGTACTAGAATTCTTGTCGCACCACGACAGCTCCTTTTGCATTTTTCGTCGATAGCCTCGCACCGGAGCATCTGTTTGTCTCAGGATGTACTGCTCAACGACGTTTTTGCGAGAATAAACTTGTCTAACTGGCTTATACTACAACCAGGAAAAAAAGAATACGATACTGCGGTAAGCCAAACGATGGTAAAACACAAAATTCTTGAAAATCCGCCACTATCGCTAACCTGCGCATGGATCATTCTTATCTGCATGTACGCTATTGCTAACGGTATCGAAGGGGAGAAGTATAATGGGAAGTAAATGGATGTCTTTTGACATCGGATCATTTACGGGTACAATGACAGCCATTCTATTTTCAGGAATTCTAGCGCTTATGTTTTCCAGGTCGTTGCTGCAATGGATCATTGGCCGGTTCACGAAGCGGCTCATGAATGAACGGTATCCCGAAAACATTTGGGAAATGGTAACGGCTTTGACTCGCCTGCCACCAAGAATTTTGATTGAAAATAGCTTGCGAGCTTCAGAAGGGGCCGTCATTGAAAGACCGTTTGGGAGTCCGCGTAAATTTCTTACTTACGACGGACTTATCTTTTCACCGGCACAACTGGCTACGTTAGTCACCCCTGAAGATGTAGATATAGATATGCGGATTACCATCGGACCTCAGGCAAAAAAACCTTTGTCGCTGGAAATACCCATTATGGCAGGGGGAATGGGGTATGGAATTGGTGTGTCAGAGAAAACAAAGATAGCGATTGCAAAAGGAACTGCTGCAGTCGGCACATTAACAAATACGGGTGAAGGGGGGTTTTTACCCGAAGAGAGACAAAACGCCAAACATCTAATTATTCAATACCACAGCGGTAAGTGGTCAAAAGAGCCAGAAATTCTCAAACAGGCCGATGCAATCGAAATCCATATCGGGCAAGGAGCTATTGCTGGTGCGGGGAGTTTTATCCCTTCGGAGTACGTTCAGGGAAGAGCCAGAAAAATCTTGAAAGTGGAGAATGATGATTATGTCGTGATTCCTTCCAGGCATAAGGATATCAATAAACCGCAAGATCTTCGTAAAGTAGTTGATCATCTGCGCGCCCTTACTGGTGGAATCCCCATTGGAGTTAAAATATGTGCAAGCGCAAAGATTGAAGCCGATTTAGAAGTCGCCATTTTTGCAGGGGTTGATTTTGTGAGCATCGATGGCGGACAGGCAGGATCTAAGGGCGGACCTCCCATCCTGGAGGACGATTTTGGAATTCCCACCATTTATGCCGTTTCACGTGCCGTACATTACTTACAAAAACGCGGGGTGAAGGAAAAAATCACCTTGTTAAGCGGAGGAGGGTACTTCACGCCATCTGATTGCTTGAAAGCATTTGCGTTGGGTGTTGATGGTGTCTATATGGGGACGGCACTCCTTTGGGCGATGACGCATGATCAGGTAACAAAAGCAATTCCTTGGGAACCTCCTACTCAACTTGTTTTTTATCCGGGAAGTTTAACTGCTCAATTTGATGAGCAAGAAGCAGCAAAGTATTTAGAGAACTTTCTTACGTCTTTTGTGGAGGAAATGAAAGTCGCGATTCTTGCATTGGGAAAAACATCTGTTCATCAAGTTGGCGTTGATGATCTTGCAGCCCTTGATGAATTGACGAGCAAGGTAACAAAAGTTCCTCTTGCCTATGAACCGTATATCCTGTCCAAAGAGTTTATGGACTCGCTATTGGTTCCGAGCGAGGATGACACTGATCAATTGAGGCCTATGCTGTGAGTGCGAATGCATTCACAGCTTTTTTAGTGTAGATCCCCTGCCGTATGCGCTTATCATCGCGTCATAAAAAGATG
The DNA here is from genome assembly GCF_013284365.1 of Brevibacillus sp. RS1.1. NCBI lineage: Bacteria > Bacillati > Bacillota > Bacilli > Caryophanales > Paenibacillaceae > Brevibacillus > Brevibacillus sp. RS1.1. Next base: position 73,218 of record NZ_JABSVA010000001.1, read on the forward strand.
AAATTACCAGTTAATCTTGTAACACAAGCTCGTTCTGTTCGTTACTTCCATTTTCTTATATATATTTTGTAAGTGCCTTTTGACCGTATTCAGACTGATGTGTAATTCGCCCGAAATCTGCTTGTTTGTAGATCCTTGCTGCACAAGCTCGTAAACTTCCCACTCTTTCGGGGTCAGGAGGGCAAGCTTGTTACTGTCATGCGATGCAATTCGGCTGGCTACTTTGCTTTTTGGGACAAGGTATATGACATATTGAAGCTTTCTTTGATAGGAAGCTTGAGTCTGAAACGAGTGCTGGACATGTATCGTTACTTCCTGCAGTGTAGGTGAATGCACTGTCGTGACATAAGCGGGGAGCCTGTTGGTAGAATGGTCTGCCAAAAGCTGCCCAATAAAGGCTTTGATCGGATTCGTCCATGTATTTCCACGGGTCAATTCGATGCAAATGTCCCGGGCCGCCGGATTCACATAGCGGATAAAGGCAGGAGGCTCGACGATAATCATGCCGATGGAGGACATATTGGAATGGGTCTCAAACAGTATTTTTTCGTTCTCCATCTCTTCCACACGTGTATGCATGGCCAAGGTATTGGCAATATGCTTGGCAAGGATCCCTAATATTTGGGCATCATCAGCGGTAAACCCTTTTTCCTGTTTGGAGCGTGCCAATCCAATACCGCCCACCAATTTATTTTCCTTTTCCAGATAAACACTAATCATATCGTAGTTTCCGTATACTTGCATAAATTGTTTATAGTAAACAGATTGTTCATATTCCTCATAGGACATGATGTCATTGATCCGCAAAGCCTTACTGGTAGAAATCCGGTGAAGAATCTTTTGGGGATGCAGCAAATCGAATTGAAAATAATAGGAAACATATTCTTGGATTAGTCGGTCCTCGACGTTATAGGTGAGCGGATCGCATAAATTGCCTTGTCTGTCAGCTGTCCAAAAGATAGATCTGTTAAAACCAAATAGTTGCGACAGCGAAAGCAATACCTGCTTGCGAAAACTCTCTGCGGGAACCAGCATGGAGTCGATAAATTGTAGAACTTTCAAATAATCTGTTTTCAATGCGCCCTTATCCAGCAAATTGTTTTCCCCCTTATGGTACCAGGTTTCCACAATCATAATACATACGCCCATTGGCAGCAACGGCCTGACGGGGTGAGGAGACGAGCGCAAAAATCACCCTTTTGGGTAATAGGCAGCGTTTTCAGCTTTTGTCATAATAAAGCTCAAGCAAGCACCCTTATGGATGGGGAAGGGGGGCGGCTAGCTATCTGATTGTCTGCGATTCTACTTTCTTGCGAAGGGGTTGTTCATTTGGTGGCACCGGATACGGTTTATTTGAATGGACAGATTTATTGTATAGTTCCGCGCTATCGCTACGTTGAGGCAGTAGCGGTGAAAGCGGGAAAGTTCGTTGCAGTGGGGAGTAACGACGAAATCAAGTCGCTGATCTCTCAAACAACCGAAGTAGTTGATTTGAAAGGAAAGACAGTCTTACCTGGCTTGCATGATATGCACATACATGCGTATTTGGGGTCTTATTCCGCGGTAAATGAATGCCACCTTCCTTGCGAATCTCATAAGTCAGTAACAGACATCTTGGAGTGCGTCCGACAATATGCCAAAAATAATCCGAGCAAGCCATGGATTGTAGGGGTGGACTGGCAGCCCGAGATTATGCCGTACATAAACAAAAGCCAGTTAGACGCTATTGATTCTTCACGTCCTATCATTCTATACGACTTCTCCCATCATAATGCTTGGGTGAATAGTAAGGCATTAGAGATTGCAGGAATTGACGCCCATACCTTTGACCCAGAGGGCGGTCACATCCATCGCGATGAAAGTGGAGAGCCAACAGGAGTCTTGATCGAGCTGCCTGCGATACAGCTTGTCGCCAAACATATTCCCAAAGGCGGTGAGCAAGAACATTTTGAAGCAGTGAAGTGGATCGTGAACCAGCTTAATTCCCATGGGATTACGGGCATAAAAGAACCGATGACGGATCGGGAAATCTTGAAGACCTATAAGCGGCTGGATGATGAAAACGGACTTCATTTGCGGGTAGTTACCAACCTTATGTACAAGGTACCATTAGAGATCAGCCTGGAAGAGCAGCTTGCGTTGATCGAAGACCGCAAGAAGTACGGTTCCTCCCGCATTTTCACGGATTTTGCGAAAATGTTTATAGATGGAGTCCCTGCATTCAAGACTGCGGCGTTTATGCAGCCATATCTCGGAGACGAAGATGCCAACGACAACATTTTGGTTGATGCCGAACAGCTTAAAAAGGATCTCGCTTATTTAGACAGCATGGGTATCACAGTCAAAATGCACGCCGTCGGAGACGCAGCGATTCGGGTCGGACTGAATGCCATTGAGGCTGCTCGAGCGGTAAACGGGTTCTCTGGATTGAAGCATGAGATTGCCCATACGACCTTTATTCATCCCGAAGATATTCATCGTTTCTGCGCACTAGATGCCGTGGCAGAGTTTTCACCGATGATGTGGTTCCCTTCCGATTTTCATACCCAGGATAAAGTGGTGATTGGGCCCGAGCGCGCAGATGGCAAGTATTTGATTCGCAGTGTGGTAGATACTGGCGCTTTGGCTGTATATGGAACGGACTGGCCTGTCGTGCCTTCGTTTAATCCGTGGCCAAGCCTCGAAGCGATGGTTACCCGTCAAAACCCGTATATCGATTATCCAGGGACAGTTAATGCCAGCGAGGCCCTCGACGTCGTTCAAGCTATCGAATTGTTTACGATCAATGGCGCACGGTCGATGTATCTGGATAACATAACCGGGTCAATCCAGGTCGGGAAATCAGCCGACATGATTGTTCTCGACCGCAACCCGTTATCGATACCGCCAACCGACATTCGAAACACAAAAGTCCTGTGTACGATTTTGGAGGGTAAAACCGTTTATGAGATTGGGGCCGATTCTTTAAGCGTTCAACTAATTTAACTACAACTTAGAACCAGAACCAAAGGAGAATGACACTATGGAAGTCGCTATTTTGTTGTATAACGGTGTGACAGCATTAGATGCAATTGGTCCTTATGAAGCGTTCGCTGGAAGTATGAAATGCAAAATCAAATTTGTCGCGAAAGAAAAAGGATTGATTCAACTCGATTCAAAGATGGGCTACCTGCATGCAGAATACTGTTATGCAGAAGTCCCTTCTGCGGATGTTTTAATCGTTCCTGGTGGTATAGGTTGTAAGGAGCTAATGAATGACGAAGAGACGCTGAACTGGATTCGCCAGTTACATAAGACGTCGAAATGGACGACTTCGGTTTGTTCAGGCTCAATGGTTCTCGGTGCTGCAGGTCTGCTGGAAGGAGTACCGGCAACGAGCCACTGGTTTGTATGCGAATCTCTTCGCGCTCTCGGTGCGATTCCACAGGAGGAGCGGGTGGTGCACCATGGGAAGATTGTCACTGCAGCGGGCGTGTCTTCCGGCATTGACATGGCGCTCCAAGTTGTAGCTTGGGAGTTTGGAGCAGAGATAGCACAGGCAACGCAGTTGACGCTTGAGTACGATCCGAAGCCCCCTTTTGATGCGGGATCAGTTAAGACGGCACCGGCAGCGATTGTACAATACACGAAAAAAGTTTACAAGGAACTAATGGGCAGTGAAAACTTCTTTGTAGAATAATGTTCAGTGAAAAAGCTTCATTAGGTGTCGGAAAGCTCCTTGAAGCGTCATCTCAAGGGGAGCGATAGGTCGCCAAGGGAAAGAAAAGAGGAAACCAAGGAATGATCACTTGGTTCCCTCTTTTTTTATTTACTGTAGAAGTGAGGTTTGCTGATTGGCTGGTGCAGAAAGTTGATTTGGATCTGCCATACCGAGTTTTACTCTCATGTCTGCGTTGAGCTTATCCATCTCTTGGATGAAGTTTTTGCTAGAATCGATAATTCTTCGATTTGAATCTTCGGTAATTTGGATTGCGCTATACACATCATTAAATGCCTGCTGCAGTTTATTGATTGCGATACTTGGTTGCTCCAGCATCGAGGTGATTTCTTGTGTATTCTGTTTTAAGCTTTGGGCATTGGCTACCAGCATATCCTCAATGGCCTGATTGGTATTTTGTACAGCTTCGATTACCTTCTTCTGATTATTCAAGGCCAACTGAATGGCAGCGGACACTGTGACAACGTTTTGCGTCATCGTAATCGCGTTAAAGACAGCTTCATCCAACTTTTCGTTATTGTCCGCAATAACATCAACAGAAGCGATAGATTGTTGTAAAATGTTGATCATTTGACTCATATTTTTTACTCTTGTTACGACTTTGACCATTGCTTTTTCGAATTCGGGTTTGCGAAGTTGATTTTCAGGCTTATTGCTTTCAACTTCAAGCATCTCAAGCAACTTGTTACCGAAGTAAATCCGTTTCTCTAATTCATAAATATTTTCACCGGATTTTTTCTTAATGTATTTCAAGTTAATGACATCTTCTTTTAACTTGTCACTGCCATTAAGCAAGGAGGCAATGATGTTATCAATTTGCGTACGAACGGATTCATATTTTCGAATATATTGGGAAATTGGGTTTTTCCCTAAGATTCTGTTGAAGAGATTGCTGATCCCACCGCTTTGAAAGATTTTATTCGGATTCAATTCTTCTGTGCAAGAACGAAGCTTTAAGAGTGTATTCGGAATCTCATTGTTTTTCCCTTCCATCAGATCTTTCACAGGTCGTTTTAGAATTTCGAGAGATTCAGCGGCATTTCGTTGGGTGCTTTCGCCCAAATTACCCAGCTGCTCCAAAATTGAATCCATCTGGCTTTGATTATCCGTTTGCAGCTGGCGCACCACATTTTCTGCTTCAGATTGGATCTTGATGATGTCTTCTTGTTTAACTAATTGGATAGCCTGTGTCGTCATTGATCTAACACGCTCCTTAAAGGTGATTAGTAAATTTCTTTGGCATTATATTTTTCGGTGATAAGAGTAAGCTTTCTCTCCAACTCATAGATGTCGTGTTGTTCAATGGATGTAGAGATCACTTTCAGCTTTAGGTTGATGTCACGGAGACCGTCTAATAATTTTCGTCTATTCTTCAGCTTGTTTTCAACACTCAGCCTCAAGAAGGGGTTGATGACACTATTCAAGTCTTTCATGACGAGCATTTTAATATCATGCTTTGTTTGCGCACTACCGAGCGTTTCTATGTAGGGGAGGAGAGTATCGATCTTAGAACAAAGGTTTATTGTCTTTTCGGATATTTCATCATCGAGGTTGCGCTTTTCATTTTCGTTAATCACAATTTCCTTAATAACTTGTAGATATTCTCGTATTTCTGATGAATAGGTAGATTCCAGTTCCTTTTTCGTTTGTTCACTCCCCGTTTCAGTAGAAGTAATTCTCTGGTCCGGTTCTGGTACCGTAATCCCACTGAATCGCTGCTCTTTCTTTTCACCTAAGACAAACCCTATGGCTGCTGCTAGCAACGGTATGGCTAACATGATAAAAGTCGGAAGTATTATGGATGCAAGCAAAGCTAAGAAGTATCCCGTTATAGCACCAAGGAATGCATATCTTTTTCTGTATCTAACTCTTTTTTTCATCATTTATCCTCTCTTTCTTACTTGTTTGTCGGAAACCTTGTACCCCATATATAACATGACAAAAAAATATGTAAAGATGTCTATTTCGACTTTCGACAAAAAATTCTCAGATAAGAGAGCCGTTAATAGGGGAGGAACAATGGGTTGGGTTCCCTATATATACTTGATTTTAGCATTTTATGGTACAATTTGTTTAATAGATTCTACATATTTCTATGGACTAACCAAAAGTGTGTACATAATTAAAGGAAGTGATCTTGGTGTCTATTGATTTGAAAAAGAAAGCAGAAGAGAACTTTATTAGTCTGAAGAAAAAGGCTGATGAAGCCATTTCTAAAGTCGGTTTGAATGGTCAAACAGCTCGGGTCGCACTAGCTATTGATATTTCTGGTTCGATGCATACTCTATACAAAAATGGAGTAGTCCAACGAGCTGTTGAGCGTTTGCTTGCGCTTGGTGTGAAGTTTGATGATAATCGCTCGATTGACATCTTTCTGTTTGGCAAAAATGATTACGAAGTAGGAGAACTGTCTGAAAGGGATTTCTTCAACTACGTAAATGATCACATTGTCAAGAAATATCAACTTGAGGGTTATACAAATTACGCGGGGGTAATGAAACGCATTACGAAAAAGTATTACCCACAAGCTTTTGAGGGTTCCTCTACAGGTGGAGGGTTCTTCGGAAAGCTATTTGGTGGGCAAAAGTTTTCAATTGACCAGAATGCGTATAAAGCGCATTACCAGAATAGTGAACCAGTATACGTTTACTTTCTTACAGATGGGGATAATGGCGATAAGGATGAAACGGAATTAGTAACTCGGGAAGCATCTAAATTGGGCATTTTTTGGCAATTCGTTGGGATCGGAAATGAAAAATTTCAATTTTTGAATAAGCTCGATAACCTTCAGGGACGATTTATCGATAACGCAAACTTTTTTACTTGCACCGATCTTGATCGGATCTCAGACGAGGAGTTGTTCAAACGTTCTCTTGCCGAGTTCCCATCGTATCTCACGAAAGCTCGTTCCAAGGGCTTAATTAAATAGGAACAAATCGAAACCAGCTCAAATTTAAATTTGGCTGGTTTTTTTGTTCATGCACGCCCCGTTACTGAGAGTTATATGCCCCCTGGAATCGATCATCAAAACTTCACATAATAGCCACATCAATAGCTCTTGTGAGTCATTCTACCTTCCTTGGCCGCTCTATATAATTTGGGCATAGAAAATTGTTCTTACTTACATTTGCAGATGATGGATTGCCGCAAATCCATGCTAAAGCATGAACGATGATAGGAGGAGTATTTATGCAACCTTGGAAGATCGGTATCTTATTGTTTGACGACGTAGAAGTGCTTGACTTTGCGGGTCCGTTTGAAGTGTTTTCCGTGACGGCGCTGAATCGCGGTCAAACGAATGAATGTAAGCCTTTCCAAGTAACCACGATTTCGGAATCAGGTCATTTTATCACAGCGAGAAACGGTTTAAAGGTGATTCCCGACTATAGCATACATACCGCTCCTGCGTATGATTTGCTAGTTATTCCGGGAGGGGCAGGAACCAGGCGTGAGATCCACAACAAAGTATTGCTCGATTGGATCCGTAAGCACTCTCAAGAGGTTCAATGGATGACATCCGTTTGTACAGGTGCTTTGCTACTGGCCGAGGCCGGATTGCTCGATGGTAAACGTGCGACAACGCATTGGGCAAGCCTGGATAGCATGAGAAGCGAATACCCCAAAGTAACTGTCGTCGAAGGTGTCAAATTTGTTGATGAGGATCGGATCGTCACTTCCGGAGGCATTTCTGCGGGCATCCATATGGCCTTTCATATGGTAAGTCGATTGCTCGGAACGAAAGTAGCAGCAGATACGGCAAAATTCATGGAATACGATATTCGCTTTGACGAGCATGGAGCTATTCCTTCCATCCAAAAAGCTGAATGAAGGTAGGAATGCAAATGAAAATCAGGATTACGTGTGCGCTGCTGAGTCTTATATTGTTGCTCGCTGTGATCGGTTGTAGTTCCTATTCGAACCATGACGGTCATCCAGACAACACGTCGTCTTCCAACCCGCAGCCTTTTTTCACCTTTACTGACGATACAGGACAAGAGGTTGTTTTAGTGAAAAAACCAGAACGCGTGGTCATTCTGAATACAGAGGTGCTTGGTCTATTCTACCAGCTTGGGGGTGCAGCGATCGCACGAGCCAAAGCATCGGGAACGCCCGTACCAGATGCGGCTAAAGCGGTGGAGGATATCGGGGAAATTAACCAGGTTAGCTTGGAAAAAGTCACAAGCTTGAAGCCAGATCTTGTAATTGGGCATCCTCGTTTTCATGCGAATTTGAAAGACGCTCTGGTTACCAGTCAAATACCGCTCGCTTTAGTGAATATCAATAGCTATGACGATATTCAACGAACCGGAAAGCTGTTCGGACAAATCATCGGAAAAGAAGCAGAATCGGAAAAAGCATGGAAAGAAACGGAAAACCATATCCAGACGATTATTACCAAAGTGCCAAATAGGTCGCTAAAATTTGCTTTCATTACAATCGCATCTAATGGGATATCCATTCAAAAAAATGGCAACCTTGCACTCGATATAGCGAATAAATTGAACTTGAAAAATGCGGCTGAAGATATGCAGTCTGGTCAAATGCCAAGTTCCGTGCCCTACAGCATCGAGAAATTAATTGAGGCTGATCCGGATTACCTTTTCATGGTTGTATATGGAACGGAGGAATACGGGCGCCAAAAGCTCAAAGATGAATTGGAAAGCAACCCTGCATGGGCATCGCTTCGGGCTGTAAAAGAGAAGAGAATGATATTTTTACCATCCGATTTTGTGAATTCGCCAGGTTTGAAAATCGATCAGACATTTGAATATCTCGCCAAGCTGGTATATCCCGATACCTATGAAAAATAAATCGACATCGGGGTTTCGGAAAACCACATCCTGGCGAATTGGCGTCCTCTTGATTTTAATCCTATTGGCTGCGGCGGGGGTAATTTTCAGCCTTGTCAGTGGAGCAGTAAAAGTAAGCCTCATGGGAATTATTCATGTATTTACAGGAAGCGAGCAAGGCTCGATACGGGAGATCATCTGGAACGTCCGATTACCAAGAACTCTGCTTGCTGGTCTGATTGGGATCAATCTTTCACTCGCGGGTGCTTTGCTGCAGGGAGTCATGCGAAATTCGATGGCGGACCCGCACATTATTGGTGTATCATCGGGAGCGGGATTTTTCGGTATTGCCATGCTTGTCATGTTTCCGGCTTATGCATACCTGATGACGCCTGCCGCTTTCCTGGGAGCGCTTGGGGCGGCACTGTTCATTTATACACTTGCCTGGAAAAACGGGGCGAGTCCCGGGCGGATTATATTGGCCGGGGTGGCCGTTTCTGCTTTTTTTAGTTCGGGTACTTCAGGTCTGCTTGTATTTTATAGTGAGCAGGTGAATGGAGCATTGCTATTTCTTGTGGGCGGACTTTCGGCGAAAAGCTGGCCTCATTTACAGATCCTGCTTCCTTATTCCATAATCGGTACCCTTTTCGCACTAATGACCACTCAGAGAATGAACATCTTAATGCTTGGAGATTCGGATGCGAAAGGGCTGGGTTTGCATGTCGAGCGTACGAGACTACTCGTGACAGCCATCGCGGCGCTCCTGGCTGCCAGCGCGGTCAGCGTTGTTGGTTTGCTTGCTTTCGTCGGTATGATTGTTCCTCATACTGCAAGGTTGCTGATCGGAAACGACTATCGAATCTTGCTTCCTGTCACAGCATTGCTTGGTATAGCTGTACTGACCATATTCGACACGCTTGCTCGAATTATTTTTGCTCCGGTTGAGCTGCCTGTAGGGATTATGATGGGTGCTGTCGGCGCTCCCTTTTTTCTGTATTTGCTTAGAAAAAGGGGGATGCAAGAATGATTCGTGGAGAGCATCTGGTTGTCAAATATCGCGGAAATACGGCCATGAACCATGTAAATATTCGCTTTGAATCAGGACTCATTCACAGTATCTTGGGTCCGAACGGTTGTGGGAAAAGCACGTTATTAAAAGTGCTCTCCCGCCAGCTGCAGGAAGAAAGCGGCGTAGTCTATGTTGATGGAAAAGAGGCGAAGGAGTGGGGGTTGAAGCCGTTCGCTCGTCATCTGGCCATGCTTGCACAATCGCAGGAACGATTGTCAGATATCAGCGTGTATGACTTGGTCTCGTACGGACGTTTTCCTCATAAAGGGTTTATGCAGCGACTTGACGACGATGACAGGGCGATCGTGGAATGCGCGCTCAAGCTAACAGGCATGGAAGCATTCGCGGAAAGAAGCGTACTCGAACTGTCGGGCGGGGAACGCCAACGAGCTCGAATCGCAATGGCAGTAGCCCAGCAGCCAAAAGTATTGATGCTAGATGAACCAACAACTTATCTGGACATCTGTCATCAACTCGAAATCATGGAACTTGTCCTGCATTTAAACCGCGTTCAAAACATGACAGTTATTATGGTACTGCACGATTTGAATCATGCCGCAGCATACTCCGATCGAATTACTGTCATGAAACAAGGCACCGTCTATGCTCACGGAAAGCCAAGTGAAGTAATCTGCGCTGAGATGCTCAGAGATGTATTTGAGGTAGAAGCATGCGTAGAGCTGGAAGAAGGGAGCGGTCATCCGATTATCAAATCGATGCGGCTTTTGCCGGTAAAGCGCTGAATAAAGGAGGAAAGAAAATGATCCATGACGCCTCATTCTTTCTTCTATAAGCACGTAAACAGACCCGTTACGATTTTTCAATGTGCCGGGTCTCTTGTTATTTCTCTAAGGACACGTCATATCAGAGAGGGGATTTTTAGGTTGACTTATAAACAAATGAAATGGTTGATTTTGACGATTCCTACATTAACGATTGGCACATGGGAGTATGTAAGACATGAGTTTCTGCTCCCCTATATTTCCATGGAGCTTGGCAATTGGCTTGCTCCTGTCATTGTGCTAGTGGTAAGCCTGTTGTTTCTGACACAATTGTTCGCGATGATCGAGCATAATCATGAGGAATTGAATCGTTCAAAGGCTGTACAGGCGATTTTGGAGGAACGCGAGCAAATTGCTCGGGAGTTGCACGATGGTATCGCCCAATCATTATTCTTCTTAAATGCCCAGGTATCACGGATTGAGCGCATGAAGCAGGTAGACGAATTGCTTATAGACAAATTCAAAAAGAGCGTTCATCACACGAACGATTACGTAAGGCAAGCCATCGCAAATCTACGGTATGCGCCAGATGTAAACAGAATACCGTGGCTGCAAGGAGTGGAGAGCTTGATTGACGAGCTGCGCCGTGAAACCAATATGCAATTTGAAACAGAATGGGAAATTCCAGAATCTCTCCTCTCAACTAAAGATAAAGTGGAGTTATTAGCCATTGTTCGAGAGGCATTACTCAATATACATAAGCATGCGAATGCTACCTGTGTACGTGTACACGCGTTGGCAAACAAAAATGGATGGATTTGTCAGATCATAGATGATGGAAAAGGATTTGATCTGGAGAAGGAGATGGGAGGAAGCAGCTATGGACTTAAGATGATGCGGGATCGCGCTAACAATATGTCCTGGAACCTAAACTACGAACGAAAAGATGGAGAAACGATGGTCACGATTGTAAAGGAGGCAATGTAAATGTCAACATTTCGAGTAATGATCATAGATGACAATGAAATGGCCAGAGAAGGAATACGTATGATTCTGGAAAGCGACCCGATCTTTGAAGTGGTAGCGGAGGGGAGCAGCGGCGAAGAGGCGATCATTCTTAGCGAACGGTGGATGCCTGATTTGATCCTAATGGATATTCAAATGCCGGGAATGGGCGGGCTGGCGGCTACTAAATGCCTGAAGGAAAAACTTCCTTATGTCAAAGTGGTCATGGTAACCGTCTCGGACGATATTGTGCACCTGTTCGATGCACTTAAAAAGGGCGCACAAGGCTATTTATTAAAAAATATGAAACCGGAAGCATGGCACGAATATTTGAGAGCAATTGCTGTCGATGAGACACCCATGACGCGGGAGCTCGCTTTTCGCATCTTGAAAGAGTTCGCGCCAATAGGCTCCGATGTAGCTCAGCCCAGCAAGTTAACCAGCAGAGAGCGTGAAATACTAGGTCTGGTCGCCAAGGGCCTGAGTAATAGAGATATCTCAAGCAAGCTGGTCATTTCCGAGCATACCGTAAAAAACCATTTGAAAAATATTCTCCAAAAGCTACATTTGGAAAATAGAGTTCAACTTGCACGTTATGCCTTTGAGCAAAGCTGGATGAGTAGGATGTAGAACTGAGCACTTCTAAAATCATGTTTTACCTTCGGATTCGGGCAACGGATATATTATTTTCTTATTTGGGGAATGCCTGAATAACAGTTTCTAGATCTTTCTTATAAGAATCAACCTTTTGCTTATCTTTACTGAAAAGCCGATCATCATTTATTCTCTCCATAAGTTGACTTAGTCTCTTGAGTTCATCTTGTTTACCTTGGATCTCCTTGATGTTATTCTCATTTACTAATGACTGAATTTTTTTAAGATATTCTTTTTTATTCTGGTACAAGATTACGATTTCGGATTGTAATTGTTCATCGGCTATAATCTGTTTTGTTTCTCCATTGGTAAAAATAATGGATGGTAGGAAAAGGGGGTTCGGAATCAAATAGCTATCAATCATTCCTGAAAGATAAGCTAACCTCTCTTTGTCTTTTACATTGGAGAGTTCTTTCGTAATAAGTTCAAACTGAAAGATCGAGGAGGAGTGTTGATGTTTGAATACATCGGTCAAAGTAATTGCGAATTGATTCTGCGTAGGCTCCGATGATGTTGTGCTGCATGAAGCCAAAATGAGGGATAAACCGAATATTATGGAAAATCTCTTCATAAGGTGTTTTCTTCCTTTCTTAAGTTAAAAAAAGCACTCGGATTACCGAATGTAATGCACCATCAGCCCAGACTTGCCAAGTTTTCTCTGTCGTGGTTGGAGTAAGTGTAAACGATGCACCACCAGTATTACCCAATTTTTCCCAAGCGAAATTAGCCTGGAAATTACCGCTCTATGATACAGTATCATAGGTATGAACATATTTAGAACCATACTCTAACGTTGAGTTGGTCTTTTTAGTTACATAGACAGCTACAAATGAACCAAAGCCCAATTTATAATCGTGGGCATTAAATATGTACACTCCTTCTAAACGTTTACTTCCATCTCTTGCTGTTGTATAACTTGTATTTCCAACGTTAGAGGAGTTTTTTCTATGTTTCAAATTCTACTCTAATTGGTTTTGATTTTTCTTTCAGTTCTTTATCATCCCGCTTGTTAGCCATTACCAAATTGTGAATAAATGAGTCAAACTCTTTGTCTGAAAGCTTAGCGATAGCTGACTCCAAAGATTTTTGTTCCGATTTTACTGGTGCCGTTAAACTAACGGGCAGGATAACGAAAATCCTCCCAAAATCGGTAGCATGAACCTATCTTTGTAAATAACTAAACATAATTATTTACAAAGTAGAAAAATGCAATTAAAATAATGGAAAAAAACCGCATGGGAGGAAAATATGAAAAACTTTATTGTCTTCGGAGCGAGTAAAGGATTAGGTGAGGCATTCGTCAAAGAATTGCCTGATACGGGTGATAACGTATGGATGGTTTCCAGAAGTCGTCCAGAGAGTTTGAAGCTTAACGATGGTGTCCATAGATATTGGATAGAAGCTGACCTATCGTTATCCGATGTAAGCAATAGGATTGCGAAGACAATAAATGGCGTTACTATAGACGTATTAATATATAATGTTGGGATCTGGGAGAGCAAAGGATTTAGGGATGGATATGATTTTGAGAAAGATGATCCGGACGAAATTGCTAAAATTATTCATGTAAATATAACATCCGCAATTACTTGCATCCAAAAGCTGTTACCGAATCTAAAAAAATCAGATAACGCAAAAATCATCTTAATCGGATCTACGGCAGGTCTTGAAAATAATGAATTTACACAAGTTTCATTTGTAGCTTCAAAATTCGGATTGCGTGGTATTTGCAATTCTTTACGGGAACATGTAAAGAAGTATGGAATAGGTGTAACATGTATAAATCCAGGTGAAATTGCTACCCAAATTCCTTATGAAGACGGAATAGAGAAAGTATTATCGGCTTATAATGGCACACAGATTCCCCTTCAAGATATCGTTTCGTTGGTTAAATGCGTCATGAACCTTTCCAAGGCCTCTTGTGTGAAAGAAATAAATATACCAGCGATGCTTGATACAAATGCATGATTGTGCTAACCGGTTCGATAGTTCAACATTCCAAACACAAAGGTAGTCGGTTTTTAAAAGCAGCTGGTTATACCAAATGCCTTTTTACGAATTTGACGGACGTAACTTACAGTTTTCACTATACCTGTTCATTGACAGAAGATCAGGAGGTATTTAGACTTGGTACCATTATCGATTATTAAAAAGAGGGATGCCAAATGAATGAAACGATCAAGACGTTGTTACACCATCGCTCGATCCGAAAGTTCGAAGATCGCCCGCTCACTGACCAACAAATCCGTACGATTATAGATTGTGCACAGGCTGCCTCTACATCGAGCTATATTCAGGCCTATTCAATCATTGGCGTGAAAGAGAAAGAAAAGAAGAGAAGACTTGCTGAACTGGCAGGGAATCAGCCATATGTGGAAACAAACGGACACCTCTTCATTTTTTGCGCAGATTTGTATCGCCATGAGCTCCTAGCAGAAATGGAAGGAGCAGATATTACAGCTTCTCTTGAAAGTGCAGAGAAATATATGGTGGCTGTAATCGATGCGGCACTGGCAGCCCAAAATGCTGCAATTGCATCCGAGTCAATGGGACTTGGTATTTGTTATATTGGGGGCTTGCGTAATAATGTGGAAGAAGTGGCACAGGTGGTTTCGATCCCCAAGCGGGTCATTCCGCTGTTCGCTATGACTGTTGGTTATCCCTTGCATGAATCAAGTAAGAAACCGCGGCTCCCCTTTGAACATGTCTATCATGAAGAGGGATACAATGAAGATAAAAATGAGCTACAGGCACAACTGTTAGAATACAACAAAACGATTCAAGAGTACTACTTGCAGCGGACTGGCGGAGAGAGAAGCGATACTTGGACAGGCCAAATGGCAGCAATGCTGTCCAAACCTACTAGAATGTTTATGAAGGAATTTGTGGAGAAACAAGGATTTCATAGACGTTAACAGAGAAACGCTGCCGTTGAAGCAGCGTTTTTTCTTGGCTAACTTCCTGGGCCCGGTCAACATTATCACGTTCTGATGGCAGGGCTTACTCATCATCCGTTATTAATACGCAAGCTTATTAATTTTGGATACGAATCAGATCTTAGAGAGGATTCATTCAATAATATAAACTTACTTTCACAAATCCCCGCTTCTGTAACAGATGTTGAAGTGTATAAACTATTGCAGCTAGTTGATCGATCTAATTCGCTGTATAGTACTTTTGTTAACATGTGGGCGTCAGACAGTTCCTCTTTCTTTTTGTATTTGAGTAGTTATGCCGGCTATTGAGTATTAGAGAACACAAGTTATTTTCTAGGTTAACTTTGAGTCCGGAAATACACGACCACAATATTTGTAGTAGAGGAAATCGGATAGACATCCCTTTTACTTGCTTGGTGAATGATCCAAAAGCAGCCGTGTCGGCTATTTTTATTGATTGGTCTTTATTATCCCTTTAGCCTGCTGTTTGCCCGTTTCCAGGAGGCTGTCGCTAAGCTTAGAATCATTAACCGACCGAGCTAGCACAAGCGTTCCAACCATCATGCTAAGAACTGCACTCCCAGTGGAATTATTGATTTGTGCCAGAGTGGAAATAAAATCAATCATCCGTTGCAGTTCGCGGGTGAAGACTTGACGCACCTCATCGGATGATCTGGATATCTCACTGGAAAGAGCGGGGAGAATGCAACCCATCTCAGTTTGATCACGATGATACGTGCTTAAATAATAATCGATAACCGTATCGATCTTAGATTTTCCCTCCTCCTTCTCAGCTGCTTTCTGCAAAAGTGATATCGTATCGCTTATGGCATATTGGCACGTTTCCGAGACTAGTTGTTCTTTATTGTCAAAGTGTGAATAGAATCCCCCATGGGTCAGACCGACTCCTTTCATAATGAACGGAACGCTGATGTCGCGTATTCCATTTGTACGAAACGCTTTGGCGGCACTTTCGATGATACGGCCTCGAACTTTGATCTTATGGCCTTCAGGATAGGGCATTGCAGTCACCTCTTCACATTTAAATTCATATTTAAAAATATTATAGTCGTCATAATTTAACACGTCAATTTCTAGGGAACTATTGACCGCTCCAAAATATGATGATAATAATATATTACGATCATAATATTTTATTTAGGGAGGCGCAAGGGAGATGAGCGAGCTTAAACAGATAGATACTTTGGTCATTGGCTCAGGTCCGGGTGGTTATGCGGCTGCGGTGCGTTCGGCGCAGCTTGGAATGACGACGGTCGTTGTCGAACGCGGTCAAATTGGCGGAGTGTGCACGAATATAGGCTGTATTCCTTCCAAATCGTTGATAGCGGAAGCACACCGCTACAATTTGCACAGTCAATGGAATCATGCGGTCGCCTCGGTATCCTTTGAGGAGGCTCAAGCGTTCAAACAAGCGGTCGTAAACAAACAGTCCGGTGGAGTGCATTACTTGTTAAGAAGTGCTGGAGTAACGATTCTCGAGGGGGAGGCAAGCTTTATTGACCAGCATACAGTTGTGATGAAAGGACCGGAAACGGAACAATTGATTTCATTTAAATACGCAATATTGGCAACGGGTTCTCGTCCGATAGAGTTGCAGGCTTTGCCATTCGGCGATCGTATTTTGTCTTCCACAGAAGCGCTGTCGCTTTCTCAACTTCCTGCCAGTCTGGTCGTTATAGGCGGGGGATATATTGGCGTGGAGCTGGGACAAATGTTTGCCAAATTCGGCACCAAGGTGACGATTCTCGAGGGAGGAGAACAAGTGCTGCCCGGGTTTGAGGCGGACCTTACAGCTCTTGTAGGAAGGCAATTGAACACAGACGGCGTAACCATCATTACGGGGGCGAAAGCCGTTAAAGCTGAACAGGATACGGAAGGGCTTACCCTCCACTATTTAAAAAAAGATGAAGAGCATCTTGTTCGCGCTGAATATGCGTTAGTGACTGTCGGAAGAAAACCGAATACGGACGGGAGCTTGGGGCTGGACCGTATCGGATTGCCGACAACGAGCAGAGGATTGATAGAAACAGACGAACAATGCAGAACGGCGATTCCGCATATTTTCGCAATAGGCGATATTGCAAACGGACCTGCACTTGCCCATAAGGCTTCTTATGAAGCCAAGGTTGCGGCGGAAGCCATTGCGGGCGAGCATTCTGCAGTCGATTACAAAGCGATTCCGCTTGTCGTTTTTTCCGAGCCGGAGTTGGCGAGCGTCGGGTTAACTGAAACGGAGTGCAAGGCAAAAGCGATTCCGGTTGTCGTTGGGAAATCTTCATTTTCGATAAACGGCAGAGCGTTGGCGCTGAAAGCGGCAGTAGGGTTTGTCAAAGTGGTCGCCGATCCGGTGTCAGGCATCGTCATGGGCGCGCAAATCGTTGGGGCAGAGGCGTCAACTCTCATTTCAGAGCTTGCATTGGCGATTGAGATGGGAGCAACCGTGGAGGATTTGGCGATGACTATCCATCCCCATCCCACCATGGGAGAAGTGATCATGGAGGCTGCCGGCAACGCAGCAAAAAAAACACAAGAAAATAAACAAATACAGTCTAGGGACAATCAAGATAGGTAGAACGGGACAATGAAGCTTAAAATAGGTTTATATTTTGGTATCGCAATCTTACTTGTTGCAGGAGGCCTGCTTCTTACCGTAAAAGGGAACGATGCCGTCAGCCAGGCGGAGTACAGAAAACAAGCAGTACTTGAAGCGGAGCAGAAAACGGTCTTTTACGACAAGGGTCTGAGGTCAGTTCTCCATATGTACGTTGCTTAAACCATCGGCCACTTTGGTTATTGGATCAGGTCCCGAAGGCTATGTGGCGGCGTTGCATCCAGCCACATCCTCTCCACTTTCAGCTATTTCCGTCATTTTCTGTTCCTATTTGACGGCTAAAATATGATGATTATAATATTTTAGGGCACATGTTTTACGGGAGTGATAGGCATGTCTTATACCCAAACACACAAAATGAAAGTTCGTGAAAAAATCGTGGGAAGTGCTGCAGATGCATTCCGCAAGAAAGGCATTAAAGAGGTGAGCGTGCCGCAAATTATGAAGGGTGCAGGCTTAACGCATCGCGGATTTTACGCTCACTTTGCGAATAAAGATCAGCTTGTCGCCGAAACGTGCAGGAAAGCGATAAATGATTCACTTATGTCGAAATGCGGTTTACCAAAGATGGTATAAAGCGATTGACGGATTTGGAAAACCGACACAAAGATTTCTTCTTGGCAAAGTGAGAACAGTATTGCACAAATAGTAATAATTTGGGAGAGAAACCACGATGAAAAAAAATATAGCAACCATCGTTATTTTAATAGTGATAGCAGCTTTAGGTGGATTTGGGCTTCTACTAGGCGGAAAAGATGCTGTTTCACTCGCCATGCAGCAAAAAGGCAGTATTGTAACCGCTGAACAAATTAATGTTTCGTTCCAACAGGTGGGTGGAAAGGTAACAAATGTTGGTGTACAGGAAGAGATGGAAGTAAAAAGAGGGGACGTAATGCTTCAGTTAGATCCCACTGACGTCAACCTGCAAATTGCCAAAGTAACATCAGACATTCAATCGACAGATATCAGGATCAAACAGATGCAGGATTCCATTCGAATTGGTGAACAGAAGATAGAAACCCAAGAGAGTCAAGCGTCTCTTGGGATTCGGAGTGCTCAAACGGCTGAAAGCAAAATTTTAGAAGGAACCAGAAAGGAAGAACTGGAAAAGCAGCGCCTGGCTGTTGATACGGCAAGTGAATCCTTGAAAAACGCTCAGACCAATTATGATCGGATCCACTCATTATATGAAAGCGGTGCGGTTCCAAAAGCATCCTTGGATACGGCTTACCTTCAAGTAACCAGTGCGCAAAATTCATTGAAGCAACAGGATGAAACATATCGCCAAATGAGTAGAGGTGCACAACAACAAGATAAAGATCTGGCACGCCAGGCGACGGAAAAAGCAATGCTGGGTTTGGAAGTGATCGCACAGTCTAAAGCGGAATTACAAAACAGCGCATTAGGAATCGACTTGTTAATCAAATCAAGGGAAGCCTTGCAAATTCAACTGGAGTCGCTTCGCGTTCAAAAAGATCGTCTGACTCTTCGTGCGCCTCATGATGGAAAGATTGTCAAAGTAATCCCCAAAACGGGTGAGAACGTTTCCGCTGGTGTTCCAGTTATCTTGTTAGAGACGAACCAGATATACTACGACTTTTATGTGGATGAGACCCAGGCTGCGAAGTTCAAGGTTGGTCAATCGGTTGCTGGTCACTTGGTATCGACTGATCAGGATATAACTGGGATGATTAAATTTATTACGGCCGCGCCCCAGTTTGCGAGTCTCCGAATGAGCAGAGAAAAAGGTCAATCCGATCTGAATACCTTTCAGATCCGCGTATATCCTGAACGTACAAAAAACATTCTCCCGGGAATGACCATTGAGGTGAATATAAAGTGAGGGCTTTTCTTGAAGAATGGAATTTGATGTTAAGTGGCAAATTTGTTCGAAAAGCAATCCTTACCCCTCTAATTCTTTCGGTTTTCTTTGGGTATGTATTTAGCAACAATCAAATTGTCAAGACACCTATAGCGGTCATAGACGAGGATAATAGTTTATACAGCCAACAACTGATTAACAGGGTAAACGCTTCCCAATATATTGATGTAAAGACAATTCTTCACCAGGATGTTGATCCTGAGGTGCTTCTCTCCAATGAAAAGTACATAGCGGTGATCTATCTCCCGCACGGATTGGAGCAGAACCGTTACCAGGGCAAGCAGTCCAACATCGGCTTTCTGGTAGATTATTCGGTCCCATCTGCTACAGGAAATTTACGCTCGGCTATGACGGAAATCATCTCAATTGAGAATAGCACGGCTCCAACAGTAGGGAAATTGAAAGCGTTGGGGTTGGTCGATGATCAGATCTCGGCTACGATTTCCAACCTTGCGCTTCAGCAGCGATTCCTATTTAATCCGACGAACGATAATCTGAATTTTATAGGCATCGGTTATATCACCATTATTTCTTTAGGAATCATTTATGGACAAACCCTCACCATCGTTCCACGTTTACGGGTGGAAGGTAGGCTGGCAGATGATTTGAAGCAGCCAATCGGTTTATTGTTGAGAGTTGTGCCTTACACGATCGTCTACATGATAGCCATGATTTTTACGTTAGCAGCGCTTAAACAAATCGGGGGCATGCGTTTCGTTGCAAGCCCATTGGAATATATAGTACCCCTTGGATTATTTTGTTTAGTGAGCGCATGGCTTGGAATGTTGATAGGCTGGACTGCCAAGCATCCGCTTAGTGCTGCTGGGAGGGCACAGATACTGATCTCGCCTGCGTTCTTGTTATCTGGTGTGCTTTCCCCCATAATCCTCTTTCCACAGCCCATCCAAATCATGAGCAATCTGATCCCGGCAACATGGTACTTCAAAATCTTCCGTGGAATGGGTCTTCGTGGCGGAAACATGATGTACTATTGGGAAGAGCTTGGGGTGTTTCTTCTAATGTTAGCCGTTATTTTTGTTTTCTTGATCTTGCTAATTACGCGGGAGCTCAAGAAACGAAATCAGACCAAAACTGAAGAAACCTCAGAAGAAAGAGAGCCAAGTGAGAATCTCAGCATGAGAGAGCAAGTCACCTGACAGTGGGGCTTCAGGGTTGCTGAAGCAAGTGGTGTTGTTGGACGCTTTTTACTTCCGACAATAATACAAGCAGGTCACGAAGTGATCGGAATGACTCGTCGAGAGGAACAAGGACAGGCGATCGAAAAATTAGGAGCAAAAGCTGTTATTACAGATGTGTTTGATCGGGAGCAGATCGTAAAGATCATAAGGGGGTACCGCCAACAAAGTGCGGATTTTGTACGCTAAGCCCTGATTGACAGAAAAAAGGCCGGTATCCTGTACGCTAAGGAAAATCGGCTTTTTCGTTACTCTTTCTTTTTCAATTCCTCGATCTGCTGCTCATATTCTTTTTCCTGCTTTTTTAAATCTTCTTCATGTTCCTTTCTGATCTGCTCGATCCGTTCATAAAGAGCCTGAATTTTAGTCGTAGGTTCTTCATTTGCTTTTTGAAGCTTGTCCTGGAACTCCGTACGCAGAAGTACCGCTGAATGCAACCTGCCGGACCATCTTGGAAAAGTATTTGGCGGACTTGTCTCCAGATAGTCCGTATCTATTCCCATCAGAAAAAACTGGTGACCGTTTAACTGAACGTGCTTTACGACATCTCATTCAAAAATACATGAAGTTAGCTCGATTAGAAGGATTGAGTGCTCACGATTTACGCCATCGATTCGGCTATGTCATGGCCGACAACACTCCATTACATCGGTTAGCGCAAATTATGGGGCACGACAGCTTAGATACAACAATGATTTACGTCAAAGCAACACGTGCTGATTTACAATCCGAAGTAGAAAAAATAGCTTGGAAATAATATGAAAGGATGAGCAGTGTATGCCGGTTAGAGGGAGAGAATTACTAACACCAGACGAAAGAAATGAACTCATGAGGATTCGTCCAGACATGAGTGAATGGTAACTCGCTATCTAAGCAAATGTTATTAGAGAATATTACACTAAATGTTGCCAAAGAGTTCTGTAAAGCAAGGATCAATCGAGATGCTCAAATCGTTTTTGTGTTTAACAACAGAATTTAATGACGATAAAAGAGTAGAATAAACACCAAATTTCCAGTACATGAAATGCTTATTTTATGTACTGAATAAGAAAAAGCAAAAAAATGCAGGTCAGATTTTAGATAGTCGTGTCGTAAACATAAATATGTCTATGCACAAACAAGTCCACCAGTGATTTTTTATGGTGGACTTGTTTGTGTCATAAGACAGTTATAGCAGTATGTTTGTGTGCTAATTATTACGACACAAACATGCTACTGAACACAAAAATCAGTCCTGATTAGTAGTATGTTTGTGTCGTGAAATTACTTGAAAGTATGTTTGTGTCGCCAGACAAGACACCATCGCTAATGTCCCATTTTCTTTTGCACTTTTTATAAGTTTACATAATATATATTATCGGACTCAAAATGAAATGCGTAATTTCTGAGAGGGGTACTCACCTGTTTATCAGTTTTATGTCACAAGCTCGTTCGTACAAGGATCTAATGAAAAGATGGTGCAAATACATGCATGTACCGAAACTTGCTTTTTTAAAAATCTAATTAGTAATCAGAAACTCTACCAGTATGTTTATCAGTTTCACCATAAGATATTAACAAGCAGTAACAATATTACTGTCTGAACCATCTATCATCTAATAAGACCACACAGACATTTATCAACAATCTACATAAATCGCTTAAATTTCACCAAAATAAAAAAATTCACTTTAAATAAAAAATAATATTTACATTTATTGTAAATTCATTTATATTATAATTAAGATCACTATAACTAAAAACGCCAGGAGGTCCCCAAATGACCAAAGTAATTCCAAAATCTAAAACGATCGCCCCTACACCGAAAAAAAGATCGTACGAAAATACGTTGAATAACCTGGCGCAATACCTCGAACGAAATAAGAAAAAATAACCAATAAAAAGAGTGCCACTGGAGGCACTCTACTTTGGCGTCTATAAGCTTTTCTTCTCTCTTCCTTCCCCGTTTACCCCGACTTCTATTCTTCTGCAGTTCTCATCCAATCCAACAAGTAAAAATCTGTTACCAAACGTGCGATCTGTCCTTCCGTATCATAACCGATATAGCTCGCGTAGCTGCCGTCTCCCCAACCCGTTGAAAACATAGCCACATTAGAGCCTTCCGCCAAATCTATTAGCCCCCAACTCCGCGTATGTTTATATGTTTGATCCATTTTCTTTGTCAATGTCTCATAAAACATTTCGTCCTTCTCCATTTCACGTTCCAAAAGCGCGCAGGCCTCTGCATCCATGAACGAGCCTGTCCCCGCATCCACACCGTAGCCAAAAAATTCACCTTCGCCAAGCTGTGACACATCTGACTCTGGCCAAACAGCCATTTTCCAAGACACGACAGGTTTATCTGAGAAGACAATCCGTGCCAATGCTACCCGTTCATCTGGCTCCAGAGCGTCATCCGTTTGCTCATCGTTTGACAGGGATTGAACTTGCGCAATAGCAAGCTGTACGGAAAAGCTCCCTTTTGGGAAAACCTCCTGAAATGGTTCAGTCTCAAACATGACAAACGGATCGTTCGCTACGATTTTTCCGGTTTTTATTTGAAGCTTGCCCATATCTTCACGGAACAGCCTGTATAAATAGCCTTCCTGCTCTTGCGTATACCCTTCGTCAAATGCCGTTTCAAAAAAGGCAGGGCAGTTATGTTTCATGATTCCATCCCCTTTTTCCATTCTCTACATAAAATCCCACTGACGATAGTTTGCCAGTGGGATGTCGTCTGCATGCTAATTTACTTGATCAGAGCTGCGTCCAGCGCGACTTCAATCATTTCATTGAAAGTCGATTGGCGCTCGTCAGCGGAAGTTTCTTCACCAGTAAGAATGTGATCACTCACGGTAAGGATAGACAATGCGTTGCGTTTGTATTTTGCAGCCAATGTGTACAGCGCGGAAGATTCCATTTCAATAGCAAGCACTTGGTAGGATGCCAATTTTTTGTACAAATCCAAGCTCTCGCGATAGAAGCTGTCGCTCGTAAAGATATTCCCTACCTTGACAGGCAGATTGCGCTCAGTCGCTACTTGATATGCTTTGTGCAACAATTCAAAGTTAGCAGTAGGAGCAAAATCAATCTGGTCGAACAAGAGACGATTCGTTTGGGATTCGGAGGATGCGCTCATGGCGATAATCACGTCACGAACTTTGATGTCTTCCTGGATCGCGCCGCATGTGCCTACGCGGATCAGGTTTTGAACGCCATACGATTGCATGAGCTCATTGGCGTAGATCGAGATAGAAGGAACTCCCATGCCCGTTCCTTGTACAGAAACGCGCTTACCTTTGTATGTACCTGTGAAGCCGAGCATGCCACGCACGTTGTTGTAGCACTCTGCTCCTTCGAGGAAAGTTTCAGCAATGTATTTGGCCCGTAGCGGATCTCCCGGCAGCAGGATAGTTTCAGCAATTTGACCTTGCTGTGCTCCAATATGGATACTCATAATCTGTTTGCTCCTTTATCAAGAAAAAATGACCTACTTGCCTATCGTACTACAAAAACCGAACAATGCAAAGTCAAGAGATCAAATGATTCCAGCGGCTTTTGATGGCGCGTTTGCGCGCAACTTTTGAAAATAACGAATAAGCGATACCCACAGTTGGCATCGCCTCGACAACGGTTTCATTCATTTGAGGGGCATTACGTAATCCATTGCTTCTAGATGATCTCCCAAGATCGTCTGGTTAACGCTCGATTTATTCTTGCTTGGTGTCGCTCTTTTTCTCGTATGCTTTGCTGATGCACTGAAAGGAGATGACATGACACGCAATTGTTTGTGTAGTGCAATGGCGTGCGCAACGGCAGGTACGGCCAAATGTTGAACGCCGATGGTAGCGGCAGCTTGTCGTGTCATAGCAAAAGGTAAATCGTACATCGAGGACGTTCTTAGTTCATGACGTGAAACCAAGGAATTGAGAAATGTCTTCGCTAGCAAAATGGTATCCGCTTCCATAATTGATTGTCGAAGGGGTGTCATGCACCTTCTCAACGTGATGTCTGCTCCTCGGTAACACGTTCTGACAAAGGACTGCATATCATTTGCAGCTACAACTTGATCTGCATCGAGAAACAACCACACATCTCCTGTGGCCTCCCTGGCACCAATGGCTCTCCATACATCATCCCCCAAAGAAAACGGGTACACAAGCGCGGTGAGTGGACAGGAGGAATAAGCGAGCTTTTTCACCGATTGATCCGGGCAGCCTTCCACAACGAGTACGATTTCCATGGGCCGAAGCTTCTCAATTTGTCTGAGTACTTTTTGGATTGTCCGCTCGTGGTGAACAGAGAGGATGACACTTAATCGATATCCATTCTGGCCTTTTTCTTTGCCATTAATGTGCTCTTCTCTGCGTTTTTTTGTGGGATCGCGCATATTTCGCTTTGCGTTTGCCACCCCGTCCACCGCCCTCCTTAACGCGCGATTCTAGATGAATGACCGAGCGCAGATGCAAAACGTCCGATGCATGCACCAAGTCGCGGTGTCGTTGACCATCCTGCTCTGCGCGGCGCTGCTTCGTTCCACCCGTTAGTAGCTGGATTGCCTTCGCATGCTCCCGATAAATCGTACGGATGTCTTTTTGCACGATATCACAAGTGCCAATTGGTTGTTTTTTCGCAGCAAACGGGGCGATTGTCGTCATTTTGAGCCCCAAGACAGACGCTTGAACCATAGTAACCGCCGGATTGAATAAAGTCTTGAAACCAATGGCCTCCAGAGCATTTCTGCTCAAAGCAACGGGAATATTGTCAAAGGAAGCGGACCCCATGCTTTTTTGACCAAGAAGATGGTTCAACAGGCAATAGGCACTGTGTGCTGAAAGTTCTCCTCTTTTGGATCCCCCGTGGTCCGAGCATGTCGTGATAATGACATCCCATCCCTTTTTGACCAGCGTGACATATTTCTTCAAGTATAAGAGAGGCATGGCGAGTCGCTCGTCGATAAAAAGGACAACGTCTCCCCTCGCGTGAGCAGAGCCGATCGCTCTTGCCTCATGACTGTCAACTTCTAAACCGGTTGAAAGGACTAGTACTCCCCATTCATTGGAAAGATTAGCTTCTTGGGAGCTCATTCCGTTGCATATGACGATTACTTCCGTGTGTGGATCTATTCTTTTAACAACAGAGAGTAGTTTCGTCATATTCCTGGCGTTGTCACTCATTGGGATGATGACGGACACGGCAGGGCGATCATAGATTCGGTTGTCCATCTCACTCCCCCTCACCAGAGAAAAGTTCTTTCTCTAATGTACGTTCATTTTCCACAATTGGACACGGCATCTATCCCCCACAGTTGACCTAACTAAAAAACAGGACGCGCATGGTGCTACGTCCTGTTTGGATTCTCATTTTTGTATTAGTAGAACCGTCGTTGCAGACTGCGCTCGCGAATTCGTTTATTCCTCTGGACACGGGAAAACGTATACGCGATTAAGAAAAGGTTCATTCCTAACCAGACGATTAATACGCTATAGCGCGCCAGTGGATGTGGGTTGCCACTTTCTGAATCCCCAAATATAGTAGCAGGAGCTGGCGCAGGCGGATCATGGCGAAGCAACGGATAAGAGATGGCTAGCTTGCCAGCGTGGACAGACAGACTCCCATCTGTTTTTAGCTCTACCAAAGGCTCCACCCCTTTGGGAACCGTCGCATACAAATCTTCCTTGGCTGTAAAAGTCACAACCGAGGTATTGCCAGGAACAGCTACTTCTGAAAAAGAATCTCCTTTTTTGGCAATAAATTTGGTCTCAAATCCTTGAAAGCCAAAGTCCAGTAGCTTTTTTATATCTTTGTATGCATTTGCACTAGTAGACGCCTTCATTGTGACAGCGATGAGCTCTGTTTCTCCACGCTTGGCAGAGCCTACCAGCGTATGCATCGCCTGATCTGTAAACCCGTTTTTGATGCCAGTCGCCCCTTCGTATTCGCGCAGGAGCTTGTTATGATTCACTAGCACTGTTTCCCACGTTTGTCCATGCCAAGGCAGCCGCTTGGTACCGACAATTTCCCTAAATACGGGGTTTTTCATCGCGTACCGCGATATTTTGGCCATGTCAGCGGCAGTCGTGTAATGATTCGGGTCATGTAGTCCGTGTGGATTGGCAAAATTCGTTTCGGTGACCCCTACTTTTTCTTTCAAATAGGCGTTCAAATCCACTGCAAAACGCTCTGTCGTCTGGCTCATATGCTCCGCAATCGCTGTACCAGCGTCGTTGCCCGAATTCATGAGCAGTCCGTACAACAAATTGCGGAGGGAAATCTTTTCTCCCTCCTCTAAATAAACACGTGTCCCTTCTTCACGACGTGCTTTTTTTGAGACGGTGACAGTGTCATCCAGATTCCCTTTTTCTATCGCGTAAATACCTGTTGCGATTTTCGTAATACTAGCAGGGTACAACTTCTCATGAGGGTTCTTTTCAAACAAGACTTGTCCCGTTGTAGCATCAATCAGAATGGCTGATTGTCCAATGAGAGTGTTAGGCTCCAGGCTTGATGACTCCTCGGCAAAAGCGGAAGGCATGCCTAGGTTGAACAAAACCATCACCACAACGAGTAGGTTCGTTAGTAAAAAGCGCATGTTAGTCTATATCCTTTCCTACTTTGTCGCGTTATTTCAGGTTACATTTGGTCTGTAGACAACTAGAGACGTTATTTCAACCGTATTCCCAACAAATCGTGAATCATTTTAAACTTAGGATTGTCCGCAAAAGCCTCTTCGAAACCGCTGACATGTTCCCTGTACAAGGCTGCGGCGGAATCCAAATCCTGCTTGACGTACAAAGAAAATATTTCTTCCAGTTTTTCTTCCAGTGTCGTATCAACTTCTGCCGGTGTGAGAATTTCTTGGCGCAAATTGTTCATCAACACGTCGAGCTGATGTGTGATTACAGACGCTTCATGAAGCTGCTGCAACACGTCTGCCGGAATGTTGCCCGCATATTTGTAGCGCAGTTCATGTTCATTTGTCGCCCAGAAGTTCATTCCCAATGTACGGATTTGAATCTCACAAAAAAGTGTTCTCTTTTCGCTGCCGTGGTAGACCGTATACGAAACGATCATGTGAATACTTCTGTAGCCAGATTCCTTCGGAGCTGCTATATAGTCTTTGACATCGTGAATGACAATATCCTCCCGCTCCTGCAGCAACTGCAGCACCTCGCGCACGTCGTCTACATAGCGGCATACGACTCGAAGGCCCGCGATATCC
This sequence comes from Brevibacillus sp. RS1.1, assembly GCF_013284365.1. Classification (NCBI taxonomy): domain Bacteria; kingdom Bacillati; phylum Bacillota; class Bacilli; order Caryophanales; family Paenibacillaceae; genus Brevibacillus; species Brevibacillus sp. RS1.1. Next base: position 101,023 of record NZ_JABSVA010000001.1, read on the forward strand.
TGGACTTCCCTGGCGACGTCACTTTGCCAATGATCTCCCAAAAAGTCGATTCCTTTTTCATTTGCCTTCTTTACTAAACTGTCGACTTTTTTCACTCGTCCGACAACGAATTCAATAGGAGAATAACGGCCGCTTTTTTGAAAGCCATATTTAATTCCTTTTAGTTTTAACTTTAGCTCTTCAACTGCCTGTTCATACGGCGCCAAGAAATGAACCATGTTGTTGAGTACTTTGCTTGGCACATTTGTGACTCTCATAAAGACACCTCCAAATTACTTCCAGAGGAAAGGTGATGCATCAAAAAACGGCTGCGGATTTACATACGTATTACCTACTAACATGCCGTAATGAAGGTGAGGACCTGTAGAAAAACCGGTGCTACCCATTTGTCCAATCACCTGTCCCTGTTTCACTTCTTGCCCTGTCTTTACATCTAGCTTGGACAAGTGAGCATAGATGGAAAAAATATTTAACCCGTGATCGATGATGATGGTATTGCCTGTTAAGTATAAAGAGTCGGCCAGAACCACTTTCCCGTGGTTGCTCGCCCCAATTGGCGTACCTGTTTTGTTCGCGATGTCAATCGCCGCGTGTCTGTTGGCTGGTACACCATTTACTACGCGCTGGTAGCCAAATGGAGTCGTTAATTTTCCGACTGCCGGCTGTTGAAACGGCTCCGAGAAATACGGAATCGCTCGCGAGTTTGATCTAGCTGCATTGATCTTTTTTTGATCTGCATTGATTCGTTTTGTATCCTGTCGCATGTTGTTGAGCTGTTTACTTACCGTAAGCTTGTCTACTTCAAATTTTTTCGGTGCGATTGTCACCGTTACGGAAAGTTTTTTGTCTGCAGATGTAACTTTATAGGTCCCTGCTTTCGTGTTAAAAGGAATCGGGATAAACCGGGCATACTCATCCTGTGTCTTTTGCAATTGATAGTTCTGAGAGAATACCGTTACGGTTTGTGGCTCTTTACTGCGTACAAAAATAACGTCCCCAGGATATGTTTTGGCTGGCGTTACGCTAATCGCTGGTTGTTGTTTCGTCGTTTGGGCGTAAACTCCTTCTACTGTCTGGCTGAATATGCTTGTCCCAGGGACGAGCAATGCTGTGGCCAACATGAAACTAACCATTGATTTAAACATAGACATGCTCCCTCCCATTTTCTAGTATAACAAAACACACCCTGAAAGGAAAAAGAAAAAGAAGGCTAATGAGCTAGCCTTCTCCAATCATTCCAAATGTAATTTTACTGTTTCTTCGAATAATCCGACATCATTTCCATGATGGATTGCACGCCTGTCAGCATTTCGCTTGCACGTTTGGTTTTTTGTGAGATGCCTTCAAAATCAAGTAACCCTTTTTTGCGTTCGTTCCATCTTTTAAACAATTCTTCCGCCATACCGGGGTTGCTTTTAACCGCTCTAATCCGCATGGAATCTTCGAGGACCCATGCTTCAAATTCGGGATGCTTTTTTAAAAGCTGCTTGACTTCTTTTTTCTTCATAGCCGGACGTCGCTCCTTTCCACTGGACAAACGAGGATAGTTAACTGTTCGTTACACCATATGACTAGTCCGCGATTGTGCTTGTGTGTTTGCACCACACAGGAAAGAAAAGGGCTATTCATGGCAAACATAGAAAGGCCCCTAAAAAGGGACCTCTCTTCATCCAGCTATTTACTTGTCTGAACGTTAGACTTGACGACCTGCCAATTGTTGCTCTGCGAAGCTCACCAGACGCTTAGTAATTTCTCCACCAACAGAACCGTTTTGGCGAGAAGTAGTGTCTGGTCCGAGATTTACACCGAATTCAGATGCAATCTCATACTTCAGTTGATCCAAAGCTTGGTTCGCTTGAGGAACTACCAGGTTGTTGCTGCCCGAGTTGTTGTTAGCCATGATTGATTCCTCCCGACGCGGTTTTTTCTCCCGGGACGGATTTGAACCGTCAGCTTGTTGCTTCTCGCCTTGAGACCGGAAGTTGATTTTCAAGAGGTGGTTGTTGACCTCTTGTGGTACTATCATCCCACCGCAAGAAAAGTACATACACGTTTTCTCCCGATATTTCTGTTGTAAAATCTGACAAGGTTGTCCCGCTCCTTTATGCTATAATGGTGCGTATAGTTTGGTAGTGAGAGGGGCAAGGTTTTGTGAGTGATTCTGGAAAAGTACTGCTCATCGATGGTATGAGCTTTTTATTTCGCGCCTTTTATGGTTCTGCTTGGGGTGGAGCCTATCGCCAGACTTCAACAGGTGTGTACACAAATGCAGTTTACGGATTTACAAAAATGATGCTCGATTACGCAGAGTTGACACGTCCTTCTCATCTCGTAGTGGGCTGGGATGTCGCTTCGCGCGAGTCTTTGGTGCGCAGTCAATGGTATGACGGCTATAAATCAAATCGCCAAGCGGCACCGGATGAGCTCATTCCACAATTCGATTTGGTAAAAGAAGTAACGGATGCATTCTCGGTTCCGAACTTGGGTTGCCCTGGCTTTGAAGGCGATGATGTATTGGGCACGCTCTCCACACGTCTTTCCGAAGAAGGACACGAGGTCATCATTGCGACAGGTGATTACGATAGCTTGCAGCTCATATCTGAGCGAGTGAGTGTAAAAATCCTGAAAAATGGCGGTAAACACGAGCATTATAATCCTGCGAGTCTCTTGGCATTGCGTGGAATTACACCTGAACAGGTCGTGGATGTCAAAGCTTTAATGGGAGATGCCTCTGACTGTATCCCAGGCTGCCCAGGAATTGGTGAGAAAACAGCGACAAAATTGATTACCGAGCATGGTGATCTGGACAACCTATATGTAAATCTGGCAAACTGTACGCCTAAAATGCGCAGCAAGCTGGAAGAAAATCGCGATCAGGTATACTTGAGCAGAAAACTGGCTACGATTATTCGGGATGTTCCGGTGGAGTATGCGCTGGAGGATGCCCTATGGGAATACGATCGTCAAGTCGTTCAGAACAAATTCGACGAGCTTGAATTCGGACGTACGATGGCCGCGAGAGTTGGCTAATTGGGTCATGAGCATCGGCTGAGAAGAAGCGGACTACCCCTTTTTTTCAGCCGATTTCTTTATGCACTGCATAATCGCTCCGTCAGTGAAACCCACACAATCCGGCGATCCATTTGGTCTCGGTACCTTCGTACCAAATTTTCCTCCTCCAGCCTACTAATTAAGCCTGAAGTTGTACTGTTTGACAAATCAACAGCCTTACTAAGGTCCCCCATTGTTCTTGGCCCGTTTTCAAGAATTTCGAGAATCAATACTTGTTGCCAATTGATATCATTTGTTTTTAGCTCTTTTCGTGCAATATTTGAAAATAATACATTGGCTCCCTGTATAAGCTTGGCCAGCTTAATCAGTCTCTCCATAGAGTCCTCCTTCTGCTATTTTATTGGCTACGCTCAGCATAGGCGAAACAATTAAAGAAAACAGTGGGTAAGAGTTAAAATTTTTCTTAAACGAAATGAAAAAATCCCGTCCCACGAGAGGAGACGAGATTTGGAAGTACGTCGAACAACTTATTTGGCTGTTTGAAAAACATCTAGGAGCAGCCCTGTATTCTCCTCCCCATCCGCTTCCCAGCTCGTCGCAAATTTGACGCGATGAGAAACGCCCAGCAAATCATACGCTTGTACGAGATGCTGCCTCGCAGAACCCACAATCAAGCTGTGCAAGCGAACTTGTTTATGCTGGCCCAAAGAGATGAGTTTTTCTTGGACATAAGTAGAAATTCCCCCAATTCCATCCGTTACCATGACAAAATCTGCTCCGCGCCACGCCTGTTCCTTTTCAACCAGCTCGATGGCTCGCTTCATCGGAGCGTCAAAGTGAGTCCCACCGCCAAACGCCATTTGCGCCAGGCCGTAAAAGGCAGGCCAATCTGGCTTCTTGTGATAGAGCGGTTGCTCCTTAATCTCTCCTTTTGCCCCGAACAAGAGGAGGATAAAATCGCGCTTTTCCAGCATCGAGAGGGCAGCAAACGTCATGATGAAAATTTGCGCAAGCCGCAGCTTACTTCCCCGCATCGAATGGGATGTGTCCAGCATGCAGATCACCGGACCCTTTGGCGGCTCTTCTACCCATCCCGAGGTATCGTAGGTCATGAGCTTTTGCTCCAGCCATTTGAGCATGAAGTAATTCTCAAAGTCCGGATCAGCGAGAAGCACCGCTTCACCAGGCAGCATGTGTGCAATATCGCCCGATTGTCGCAAATCATAGTATTCCTCTGGAAAATGTCTGGAGCGAATTTCTTTGCGCTTTACACGAAAGCGATGGACTTGCCTGCCTACCTCGTTCAGAAAAGCGACCAGATCCGGATGGCGCTTCAATTTCTCAATCCATTTCAAATACTGCTCAAAGCTTTGCCTACGCAGCTTTCCTAACTCATGCCCCCAGCTTCGGTTGGCAAAACGCTGACTGGCCGTAAATACCTCTTCGACAAAAAGCGTATCGAGTTCCTCAGTGGATAGCGTCGCCTTTAACGATTGCTCCAGCCAGTGTCCCAGCTCTTTTTCAAAAGCGGCGATCGCTTCCTTCTCTTGCTTTTGCAATCGATCTAGCTGCTTTTCGCGTTGGACGAGCTCCCCCTCCAATTTTTTTACCTTTTGCAGAAGCTTAGTCCGTTTCGTGAACTGTACTTTCATTTCTTCTTGCAGCTCGGTAATGCGATTTTGCAAGGACAGTACCTCTGCCCGCACTAACGGCTTGGTGTCCATGGCTTCCTGCTTATCCTCCACGATGCGCTTCCCCTGTTGAAGGGTATAACCGACTAACTCGAGCTTGGCCTTTTGTTTTTCTGTCAGTAGCTCGGAAAGCTGTGCTTGTTGACTTCCCTCCTGGCCTTGCTGGTCTTTCAAGCCAGTTAAGAGCGGAGAGAGCCGTTGATCCTTTTCCCGCTGCTTCACTTCCTCGGAAAACGTCTCTGTCAGCCACAGCAAGGCCTTGATTGCGGTTTTGAACGACGCACTTTCCTGCCCGACTGTACGTGGATGAATCATGCGTGTAAAATACTGCTTCATGAGCGTACGAATCATCCAATGATGAAAAGGAGTGGATTCTTGCGTCAGATCGATCTCCGGCTTTTCCAAATAAAAGACGAGGAAAAAGTCAGCCAAGAGATCCAAATCAAACCATGCTGCTCGTGCCTGCGCTTCATGAACCCATTCCTGAGCTGTGCGCGAAGAGGCGAGGTATGTTTCAAATACATAACGATCAACACCACTAGCGCGAATGATCATACGAGCTACCCCCTACAACGTAAAATCATAATCCGCCCCGGGGATTTCCTTGTCAAAAATCGTCCGATACGTGCGCTGGAGTTGTTGTAAAATCCGTTCGCCTTCAATTCGCAGATACGAATATTTAACTGCGTATTTTTCTGCATGAGGAATCAAACGGTTTTTTTCCAGGACATAGGCATGCAGATCGTGCTCCCGCTTCTCCCACTGAATAAGACGATTACGCAAGTCTCGTGCCGTCTCTTCTACTTCTTCGCGACTCTCCTCCAACAACCGGACATTGCGCTCCATCGCTTCCTTGCCCAGCTTTGCGCCCACTTCTTTTTTAAACTGGAAAGCATGCAGCTCCGATTCTTTTTCCTTCCATTTATCTGCAATTTGTCCGAAGCGTTGGAGTGGTAATTCATTCTCCATATCATTCTTCAGCATTTCCGTAAATTGTTGTTCAAACGCTTCCTGCATAACAGGTAAATCCTCAGGGACATTCCACAGCATATGCGGAGTGAAAACCGTGTCCCAGATCGTCACTTGCTCACGTCCATGCAAGGCAGCAGAAGTGCGCCATACATGCGCGATTTTGCTCCAACGGCGGTCGGAGAGCACATACTCTTTTGCTTCCAAGTCTTGTTTGAGGCGGTACAGAAAATAAATGATGGTTTCTGGAATGACCACTTGCTTCGCTGCTACTTGAATATCCTTCACGTCATACAGTGAGAACACAACAGGAAGAGGCGTCGTTGGCAAAGAAAACATGCGCTCGTAGCTGGACGCCTGCTTCAAATAGTGAACCTCATAACGGAACAGGAAGCGGTCATAAAGAGCAGTCAATTGATCATCGTCATCGGGAAGCTCATTCGATGCAGCGATTAAGAACTGCAACGGAACCTCCTCTTTTTCTCTGCCATTGAAATAAACTCGTTCGTTCAATATAGAAAGCAGCGCATTCAGAATCGCGCTGTTCGCTTTGAAAATTTCGTCTAAAAACGCAAACTGAGCGTTGGGTAAATAGCCAGCTGTTTTTCGTACGTATTGATCCAGTTTCAATTGCTGAAGGGAGACTGGACCGAATATCTCATCAGGAGTCGTAAAACGGGTAAGCAAATACTCAAACCAATGTTCCGATCCAAAAAGCTGAGAGACTGATCGTGCCAACTGAGACTTCGCTGTTCCCGGCGGACCGATTAACAAAGCATTTTCCCCGCTCATGATGCCCAGCATTAAAAGGCGAATCAGTTCACTTCTTTCCAGGAAACGGCGCTCCAAAAGCTCAATTGCCTGGTCCATTTTACGTTGGATGGGTGTAGTCGAATTCATCGTAGTTGGCTGCACGACGGACTGATTACGAACGTCGATGTGCCGATCCCCCTCTCTTGCTTGGAACCCAAATGTACGTCATTCATTAATAGTGGCATATCGTGGACAAAAATGCCAGTTTCCAGTTGGTTCACTCGTCTGCTCTGTGATGTGCGTTCACCCATGGCCTATTTTTCGCATATGTTGTGACAACAAGGTACTTCCATCGGAGTAACGAAGAAGGAGGGTGCTACATGGGAATCGAGCTTTTGTGGATACATGGTGTGTATGTTTTGTTCGTGATCGGCATTATTCTCGTAATGGTTTTGCGAAAAGATACGAGTCTGATTAGTATCGTAGGTATAGCGATCATCGGCTTCGTCGCGACAGGCTCTGTGACAACAGCCGTCGGTGGAATATTCGGCAGCTTCATCTATGCGATTACCGAGCTATTACCGACGATTTTAGTCATCTGCATCATCGTTGCGATGAGTCACGTTTTGACCGATACAGGCGTAAATGAAACGATGATTCGGCCGATGACCCATTTGGTTCGAAATCCAACATTAGCTTATTGGGTCATCGGGATCGTCATGATGGTCATTTCCTGGTTTTTCTGGCCTTCTCCAGCTGTCGCCCTGATCGGTGCTGTCATGTTGCCCGTCGCATTGCGCGCTGGCCTGCCGGCAATGGGTGTCGCCGTTTCGATGAACTTGTTTGGACATGGGATTGCACTGTCCGGTGATTATATTATTCAAGGCGCCCCCACTTTAACCGCCAAAGCCGCAGGAATTCCTGTCACGGACGTGATTTCGGCCAGTGTCCCTCTTGTGATTATTATGGGCGTCGTGGCAACTGCAATCGCATTCTGGTATTTGAAAAAAGACATGAAGCTCGGCGTGCTTGCGTCTCCCAAAGAAACTGTCGTGCCCGATGCTGTTTTTACTTCCGCACGAGTCCCTTTGTCTGATGGCGTGCGGCGTACGTTGGCTGGACTCGTACCGGTATTATTTGTTCTCGATGTCGTGGCCATGTTTGCTTTTGATTTACACGGTGGTGATGCAACGGCGCTTGTGGGCGGAACTGCCTTGCTCATTCTCGTCATCGCAACGATGCTCGCGCACAAGAAAAGTGGTCTCGAGCAGGTAACGACACATCTCATTCAAGGCTTTCAGTTCGGGTTTAAAGTATTTGGTCCGGTCATCCCGATTGCTGCGTTCTTTTATATGGGCGACAGTGGGTTTATCAAGGTGTTTGGGGAGGTCCTGCCGCAGGGTTCACACGGAATCGTGAATGACCTCGGCGTGGCGCTTGCACAGACGATTCCCATTAGCAAGGAAGTAGCTGCTCTCACTGTATCCGCAGTAGGTGTCATTACAGGGCTGGATGGCTCAGGCTTCTCCGGGATTACACTGGCTGGCTCTTTGGCTCAACTATTCGCAACTGCTCTGGGTGCCGGTGCCGCTATGTTAACTGCACTCGGTCAAATTGCCGCTATCTGGGTCGGTGGTGGAACGATCATTCCTTGGGCATTGATTCCTGCTGCAGCAATTTGTGGAGTAGACCCTTTTGAGCTGGCGAGACGAAATTTGTATCCCGTGGCGATTGGGCTTTTGGTCACGACAATCGCGGCGATGTTTCTTTTGTAAAATGTCAGTATTTATACGAAAAAGCGAATGGTCACAAGCCATTCGCTTTTTTCATGGGGTGTTTGATTAGATAGACGCGTTTTCTCATTCTGTTTTTCTCCGAGACTCATACACTTGTACTAGCCTCTATTTGGATGGGAAAGGAAAAAACCAGTATGAAGTTGTGGGGAAAAAGTATCCAAGTCGCAGCAACGTACATTGGAACCGTCGTAGGCGCCGGGTTTGCGAGCGGTCAAGAAATCCTCGCGTTTTTCACTGCCTACGGCCATGCCGGAACAATCGGCATCCTGCTCGCCACCTCTCTTTTTGTTTGGCTGGGCTACAAGATGATGCTAATCGCTCATCATTTGCGCACACCCTCCTATGAATCCTTTAATCAAAAACTGTTTGGACCGATGATCGGTCGTACGATGAATATTTTGGTATTTCTCACCCTTTTTGGCGTCACGACTGTCATGTTGGCAGGAGCGGGCTCGGTCTTGGAGGAACAGTTCGACATTCCGTATTTGGTCGGGACCGTCGCCACCGTTCTGTTCGCCCTGTTGCTTCTGCGAAAAGGGTTGGAGCAGTTACTCGTCGTGAATGCGATCGTCGTTCCGTCCATGGTATTGTTCGCTTTGCTCATTTTGCTGGATGGCACCGCAGAATCTCCCATGCCGCTCTCGACCCCAACTAATTACTCCTTCTTATGGAAAACAGTCTTATACGTATCCTTTAATCTAGCCATGGCCCAATCCGTTCTCATCCCGATCGGCTATGCAATCCGCAACAAGGTTGTTTTGTTACGGGCAGCCGTTATTGGCGGAGTCGTGCTTGGATTCATGCTCCTCGTCGTCCATACTGCCATGTTGGCCAACTGGGACGATGTCCGTCTCATGAATATCCCGATTCTTTTTGTAACGGAGCAATGGAATGAATGGCTCCAGCTGTTCTTTGTTTTCGTGCTCTACTCCGAGATTTTTACCACGCTGATTTCCAACGTCTTCGGGATTGGTCAGCAGCTGCGTGAGTTATTGGACGTTCCGGAAACGCGGCTTTACTTGTATTTGTTTTCTACTGCTTTCGTTTTGTGCCTGATTGGGTATAGTCAGTTGCTCATGTTTTTGTATCCGTTGTTTGGGTATTTGGGGTTGTCTACGCTCTGTCGGATTTCGCTTCCAGGGAATGTAATCAGAAAGCGGTTTTGATTGGACGACCATTAGACATTTTCGAACCCTCTCCAATGACGATAATGTTCGGATTTAAGGTGATCGAAGGGCCCGTACAAAAGTATTACCCCCGTAATTTTTTTAACAACGAGCAAAAGGCTATCTTAAAAAACGAACAATTATCATATGTATAGCCATAAAGTATGGAATTCGTTATCTCAAACATTTTTCTTTCGTAATACTTCTGCATACTTTTCTATAGATTCCAGTTCCATGAGCCGAATCAAATTCATCGCCTTGCTTTCCCAATTCTCTATTTGATCCTCTTCATATAACAGCTCAATGAATGGTTCGTACAAACACGGGCTTTTGGTTGCGACAGGATGTTTTCGGTCCACTAAATGAGCCCACTCTAGATATCGTTGGGAAATCGAGTAAGCGATGGTGCCGTCATCAGTCTGTAACAACGGGTAATCATAGCATAGCTTTGACAGGATTTGATCAGTATGAACAGAAGCGAAAGGCGATTCAGAAAGAGCATCTCCTAGACGTCTTTCTAAACGTGTAAACGCAGCTTTCAGCGCTTCGCCACTTCTCTTTGATTTACCAAAGTCCCGCTCCACCGTATTCCCGATTTTCTTATCCCATTTCACGCGTTTGATTTGGTCAATGGCAAACTCTACATTCCGATTTCTCCAGGCTTCAGCTGTTCTGTGATACACATCGAATGGTTCTTTACCAGCCCTCGCCTGCCAACTCGAGGGATGAAAGGCGTTACCGCCAACCTCAATAAGCCCATGATCTACACGTATACTTCCTTCGAGTGCATATAGTAAAAGTAAAGGTTCATAGATTCGATAGATGTGAGCAGCGATCTCATTTCCTTCTTTGGCACAAGTCATATAGTATAACGTTAGCTCACTAACGGATTGAACACGGTTACCCCTCATTCTTGCCACGACTGTATTTTTCTTTGCGATATCATGCTCGGCTGGTACACCTGCTGCACGATAAGGATGAAAGTACAGTGGGTGAACATTCATTGGATGAGCTTCGATGAATACGTGGATCCGTCGCAAATATTCATGGAACAGGAAATAAACCACGTTATTCTCAGCTGAAGTACTTCTATGGCTATGGTGGTTTGCCAGGTTGGCTATATACGTGATCAGCTTTAGAATCCGTTCATTTCCGTTGCACAAAGCAAATTCCAGCAGACTATGATCAAAATCTTCGATAGGCAGCTCAAGCGCTGGAAATTTCAATAAAAAGTCTTCGATTGGTCGCTCTCTCTGGTAGTTTTTCTGTCCCGTTACATACAAATAGATGTCTTTCGCTTCCTTTACCTGAGGAAGGGTGATCATGGAATAATCGCAGGTTCTATACAAACGAGATTGAAAATGAAACATTTCCATCGTATTCTTGACTTCAGCACGTTCGCGATCATATTGGTAAGAGCAATCAAACGGAAACCCACGCAGAATGAAATAACTGCTAAGGTCGAGCTGCGTAAGATCAGCGACTTCCATCGCATAAGCCACCGCATATATTCCCATTCCATTTCGAACATGAACATATAACCTGCCATCGTGACTCTTCCACCATTTTTGATAACCCTGACTCGCCTGCTCAATAAGAATCGGTTTCTGTTCTATACGTGAGAGCCAATGCGAAACGTCTGACTGTTCTATCCATTTTACTACCCATTGTTTTTTCTCTCGAAGCAGGCTGTATTTGACACCTTCACTCTCTAGCAGTTCCTCCATATTTTCAGCAAATACTTGAAACGTAGTATGGAGTAACGTATACAACTTGCCGTCCTCACCTATATATCCACCCTTACTCAACCGATCATCCATCACATAAAAGCACTCTACTACCTTTTGACCTTCATAATTTAATACCTGGGGTATTCTCCGTTCCTCTCCATCTCGATGCGCAAAGCTCCCCCATAAATCGATGCAAAAACGATTGTCGATCTCTCCCCCAAATGAATAGCTCAAGCCTCCATACTTTTCCTGCACATCCAACAAAGCATCAAAAGCTGGAATGCCCTTCTGTTGTAGGATTTTTTTTACTTGCTCTCTGTCCGTAATGGTTTTCCTTCTTGTACATTGCTGAACAAAAGCCTTCGCTGTTTCTGACAATTTGTCACCGCCAGGCATATTCGTAGCCTCCTTTCGAGACTTTAGATTTAATTTTTACACCAACAATGGTAACATTTGTAACAGTTGAAACGTCATTCGTTAAGGCCCAACTCATCAAGCTACTAGAAAGGAATTCCTATCGTGAAATTTTCTACCCTATTAAAAACCATGCTCGTTCTGTTACTCACGTTCTTCTCTACTTCGCCAATCAAGGCCGAAGAGCAGCAGGACCCATCAAGAGAACCGCAATTACCAGTGGTGTATCAAAACCTGCAAATACCGTCTCATTTGACAGAGCCATTCTTTCTTTTCACGAAGCAACCACTTTACAAGTATGATTCACCTCCAAAGAGTTACACCATGTCATTGGTTTCACCGTCTGGAAAAGTAATAATAAGCAATTACCTCGCTTATAAAAGTGAAGTGTACCCGCTCCAAAATGGATACGGATATTATTTTGATTCCCCCTTTTTTAAACATATGGACTATTTCCTTTACGATAAACAGGGCAATGTTAAGAAAATGACTACTTGTTGCGATATTGGCTCTTTCAAGCAGATACATGGGGAATGGTTTACGGGCACAGACTATCCAGGAAACCTGCCGTATCTGTACAATGCCAAAACAAGGAAAATTACCAAGAAGTTTCCAGACGCGGATCATCCAATCTACTTAGCCGAACCGACTACGAAAACGTTTGATCCGTATTACTTGCCCTATGGTGGACTGGTAAAAGACGCAAAAGGGGATGAATACTACAAGTTGGGCATGAGAAATATTCATGGAAAAATACTGAGCAAGCCATTTTTTGATGAATATTTCGGATATGGTGAAGGCTGGCATCGTGTGAAAATAAACGGCCAAACGCATTTTATCAGCAATGAAGGCAAAATTATGCTGAAGCCTTCCCGTAACTATAAAGTCGAATCGAATATGCACAGTGGAGCATTCATTGTCTCAGGCAAGCTGGGGAACGAAGAATTTTATGTGCTAATGAATAAAAAGGGACTCATTGTGTCCAAAAAGTATGCGTTTATCCACCCAACATCCGATGGTCACTTTCTCGCAGTGACGAAAACCAACAAGCAATATACCTTTTCCAAAATAAATGCAACGGATAAAGTCGTCTCACCCCAACAATATTTGCTAAATAAGCCAGAACAAATGAAAGAGCTCAAGCAGACGGGACAGTTGTTCCATACCGAAACCCAGATCATTGCGAACACAGCTAACAATAAAAGCTTCAACTTTCCACATCAATTGTTGATCACCCCTACGAATGAGACAGTCGCCATCGAGTACACCATCTCAGGGACTAAAAAGATCGGTGTGTATACGCATGACGGCAAACTGATCTACGAGGAGATTATCAAATAAGTAGGTACAGTGAGCCTGACTTTTCTTACATTCTCATACTAATAAATAAAAGCACGACAATGCCCTAAAACAGGGGTATGGTCGTGCTTTTTCCTATCAAGTTCCTCAGGTCTCCCGAGTGATCACGCAATTATTCCAATCCCGCAGGTTTTTCCCTTCCATCCAACGGATACCAGCGAAGCACATCACGCGGAGGACTTGCCAACCCTTCCTCCAACAAGACACACTTCCAAATTTCTTCACCCGGCCCATCGGTTGTATCGCCGTCATTGATAACAGGACCATTCTCGTATACATAGTTCGATATATTACGTAGGAAACTCGCGACCTCATTTGGATCGTAGGCATCCCCATTAAATACCGCCTCATGATCGATCACATCCAACTGCTGCATGCCGACAGTATCCATCAAGAGCCATCCCTCTGGAAGATTGAACAACCGGACATTGGACCATAGCTCCAGCGGAAGAAGCTGGATTTGCTCATAGCGTTGATTGAGCTCTTGCATCAGCTCGGCAGACGCGAGGCACTCCCCATTCGGATTAAAAAAGCAAAGAGCTTCTGGCATTTTCAAGAGCGACTCTGCAATGGCGGTGACAGTCATCAACTCCGAGAGCGACTCATAATCCTCAGGCAGTACTGGAGCCTGATCATCCGACTCCCCCAACACGAAAGAAGAGCGGATTCGAATAAACGCTCCGTGCTCGGTGGCGGCTTGCCGCCCTTCGGGAAATCCCCACGACTGCTGAGCTGCCCGCTCCAGGTTATTCGAGAATGTAAACGGTCCGAAAAAGCCCATCGACCAAGCGCCAAACAGCATCGTATCTTCTACCGGATCTCCCATACTATCCGGCCAAGGCTTATCGACGACATCGACCTGGATATATCCGTTTACTTCTGGACGGTACGGAATAAGCAAGCTAGGGCCGCTGAACACCCATTGGTCGAACGTTTCTATGATATTCGCAATTTCGAATTGAGCCTTGAGCCTGTCTGCTATTTTGTGAATTGGAACCGCTGTTGACAACAGGACGGCAACCCCTTGAGAATACATACCTTTTGGCATATCGTCATCTTCTTCCTAATTGTATTTGTATGAGTCAAGACGTACTTTACGCAACTGTAAAACCGATTGCTTGAAGCTCCTTCATCGCCATTTCCAGATCAACTTCTGGATTCAGCTCCATCATCATTTCTTTGGTGATGGAAGTATCCGTAAAGACATAACCAATTACATTAAGCGGGACTTTCACCTCGTAGTAGTCCTCTGCCCACTCTACATAGTCTTCTGGACTATCATATATCATTCCTAGCAAAAAATCTGATCCATCATCTAACCCATGCGGATTATGTACCTCTCCCGTTTTCCATACGTGATCAGCAGATTCTCGCCATAAGCAGAAAGTAACTTCCTCTCTGGTCAACGCTTCGTCATTGAGACGGTGAAGCAATGCTGGAGGGACTTGCTCATAGATACCAGGCCAAACCTCGCATTCTTCCCTAGCATGTGGACTCATTTCCGATTCATGATCGAATCCTTTTACAATAACGCCCTCGGGGGTGAACAGGATGTAAAGATCGTCGCCTGAACCGTTGCTAACGCTCGCGAATGTCGTGTTTTCATCCCATTGCGGATCGAAGTGATATCGGCGCAGCCATTCCTCTTCACACAATACGATATCCAGTGCGCTCAGGATATGCAGACGCTGTTTTAATACTTCTGGCTCCAAGAAAGGCTTAGGCCAAATGTTCATGTTAGATTCTCCTTTAATTCCCAAGACATTGTCAATAACCCGACTAAATACTCTCCCCTGTCTAAGAGCTTCTCACCGATTGGCTCAGGCGGCATTTTCTCTGTACATCGGGGACAATCATAGCTGTTCTTATATGTATCGGATTCTGACTCCATATGTAAATAGGTGGCATTTAGCATGTAATTGCATTTCTCGCAAATAACTGTATGAGTTTACACAAAATCTTAACAGACTTGAGGACCTTGTTAGAATTTATCCAACAAGGTACTTATACCCTATTCAAATAAGTTTACAGGAAATCGGTTCTTTAATTCTGACCATGTGGAATGAAAAAATTCAGCCTAGTTCGTAAACCCAATATAATGCTCAAAATTTTCTTCGTCAAAAGTTGCATAATATACTCGTTGGAATATTAGAAAACCAATTTCTCGACTAATTTCGCGTTTTTACTATCATTAAACTGATATCTCAAATAATTCAACTCCAAAGGAATCCCCTTCAGGATAAAAGGCAAAGTGACCATCTGCCTTTTATCCTGAAGGGGACTTTTTAGTTGTAATGGGATAACCATGCATATTGCTACCGTTATAGCCCATCAGTCATTTGCTTCACCTCTATTTTGTCTAGTAGGTTTAGAATCCTGCCGCTTATACGGATTGTCGACGTCATGCTGGATACCTTCCACATCGCCAATCATTGCGCCAGCAATCGTCAGAAAATCTTCGAACTCGACTTCAAAGTGACCGTAGCGGAAGTGATATCCCCAATTTCGATTCCCGCGCGTGAAAGTTAGCTGATCCAATAGAGTGGCAATCTTCACTTCGCGACACGGAATATAGCGGACATTCCGACGATATGGCACAAAGGATTCGGACATCGGATATTCGTAGATTTTGTCATCTGCCACTTGTCCAATGGCGGTAAATGCTTGAAGCACCTCCCCCTTAGACAAGTCTGTTCGTGGAGAGTAGTATATCAACCAATCACCGGGAGACATCCGTCGCAATGGTGCCGACTTGCCATGGCAGAGCTGGGCGAATCCACCCAGCACCCCCCTTTTCACATGTGAAGCAGATACAACTCCAATCCAGTAGCGACTTTTCTGGATTGTTACTTTCATCGGCATCGTTCCTATCCCTTCCTTCTTTAAAATTTATACGTTTGTATGTAGTACACCGAATCACGGATGAGTAAGTATTTTGCCATATAATCATCTTAACGTAACTATATAAAAACGTTACTGACAACAGTATGTCAGTAACGTTAGAAATATCTTTCAGGTCTACCTTCGACTTGATTTTCCGTTGGTTAAAGAAACGACTGGAATGCGCATGTGATGTTTTGCCAATCTCATGCTCCTTGGCTTGTTATCTCTACCATGTGAATAAACAGCCAGTCTTTGCCGAGCCGGTTATCTCCACGTTAAGGGTGCAACCGATTATTTTGTCAAATTAGCTTGTCCATGGACCTATTAAAAATCAAAATTGTCCGGGTCTGGACCAACTCGATGATTCTGATCCAAGCCATCGATCCGATCCATCTCTTCTTTTGTCAACTCAAAATCAAACACCGATGCATTTTCAACGATTCGATGTTCTTTTGTAGATTTTGGAATCGTTACGACACCATTTTGCAAGTCCCAACGCAGGATAACTTGTGCAATGGATTTGTGATGCTTATTAGCAATTTCTTTTAATACTGGATTATCCAACAGTTGTCCTTGCATTAACGGAGACCATGCTTCAAATTGAATGCCTTGCTCCCTACAAAAATCTTGAAGCTCCTTTTGGGTCAAACGTGGATGGTGTTCCACTTGATCCACCATTGGTTTAATCTCCGCGTCTTTCATCAGCTCTTTGAGATGATGAATATGGAAATTACTTACCCCGATTGCTTTTACTCGTCCCTCTTTATAAAGTGTTTCCAATGCTCTCCAAGCTTCTTTAAATTTCCCTTCCACTGGCCAGTGAATCAGGTATAAATCCAGATACTCCAAATTCAATTTTTTTAAGCTGGCTTCATAAGCTGCCAAAGTTGACTCATATCCTAAATCTGCATTCCATACTTTTGAAGTAACAAAAAGTTCCTCTCTGGAAATACCGGCCTCTTTCAGCCCTTCACGGATCCCGCGGCCGACTCCCTCTTCATTTCCATAAATAGCAGCTGTATCAATACTGCGATATCCATGCTTGATGGCTGTTTTTACCGCATTCTCAAGTTCTGGACCTTCCTCCACTTTAAATACTCCCAAACCAAACCAAGGCATTTTAACACCATTGTAAAGAGTCGTAGTATCTTGCAAATTTTTCGCCATTGAACATTATCTCCCTTATTATTGTTATTTTATTGAGCCAATTTCCATTGCTATTATGAAAACTGTTTACAATTGTCGACTTTTTGAAAGAAAATCTTTATCTGCTCCTGTCACACCACTTTGCCCCCAATTACCTGGTACCATTTCTCGAATAAGGATCAAAACTTTATCCAAAGGTGCACGGGTGAATTTCATAGTGAGGTGAGTCAGGTCATTTACATATTTATCTTTCGTTACCTGGTCAAACGTATTCCAAATATCAACTGTAACGACAGCCATACCATTTATTTCCGCGTCATCTGTGTGATAAGACTCTTCTGTAACCCAATTGATACGCCGGCTCTTAAGAGCAAAGTCATGATCCGTTGCGGAAGCGCCTGCCTTCCCCCAGTTTTCTTTTTCAAGTTCATGTATCAACACTTGAATTTTATCCGGCACGATCTTTAATTCGTTTGTTGTTAACTCTGTTGTCTGTGCAATGAATTCTTTTTTCATATCTTTCGACATAGCTGGCCATGTATTTAGTACAATGAATGGCATTTCATACACATCCTTGATTATTTGATAAAAAGGAGCAGGTTACTTAAATATATCCGAACGAATGTTTTTATAAGCTTGAACCACCCCCTTAAATCAGAAGATTACTCTTCTAATTATCTGTTTAAATAAGAGCTGATTGCTTTTGTAACCAATTCATGATCTTCTTCGGGAGTTAGTCCTGATACCGTTATGGTCCCGATGATCCCAACGCCTTTCACCATGATGGGAAAAGCTCCCCCATATGCCGCGTATTTAGAGGCATCCACTCGAATTGATTCGTGATGAGGAATTCCAGTTATTTCACTTTGTCTTTGCAAATAATAGGAACTGTGATCATGCAGGGCTACAACTCGATTTTTGCGTTGGATCCATTCCGTATTTACCTGAGATGTGCCTGTCATCTTAAAGTGAAACAATTGCACACCATTTTTTGTTACATCTACAGCGATCTGTTTTTCCTCTTGTTTGGCCATATCAACAATCAACAAACCCAATTGGAGAGCGTCTTCATTCGTAAATGATGTGAATTGCAGCGTTTCCTCATCATTTATTATCTTTTTCATCATTTCATCAAAGGATGCTGTACTCATATCTATCACCTCATGGATTTTATACCGGATTTCTTTGATCTTTTCGTTCTAAAGCCATACTCCAACCTGTACGGATATCGGCTCCTACAACCATCAAACCACCTATCCAAGCTTGAATAAGTCCGATGGAATCAGTGATCACCCCACCTGAGTAAAGCGTTCAGCCAAGATCACAACGTCCAGGCACGTAATAAAATGATGTAACCCCATCAAAATAATCGAAATTAACCCAATAGCTTTAAATGGAGCAGTGAACGTTAAGAGAAAAAACACAACTGCTTTCAAAATAAACATATAAAACAGGGCAACAACCGGATTTCGTTTTCCCCCTTACCGGCAAGTGTTATTATGATCCATAACAAATCTAATCAAAAGTACGTACTTTTTTGTGCTATAGGTACTGAAAAGTTCCTATAGCATTTTAATCCGATTAACCAATCGGCCTGCGCTCGAGCTTGCGCTTCATAAAATAAAGGGTGTTTTGCATATTCAGGCAACATCTTTGAAAAGATTCATTACACTATCTTTTGTAAGTGAACTCGTCCAAAGCCGTTTAATTGGCTTCTTACACCCAACCAGATTAAGTATGGGTCTGGCGATCACCTCACCAAGCAAAAAAAGAGCAACCCTTATCAAACGAAAAATCGCATGATAGAGTGCTCCTCTGAATGTTTAGTTTCGTTATTTTATACTGCAACCATGTATTGATACTCCCCGATTTTTTAGATTTTTTTCACAATGATTTATTATTTCGCCAAGAGTAATATACCCACTAAACCTGAATAAATTTAGAATTGTGTTCCGACACAATCAAAAAACTTTTGTTCTGAGGGAGAATGAGGAATGGGTAAATTTCGTGTTACGTTTAAAAGCATAGTCGTTCACAGATCTGATGATGGAGCATTTGACAGTACGTTAGAAACAAAATGGAATTTTATCATTAATGGATCCATCTTTTCCTGGACAAAAAATCTAAAAGCACAAAATACACCGTACGCCATTGATATCAGTCATGATCTTGATGTTCCTGATAACTCAATCATTCATATCGAGGTTTATGGAAACGAAATTGATACGGTTAGTGATGACGAATTACCTGGTTTTATTCATACATGGAACATAGATAACCATTGGGGCTTAGGATTTCATCCTGTGAAAGAGTCCAACGACGATATAGCTTACACACTCAATTATGAGATTTCCCAAATATAGGAGATTACCAACTCCTATTCATTTTTGCCCCCACGTTCTCAAACTGGCGTGGGGTTATCTCTGTCGATACTCCTCTCTCACACGCTCAATCTGGGCAAGGTGAACGCGCACATGCTGGATGCGATATTCCAGCAATTCTTTGAAAGTGAACCGCGCTCGATCGGGATACACCCCTACTCGCTCGCTCTGTTGTATTGTCAGATTGGTCAAAATTGGCAACATACTGTTGCGTAGCAATTGGAAGAGCAGCAGATGCTGTTCGAGATCCAACTGATCATACCCCACTCCATTCACCCATGAGTCTTGGTCAAACGAATAGAGATTCGCCTCTTCCTCCGCCAGGACTTTTCTCATCCGGTGCGTCGACAAAATCTCGGAATCTGTTACATGAATAAGTATCATTGATAAATGAGACTTTTGTTATATCCAGCTACACTTGCAATCGTATCAATTCGCAATTCGGGTCGCAGAAAACCCATGCACAGCAAACAATTCTTCCGCGGCGTTAAGGATCATTTCCTTAGTTCTGGCAGCGTCATACGTCTTTTTCTTTCTTTCTGTCATGTTGAACCTCGTTCATTAAAATATAACTAACTGGTTAGATTATAAAAAGGGATTGGAATCTTCCGTCAAGGTTTGAACTTAGTCAGGAGCCAATCGGAGCGAATGAACCAGTTTTCAACCGGTGGATGCCCTAAAGACTCACTCTTTCCTTCTTCAATTGCTGAAGTTCCGGAATTGCGTAGGTGTCATGCCTACCGTTTTGACAAACGTCCTTTGAAATTGGCTGACGCTTGAAAAACCGAGGCTGAAGCTAATCTTCGTCACCGAATGGATCGATCTTTTCAGAAGCCTTTTAGCCTCCTCCATTCGCAGCAGGAGTACGTACTGATATGGTGTGACACCCATCATCGCTTTAAAGGACCGTATAAAATGATATCGGCTTTGCAGGGCCATGAAAGCAAGCGTATCAACCCGGATATCATTCCGATAGTTCTCATGAATATATTCCAGAACCTTTCCCAATTGCGGATCGGAATAGTGCGCGGGTATCCTCACGGTGGGATTGGGATCGTTTTTGTGGTTGCCAGCTAAAGCGCCGAGTAAGTAAAAAAGCACCTGCGACTCCAATTCTTCCTGTGCAAGCCGATCTGCTGTGTCGCAAGTGAGAAGCGCGTTCGTCCAATTGCGGAACTTCTCTCGCATAAATTTGGGGTCGAATTTCTGCAGCACCGCAAATTCAAATTCTTCTTGTCCGGTTAGCTCCTTCAAGCTGTTTTGGTTGACTTTAAAAATGAGTACGCCCGACTGCGACCCGATCTCGAAAGAATGCTGCTCCTTTGGATGCTGCACTAGTCCACCACCGTCCACTAGCCTGTAATGGCGATTTACTAGCGTGAACTGGCAATGACCAAATATCGGAATCGTAATTTGGAGCTCGTTCTCGTGAATATGCGGATGATTGGAGAATTCCCCTTCGATCTGCCATAGTTCCAGATGCGGCGTTGAGACTTTAATAATCATATAATTCTCACCTTTTTTCATTATAGCAATTATTGCACAATTTCAAAGCAATAATCACGGCGACAAGCTCTTCAGCCCATCGTTAAGATAGGAAAAAAGAAAGAGGTGAAATGAATGTCTCAACCTGCGACAGTTGGAACGGCCAGACAAACCGCCAACTTCATACTACTGGGAGTCAGCATGGCACATTTGCTTAATGACGCAATGCAGAATATTGTGCCTGCCGCATTTCCTATTTTTCAAAAATCGATGCAGCTCAGCTTTACCCAAATTGGGTGGGTCGCGTTTACTCTTAACCTGACGGCATCGGTACTTCAGCCACTGATCGGCTCTTATACAGACCGCAAACCAATGCCGGCATTGCTGCCCTTGGGCATGGTCTTCACGTTGCTTGGCATGATTGGTCTTGCTTTCTCGTCTGTTTTATGGATGCTGATTGTTTCCGCTGCATTCATAGGCGTCGGCTCTTCTGTGCTTCACCCGGAATCATCCCGCGTGGCACACCTTGCCGCAGGCAACAGCAAAGGACTCGCGCAATCGATCTTTCAGGTTGGCGGTAACACCGGACAGGCTCTTGCCCCGCTAATGGCGGCATTTATCATTTCGCCGCAGGGACAGCTGGGGTTTCTGTGGTTTACGTTGCTTGCCCTCATTGGCATCGTGGTTCAGCGGTATGTAAGCAGATGGTACACCGGCCAAATCCATTTACAGAACAGGCCGGAGAGGCGCTCCTCTGGGGAAAGTGATTTTACGAGACCCAAGGTTTTCGTATTTTTCGTTCTGGGTACGTTGATCATGTTGCTGTTTTCCAAGTTCGTTTATCTGGCGGGCATGACAGGGTTCTATTCGTTTTATTACATGGAACGTTATCAGCTGCCGATGGAAAGCGCCCAGATGTCCTTGTTCGCCCTGCAATTTTCGGGAATGTTGGGTACTTTGCTCGGAGGCCCGCTCGCAGATCGTTTCGGTCGAAAAAAGATCATCTGGTTTTCGATTCTCGGAACGGCACCGTTTTCTTTGTGGCTGCCTTACGCTGGTCCGGTCGCTTCTGTTTTTCTGTGCCTGGCGATTGGAGCCATTCTTATGTCGGGTTTTTCCGTCATCATCGTATATGCCCAGGAAATGCTTCCAGGCAAGGTGGGGACGATCGCAGGTTTGTTTTTCGGTCTTTCGTTCGGCATGGCCGGACTTGGCTCGGTTGTGCTCGGCTGGTTGATTGACCAGACCGGGGTGGCCTTCGTCATCCAACTATGCGCGTACTTGCCGTTGATTGGCATACTCGCGTTACTCTTGCCAAAGGATTCCCGGTTGATGAGCCAGTGAGTTTTATTCAAAGTAAAAAACGGCGTCTCTGCCGTTTTCGTTCTTGCTATATGATGAAGCATAGCGGGACAAGAGAACAGCCACATTTTCAGTATTTTAAACGGCAGTGTATCCCCCATCTACCAACAAACATCAAACTGAGGCCTGTAATGAAAGAAGCATCTTTGCTGGTTAAGAACAGAACGGCTTTCGCTACCTCCCACTGTTTTCTTGAGTTGCGGGTTGCAAGCCCTACCTCATCCTCTATAACTATCCATAAGCATCTCTCCATTTAGACAATATCTAGTCGTAACAAAGAAGATGCATGTAGTTAAAATACTTTCTATTTTCTTTTAGAAAAGTGAGATTAAGAAGCAATACTGTAAGAAACCCCAACAAATGTGGGGTTTCTCCTTTGTCTAAGCATTTCCGACAGGGGTGCCAGCCTGCAGTAGCATACTCGTTATTTTTCTCGGAGTTGAATCGGGCACTTCCAATTTTTTTCTGGCACGATGGAGACGGACTTGAACCAGGTTAACGGGGATGTCTCAAATCTCGCTGATCTCCACTCTCTCGGTCTTCTTTCGGCGCCGCAGTTCATTGACACAATGGTTATATGCGATCCGGTGCAACCAGTTCCGATGAGCGTGTAATTGTCTTTGACAGAGAAGTACTATTATAATTGAAAGAATTTCAGGTAAGAACGGACACAAAAACTATTTATTCTTCTCAGAACATTAGGGAGAGGAGCCATACCATGCCAGATGTAACCTTTTACCGAAACGAAGCTTTGCCTTTCCTTGAAGCAAAACAATGTACGAAGAGTGATTTGACATACCAGAAGCATTTTCATGAGGAATATTCGATAGGATCGATTGATGAAGGAGAAACGAGCGCTTGGTGCGACGGAACAATGCATCAGGTTGAGGCTGGCAGAGTGATCAGTTTTCCGCCGTACATGCTGCACGCCTGTCATCCAGCGTCCCTCACAGTATGGAGATACAAGATGTTGTTCATCAAGCAGGATTGGCTGAAACAGTTGGAGCGAAGAGAACTGGAACAACTTCACATCCCATTTTTACTAGAAGGAGATAAAAATCAATATTGCCGCCATCTGATCAACCGGGTGATGGAATCTCTCACAGTAGCAGACGAACCGCTGGTAATTGAAACCCTGGTCATTGAATTGATACATGCCCTCGTTAACTGGAATACACTCGATTCAGAGCATTCATCCCGCAACAGGCAAGAGCTAAAGTATATCGGACGAATTCGAGAGTATCTGCACGCTCACTATACTGAACGGGTCACACTTGAGGAGTTGGAGAAGGCTTTAGGGATTAGCAGATTTCATCTCATCCGACTGTTCAAGAAAGGAACACATATGCCTCCTCATGCTTACCAGAACCTGCTCCGGATCAATCACGCCAAGGTCGAGCTTGCTAAAAAACGGCCGATTGCAGATATTGCCGTGGAAACAGGCTTCTACGACCAGAGCCATTTTTCAAGGGCCTTCGCCAGGATTGTCGGTGTTCCCCCCCAGCGATATGCTTTATCTCGTTAAAAAAGAGCAATAAATTACAATACGCTCTCCCCTGTTCCCTTGTATACTCAGGTGCAATGAAGAAGGGAGAGACTACTTATGAACCATGAATTTGACTGGGAGCAAAGATTGACTGATACCCTAAAAAATGTGGCCAGACGCCAGGAGATCAAGTCTTATGTAGAGCTGACACCCTGGCTGAATCGGCTGTTGCGGCGTGCGGCTGGACAGTACGTGGCAGGCGAAAACCGTCAAGACGGGCTTGCAGCTGCACGCAGGCTCGCCGACATGGGGTACAAAATATCGTTGGAATATATAGGCGAAAACACGCTGGATGTAAAGAGGTGTCAGGCAGCTGCAGAAGAGATGAAATCACTCATTTGCGAGTTGGGTGAAATCGGTGACCGTGTTTCCTTCGACCTGTCGCATATCGGCCTGTCGGTGAAGAAGGATCTTGCTTACCGTCAGTTGATGGAAATGGCCGATGAAGCAAGGACAGCTAACGTAGAACTGTTTGTGAGCATGGAGGAATCCGCAAAGACGGATCTTATTCTGGACACTTATCAGAAGGCCGTTGCCCACTATCCGAATATCGGCATAACGCTGCAGGCGCATTTACACCGCACACCGATGGATTTGGCTGTCTTAAGTGATTCGCCTCGCCTCATTCGGATTGTCAAAGGAGCTTACCAAGAACCAGCGACGCATGCGCTGTCCCGATCATCAGAACTGGACGAGCGTTATCTGACGCTGGTGCAAGACGCCATCCACCGAGGACATCGCGTATCAATCGCGACACATGATGAGCGTATAATCAACGAGGCAATCCACCTCGGGCTGCTCGATTCCGGGAGCGCCGAGTTCGAAATGCTTTACGGCATTCGTCCGGAGCTTAGCGAAAAGCTGCAATCTGCTGGCTATCCGGTTCGCATCTACGTAACCTATGGTCGTGAATGGTTTTTATACCTGTGCCACCGGATCGCCGAATATCCCCCGAATCTGTACCGCGCAGTTGCCGACATGGCGAGTGACGAGGCAGTCGAGCCTTATCGGGCCTACAACAGAGCACCCAAGGAATAAATCTGAAGGAAGTGCCACGGTACGCGAACATTACCGACTTCAACCAAGCTCATGAACAGTTTGCCGATTAAGTAAAAGCCGATTGCGTGGACTTTGACAACGCCCTCAGGAAAGCACTGTGCCTGAACAACGGTCATAAATGGTTTGGAACGGATAAAAAAACAGCGAGTGCTATTTCAGCACCCGCTGTTTTTTATGGAACCATCCATGACAGTAAATTGGACTGCAAATACGTGATAATACCGATTATTACAACCAAGAGTAGACTGTGTTTCACTGTAAAGCGGAATAAATCAGATTCTTTTCCGGCGAGTCCTACCGCAGCACAGGCAACGGCAATCGACTGCGGCGAAATCATTTTACCCGCTACACCACCGCTCGTATTGGCTGCAAGGGCCAAAACAGGTTCCATTCCCACTGAAGTTGCTGTGACTTTTTGCAGATTTCCAAACAGCAGGTTGGAAGAAGTATCTGAGCCAGTAATAAACACCCCTAACCAGCCAAGGAACGGAGAGAAGAACGGGAATAACATCCCCGTGCCTGCCAACGCCATCCCCAGTGTGGTACTCATTCCGGAAGCGTTTGCAACATAGGCAAAACCGACAACAGACGCAATCGTGAGCAGCGGAAATTTCAGCTCGTTCAATGTCTCGCCAAAAGTGGCAAGCCAATCTCTCCAAGAGATGCTGACGATAAATTTGGTTACGATGGCAGCAAGCAATATCGCTGTTCCGGCTGCTGCCAATACTTCCAATTTGAAGAGAGCAGCAATCGGTTTTCCATTCACATCGATAATCAGGT
This sequence comes from Brevibacillus sp. RS1.1, assembly GCF_013284365.1. Classification (NCBI taxonomy): domain Bacteria; kingdom Bacillati; phylum Bacillota; class Bacilli; order Caryophanales; family Paenibacillaceae; genus Brevibacillus; species Brevibacillus sp. RS1.1. Next base: position 126,555 of record NZ_JABSVA010000001.1, read on the forward strand.
TATGCAGACCAGGGACCTCAGGCGTGAAGCTTAAAGCTTTGCCAATGGGATTGAGACAGTTAAATAAAAGATTAGCCCCTTCATATTTGCCGACCAGCGCTTTTTTCACAGTCGGAATCCCCCAGATAGAGATAAAGGCGGTCAATACCAGGAAGGGAGACCATGCCTTGAATATTTGTCCGGTTGTAAAGGGAGCTTTGCTGTTCTTGATCGCTTGTGAAGCGGCTGCTACTTCTGCGGTAGCTGCTTGTTCCGAGGCAAAACGGAAAATCGTTTTCGGTTTCCAAACTTTTAAGAACAAGGTTAACGCAACCAAAGAAACCAGTGCAGATAAAATGTCAGGAAGCTCCGGCCCCATAAAATTGGATGTGACGTATTGTGTCAAGGAGAAAGAAATGCCGGAAACTAGGATCGCTGGAAGCACTTCAAGAGCCTTTTTAAATCCAGACATGATCACAACCAGATAGAAGGGAACAAAAACAGATAGGATAGGCAGCTGGCGGCCGACCATTTTGGATATTTCCATGGCTGGAACGCCCGTGGGACCTTCCATGGCGATAATCGGAATTCCGATCGCGCCAAAAGCAACGGGTGCCGTATTGGCAATTAGGCAAAGACCCGCGGCATACAAAGGATGAAAACCCAAGCCGACAAGAAGCGCAGCAGAAATCGCTACAGGAGCGCCAAAACCGGCAGCCCCTTCAAGAAAGGCTCCAAAAGAAAAGGCGACAAGAAGCGCCTGCAGACGGCGGTCTTCCGTGATCGATAAGACAGAGCTGCGGATAATATCAAATTGCCCTGTCTTCACCGTGAGCTTGTACAAAAATACTGAGGAAATGATGATCCATCCGATGGGCAGAATACCATAAACGGCTCCTTGCACCGAAGACATTATCGCTATTCCCGCAGGCATGCGATACACCAATACGGCAACTAGGATCACCATCAGTAAAGTGGTCAGCCCTGCCATATAGCCTTTCATACGTTTGATCGCAAGCGCCCAGAAAAAATAAAGAATGGGAATAAGCGCAACAAGCGCAGAGATTCCGAGACTCCCCCCAACAGGAGTAAAAACTTGCGTCCATGTCATGGTTTCCACCTCTTTTTTATTCTTTTCATTTGAAAGCGGTTTCGGAAATGAAATTTTAAAATGGCTTGATATCCCCCTTACGAACTTATATTTACCCGACAGTCAAAGTGTCACCATCTGATATGGTCATCTGATGTCTTCTATTCGACAGTTCTCATTATATGTACCCCTGTTTTTTTTGACAAGTATTTTTTGAATATTCGAAACTGGTAGTTTAAAAGTTGAATGATTTCCCTTTTCCACTCGCAACCAATGCCAGAAAGAATGCAGCCTTGACAACTAACTGACAATTCAGCTAGTATGAACTCATCAGATGACCCTAAGAAAGTAACGGGTGAATGCAGAATGAAAGCGATACCAAAATTCAAAGTACGTAAAACGTACGAAGAAGTATCCGACTATATCAAAGATCAAATTATGAATGGAGTTTACAAACCTGGAGATCGCCTGCCTTCTCTTCGCGAATTCAGCGAGCTTTTCGGAGTCGGTCAGTCAACCATGCGAGAGGCAATCAGTGCACTCAAAACGATGGGTCTTGTGACCATTCGTCAGGGGGAAGGTACTTTTGTCACCCGCTTAAATCCAGATGAGGTATTGTCAGGATTTGAACCGATTCAACCTGTCACGGAACAAGACATCATGTCACTCTTGGAGGTTCGGAAGATCATTGAGACGGGAATCGTTCAACTGGCCGCCGAGAGACGTTCTAATGAAGATTTGCAACGCATCGAGGATGCATTGAAAGAAATGGAAGCCGCAGTTTCAAATGGAGATTTAGGAGAAAAGGCCGACTGGAAATTTCATTACGAAATCGCCAAAGCTTGTCATAACTCGGTTCTGGAATCGATCATGCAAACCATATCTGAAACCATGAGCAAGGCATTAAAGGCAAGCCGCGAAAAAATGTTTCAAACGAAAGGAAATCCGGAACGGCTCCTGGCTGAACACAAGGAAATTTTCAAGGCGATCGCCAACAAAAATTCAAAAAGAGCCGAAGAATCCATGCTCTACCACCTACTTGGCGTAGAAAAAGAGATGTTTGATTAAGATCAAACATTTTCTTTTAAACCAAGTCATCAGATGACATCATGACCATATAGATTATAGATCATTATGGCTAACACATTCGAAAGGGAGCTGAATGAATGAAAGTATCAATGTTTATTACTTGTCTATCAGATGCTTTTTATCCTAAAGTGGGCGAAGCAATGGCACGACTTCTCGCCAGATATGGCATCAAGCTGGATTTTCCCGAACTGCAAGTGTGTTGCGGCCAACCAGCTTTTAACAGCGGGTTTTGGGATACCGCTAGAGAAGGCGCAAAAACAATTATTCATGCATTCGCAGACAGCGATTTTGTGGTTGCTCCATCCGGTTCGTGTATCGGGATGATTCATCACCACTACCCTACTCTATTTAAAGAAGATCCGAAATATCTGGCAATGGCCCATGATCTCATTGGTAAAAGCTATGAGTTCTCGCAGTTTCTCGTTCATGTGCTCGGGGTGACGGATATCGGTGCCCTCTTCCCCCACCGCGTCACCTATCATCCCTCCTGCCACGGCAGCCGTTTACTTGGCGTCAAAGACGAGCCTCACATTCTGCTCTCCCAGGTAAAAGGCTTGGAGTTCGTGCCCCTTCCTTTTGCGGAAGATTGCTGCGGATTCGGAGGAACTTTTGCCATAAAGGTCTCCGACATCTCCGGTGCGATGGTTACGGAAAAAGCAGAACATGTGCTGGAAACCAAAGCAGAAGTCCTGGTGGGCCTTGATATGGGCTGTCTAACAAATATCTCCGGACGTTTACACCATGCTGGACATCCGATTCGCGTAATGCATCTGGCAGAGCTATTGTATGAAGGGGTGAAAGAGAGGGTATGAACGTAAAAACATCCTCAACCGCAACTTTAAATGAACGCGCACAAACTGCACTAAACGATAATTTTTTACGAAATGCCGTAAAATTCACAACAGAAAGACTAAGAACAAACAAAGTTACAGCAACTGACGAGTTGGGTAACTGGGAAGAATGGCGTGAACAAGGACGGCAGATTCGCCTGCATACAATTGCACACTTAGACTACTACCTGTCGCTGTTCGTAAATAATGTGCGAGCGTCAGGTGGGCATGTACATTTCGCCTCTGATGCCAAAGAAGCTATCGAAATCACAATGAATATCGTGAAAGAAAAGCATACTCGATCCGTTGTCAAATCAAAATCGATGCTTTCTGAAGAAGTGCATATTAATCAAGTGTTTGAACAACATGGAATCGAAGTGGTGGAAACGGACTTAGGAGAATATATTATTCAACTCGCTGGTGAGACTCCCTCCCATATAATCATTCCCGCCATTCACAAAAACAAAGAGCAAGTAGCAGAGCTATTTTCAAACGTGGCTGGAAAGCGCTTACCAGCAGATACTGCTGTTCTGGCAGGCTTTGCCCGATCCAAGCTGCGGGAGAAATTCCTTGAGGCCGATATTGGGATGACTGGATGCAACTTTGCTATCGCGGAAACAGGCTCCATTGCATTGTTTTCCAATGAAGGAAATGCCCGCATGGTAAGCACGGTTCCTAAAACACAGATCACCTTCATGGGCATGGAAAGAATCATTCCCTCTTTGGAAGACCTTGAAGTAATGGCTACCTTGCTGCCGCGTGCCGCTACAGGGCAAAAGCTGACGGTATACATGTCGTTGATAAATGGGCCTCGCCGCTCAGATGACTTCGACGGACCAGAGGAGTTACACGTAGTAATTATTGACAACGGCCGTTCTAAGCAGCTGGGAGATCCCGAATTTCAGGAGGTTTTAAACTGCATCCGCTGCGGAGCATGTCTAAATGCTTGCCCTGTCTATCGACATGTAGGCGGACATGCGTATGGTTGGGTGTACAGTGGTCCGATTGGCGCCGTACTGACTCCTCTCCTGCATGAAGACAAGGAATTGGCGAATGCATCCAGCCTATGTGGGGCCTGCTATGAAGCCTGTCCCGTCAAAATACCGCTGCATGATATGCTCGTCTATCAGCGTAGACGAAATGTGGAAGAAGCTTTGACAAAGAAAGCGGAACAACTGGGAATGAAAGCCTTTAAATTTATTTCTTCCAACCACAGGCTGTTCCATCGAATTCTGCGAATCAGCCAACTGGGACAAAAGCCTTTTGTCAAAGGTGGAGTGATCACAGCCAAAATCGGACCTTTAAAGGGTTGGAATACCTATCGTTACGCACCAAAACTTGCCCAACATTCCTTTCGGGATACGTGGAAAGCGCTTGATACTGAACTTCAGTTTGAATTGCAAGAAATGGGTCCGGAAATGAAAGATCGTCTAGCCGACATCCTGAAAAAACGGGGGGACACACATGAGTCACAGTGAAAAAGAAGCACAATTCTTCAACACGATCGCAAATCGGTTAGGCAGAAGCCGGATGACCACTCCTCCCCCACAACCCGTTCGCGGTGTTCCGGACTTTTGGAAAATGTACCATCTCAGCTCTGATGAAAGAATAGACCTATTTATTAAAAATTGGGGGATGCTTGGTGGTGTCGCTAAACGCTTTTCTTCTCCAGAAGCGCTTTGCTCATATATCGCTGAAGTAGTCCAAACCTTTGAAGCAAAACGAATCATTCACGAAGACCACGCCCTTTTTCAAAGCATGCACCAGGACGGCCCATTTAATGGTGTAGAGATGACGATATGGCGGAAACAGGAAGAATCTGATTTGCTGAGTAAAGCGGCGCATGCTGATATTGGGATTTCTATTGCAGATTTTGCTATTGCCCATACTGGCACAATCGTAATGACTTCGGCAGCGTCAAAAGGCCGCTCTCTCAGCCTACTGCCCACCATTTTTATGGCTGTCATTCGAACTGAAAATATCAAAACACGTATGGGTGAAGCTCTACAGGAAATCAACAAATGGAATAACGTCAAAATGCCTGCGGGCGTTCACTTGATTTCCGGTCCCAGCCGTTCAGCCGATATTGAGAACGACTTAACCATTGGCGTTCACGGTCCAGGAATTGTTCACGCACTTATCCTTGAAGAAGAGACCAAAGCATAAATGGAATCACAGACGAATGCCCGATGGAAGGGTGCTACCAGATCGAATGTTCAGTAAAGCAGTGGTAAGTCTAGGACTTTATTTTCTCGTCCAAGACTACCACTGTTTTGATTTTACTGTTCAGTCTACATCCTTCTGCCCTAATATCCTTTCATGCCTCGATTGTTTGTAGAAGATGTTTAAAGTGTTTGACCATTATCGATTGTAAAAACTTGGCCTGTAACAGATTCTTGAGTCAGTTGAAAAAGAATAGCCTCTGCAATATCATTAGGTGTTGAAATTCTCTTAAGTGGTAAATTGCCTGTAAGTTTATACATCTTTTCTTCATGACCAGACCACCACCTTGTATCAACTGCACCAGGAGATATACAATTCACTCTGATATAAGGTGCTAATGCGATAGCTAACGACCTTGTCATTGTGTGGATTGCTGATTTTGTTGCTGCATATGGGATAGATGAGCCTATTCCGGTCGTTCCTGCAACGCTTCCTATATTAACAATTACACCCGATTGTTGCTTTTTCATATAAGGGACAACAGCTTTTATGCAATGAAACATCCCTTTTACATTTACATTGAGAAGGGAATCCCACACTTCATCTGTTACGGCGACTAAGTCATCCATAGCTATTTGAGCCGTAATACTCGCATTGTTTACTAAACCATCGACCTTCCCAAATGTTGATACAGTTTGGGATACCATATTGATCACTTCGTTTTCTATCGCTACATTCGCTCTATAAGCAAATGCTGTTCCCCCTTTCTGTGTAATTTCATTGACGACTTCGGCAGCTTCTTTTCCCGATCGGCTATAATTAATAACAACTTTTGCACCAGCAGCAGCTAATTTCAAAGCGGTTGCTCTACCAATACCAGTACCACCGCCTGTTATAATAACTACTTTATCTTTTAATTCCACTCTAAATCCTCCTTACTTTGTCTAATTTATATGTTCTATTATGCTTTTATTAATATGAGGAGTATAATTCTGAATAATGAAGAAGGTATCATTTTAAATGATACCAATGAGAGGAATGTTATTCTTGGAAAGTCATGATTTGTGGATTTTTAAACATGTTGCAGAAATGCAATCAGTATCTAGAGCCGCAGAAAAATTGGGCTATGTACAACCTAATGTCAGTCAGCGAATTAAGAGCTTAGAAGATGAACTAGGTGCTAGATTATTTGTGCGTAATAATAGAGGAGTAACATTGACCGAGGAAGGAAAAGTTTTATTAGATTATACAAATCAAATTATAAAATTAATGGATGAAGCCAAGTCATTAATTAACCCCCAAAAATGGAGGGAACCTTTAACAATTGGTGCATCCCAAACGATCTCTGCAGTTAGAATTCCTCAGCTATTTTCTTCTTTTTTAAGGGAACATAAAAATATCGATGTAAAAGTAAAAACACATGATAAGAAAAAGTTACAGGAAATGCTTTCCTATGGAGAACTTGATGGTATTTTTATAAATGATGCATATAATTACCCACAGTTCGAAACCGTTTATAGTTATTTTGAGAAACTCGTACTCGTTTTACCTCAACATAGTCATTTTGAAAAGAAGCATGAACAAACGTTAATTGTTAATAGTGATCCAAATTGCATATATAGAAACAAAACATTAGAATTTTCCAAGGAGAATAACTTTTATGATCCGACTATCATGGAGTTTGATTCACTTGAATCTATTCTGCAAGCAGTTCAAGATGGGCTTGGTATCAGTATAATACCGGCAGACGTTGCAAAAAATCGAACAGAAGTACAATTAATTCGATATAAAGAACTGTCTGAAACAATCAAGATTGATTTTCTAATCAAACATAGAAAACAGCAACCACAAGGTCTAAAAAAATTTATTCAATTTTTAAAGAGAAAATAATTATGGTAATAGTCTATTGCATCTAATTTCCGTAACATCTTGGTGCTGATTGATCCCAAGGAGCTGCAACATATACCTCTAGTATTAATCTCCTTCTCCCTTCGTGAAGCTTCTGTTTTTCATTCCACACACTCCTTTTCAAAAATTACACAACAGGTTTTCTTTCCCGTATACCGACTATCTAAATTTTGGAGAGGTGAACCCCTCTTTTTCCTCCATAAGCCCTTGACCTTCACATTAGCGTGAACGTTTAGACTACATTCAGAAAGATAACTCATCCACTCAAGGAGGAACAAAAATGAACAACAACTATACAGGGAAAAAAGCAGTCGTAACTGGAGGTACACATGGTATGGGCTTGGCTGTGGCAAAAGCTTTGCTGGCAGGCGGCGCCGAGGTCATCGTCTCTGGTCGCAATCCGAAAAATGCGGAAGAAGCAAAACGTGAGCTGGGAGAACGGGCACATGTTGTGGTGTCTGATGTATCGAGCATGAAGGATGTGCAAGCATTCGGAGAGTATGTTGAAAAGCATTTTGGCAAGATCGATTTTCTCCATGTAAATGCAGGCACTTCCATTCTGGAACCGTTTTTGGAAGTCAATGAAGAGACCTACGATCGAATTTTTGAGGTAAATACGAAAGGGGCATTTTTCACCGTTCAGCGATTGGCGCCACTTATTCATGAAGGCGGTTCGATCGTATTTACATCTTCCGTAGCAGATGAAGGCGGCTATCCTGGCATGAGCGTATATAGTGCATCCAAAGCGGCATTGCGTTCCTTGGCCTCCAGCTTTGCGGTGGAGTTGCTAGACAAGGGCATTCGCGTCAATGTCGTGAGTCCTGGTTTCATTGATACACCTTCCATGGGAGTTGCCGGTTTCACAGATGCGGAACGCGTTACCTTCCAGGAGCTTGGCGACAAGGTTACACCCATGAAACGTCATGGTTCATCAGAAGAAGTGGCGAGAGCGGTGCTTTTCCTCGCTTTTGACGCCACTTTTACGACTGGTGCGAGGCTAACTGTGGATGGTGGCATCGGACAAAACTTGCATTCCTTGTAAAAAGACGGCCCCGGAGCAGCTGATCGCTTCGGGGCCGTGACTATGTACTAGTTCGTAACCTTTTTTCCACGTGTAATGGATATTTGCCTCTCCAGCGTTTTTTTCCACTCTTGGAGTGCCTCAATCTGTTCGTTCACTTTGCTGAGCTTTTGTTCGTAAATCGCCAGCATTTCCTCGCAATATTCGTAATCGTCGGGAGATGCCACTTCCCCTCGGAACACCAATCTGATTTCATCTGCTGTTAAGCCCAGCTTCAAGTACAGTTGAATCATCTTGACACGGTTGACTGCCGATTCATTGAAATAACGGTAATCATTTTCCAGTCGTTCTGCCTGTAGCAAGCCCTTCTCTTCATAATGGCGGATTGACCGGGTACTGACATTGGTTAATTGTGATAATTCGCTTATTTTCACGCAGCAAAGATCCTCCTCGTATGAGATTGCTCTCCCAATTATATGCCAGAATGGCAGAGTATCCATATCGTTTTTGATTACGAATCGATATTTGTATTTTCGTTGATTTTTGACCTGCTTTTGACGAAAAGCATCGTTTGCCTAAACAAAATGAGACTACCAGTCAGCAAGTATAACGCTACTGGTAGTCTCATCTGCCCTTTTTCTATGTTTTTTTCCTACAGCTATGCTACCATTTTTTCTTAGGTGGACATATCGGTTTGCAAGGTGGCGGAAATGTCGGTTTTGGAGGATGTGTCGGTGGTGGTGTTGGAATAGGAACTTGTTGATCCTGCAAAACTTTTATACCAAGACGCAGTACGATTTTTTCACGGACGGTCGAGAATGTTTTGGTTGTGTCTTTGCACCGCTTATTTTCCAAACCGATGTCTAATTCGGTGAATTCCGTGAATACCAATTCACAATACGGTCTTTCGTTGTAAACTTTTCGGTTACCGAACAAACCTACGTTAATCTTTGCCGCATGCCCTGATTTATTCAAATATTCTCCGTGTGACTCGAAATCTGGTGCCAGTTGCAAAGTCGGTCCTGTAGCCGGAAAGGTCAGATCCGTACAGAAATCGAATGGTATCAGAGCCGTTGTATGTCGGACATCACCGCATACAGCAGTTCCTGTTACTTGGTCGACTGTGGTGTACTCGATATTTTTGCGAATGAAACCACTCACGAACAGCTTTGCAGACAACGGGTTAAATGTAGGAACCAGCTCACATTGCTCCAGAATGACACTCTTCAATACCCGAATGATCTCCAGTGCAGGCCTCTCCAAGTGAACGTTAGCCTCTACACATACGACAACAGCCGTTTCTGCCAACGTTACAGGTACTTTTATCGTTTTAGGAAAAATGGTATCGGTTGAAGCCATTCCGAACACACGGGCGTTTTCTACCGTGCAGCTATTTTGCGTAACTTGAGTTTGGCCACAATTACAGCCATCGCCATGTATTCCCATGTTTACTCTCTCCTTTATCAGCCACCTACTCTCTTTATATTATATGGACTAGACACAATATGGATTTGGCTGATGCCAAGCGTTATCTGCCCTTTTTTCTAAAAAAGACTGTTTACCTTTTTCGTTATGTATGGAGGCGGAGCAGGAACCAGCTGCTTCCGATACCACCATACACGACCGCTAATGGTTGCCAAGCCGCTGAACTCCTTCCATGTTGATTGCGAATGGGTGAGCGGATCTGCTGTGATGTTGATTTGCCAGTCCCCCGTCTCTATCCATCTATTCGTCGGACAAGTTGGTGCTCCATGAAAAATGGCGTTTGTTGCTACATTTCCTTTCGGTATGGAAGGGCGTAATACTGTAGCGGTAAATGGAATGCGAATCGTTTCATGCTCTACTTTTTGCGAATGGACAGTGACGCCCAAAGCCTGGACTTCCAATTCACCTGACAGCCAGACAATCTTTTTACTATCCTCATGCCGAACGTGCTGGACATCGATCTTACTTTGGCATTCCACCTCTTTCCACTCAAGCTTCCAGGGCACGCGTAAGGAATGGACCCACTCTACGTCCCAAATTTCTTCTAAAAAAGCAACCTGCATAAACGATTGTCCCACATTTTCCACGTAGACTACTTTTGCTTGAATCAGTTCTTGCTTGGATCTGTTGTTTTCTTCAGTAAGAGTCTTGGCCTCCATGGAGGTGGGAGGCGTGGGAGAAGTGGACTGCGGTGTGACTTGTTCAGTAGCTGTCTGCTTGACCCGATGTAAAGGCGCATGGTTTCGTTTACCCTTGGGTTTCCTGGTGCGATACATTTTCTGCTTATCCATGGAACCTTCCTGGGGCTTTATCTGTTCCTTTGGTGCGACAAAGAGGAGCGGGAGTGATGCTCTCGACTTTTGCAAGGCTCCTCGCTGGTTAAGAATGGGTCTTCTATTCTTCGGATTTCTCTTGTCGTTCGGCATGTCCTCACTCCTTTCCATCAAAATATGCCTTCCTTTATCCATACGTGATCGCCCGTCTGGTTGTATAGACACTTGCCCCTTGAGTAAACAATTCGTCATCGACCTTCACCAATGCCTCTGTCAGTACACTGTATGTAAGCAAAAGAAAAATCCCTCACAAGGAGGGATTACAGGCGAAACATTTGCTGTTCCGCGTATTGTACCAAACGCTTCGTCATCTCTCCGCCGACAGAGCCATTTTGGCGTGCCGACGTATCTGCGCCCAACTCGACTCCGAATTCAGCAGCGATCTCGTACTTTAATTGATCTAATGCTGCACGAGCTTGTCCATTCACCAAGGAATTCGAACGTGCCATGCTGTTCACCTCTGGTTGTGATTGTTGTCGTGTATGGTAGTATGTGCAGATTATGGGAGTGTATTCAAACATGCTCCGACTGTAGTCTTTGTTCTTTGGAAACGACACCACTCACCACGTAAACTGGCGCGCCTTCCTCCGAATACACTTTTCTCGCCATGTCCGTTTGCTCCCATTTTTCTAAAAACGTTGCTGCCTCATCCATGGTGATCCTGGCATTATAAGCCAACTCGTAAACTGCTAAAGTACCGCCTTTCTTTGTAGCTACTTGCAGTGCGATTCGCTCGATTCTCTCTAGCTCCCGTTCTTTTGAGAAGGCAAAATAACCGTAGACTCCTCCTATAATGGTGCAAGCGAGAATGAAGATAAGGCTGTTCCAATGTACAAGGGCATAGCCGCCTACATAGCTGAAGACAAATGCTAAACAGCTAAACAGCAGAAATTTCGTCCTTTTATCGATCCATGCAGGGATCGGTTCATACTCTTCGTCATAATCGTACACTTTCGACTCATCCGTATAATTCGGAAAGAGATAGAGGATTCCATCATCTTCTTGATACGCAATCGAGCAGTAGTTTCTTTTGTGCCATCTATCGATCATGGGTTCGATCGATTGATAGCTTTCCTGCGTATAATAAGGAATTTCTTTCTGATTGAGTTCCCCTTCATTATCCATGACATACGCCAAAACATTGTGTTCCGAATGTCGTTGATCCTCTTTTCGATGGGTGGTTAATAGGTAACGTCCGATTAAAACAAGAAAGATAAGTGCAGTAATTGTAGCATAGAGATACTCACTCAGGTTTTGTAAGATCTGTTCTTCGGAGATCATAACCAATGTGCCGATAACGGTAAGGGATACACCACCAACAATTCTTTTTTTACGTTTGCGCTGCGTTCGTTCCAGCTCTTGTGTTTCATCATCGTCGTGATCGTCATCATCATCATCATCATAATTGTCATCATCGTCATCGTAGTCATAATCGTCGTCATCGTCATCGTAGTCATAATCGTCGTCATCGTCATAATCATTTTGCGTTTCCTCATCATCAGCCTTCTTGTTGTCATTACTTTCATAAGGCATTTGTCTGTATACGTAATCATCCAACTGATAGACCGCCATCTTGCCAGGTAAGGAGGACGTCCTCAGAATTTTTAGTCGTTCCATCTCTTTTAGAATTTGCTCACACTGCGATAGCGACAACTGAGATTCCAGAGCAAACGATGCAACAGAGACGACTCCATGATTACGATTGGCGACTTTCATGGCAACAGCTTGCTGTGTTCGTTGCATTTGCTTTTTTGACAGCCTTTTTCCTTCCATGTAAAAGAGCGCGTAACCAATGGAAATGAGACTCATCAAGATTGCTAAGAAGATTGCGTTATCTAAGATTTGATAGATAACCTCAATGACAAATAAACCAGCAAACAAAGCAACTATGAGAAAAAAGCCAATAATTTGAAGAAACGCCAAGAGACCCAAAATTATTTTCATTCGCCGCTCATACCTCACCTTCACTAAAGCCCTCGAAATAATAGAGAATGTCACCCTTTTCGGTTACACTTAGGTCAGCGAAACCGTCTTTTTGAAGCTTACTTAAAATATTCTGGGCTTTTTCTATCGTAAGAGTAGATTGGGACGCGATATCCGCAGCTGTCACATAGCCCTGCTGATCACGCGCAAGGGAAAGGATAAGCAGGATATTATCGGACTCAAGGCTTTCATGAAACTTGAGTTTCTTGAGCCATTTTGATTTTGCCCTTTTATATTTGATTTCAAGAGGAAGTCCAAGGATGAAACCAAGTGCCATGGCATATACCACATAATGTAAGGCTGTCATTTCATAAGGAATGTACGTTTTATATCTGTCCCCATAAGTGGAGAGCAGAAAAGTTTCCACATAAGGTTGTAGGATCGGCAGCAGCCAGAGAGATAACAACCAAATGCAAATTATCATCCCAAAAACAATCATGAAATCCCTTCTTTTCATTCTATTTTTCAGAAATATCATCCGACTAAATTTTACCTGAATAAATAAAAAAAGACACTAACAAATTTCTAGTGTCTAGAGACCCATTTTCCCATGTTTCTCGAACCCAACCCTGGAAGGGAGATTCTTTACATCCTCACTATGATAAGCATGGATAATATCCGGTACATACGCTACCGTCAATCGGATGCCTTCAAGAATCATTTCCTTTTCTTCCCCTGACACGCTAAAAAACGGATCACCGCATTTTTCACAAGCCATCACCCACTGCTCCCCCAGCTTTTGCAGGCGATTCATATCCCATTGCACATCTTGTTCACATGTTGGACAGGCAATGATTTGCATTGTCTTTCCCCCTGTACCCTTAGCTTACTTTTCTTGTATTTTACTAAAATGGACAAAAAAAGGCACTAACCTCGTGTTAGTGCCTTCTCATGTGATCCTTGTGATGGGGAGGTTCCTAAGGTGACGAAAATCCCCCCATATATGTAAAGCTTATCTCCCGAACCTGCACCTGTTGTCTGCCAACCGGACTTTCCAGCACAACAGAATCGTGTGGAGCCGCTAGCAGCAGTTGCCTGCCTATGGGCGATAAGAATGAAATTCTGTTGTTATCCGGGTCAATGTCTGTGGGATACACCACAGTAAATGACTCCTCAAATTGATCTTCTTCAAATAGCACTTTAACGCTGCTGCCTAATAATGTAATTGCTTTAAGCGATTGAAAGAGTGCACTGTCTTCTTTAGCCAAAAGGCTTTCAAGTGTTTGCTTGTAACGATCGACAATCTCATCGATGGCTTGCTTTTCTTTCCCATAATTGCGTACATATTGATCATAAAAGAGTGAATACTGCTCGTCAAAAAAGACTAGCTGGTTGATTAGATGATTTCTGGTGCCATTCAAAATACTAGGGTTCATAGTAGATTTCACCCCCCAGTTGCTTTTCATAAACATGTTTGATGAACGTAATGTTCTTCATCAGATAAACCCTCCTTAAAAAAATAGCCCCCGAAGGGACTCTCATCATTGTATCAATAATTACAAAATGATTCCATCTACTGTTTAGAAATGCTTTACAAAAGAAGATCAAAAAAGGAAAGAGTCTGCACGCTTTATGTACAGACTCTAAATGTTCCCGCTACTTTTTCAAATCGATCGCTTTTTCCTTTACCAGAGCTGCTACCATTTGCTGTTGTGCTTCTTCTTCCACTTCTTTGAACGTCACTTTATAGCAGATATCTCCTTTTAACCAAAAATAAGTGTGGTTGTACTTATCCGTTGGGCTACTCAGTGTATCATCGATTTTATACGGCACTGTGCGGAATACTTCTTGGCCACCGATGTTCAAAGAGGTGACTGGAACTTCAAATTTTACCCCGTCTATTCTCTCAAAAGGGATCTTTTTTGTTTTTCTCATGTTTTCCACAATGGATTTGTCCTTGATTTGGGCAAACAACACAATCGTTTTTGGTTTTTCAGGATTTTCAAACGTGAGATGGATGGTGCGCTTTTGTTTATCCTCTTCGTTTTCAGGATAACTAAAATTGAGCTTCTTGTTCACATATGCATCTGTTGCCTTGTATCCTCCAGGCAGCTCCAACGGAAAGGCTGGTGCAAAACCGATTATTCCTGAGAAGTACTCCACATCCTCTAAATCAAGGATATTGTAATTTAATATGTCGTAATTGACGTACCTTTTTCTCAGTTCTTCATTTGGAGCTTGAAACGATTCAATGACTTTTACGATCTCCTCATTTTCGAAGGAGCTATCTCCTTCGATTGAGTAATAGAGACCTTCATCACTCCAGAAATAAAGTAAGTCTTGACCAACCGAATCCTTATCATAAGTTGTCTTTCTTTTGATAACTTTTACGGTTTTTCCATTCGCAGATAGATCTTCTTCTGCTGAAAGTGTGGAGAGGATGCTACCGTCTTCCGATTTCACGTGTAAAGAATTCTCGGTCCTTTCGATTGTGCTCGTTACTATTTTGAAACTGGTATCGGGACCTTTGAAATAATGGAACACGCCATTATCAGAAGGTTCAGATTCCCCCAAGTGATAGATAAGGCTGTTTTGATAGGTAAATTCTGGTGGCAAATAAGACGGAACTTTGAAAGGAAAACCAGCAAGTTTTTCAGCTTTTTCCAGCCGATTTGTCTCCTTGACGGCTGTTTCCTCAAACAAGGGGCGCAATTTTTCATCCTGTTTTACAGGCATCCGAAGTGTTGACGGCTCTGCTGCATTTGTAAGTGTGACTGCACTAATAACGAGCCCGCATGCAATGGCTACAGCAGATAACCTTGCGGAGCCTTTTTTGAACGTGGAAATCATTTGAATTCTCCTTTTCATTTGATTGATATGGTGAGAATGGTGAAAATAGAGCGGATACGACATGGGTCTTTTTTCTGAGATCTGTCTCGCAAATGAAAGGAGTGTCATGCCATAGGGAATCGCTTCTTTTTCCCCCAGAATCTCCAAAACATATTCATCACAGGCAAGTTCCATATCAGCCTTCATTTTTCGAATCCATAGCCAGACAAGCGGATTCATCCAATGGATGGCGAGTGCCAGGGAGCCGATGAAGCTCCACAGCAAATCTTTGCGCTTATGATGAGCGAGCTCATGTGCGAAGACGTGATACAGCTCGGCATCTGACAACGATTGGTATACATCCCGCGGACAATAAACCCATGGTGATAAGATCCCCGAGATTAGCGGCCCCTTTGCCAGCGTTCCTGTGTATACGGGCATTTGCCTTTTCACACCGAACTTCTCCCTGCACGCATTCATGATGGTCGTTACCCTTTCATCTGTCACCCGCATCAAAAAGCGTTCTTTGGTGTGCATGTTATACAGGTAAATGAATAGTCTTGCTAGCAAAATGACTACGCCGATAAGCCATAAAACTGCCATGATTTGGATGTAAGCTGGATGTGAGGATGATCTTTCAGTTATCCCCTCATCCTTGACAACTTCGGTTTGTATTGGGGTATTCTCATTGTGTTCTGATCCATGTGAGAGATCTGAGATGACGGCAGGCGATTGTGTGGTTGTCTGTAGTAGTGGTTCTGCGGAGAAAGAAAGCGGCTGTTCGACGGACATGCTCGTACTCGCCCAGGATATCCAAGTGAAGAGGCTAAATGAACTCTCCGGTAGCACGGGAATCATTAGTCGGGCTAAAACGATGAACCATAACAAATGGTGCATACGCCAGCTGATCGCTTTGTGAACCCCTTTTTTCATGGCTACCAACAAAATAGCTACTAGGCTTGCTCCCAACGAGATGTA
Source organism: Brevibacillus sp. RS1.1 (assembly GCF_013284365.1). Lineage (NCBI taxonomy): Bacteria > Bacillati > Bacillota > Bacilli > Caryophanales > Paenibacillaceae > Brevibacillus > Brevibacillus sp. RS1.1. The sequence continues at coordinate 142,683 of NZ_JABSVA010000001.1, forward strand.
GCACATCCACAAAAAAACATTCCCTAGAATATCCATTTATTGGTCCCTCATCACTGCTTTTTCTTTTGTTTTTCCGTCAGTATTTTTTGCAGCTTATCGATTTCTTCATTGGATAGTTGCACATCTTCGAGAAAATTGGTCATCATCGTGCCTACTGCCCCGTTAAATACTCGTTTCAAAAAGGACTCGCTTTCCGCCCGTTTGCATTCATCTTCCTGGACGAGTGGGAAATATCGGTAGCTGCGGCCCGATTTTTCATAGCTGATTGCCTTCTTTTTAAGCAGCCTGTTCAAAAACGTGCGTACCGTTTGCTCCGTCCATTCGATATCGGCTGGTAAACGCTCAATGATTTGCTCCGCTGTCGCTGGATGATCTCGCCAGATCACCTTCATGATTTCCCACTCGGCCTCCGATATTTTCGGAATGTTGTTCATCCATACATCACCTCTTAGATTTACAAGTGTAAATTCAGCTTCTATGAAAATATTACAATTGTAAATACAAACTGTCAACCATCTTTTTCCACAACTTCTAAAAACGGAAAAATGAAAAGCACAGTAGAAAAAGAATATTCCCACTGTGCCGTTACTTTTCTTCTTTTATTGTCTGACCCTATCTGGGTGAAGCTCACCTTTTCCGTATGGATTATCGCCAATCAATACGATCTTATCAGCTTCAGTGACCAGCACATGATAATGGTAGCCTGGCCCTTCGATCGCATAGTCGTACGAAGAAGAAATCAGTCTAACGGGAGTCGCCACTTTTTGCTTTTGAAGCGGTTCCCATTCGTGTTCGAAGATTTGCCCATCCTTCGTAATCCGCAAACGTCCGCTCATCATGGCAATGCCTTCTTCCGTTTTGGGTTCCAGCTTTACTTTGATAGCTCCAGCGTTCTTTCCTTCACTCTCAGGGTAAACCTGCATTTCCTGAACCTTGCCTGCATCATTGATTGCCCAAACTGATGCGGTATCCTTTGTATAACGGACAAAATATTCAGGCGCAAGCTCACGAATTCCTTCCAAACCAGCTATTGTCGCAAATGAAGTGAACGGTTCATCATTCTTCCGTTCTGCGTACAATACCTGACCATTTTTCGTCACAGCAAAAAACGTATAAAGATTGGCATAAAGCTTGGTCACATCCGCAGCCATTTTTGAATCTATTTGGAGGGTTTCCACTTTTTGTGGGCGCAGGTTCGTGATGACATATACCCCTCCGCGTTCGGCAGAATCAAAGCTGAATTCCACAGTCAGGAATTGGTCATCCTCCGTACGCAACAAGAGATGCTCCTCTCCACCAACAAAATCCTTAATGCGAGAAGGCAACGCCAATGTTTGACAGCTGCTAAATTCACTGGTCCACAACTGGATTTGTCCGTTCTCATTCAAGGTAACCGGAGAATCCAGGATGCTATCCATTGTTTTTACTTTCGTAGGTCCTTTTACTTCATATGGCACTCGATCCGCGCCAAAACCCCATACAGAACCATCCTTCCGAACGAAGTACGGTCGATTCAGCTCAGTTACTACCTGTTTTACATCACGTAATTCGCCCAATTCCGTCCAAGTGTCAAAGGTAACAGGGATTCGCCCCAGCTGTCCTGTCATATTGCTGCCAAATGAATAGACGTTTCCTTTTTTATCGAGAGCAATCACATGGTCGGTGCCCGCTTTTACGTCCGTGATATCAGAAAGACCCGCTATTTTAACTGGCTCCTCGAGCTCATTTTCCAGATTCGCACCAAGCATTCCTAGTGTATTATGTCCCCAGCCCCAAACAGTTCCGTCCACTTTTACGATTACGTACATTCCTTCTCCGCCAACTGCCATCCGCATGGCACCATCTGCATGAGCAGCACGCACTACTTTTTCATTTTCTTTTGTATTGTAGCTGTACACTTCGCCCTTATCTGTTTGGATCAGGGCGCGATCCGTGTAATCGACGGCTACCTGTTTGACTTTCCCTGGGATATCCATTACCTGTAGATTTTCAGTGTTCAGCTCTCCGGATTTGCCATCGAGATAAAGAAGCTTCCCTTGGTCATCTACTAGAAACAAGGAAAAGGCAGAGCTATACATGTCACGGATATTCGAGAGCTTCGTCACCTTTTCCGCTGCTTTCGCTCCTTTTTCCCATTTCAGTACAGTACCGTCTTCTTTCAGTAAAAAAAGTACGCCTTCATGAAGATCGAGCTGCTGAATGTTCTTGATTTTATCCAAACCGGCCAGTTTTTCTGGTGCTTTCTTCTCATCAATCTGCCATACTTCACCAGCGCTCGTGAGGACATAATCCGTCATGACTTGCTTGGCATCCTTGATCCCGGCTAGCTTGTGCGGTTCATACTTCTTGTCAGATTGAAAGCCCCACTTCCACACTTGCCCATCCTCAGTGAAGGCATAAGAAATGCCTGGCCTCCACCCATAGCCTGCTTCATCAAAAATGACGCCTGTTGCAATGGCAGTAATCCCTTCCAGTACCGGCTTATTCCCCAATGGTTTCCAGGACTTCATCGTTGTGTTCGATAAATCTGCTTTTGCATCATCTTGACCGCAAGCCTGTAGCTTCACCTCGGTATTGCCCGTCGTGCTAACCGTTGCTTCAACCTTTTGGGAAGCTGCCTTCGCAGGGGATGCAGCAACGACGCCCCCTGTCGTCAATAGGGAAAGTACCGCGGTATAGCTCAACACTGCTACCCATTTCTCTCTTTGTACCATCATGAGTCTCCTCGCCATCGTCAAATGTAAACAAATGTAAGACGTTGGCAACTCGAATTGCGTTACTGTAGATCGCCGGCTTCGTGATCCCTACTTCTGTAGCAATTGCAACCGGATACAAATAAGAGCTTTACCATAGATTCGGCAAAGCTCCGCAGTTCATTCAGTCTTGTTTTCACGCGGGTCATCAGTAAGGCTTGGACGGGCGAGACTTCTGTTCAGCTTCCTTGACAGCCGCTCCAGGATTCGTCGCTCCCATCGGTCCGCCCATTTCTTTGTGATTTCCGCCATTGCCCTGTGCAACTCCAGCTTTCAAACGCTGACCGTACTCTTCGTCACATTGGGAGAAGTAACCAAGCATTTTCTCTTGAATGCGAGGATCACAGGAGAGGAGTGCATCCGTCAGATTGGCAATGAGGTCTTCTCTTTCCCAGTCTTCCAAGAGGCGGTATCGTTCTCCCGCCTGTTTGAAATCGTTGGTGCGATCAATTTTTTGACGAACGACCTTCCCTTCCACTTCTGGCTGATGATCAGGAGCTGCTTGCTTGGCTTCCTGCAATCCGCCAATCGTTGATGGCTCATAGTTAATATGCCGCTGGGTCCGATCAACTCGATACAGCATTTGACCGCCTTCCTGATTGGTAGCGACATGCTTTTTGGGAGCGTTGACCGGAAGCTGCAAATAGTTGGCGCCAACGCGATACCGTTGCGTATCGGAGTAGGAAAAGGTCCTTCCTTGCAGGAGCTTGTCATCAGAGAAATCAAGTCCATCCACTAAAACACCTGTCCCAAATGCTACTTGCTCGACTTCAGCAAAATAGTTATCCGGGTTTTTGTTCAATACCATTTTGCCTACCGGAAGAAACGGAAACTGATCTTCAGGCCATATTTTCGTTGGATCAAGCGGATCAAAATCGAGTTCGGGATGATCGTCATCACTCATGATCTGGACGCACATTTCCCACTCCGGATATTCTCCCCGCTCAATCGCTTCATACAAATCCTGCGTGGCATGATTGAAGTTTTTCCCTTGGATCTCTTCCGCCTGTTTTTGTGTCAAATTCTTAATTCCTTGCGCTAACGGCTGCCAATGGTATTTGACCAGGACCGCTTTTCCTTCATGGTTTACCCACTTGTACGTGTTTACGCCAGAGCCTTGCATTTGTCGATAGTTCGCTGGTATTCCCCACGGGGAGAACAAAAACGTAATCATATGTATGGCCTCAGGCGTGTTCGAGATGAAGTCAAAAATCCGTTCCACGTCTTGAATGTTTGTGACAGGATCAGGCTTGAACGCATGGACAAGATCAGGAAACTTCATGGCATCCCGAATGAAAAAAACTTTGAGGTTATTGCCTACCAGATCCCAGTTCCCGTCCTCTGTATAAAACTTCACCGCGAACCCACGTGGATCTCGCAATGTTTCGGGCGAATGTGTGCCATGATTTACCGTAGAAAACCGCACAAACACAGGCGTTTTTTTCCCACGCTCCGAAAACAGCTTTGCCCTCGTGTACGTAGAAATCGACTCATCACCAACGGTTCCATACGCTTCGAAATAGCCATGTGCTCCTGCACCTCGACTATGCACGACACGCTCAGGTGTTTTCTCCCGATCAAAATGCGTAATTTTTTCAAGAAAATCGTAATTCTCCAGAACGGTTGGCCCGCGATTTCCAACTGTCCGCAAGTTCTGGTTGTCTGTGATCGGATGGCCTTGACGATTCGTCAGGATATTATCTTCTGCCTGGCTGATGGACTTGCTCTTTTCATCCATATGAATCCTCCCTGTCCAGTTTTTCTCATGTGTGGTTCATAACCATGGTTACCGAATGAGGGATTCTTTATGCGAAAAGACTAAATCGCTTCGTACGCAAAATCATCGTTAAGCACTGGAACTGCGCCACTCTGATTCCACTGCGCTGCAAGTTCGACATCTTCCGGGTACCCCATACTGATCAGTTCTTGGCCAGAAGCACATTTCTGCAAGTAAGCAGGAAGATGATCTTGAGCCGATCGAAAGGCTGCCACTGCTATTTCGGCCTCTGGTGACAATCGATATCCCTTCAATTCATGAAGCAGCGCACCTGCCGCAATCATATCTTCAATAGCAGGTCGCAATGCTCCATTTCCCCACCGTTCACCGCAAGCAATGACGGTTACGGTTCCATTCTGCTGCTGTATGTATCTGGCCACAGATGGCGCGTTTCGCAAGCACGCAGCGATTACCTTCGCACCTGTTTTCTTCGCCAACACGGTACAGGTCGATCCGTTTGGCGAGGGTAATACGATTCTACTTCCCATTGGAACCGTTTTCAAACAGGTGGGTGAAAGGGAGACTGGTTCTCCGCGTTTTCCAGCGAGCAGCGCTGCTTTTTGTTTGGCGAATGCTACGGTTGACTCATCCTTTACCTGATAAGGATAGACGATACCTCCTCGTCCCGTTACGATATCGACACACGTGCTGAAGGAGAGCACATCGATAATGACGATCATATCCGATGCTGCCCCGACCTGTTCTACCCCTTCGTATCCCCAATCAAATCGAGCTGTATAGTCAAGTTGTTTGCATACAGTTCTATCTCCCAAACCCTCCACCATCCTCTATCAAAAATAGGTACTCGTCCCCTTACGTTCGCCGTTACGAATTAAGACAAGAAACAATATCGTATTATTGTCCCACTAGATTAACAAGAATGGAGTGAACATGGATGTCTGAAATCGAATACGACGACGATCAAGGTAATTCGGAAAAAAGAAATCACAAACGCCCAAGAAGAAATACTGTGAGAACGACCGGTATTTTGCAAAACAACCTCGCCCGTGCTCTCACCGCTCACCTCGACCTGGTAAATCTGAACACAGAACCGGTTGAAGTACGTGTGCAAGTATTAAACTGGGGTAACGCAGTTACGCAAACGAATCCAGTTAGCACCTTGCTTGACATCACGCAATTTATCCCAGCGAATACTCGAACTGCTTTCAATGCGCTGATCCCCGCTTCTTTCCACTATGAAGTCCGCCTTACCGTAGCAGAAAACAACAGAAATGTCCTTCTCACCACTTATGGCCGTACTACTATCGGCGGCGGTCAAGTTGTTGGTCTTACCGTTCTTGACAGTCAGTTCCAAACTGTCGAAATCGAAACTTGTATTTAACTATCTTGCAGGAAGAAAATGAGGAATTATGGTGGGACGCCATAGTTCCTTTTTTTATCCATTCGCATGCAGGAAAAGGCGCTTGGGACGATCCCAACGCCTTTTTGCTTCTACGACCACGACAAAAAAAGAAACTGCCCTCGAAAGGACAGTTTCTTTGAAAAGGAGACTTACAGTTTTACTACGTTCTCAGCTTGTGGGCCACGGTTGCCTTGAACGATGTTGAATTGAACTTTTTGACCTTCGTCCAAAGTTTTGAAACCGTCACCTTGGATTGCGCTGAAGTGTACGAATACATCGTCTCCGCCTTCTACTTGAATGAAACCGAAACCTTTTTCTGCGTTAAACCATTTTACTGTTCCGTTCGTTTGCATTTGAAAAAACCTCCAAAAATTGATTTGAATATGCTAGTCATATTTACCGAAGCAAATAAAGCTCACATATCATGAAGAAATACCAGATCATGTGCGATGATACGCCTTCATGATATGTGAATTTTACCTACCCGGCAAAAATGTGAATGTCATAGGACGGAACTGCAAAATAAAAAACTAAACCTTTTGAAAACCTAAAACAATGAAAGCCCTTCCTCTCTTCCATCCTTGCGGCTCCGATGACCGCGCCAGTGTGAATCGGGGATCCAAAAATGTTATCCATCAGCATACAAACACCTCGATGAATGATTAGGTATCAATTTTTCAAGTAGCAACCTCATTCTACCATGGTTGTCCAAAAAAAGCAACCGTTCACCCTTATTCTGGACGAAGCGGGACTCTGATACAATAGGATTGGGAGGGATTACATTGCAAAATCATATTTTGACAACCATTCAATTATCTGAAATGCTTGAAAAGAAAGTGCCCGTACTTTTATTGGACGTACGCGACGCCGAGAAATTTGTTTCCGGCAGCCTCGTTCACGAAAACGCATCGACGCAAAACGTCCCCTATCTTCTTATGAAAGAACAGGACAAGCCGCTTGATGAAGAAACCGAAAAACTCGCGCAAAATGTGCAAATCGTTACCTTATGTACAACAGGTAACAAAGCTCAAAAAGCTGCGGCTCTCCTTCGTGAGCATGGTTTTCATGCAAAAGCATTGGAAGGCGGCTTAACTGCCTGGAAGGAACAATCAAACGAAACGAAATGAGCCTAATTTATCAACGATTCTAGCTATTTGCCATATATTACTCCTTTATTTCGATTGGGATTGTTTGATATCGTTGTTCATGCCAAACGAAATAAGCCGAGACTTCCTCTTTGAAAAGGAAGTGCGGGGGACTTTTTTGTGGATGAGCTATTCCACATTGGGGTGAATCGCCAAACTGGCGTAGGGTTGTTTCCTCAATCCGAATCCGACAACTAACCTCGTAGGCAAAAAAAAGGAGAGATTTGTTTTATGAAACGTTTTGGTTCTGTTACAATCGCGATGACTCTTGGTCTGGGCTTGGCTTTGACAGGGTTTGCTTCTTCTGCTTCCGCAGCATCTAACTGCCCATTGAAGAACGGACAATTCCAATTCAATGTGGGTCAAAATATGGGACAATTCCAAAAAGCACCAAATGCTCAACAGTTCCTTAACTTTTTCCAAAAGCAAGGCTTTGTTCCTGGCCAGCCACAAGCAGTACAGCTGATGCAACCTGTTAAGCAAGGACAAGCTACACCTGTACAACAACCATGCCCGTATCAACCAGGATCTTTCCAACAAGCACCCGTACAACAAGCTCCAGTACAACAAACACCAGCACAACTAGTACAAACAGCACCAGCACAACCTACCAATAATGTCACTGAGCCTGCCGCTCCAGTAAAACAAGCGGATCAAGCTAAGACGGGTGATTTTGCGAAACAAGTCGCGGATTTGGTAAACCAAGAACGTGCAAAAGCAGGTCTCAAGCCTGTTCAAATGGATGCAACACTGTCCAAAGTAGCGTTGGCAAAAGCACAAGATATGTCTGCTAACAACTATTTTGACCACAACAGCCCAACGTACGGTTCCCCATTTGACATGATGAAGCAGTATGGCATTCAATACTCGACAGCAGGTGAGAATATCGCCATGGGTCAACAGAGTCCACAAGAAGTCATGCAACAATGGATGAACAGTGAAGGCCACCGCCAAAACATTATGAACCCTGACTTCACAAAAATTGGTGTAGGCTTCACAAATGGCTACTGGGTACAAGAATTTATCGGGTAACACGCTTTGCACGAAACGAAAAGCCGGTGTCTCTTAATCGAGACCCGGCTTTTTCGTGTAGACATTAATCCGGCTGTGTTTCAGAAGCCTGTTTTTTGGGGGTACAGCAGCTTTCCTGCTCATCTAGCAAAGCAACGTCCTTTTGATTCATTTCTTGCTTGGTTGGGTAAGCAGATACTTGCTGCAGCTCGGCATTGACATCAGACGATTGTTTCATCCGTATGGCCCCCTCGCCGTTTTTGGTGGTACATCCCTAGTATGCACGCGGCTCTAAACGACTCATTCCTAAGGAACACTGGAAGCACATGCAAATGAACCTATCTGCTAATAATATGTTCAAGGTCTTTTAAGGCAGCCGCTGCTGCCGCGACAGGATCTGATTTTCCTCCAACGACCAATAAATCCCCCATGACATCTGTTTCTACCCGGATGGCTTTTGTCGTACCTGATACGGATGCAAACGGATGGGTAAAATCCACCGCACACAGCTCAACTGCTACAGAAACCGTACCATTCGCTTCCTTTTGAATCGTTCCGATCAGCTTGGGAATCTTCGTATGCTTTTTCCACGTCTCGATTTGGAACGTGGTTATTTCGCGAATACTTGCGCGTTCGATATCGGTTAGATTTACTTGCCCGCCAAAAGCAGCGTTTGCCAGGATCGTGAGCTTCGAAGCTGTATCCCAACCATCGATATCGTAGGAGGGATCCGGTTCGGCAATCCCCATCTTCTGAGCGAGCTCGACAGCTGCTGTACAGGTGAGCCCCTCTTCCATCATTTTTGTTAGCACGAAGTTCGTCGTTCCTGTAAAAATACCTTCGACTCGTTTTACTTCACAGCCTGCCAAGTTATACTGCAAAAGATCGATCGTCGGCAGAGCTGCTGCTGTTGCCCCACTAATTTTCAACGCGGTACCATGTTTTTTGGCAAGAGCGGCCAAACCAGCATAATCAACAACAAGCGCACCTTTTGAAATCGCGATCGCATGCATGGCATTCTCCAATGCATACCGAATATAAGTCAGACCAGGTCCCCCCTCTTTTTCAGATGGACCTGCCTCGATGAGTACGTCTGCTTGAACTGATTTGATAAATTCCAGCGCGTTCCAAGATGCGTTCCCTGCTTGTTTTGTATGAGCATAGTCTGCCCATTTCCCTGGATCGATTCCGTTCTCATCATAGAGGCCGGAGGATGAACGAACGATTCCCACGAGTCTGACATCTGCTTCATATAGCTCGCGGTACCGCTCCCGTCGCTCTTCCAGCAGTCTGGCTACCTGCTGTCCTACTGTTCCGAAGCCTGTCACCATAATATTCCAACGTTTCATGAGTCAATCTCCTTGCTGTTTATGCTCCGTTTATTTCCACCATTTTTTTCTATTTTTATCTTGTATCCGGTGCAAATCCTTGCGATTCAGTTTCTTTCCTGTTTTTGCCGAGTAGAGCTCTTCCGTTTGATCAATAAACAATATTCCTTCCAAATGGTCCATCTCGTGCTGAATACACCGAGCAAGGAAATCTTCGGCTTCGATTGTCTTTGTTTCTCCTTGGCGGTTCAGCGTCTGGACTTTGACATAATTCGCTCGAGGTACAATTCCGAAAACACCTGGGATCGAAAGACAAGCTTCTTGCCCTACCTGCTCACCTGATTTTTCCATCAACACCGGATTGATTAGTTCAATCAAGCCGCTGCCGCAATCCATGACAACCAAACGCTTCGGGATACCAATCTGGATCGCAGACAAGCCTGCTCGACCTTTCGCAGCATAAATGGTTTGGGTCATATCATCCAATATCTTTTCAACCTGCGGAGTAATGGATTGTACTCTTTTTGAAGTTTCACGCAAGATAGGGTCCCCCAGGCGAACGATCATACGTTCAGCCATTTCCTTCTCCCTCCCGCATTACTCAGTTTTCGATTTCAAGGTAGCAAATCAGGTCCTCGCTGTCAAAAAGAACCTCGCAAAATCTGAAATATCCCGTTAGGCAAGGGTGACAAATGCATGTAGATACGCTATCTTTATTGGTAAAGATAGATGTTTGTATATGAAAAGGGAGGCTACCATGCATTCATTGGCATCAACGCTGAACGAAACCATCCAACGAGAAAACCCGCACGTGTATGAAATGCTGTCCGATATCGCCAAGCTGATCTATTTCCCAAAAGAGGGGATTCTCAGCCAATCGGCAGAAGCGAAAGCAAAAGCGAAAAAGTACAACGCAACCATCGGGATTGCACTGGAAAACGGTCAACCGATGCACCTTAAGGTCATCCAAGATAACCTGTCAGCTTACCAGCCAAAAGACATTTACGAGTATGCGCCCCCAGCTGGAAAGCCTGAGCTGCGTGCAGCATGGCGTAAAAAAATGATCGAGGAACAGCCTTCACTGGCTAATCATACGTTCAGTAATCCTATCGTTACAAACGCTTTGACGCATGGCCTGAGCATCGTGTCGGACCTGTTCGCTGACAGCGGCGACAGTGTCATCATCCCGGACAAAAACTGGGAAAACTACGAGCTTACTTTTTCGATCCGCCGTGGTGCGGAAATGGTCTATTACCCATTATATAACGACGAGATGAAATTTAATGCTGCTGCTTTGCGCGATGCCATTCTCGCACAAAAAGACAAAGGCAAAGCCATCGTCGTACTCAACTTCCCGAATAACCCAACAGGCTATACACCAGGCCCAGAGGAAGGAAAACAAATCATCGCTGCGCTCAAAGAAGGCGCAGAGGCTGGAATCAACATTGTTGCGGTCACAGATGACGCGTACTTCGGCTTGTTCTTCGAAGATTCGATGCACGAATCTCTCTTCGCTGGCCTGTGCGATGTTCACCCTCGCATTCTGCCTGTAAAAGTAGATGGTGCTACCAAAGAGGATTACGTATGGGGCTTCCGCGTTGGCTTCATTACGTATGCATCCCCGTCCAGCGACTTGCTCAGCGCTTTGGAGCAGAAGACAATGGGAATCATCCGCGCGACTCTTTCTAGCGGATCACATCCTTCCCAAACGTTCGTCCTGCAAGCAATCACTGCACCGGAGTACAAAGCACAGAAGCAGGAGAAATTCGATATCATGAAAGGCCGCGCCAACCGCACCAAGGAAGTGCTCGACAGCGGTAAATACGATGACGTGTGGACCTACTATCCATTTAATTCTGGCTACTTCATGTGCCTCAAGCTAAAGACTGTCGAAGCAGAAACATTGCGCCAGCACTTGCTGGAACAGTATGGCGTGGGTACGATCGCTCTCGGTCAAACCGATTTGCGCATTGCCTTCTCTTGCATTGAAGAAGAAAACATTGCGGACTTGTTCGAATTAGTCTACAGCGGTGTGAAAGATTTGGAAAATGCATTGACCAAATAACAAGCTCTCTTGCAAAAGCGTCTTGACCTCGTGTCAGGGCGCTTTCGTTTTCCTTTATAAAAAAAGACCCGGATACCCACGAAATAAAAATGCGAGGGTTTCCGAGACCTTATCATCAAGCTATTTCCATTCGCTTTCCATCGACGAACGTATACGACGAGGCTGCTGTGTACCGATAAAAATGGAGGCAAGCACCAGGATCATCCCCACCCCATGCAACCAAGTAAATGCTTCATTCAAGAAAAAGACAGCCACGAGAGCAGCACTTATCGGCATCATTCCGGTGAACAAGCCCGCTTTGGATGCCTCCACCTTCTCCACCCCTTTGTACCAGAGAAAGAAGGATAAGACACTGGCCGTAACCGCATAGTACATAAGAAGCCACCAGACATTTGCAGGTACAGTACAGCACTCCAATCAAATCGCAAGCTTTCCCAGATCGCAAACGGAAGAAACAAGACAAAGCTGATGACATTAATCGCAGCCGTCATTTGAAAAGGCGTAATTTTCCCAGACAGTCTTTTGGCGAAAATCGTGAAAAGCGCTTCGCTGACGACTGCAAAAAATACGAACAAATTGCCAAGCATACTTACCCAGTTTTGCTCCACTCCGCTACCTGTGAACGTAATGAAGCCGATGCCGCCGACTGAAAGACCGATTGCCACTAAGCTGTTGGCCTGTAATTTTTCTTTGAGAATCCAGAACGAAAACAAAGCGATGCAGGCAGGTACTGTACTCGTAATGATACCCGCGGCAGTAGCAGTCGTCCACTGAACGCCGTACAGCATGCAAATACTAAACAGAAACACGCCGAAAAACGACTGCCAGAATAGCACCTTGCCTTCCTCACGGCCCCAAGACGTTTTCCATTCTCCACGCATAGCGAGCAACGGCAATAGGATGACGATCGCTAGCAAAAAGCGCAGCTCCGAAAACAAAAACACGGGAACATGGGAAACAATTTCTTTCCCGATGGAGATGTTGCTTCCAACCAAGGCCATAGCCAAGGCTAACTGTATGTAAGCGAACAGCATGACGACCCGCTTCCCCCTTCAACCTCCTACCATTCTCTGCATCTGGCCAAACTGCCTGCGATTATCCTGCGTTTTGCCATTCTTTTTGAGAGGACGGAACCTTTTTTGTCTTTTTCTCGGTTGCTCCCACTAGCCAGGAACCAAACGGCAGTTTTCCCAGCCCATATGATAGGGCAAAAGAAAGAATAGAGCACAAGACGAATGCGACCACACTCCCCCACACGCCCGTGTGAAAAAGCTGGAGCTCGCGCAAAAGCTTCATCAAGTACGTTAAGATCAGCGCATGAATCAAATAAGCTCCATACGAATACTTCCCAACGAGTCCCAGCCAATGTGTCCATTTGGACTGCTTTTTGCTCATCCATAGGCAGAGCGCGTACACAGCCAGTAAGCAAGCCATCGTATAGAGGAACATGGACGGCTTCAAGGATGTCGCTACGTTTAAATTGATATGGCCTTGCCCTGAATCATGGAAAAGCTCATAGCCAATGACTGCGTACAGGACACCAACCGAAATGATGATCCATTGCCAGTATCTTTTCAGCATGGCACGAAATGCAGGCAACGTGCAGGCAACCAAGCCACCGAACAAAAAGTAATAGAAATAATAGAACGCATTTCGATCGCGGTATTTGATGAAATACGTATCAAGCCAATTCATATCGAATCGGAAGCCGTGCGCCGGGATGTACCGCGCTGAAAACCACATGAGGCCCCCATAGATCAATCCGGTGACACCAAGAGCGAGAACAAGACGGAAGCGGCTTGTCACGAATCTGCGGAAAAGTTCAAATACTCTTTGCCAAAATGGATACAAAAGATAGAACTGAAAAATCATCACGACGAACCACAGATGATACGAGGATGTCCCTGTCAGGAAGTTTTTGCTTACATTCCAAATGAACGCTGCTCCCTCACCCAGGGGCTTCTCCATCAAGTAAAGATAAACCGCCGACCATATTCCATACGGAACCAAAATCTCGGATATCCGTTTACGTGTGAAGGAAATATAGTTCACTTTTTCGGAGTAGTTGTAAAACAATACAAGACCCGTGATGAAAATAAATGCTGGAACCGCGAATTTTAGCAAATGAAACAACATTCCGTAGATGATCGACACCTGCTCTGTCAATCCCGGCTCACGGATGTATACACCAATGACATGCTGATAAACCACAGCCAAGAATGCAAAGGCCCGGATCAGATCCAACTCACCAATTCGTTCTTTTCGAGCCATAACCAAATACCAGATCCTTCCTCTTTTACGAAAAAAAGTACTCTTCCCATCTTACCGACCAAAAGTCAGTCTGACAAGTCTCAAATCGAATAAGACTGATACCGTTAGGAGCAGTATCAGTCACCACTATCCACCTTGATCTGAAGATAAATCCGCTAGGCTGCGAATCGGCCAAATCAGGCTTTGTACCCCACGTGAATACAATGCTAGATGCGGAGTATCCGTGAGTGAGATCGACAGATTTTCGGTCATCGCGTTTTCACGAATATGAAAGGCTGTCTCCTGTAGCTGCCACGGCTCGTGTACTACATCCGCAAACATCAATTGCTTCGTTCTGTTACACCTGCAAAAGAGCGTGTATCGCTCTGTCAGCCAATGGACCAGCGTTCCCTCTTTGGCGAAAAATTTGTCACTGAGAGGCTGGTAGCTGCCTTTGAACGAAGGAGACTGAGATAGACCAGATAAGCGTCGGGAGGTGAAATCAATCCGATCCGCTTGGCGATGAAAAGCCATTTGGGCCCGATAATACGGCAGTCGGTACCAAAATTTCGCAATCTTGATCACGAGGGGATTCGACGTATCAAGCGAAAGAAAATACACGCCCGTCTTCCCTTTCGCCTTCACATACGTCCGCACATTAATTTCAGGGAAAGTCGTCGTGAATGGTACGGATGGCATCCGCCGCAGACGGACGCCACTCAGCAAAAACGGGATAATACTAATCCATGCCTTGCCCTCGTAAGTATCAAGCTCAAGCCCTGCTGGAATCAGCGTTTTGATAGACGCCGGGGAAATTGCCCAATGTAAAAAAAGAAGATGCTCCCACGTCTGCGTCATGGTCCATCCATTATACTGAGCAGGTGACTTGATTTGGATGATCCTCTGTTCGATACGAATCCCTCCCATTCGTACGTCGATCAAGCGATTTTAACTGGAAGAGGATGAATGATAGGCAAGGGGTACTTTCGTCACTTTGCTCGTCATCTCATCGAGTGAGACGAGATCCGCAGCGGTCACTTCACAAAGAGACGTTTTTCCCAGCGCGAGAATGGCAATTTCCATCTCATCCACAAACGAAAGAAAAAAGTTAGTCAAGTATTTCGCGGCTGAATCGGGGTCGAATTTGTTTTTCAAGCTCCCTGGATAGGTGATCAGCTCTGTCGGTGGTTCCCATGGTATTGCTTTTGTCACCTGATCATGAGTCATCGCCCACAAAAGAGCCGTCCCCATAAAGATGCCGTCTGCTCCCAAAGCAATCGCTTTCAAACACTCACCCGGGGTATTATATCCGCCCCCAGACAATAAGGTAATTCGTTCTTTCACACCTTTTTTCTCCAAATAGCGCACGGCGCGGGTCAGGGCATAAATCGTTGGCAAACCGAAATCATCCTCCAGAATTGGAGGTCCTCCTTTTGTCCCCGCTTGTCCGCCATCAATACTGATAAAATCTACACCGGCTTGGATGACAATCTCCAGGTCTTTTTCAAGAATGGCACTGGCGCAGATTTTGACGCCAATCGGGACGCCGTCTGTTATGGTGCGCAGCTTGTCTACGAGCTGCTTGAGATCTTCCGGCTTCTGTACTTCCGGATGCCGCGAAGGAATGACGATCATTTCTTCGTCCTGAACCCCCATGATTTTAGCAGCTCTTCCCTGAATATATTCAGCGGGGATAAAGCTCGCGGAAGCTGCTGTCGCCCCCTGTCCAAAATGGATTTCGATGGCGTCCGCCTGTCGCAAAATCTCCGGCTCCTTTGCCCACTTTCCCGAGTTGTATTGGAGAATCAGATGTTTGGCGAATTTCCTTTCTTCCGGCAGTAACGGACCTTCCCCCGTATTCGTCAAACTCCCCACGGCGGCCGTTCCTTTTGCAATCGCGATTTTCACATCCTCACTTACACCGATACCGTATCCCATCGCCCCTGCCATGATCGGAATGTCCAAGGTTAACGGCTTTTTTGCCATGGGTCCAATCGTGATTTGCATATCCACTTCTATATCCTCACACGCAGGCATCATAGCCAGCTGGGCAGGAGAAAATATCAAGCTATCGAAGTTCAAGAACTTGCGTGGACTTCCGAAAGGACGTTCGATGGCTTGTCCAGTAGCTGCTCGCAAGCTGTTCTCCAGAACATAGCGAGGACTGACTTTGGTCATTGCAGAGACCATCTCGAAAATATTTTCCGGATAGCGGTCTGACATAAGGCGCTTCATGAACTTGGCGAGTAACCACTGTGTAAGAGGACGAAAAAGACAGATCAAAAGCAGTCCCACCACGATGAGAGCTACCATCGATCCTACAAAGGAGCCGATCAAAAACGGAATCCAGTTGCCAGCCATCCTCTTTCTCCTTCCTACTTTTCAGAGCGCTGCTGCTTGTTACCCGGTTTGTGAGATAGGAAAATTTTGCCCCAACTCTTCCACTTTTATCCGATGCTCTACCCTCACGCTGAAGGAACAAAAAAACGTCCACCTTAACTGGACGTTTTCGAGAGAAGCCCTCCTTTTCGTTTCATTGGTACAAATTTGCCGTATGTCAAACAACGCCAAAGCCATTCTGCCGGACCAAACTGGTAGTTGGCGAGCCACCAGCGACTAGCCAAGATTTGCGCAGAGAAGATCACCAAGCTCAACACCAATCCGAGCGCCAATCCAGACGTTCCATACAAATGTCCAACACGTACAACCAATATGATGATGATGGTTTGGCTCAAATAGTTGCTTAATGCCATTCTGCCAACCGGTTCCAAATGCTTCAGTATGCGCTGTCCGCTCTCTTTCCGATAAAGAAGCAACAGTGACGTGATGTAAAAAGCGCACAGACTAAGACCGCTCCAGGTAACAAAAGTCTGAACGGCGACCGAGATCGAGGCAGGGAATTTTACGATGCCAAATTGAACAAGCGGAATCATCGGTACAAGCACAACACTCAAGCTCAGCGCCAGCCACCATACGCGGCGAATGGCTGGAATAAATTCTTCCGTCCTCGCAAATACTCCCCGCTTGGCTGCCAAGAATCCGAATAAAAAAAGAGGAAATACCGATAGGATGACAAAAAACTCAAAAGGAAGGACTACCGGAATTTCGTAACCAAGCCGGAATTGCAACCTCTCGATAATCGACCCGTTCGTATACGTATTGATTGCCTTTTGAATGAGCGAAGACTGATCAGGCATAGAACCCAGGTTCTCGGGAACAGCCAGAATCAGAGCAGACAGGGTCTGCATACCAATCAAGAGCGTCCACGCCCATCTTTTGATTGTCTTTTCTTGTCTGTGGTAAAACAGCAACAGGAGAAAACCAGCTAGGGCGTACGTATGAAGAATATCTCCATACCAGAGGAAAACGAGATGGGCCAAACCAAAAATCAGCAGAACGGCTAATCTGCGAGTAAATAGACTCCGATAAGGCAACTGCTTGCTCTCGGCACGGTGCATAAACAGAAAAAAGCCTACCCCAAACAAAAACGAAAAGATGGTGTAAAACTTCGCTTGTACAAACATGTTAAACAAAAGCCGTATCCAACCATCTATTTCCGAATGCGTATTGACCATCCCTGCATCTGGTAAGAACATGATAGGAAACAAAAATGACGGCATATTCACTAGCAAGATCCCCAGGAGGGCAAAGCCTCGAATCCCATCAAGCTGCCGGATTCGCTCACCTTCCGCAACAGGTGCTACTTTCACGTCAATGAACCTCCTTAAAAACTCCTAATATTTAACACTTTTAATACGAATGAATCTTGAAAAAAGTAACAAAATGCTTCTTCCACAACAAAAAGAGCTTCGCAAAATCGAAGCCCTCTCTTTCGTGCTACCTTATTTGGATGGGGTGGTTGTTGTTCTTGTTCCTGTGCGGTCTGTCCTTTTCCGAAAATCAAGCAAAACTCCGACAAAGCCTGCAAATATTGCTGGCATGATCCAACCGGCGCCTTCCTTATAAAACGGAAGGAAACCCAAGATATCGTTCCAGCTCTGATGAAAAAACGTAAGATTCATCAAATCCACGACACCAAAAACCGTCACAACGGCGACAGTCGTCATATACACAGACGAATGCGCAGGTATCCACCGCTCAAGCAACGCCAACAAAATGAGTACGATAGCAATCGGATAAATGGCCCCCAAGATCGGGACAGATACACTTAAAATCTCCGATAGGCCCAAGTTTGCGACACCCATGCTCAGGACACAGAGAATAATCGCCCATGCTCTGTAGGATAAGCCTTTGAATCGTCCATGAAAGTATTGACTGCAAGAAGTTACGAGTCCGATGGATACACAAAGACAGGCAACAGTAAAGATGACACCAAGAATCAGCGTACCGCTTGTCCCAAATAGCTGCCTCATGATTGCTGTCAGGAGCAGTCCGCCATTCTCCGGCCGTCCTAAAGACGCACCGGATGAACCAAGCAATCCCAAAATGACATAGATGAATGTCAGCAACATACCTGCTCCAATGCCTGCCTTGATCATATTCGCAGACAGTTGCTTTTTATCCTCAATTCCCTTGCTACGCAGTGTATTGGCGATCACGATCCCAAATACAAGTGCAGCCAAAGCATCCATCGTTAAATACCCGTCCAGAAAACCTTGCACAACGGGATTGGTGGCATATTTTCCTGCTGGTACCCCCGTTGGACCAAGTGGTGTGAATAAGCTCTTAACGTAGATCAATGCAATCATAGTTAACAGTGTAGGCGTCAGTATTTTCCCAAAGCGATCAATCAATTTGGAAGGAGTCAGACTGAACCAAAAGACAATGCCAAAAAATACGAGCGTATAGAGGAAAAGACTCCAGGGGGAATCCACGGCTTGCGCCGGCAAAAATGGCGCCATTCCCATCTCGTACGCGAGACTACCTGCGCGCGGGATAGCAAGTGCGGGTCCAATCGACACATAAATCAAAATAGGAAAAATAAGAGCAAAGCTTGGATGAACACGACTTGCCAATTGGTAAAAGCTCCCTGCCTTTGCGATGGCAATCACACCAAGAATGGGAAGACCAACAGCAGATAACACAAAGCCTGCAATCGACAGCCAAACAAAGGAACCAGCCTCTTGACCCAGATAGGGTGGAAAAATAAGGTTTCCTGCACCAAAAAACATCGAAAACAGCATAAAACTGACCAGCAGCATTTCTTTCTTAGATAAGGTTATCATCGACGTGTATATTACCTCCCATCTTATTGAGAGGCATTCTATCAACTTTTGCGCTCCTTCGCTAGTAGTAACGCCATAGTTGTAATTGAAAGATTTTTCTCACTACCATTCGTTGAAAAAAAACTGAGAAAACCACCTGTCCATCTCTTACCGTTTGAACCACAACGACAAGTGGTTTTCCTCTTATCGTTTTCGCATGGAAACAATTCGTTTGTAAAAGGTCTTATCCTCCAGCTTTTGAAAGAGAGCAAGTGAAGGTCGGAAGTTGGCCTCAATAATCCACGGTTTGCCATCCACATCAATCCCTAAGTCCAAACCGATCTCCCGTAGTGTCGGATAGACTCTTCCCAATCGATTAGCTACTGCCGATGCTATCATGCGGATATCACGCAAGAGATGTGGGCCCGCTTTTATATTCGACAGCTTGATTGCTGTCTGGATGGGCAAAACTTTTCCACGGCTGCGAGCCACATTTGTCACGACAAAGCCCGGACCTGCAAGCTTTGCACACCACCCCGTTATCACCCAAGGCTCCTTATTGCTCCTGCGCTGGATCATGACACGCACATCAAAAGGCTTGCCCTTGATTTTCCCGAGTGGGATACGTGGCTGGAGCAGATATGTTTTAGGTCGAAACAACGACTCCACGTATCGGATCGTGGCCTCCTTCCCCTCCACGAGACGCTGACGACTCCCACTATGGACCAAATACTTCTCTTCTCCTCGCGCCGTTACTTGAATAATCCCTGCCCCACCGCCGCCTCCCGAAGGCTTCAGCATCACGTGTGTAAACGCTTCTGCATACTCCCAAAGCTCTTCAGGAGAGTACACGCGGGTTTTGGGCAAATACTCCAGCAAAAGTTCGTCTTTGACCATGTGTTTATGCTTGCCCCATTTTCCTACGTTTGGCGGTTTTATGGCAGTGTCTCTCCATTCTTTATCAGATGATGCTCCTCTATTTTCGTGAGGCGATTCTGTTCGTCCACAAACACGACCTTGGGAACGAGCTGTTCCATCTCGGATTCATCGTACATGCCCATACTCAAAATGATGACGAGATCTCCCGGCGAGAATAAGTGGGCAGGTGGACCGTTCAAACAGATGACTCCGCTTCCCGATGCTCCGGGTAACGCGTATGTTTTCCAGCGCGTGGCATTACGCAAACTGGTTACTTGCACGATTTCATAAGGCTTGATATCTGCCGCATCCATGAGAGCAACGTCAATTGTGATACTCCCCACGTAATCCAGTTCGGCCTGCGT
Source organism: Brevibacillus sp. RS1.1 (assembly GCF_013284365.1). Taxonomy (NCBI): domain Bacteria; kingdom Bacillati; phylum Bacillota; class Bacilli; order Caryophanales; family Paenibacillaceae; genus Brevibacillus; species Brevibacillus sp. RS1.1. The sequence goes on from NZ_JABSVA010000001.1 coordinate 162,823, forward strand.
AACTGTCGCTCTGTGAATTTTGCCTTTGCACATGTGTCGTTGCATAGACGGTTCACTCCTTTCCAAACCGATGACATTAGTCTATGTCGGATGGATTGTCCATGAAACCGCCTGCGAAAGGAAATCTGGTTAGGGGAGATAACACGCTGCCTGCAAATCGACTCCATAGGTGCGGCATAATTGGCTCAGTTCTTTTGTCAGATTTGGATCGAAAGGAATACCGTTTTCCATTCGTTCTTGCTTTTTTCGGCTCTCGATCTCCCCAGGAATGAAAATGTCCGAGACACCTTCTTTCCTAGGTACACTTTTCACCTCACGAATGTAGGCATCCATATTGGCACAAAAATCGGGGAGTGGTATAAATCGTTCAATATCCACTGTCAAGAATAGATGTCCTACGTTTTGTGGATCGTGCCAATTGTCATACAGGCTTTTTACATGTGGTCCCGTTGCTGCACCGGTTAGCAGCCCACACAAGATATCGATGAACATCGCCAATCCGTATCCCTTTGCTCCCCCGATCGGCAAAAGTGAGCCTAACAAGGCTTTTGTAGGATCAGTCGTTTCCTTCCCATTGGCATCGATGGCCCAATCTGCAGGAATGGATTCTCCTTTTTTAACGGCTAAGGCGATTTTTCCCCTGGCAGCAACACTTGTAGCCATATCTAGCAAAAAGGATGGCTCTTCTCCTGCCGGTATTCCCGCTGCAATCGGATTTGTTCCGAAAAAAGGGCGAATCCCACCTGTTGGCGCCATGGCTTCGGGGGCGTTAGAAAGGACAATGAGAATCTTTCCTTCTGAGATCGCTCGTTCTGCATAGTACGAACAGGAGCCAAAGTGGTTGGAATGCCGAACACCAACTATCCCGATTCCCATCTGCCGCGACAATTTAATTGCTTCCTCCAATGCCGCAACCCCGACTACCGCACCCAAATGGTTTTTGCCGTCTACCAATGCTGTTGCTCCCTCCTGTTTCCATACAACAGGTTCATCATTCAATTCGATCAAGCCTGCTTCGATTCGTTGGATATAGATCGGCAGCCTCGCCAAACCATGGGATTCGATGCCGCGCAAATCAGCATGGATGAGGGATTCTGCGACAAGCCTTGCATGCTCATGTCTGGCACCTGCCTGTACAAGCACTTCTGTTACGACTTGCTCCAAACGCTTCCAATGAAAGAGTGCAGGGTGCATCTTTTCTTTTTCCCCTCCTTCACCGCTGTTCTATACTTCGTCTGCATCCTAATCTGAATATAGATATGTCGCCCGTTGATTGACCGCTACAGGCATTGACCCAGTTCAGGAGACGATACCAACAGAAAAAGGAGCACCTAGTAATTGGCACTCCTTTTTCGTATATCTATTCGTAACTGGCTAGTATCGTAATAATCTGATCCTGCATCTTGGTAAACAGCTCTTCATCCTCGACATAGCCATTAAATAGAATCGAAACGATGAGCTTCTCCCCGCCTTTTGTCGTGATATAGCCTGACAGTGTGTTCACACCCGTCATCGAACCTGTCTTCGCATGAAGATTATTTGCGGCAGGTGTGTCCTTCAAGCGGTTTTTCAGTGTACCATCTATTCCCGCTATGGGTAAAGATTCATCATAAGCAGCAAATGTCGATTCCTTGGTCATCCCTTCAAGCACAGATGCGATCTGCCGAGCAGAAATTAGATTGTAGCGGGTCAAACCAGACCCATCCATCATGTCGAAGGTGGTATTCCCGCCAAGTGAAGCTACAGCTTCCTGAACGACCTCTGCACCACTGGCTGCGCTCCCTTTGCCTTTCTTTGCCGCTCCGAGCGTCTTGAGGAGAATTTCTGCGTAGTAATTGTCACTTCGCTTGTTGAGGTACTTAACGATGTCCTTGAGCGGCAGTGACTCAAATTGTGTCCATTTCACAGCTGCAGGAGGAACTGGCTGGATCAGCACTTCGCTTTTTGGAGCAAACGCAATTCCTTGCTGCTGCAACGTTTCCTTCAGTACGGTCCCCACGTACTTGGCTGGCTCCTCCACGGGTACGCGCTCGTAATCCCCTTCGTGATCAAGCGGGAGGTTCCCTGACAGTCTGATGGTATTTGCTCCACGGTCACGCAGGATCGCAAACGTATTTTCTTCCCCTTTTTGTACGGTCTTGGCTTCATTGATCACCTGCACATACGCTGTTTTGGGTAGCACATTGATGTCCACTGGCTTGCCAGCATCGTTAGCGGGCTTGAATTCGATCATGACCGTCCCTCGGTTTAATGCGAGAGCCCCTATGGTCGGGTTGTAATAGTAGCTCTCGTCATCCCATGCCCAGCCGAGGCCAAGCCGTTGTTGATCAAAGTAGCTGTCATCCATCACGAGGTTCCCGTTGATACGCGTGATTCCTTGTTGCTTGAGCCACCCCGCTATTTTTTCAATCGACACACCTTCCTGCACCTGTAGTGCATTCTCCGTATGCAAGGTAGGGTCACCGTATCCTTTCACATACAGATTGCCTTGTTGTATGCCCCTTGAGGTGATCGGGGCATCTCCATACACTTCTGTTTTAAAGACGTAATCCGAGCCAAGCTGGTTCAACGCGGTTGCGGTCGTCAACAGCTTCAAATTCGAAGCTGGGGTAATCAGTGTGTCCGCATCCCGCTCGTATAAAACAGGATCACCTGTTGAATCCAACGATTTGATCAAGATTCCAGCCGTTACCCCTGCTGCTTCCGGCGTATCTAGGATGGGATCGATCATAGCAGAGAGTGGGTACGACTTTTTCTCTGGAAGGCTGAATCCTTCCGGTGCTGCGATATCCGGGTAGGTTGTTAACAAAATTCCGATTCGATCCTGTAGCTCCCTTGCATACTTCGATTTATAAATGCCGTTGATCAAAATCGAGAAGGCCAGCTTATGACCATTTTTTGCCGTTACATAACCCGACATCGTATTGACTCCGCTTAATGAGCCTGTCTTCGCTACCAGGTTTTTTTCCGCACTGGTTCCTTTCATGCGGTTTTTCAAGGTGCCGTCTACTCCCGCGATTGGGAGTGATTTTTCCAGTTCCGTTCGATATTCTTGCTCCTGCAAAAAGATGAGTGTTTCGATTATCTGTTCCGGAGTGATCATATTAAATCTCGATAACCCGGAGCCGTCTACCTGACGGAAGCCTGACTCAATGCCAGCTCGCTTCATCACGTCCGCTACCGCCTCACTGCCTGCTTCAAAGCTGCCCTCACCTTTCTGGGTAACGCCCAGTGTCTTTACAAGCATCTCCGCATAGAAATTGTCACTATCCTTATTGAGCTCCACCGTGATCTCACCTAATGGTTTGGACAAGTGGGTATAGAGAGGCACTCCGCTTTGCAGCACGGTTTTTTTCACTTCTGCCTTCGGATGTAAGGCAATCCCTTGTTTTTGCAACTGATCCTTCCATAGATCGCCTACATAAAAAGCCGGGTCTTCCATCGTGACATCTTCATCATAAGGAGCTGCTTGCACCCCGATCGTACCGGATACGATGATTTCATTTTTTCCGCGCGGACGCTCGACAAGCACGTTGCTCTCCTTGCCCGCTGTCGTTTTCAACTGGTTTGTGACTGTTATGTATGTGGTAGCTGGGTTCATCGTCAGGACGGGGGCATCGTTCACCGTTTTTCCAGGGGTTGCGGTTAGGGTCGTAACGTTTTTATTTACGGCTAATCCACTTATCTGAGCGCTGTACCCATACGGTTCGTCATCCCACATCCAGCTCGTGCCCAGTCTCGTCTCATCGAAATAGCTGTCATCGAGAAGCAGGTTTCCATTGATTCGTTTGATCCCCAAATCTTTGATGGCTTTTGCCATTTGCTGCAAATCCTCTGGCTTCAGACTAGGGTCCCCATAGCCTTTTAAAATCAGATCTCCTTGCAAAATACCTCCGTTATTTACCTTTCCTGAAACAAACACCTCGGTCTTCCATTGATAATCCGGCCCCAGCTTATCCATACCCGCAATGGTCGTAAACAGCTTCATGTTGGAAGCCGGGATAAAATTTCGTTCGGCATTGTGCTTATATACGTACCTTTTGTCGGGTAGATCGTAGACCGCAATTCCAGCGTACATCCCCTTGCTATTCTCATCGTTTTTCAAATCGGCGAGGAATTTTTCTATGTGGAGTGCAAGAGGACTAGAAGAAGTGGCCTCTTCCTTGGCTAGCGCAGGCGAAGCTGCTACCTGCAACAAAAGAGCCAACACGAAAAACCACGTACCGACACGTCGAAAAGCAAATAATTGATTCATGATAACCTCCTTGTCATAGTCTGGGCGATTTCAACCAACAAATCACAGTACGCCACCATGATAGCACGTATTCTATTTATTCGGAATATTACCATTATACTAAAAACATACAGGCATGAACGATACCCATTCCGTTCATACTACCTTCAAGACTTCTTTTGTTTGGAGGAAATGGTTTCATGTTCTATCAATTGCTGCTTTGTCTGTCACTTCTCTGCAGCTTTTCATTCCCTGTCCATGCCCAAACGGACATCGGGCGGGTACAAGTAGATCCCTCCCCCTTTTCTTCCCTTGCGGAGCTCGTCAAAAAGTGCGACTTGATCGTCATCGGGCGGGTAGACAGTACCCATCGGGCGTATCCCACGGGACGCACCCTTCCCCAGGGTAAGATCGTGAACTACACACAAAGACTCCAGGTAAAAAAGGCCGTAAAAGGCACAGCATCCCGACTATTAACAGTCGTTAGCACTGGCGTAGAGCCGCTTCCTGATGCCTCCAGTCCGCTCAACCTGCAATATCCTGGGCCGCTGGCGGAAGGGAATTATTTATTGTTTTTACGAAAAGTGAGCGGATCACAGCTGTACAGTACAGCAGGTCTCTGGCAAGGCATTTATCCAATCTATCAAGGAAAAACAATTGCTCTTTCCAACCTTGGCTTTACTGAGCTGAACCAGGTATCACAAGAAGAAGCCATCCGAAAAATAACAGCGATATCCCGCTAACACCACAGCAAAAAACCGCTCTATGGAACGAGCGGTTTTTTGACGCTTCCATCATGTGCTGTCAGTTGCGCATCACGTAGATAAAAATCACCATAGACACAGCACAAGCGAGTACGCTGAGAATAAACCCCCAGATCACCCATTTGCTATTCGTCTTGTTTATGTGTTTATCGTCCATGGAAACTTCTCCTCATTCGATCATTCACCTTCTATTATAAGGTTGTTTGACAGGAAAGGGAAACCGTTAATATGGCGAAAACTGTTAAAACCCTTCTCTCGTAAGACGACGAATCCCCAGCGCACAACCGCTCGTCACGAACAGTACACACATGACCACGAACGCCCCCAGCTCTCCTAGTGACAAACTTTCTTGACTGAGCACGCCCATGCCAATCGTCAAAAGTGACTGGGGAAAGAACATCCCGAGCCCAGACACATACAAGCCCAACCCTACAAAAACAGAGCAAACACTAATGCCGACAGGTACAGCAAAGCTCTGTATCCGCGTAGAAAGCCATAGCTGGAAGGAAATAATGGTGAGCGAAGCCAGCCAGCCTCGCATCATCCACCCGAACACTTCCAAAGGAAACGAAAAATGTGCATGTAGTCCAGCGATGAAACCCGCGCAAATATACAGCACGAAGAAGAAAAGCTGCACACCAAAAAGAAGAACGCCAACCACCACCAGCTTCGCGAAAAAAATCGTTGGAGTCGATACAGGCGCTGTCAGGATTACATTCCAGTTTCGGTTTACATGCTCCAATCTGCACGCAAACGAACAGCAGATTGCGATGAGAATGGGCAAGAAAAATTCTCCGTAGAACAAGCTCACCTGCGTCCACAGGCTGTACCAGCCATTTTGCAGGATCGCTTGGTTCATCCAGTAGTTGGCAAAACCGATCAGCGTACTGAAAACAGGAAGCACAAGCAAAACGAGCCATATACGAGAGCGTCGAAGTTTTACCCATTCTGCTCCCAAACATCTGATTAGCATACAAGGTCCTCCCTATACGTCTTGCCGGGATACGTGAATGCTCCCAGCAAGGTAAAATGCGATGCCCATGAGTACGACGATGATCGGCAATTGAATGCCGATTTCTCGTGTAGTAAACCGCATAGTTTCGTTCACGTACTGATACGTAACGGGCGAAAAGTTTACATAGTACGACCAGATGAAAAGGCGTCCGACTTGTGGCGGAAACAAGCTTGCTGTCATGCCAATGAATCCCCCGATCATCCCAAGGCATAGGCTGAACGCCTGATTTTTGATGGCGAGAGAGACCCATTGTTGCAGAGCGATCACCACGAGTGTTGTCACCGTGGTTCCTACCACAAAGCGGAGTAATAGGCCAATCTGGACTGGCTCGGCTAAACCAAAACCAATGCCAAAGGCCACGATCGCCAAAGCTTGTAGAATGACGGCACCTCCCATCAAAACAGCCGCAGAGACGAATTTTGCCGCATAAACAGCTTTCCTACTGACAGAAGCAGCCATCAGCAGCTTCCATGTACGCCCTTTGTGTTCCATATCACAAATCCGTGAAACAATGACAGCCGAACCGATCGGCAAAAACAATCCGTTCATGGCTGTAATCGTGACAAGTATGGCGCTCCACGTCTGCGCATCCGGATTTTTTGTCATGGAGATACTGACAGCCATAAACCCCCATGCCAGTTCGATACTCAAAAGAATGGCAAGCATGAGAAACAAACGCTTATGTCGAATTTTATAAAACTCCAGCCAAAGCATCCGCATTACAAACTTCCCTCCTTGCCTGTAAGGGAAAGGAAAATACTCTCCAAGCTTTGTTTGTGCACTTCAATGCGATAAACATCAATGCCCGCCATCATCAGCGCCCGGTTTGTCTGGGCTACCTCTCTATCCCCCATCCCTTCCATAACAAGGAAGCCATCTTGGAGACTTGGAGAAAGCTCCCGCTCTTGAAGAACTCTTCTCGCTTTGTCATTGTCCTGTGTTTTCATCCAAACACGAGGCCGACTATTCCGTTGCAGTTGCTCCATACTCCCTTGAAACAAGAGTTTCCCCCCGTGGATAATGCCGATGGACGTGGCGACTTGCTCGATTTCCGATAGCAGATGGCTGGAGAGCAAGACCGTCATTCCATACTGGTGTGGCAATGATTGAATCAATTCCCGAATTTCGCCGATTCCCGCAGGGTCCAGACCGTTTGTCGGTTCGTCGAGGATGACGAGCTTTGGAAAATGCAGCAAAGCCATGGCAATTCCCAGTCGCTGTTTCATCCCGAGCGAATACTGGTCTACCTTTTTGTTCTGTTGTTTTTCCAAACGAACGATTTGCAGGGCCTTCTCTACTTGTTTGTCCGGGACATCTCGCAACCGCTGCATGACGCGCATATTTTCCAGACCGGTAAGATGGCCGTAATAGGAAGGAGCCTCGATCAAGGAACCCGTCTGACTCAATATCTCAAGTCGATTCCTGCTAAAATCCTTCCCGAATACAGATACACTCCCTTCAGTCGGCTTGACTAAGCCTAGCAGCATTTTCAGAGTCGTCGATTTTCCTGCACCATTTGGACCGAGGAAGCCATAGACCTCCCTTTCTCCTACCGCAAGATTCACCCGCTGGACGCAATAGGCTCCTCCGTAGTTTTTGGAAAGGTTTTCTGTTCGAATCACCGTATTCATCTCTTCTCGCTCCTATCTGTTGGTCTCTCCTACGAAATCTTAGAGTCCCAACCCGTCGATAAGCTGACAAGAATCTTACAACAACCTTAAATCGACTCCGAGTGGGTAGAACACACAAATCGAACGAGTATAATAAATACGGGTGATTCAATATGGAAGAGTGGAAACAGAAAAAAGTGCTCATTGTGGAAGATGAGCTAGAAATCAGAAACATGATCGATGGATTTTTACGTAAGGAAGGATTCTCTCGAATTTTTCATGCGGGTAGTTGTAAAGAGGCGTTAGAGATATGCGCTTCGGACAAGCCAGATATCGCGATCCTGGATGTCATGCTTCCTGATGGCGATGGATTTGGACTATTGACTTCGATCCGTCGTTTCTCGCAAATCCCTGTCATTTTTCTGTCAGCGAGAGGGGAAGATGAAGATCGATTGCTCGGACTTGGCCTGGGCGCTGACGACTATATTGTGAAACCATTTTTACCGCGCGAGCTCGTTCTTCGTCTTCTGGTCATTTTACGACGCGTTTACGCTCCTCCCCAAATCGATCGTCTCCCCGTTTTCCAGCTTGGTGATAGTACGATCGATTTGGAGGCAGCAATCGTGACGAGAGATCACCACGAATATGCTCTGACTGCAAAGGAACACGCGCTCTTGCGAAAACTCTATGAAAATCGAGGACGAATCGTCACGAGCGATGCCCTGTGCCAATCCGTATGGGGGGACGATTACTACGGGTATGAAAACACCCTGATGGTTCATATGAGGCGCATTCGCGAAAAGATCGAGCCATGCCCGTCCACTCCTGAATATTTGCTCACGGTAAGAGGACTCGGATACAAATTACTCGTAAAGGAAGAGTTGTAGATGGATGGAGCCGCACGAATTTTACGTCGTTATACAGGTGCTTCTATCCTGATCGCCGTCTTTTTGCTCATCGTCAATTACATCATTCTCGGCACATTTGTTTTCAAAGGAATGAACGAGGGCTCTCCTCCCATCCACGTCACACAAGCTGTCGCAGAGGGGCTGCACAAGAACGGTTCCCACTATACGTTGGAACCAAATGCACAAGAGTGGTTGCAAAAAAGCCAGGCTTGGGCCATGTTGATTGGAAACGATGGGAAGGTCATCTGGGACTACGCCATACCGAACGAATTGCCCCGCACTTATTCTCTGGCAGGAGTGGCGCAGTTCTCGCGAAATTACTTACAGGACTATCCTGTTTTTGTTTGGGAGCATGAGTTGGGGCTGGTCGTCGTGGGCTACCCGAAGGACAGTCTCGCCAAGTACCAGTTTCATTTTCCGATCAGTTGGATAAGCGATTTGCCATACCGCTTACTGGCTTTGCTTTTCGGAAATATCCTGCTCGCCGCTCTTCTCTCTCTGTTCATTGGCTCTCGACTCATTCGGGCAATCCGCCCACTGATTAGCGGGATTCACGCTCTGTCAGAAGATCAGCATACACATGTCGAGGCAAAAGGAATGTTCAGCGGGATTGCAAGAAGCATCAATCATGCATCGTCGCTTCTGCAAGAGAAGAACGCTTTGTTAAAAGCCAGAGACGAAGCACGCTCGAATTGGATCGCTGGAATCTCCCACGATATACGCACGCCACTATCAATGGTGCTCGGGTATGCCAGTGAACTGGAAGAGAGCGACGCGGTGCCTTACGAGCAGCAGCAAAAAGCAAGCATTATTCGAAAGCAAGGGGAAAAGCTCCGGTCTTTGGTCAGTGACTTGAATCTCGTTTCCATGCTGGAATACGAAATGCAGCCCATTCATACCAAACCGATTCGGCTATCGACACTTGCGCGGCAAATTGTCACTGACTTTTTAAACAATGATTTGGCAGAGACGTTTACCATTGAGCTGGATGTCACGACTGAGCAATGCTTCGTAATGGGCGATGAAAAACTTCTTGTCCGCGCCATCACGAATCTGATCCTAAACAGCATCGTGCATAACCCATCAGGCTGTCACATCCACGTGCAAACGGCCCTGTCACCCAACCAGCGCAATGCTCTTTTGATTATCACTGACGACGGAAAAGGCATTGAGCCAAGCATGCTACCTGACTTGGTGGAATTGCCTTATTCGTCGAAAAGAAAATCTCCCTTACAAAATGGTCATGGTCTCGGGTTGCCCATGGTTGCACGGATTGCTGCCGCTCATCATGGACACCTGCTGTTAACAAGCGATACAGGAAAAGGGATGACAGCAGAACTTTGTTTCCCCCTCTCCTCCTAAAGGGAAGACATCATAGAGAAAGCACCTCCTCTGTCTGGCTAATCGAGAGTAGACTCTCAAAAGCGTGCAAAGGGGGTGCTTTTTAACTGATTACTTCACGAGATCGCGCATGATCTCATCTGCTTTGATGTCAGCTGTTATCAGCTTCTCTTTTTTCATCCAATCAATCAGTGTTTGCCAAGATTCGGCCGTCTGGTATGCAAAAGGCTTTTCCCCTGCATCCATCAACGGAATCAGGATATCCAAGCTCTTGGTCTCAATGTCTTTTTCCAGTGGGAAATCGGCAGCCTGTTTGGCAAGTAACAAATCGAGTGCCTTTTCCTTATTATTTTTCACATAGTCCTGACCCTTGCCAATCGCACGCAGGAAACCTTCCACTGCTTTCTGTTTTTTGCTCAAAGTCTCGTCACTTGTTGCCAATACGAGCTCATAATAGTCTGGAACACCAAACTCAAAAGGCTTGAACGCATTGACTGGAACGCCGTGCTTCTCCAAAATCAGTTGTTCGTGGTTGATATAGCCACCTACCACTGCATCGACCTTTTTGGCCGTCAACGCCGGGACGATGTCAAAGCCGATATCCGTGAAGGTCAGTCCGGAATCATCGCCACCACCATGCTTCACAACTTGACGTACAATCGATTCATCAAGTGGAAGTGACGGATAACCAATATTTTTTCCAGCCAACTTTTGCGGAGTATCGATTCCACTGTCTTGGCGCGTCATGATCACGTTTAACGGATGACGAACGAGTGCACCTACAGATACGACAGGAACTCCTTCTGCACGAGCTTGGATGAGCTGTGGTTGATAGCTGATTGCCAAATCCACTTTGCCCGCAGCCGCCATCTTTAACGGATCATTGCTGTCCGAAGGCATTTGCATGGTCACCTTGAGATTTTCGTCTTTGAAATAGCCTTGCTCCTCTGCTGCATACAAGAAGGAATGAACGGCATTCGGATACCAATCGAGCGCAATCGTCAGCTCAGTAGGCGCAACTCCTTTATCAGCAGGGGCTTGCGTCTGACCAGCATCCGAGCTCGCCTGATTGCCGCAAGCAGCAAGACCTGTTGCCAATGTAAGTGCCATGAATGCTTTCGTCCATTTGTTGAAAGGTTTCATTGTTGTTCTCCTTTGATTTTCATATGCGGGGAAAAATGACGTTCGATTCGTCCAGCCAGCCAAAACAGCAGCATACCGAGAATCGAGAGCAACAGGACCGAGGCAAACAGCGCGGGTGCCTGAAAATTACCGGATGCCCGTCTGCCAAAGTACCCGAGTCCTTCGCTCGCTCCCAGCCATTCCCCAATGGTCGCCCCAGCCACACTGTAGGTAGCTGCCACTTTTAGACCACTGAAGAAATGAGGTAAACTCGACGGGAGTTGCAGCTTGGTGAAAATTTGTCCGTTTGTTGCCCCCATGGTTTTTAACAGCTGAAGCATTTCCTTGTCCGTCGAGCGAAGTCCATCATACGCGTTGACGACAATCGGAAAGAAAGTAAACAGAATCGTAACCGCGATTTTTCCAGATAAATCATACCCGAACCACAAAATGAATACGGGTGATAACGCGATAATGGGGATCGTTTGGGAGATGACGATATACGGATAGACCAAGCGCTCCACAATCCGATTGCGAATCATCGCAAATGCAAGGGAGATTCCAAATACAATCGAGATCGATAGCCCCAGTAACACTTCCTTTAACGTCGCCCAAAGATGTACCCCTATTAGAGAGGCGCGTAAATCCCACAAAGACACAATCACAGCGCTAGGCGGCGGTAAAATGAAGGGCTGCACCCCGAGGAAGCGACATCCAGCTTCCCATACCAGAAGAAAAATGGCGATGGAGATACCAAACCATATGCCTCTCCCCATCATGCTTCTCTCCTCAACGGCTTCATTGTTGCTTGGCGATCCTGTCGAAGCCGTTCCCAAATCTGTTCACGCAATGCCAAAAATTCGGCTTGGTTGCGGCTGCTCGCCGTTCGCGGTCTGCTCACCGGAACGGTTAATTCCATCGGCTTGGTGATCGGACTACCTGCAAGCACGATAATCCGATCGGCAAGTAAAATGGCTTCGTCGATGTCATGTGTAATCATCAGCATCGTGCTGCCTGTTTCGTGCCATTTTTCCATCAGCCACTCTTGCATGTCCATTCTTGTAATTCCATCCAACGCACTAAATGGTTCATCCAACAGCATCATCTCTGCGCCTGAAAACAATGCCCGTAAAAAGGAAACTCGCTGACGCATCCCGCCGGAAAGCTGGGCTGGATAGCTGTCAGCCCAGTCCTGAAGACCATACCTTGGCAATTGCTGTCTGACACGCTCATGCGCTTCTTTTTTCGTCATACCTTTGATTTCCAGCGGCAAAGCTGCATTTTCGACAATCGTACGCCATGGCATGAGCAAATCGCGTTGGGGCATATAGCCGACCTGCCCCAAACGATTTGCTACCGGTACACTGCCGAGCCTGATTTCGCCTCGTCCCGGCTCAAGAAGACCTGCGATGAGCTGAAATAACGTGCTTTTCCCGATCCCGCTCGGACCGATCAAGCTGACGAATTCCCCTTTTTCCACACGCAGATCAAAATGATCGAGAATCTGCCTGTCGCCATACGAAAAGCTGACGTCGGCGAAAGCTAGTTGTTCTCCCACGGCCACATTTCCTCTCTGTAGGACATGTCCCAGAACATGTACTCCATTTTGGAGGTGTTGACAAAATACTCCTCTAGCTTGGCCAGCTCTTGCTCACTCTTACCTTCTGCCAATTGATTCATGATATCAATCAGCCAGATCGCCAACTGCCCAAATTCATCGGAACTGTACATACGTACCCATTCGCCGTACAGTTCGTGATCCAGTGCCCCTTCTACTTGTGCCAAGCGCTTGCCGATTTCCCAATAGCTCCATGTGCATGGGAGTAGTGCACTCACCAATTCCGCCAACGACCCTTGATGAGCAACACGCAGCATGTAGCTGGTGTATCCCAGCATCACAAACGAAGGCTCTGTCGCTTCCAGCTCCTCGCGAGAGATACCAAAGCGCTCAGCATATTGGCGATGCAGCTCCATCTCTGTGTTTAGCGTCGATTCTTGCAAAGCAGCGAATCGGGAGCTTGTTTCCAGATCGTACGCCTTTACACTCGCAATCGCGAACATTTTCGCGTAATCAATCAGGTAGATGTAGTCTTGTTTCATGTAATATTTGAATGCACCGACAGGCAGGCTGCCATCTCCAAGTCCCGTGACGAAAGGATGTTGATGAACACGCTCCCAGATCGGGGCTACACTTTTTCTCAGACGATCAGTAAAGGTTGTCATGCGATACTCACTCCTTCGCTTCCTTTGGGGTATTGCACCAGGTGGCAATAAAGCGGGCCATGATCTGGGCAAAATGAACAAGCTGGTCAGAATCAATTGATTCATCGACGGCATGAGCATGCGTGAGCTCACCAGGCCCGAATAGGACAGCTGGAATGCCTGCATGCGCAAACCAGCCTGCATCGGTAACCGTAGGCGACATGTTAACGATAGGTGTTTGATGCATGTGACCTTCATATGCGGATTGCAGCGTTACCAACCCCGGATGCTTCGTATCCAACTCCAGTGAAGGGAAGATTTCACCGCGCTCCTCAATCATCGAACGTCCACCCCAGCGGAATGTTGGAGGATTGTCTCTCAGCCAAAGATCTGCGGCAGCCGTACGCCCGACGTGATCCTCGATCTCTCGAATAATCTCTTCGTAGGATTCGTTCGGATAAAAATGAACGGTAATCCATAGGGCGCAACGGTCTGCGATGAACGCAGCGTGCCGGCCTCCTTCGATGACTGCAGGATTGATCGTATTGCTGCCTGGCGGGAAGCCGGGATAGGACTTCATGACAGCCCAGTCCCGCTCCAGCTCCTGTAGTGCGGTGATCACCTTCGTCATTTTTTCAATGGCAGATGCTCCCCGGACGCGTCCGCCTGCATGAATCGTCTGTGCACGCATTCCGTCATGCAGCGTCGTCGGACTCTCAATCGTGATCCAGCCTGTAATGACCCCGCCCTGCCCTTGCATTTGCAAATTGCTCGTGTCCACTACAACGGCGTAGTCAGCCTGATAGCCACGCTCGATAGCGACCAATGTCCCCGCTTCACCCGCTTCTTCTCCGATGACGGATTGGAAAAGCAGATCTCCCTGGAGCTCCACTCCGTGTTCGCGCAGCATTTGGATCGCAAACAAGCTCGCTGCGAGTCCGCCTTTCATATCCGCAACTCCACGTCCGTACAGGCGCCCATCCTTGCCGTGTGTCAAAGCAAAAGGTGGATAGGTCCACCCGATGTCATCACCGACTTCAGCCACGTCGATATGCCCGTTGACAATCAAGCTGTTTGCGTAGGTTGAGGCACTCCCTGATAACCGACCGACAATATTGTCGTCTCCCGGATATACCGTCCAGCGATCTACCTCGAATCCCATCGTTTGCAGCCTGTCGGCGATTGCTCCTTGTGCGGTATCACTGTTTCGCGCTGGAGGACTCACAGTCGGATAAGAAACGAGCTCTGCCAATAAAGCGAACAGCTCTTCTTTGCGGCTGGCGATCGATTCTACCGCTTCTGTCAGTCGATCCACGCTACTCAATCATCCCTTCGACCGGGCTGCTCGCGGACGCGTAACGCTTTTTCGCGATACGGCCTGCCAAGAAGCCTTTGCGACCTGCTTCCACGCCGAGCTTCATCGCTTCTGCCATCAGGACAGGATTGTCAGCGAGAGCGACGGCTGTATTCAACAAGACACCATCAGCACCCAGCTCCATTGCTTTCGCGCAGTCTGCTGGCGAGCCAATTCCTGCATCTACGATAATCGGTACGTTGGCATCCTCAATGATAAAGCGGAGGTTGTTTTCGTTGACAATCCCTTGCCCTGAACCAATTGGTGAGGCACCTGGCATAACCGCATGTACGCCAACCTCTTGCAGTCGTCTAGCAAGAATCGGGTCGTCATTGGTGTAGGTCAGCACGATAAAGCCTTCTTCCACCAAGATTTTCGAAGCCTCGAGCGTGCCAATCGGGTCAGGGAGAAGTGTTTTCGGGTCTCCAATAACCTCGACCTTGATCATGTCACACAGCCCAGATGCTTTAGCCAAACGGGCGATGCGCACTGCTTCTTCTGCTGTATAGGCACCTGCTGTATTTGGTAGCAGGGTGAATTTTTTCAAATCCAGTTGTTCCAAAAAGTTCGGTTCTTGCGGATTTTCCAAATTTAAGCGACGAATCGCAAAGGTCAAAATTTCTGCTTCCGACACCTCTACCGCTTTCCCTTGTGTATCCAAGTCAGCGAATTTACCAGTACCCAGAAGCAAGCGGGAGCGAAACTCGTACGGTCCAATTTTCAATGTATCCATCATGATGATCATCCTCCTCCAACAAAATGAACGATTTCTATGCGATCTCCGTCTGCAATCGGTGTTTGCTCATACGCTGAGCGATCAATAATTTCACCATTTCGCTCAACGACGACAATCTTCTCTTGCAGGGAATAAGAAGCGAGCAAAGCCCGCACTGTCGTGATCTCTTCCGCCAACTCTACTTTTTTCCCATTCAGCTGAACAATCATTGATTACCTCCTTCTACTGGAAAAAAAACAGCTTCTCCCGCCTGCCTGAGTCGATTCAGACAAACAGAAGAAGCTGTATACCCATCCCATCTCACCGGACGAATGGCGTAAAAAAACCATCCGCCTCGGATGGTTGAGTGTCATCTTATCATGTATGCACGCAAACAAGCATAGTTCCGCTCGGTTGCGACACCGTGATACTGATTCCAAATACCTCTTCCTCCGCTGGCATGACCCAGGTCAGGTTCAACGGTCAGTAACACACTCGTCACAATCTCAGCCAACGTTGCTTGGCCCCCGTTTGGTAGTAAAGCTATGCAATTGTCGTACATTCGAGTACTACAGTACCACTCTATTTCGTGTTTGTAAAGGCTTCCTTATGCATCTTTTCCAGCTCAACGAGACAGCGCTCTGCCCAAGCTGCCATTTTCGAAAGCTTTTCCATTTCTCTCTCCATCGCTTGTCGGACAGATTCCTTGTAGTCGGGAATCGCTCCATTATAGCGAATGAGCCCTTGGACAGGCGTCATGAATTTTTCCATGTACGACAGTGCTGGACGCTGGTGAAACAGCGGCACATCTACTTCGTAGGAAGAATGCAAATCGCCTTGCGTCGGGTATTTGGTAACTGCCAACACCTTTACCAGCAACTTCGAATCGTGGATTTCCAATACTTCTGCAATATATTCACCCGTTCGCTGCGCAACGCGAACGATATCTCCCGGATTCCAGTTCATCGCGGTCTCCTCCTTTTCTTGAATCGAATGCATTTACAACAGTGAGGCTTCCAGCAGTTTGCGTGCATGCAGCAATACTTCTTCCGCATCCACTACTGCCTGACCGCCACCCTGTGCCATGGCAGGATTTCCCCCACCTTTACCATTAATGACCGGCAAGGTTTCTTTCAACACTTGATTGATGGCTACGTTGACTTCTTGCCCACGACCAAACACGATTTGCACTTTGTCTTCGGTAGTAGCAGCCAAGAGGCAAATTGCATCTGGCGCCAAAGCGGTAGCCAGCTGTGCGAACTGCTGAAGCTGTTGAATGGTCTTGTCTGTGAAGGTACACATAATGAGGCGCGACTGACCGAGTTGGCTAGCAGCAGCTAGTTGTTGATTGACTTCCACTTCCAGGAGCTGCTTATCCACTTCTGCCAATTTTGCCTTTAAGGTGTCGCGTTCTGCAAGGACGCGTTCCGTCTGTGCGATCAGTTCGCCTTCATTGGTAGCGAGCAGCTTCGCTGTATCGCGAACGACAGCTTGCTTTTGGTTGTAGTCCCGCAAAGCTCGCCAGCCACAGATGAATTCCAGACGAATGTTCCCGCGATGTCGCTCCCAGCCCAAGATCTTGATCATCCCGACTTCGCCCGTGCGCGCTGGATGTGTTCCTCCACACGGGTTGTAATCAAACTCAGGAATCATCACGACACGAATATTTTCGGTAACAGTCGGCTGTTTTTTCAAGGGCAGCGTTGCCAATTCCTCGTCATCAACAAACCGTACAAGGATGGGGTGGTTTTCCAAAACAATCTGATTCGCGCGCTTTTCTACCTTTTCCCATACTTCTGTTGTCAACTCATCCAGTCGTACATCAATGGTGACGCGTTCTTTTCCCAAGTGAAAGGCAACGGTCTCCGCTTGCACAACTTCCAGGAAGGACGCAGATAAAATGTGTTGGCCAGCATGCTGCTGCATGTGATCGAAGCGGCGGTCCCAATCGATGTGCCCCGTTACTTCCCCTATACTTTCGGACAAGGGAGCCTCCAGTCGATGACGAATTTCACCGTCTACCTCTTCAACATCTACCACACGAATCTCTTCCAATACACCCAGGTCGGAAGGCTGTCCGCCTCCAGTAGGGTAAAAAGCCGTTTGATTCAGTACCACGTAAGGTGTCCCATCTTGCTCGACACCAGTTTTTGTCACCCGGGCCGAAAACGTTCTTGTATAGGCATCCTGATAATAGAGTCTGTCGTCCATCGTTACTCCTCGCTGCATGGAACCATGATTCCAGCCTGATTCTCCCACTCGGGGGCAAAACAAAAAGCGTATGTATAAAGCTTAGCCAAACAAGTGATCCATTTGTTTTTCGCGCTCTTGGCGCTCCTCTGGGCTTGCCAGGTCATACTTTTTCAATAAATGAAACAGCTCGTTTAGACGCTCTTGGCTGAGCTCGCCATTCAACTGATTTTTGAATTGACTCACACGCAACTCTGATAAATGTGGAGCTTGCTCTGCCAGTTTTTTGAGTACATCCTCATGGCTGTGATCCAATTTGCATTCTCCCATGATTTCTCCCCTTTTCCTTCCTGTCATCTTCATCATACCATGATTTTTCATTCAAAAAAAAGGCGTACAACCCGCGGTGGAATGTACGCCAGATGACTATGCTCGTTTACGGACGCGAAAGTTCTCCTCGATTAACAGCCAATTTTGCGGAAATGGCAAACCGAGTTTCCAGTAGCTGACGCCTCTTAAACCGAGCTGTTTAACCAGATTGAACTTGGCTTGAATCGACCGCGCATCCTCAAACCATACGCGATGTTGCTTGCCTTGATCATCGGTGTACGTAAAAAATGGAGCCTGCGCGCGATAATCATATCGAATGACGGCATTATGCCGCGCAGCCAGGGCAATTGCCGCTTGCGGACTCAGCGCTTTCGCTGTCGTTCCTCGCTCGTACGGTAAGGTCCAGTCGTATCCGTACAGATTTTGGCCCATCAAAATTTTATCAGCTGGTATTTCAGTAATGGCGTATTGCAAGACACGCCGCACCGGTCCAATCGGAGAAACTGCCATGGGAGGACCGCCACTATAGCCCCATTCATACGTCATAATCACGACAAAATCGGCAAGCGCTCCTATCGCCTTGTAATCATGGGCGGAATACCATTTACCTGCTTGCTCGGCACTCGTCTTCGGTGCGAGCGCAACAGACATCATCAACCCCTCTGCATGTATACGACTCCTTGCTTTTCGCAAGAAGTTCGCGTAAGCTTCTGCACCTGTTGTAGGCAAAGCTTCCAGATCAAAATGGATATCCCCCATTCCCAGCTCATGGGCGGTCGCAAGAATATTATCCAGCAATTTGTTCTGGAGTTCTTGATCGTTCAAAATGAGTGCGCCCAATTCCGTACTGAACTGACCTTTTTCCAAATTCGTCACAACCATCATAAGGAGGACTTGGTTTTCTTTTGCGATCGCTGGAAAATTGCTCAGATTTGGTCGTTGGAGAGTTCCATCCCGTTTGATACGAAAGCTGAACGGTGCCAAATACGTAAGATGAGGGGCAGCCCTCCGAACATCCGCTTCCATCGCGGGTGGGACAGTGCGGCGCGGTTCCACATAGGCATTGAAATCAGCCGCTCGTCTAGGGCGAGGCGGGATATATAGCTTTTGCCCAACTTGTAGCGGTTTATAGGGAGAAATCCCATTGACACGAGCAAGCTCTGCTGCGCTGATATGGTTACGCTGACCGATGGTATACAACGTATCTCCTTGTTTGACCCAATAGTAGCTTCCTACAATCGGGATCGCCATCGCCTGTCCGATTGCCAGTTTATTGGGATCTGGTAATTCATTCGCCTTATCGATCGCTTCTGACGTTGTGCCGTACGTCTCGGCGATGCTTGCTAAGGTTTGTCCTTCTTCCACCACGTGGATTTGCATACGCCTCCTCCTTCGCATTTCTTCTCTCTTTGTCATATTCATAGCGAAGGGAATAGGTGTATGTCTAGGCCAAAGGTTTCAATACATCGTATAAAAATCCAACGGACTGGATGGCATAATGCCGTGCTACCAATTCGTTTCGTTGAAAAATAAGCAAGGCGGGGACGCTGGTCACTTGCCATTGTTCTGCCAATGCAGGCGCCGTATTAATGTTAATCTGATACAGAGGAACGGCAGGCAATGCTTCTTGCATGATGCCGAGCATACGTGCTGCGAGCTTGCAGGTCCCGCACATCGGTGTATAGACAAAAAGAGCGACCGACTTCTTTTCTTGCAGGTATTGGATCAGTTCTGTTGAGGTTAGTTCTTGCAAGTCGTTCACTCCTTTCAATCTCATCGGACATGTTCATTCATGCTAGACCCACTGATTGTAGCTGTCAACAGCGTGATGCACAGGCTTCGTAAAAAATGGCTAGCCAATTGAATGTAAAATTTTGGTGCAGAATTCATTATTTTTGTATAATATAGCTAAAATTCGTTACGTTAATCTCAAAAATACGTTGAATGGTGGATTGGTATGCGTTTTTTCAGCTATTTGTTTCATGATCGAAAAGATAATGTCAGAGCGTTCCTTCTATTTGCCTGTTTTTTCATGTTTTATTTGTCGATGAATGTGCCTTTTCTCACTTATATGAATCAAAACATCACTGTTCTTGCCCCGATCAGCCCTTTTTACGGCGTTCCATTTACGCTTAATCTGTTTAATTTTGACCCGACGCTGTACTATAGCTCTAACAACCCGACGGTGATCCATCCATTTATAAATTTGATTTCTTTTCCTTTGGCTTATTTATCGGAATTTTTCAAGGAAAACTTCTTCTTCGCGGTGGTTCAATCGATCATGAACGCGCTCGGCGTTGTAATGGTTTACTACTACCTGCGCAAGGGATGGAATAGCTTCTATACCCCATTGCTTTTTGCCGTATTTTTCGGGACGGCCTCTTATCAAATTTTCACGGCAATGATTCCCGATTCCTATCCGTACGCGCAGTTCGTCATTCTATTATCGGTACTTTACACGCAGTACAGTCGTGCGGAAAAGAAATTGGCTGTGTGGCCCAACGCTTCATTCGCCCTCGTCAACTTTGGTGTCACCTCAAAGCGATTCATACCGGAGGGTTCATCTACACGGCTCCGTTCTCGTTTTTCGAGCATTGGAAAGCTCTGTATATGCTCGTTATCAGTCCTGTGCTGACCCCAGACATTGCGCTCATCGATCCAAAACCGGGGATGGTCGCATTCGCTACGGACCTCACGCTGCCGTATCCATGGTATGTGCATGTCATCGGCTTGACGCTGATCACTCTGGCTATACTCGGTTTCATCAAAGGGATTCGTACACAAGAAGCCTGGTCGCTCGCCGCCTATATCGGGTTTGCTTTCGTGCTGCACATTGTAATAGGGTTCGGACTCGCCACGTTTACATACGATTTGTACTTGTATGCCGGACATTACTTCTTCGCCTTTTTCCTGCTCGCTGCGAGGTTCATCATGCATCTGCGCCATGTGAAAGTAAAAAAGGCATTACTCGGTCTTATCCTATTGTTCGTCATTGTGACGTTAGGCAACAATGTCGTGAAGCACGATGAAGCATTGCATGTGATTGAACGGTCTTATGCACAAATGAATAAAGAGAGTGAGTAAATGAGAAGCTGCTTCATGAAAAGAGGTCATGCAAATTGGTGAGTTTCGGTACTCTTATTACCTTTCTATTTGTTTCGCTCGGCATGGTTTGTTCTCCTGGCCCTAACATGATTTACCTCATTTCCCGGACGATTTCACAAGGTCGCAGAGCTGGAGTCATCTCACTTCTTGGTGTCATACTTGGATTCGTGATTTACATGATCGCCACTATGCTCGGTCTCTCTGCTCTTTTCATAACGGTTCCGTTCGTTTACGAATCAGTCAAGTGGGTCGGAGCTATCTACCTGCTTTGGCTCGCTTGGAATGCAGTAAAACCGGGTGCGACTTCCATTCTCAAGCCTGATACTCTTTCTATTGAACCACCGAAAAAGTTATTTCTAATGGGATTGATGACAAATCTGCTGAACCCCAAAATTGCTATTTTGTATGTTTCACTCTTGCCTCAGTTTGTAGATCCTGCGCGGGGATCGGTGCTCCTGCAAAGTGCTACTCTAGGTATTACACAAATTGCCGTCAGCTTTACTGTTAACCTGCTTATTGTTCTTGTAGCAAGCAGAGTTGCTGTCTGGTTTGGTACACGACCAACATGGCTACGGGTACAGCGTTGGCTAATGGCAAGTGTCTTGACAGGTCTTGCTGCGAGTCTTGCTTTTGATCGCAGATAGTGGTCCATACTTTCAGTGAATTGCAACCTACAAAAAAGTAGACTACAAGCAATCGTTGCCGTAGTCTACTTTCACTTTCAAACTCAACGCTTAACGCGCAATCGTTGTCTGAGCCAGCTCTTCGGTCACGGTACAGACCGCACTCGAATCCCAGCTACCTTTGCCTTGTGCTTTGGCTGCCTCATACATTTGTGCAACCGTTCCTCCAACGAGTACAGGCACTTGCTGTTCACGTGCGGTTTGCGCATAGAGCTGCAAATCTTTGTGCATATGATCCAAGGAGAAGACTGTATTTTCATACGTACCGTACAAGATGTTAGGCCCAAAAACGGAAAGCACACGATTGTGGGCAGAGCCTTTATCCATGACGGCTGCCAGCTTGTGTGGATCAACGCCAGCTTTTGCTCCGACACTGAACGCCTCGCCCAACGCTGCTGTAATGACTGCAACGACAGAGTTGTGACAAAGCTTCGCCACTTGTGCAGCTCCGGATTCCCCCAAGTAAAAAATTTCCTTTCCAATCGCTCTGAGATAGTCCATGATTTCTGGAAGCTTTGTCTCATCACCGCCGACCATAATGGTCAACGTTCCGGCCGCAGAACCAGCGGGTCCCCCACTCACCGGACAATCATAATAGTAGATCCCTTTTTCTACGCCTTGCTGATTCAGACGTTTTGCTGTTGCAGGATCGATCGTACTGGTATCAAATACGAAACTGCCAGCCCCTAATGATAAGAAAAGTCCGTCCGCACCCAGCATGACTTCCTCTACAATCGCAGGACCTGGAAGCGAAGTGAAAACGACACGTGCTACGCTACCCACTGCCAGTGGAGACTCGACGACCGTCGCTCCTTTTTCCTTTGCCCAGGCTTTTGCTGCCGGACTTGGATCGTAGGCATACACGTGGTAGCCTTTTTGCAACAGATTGCAGACCATCCCTTTTCCCATTGCACCAATGCCGATCACACCAATCGCTTCCATCTTCGCTCCTCCTGCTTTCCCTATACTTATGGCCGAATATAGACCGTTTTTGTCTCGACGTAAAAATCGAGCGCTGACTCCCCTTGCTCTCTCGGACCCAATCCAGATATCTTTTTCCCGCCAAACGGAAACTGTGATTCAAAATGAGTCGACGGCATATTGACATGCGTGACACCTGACTGAATCCCTTTGACAAACTGGAAAGCTTTTTGCAAATCGTTCGTAAAAATCGTAGAGGACAAGCCAAATTCCACCTGGTTAGCCACTTGCATAGCATGTTCGAAAGAATCCACATCGATCACGGCGATCACAGGGCCAAAAATTTCTTCGTTGGCAATCGTCATCTCCTGTGTGATGCCGGTAAATACCGTCGGCGCGACGAAATAGCCTTGGGCGAGATCACCATCTACCAGGCGCTTCCCTCCGCATTCCAGTACGCCGCCTTCTTCGATGCCCTTTTGTATATAATGAAGATATAAATTGAGCTGATGCTCGTCCACTACTGGACCATTATGATTGTCTGGATCGAAACCATTCCCGATTTTCAAGCCCTTCGCCCGCTCGATCAGTTTTGCTTTTACTTCTTCGGCTACTTCGGGAACAACCAATACGCGACTGGTCCCCGTACAACGTTGACCATTATCGAAGAATCCGCTCAGTACGATGGAATCGATAGCGAGGTCAATATCGGCGTCTGCTAGGATGATCGCCGGATTTTTCCCGCCCATCTCCGCCTGAATCTTCCCTCCTCTAGCTCCAACTGCTCTCCCCAAGGCAAGTCCCACTTCAGATGAACCCGTAAATGAAATCCCTTTGACCAGTGGATGATTCGCTAATTCATCCCCGATTACTGCACCTGGTCCTGTAACCAAATTCACAACGCCACTTGGAACGCCACTTTCAATTAGGAGCTCTACTAGCTTTACACTAATCAAGGAGGTGTTGCTTGCTGGCTTGAACACCACTGTATTACCTGCGAGGATGGCTGGAACGATCTTCCACAAGCCAATCCCCAGCGGAAAATTCCATGGAGCAATAATCGCGAAAACCCCGATTGGTTCTCGTACCGTGTAACCCACTACCCGTTCATCAAAGGAAGGCACCGTTTGACCAGTCAAGCGAGTCGCTTCTCCGGTCAACTGCTTCATGGAAGCGATTGTCTTGGCAACCTCACCTCTCGCTTCCCGCAATGTTTTCCCGACTTCACGGGTGATCGTTTCTGCGAGCTCTTCTTTGTGTTTTTCCAATAAGTGAATGAGGGAGAACAAGAATTCTCCACGTGTGGGAGCCGATTTTTGTGACCATTCACCAAAAGCATCGGCAGCAGCTTCAATGGCAGAACGCGCATCTAGCCCGTCCGATTTTTGAAAATAACCGAGAACCTCATTCGTATTGGCAGGGTTCGTGCTGGGGAAAACCTGTCCAGTATGGCTCGTCACCCAAGCTCCGGCGATGTAGTTATTGTAAGTTGCTGTCAAATCGTCTCCCACCTTCCGCTTCATATAGGAGTATTGTATCTAGCAAAAATTATGAATACAATGTATATACAGACACTTATTTCCAGATACAAATGTGTATTTCTCTATATGGAGGACACGTGGATGAATTCTTTTTCGCTCCTGCTTGAAAAGCTGCATGAATGGTTTGCTGATCAGCCTTTTTCTATCTGGTTCCAATTTTCGCGTGATCGACATTTTCGGCTTGTTTTCTCCTCTTTTCACGAAAACGCTACCACAGTTATTCCCCCTATGACTGTACCTCACTGTGATAGCGATGCGAACGATAAGCGTTATACCTATGAGTCCCTTCCCTCCCAACAAATGTACCGTTTTTTCTACGAAAACGAAGGACAAGCTGTTATCTGTCTAGCACAAGCACATAAAGCAAACCAACCGGTCATCCTAACCGCTGACCAATGGGACCTATTGTGGTTCGGGATTCGTCTGTTGTTGGCAGAAGAAAAAATGACTGCCAAAGCGGAGGAAAGCAAGAAGCTTTTTGAAGGGATTCGTTCCATATCTGCTACTCTCGACGTTGACCAAATCATCCCCGGAATCATTGGTAATGCACTGGCTGTTATCCCGGCTGCAGACGCAGGCCTCCTGCACTTGTATGATCCCTCTATCGACCGATTGATTCCGAAAGCGACTGTCGGTTTTTATGATACCGTGTTCAAAGACCTCAAAATGCGAGTAGGAGAATCCATCGCGGGCAAAGTGTTCGAGGACGGAATCCCACGTATGTACAAAACCAGCCAAGAAACAGCCCATGCAATGAAGGATATCTCTGCTGATAACTTTCATTCTCTGAACCACGCAAAAGCATTGCAAGACTTGAATGGGTTGTTATGTGTTCCAATATCACGAGGAGAAAAGCGTATTGGTGTAGTTGTCCTGCATCAGTTTCATCAAGAAAATGTGTTTACCGAGTACGACCTCAACCTCCTCCAAGGCTTCGCAGACCAAACTTCCATCGCCCTGCAAAATGCCGAGCTCTATGCTGAAGTCAAACAAGCGTATGAGCATATGGCTACCATTAGTGCTCAACTGCAAGCCAAGCACGATGATTGGATACAACGCAACCATATCCACGAGTCCATCAAGCAGTTGTCCTTGCAAAATAAAGGCGCGGAAACAATCGTAAAAACCCTCAGCAAAATGACCGGACATCCCATCTATTTTGCCGATTGGCTTGAGCAGAAAATGTATCCTGAAAAGAGTTTTTTTAGCTGGGATGAACTGTATACATTGCTGAACAAAAGAAGACAGCCCGTTTCCGTCAACCTGTTCTCGCCCGCTTCTGGTGACGATCAACGGTTCTGTCTGTATCCACTAATCAATGGAAGCATCTTTCTCGGATGTCTCATGCTTCCCGTAGACGAACGCGGGCTATCTGATCTCACACGCATGACGGTCGAACAAGGGAGCGCTGTGCTCATACTCGATTTGGTGAAAAAGCAATCGATCAGCTCTGTGCTGTACAAGCGTGCACACGATCTTTTTCAAGAATTGATCGCAAGCAAAGGCAATGAACTGTTTGACCGCGCCCATTCGATGGGGTTACAGCCACAAGCAACATACTACGTGATCTATGCCCATCTGACGCAGTGCCACGACCTGGCATTGCTAGAAGCAAACATTCACCGACTCATTACCCGTTGCAAATGGGCGTTCAACAAAACACAAATGTTTGTCTACGGATTCCATAACCATGTCACCCTCCTCATCCGGACTCTCGGCTCCCGAGATGGAAAGGACATCCGGGAGAGGCTGCAACAGGCGTACGATGAGTGGGAACTTGGCAAGGAAGCATCGTTATCCATTGGCGTGGGAAGTATGGCAAGCGGGATTGAGCAAATCAGCAAAAGCTACGAAGAAGCCAAGAAAGCCGCTCTCTACCTGACCAACCGCAGCCGTTCTGGTGTGGTTCACTATACAGACCTGGGTGTCAATCGCCTCATGCTGAACCAGAGTCAAACCGATATTGATGCATTCATTCATGATGTCTTTGCCCCCCTCTGGCAAGACCCGGAAAAATATGAGGAATGGGAACAGACGATCATCACGTATATGAAATGCAGTCAATCCCCTCAACTGACTGCCAAAGAGCTGCACATACACGTCAATACGCTGTATCAGCGTTTGCGCAAAGTCGAGGAGCTTCTTCATATCGATTTGCGAAATCCGGAAGACTTGCTAAAATTACAGCTCGCTTGTCATTTGCGCCAGGAAGGATAAATCGAAAAAGGCAGGAGTAGCTTCGGACGGAAAAAGTCCTGAGCTACCACTGCCTTTTTTCTTTACAAACGATTTTTTTTTCGTGTTTGATGTATTGTTTACCATAATTTTATTATGTAAACGACCTCTTTATGGCTTTTCTATTTGATGAGAATAACACTTCAAATTATTTCAAAACTTTCTTTAATGCTTTTTGTAACGCTTCATTGAAAAAATACCAGTCATGATTGCCAGACCATTCTTCATACTCAATGGTAAAGGTAAGATTCCGCATTTCATTGTAGAATCTTACGTTGATATCACGCATAAAATCTTCAGTTCCACATGCGATATATATTTCAGGTCTGACTGACTGATCTTTGATCTTGTTAGCTAAGTCCAATATCTCATGCTCATCGCTCCACTCCAAGTTACCTCCTAAAATCCCTTGAAAATCCTTGAGCATCTGTTCTCCATAAACCATTCTAAATTTTTCAATCTCTCCATGCTCATCTAAATCCTCCTTCAAAAATAAGCATGGTGATGAAAATGCACAACAATAACCATATTGCTCTGGTTTTGACAATGCACATTTCAAAGCTCCATATCCTCCCATTGAATCACCAATAATGATCGTATCCTCTCTTTCTGAAGATATGTTAAAGACACTTTTGCATATGATTGGCAATTCTTCGGAAATATAACTAAAGTATTTAAATCCAAACTTCATATCCGAACAAAAACTCCTCGAAATTTCCGGCATGACAAATATTGCATTATAGTCATTTGCATAAACAGGCAACATCGTATAATTTGCCCAATCACCATTACTTCCGCAAAGACCGTGAAGCAGATATACCACTTGATAATTTTGCTCCATATTAAATTTGTTTGGAATAATAACCGTTATTCCGGTTTCAATTTCTAGCATACTAGAAAAAACACTACCTCTTAATATCATTTCTTTGCCTCCGTTTATTCTTCTGGATTATGATTTTTCTTACATTACTTATAATACCGACACATAAAACTAAGTCATCAACCAGCATTTCAAATGGTGGTTTGATTCCAGTATTTCACTGCCTTTGAAGGAAAAAGAAATGGCTTACCATTCAAGTAGTTTTTAACCATAGGTATTGCATAGGGTTGTTCTTTTTTAAGTCCCTCGGTTTCCCTGGGGTCAGAAGCATGATGACTATAATTTTCAATCATGACCATCACCGCAAAGCTCTCTAGTTTGGAGAGCCAGTCCCCTTCCAGTTTCCGCAAACTCTCGTAGCCTTTCATAACTAGCTCTCTTTGTGCAGGAAATAAACCCAAAATGGTATGGGCGATATCATAAAGATAGTAACCAAACCCACATCTTCCAAAATCAATCGGACGAGGATCTCCGTTGTGAAAAACAATGTTTCCTTGGTGCAAATCGCCGTGAATGATTCCATAGTTGCTGCTATTCTTGTCCAATTTGGAAAGACCAGTGAGTATTTTATCCGCTGCCAATTGATATAGTTCGAATTCTTCATCCGTCAGAAATCGATGGTAATGCTCTGTCAAACGAGTCATAGATTGCTTGAAGCTATCCTCTCCCCATATCGGACGTGCAAATTCAGGGGGCAATTGGAAATCTGGAGATACTGTATGAAGCTTTGCTAACAAGACAC
The DNA here is from genome assembly GCF_013284365.1 of Brevibacillus sp. RS1.1. Taxonomy (NCBI): domain Bacteria; kingdom Bacillati; phylum Bacillota; class Bacilli; order Caryophanales; family Paenibacillaceae; genus Brevibacillus; species Brevibacillus sp. RS1.1. The sequence continues at coordinate 190,715 of NZ_JABSVA010000001.1, forward strand.
CCTCTTTGTATACTTGTTCTTCGGTCATTTTTTCATCTACATGCTCTCCTTCGACCCAGCGCATGACGGATACGAAGACACAGTCACCATTTGCTAGCTCGATGCTCACTGTCTTGGAACCATTGCGGCACTCTACTCCCGTTGGAATCGCTACGTCTATTTTTTCATGCAAATAGCTGAGCCAAGCAAGCTCGGAATCTATTTCTTTTCTGTTCTTGTTAGCGTGAATGCGGAGTAAATAATCCCCATCCTTCTCAGTTTCTACGATAAATGTGCAAGTATCGGACAGTTGGTTGAATCGAATGTGCGCCCCATCCAAGTCGTATTCTTGCAGCGCCTTTTGTGCGATTTGCTGGAACTGGGCCACTACCTTCTCCATGTCATCTTCAGAATTCAACTGAAATAGCTTCGTCATGCGAATCCCCCCACCCAATAAATGGATCATACGCTTACATTCGGTTGTTTTCGGCCGTACTCCTTTTTTCATTTTTTTCGCTTGACTCCAACCTAAGGTCAGACTGCAAACTCAACTTCAGGAGGTGAAGCGCCATGTTGTATACCGTTAACGATGTAGCTAAACTGTCTGGTACCACAATCAAGACACTGTATCACTATCAAAAGATTGGTTTGCTAATGCCAGAAGTCGTTACAGAAAATGGGTACCGCTATTACGGTGAGAATGAGCTCAAGCGGTTACAACAAATCTTGTTTTATCGTGAGCTAGATTTTTCATTGGACAGCATTAAAGCTGCACTTGATCACGAACCAGAAAGACTTCGATGCTTATGTGAGCAGCAAGCGATGTTAAAGGCACGCCAGCTACGATTGGAGCGCATCTTGGATACGCTCGAAGAAACAATTCGACACGAGAGGAAGCGAGGAAAAATGTCCACAGAAAACATGTTTGATGGATTGAACGAAGAAGAATGGAAGCAGGCATTCACTCAACAAAATGAGCATTTGCAGAAAGCGTATGATTTTCAATTGGATACAGAGAATCTGGACGTGGCTTCCTTGAATGAAAAAGCTGCCGAAGCGAAGGCATTCATGACGTTTATGGCCGATGCGCTGAAAAACAACAAAAGTGTCGACGATGAAACAGTGGTTTCTGCAATCGAAAACCATCTTTCTTTTTTACAAAAAGACCATCCGATTGATGCGCGAGCATTTGCCGAGCAGTCAAGATTTTTCCTTTCAGATGAGTTCCACCGCGCGATGTTGGAAGAGCAGCAAACGGGTTTAAGCTACTACATTTGCATGGCTGCCGAAAATTACGCTTCTAAGTAAAGTATAGTTAAACGACCGTTTAACAAATAAACCGGGTGAGCGGCCACTCCCCGGTTCATTGCTTCCATTCCTATCTGCTGCCTTAGATTACCGCCTCGATAATATGTTCCTTGATCAGCGTCCATCGATCACGAGAATTCGGCATGAATTCTGATGCAATGGCTACGACGAGGTTTTTTTCTGGGATGCAACAGATCATATTTCCGCCATCGCCCAGTGCAGCGAATGAAAAAACACCGTCCTCTTCACGTAACCACCATAGATACCCGTAGTGATTGAGATTCATCGCGGTTGAATCATCTATCCAAGCTACTGGAATGATCTGATGATTACCCCAACAGCCACGATTCAGATAGAGCAAGCCAATACGTGCCATGTCACGGGGAGTTAACGTGAGCCCCCACCCTCCTGTGGAGTTGTTGTCAGGATCTTTTACCCACCCTCTCACATCTTTCCCGAATAAATCTTCAAATCCAAACGCTTTCATATCATAATCAGGGATTTCTTCTATGCCGATGGGTTTAAACAAGTGTTCGTTGGCAAATTCCCGGGCACTTTTTCCTGCGCTGCGTGTGAGGATGGCTGAAAGCAAATGCGCCCCAGCAGTCGAATACTTAAACCCGCCAATCCTTCCCTTTTGCCCGAGCATATCCAGGGTATATGTTACCCAATCGGACTGCATACACATCTTGTCCAGTGGTTCGTGCCAGTCCTCAAAAGGATAGGGGGCTGTCATCGTGAGGAGATGGCGTATGGTAATTGCTTGTTTATGCGTTTCCGTATGATCGGGTGCATAGTCTGGGAAAAAATCCAGCACCTTTTGGTCAACATGTTTGATAAACCTTTTCTGTATGGCAATTCCGATGAGAGCAGATAGAATACTTTTCGTTACAGACGCGACATGATGTCTATCTTTCGGTCCATAGCCATGATAGTACCTTTCATGGACGATATAACCATTTCTTACAAGAATGATCCCGTTTATGTTGCTGTACGAGGCTTCAATGATAGGGTCTAGCTCTGCTAGTTTTTCAGCCTCTATGTTCAAGAGGGCCGGGTCAACTGCTTGCCATTTTGTAGGGGACCAATCACTTCTTTGCATGATAATTCCCTCCTCCACAAGAGAATGTCATTTTTTTCTAACTGGAAAATACACTTCCGTAACAAGCTCCTCAGGAACGCTGGCATGATCGGGTTCGGTTACATAGACTTCGTAGGGTGATCTCACCAATTCATAGCCTTCCTTTTCTACCCATTCCCTCAGCCTGGCATATACCGATGTCAATTCTGAGTAAGGCCCCTTACATACAGACTTTGCACAAAGTCCCCCTGGCAAATCTCTTGTTCCCATTACAGCCTCCGCGACCGGAAGTGCAAACTCGGTATCATTTCCGGCGGGATTGAATTCCGGGCTGTGATAAATCGTTATTGGCGTACCGAGCAAGGTGAGCTTTTCAGTCGCAATCCTTTCATACAGCTTACTAAAATACTTTCTATATCCTGTTGCATAATCATCACTCGTCATCACCTGGCGTAACGAAAGAATATGGATGGGCTGGGTCTCGACAAGCTGTACTTCAATGTTGTCAAGGTATGCCATCATGGGGATCCCCTGCTCCATTTTCAAAAGATCATGGTTCAGTTGTTTGATGGTGTAATCCAACGCGTTTCGTTTTTCATACATTTCCCTTTGCTTGCGAAGAAGCACGGTAACGAGCTTCTCTTCCGATTGATCTTCTTCCCTTTCCAGAATGGCTTTTATTTCGTCTAGCGAAAAATGATACGATTTCAAACGATTGATGAAGAGCATCTTTTTCAGTTGCTTGATGGAATAATATCGATAGCCATTTTCAGGATGAATCTCGTCCGGTTTCATTAATCCGATTTCGGCATAATAGCGAAGCGTTTTGGTTGTCACTCCGCATATCTTTGAAAATTCTCCGATTGATAGCACAGGCTCACCTCTATTCTTCAATCTATATCGATATCCTACTTATACCCCTTCCCCTAAGGGCAAAGTCAACTGCAAGAGCCGTTTTTCAGCAATCGGCCATCATGTGAGATGAATATGATCATTCCCGCATGAAAACTGTAGCACCTACTAGGCAATCATTGTACAATTATTGAGAGAATCTTACATACAAAATAATACGAGGAGGTTCTGCAAATGGCGGAGCAATATGTATTCCGTTAAGTCCGCGGTCCCCCTTTCTATCCCTATTCTCACCTTATAAATACAGAGGAGGACGAATATGGATATTTTCATTAGAGAACTGCGGGCTGGCGACGAAGAATGTGGTGCAAACATTGATGGGAGCTTTATCGTAGACTCTACCCTTGTCTTGCAACTCATCGGACAGCAAATCGGATATACGGTGAACGAGAGACCTCTTAGAACGAAAAGCTACGATGATGAACAGCTTGAAGAAGATACGATTGAGGATTATTCGAACTATATCGGCAATCCCCATCAAATCATTTATATAGCGCTCGTAAACAATCAAGTTGTGGGCCAAATTGTTTTGAAAAGAAATTGGAACAAATTTGCCTATGTGGAAGATATCAAAGTTGATAAGCAATATAGAGGATACGGTCTCGGTAAAAAACTAATCGAACAAGCTAAACGCTGGGCGAAGGATGGCGGTATGACGGGAATCATGCTGGAGACACAAAGTAATAATGTCCGCGCATGTAAATTTTACGAAAGTTGTGGTTTTGTCATCGGAGGTTTCGATTCCTACGTCTACAGAGGTCTAGATAAAGATAGTGATGAGATTGCAATTTATTGGTATCTCATGCTTGATTAAAGAAGGCCATTCCGTGGCAGATTCCGGATTTCGAAATCGATAAATACAGAGAAGAGCGAAATGGATTTTCTGGAGTTGTCGCACCGCGACAGCTCCTTTTGCTTTTTCGCCGATAGCCCCTCTTCTAGCAAAATGGTACGCGTGGCTTGTAACGAGGTAAAGTTTTATTTGCAACTGTTCTTTCCCTATTTCTTGGCAACGAAAGCATAAATAATAGTCTTGTAGCGAAGTTTGCTAAATCAATAGAAAAAGAGATAGGAGTTCGCTTTTTATGTCACGATCCGAAAAACGTAACCGTTTCATTATCCTTGCAATGGCACTTGGCTTACTGATGTCATCCCTCGACAATACCATCACCTCAGCGGCCATTAGTCACATGATTAAAGATATCGGTGGCTTTGAAAGCATGAGCTGGGTTTTCACTTCGTACGTATTAGCCGCAACCAGTACGATGCTCATCTTCGGAAAAATGTCCGATCTTTTTGGACGCAAGTTGTTTTACTTACTTGGCATCACGATTTTTCTCATTGGCTCGGCACTTTGTGGCGTTGCCCAAAGCATCGAACAGCTAATTGCTTTCCGTGCCCTTCAAGGAATTGGTTCAGGGGCTCTCTTTCCGATTACTTTCACAATCCTATTTACGCTTTCCTCTGATCCGAAATATACGGCACGAATCTCTGGCGTGTTTGCAGGAATCTTTGGGCTCTCTTCTATCGCCGGACCTCAAGTCGGGACCTTGCTCTCTGATTACTTGGGGTGGCGCTGGTGCTTTTATGTCAATGTTCCGATCGGTTTGTTGTCTCTCTTAACGCTTCTGTTTTCCTTGAAAGAATCTCGTTCTCAATCAAAGCCAAAGATTGACTATTTGGGGACTGTTACATTAATCGTCTCCTGTATAGCTGTCATGCTGGCGCTTGAATGGGGAGGAAAAGCATATGAGTGGTCATCGTGGCAAATCATCTCACTATTTGCCCTGGCCATAATAGTAGGGATTGCTTTTATTCTGGTAGAACGTCATGCACAGGAACCGATCCTTCCTTTCCAGATTTTCCAAAACCGTATGGTGGTCGCGACTTGTATCGCTTGTCTTTCTCAAGGTGCCATCATGTTTGCTGCCATCACTTATTTGCCTATTTTCGCTGTGGCCGTGCTCGGGTATCCGAACTCCAATAGTGTTTTGACTCCGTTGATGCTCTCTTTGACGGGAGGTGCCGTGGTATTCGGAATGTTGCAAACAAAGTTTTCCTTCCGATCTCTCATGGCGTTCTCTATGCTCGCTAGTGTAGTAAGTTCTATTTTGCTCATGTACGTTTCAACGGGCATTTCCTTCTTTTTCTTAACACTCTTGATGATTCTGTTCGGGTTTGCTGCAATCGGGCCGTTAATGAGCGTTGCACAAAACGCGATCGTGCATTCCGTCGATAAACCATATATCGGTATTTCTTCCTCGATCGTTGGGTTTTGCCGAAACATGGGAGGCGTACTCGGTGCATCGATCACGGCTGCTGTTGTGAACCAAAATTATGCAAGTATCGTATCCACCAGGGCGTCATTACATGGCATTTCCTCGGAGAAAGTAGCTGATCTGCTTAATCCTGAAGTTCTCATGCGTGAGCCGTTAAAAATCGAGCCGAGTATTCATTCTTTTCTGAGTGACTCTCTAGGTACTGCCATCAATCATGGTTATATCGTGGGATTGATTTTCGCCGTTATTGGTTTCTTTTCCGTACTATACGCAGGCCCTGGCAAGCTTGAGCGCCATCAAAAGAGTGTCGAATCATAAAAGTCCACGGGTTTCATGCTCCGCATCACTTTCCAAAGATGGCAGTATGGTATATGGTAAAGTATATGTATTTACAAACCATACTTCCCAAAGGAGAGTGTGATTCGTGCGTGAAACCTGTGTTCCGACTGGTGTGGAGCTGAAAGATACTGGTTTTGGTTATACGTTGTCTTTAATCGGCGGTAAATATAAAATGATCATTTTGTATTGGCTCGCTGAAAAGAAGGTGATGCGGCATAATGAGCTAAAGCGAAGTATCGGTACCATTTCTTTTAAAACGCTGAGCGTGATGTTAAAAGAGCTCGAGGCAGATGACTTGATCATCCGCAAGGAATTCCCCCAAGTCCCTCCCAAAGTGGAATATTCCTTAACAGAACGTGGTCTTTCTCTCATCCCTTTATTAAATATGATGTGCGACTGGGGAGAGAAAAACAGCTTGCAGCCTCAGGAGGATGTAAAGAAACAGGCATAACGATCGTTTCTAACAAGAAAAGAAGTATCTCCCAACCGCGGAAATACTTCTTTTTTCTTTGGGCTTCTTACAGGTTATCGATGAATTTCACATAATCTTGCGCGCTCTTATCCAATACGCTACCAGTCGGCTCAAGTTCTTGACCAGGTACATTTTCCCCTGACTCAGTCTCCGCACCATAATACGCAAAGAAAGAGCGATAATCCGCGTGGCAGTAGCGGAAGGTTGTTTCAAAAGGGGTCAATATTTGCTCAAGCGTATACCGATACCTTCCCCCTTCCTGATAATCCTCCTTCCTAATTCCCGCAGACACCGCTAATGCAGCTTTGCGATTCTTTAATTTATCGCCTCCTTTTGAACCGTACGCCCACCCATATGCAAAAACATCGTCCAGCCATTTTTTCAGGAGAGGTGGACAATTAAACCAGTAAACCGGGAACTGTAATACTAGATGTCCATGCGATTCAACCAATTGTTGTTCTTTTTCCACATCAATGTTTCCATCCGGGTAAACCTTATGCAATTCGTGTACGGTATACTTTTCTGGATATTTTTTGAGTTCTTCTACCCATCGCTTATTGATGACGGATGTTTCGATGTTTGGATGTGTGACGATTACAAGCGTTTTCAATGTAAGGTCCTCCTTGAAGTTTGTTGTTTTATGAGTATAAAATGCTTGCTGCAAATTTGTAAGTACGCACATTTTGTTCAGTTACTTACATAAAGGTGAGTGTAAAGAACAGAAAAAAGCCTCCCCGCGACCTAATGATTCTAGGTTGGTATCGTGGGAGACCATTTTGCAAATGGGTTATTTGAGTTGTTTCTCCATGTACAGCGTGCCTTCAATCGGATTGAAACGGTAGGGCTCAATTGGATAGAATTCCAACGAGCGGTAAAGCTGAATCGCTTGTTCCATCGTAGGAAGCGTATCTAATCGGATGAATGAATAGCCTCGAAATTTCGCTTCGTCGATGATCGCCAAGGCTAATTTTTTCCCTACTCCTCTACCCTTCCATTCAGGCTTCACGTACAATCTCTTCATTTCGCAAACTTGTTCATCTATTTTCCGTAAGGCAACACATCCTGCGGGCTGTTCGTTATCGAGTGCCAACAAAATACAACCGTCTGGTGGTGCGTATTCGCCGGGTATATTTTGCAATTCGATGGCAATGTTTTGAAAGCTCAAATCAACTCCTAATGAATCTACATATTCCAAAAAAAGTTCACGTGCTTGTTCGTATTCATCATCCTCCGTTGCATGAATCAAACGCAGCAATCCCAACACCTCCACATCCCGTCGTGCGATCGTTTACGTGGTCCGTAACGAGCGACGCAAGATTTTCCCTGTAGTGTTTTTGGGGAGCTCCGCTACGAATTCCACCTGACGAGGAACTTTGTATTTCGCCAGCTTGTCACGGCAAAACGCCATAATATCCTCTTGAGAAACCGCTATTTCCTTCAATGCCACAAATGCCTTGACTGCCTCGCCATGCACTTCGTCAGGAATTCCGATCACAGCCGCCTCGATAATCGCGGGATGCTGGTATAACACTTCTTCTACCTCACGGGGGTACACGTTATAGCCGTCAACGAGAATCATGTCTTTTTTGCGGTCAACGATGTACACATATCCTTCTTCGTCCATACGCGCCATGTCTCCCGTATACAGCCAACCATCTCGAAGCGCTGCGGCCGTATCATCTGGCAAACCGAGGTACCCTATCATGACGTTGGGCCCTTGTACTATCAGCTCACCCACTTCTCCACGTGCGACTTCGTTTCCTTCGGGATCGACGACCTTGTTTTTCACAAGCGGGATATCGATTCCAACCGATCCTGGCTTTCTGGTCCCATGCAATGGATTGAATGTTGTAGCTGGGGCTGCCTCGGACAAACCGTAGCCTTCCAGTACCTTGGCATCGTATTTTGCTTCAAACTTGTGCAGGAGCTCGACGGGCATGGATGCACCTCCCGAGCAGTATATCCGGATGGATGAGAAATCTTCTTTTGTCGCAGTCGGCACCTGTAGCAGATAGTTGTACATGGTCGGAACGCCTGCAAAGCATGTGGCTTTTTGCTCACGAATCGTTTGGAGGACGTCTACCGGATGAAATTTTGGCACGATAATAATGGCTGCACCCGTTTGAATCGGGCCATTCATGCACACCGTCATGCAGAAGACGTGAAACATCGGGAGTACCGCGACCATGCGATCTTCTGGCACCAACTCGAACAATATCCCCATCGCATCCGCATTCGAAGCCATATTCCGGTGAGAGAGCATCGCTCCTTTTGGCTGGCCAGTCGTACCTGATGTGTACAGAATAACAGCGAGGTCGTCTTCGTTTCGTTCCGGCTCCGCGTAGCCTACCTCTGACTCTTGCCCTTCCTTTACAAGCTGATCGATCGTTATTTCATTCTCAATAGATTCCGAGTAGATAAGAAGCTGCAAATCTTCTATTTCTTCCTTCATCGGGGTTAGTACCGGCTGCAACGCCGATAAGGCAATGGCTGCCTTTGCTTTACTGTTCGAAAGAATGAAGCTAATTTCGCGAGCCGTATAGATGGGGTTCATGGGAACAACAACTGCTCCTACGCGGAGTATCGCATAGTAAGCGATTACAAAATGCGGCCGATTATCCATGAGCAGAGCGACAGCATCCCCTTTTCCAATCCCGTGCTGGGCAAGTCCTGCTGCGAGATGTTCGACCTGCTGATTGAATTGTGCATACGTCGTCGTTTCTCCCATAAAGACAAAGGCCGGACGATCCGCAAATTGTTTCGCGCTCTGCATGAGGCTTTCATTCAAATGATACATCGCACACCTACCCCCTTTTCAGAAAATTTTAACACCTAGAGACAAGCCTATAAAGCATTACTTTTAGGAAACATGGGAGATTGGCGGTGCTAATTGACTGACTTGTTCATTGCGCTTCACAAAGAGCAGGAAAAGCACGCCACAAATAATAAATAGCAACCCGTTGACGATCATGGCGTTGCCAAAACCAGTTCCAATATCTCCAGCTGACTGAACAATAGCGCCCGTTACCAACGGCGAGATGATCCCTGCCAATGTAACCAGGCTGGACAACACGCCTACTAAAAGTCCCGTGCGTTCCGGCAACAAGCTGCTAACAATGACAGAGGCAGCTGTCCCAACAGAAAAGGCAAATCCTTTTCCGAGGCACAGAAAGATCAAAACAAATACTGTAGATTGAACGAGAGTCACACCATAAAAGCACAGTCCCCCTAAAATAATCGAAACACCGCCAACCAAAACGTATGATTTACGATAGCTGCGATGCTTTTTAAAGAAACGATCACCGATTGAAGAAATGAGTATGGTCATCAGTCCGGCTAAAAGTCCCGTGCCAGCAATTGCATAGGCCATTTCCTGATTTGTAAACTGGAAGACCTTGACGAGATAGACAGGCTCCCAAACGGATGCGAAGGTCGTCCCCCATATTTGTGCGAAATAGATTAAAAAACAGAATAGAAACGTGGATGAGAGCAAGATACCGGATATATCCGACCATTTCGCTTTTGGCAAGGTAGGAGCCGCGCCTTTTGCAGGAGCGACAGTGACATGTGGTTTTTCTTTTCCAATCCACAACCAGACCAGGAGCCATATCAGACTGAGTGCGCCCATAAATGCCCAGGAAAATCGCCATCCATAGCTATCGATCAGCGCGACAATCATCGGTGCGGAAGCAACCGCACCGACGAAAGCACCAAAGTTCACGGTGGAATAAACCAATCCACGCTTTTCTTCGGGAAACCATTTATTCAGATGGCTGACAACCGTTGCCCAAAATGGCCCTTCGCCTATTCCAAGCAATACACGCGTTACGACAAGCATCGGCAAACCCGCGATCGCATAAGCGCCGAATTGGATGACAGTCCAGGACAGTGCCATGATCGCCAGCATTTTTTTCGTCCCGATGCGATCCGATAATGCCGCGCCTATAATCCCGGCAATGGAGAAAAACCAGAAGAAGCTGCTTCCAACAAGTCCCCATTCTTTCTCGTTCAATGAAAATTCAGTCATGATCGGCACGGCAGAATATCCCGCAATCGTTTTATCCGCATAATTGATCATGTATAGCAAAAACAACATAATCATGGTGATTCTGGCCATCATGTGAATCACTCCATTTGTGTAGGAAATAGACTACCGCTGTTTCCCGCTATTTTGAAAGTCGGACGCGCCCAATTCCATCCGTGATCTCAATCACTGTGCCATATGGTTCACTCAAAGCTTTGAGCCCCTCCAAGATGGAGATATCCTCGCTTAATTTCGGCCACCCCATACGATGTACAGGCAGATCAAAGCCTAATTCAATCGGATGCAGCTCTAGTTCGAGCAGTTCACCATCTTGCATTTTCCACAAGGGAATAACCGACTCCCACACCTCTTTGTGCACACAGAGTCCGCGTGTGTAGTTGGCACTCATCTCTTCCAACGCGTCTGCCACATTATGGTTGTGGTCTAAACCATAGTGCTCGTAGAAATCAGCAGGCTGACTCGTAACAGCTTCTGTCTGAAAAATAAAATCCCCCAAGCTGTAAAAGATCGGCCGATTGTTGTAGATTTCAATGCCTCGCAATAAATGGGGGCCATGTCCCACCACGGCGTGTGCGCCCGCATCGATGCAAGCTTTTGCGAACACAGGCAAGAAATCAGCCGCCACTTCCTTCGCATCCCCCTTCATCTCATGCGCGTGAATACTCACGATGACGTAATCAGCCCGCCTTTTTGCCTGCTCAATCGTTTTGACGATTCTGTTCAGATCGCGCGGATGCGGCTGAGTAGTCGTCCCTTCTTCGTCGCTTATCATGAAACGCGCATTTCCGAAGAGAAAGATCTCCTTGCCCGGATCGTTCATGAAGCCTTCCTCGATGAGAAGCTTGTTGAAGGCGTTAATGTCCGTCGACTCCGCAATGGCTTGCAAATCAGCGAGCTTTTCTTCCGTAATGTGGTGTGTCATGATATATCGCATCGGATTGATCCCTGGCCTGCCGATACTATCCGAACGCTGATCTCCGGCCGCCCACCATGGATGAAAAGTCGACGTTGCAGCGATGAAAGCTACCCTGGCTCCTTCGCATTCGAGATAACGCGGCGCCCCCGCTTCAGCGAGATTTTTGCCAGCTCCAGCATGGACGAAGCCATACTCATTGAGATATCGTTCCGTTGCTTCTAGTCCCCCATACAAATAATCGAGCGTATGGTTATTCGCCCACCCAATCATGTTAAAGCCATAATCTTTCATGACTTGCAAAACGGATGGTGGTGACATCGCCCACGTGCCTCCGCTTTGTGCGCTGGGATAGCCCTCGTTATCGTGTACGGTCGTCTCCAGATTCGCAATGCGTACGTCCGCACGGTGCAGCAAGCTGGATACCTCTTCAAAAGCTTGGTCCCTGTATGGAAGATTGCGTGTAATGAAGCTGTCGCCAGTCGCGGTAAACCAAATCGGCTTGGTCATTGGCAGGATTCCCCTTTCGCTTTTCTCATTTTTACTGTTTTCAAAAGATCGAGAAGTCTTCCTCTTCCTCTCCAACAAACGAGTATAGCTTCGAACTGATTTCATCATAGTGCTGCAATCGTTTCTGGACATTTTCCGAGTCGTGGAGCATGACGCCTTTGATCAAGACATTTAGCATGGAGAATAGTGTGGGCATACCGCTAGTGGCAACGGGTTGGGGTGTGGTGATTTTCAGGAGATGATCTGCGACTTGGCTGATAGGGGAGAACTCGCCTTCCGTAATCGCCAAAATCTTTGCTCCCAGCTCTTTTGCTGAATGGACCATTGCAACTGTCTCGCTAGGATGACGAGGAAATGAAATCGCAATGACCAGCCATTCTTGATCCCGTTCGGTGAGAAAATAATCGGCGTTATCAACGGCTCCCGTATACAGATGTGTGTTTCCTTTGATCGCATTCAACGCCGAAAACAGCCATTTTGCAGGAATATGGCACCAGCGAAATCCCACCACTACGATTCGGTTAGCCTGCACGATGCTTTTGACCACATCATGGAGCAAGTTGTAATCTATTTGCTGCAAGCCTTGCTGGAGATACGCAATATCACTCTCCATCACTTGATGGGCGTAATTGCTCAGATCGAGCGTAACCTCCGTGTCTCGATATTTCTGGATCGGCCCCTTCCTTTGGTCTCCTATCAAAAGAGACTTTTTGATTTCTTCTTGAAGCTCTGTGTATCCGGAGTAACCCAATGCGTAACAAAAGCGAATGACAGTCGCTTCACTGGTATTCGTAAATTCCGCAATTTTTTTGGCGGTATGGATCGCAAGTAAGCTGGGCTTTTCTATCGCGATCTTACAGATGATTTTTTGGCTTGCTGTCAGCTTTCCATACTGCCTCCGAATCCGTTCTTTTACGAGTTGTGCCATACCTGAAGCTCCTTTGCCATTCTGATTTATTTTAATTTTGTGAATATTATATCCTTTGCAATAAATCACTTCAATACTTCTCAGAAAATGTAGTTTTTGCTTCATTTTGGTGTATGCGGACTGTAAAAGGGACCTCCACAGTTGGAAGGCCCCTTCTCTTCTCTTTTTATTCCGTACTGAGACATTCATTTGGAACCAAGCCCTCAAGCTATATCGTATTTCGCTTATTTCTCAACTTGCTTAGTCTTTTTTATTTGAATTTTACTCCAATAAGTGAAAGATCGTAATAACAGTTCAACCGGTCCCATCTTAAAATACTTTAACCATATGGAGCTACCAGTGAGTAGAACAGCATGAATGATTAAGAAAGTAATCAAAGAATGAATACTAATCATGGAGCTAAAAACAATTAGTAAGGCACTTTGTGCAAGATAATTTGTTAAGGACATTTGTCCATATAATTTTAATGGCGACAATATAGCTTTTATCTGATTCCATTGCAGAGAAATAATAAGGATGCTAACCATCATCGAGGAAACTAAATAATCTTCTAGTATTTCAATGCCTGCTGGAGTAATCTCTACTGCGATATTTACAAAATATAAAATGACATAAGCACATATTATCCCAATTAAAAAAATCAAAACATGCTTTACTTTCGCATAGATATTTTCCATTATTTTAAATTGGCCCATGGTAAAACCTATCATCATCAGAGATAACCATTTACTAATTGCTGAGATAAGTTCTAGCCATGCAATTCTCTCCCCATAATACGGTTGACAAAAGGCAGTTACGATAGACAAAATGATTAGAATTATCGTTACCACTAAGTTCGTCCATTGATTTGTTTTAAAAAACAGAGCTATAAATAGGCCAAGTACAGCGTATTGCATCAGCACATCATGAATACCTGACGGTGCATAAAATGTATGGATCAGTCCTAGTACAAATAAGAAGCAGATTCTGCGGAAAAACAGAAGGTAACGGTTCTTTATTTGTTGTTGGGATCGATTCATAAAAAAGTAGCTTCCAAGTCCAAATAAGAAAAATAGAATTGGATAAAATTTACTGTTAAAAATATAATACAGTCCAGCATGTAATTCATTATAATTCGACACATTATTCATCACCTGAAAACTATTCACAAGAAGTACCCCAATCAAGGCAAATCCTCGTAAGTAATCCATAATGTCTATTCTTGTATACGAATTTATTTTATTCATGTAGAATCTCCTCATTGAAAATAGTTATTTGGATTAAACACCTTACCTACCTTTATCTTTTCAACTCCCCAAGTCGGTTTCATGACTTAAACATACACGTTAAATTTAGATAAATGAATGACTGCTGTCTTACAATACAGAGTACAATCTTACTAAATCGTAAAATTACCAGAGCACCCCTTTTAAAGAAGTTAGCCATAGACGAAAAGGTAAATCGTACGGAAGCGAGAATGAATCCAGTGGCAGAAAACGACCTTCTAAATAGTCATAAAAAAAATGCCTCCGGTGACTTGTTGCAACCAAGCTCACCAGAGGCATCTATTCGTTATAGGGGGGATAGTGTCCCTCCTTACATCTCTACCTTCCGCTTCCTTCTCAATACATGGCGTTCCTTCGCTTTTTCATACTGTATGCGCTCTTCCTCAGTATCAGGAATAACACCAGGTACGATCGTCGGCTTTCCTTGATCGTCGAGGGCAATCATCGTCAGATACGCGCGTGCTGTCATGCGCTTTTCCCCAGTCAACAAGTTCTCCGCTTCCACTCTCACGAATACTTCCATCGATGTCTTATGGGTCCAGGTCACATATGCCTCCAGGTTGATCGCTTCCCCTGTCTTGATTGGCGCAAGAAAATCGAAGGAATCGCTCGACGCGGTGACAACAGGCTTACGGCAATGTCGCATAGCTGCGATGCAGGCGATTTTATCTACATAGGCCATGACTTTTCCACCGAAAATGGTATGGTGGTGATTGGTATCCGGCGGAAAGACGAGATCAGTCAAAAAGGTTCTCGATTGTTGGATCGGTCGTGCTTCTGTCATCATTTGTGTGGCTCCTCTCATCGCGTTCACCTTCCCGACTGAGCTGTCAAACGATTCCGAATCGCCTTCGTTGCCGCAACCATGTTTCGTAATGACTGAACGGTTTCTTCTCTTCCTCTCGTCTTCAGCCCGCAATCCGGGTTTATCCAAAATTGGTCCGGTGGCAGTACTTGTACGCCTCGTGCTACCATATCTTCCATTTCTGAAACAGCTGGAACTCGGGGGCTATGGATATCATATACGCCGAGCCCGATGCCTTTATCATACGTACCTGTTTCGAACACAGACACGAGTTCTCCGTGGCTACGTGAGGTTTCAATCGAGATCACATCTGCATCGAGTTCGCTGATGACGTCCATGAAATCATGGAATTCGCAATAGCACATATGTGTATGAATCTGGGTGCTCGGCGCAACAGTGGAAGTCGCTAGACGAAACGCTCTGACAGCCCACTCGAGATAAGCTGCTTGCTCTTCTTTTTTGAGCGGAAGTCCTTCGCGCAACGCTGGTTCATCGACTTGAATCATGAGAATCCCCGCTTCTTCCAAGGCTTCTACCTCTTTTCGCAATGCCAACGCGATTTGTTCGCACACTTCTTGTCTGGAGACATCGTCTCGAGCAAACGACCAATTCAGAATAGTTGCTGGGCCCGTTAACATACCCTTCATTGGTTTGGCGGTCAATGATTTTGCATACACACTTTCTTTGACCGTCATTGGTGCCACAAACTCCACATCTCCGTAAATAACAGGTGGCTTCACGCAACGCGAGCCATATGACTGCACCCAGCCGTTTTTCGTGAACAAAAAGCCATCGAGCTTTTCGCCAAAATACTCAACCATATCTGTTCGTTCGAACTCACCATGGACGAGGACATCCAGACCGAGCTCTTCTTGTATTTTGACCCATTCCTTGATTTGCGCCTGAATGAAAGCGTCGTATTGCTCCACTGTCCAGTTCCCTTTTTTAAACTGCTGTCGAGCTTGACGAACCTCCGCCGTCTGCGGGAAACTACCGATTGTGGTCGTTGGTAACAGTGGCAACTTCCACGTATTTTGTTGAATCTCTCGACGTTCGAGATAAGGAACACTTCTTTCAAGTTTGACAGCAGCGATTTGACGTAAAGCATTCTTCACATCTTGACGATTCCTTGCTGGAGATAAAGCGAGCTTCAGCAAGTCCGCTTCATTTTGAGCGATCTCTTTTGAAATGACGTACTTACCATATCGGAATCCTTGGACTAAAAGCTGTACTTCCCCTAGTTTTTCGTCGGAAAACGCCAATGCAGACACGACTTCCTCTGGCAATTCGCTCTCTGCTTCAACTGTTACAGGAACGTGCAACAAACTGCTAGACGGTTGCAGCCACAGCTTTTCGAGTGGAACGATCTCGGAAATTTCATTGACCAGCTCCCATTTCTCCTCAATGGACGCACGCCATATGTTACGACCGTCGATGATTCCCGCTGCGAGAATCTTGTCTGCTGGAAACCCGTGTGTTTTCAGATGAGTCAAATTGCGCTTCGCTCCGTGTACAAAATCAAGACCGATTCCTTTTACCGGTAAGGAAACTAGCTCCTTGTACCAATCCACCGCTTCAAAATAGGTTTGCAACATGCATTGTAGATGCGGTAGTGCTTGACCGATTTGCGTATAGATACGCTTGATGATGGCGCGTTCTTGCTCAGAGACATCCAGTACAAATGCAGGCTCATCGATTTGCACCCATTCCACGCCGTGCAGCTCTAACTCCCGGAGAACGTCTATGTAGAGCGGAACGAGTTGATCCACGATGATCTCAAATTCGTTTTTCTCATATCCTTTAGACAATTTGACAAACGTATACGGGCCTACAATAACAGGCTTTCCGATGATGCCATACTTTTCTTTGGCCTCTAAATAGGCCTGGAGAGGCTTGTTCTCGGTTATGGCTGGTTGTCTTTCACCGAACTCCGGGACGATGTAATGGTAGTTCGTGTTAAACCATTTCGTCATTTCGCTGGCGACAGCTTCCTTCGAACCGCGAGCCATGGCGAAGTAAGTGGCTAATGAAACCGGGCCTCCCTCGTATTCATAGCGCTTGGGGACCATTCCAAACATCACAGCCATATCCAGCATGTGATCGTAGTACGTAAAGTCACCCACAGGGATCAGCTCGACCCCTTTTTCCTGCTGACGTAACAGGTTTTGGTGACGGATTTGCTCCATTTGCTGTACCAGGCTTGCCTCATCGATGCTGCCTGCCCAAAATGCTTCCAATGCCTTTTTCCACTCGCGGTTCTTCCCGATCCGTGGATATCCCAAATTGCTGCTTTTCATGAGCTTCCTCTCCATTCTTCATTCGATCTTGACTTGAATCCGCCCAATAAAAAAGGCATCTCCAACGATCAAAAAGAACGTTAGAAATGCCAAATAAGCACTGAGATCACAGCATCCTAACACCTCCCTATCTCCCGTAGGTTAAGCAGTGTCGTCGAAACAGGCAGGTCTCCTGACTTTGGGATCATCATCTGCACATACCTTCCCAATCCGTTTGGATCAGTGGCTAATAAATGTGCCGACTCCCCTCATACAGTGGCGGGACCGTGTCGGATTCTCACCGACTTCCCTTTTCATCCTTGGTTGATTTTGATAACCAAAGAACCTGTTCCCACTCCTATGAAATTATCATGGTTCTATGAAGTGCCCCAGAAAACGAGCAGGGCAGCATACTGTTCATACAGTAACACAGAATCCAATTTTTGTCATACTAAAATCTAAAATCATCGTCCGTCAACGGCTCTACGTTTAGTGTACGGACATAACCATTTCCTTTTTTCGAGAAGAAGTCATGCTGCTTCGTCTGCGTACGAATGCCGTTCAGCACAATCGGGTTCACTTCTTCCTCCGGGAATAGCGGGTCCAGCCCCAGATTCATCAAAGCTTTGTTCGCGTTGTAGCGCACGTAGGCATGAACCTCGTCAGCCAATCCGATTTCGGTATACAACGAAGTCGTATAGGCCTCTTCATTTTCTTGCAGCTCGTGCAAAAGGGCATACAGCTCCTCTTTTGCTGCGGTCTGCTCGACCACACTCAGGCCTTGATAGACTTCTTGCGCGAGAACACCGACATAGAGTCCGTGGATGCTCTCGTCACGAACAATCAGGTCGATAATTTCCCCGCTGCTTGTCATCTTTCCTTGCCCCGCCAAATAGAGCGGATAGAAGAAGCCGCTGTAAAACAGATAGCTTTCCAGGAAGACGGACGCTACCATCGCCATGTACAAGTCTTTCGGTTTCTCAATTTCTTGATAGCGTTTGGAGATGAGGGCCGCTTTCTTTTGCAGATGTGGATTGTTTTCTACCCACGAAAAAATACCGTCAATCTCCTCTGTTGATGCCAGCGTTGTAAAAATACTGCTGTACGATTTGGCATGGATTTGCTCCATCATGCCCATGAAGGCGAGAACCGCTTTTCTTTGCAGTCCATCGACATGCTCCATGATCTTCGGCATCCCTACTCCACCCTGAACCGTATCCAGCAAGGTGAGGCCGCCCAATACTTTTTTATACGTATCCCGTTCAGTCGCACTGAGCTCCATCCAGGCCATCTTGTCATCTGACAACGGAATCTCATCATCCGTCCAGAACTGCATGATGTTTTGATTCCAAAACGTCATCGTAAAATCGTCGTCCGGCCTGTTCCAATTGACTGCTTTCATATGGCGTTCCTCTTCTCTTTTTGCTTGATGCTTTTCCTTATATGAATCGACTTCACTAAACTGCGCAGCTAATGCACTCTTCTACAGTCAAATGCTTCGTACGCGTATAGTAGAGCGACTTCAGACCTTTTTTCGCTGCGTAAATATAATAGCGAGCCAGTTCTCTGGTTGAAATGTTGCTGTTCACGTGCAGCACAGTCGAAATTCCTTGGTCGATGTGCTCTTGAATTTCGGCAATCAGATCAATCACTTTGAATTGATCGATTACATACGCCGATTTGTAGTAAAAATAGTTTTCCTGCGACAAGTACGGCATCGGGTAATACGTCGTAGAGTTGGCATACGTTCTCGTTTCGATATGCTCAACAATTGGCATCACACTAGAAGTCGCATTCTGAATGTAGGAAATGCTCTGTGTCGGTGCAATCGCCAAACGGTACGCATGATAAACGCCATGCTTTTGCACCTTTTGCTGTAGCTCCGCCCAATCTGCTTGCGTCGGAATGTGCATTCCTTCAAAGAGAAGCTTTGCTTTTTCCGTCCGCGGGCTGTAATCGTTCGTCACGTACTTGTTAAAATAAGTGCCTTTTGCATATTCCGATTGTTCAAAGCCCAAGAAGGTCATGCCTGTTTCCCTTGCAATTTCCATACTTTTTTCCAAGGAGTAGAAGTTCATCATCATGAAGAACGTACGGGCGAAATCTTTCGCTTCTTCACTTTCATAAGCGATTCTGTTCTTTGCCAGATATCCGTTCAGATTCATCGCACCGAGACCTACAGAGTGCAGCTCACGATTTGCCTTTTGAACGCCTGGAGCGTTTTCTACACGCGTCATGTCACTCACGGCTGTAATGGCTTCGATTCCTTCGTGGACAGATTCGCGGATCATTTTGCGTTCCATCACATTGACAATATTGAGCGATGCCAGATTGCAGCTAATATCGCGACGGATGATATCCATCTCGCCGTAATTGGCAATCGTCGAAGTCTCCTGTAGCTGGAAGATTTCCGTGCACAGGTTTGACATTTTTACCGAACCGAGATCTTTCAGCGCATGGTTGTTGTTCGCATTCGTTTTGTTCATGATGTACGGATAGCCCGATTCCATTTGGATCATCGCGATTTTGGTCAACATCTCGCGTGCGCTCATCACGGTCTTTTTCTTGATGCGATCGTTAGCCAAGAGCTCCTCGTACATCTCATCGAGGTCCATATCATCCAGATGCACACCGTATTCTTTGTACACGGAGTACGGAGCAAACACAGTCAATGGCTTGTTTTCCTCGGCCAGCTTGTAGAACACGTTTGGTACGATCAGGCCGATGGACAACGTTTTGATGCGGGCTTTTTCATCCGCATTGATCTTTTTGCAATCGAGAAACTCGTTGATATCCCAGCCGAAGATGTTGTAGTACGCTGCACCTGAGCCTTTGCGTTGCCCCATTTGATCCGCGTAGGAAAACGCATCTTCCAACAGCTTGAGAACGGGCATGACACCTTTTGCCGCGCCCTCGACGCCTTTGATCGGCTCTCCTCGTCCGCGAAGCTTGGACAGGTTCACGGCTACACCGCCGCCAATTTTAGATAACTGCATACAAGTTCCCAAAATAAAGTTGATGGAATTCAGTGAATCATCCATTTCGAGCAAGAAGCAGGAGACCATTTCTCCCCGGCGGCTTTTGCCTGCGTTCAGGAAGGTTGGTGTCGCTGGCTGCAAGCGTTGGTCCATCATGGAGACCGTTAAACGCTTGGCGAGCTCAAAGTCACCTTGTCCAAGGGACAGTGCCACAACGGCCACCCGGTCTGGATACTGCTCCAAGTACATCGATTTATCGTTCGTTTTCAAAGCGTAATCTTTATAAAATTTGGAGATAGCCATATACGAAGCAAATTGAAAATCGGCGTCATAGGCCAAACGGAAAACCTCATCGACCTGCTCAACTGTGTATGTTTCATAGACGTTTTCATAGAAGTCATTCTCGATCAAATAGTCCATGCGTTCTTTGACACTGCCAAAAGTCATCGTGTTGGACTGCACTTCTTCCATGAAGACCGCAACCGCCTCCCGATCCTTTTCCAGTTGATAAAATCCGTCGTTGCCACGCTGCATCAGTTCGTTGTTCAATTCAATATGCCGCAATTGCTGCCACCCCACTCGTAAATTGTTCCACGTCACGGCCGGTACCGGACAGTTCGAATTTAGAAATCACCGGAACGCCATATTGGCTCGCGATCGTATCCGCGCTTTTGGCAAAGCTGGTTCCCCAGTTGCGGTTGCCGCTGGCAGATACCCCGCGCAGATGGACATGATTTCGCTTCAGGAACGTCGCCACCTTCTCCGGCACTTGTCCGAATCCCGTCGTGTATGTGATCAAAATGAATGGCTCGTCCAGCACCATATCTTGATCAATTTCCACATGTGGCAGATTAATTTTGTTGACGAATCGTCGGACGTTTCCTGTTTTTGAATCATAAGCGATTAGCATGTCCCTCATCCTATCCTTGCTATTTTTACTCTGTATGTATGTTATTTAGCCAAAGTAAAAGCGCATCCGACGTTTACATGCCGAATGCGCGTGATGACTTCCATCTAGCAATTCACCAATGCGAATTGAGCGCTCGAACACTTCCCTATCTCCCGTAGGGTAAACAGTGCAAGCGGTTAGGCAGGTCTCCTGGCTTTTGGATCATCGCTCCATTTTCACCTTCCCGATCCTTCATGATCAGTGGCCTTCTTTCGCAAATGGAGCTCTCTCATTACAGTGGCGGGACCGCGTCGGATTCTCACCGACTTCCCTATTAAGTCTACCAAATCTGGCTGGTAAACACCTTACCGCATCAATATGTAGTTGGTAAAACTTACTTTACCTCAATATATCGTAGGAGTCAAGCTCAGTATGGGCTCTTTTCGAAAACTAACTATTCTCCTTTTTCGGCTATTGCCAATCTCTGGTTCTCGTTCATATAATAGATTTTGTGTGTGTTGGTTAGCCTTGGAGAGATTGGAGAGTCGCCCTCATGAAAAGCACCGACTATCAACCTGTCGTCATACCTCGTTCATACCGTAGAATCATGACTTATCAAGAGCGTGACTATCACATTTTCGTAAGTATACCTGCCGATCCCCCTCCGGAATCAGGCTTTCCCATCATATATTTGCTAGATGGCAACTCTGTTTTTGCCACTATGACCGAAGCGATACGGATACAATCACGTGGCCCTGAACGAACTGGCGTGTATCCTGCTATCGTCGTCGGGATTGGCTATCCAACAGACGATCCATACCATCCTGCCCGTTTCTATGATTACACGTATGAAGTTCCCGCCTCAGAGCTTCCTGACAGCCCAAAAGGAGCCGAGTGGCCACAGATGGGGGGAGCCGAGCAGTTCCTCACCTTTTTAGAGGAGGAGCTCAAGCCTAGCATCGAAAACGACTTCCCCATCGATCGGACCCAGCAAGCGATTTTGGGACATTCGCTAGGCGGCTTATTTGTCTTGCATGTGCTTCTGTCAAGACCACACGCGTTCCAGCGATATATTGCCGGTAGTCCCTCTATCCACTGGAATGAGAGCGTGCTGCTTGCGAAGGAGAGTCAATTGCCGAGCCTGCTGACAGATGACCTCGACGTCCATGCACTCCTCACCATCGGGGAGTTGGAAAACGATGGGCGATTCTTGGTCAAAGAAAAATCGCTGGCGATGATCGAACGATTGTCCTCCATGGGTAAGGGCCAAATCAAGGCTTCCTTTAAGGAATTTGCCAACGAAAATCACTCGTCCGTTTTGCCAGTCTTCATTAGTCAAGGACTCAGATTCGCCACGAAAAAAACTGCCCGCTACTAACAACGGGCAGTTTTTGTTTTTCATGATTCGCTTACTGTAGAGATAACACTTTGGTGATTTGGGGCAGCTCTTCGATGGCAGATACAATCGTTGGTGTAATCTCTTCATCAGTCACAGAGATAAGCAGGGCATTCTTCCCTTTTTGCTCGCGGGATACATTCAACTTGGAAACATTAATTTGATACTCGGCCAGTTTTCGTGAGACATCATAAATCACGCCTGGATAATCGATATGGCGAACCAACAATCCGTGGGCCCCTGGAGGTATGCGACAAGCGCAGTAATTGATTTCACTGATGTACACTTCTCTCCAATCTTGCGCAAAGGTGTACTTGTTCGCTCCTACACGCAAAATCGCCAAATGATTCGCATATTCGCCAGAGCTGTGTTGGACAGGAATCTTTGTCCCGAGTCCTTCCACTAGCAATGTTGCGATTTCCTCTTTATTTTCATGAGCAAGAATACTTAATTGTGCACCCGCTAACTCTGGCTCGAGTCTTCGAATCAGTTCAGCCAGTTCACGCAATCCAGCATATTGGGTCATGTGATGCCTTCACTCTCCCAGTCAGGTTTATCCTCGTTATTACGGCAGAATCCACGCTTCCGGCTCTTTCTTGATGGAGGATTCGTTATCAGCACGATACCAAGCCGTCAACGTTTGCCCATCTTTCGTAAAGTAGATACGGTAGATGGTATTGCCTTTTCCGCTATTGGTAAAAGGACTTTCATCCATCGGTACCGCTGTCACTCCACCCGCGTTTACAACCCCGCCGTTCTCCTTGATGACGTTTTGGATCGTCGCCATATGCTCTTTACCCATGGAGGCCATCCCGAAATAAGAGATGATCGCCAAGAGAACTGCTCCCGCCAAAAATGAAACGATAATCACTTTTGATTTTTTCGTAGCATCCACCGAGTGCTTCCCCCGTCTATCTTAGTTCTCTTTATCGACTAAGCGTACCTTGTCAATCGTACCTCCACCCAAGCACACTTCCCCATCGTAGAAGACGACAGCCTGACCAGGTGTCACTGCTTTTTGCGGTTGATCAAATACAACTTCTACGTTGCCATCCTCCAGCAGATGAACGGTTACTCCCTGATCTGGCTGACGATAACGGAATTTGGCTGTACAAGTAAACGTTTCGGATGGTTTCTTATCACTCACCCAGCTCACGTTGGTCGCCAAGAGACTCTTCGAGTACAGACGGATATGATCAGAGCCTTCGCCAACGATCAGGGCATTCCGTTCCAGATCCTTGTCTACAACAAACCAAGGCTGCCCGCTTGTGCCATGACCTCCGCCTATCCCTAGGCCTTGTCGTTGGCCCAATGTATAGTACATCAGCCCGTCGTGCGTACCGATGACTGCTCCATCTACGGTCTCGATATTTCCTGGTTTGGCTGGCAAATAGTTTTGCAGGAACTCGCGGAAGTTGCGCTCCCCAATAAAGCAGATCCCTGTACTGTCCTTCTTTTTCGCTGTATAGAGTCCTGCTTTTTCCGCGATCTCCCTTACTTGCGGTTTCGGGAGATGACCAATCGGGAACATCGTTTTGGAAAGCTGTTCTTGGCCCAATACATTCAAGAAGTAAGTCTGGTCCTTGTTGTTGTCAGCGCCACGAATCAGCTTGTACTCGCCATCGATGTACTTAACCTGCGCGTAATGGCCGGTAGCAATATAATCCGCCCCCAGATCCATCACCTTGGCGAGAAGCTCACCGAACTTGATTTCACGGTTGCACATGACATCCGGATTCGGTGTACGGCCTCGTTTATATTCATCCAAAAAATACTGGAATACCTTGTCCATGTATTCTTTTTCAAAGTTTACCGTGTAATATGGAATGCCGATCTGTTCACAGACGCGCCGGACATCCTGGAAGTCTTCTTCCGCCGTGCAGTGGCCGAATTCATCGGTATCATCCCAGTTTTTCATGAAGATGCCGATGACGTCATATCCCTGTTGCTTAAGCAGGTAAGCCGTCACGGAGGAGTCGACTCCGCCGGACATGCCGACAACGACGCGTGTATCTTCTGGTCGCTTCATAAGTCTTTCTCCTCTTATTCAATTTGTACCATTACAGATTACCATGTTTCGCAAAACAAATCATGTTTTGTTGCACTTTTGCCCGATAGAATGAAAAAACGCCTGACGCGTAGTTGGCGCCAGACGTTTGGTAGCAAGGTTATGCCTGCGTAGATTCATCCTTGATTTCTGCGCGATATCCCTCGATGCTTTCTTCACGACGATGATTCTTCGCCTCGAGGTTTGCTTTTTCCTCTGCAGAAATCTCTCCAGCATGAGCCGTCAGGTAATCTTCGGACTCACGAATGTTCTCTTCCGTATTGGAAATCATCTGTTGAAGCTTTTCTGCGTTGTCAGAACGGTCATCCGGCTTCGCCATAATCGATACGCCTCCTACAAAGGGTTATATTCAACACCTTTACCATTGTGCGCCAATCATGGTTTCTTTATGTACCCGTGTTATAATAGAAGAAACGGATTAAACGAAAAAGAGGGTTTCACCTATGGCTTCCTTAGATTTGTTGGAAAGAAAGCTGCTTCGGATCATCTCTGATACCGATCCCGTCCGCCTGAAACGACAATGGGTGAAGGGGCAGAAGGTACCTGAATCCGAAGTGGAACAGCGCATGCGAATCGATCTTCTCTTGCGCAGACTCGACAAGCTACCTGAGGCCAAGCGTCAAGAAGTGCTTGCGCTACTCAAATGGTTTAAATGGTAGAGATTAGCGGATAGACGTTCCCAGACGCCACTGACCGTCTATCCGATTCATTTGCTTTATATCCACGATCGCCTCTTGATTCAGCGGTCCATAGATGTGCGGATACAGCAATCCATCCTTCGCAGCCTCGTATTTGACTTCCGAAGTCGTTTTCGTTTCATCGATAACGAGTACATACAACTCCTCGTCAAACTGTGCGTAGACGCGGTTTGCTACCTTTTCAAGCAGCTCATCCCCTTTTGACGCGTGAATAAAGCCTTCTTGCTCGTAATCGCGCGGTAAGTAGTGATCCTTGTCCATCCACTTTTCCCAGTATGTTTTTGGTACCATACAGTAAATGATAGAGTCTTGCATGCTTCTCCCCCACATTCGATTATTTTTTGGGCATTGCTTTGTTCAGGTGACGCATAGCTTTATCATAGAACATCTGCTCCATTTGCCCCTGATCGTATCGCCATTGAACGAAGTTACGCAGAGAGTGCAAATCCACCCAGGCATCCTTCGCTTGCGGATTGCGGTCAGGTATCTCTCCCGTTATTTCACCATCGTAGACAAGCTTCGCCATCTCAGTTGGGTGCATGCCGATTTGATAAGCGATTTGATGTAAAGCTATTTTCATGGAACCTCCCCTTGCTCTTCAAGGATACATCTTATCTTCCGTCTATTGTGCCAGTCTTTTCGAATGATGCCAAGCCCCTAGCCCTACTCCCAAAGCATGTACCTTACTCCCTTGCGTTTTGCTACAATGAACAGAGCATTTTAAGGAAGGGGTGGTATTCCATCATGTCAAAACAACGAAATCAACCTCGAAAGAAATGGTTCCAGCGAAAACGCATCTGGATTCCTCTTCTTTTCATCGCTTTCCTGTTTCTGGGTAACAGCTCTTATCTTGCAAAAGAGCCAGAAGGCGAGCCTTTTTTACTTGCTCACCGGGGAATGGCGCAAACCTTTCATATGGAGAACATCACCAACGAAACTTGTACGGCGGAACGGATTTATCCACCGGAGCATCCGTACCTGGAAAATACGATTCCGTCCATGCAGGCGGCTTTTGATGCAGGCGCGGACGTTGTTGAGCTTGATGTACAATGGACCAAAGACAATCGATTCGCCGTGTTTCATGACTGGACGCTTGACTGTCGGACAAATGGTACTGGTGTCACGAGAGATTATACCTTGGCCGAATTACACCAGCTCGACATTGGCTACCATTATACAGCCGATGAAGGGAAAACCTTCCCCTTCCGTGGAAAAGGGATTGGCATGATGCCCGCTCTCGAAGATGTGCTACAAACATTCCCTAATCGCTCGCTGCTTATCCATATCAAAAGCAATGACCCACTCGAGGGGAAAGCGTTGGCGGATGTTTTGGCGACCTTGCCTGCAAAACGACTGGGACAGCTCTCTGTTTATGGCGGCGACGAGCCAATCGAGACATTGAAACAACAACTCCCCCAACTGCGTGTGATGTCAATGGCGACAATGAAAAGCTGCCTGATCCCTTACATCGCTGCAGGTTGGTCCGGATATGTACCACAAGCCTGTGCACATACCCAACTACATATTCCTGATCAGATTGCCCCATGGCTCTGGGGTTGGCCGAATCGGTTCATGGCAAGAATGGAAGCAAAAGACACCCGCGTGATCCTAGTCGCAGGCAGTGGAGAGGTGTCACAAGGCTTTGATGTCCCGAATGATTTAAAACGGGTGCCTGAAAGCTTTACAGGAGGAATATGGACGAACCGGATCGATCTGATCGGTCCAGCTTTTCACGAAAACGCAGAAAAATAATGAAACGGTTCTTCATCATATTCGTATATACTTATACGGAATACATTTCCAACCTAACTAGGAGTGATTGATATGCTCAAGAAGCTTTTAAAAAATTTACTCGGTAATCACTCATCTTCGCATAAGCACCGGAAATACAGCAGCAGCGATTACAAACATCGCAGAAAGTACAGCTCCAGCAATCGGTACGGACATTCCCATTACGGCAGCTCTCATTATAAAAGAAAGCGCTCCAGCCGTAGCTTCTTCAGCAGTTAAACAATTGTTCAACAAATGATTAGACAGCAAAACTCCGCTTATGCTAGCGGAGTTTTTTCATTTAACGAGACATGATTTCTACGAAACGATCTAGTGGCAATGCATGTACGGTTCTGTTTTTCTGGCCTTGTATCGTTTCCGCCATCAACATGGAGTTCAGGATCGCTTCCTTGACCCCTTCGATCGCTGCTTCAAACAGTGCATCCAGTTGTTCGGACGGAAACATTTTCACTGTGCTCATTTGTTCGTCGCCATATGAATAGCAATTTCCTGTGGAAAAGGTCAGAAAGAAATCACCGCTGCCCTCCTCACCAATCGCGCCGAGTTGTGCCATCGCGAGTGAGGCTCGCTTGGAAATGCGCTTGCATTGAGTCGGCAAGAGAGGCGCGTCTGTCGCAATTGTGACTAAGAAAGAACCATCATTTTCAGGTGTTACCCAAGGCAAAGGAACTTCATTCTCGGAAATCAGCTGGCCCACGGGAATACCATTCACGTTGAAATCCTGTCTTCTGCCAAAATTCGTCTGCACCAATGCCCCGATAGTAAAAGTGCCACATTCAGTCTCGACGATGCGTGAAGAGGTTCCGATTCCGCCCTTGAATTCGAAGCAGATCATCCCGGTACCTCCGCCCACATTGCCTTCCTCGACATGTCCTGTACGAGCCTCTACAATCGCTTCTTCCAAATCCTCATACTGAATCTGCGTCTTTTCGAGATCACTTAACCAACCATCCCATGTCTCCGCGACGATTCCGTTAGAAAACGGTTCAAGTCCCTCGATTTTTCTCGTCGCACGAGCAAGATGATGATGTGCCAACCCTAGCAGATGGCTTCCCGTAAATACGATGGGTGTCACCAGCGTACCCGTCTCTTCTATCCAGTGACTTCCCGTAAACTCTCCCGTACCGTTAAAGGAGAAAAAACCAGCAGGAAAATGCTGCCCCTCCAAATGTCCGTCGTTGGGAACGATCACCGTGACACCCGAACAAACGTCTTCCTTGTTAATTGTTTTGTGTCCGACCCTCACTCCTTTTACATCCGTAATTGCATTATACGCACCTGGGATCCCCGTCCCAATCAATACGCCACATTCTCTCGCTCGTTTTCTCGTCATGTTACGCTCCTATCATTTTTGAATCTTCCCATAATAATGGTGTTGTAGTAATTGCCGTCGGAAAGAACTTTGTCGTTTTTGAGTACCCCTTCGATTTCAAAACCAAACCGTTTGTACAGCTCAATTGCCTTCTCATTCGTTTCCATTACATTCAACGTCATTTTGGTAATGTGGTTGGCGTCTGCCCAGGCAACCGATTCTTGCAAGAGATTCTTCCCGATGCCATAACCCCAGAAATCTTGTGATACGCATACACCAAACTCTACTTTGTGCGCAAATCTGTTTAAGTAAACACCTGCACATCTGGAAAACCCGACAATTCGATCTTGAACAACAGCCACTAAAAACAAATTTCTTGGGCTCTCTGCATCCGTTTTGATGATGCCTTCGAATCCTTGCACATCGATGAAGGCCTCTCCTCTTTCTCTGTCCAAATTTTCAGTCTCCCCATCGATTTGCAGTCGAAGGTCCGACAACTGTTGTGCATCTGTTTCCATTGCAGAGCGAATCGTGTAGGATAACCCGTTCACAGAAAGTAGTTGCTGGCTGATTATCATCATTTTTCTCCTATTGGTAAAATTTTGGTCTTTTATTTTATCATAGGTAGAAGTCTTTGTGAATCTTCTCTCTTCCTAAAGAGAAGGAAACCACATTGAGTTTACATAACATTTATTATGTTCACTTATACGCCAACCTGTGGATATGCTACAATAAGGAAAAGGAGCGTGCTCGCATGAATTTTTCTAAATCATTTTATTATACGGTCAACCATTCCAAGGTAGAAGAATATAAGAAGATGCTCGATCTAATGAAAATCCCCTACATCGTGGAAGCACCGATCGTTTTGCTGAATCAAGGAGCGAATGAATACTCCTTCGTTTTTCCTAACATGTCAGGTCGTCTTTATGGAATGGTGAGCAAGTTGTTTCAAGCGGATGCGAAACCATATCCGAAGAAAGGTACATAAGAAAAAAAGACCCAATCATTGGGTCAAAAAAGGAAGTGGAGAGAATGCAGTCGATTTTCATGTAAGGTCTCCGTACGTACACCTATGCATGTACATTGATAATTTTCTCCATCTCGATCCATTGACTCCCCGTTTGGTTCGCTAATTGAACACGTCTCGCCTTCGGGTCTACCCATTTGACCACACCCCACATGCTGCATGTATTCCCCCGCTCCCCCTCAAAGGACACACACCAGCTCACATTTAAGGGATAATTCTCTCTACCCGAATCTCGTAGCATGTACATAAATGCCTCTCTTTCATCGTGCGTTACTTCAAGATTGCCGTTAGCCACGCTTTTCCACCCGCCTACTTACGAACATTTATATCCAAATCCTCATCTTGTGTGGGAAATTGTACTTACATTATAGTGAATGCGAACATAAGTTCGCAACTCTTTTTTTAGCCACTCCTATCGCCATGTAAGTAGGTAGCTCAGGTTGTACCAAGAAAAAAGCCGTTTTCCCAGTGGCTTTGGAAAACGGCTCTTCCTTTTAGCTTGATAGTTCCTGTGGTTGAGGTTGCGGTCTTTTCTCGACCAGCTCCAAAAACTTTCCGAAGGTAGAAGCGAGTATTTGCTGAAAAAGCATACCGAGAACAACTGGGAGAGCAACAGGCGCCGGAAAGTACGTGATCGCCATCACTGCCCCTGCACTAATGTTTCGCATTCCACTGTTAAAGGTTAACGTGACAATCACATCGCGCTCCCACCCGAACAGCTTTGCGATCCCCCACCCCATCAAATAACCTAAAATGGCTACTACCAGTACAAGGACTGCCATTCCCACCAGTTTAGCGTCCATCATATGAAAGTAAGACGAAACCATCGAGCTGTTGATCGCGACAACAACACCCATTCCCATCTTCGAAAATGGCGCTAGTTTTGGTGCCAACGTTTTTTTGACGTTCCCTTTTGACAAATGATTGAGCAGCATACCAACTAGCGACGGCAACACGATCATATAAAATAAACCCTTCATCAGTTCTGCCAAATCCATCTCGACGGTTGCCCCTAAAAACAAGGACATTCCCAACGGAACAATCAATGGAGAGAGCATCGTATCCAACAATATAATGGATAGCGTCAGGGCGATGTTCCCGAAATAAATCGATGACCACAAAAAGCTCGTGATCCCTGTGGGAATTAAGGCCGCCAGCAAAAAGCCCGTGATGACATGGATATCATCTGGATAAAACAACCGAGCCATTGACCAGGCAACAAGCGGCATAAGTGCATGAAGAATCAACAAGTTGACAATTAAAGGGAGTGGTCTGGTCAGTACCTTTGCAAATTCTTTAAATCCTGAACCCAGACTGCCGGTAAATGTCATGAAGGCAAACACCCAAGGAGACAAAAAAGCAAACGGTTGCAAATGTGTCCCGGCTATTACGCCAATAGCAACACTACTCGGCGTTAGTATGGGCATGATTTTCTCAAGAAATCGATTCAGTTTGGCTAACCCATTCATTTAATACACCTCAAGTCTCGTCCTTTGATGCTAGTGATGTGAGGTATGTTATCATGAACAGATTATTGTTACAAGACCAAAGTTCATTATTAGATTGCATGCACATGATTTTATTCGCATTTTCACCTTGCATACTTTCGCGCATGGGAGTAAAGCCTATGACGGAAAGGAGGTATTTTATGAACGGAATGGATTGGGTAGAATTTATCCGAAAAACCGAAGATAAGATGTATCACCTCCATCGAGCGATAGATGGAATCTGTAATGATCCCGACTATAAGGAATCCATTACGACCTTGACGGAAGTGGTAAGAGATTATCAAGTCCTTGTGGAAAAAGCCAAGGGTGAATTAAGAGGCATTGATCTCCATCGAGATCGAGAGCGCGCTCATCATTACGATCGTGATCACTACTAGCTGATATAGACTCCCAGTCAGGGAGTCCTTCTTTGTTCATTGATCACAGAACCTTCCTTTTCTATTCATCATTCTGTCAAATCAAACGACAAAAACCTCACTCTACCCATGCAGTGTGTGAGGTTTGAGAAATGGGCTAGCCCTTCATTTTCTTTTCAATTTCTTTTAAGGATTTCTTCTTCTGGCATGCCTCTTTTACATCGGTTGGCCACCGTTCGTCACTCAGCCTTTGCAAATCTTTTAACAATCGCTTGTCAGCTGTCACATGAATATTGGCATCTGGGAAGGCCTCTTTTAATTTCTTTCCGACTTCTTTTTGAATCGATTCCAGCTTGAACCGATTAAAATTCGTTACTTGAATAGCCACATCGAGCTCTTTATCGATTTGCACAACCACGATTTTGTCTATGCCCTTCACGCTAGCCGTAATCGATCTCGCTCGCTCTTCCCATTGATAATGTCTCACGGGAACAGGCATGCACAACGGCTCCGCTTCCGCTTTTTGCTTCGTTTCTGTACCAGATTTCTTCGTTTCCGTACCAGATTGCTTTGTACATCCCGTTACGGTTAAAGCAAAAGCCAGTGTCAGCACCACGAAAGTTGCGCGCACACAAAACACCTCCTGACCAAAATCACCTGTTACTAGCTTGACCTTGAACGGAGGAAGTATGTAAAAAAAAGCGGTGACTCCTCTGCATAATTTGAGTCACCGCGGACCCCAAGAACATTTCAAGTCCTATGTACAAGGATATTAAAAATCGCATCGAAACGCGATAGGAGATAACTGGATATGAATCGGAACAAAAAAAATCCCAACCAACAAAAAGTGGTTGGGGCGTACGGGGTAGTACGCGTATGTCATACGTGAATGATATAATCATATAGGACTTGTTTTCTGTTGACAACGAACAATAATAGGTACATTTACCTATAGATGGAACAAAAAAGTGGCGCCGACTTAGACTGCCTCAATTAGTCGGACGCGTAAAAAGAATCCCCAAGGTTGGATTATACTAGCTAGCTTGGATTACTTTTCTATTATCATGAAAATTCAGCGTTCACGCTATGCGCAAATAATGGTAACAGGTGAAAATCTTACCTATAAAGCTTGATCGACCATACAATCCCTCCGCTGAAGTGTGTTAATTGTTACAAAAAAGCCAGCCAGAAGTTGCTAATCGTGTTATGATATCCCTGTAAATTCTTGAGGAGTTGAGATCATGAATAGAGAGCAATGGACAGCGGTCGATCACTATTTTACAGATAAACTACTGGAAGCCGATTCCGTTCTAGACACAGTCCTTCAAGAGAACGCAGCTGCAGGTCTTCCAGCTATTGATGTAGCACCCAATCAAGGTAAATTCCTTCATCTGTTAGCACGGATTCAAGGCGCTCGTTCGATTTTGGAAATTGGCACTCTCGGTGGATACAGTACCATCTGGCTAGCCCGCGCACTTCCTGCGGACGGTCGTCTCATTACTCTTGAATATGATCCAAAGCATGCAGAAGTTGCACAATCGAACATTACCCGCGCAGGACTGGATCAAATCGTAGAAGTGAAGGTCGGACTTGCCCTTGATTCTCTCATCCAACTGCACAAAGAAAATCAGGGACCTTTTGATCTTATTTTTATCGATGCAGATAAAAAAGGAAACCCCGACTATTTCCAATGGGCATTAAAGCTCTCTCGCAAAGGTACTGTGATTATCACGGATAACGTTGTACGAAGTGGTCAAGTCGTGGACGAAACAAGCACGGATCCCAATATTGTCGGCGTACGTCAATTCACCGATTTGGTAGCTGAAGAAAAGCGTGTTAGTGGAACCGTTGTACAGACAGTTGGCAGCAAGGGCTATGATGGCTTTGCGATCATGCTTGTCACTGAGGAGAACTAGTTTTTTCACTTTCAAAGGTTGTAACGAGTAGGAGTGTGTACATCTTGTTTAGGCTTGAATTACCTAGCATTATGCTCATCGCTAATGTCATTTTGGTTCTCACGGTACTGTCGTTGATTATCAAAGTGTTGGTGAAGAGAGAGTAGCTGATGTATTTGGAGGTGCTTTTCCTTGGAGCCATTATGTGATCAGTCCCTTACTTTGCGAGAAGTAACAGAGGCAGATCTCCCTATATTTTTCACCCAGCAATTGGACAAATCCGCACATGAGATGGCTGCTTTTACTGTCAAGGACCCAGAAGATAGGGACGGTTTCATCGCTCATTGGACGAGGATTTTGAACAATGATTCGATTGTGAAAAGAGCCATTCTCTTGAATGGGCAGATTGTTGGTAATGTTTCGTGCTTTGAGCTGTTTCGCTTACCTACGATTGGATACTGGATAGACAAAAGCTTTTGGGGCAAAGGAATCGCGACAAATGCACTTACTCTCTTTTTAGAGGACCTTGGACTACGTCCTGTATATGCGCGTGTCGCCCATGACAACATCGGATCCATTCGTGTGTTAGAAAAAAACGGTTTTCAGCCTTTCGGTATCGATCGGGCATATTCGGAAGCACGAAGCGAAGAAGTAGAAGAACTCATTCTGATTAAACACACATGAGGTTCGAAGCGCTTACCGTGAGCGCTTCCCTTCTTTATATCCAGCGATCATTTCAAAATCGAAAGGGACATCCTACCCTTTTGACCAGCCTTTTAAATATTCTGTGGCCATACACGAAAAGGCTACTGGCAGTTTCATTGGCTGGTGTGGTGTTAGCGTTCTCGATTTTCTTGCTCCGGAAAAAGAACTCTATTATTTAATCGGACGGGATTATTGGGGGAACGGCTACGCTTTTGATGTAATCGGATTGGATCGATTGTACGTAAAAGCACACCCAGACAATAAAGCATCGGTGCGCATCATCGAGAGGCTCGGCTTCTCGTTTGAACGCGTCTTAGAAGGCTTGACTGGGGACGATGAAGAGTGCAATGGTGAGTGGTTGTATGTTTTGACGAAATAAACAAGAAAAATGGGGCTTGCTCCGTCAATGACTTCCTCGATGTTGGATCATTGGTGATGGACCCGTCCGGAGCATCGTACAGTTCGAAACCAACTCGACTGTTTCGAAAAGCATTCGTCAAAATCTTCCTATATGTGCTATAATAGAAGTACAGTTTTTTTCTTACCGAATTTTTGAATCACCCACACAATTGAATGCGGTAGTTCCTAAGATGATCTCCTGAATGAATGAGGATCATCTTTTTTGTTTTTTCTAGCAAACATCACATGACGAAAGGTTGTAGATGATATGAATACTTTGCCTTGCCAAGGCTGTAAAGGATTGTGCTGTGGGCCTGTTCCCATAACAGAAAAAGAATATAAAATGGTACACAAGAAATTGAAAGCGCTTCCAAATAAACTCCGTGACGATCTAAAAAATCAACCGAGAATGTTTGGAACTTGTATCTTCTACGACATGCAAAAAGATCAGTGTGGCATTCATAGCGTTCGACCGGAAGTGTGTCGCGCTTTTGGATATCACAAAGACCTTGTCTGTTTTCGCAATCCAGAATTGGCGACGAAAGAAGCACTGACCTTCAAGGAGAAACCGATTGGGTACTTGAGTATTGATTTTACTTGGAAGCATTTTTAAAAATATGGAGCAAATCATGGATCGCAACTGAATAATAATGTTATAGACTGCCTCATTGAACTTTATTCCTCCTTACCCTTTACACTTGATGCGCGATAAAAAATGCCGAGGAAGGCAGCATCCCTTCATCCGCCAAAGGTAGTGTATGAGAAGGAGGCTAATTATGTTGAGGAAGAGAACAAATGCAGGTAGAAGGTCTGCAATAATGACTGGGGTGTTATTACTAGCCGGATTGATTACAGGTATATGTAGTGTTGTACCTGTAATAGATGGAGCCGACTACCTTGTCATGGCTTCTCCAAATGAGAACCAGGTACTACTAGGAGCGTTTTTCCAATTGTTAATGATTGTTGCCTATGTTGGTATTCCTGTTTTGGTGTATCCGTTGTTAAGTAAGCACCATAAAGGGTTAGCTCTAGGATCTGTTGCTTTTGGCATCATTGCGGGTGTGTTTATTATTCTAGGTGTAATCATTCTTCTGTTGCTTTTGACAGTAAGCCACGAGTTTGCAAAAATCGGAACTTTGCATGTATCGTATTTTCAGACCCTGGGTGGATTGTTGCGGGAAGGACGTGATTTGGTGAACCATGTGGCAACGACACTGGCATTCGCGTTGGCGATGCTCTTGTTCACCTGCGTATTTTATCAAACACAATTAGTTCCACGTTGGTTGTCAGTCTGGGGTCTTATCGGAGCTACATTGTCTATATTGGCAAGCTTATTATTTATGATTCGCTTCATCGGTCTAGATGCAACCTACATGATGTTGAACATTCCAATAGCCTTTCAACAATTGGTTTTGGCTATATGGCTAATCATAAAAGGATTCACCCCATCGGTACGGGATTCTGTATCCTAATAAAAATGAAAAGCTCTGAAAATGAAATGCATTTTCCCCCAAAAAACAGCCGCGGTGTAGAACACGTTGATATGTTCTACACCGCGGCTGCCGTATCTATTTTTGTCAGTTGACCTTTTGCTCTACTATCCGTTCCAAATGCTTAAGCTTGAAATGCTTTTTTCAATGCATCCAGACCATCTGAATAGATTCCGTGGAACAGCTTGATAGCCTCATCGTCGCTAACCCCTACTGGTGTAAATTCGCCAGACCATTCCACCAGCGTTCCTTTGCCACCATTCTCACGAACGTGGATCGTCGATTCATAATTGGTAACAGGAAAAGGTGCTTGCATAATGGAGTAGGTGTAATGGCGCTCTTTTTCATTGAAGCCTACCAGGCGCTCTATAATCACATCACCGTCCGGATTTTCCAACCGACGCACCCGTCCCCCTTCGCTCATTTCGCTGCTTGGGATATATGGAAGCCAGTCTGGTAGTGAGTTAAATCCACCGATCAATTTCCACACTTGATCAGGAGAAGCAGAGATTTCAATCGTTGCCATTGTGTTTGCCATGTTGATTACCCCTTTTATCGTTAGATTGGTAGTGGAGCGTCTTGCGCCACCAGTTTTTGTTCACGCATTTCCTGCCAGAAGGCTGCAGGAATCACTTCGTTCATCGCAGCTACGTCCTCCGTGATTCGATCCGGGCGACTCGCACCTGGGATGACGGCAGCAACTGCTGGGTTTGCAAGCACAAATTGCAGCGCAGCAGCCTTGACGCTGATGTTGTGACGATTGGCAATCGTTTTGATGCGATCGACTTTTGCCATGATTTCAGGCGATGCTTTCTGATACTCGAAGTGGGTACCTCCGGCCAATACACCTGAGCTGTATGGCCCTCCAGCAATAATCTTGGCATTCATTTTTGCGGCATTTGGCATCACGCGTTGCAAAGCTCGGTCATGATCCAACAGGGAGTAGCGACCAGCCATCAAGAAGGCATCCGGTTGTACTTCATCCAATGCCATCGCGATCTCGATTGGCTCTACACGGTTTACCCCGAGGCCCCACGACGTAATGACACCTTCCTCACGTAAACGGGTCAGGGCACGAAAGGCACCTTTTCGCGCACTTTCAAAGTGGGAAAGCCACTCGTCGCCATAGAAGTCCTGTGCGATATCATGAACGTAGACGATGTCCAGGCGATCGGTCTGCAACCGTTTCAGGCTGTCCTCGATCGAGCGAAGCGTACCGTCTTCGCTGTAGTCCACGTGGAGCTTATTTTTGCGACCATATTCGAACAGTCCGCCTTTTTCACCCAAGTCACGCAAGGTTGGATCTTCCAGTTCATCCAGGATGATGCGCCCAACTTTTGTGCTCAACACATACTCGTCACGCGGACGTTTCGCGAGGGCTTCCCCCAGGCGAAGCTCAGCCAAGCCGGCACCATAAAATGGGGCAGAATCAAAGTAACGGACACCATTCTCCCAAGCAGCATCGACGGTAGCCAGTGCTTCTTCTTCCGGGATGTTGCGGAACATATTACCCAGAGGAGCCGTACCAAAACCAAGTTGTTTCTTCTGCAGAATGTTCTTCATATATGAATTCCTCCTAAAGAAGTGAGTATATTTCGTATCGACGACATCCTTTGAACGATACAATCGTCTTCTTCAAAGGTGATGATCATCTTGAGACTCATTATGTGGTATAGCCTCATCAAAGAAAAGAACGCACTTTTTAGTACAGTAGGAACCTGGAAGTAACCATTTTCTACGGTGGTTGAGGTTCGAATGAGACGAAATCCCTGATGATAACCATGTTTTAGTCTGATCCAATAAAAGAAAAAGCGTCAGTGTAAGACCTAATAAAGTCTTACACTGACGCTGATTGCATTACCTATTGTCGTTCCCCATTACTCCACACTGACCAAAACGCGCTCCAACGCATCCAACGCCTGTTCTGCATCGGCACCATCCGCAGTCAAGACGACTGATTGTCCTTTCGACACAGCGAGGGACATGACGCCGATGATACTCTTGGCATTCACCTTCTTCTCCTCCTTGTTCAATCCGATTTCACTGGAAAAAGATGCTGCTACTTTCACAAACAAACTAGCGGGACGCGCGTGTAATCCCTGTGCCAACTGGACGATGACCTGTCTCTCTCTCATTTGATTCACCCCTATCCCTTTCTCGTGAAATAGCTACAGGCCTTCTATAGCCGTCAGCAGTTCTTCTACCTGATCTAAACGAGTCAATCCCGTTTCCTTGTCAACGATCGATGTATAAATGTGTGGAATGACCTGTTTGGCACCAGCTGCGAGGCATACCTCCACAATCGGCCGAATCGAAGCAGCATCGATCCCGCCAGTCGGCTCAAAAACGGGAATCCCGTAACGTACGGCTGCTTCTGCCATCGCCTTGATTTCATTCAGCCTTTCCAACCCATCGACTGGATAAAATTTGACCGAGTGTACGCCAATCTCCGCCAGCATCGCGGCGGCTGCATCACAAGAGAGCAATTCTGGCACTTTGTTGCTCATTGGTCCCGTGGTGACTTGAACCTTTCCTGGTTGCCCACCGGGGGCAATCAATGCATTCACGATGGTATGTGAGTTGCCGACTGCCTGTAGCCCCCCGAGCGTATAGCCTGCTGCCGGAAATACCTGATTGACGTGATCTGGTTGTGTCTGCACCGCGACTTCAGCGACCTTTTTCCATTGCGTAGGATCACCTGCGCCAAGCCCTACAGACACGGGTACACCTGCTTGCTGGTATTGTTCAACAGCGGTTATTGCTGCTTCTACGGACGCAAATCCTTTGACCAAGATCCCGACCAGAGCGCGGCCATCAGCCACGGCACATATTTGTTTTGCGTTTTCTACATCCCGT
Organism: Brevibacillus sp. RS1.1; assembly: GCF_013284365.1. NCBI lineage: Bacteria > Bacillati > Bacillota > Bacilli > Caryophanales > Paenibacillaceae > Brevibacillus > Brevibacillus sp. RS1.1. The sequence continues at coordinate 229,195 of NZ_JABSVA010000001.1, forward strand.
GCCAAAACGTTTAAACGAATTTTTTGTGTGCCCACTTTTGTTATTCTCCTTCTCCCTGTTTTTGCAGCAGTTCCTTCATTCGTGCTGCAATGATGTGTTCTTGCCCTTCATGAAACGGTCGTGGATCAAAGGCGATCACACCCGTATTCACATAATGGTTACGGGTAAAAATAGCTGGATTTCCTTGCTCCAGTTGGCGTGTAAGCTCGCGAGCCGTCATTCCCGTCACTCGTTCGTCAAGCTGAACTTGCACACGATAGATCTCCCTGCCTGCCTCATCCTGTGCGATCCTTGCTTTCACACCGGGCAATCTGTCCAGTTCTCCTGCCAGCCACTCCACTCGCCTGCGCTGCTCGGTAACATTTTGCTTTTCGGGATCGTACTGTCCAAGCGCTGCAAGTAAACCCGCAATGGCTTCCTTTCCTACCTTCATCGCACGACCAACGCCTTTATATTGCGCGCGACATGCGGCAACCAGATCGGCACGACCTGCGATAAACCCAGACGTGGGTCCACCAATTGCTTTTCCGCCACTGTAAATGACCAGATCGGCCCCCATCGCCACGTAACGCCGCAGATCCTCCTCCGCCGCTGCGTCTACAATGACAGGAAGTCCAAACTCCCGACCGAGTTGAATCATCGTGTCTAACGACTGCATCCCTTTTTGAATCGAATGGTGAGATTTGACATAGAGCAGTGCTGCGGTCTGATCATCAATGGCTTCTCGCAAATGGTCTGCTTCTACCTGATTGGCATGCCCGACCTCTACGACTTTCCCTCCGCCCAGTGCAATCATCTGTTGAACGGAAGCACCGAAATGCACCGCGTGTCCTTTTTGGATGATGATCTTGTTCTTCATCCCTTCGGAAAAAGGAAGCCGCTCGATCAAGCTCAGATGGCAACCAGCTATGACAGCTGCTACACTAATGGCAATGCCCGCAGCTGCTCCAGAGGTAGGACAACCGTCTTCTGCCCCGGTCGCCTCTGCGATATGACGACCTGCCACAATCATCAGCTCGCTGATTTCTACATAATCCATAGCGGCTTCGCCCATGGCCTTTGCGATAGAAGGATGGACGGCACTCGCACCCAATGCCGTCATCTTACCGCTTGCGTTAATGACTTGCTTCAACCCTAGCTGCTGATAGATTCCCATGGTTTGCCCATCCCTCCTGTGAAAACGCTTCGCTCTTCCCTCATTGTGTCGGGATCGGGAAAATGGCGCCGAGGAGCATGGCCCCGATAATCGCACCACCCGCAATTGGTTTGTTGTAATAATAGAAAATCGCTGCTCCAACTGTTGCACCGAGTCCAACTGGAATCGAAGCCATAATCGCTGAAATGATGATCAATGGACCTAAGTAACGCCCTGCTGCGTTTCCTGCTCCCATCATGACATCGGCACCAAAGGTGGAGTTCGATGCGTTGATCGTATACTTCCGAATCAAAATAATCACGGTACCAATGATAAAGCCCAAGAGCGCACCTGTCGCCAGCGCCAAAGGAAAAGAAGTCAACGGAGCTGTAAAGCCCGCTCCCAGCATCAACGCTGGAACGCCAATCCCAATACCTGTTTGCAACGAGCCTCCAATATCGAGAATCCCAACCAACGGTCCCTCCAAAATACGAGCAAACAAAAAGCTCGCACCAAACGCGGCAGCCGCACCATATCCGCCACCCTTGATCCCCGCCTCGAGCATCGCAACGATGGCGATATCGTTAAAGGCCCCGACATGATACACATAGTAAAGATGAGTACCCGCAAAGATTCCTGAAGCCAAGCACGCCACAAAGAGGGGAAATGCCCATTCTGAATACCAAAACCCTTTTGCCTGCAATTCACCCATTACTTTTTCACCACCGATCCGAATGTTTCGTGTAGCTCTATCAACCACTGTGGAATTTCCACGTACATACTCTTCAAGAGCGCAACATCAAAACCGCGGAAGAAGCCACTGAATACAAACAAGAGAATGACTGCAATAAACATGGATTTGGTAATTTTGTTCCAACCGCTGTCATCCAAACCTTTACCGATCAAAATACCCAAGACGATTCCAGGCACTGCATTCCCCATGACCAAGTGCGACAAACCGCCCAAGACCGTTCCCCAAATCCCGGTCCGTTTGCCTGCATCCATCGCCGCCATCCAGAACACAATCGGCATAATCGGGTTAATCAACCAGTTCGCAGCCGGGACCAGTACCTTCGTCGCTACGAGCTGCATCGATTCGGGAATTGCCGTTGCAGTGGAATTCAACACGGTGACCACAACGACACCGACCGCTGCTCCGGCAATCGCCATTTGTTTCGGATTGTGCAACGTTTCTGCGACATTCTTGTTGCGCCAGAGCAACAATGCCGCCGCCCAGTTCGGGATGACGCGATGATCGACATCTTGCGTCAATGCACCAGCACCAACAACAGACGCCCATGCGTTAAACAAAAAACCAAGACCAAATGAAAAGTGGGAAATGGGATCGCCTGCACATGCGTTCAGCTCTCCAAAAGTCCGGAATGCTCCCATCCCCTGAACATTGGGTGCATGGAACATCCTCGCTGCCCCCGCACCAACCCCGAAGCCGACCAATGCCCCGATGACGATCGACTTCAACACAATCATCAATGTAACCATAAAGCTACCCCCTGTCTGCTTCTATCGCTGACGAACCAACTGCCCCATACCCGCAGTCGTCTCGGTCTGCTGCTGAAACGTTATGTTTTCTACCTGGACCAGACCCAGCCTCACTTGAATATCTACGGTGATGTCATACCGCGTCCGTTTACGGGGGAAAAACAAACCCAAAAATCGCTCATACTTCACTATTTCTGTCGCAGACACAATGGAAACCCCTACAGGTTCGATTCGCACGACCAAATCATTCGTTTGTCTGGCCACTACATGCTTGATTTGGGAAAAAATCCTGTTGAAGGCTCCTTCTTTCGTATCGCCACTGCCGGATAATCGCAAGGTCTGCGTCGTCTCCGTGTACATGAATTACCTCCCTCCCAGCTTGATGTATTCTTCCGCCATGCGTCTGCCCAGCTCTTCTGTATCCATGAAGCCAAAGCCAATCACTTTGTTGCCGCTACGCAAAGCAGTAATACCAGCATCTACTGAGCGCAAGCCGTACTCGACTGGAAAACCATACTTGGTCTTGGCTGTCAGTGCCCCAGCCCCACCACTTCCGCAAAAGGACAGCCCGAGGTCTGCGCTCTCACTGACCATGACATCCCCTACCTTCATATCCGCGCCAACACCTGGAATGACGATCGCGGTCCCGCCAGCTGCTTCGATTCCTTTTGCGATGTTCTGTCCTTTTCCGAGACGATCCCCAATCACGATTTTTACCTTAGACATATGCAAAACCTCCCTATATTCACAGCAATGTTTTAAGTTGGCCCCATCTGCATGGCACGGATCGCTTCAAAATGAACAGCCAATAGAAACGCTTCTGTATCATCGGCCTGCCATGCACTCTTTTCTTCCGCGAGGACTTTGTGCGAGAGCATAACCATATCGGGATGAATTTCAGCGAATAACTCCGCTTCAATTACGGGTAGCCTTTCACCGTTTGTCATCCGACGCACAAATGCCAGTACATGAGCACCGATGGCCAGCCAGCGCTCTCGCGGTATATGAATCTCTATGAGGCGAAACTCCTCCTCAATTTTCTGGAGAATCCATTTACATTCAGAAATTTCAGATATATATTCCGGTTTTGTCTCAGCCAGTTCCTTGAGAATGTCATCAATCATTTGCATGTCAGTACCCTTCCTGAAGTAATCGCTTGATAAGCCACTACTCTTTGCATTGTCTCCAGCGTTTCTTGTTCACTGTCCGTTAAAATTGTCCTCTCTTTTTTGAGCTGCAAAATGGATACGTCCGCGCATGCCCCTACTTTCAACGTCCCAATCTCGTTTTCCAGCCCGAGAATTCGTGCGGGCGCATACGTACTCGCCGCTATCACCTCATCGAGCGCGTAGCCCATTGCGAGAAACTTCGTGAGTGTGTGCGTCAAGCTGTGCACAGGACCATCGATATTGCGCTGGTGAACATCCGTGCTAATGACATGTGGCGTAATACCCTGGGCCTGCGCATGACGCAATGTTTGGAAGCTAAAGCTCGCTTCGCCGTGCCCGATGTCGAGTAAGACTCCCCGCTCTAATGCGTCTTGTGCCTCTGGAATCAACTCGCCTCGTTCGTCGAACATCCCTCCTTTTTTCCCATGAAACGCATGTGTCACCACGTCTCCTCGGTCTAGCAGAGGCAATATTTCCGTGAGTTTTGGCGGAGCGTTTCCGATGTGCACCATCATGGGTACGCCCGCTTCCTTCGCCGCTTCCTTGGCTACGAGCAAGGGTTGAAGCCCGTTTTGCTTGACAACAGAACCGCTCATGCGGGCTTTTATTCCTCGTATTATCGGCTGTTTTCTGATAAGGGCTACCGCTTCTCTCGGGGTTAACCTCGACATGTCTGCGAGCTCCCCACCACCTGTACACAAGCCATCCCCTGAAATGTTCAGAAATGCCAGAACACGAGTAACAGAAGGGTGCACTGCTTCTTCAAGAAAAGCATCAAACGACCATAGCCCGACACTGCCAGCATCTACTACGGTTGTCACTCCTTGCTCGACCCCGACCCGATCCGCGGCTACGCCCAAACTCGTCTTTGTCGGAAAAACGTGAGCGTGCAGATCGATCAAACCAGGTGTCACCACATATCCCTCTGCCTCGATCGTCTCCTTGCTTTCCAGATACATCCCTTGAACGTCGGTTGTCTTCCCTTTCTCATACAACCCAACGATTCGCCCTTCCCGAATGGCAAGATCATAGTGCCCGTTCAGGTTCTGGGAAGGATCAATGACCCGTCCGTTGCGTATGAGTAGATCCACTTTCACTCTCTACCGCCCCTTTTCCTGAAAAATAGCGCATAATGGCCGTCACCTCACTAGACGGAACTTGGAGGTTTGCCTCAGCCATCAATTGGTTCAGCTTTTCACGCCATGCCTTCCATTCTTTTGATTCTGCCTCACCCAACGATTCCCACTCCTCCTGATAGGGTGAGCCAAAAGCTAATCGATTCACCATTAGCAGTAGATGCAGCGTCAGTCCGCTTGCCGTCTGTTCCGTTACGTACTCACGAAAAGCAGTCACGATTTTTTGATTGATCTCATACCCTTTGCAGATGACATCCTGAGACAACCTCTCCACCACTGGCAAATCTGACGGATTGAGATCAGCAGTCATCGTGGGAAACCAAGCTTCCTTGCGACCATTCACAGTCTGCTGTCGATTTCCTCCCTCCACTTGCAAGGCTTCCAGACAATTCTGAATCTGGTTGATATCCTGGCGCGTTGGAAGGGGACTGACAATCACAACAGGCACCTCGGCTTTGATCGGCAGAACACTGATGATGACATCCACGCGACGACTCGCCAAATACTTCTCTACCTCTGTACTGGAGCACAGGCCTACGACCCGAAGTGAACGCAATTCGCTTTCGAGGTACGTTTTCAAAAACCGAGAAGTCCCTCTGCCTGTTCCGCAAACGACGAGCGCATCTGCCTTTTTCTGCTCCAGCCAGCGATCATATCCCGCTTGGAAATGCAGGACAAAGTAAGCAATGTCTGCATCAAGCCAATAGACCCCGCGCTGCCAAAACACTTCTTCGCAAGAGCGTTTGACTGCATCAAACATGCGTGCGTATGAACGGCGAATCTCCTCTGTCAGTGGATTCGCAAAAAGAACTCCCTGGCGATAACGGTTCAAACTGTCATCCAGGTGAGCAAAAAGCAGTCTCATCAGCTCCTGATCCTCGTGCAACGGTGCCAGCATCCGGTTACTAACCGCTTCCGTCAGTTCTTTGGTTGTCTGGAAAACGTCCAAAACAATCCTCCCTGCTCGCGCCTCTCTTGGCACCTGTTCGGTCCCTAACAGCGGAAGGCACGCATACGCAATCTCGTGTTCGGGAATATCGACGTGCAATCGCTGACATAATACTCGAACCTCGTGTGAGAACAGCTCGTACCCGCTCCAATGCCTCGCTTCCCCCAGCTCGGCATCATCTGCCGTGACCAATTGACCTCGTTGTACACGATGGACGACAATACATAAGCGAATCAGTAAACTAATCAGTGCTCGGTCTGCCAGCGTCTCCGAAGCAGCATTCATCCATGCTTTGATGCTGTGAATAATCTCCCCTAATTCTGCACGGCTGATCAGCCACTTCTCCAATAACGGACCCGTTCTCGCTTCTTGTCCATTTTCCAAAAACATCCCCTGTACCATCCGATACATGTCGATTCCATCCAACAGATCGTGAATCAAGTTTTCGAGGGCATACCGCTTGTGCCGCTCACTCCCGTCTACGCGCACACCATACCTTTGTTTCGTGACGAGCTCGAGACGCCAGCCATCGAGCAGCTTTTCCGCGTCCTTCACATCGGCAACGACGGTATTGCGACTAACACCCATATGGTCGGCCAAATCGTTCATTCGCTGATACCCTTCCGACAGTAGAAGAATGAACAAAAAATGCTTGACCCGATCCTTTTGCGGCAGAATGAGTGTTTTGCTGTCATCCCTTTGCAAATTTTCCTTCAAAGCATTTCGATGCTCTTGTTCTTCCGTGATCCACAGCCCTTTATTCGGTTGAGAATGGAGGATGACATTTCGTTCCTTTAACCATTGCCTAACGTTATCCAGATCGTACTTGACGGTGCGTTCGCTTACCTGGAAATCGCGCGCGACGTCCTTAATTTTCAGCGGATAGTAGCTGTCGAGTATCACCTTCAGTAATGCATGGGAACGTGTGGTTAAAAAGACCATTCCTTTCTCCTTTCCATAAAAAGCTGTGTCCTTGCTTGAGATTCATTATAGAAAACGCTTTCTCGGTGGTAAAGAACGATTCCTTTCCCCATCAATCGTGCAATTTTTGCAATTATCAGTTCGATTCGACAGCAATGAAAAAGATGACCCCGGTTAAAACTGGGAGCCATCCATCCTCTCTTTATAACCTATTTGACATAGATTGTCGTTTTTGCAGTTGCCTTTGTATCCGTTTCGATGTTTTTCACAGTTGCCTCAAACTTATGTGTCTTTTTTTGCTCCGGCTTGAACTTTAGCAGTACTTTGTGCGTTTTATTTTCTTCGTCATATTCATCATTGATTTCGGCCACGTCATAATTATACTCTCTGCTAAATTTTGCTGAATCCATTCCAGTTGCTTGATAGGTTAGCAGCAAGTAAATTTCATCACCAAGCTTGATTGTTGCGGTTTGTGGGCTAAGAGAAGCTTCGGTTTTGGGATTCGCGATCACGTCAAACTTTACCACTCCACTTCCACTTATCTCCTCATCTTTTTCTTTATCATACATTTCCAAGAAAAAGAAAGGGGTATAGGTTCCCTCTTTACGTGGGGTAAAGTAACCTGTTGTTACGTACATCCCCTTCTTGCGATCAAGTGTGGTTCTTACTTTTTCTACCTTTTGAGTCGTATCTACTGAATTAAACGAGAAAAATAAAAACTTCGCGTCTTCGCGAATCATTCCCTTATACGGAGTATGTACAGTGAATTTTATTTTTTCATCCACTTTAAGTTTTTGTTCAGGTGAAATGAAAAATTCTGAATCTACAGAAGGCACCGTTTCCGGCATGTTGTCTACAAAGATCCTTTTATTCGCTCTTCCTACCCATATTTTATCTGTATCACTCATAATGATCTCAAACTCGATACCCAAACTTCCCACTCTGTCGCCGATGATATCCTCCGGTGTAAATGTCGCCTTTGACACATAGTTCTTTCCCTTTATTTTCGTGTCTGGCTCAATGGTTATCGTCTGCTCTTTATCCATTTTTGCCTTAACCACGATTTTCGCTTCGAATGATTTTCCCTCTTTTTTCGTAACTGCCTCCATCTGTATCTTTGTTCTTGGAGAATACCTGTCTTTTTCTGGACTTATTTTTAGTTCAACCGGTATCGACTCTTCTATTTCTTCGGATGCCAGGGTGACTGTGGTGACCATGTGACAAGCAAGGCTACTGCTATAATCCAACTCATGAGGAAATAAATCCTCGAAGACTGCTTTCGCTCCATGAAAAGCATTCCGTACCCCTCCAACCATTTTTTGGTGAAACCTCCATCCAAATAGTACCATTCCATGAAAAAGGTCCGCACCGAAAGGTTACGGACCTCTACTTTTAGGCAATGCTTACAGGATTCCTCCCAAGCTCGCACCTTTGACAAACAGTCGTTCGATATTTTTCTCGACAGTTGGATCTGGTACCAATGGCGGTGCTTGATGTGGCTTGGTACGAGCATCAATAATCAAATTATCGCAGCCCCAATGCTTGTTCTCGTAATAGCTGTTCACGCCATAAATGTCGTGGGATGGATTGCTTCGTGTGAAGGTAGCCCACAGGAAGTTTTGTAGCGAGGCGCTCATAAAGGTACTGTCGTCACAAAGGATAATCATCGGGCAAGACGGGATCGGTCCTCTTGCTTGAATCGCGTCACACAGATTCTGTAATTGCTGCTGGGCGTTTGCGTAATCGGTAAAAGCTGGACCTTGAATCGACACCACACCTGGCATAATCAGGCGAGCATTCGCAAACTCTCGCAAATCCTTCAGTTCATCTGGTACCCCTTTGCACAGCTCTCGTTTTTGATCGCCGTAAGCTGCGAGGACAACCTTGCTGCCGCTGTTTAAGCCCGTTCCCGAATAATCCAGCGTATCAATGGTCGTGTTCGTATAGAAATGAACATCGCGATGCAGATCGATTCTTTCCAAAATATAGGTCATAAAATCAACTTCATCATGCGTCGTCAATGGGCGGTTTTCTTCTGCGGTAATGAATAAATACTTGGCTAAGCTCAATTGACCCGTCCCTAAAATGCGGTTGGCAATGGTGAGCATCTCAGTCGGTTGTTTGACTTGTTGATATGGCGTATAGCGCTCGCTTCCGATGGCAAACAGCAGCGGATGTACACCGGCAGCATCTACTGCATGGACTTCTTTTACACCCGGGATTTCTTGTTTGATCGCATCGCCCGTTAAGTCGTGAATCAACTGGCCAAACGATGTATCTTCTTGTGGCGGACGGCCCACAACCGTGAAGGGCCAGATGGCATTCGGCTTGGCATACACTTTCTGTACCTTCATCACAGGGAATGGATGGATCAGACTGTAATAACCCAGATGGTCACCGAACGGTCCTTCTGGTTTCGTATCTCCAGGATAAATATCTCCTGTGATGACAAAATCCGCATCATTGCTTATGCAGTAACCATCGATATAGCTGTAGTGAAAACGGCGCCCAGATAGCAAACCTGCAAAAGTAATTTCGCTCAAGCCTTCTGGCAACGGCATAACAGCCGATAAAGTATGTGCAGGCGGCCCGCCAACGAAACAGCTTACTTTCAGCGGCATCCCCATTTTGGTCGCTTTGGCTTGGTGGACACCGATCCCACGATGGATTTGATAGTGCAAGCCAATTTCTTTGTTTACTTCATACTCATTACCAGTCAACTGCACACGGTACATACCCAAATTGGAATTCATGATTCCAGGCTTGTCCGGATCTTCCGAATAGATTTGGGGCAGCGTGACAAAAGCTCCGCCATCCATCGGCCAGCTTTGGATGAGTGGAAGGTCCGTTATGCTGATTTCCTGTGCAGTTACCGGCATGCTAGTGGATTTTTTTGCAGGCAATGCTTTCAGAGCTGCAAAGCCGTTCTCGATATTTTTAAATGGCTGCTTTAGCGCTTTCATCGGATCATTGCGCATAGCGATGATATTTTCAGCGGCTTGCCAGGTGCTTCTGAAAATAAACTTGCTGCGCTCGATTGTGCCAAATAGATTGGATACCGCGCGAAATTTTGAGCCTTTTACATTTTCAAACAGCAATGCTGGTCCGCCCGCTTCGTAGACCTTCAAGTGAATCGCGGCCATTTCTAAGTAGGGATCTACTTCTTCGCGTATACGGACCAAATGTCCGTGCCTTTCCAAGTCAAGGATGCACTCTTCTAAATTCTGATACATATCTATAGGGCTCCAATCACTAGATTCTAGATTTACCTGTAGATCAATACCTTCTCATCATACAGGAAAGATCCTACAAATTCACGATACCCTTCCGCACAATTTCTTGAAGCTCGCTCAGTTCTCTGATTTCGTACGTCGGCTGAATGCTCGTCTGATTTTCCTTGCCCTGAGGATTGAACCAGCACGTATCAATCCCGTATTGGGCCCCCCCTTGTATGTCAGAGGTCAGGGAATCTCCCACCATCAATACGTTCGCCTTCTCCGTCCATTGCAATTTGGAAAACGCGTAGTCAAAAATTTCTCGATCAGGCTTTTTGTAGCCGACCTCTTCGGAAATAATCAGATGCTCAAAAGAGTTGCAAAGCGGTGAAGCGGCGATTCTTGTTGTTTGCACAGAGGCGAACCCATTCGTAATGATCGCCAAACGGCAATCCTCCAAACTGTGGCACAATTCAACCGCTCCCGGTACCAAATGCACTTCTTTGCCCAAGGATTGGAGATAGGCACTGCCGAACGCCTCTGCATCGACGTCTAGCTGAACAGCTTTGAAAAGTCTTCGAAATCTTTCTACGCCCAGCTCTGCTAGAGTGATTCGCCCCTTTTCTAAATCCTCCCACAATCCTTTACTGATCTCTTTGTAAGTCGCTCCATAATCAGACGATCCCGTAGCAAGTCCAAACTGGGAAAACGTCTTTTGCAAAGCATTTGCTTCTGTCTTTTTGAAATCAAGAAGTGTATCATCTACATCGAATAATATGACTTGATAGCGCATGGCAACCTCCAGAAATCTTTATTGATCAAGTATTCGTACAAACTAGACCTTTCTATCATATCAAAAACAGAAGGCTAAACTGCATACAAAAAGCCTCGAACTGTACTAGTCGAGGCCGTGAATGCGAGTTGGTCAACAGCTTGTTTCCAATGAAAATCCATACTACCCTAGCTTAATTCGCACTTCATTGACGACATGCAAGACGGAAACCGTTCCCATTTCCGGTATTTCACTCGTGGAAGAAGAGCCTTGTGTGGCTAAAAATTGGGAAACACGGATGAAGTACTTGAATTTCCTTCATTATCTCATGGTATTTACTTTGCAGGAAGTACACGCTTTCCTACCGAATGATTTATCTACATGATTGAAGGAAGGTGAAGCAATGAACGCACTCTTAGTCATTGATGTGCAAAGCGGAATTGTGAATGGTGGGGATTACAAAGAGGAACTTTTTTTGATGGAACAAGTAATTAAGGATTTTAAAGAGAGCAATCGTCCTGTCATTTTTATCAGACATATCGATGCTGCAGAAGAAAGTCCACTGAATAGAAGCTCTATCGGTTCTGAAATACACCCTCCATTTAAAGACTATTCCGACTACTTGATCGAGAAGCAAACCCCTAGTTCCTTCTTCCAAACAGAGCTCACACAAACTTTAGAAAACTTAGGGGTCGAGCATCTTTTTATAATCGGTTTTGAGACGGAATTTTGTTGTATGTTTACGGCGATCGCTGCCTATGATCGCGGATATAAGGTGACGTTTATTAAGGACGCAACTGGAACAACAAATACGGCCGAATCATACGACATGCAAGGTTTAGACATTAAACGGTTTGTAGGAACCGTTCTTCGTTGGTCGAGTGTCATCGAAGTAGTAAACTACGCCGAGTACGCTGAAAAATACAAGTGATGAGTAGCGCATATCTGTTATACAAGGGCTTGCCATCGATATTCCATTGTGGATGAAATGGCGGGTTTTTCCTATGTATCATTTTATTTATGAATACGCGCTTCGCCCCACTCGCACATCAGATTCAAGATCGTCCGCAAGCTCTCTCCTTGCTCCGTAAGTGAATATTCCACTTTTAAAGGAACCTGATGATAGACGGATCGGTTGACCAATCCATCTTCTTCGAGCTCTCGTAGCTGTTGGGTCAGCATCTTTTTCGATGCGCTAGGCATATATCGATGCAACTCACCGAATCTTTTCGTACCTTCTTTTAACAAACAAAGAATAACAACCTTCCACTTCCCACCAATTACTTCCAATGTCGCTTCAACGGGTACGTTATATTGTTTCGTTTGAATATCGCATTCCTCCATGCTTTTTTCCCGATGGTTTGGTACCTTTGTGTACACCTGGTTCCCGGAAATTATCTACTTTTCGGCTATATCTCCATCCTATTATACTCAAATCAGCTTACGAAATGGAGGAATTACCTTCAACTACGATCCAAAACGTTCAGTCATTGCTATATGACAAAAGATGTCATAAATGACGGCTTATACTGAATCCAACAACGAAACGATTGGAGGATTTCAGTGTGAAAAGTCTGCGTATGTTTGCAAAATGGGTAATGATTGTAGGATTGTGCTTGATGTTCGTTTCCTCTGGTATTTACAAGCTGATTGGTCATCCAGAGACCACACTCGCTTTCCAAGGATTCGGGTTTCCCCTTTGGTTCCAAGTTGTAATCGGTTTGGGAGAAGTGCTCGGCGGACTGGGTTTATTGATGAAAAAGTATGCGCGTTACGCTGCCTATACACTCGCAATCATTATGCTTGGTGCTACAGTCACTCTGCTTTTACATGGTGACACATCTACTGTAGCGATTCCGCTTGTCTTACTCTTTATTTTCTTGCTGATCGGTCTACGCCGATTTAATCCTTCTGCTCGCTAACAAGGCCGCCAGTTCCCACCCGTAACCAGGTGAGGAGCTGACGACCTCTCGCTTTTTTTTCAAGCTCACTCGTTTACAAATGCTTCTTTATAAAGTGTAGGAGGATCTGACTCTAAGTTATCCATTGAAATCGTCATGAGACAAAACCCTTTCCCTGCTAAAAATAACCGTACCTTGTCCTGATTTCAACACCAATTTGCATTGTTCCACCAGCAAGTTCACTATCGCTGTGACAGGCTCTTCCCATGTAGAGAATAATTATTTACCACATACCCTTCTGCCCGAAATCATAGTAGGTAAAGATAGTAAAAAAGGAGGGATGACATGTGGATCAAGAAAAAGTAACCATCAAGATTAACGACAATGGATCAATTCGTGTTACCGGTGCAGTTGAGTTACTGGATGGAGCAGGTGACAAGTATGAAGTCGGTTCATCTTTTTCACTCTGTCGATGCGGTCAATCCGAGAAAAAACCGTTCTGTGATGGCACGCATAAAAAAGTAGGCTTTGAAAGTGCACCACGAGCAAAAGAATGATCCGAAAGAGCGCAGATGCGCTCTTTTTCTTTTATCAATCGCTTTTTCTATCAAATTGTTTCCTCATAGAAGTACTGGTATAATTTTGAAAAGCGCTCCGATCACGTATCTGTTCTTTTTTGTATTCTCGTTTTGATTGACGGGGGTTATTTTTTATACCTAAGATAAAGACATTCCGATCCCATATACGCAATGACGAAACACTTTCCTTCGTCAGTTATGGCTGACAAAGTTAGGAGTACACAAACATGTATGCACAAACAGTACGTTACGATCAATTTGGTGAGCCCCATAAAGTATTGAAGGTTGAACAACGGCTAATTGAACCGTTGAAGCAAGATGAAATTTTGGTGAAAATGAGCGCACGTCCTATTAACCCTTCTGACATCATCCCGATTCGTGGTGCTTACAAGCATCGCATCAACCTCCCCGCTATTCCTGGGTATGAGGGGGTTGGTACCGTTATTGATACAGGTCCTTTTGCTCAACGCTCTCTTATCGGGAAACGTGTTCTGCCATTGCGCGGTGAGGGTACATGGCAAGATTACGTCAAAACGACTGCCGAGCTAGCCATTGAGGTACCTGATTCGATCCCAGATGATATCGCCAGTCGGTTGTATATCAACCCCATTACTGCGTGGGTCATCTGCATGGAGACCCTTCAACTGTCTTCTCAGCAGGTTTTGTTAGTCAATGCAGCTAACTCAGCCATTGGCCGCTTGTTTATTCAACTATCCGCTCTTTTTGGTTTTCAGGTAATCGCTATCGTCCGAAACGCAAGATATACCGAGGAGTTGATGGAGCTTGGGGCATGGCATGTCATCGACAGTTCACATGTGTCTATCTATGATGCCATCATGAGTGTCACGAACGGACAAGGTGCACATGCGTCTATTGATTCCATTGGCGGACCTGATGGTTTAGAGCTGGCGAAGTCTACACGTGCTGGCGGGATTTTCTTGTCATTAGGCCTTTTATCGGGAGTTCAAGTGGATTGGTCGATCATCTCGAAAGAGCTTGGCGTTCTCCCACAACTATTTTTATTGCGCCACTGGAATCAACGCGTTTCCTTGTCTACCTGGCACGAAACGTTTGAGAAAGTCATCGAGCTCGTTCAGAATGGGAAGCTCCTTATAGCTGCACCTGGAGAAAAATTTGCTTTGCAGGATGTAAAAGAGGCCGTGCAATTTGCGGAGAGCCGTCATCGTACGGGGAAAGTCATCTTGGTGTAAACACCAGAAAAAGACGCTGGGAACGATCCATCATGCAGCACCTCAAGGATTATAAGCGGTTTCAAAAACACCGAAGCCAAAAATGACCGTGTTCTCGCCCTTTTTGGCTTCAACGAAACATAGGGGGCACTATGGCTAAACATGAAAAGACGTTTCTTAAAAATTATGAATCCAAAGCCTCTGAATATCTGAACGATAAAGAAAAAGCTTCTCATCTCCTAAAAAAAGCAATGAAAAAAGCTGATAAAAAAGCGATCGGTGATGTTTGGGAGAATTTACAGCTACTCTTTAGTATTTTCGGTGATTGGACGAGTGGTAAATACCGAACAATCCCGGTTAAATCCATCTTGATGATTATTGGCGGGATTTTGTACTTTGTTTCACCCGTAGACGCCATCACAGATTTTATTCCCGTTGTTGGTTTACTAGATGACGCGACAATCATTGGACTGGTGTTTCGACAAGTGAGCAGCGACCTTACTCTATACAAAGAGTGGAAACAAAAAGAATTTTTACAGGAATAGCTTTCATCCATTTTAATAGAGAGGTGCTTTGATGACGTTTCACGAGTATTTACGCCATACATTTCCAACGTTAATGCTTAGACCACCATTGTTTTATAACTGGGATATCGGAATCCGTTTTGAACTGGGCGTGGACTACCATTACCATAACGTTTATGAAAATTGCCCCTATTTACAGGGGGTTTATACGCGAGCGATTACTTTATGTAAGACTTTACATGCACCTAACGATGACATTTATATTGTAGTGGATGTAAACGATTTTGGAGACGGTGGAGCTTTCAAGCGTAAATTGAACGTCTTTTCCAAATATGTGAAGAACAAATCCCTTTTGTATAAGCTGCAACAACACACTATCCCTTTTGTTTTTCCAGAAGACGATGAGAATGAAGCCTATCGAACGCATCGATTCGCCTTGAAGTAAGACATCGGACTTTTCATTTGTTCCGATGATAAAAGCAATCTGCCGTCAGGACATGGGATTACAACCACATATTTTTCACCGGGTCTACATTATCAATACGAGCAAACAAACCATCTTTCACATCTATGACGATCGAGGCTGTGATTTATTAGCCACTTCTCCTGAAACAATCAGAGGGATTTATGAAAGCTATTCGCATTGGATTTTAGACTATGACAGAGCCAAGATCGATCAGGTATTTTCGTAAATGGAAGCCGTTATGGCAACACATTTCCGGCAGCACGATAGATGTCATACCACTCTTCTCGCGTCAAACGAATATGGGCGGCTTTCACGCAATCTTTCATTCGGTCGATATTCGTCGTGCCAATGACAGGTTGCATGTTCGCCGGGTGCCGTAGCAGCCAAGCGATGGCGATTGTCGTGTTGGATACCTCATATCTAGCTGCAATTTCGTCGACTTTTTTGTTCAACTCAGGAAATTTCTCGTTTCCAAGAAAAGACCCCTCGAAGAATCCATGCTGGAATGGCGACCAAGGCTGAATGGTAATATCATGCAGCCTACAGAAGTCGAGTACACTGCCATCTCGGTTCACAGCCGAGTTGCTCTCCATATTGACGTTGAAGCCTTGTGAGATCATCGTCGCGTTCATAATACTGAGCTGCAACTGGTTAGCGACGATTGGTTGCTTCACATATTTGTGTAACAACTGGATCTGCATCGGATTCTGATTAGAAACGCCAAAGTGGCGTACTTTACCCGTGCTTTCCAAAAGATCGAACGCTTCCGCTACTTCTTCCGGTTCGACAAGCGTGTCAGGACGGTGCAACAGCAAAACATCCAAATATTCAGTTTTTAAACGCTTTAGAATGCCATCTACCGCATTCAAAATATGCTCTTTGGAAAAGTCGAACATACCGGGCCGAATACCACATTTCGATTGCAACAGGATACGCTCGCGAACGCAAGGACTCATCTGAATCGCTTCTGCAAATACTTCCTCACAACTGCCTTTTCCATAAATATCTGCATGGTCGAAGAAGTTCGCCCCTTCTTCAAGCGCCGTTTGTACGAAGCTCTCTGCTTGCAGCTTGTCTAGTGAGCCTATTCTCATGCAACCGATTGCGATAACAGGTACCTCTAACGTGCTCGTGCCGAGTGGTATGGTTCTCATGTCAATCCTCCGATTCTATTTTTTCAACTGGTACCAACAAGAAAGGACGGCTTGTTAAAGCGGATTTTCATGCGTGCTCATTGGTTTATTCTACTCACAAGACTGAGAATCCTGCGGGAATGGAGCTCGAGATGGATAAGGTGAATGTACAAATAAAAAGTCCTTCCCATGGAAGGACTTTGTTTGGTGTAACTTCCCTGTACACCCTTGTTTCTTCTGTTCAGAGAAAATAAAGCATTTCACCTCACAGAAAAGCGTATTTACCTTTCCTTTCAATCTTCACTATTTTTCCTCATTAGTTCCGTTTATGATTCCAATTTTCCCCATCTCTCTATACTTTTCATATCGGTGTTGCGTAAGCTCTTCTGGAGACAATCGTACCAATTCTTTTAGAGATGATTCGATGACAGATTCAACCATTTCCGCCTGCCATTTTATATCATTTTGTGCTCCACCTTTCACTTCAGGAATGATTTGATCAATAATTCCTAAATGCTTCAATTCTTTTGCTGTAATTTTCATGTATTCAGCCGCTTTTGGAGCATACTTAGCATCTTTCCATAATATCGATGCCGCTCCTTCCGGTGAAATAACCGAGTACCACGAGTTATCTAGCATATGAATATGGTTACCGATACTAATCCCAAGGGCTCCACCACTTGATGCTTCTCCTATTACAATACAAACAATCGGTACTCTAAGTGTTACCATTTCAAATAAATTACGAGCTATTGCCTCAGAAATTCCACGTTCTTCAGATTCTCTCCCCGGATAAGCACCTGAAGTATCAATGAATGTAATAATAGGGCGATTAAACTTTTCAGCTTGCTTCATAAGGCGTAAAGCTTTTCTATAACCTTCTGGGTGTGCCATTCCAAAATTTCTTTCTATGCTTTCCTTTGTGTTCCTACCTCTTTGGTGACCAATAATCGTAACAGGCATGCCTTTATATTTCGCAATTCCACCGATTATTGCTTTATCATCTCCATAAAGTCGATCGCCATGAAGTTCGATAAAATCTGTAAACAATAACGGAATATAGTCCAATGTTGTAGGCCGGTTACGAAGCCGAGCAATTTGAACTCGTTGAAATGGTGAAATATTCGTATAAATTTCAGATTGCATTACTTTTAATCGTTCTTTTAATGCATGAATTTCTGAAGATAAATCGAGATCATTTTTTTCCATATACTTCTGTAATTCATCGATTTTTTCTTTTAATTCTATAATTGGCCCTTCAAAATCTAAACTCATTCATTGCCTCCTTCTATATACGATTTTCCATTCCTTTTTAAGGAAGCGGATTTAGCTATCGAGTTGATTAAGAGTTCAAAGCCATTGACAACTGTTTTCCGTTCAGCTTCTGATAAATCATTGAGAATTCCTTGATAAAAATGAATCGATTGTTCCCGTAAAGAAGCAACCGTTATTTTACCTTTTTCTGTGAGATGTAGATAAACTTCCCTTCTGTTATTTTCATTTACTTCACGGCAAATAAGCTCATTTTTTACCAACTTGTCTACTAATCTACTTACTGATGATTGTTCTAATTTAAGCTTGTTAGCTAATTCCCAAATAGTTAATTTCTTGAGCTCTAGTTCTTCTAACGCCATCATTTGGGAAACCGACAAAGGTTTTTCAAACAGATCTTTTGGAATTCTTTCTGGTTCGAGAATTCCAGTCATTCTAATAAATTTTTTAATATCTGTTCTTAGTTTCAAGGCATCTTCTCTATTCATAAGAAATTAATTACTCCCCTCAACTAGTGTCTTGCGCATAATATGTATCATGCATTAATTGCATTATACATGAAATTGATGTAATAACAAGTTACCGCCTTATTTCACATCCAAAGAAAACCATTTTGGATTACCAGTCGACCGTCTCTTACCCCTGTCAAGTAGACGGAACTAAAAAAGCCTAAGCAGCCAATGTGTTTCGGTTGAAGTGCACCCATTAATGTAGACATTGGAAAAACCCTTGCGATAAACACGGCTGTTGTATTATCCTGCCTGTTAGTTGAATAAATCCAAAAACGAAATAATATGCGGTCATTATTGACTATGAAAGACTGGTAGGGTATTTGATAATAAATAAACACAACAGATTATTAAAGCTAACTGTTGTGTTTATTGAACCATTTAAACGGCAAAAAGTCGGTTCGTTTTTCATGATCACTTTCTTTAGCTAGATATTCCCTAAAAGTGTGGACATATTTTTATGATTGTTAGCGAGCCAAATCATTTCCTTTGCAAAACGAGCCGGAGGTACACTATGTTGGTCCATGTTAGAATGAATCCACCATGGGCTTTCCATATACCACAACAACTGCAATGAATTTGTTAAGTAACCATCCATAACGGTACGTTCCTCACTGTATCCCTCAATAAACGCTGAAGCCAGGGAAACGTCAAAATAATCACCTAAGGCACATGACATAACTGCCCGTGCAACATCAAGTTGAGGATAATCATATTTCAGTCGATCAAAATCTAGTATTGCAGTTAATCGATTATGATCAAATAAAATATTATCGACCCAGAGGTCACGATGTGCCCACCCAGTAGAAAGTATTTCAAGGTTTTCAATATTCATTTCTTCAGTTGCTTTAAGTTGTGTCTCTATATCATCAAGCAATTCGATCTTCCCAGCTTCCCTCGCCTTTTTCAAAACTGATTTCCAATGTGCTAAACGCTCTTCACGGCTTGGAGGAACAAATTGGGGGGTATCTTTAGAACCAAGTGTCCCGTCGTTTAACAATCGATGCATTTTTCCAGTTGCTCGACCTAGATTGTATACTTGATGTGCATTAGCTTTACCTGGCGAGATTAGTTTGCCCTGGCAATATTCCATGACAATAAAGAGTTCTCCTTTATCTGATTCAAGCAGTATACTTTCATCGTGTGATAAAAGATTAGGACATTCAAGGCCTTGATTTTTAATCGAACCTGTTGAGAAAATGCAAACTTTAGATCCTCAGGATTATACAGCTTAAATCGTTCTTTATTGAATTGTTTAAGTAAGAATTGCCCTGATTCAGTCGTGACTCTCCATTTCAGGTTTAACCAACCACGTTTTATTGGACTGGATTCAATTACTTCCAATCCAAAAAAATGATGGGAAGCTCTAATTAAGTCTTCCAATATCAATTCCTCTGTCAATATGGACTCCATTTGACCACCTCTACTTACAGTTTAATTGTATGAACTACTTAAAAGTTTCGCTTCCAATCGTGTTTTTCTGCAAACATTGCTACAAAAACAAGAAAAGCCCTTGATATCAAAGGCTTTTCTACCATTTCGTATGGAGCGGGTGATGGGAATCGAACCCACGCCGCAGGCTTGGGAAGCCGGAGTTCTACCATTGAACTACACCCGCATGATGTTACCGCATTCCATTCCAGCTGCTTCCAATTATAAACCTGTCTGAATTATTTGTCTAGTATTTCCAATCGAAGGGAGCCGTGCCACTCCTACAAGAAAAGACCGCCGGGTATCGTCCCCGTCCGGTCTTCTCTGCTTGTTTTTCCATCAGGCATGCGCAAACGTTTGCTGCGAAATAATTCGTCCACTCTCCATTTTCACTACCTGATCAGCAAGATGGAAGTAGCGATCGTCGTGTGTGATCGCGATGACACATTTCCCCTGTCTTTTCATTTCTGGCAGCAAGGATTCATAAAAGAATTGACGATACTCAGGATCTTGGTCTGCTGCCCACTCGTCAAAGAGGAAAATAGGTCGGTTTCTTACCAGACTGAGCATTAAGGCAAGACGTTTACGCTGACCCGTAGACAGCTTCGTCGTGCTAAACGTTCCCGTTTTATCCACTTCTACTTTGTCAGCGATGCGAAGCACCTCTAAATATTTGTTCACTTCTTCTTGCTTCGCTTGGTAATCGATTCCGTACATCTTCTCAAATAGGTAGAAATCACTGAAAATCGCAGAGAAAAATTCGCAGCGTTGATCAGCATTCACTTTTTGGCCATTCATGAAAAACTCGCCCTCATCCTGCTCATACAATCCGGTGATTAGCTTGGCAAATGTTGACTTCCCGCTGCCGTTCCCACCAACAATGAAGACGATTTCCCCTTTTTGGCAGGAGAAGTCCAGCGGTCCTACGGAAAACTCTTCTCCCTCCTTGTTTTTGTATCGGAAACGTACCTGTTCCGTTGAAAACGACTCAAAATCTTGCACATTCCGCTCAGCTAAGCTCTCCTCTTCTCTTCTCGTTTCCACTGATAAGGAATCAAGCAACGCATTTAGTCGCTGCCAGCTGATCTTGATCCGAATCAGCTCCGGTACTGCATTCAAAATACCGTGAACAGGCCCTGTCATATACAGAAAGACAAACACATAACTAATCAGCATCTCTTTTTGAAGCGAAGGGAATAGGACCGGGAATAAAAAGGCAACCGTGCCGATTACCACAACGAAAAGCAATTCCCCAATCAAATACACGTTCACAAATTTAAATTGGCCCGCTGATTTCTTATGTCGATAGTCAGAGCAGCTTCTTTCCATGTCTGCTTCGAATTCTTTTCGTTGCGCCTGCGTCAGATACAGCTCCTTGAAGCCTCCGATCATATCGGTAATATAGGAGAAAAACACATTTTGGATGTCTCGGGTTTCCTCCCATACTTTGTTTGCAAAGCGACCTGCCAACGTATACAAGCCTACTGCCACAAAAATGACCGCTAAGCAAAACAAAAATCCGTATAGATCCAGCGAGCCCAGATAAATGAAGCAAAACACGAGTGTAACCGCACTCGTCAGTGCCACGACGACACTATTGGCGAACGTACTAATCGTTTCCGTATCGTTATTTAACCCCGCATATATTTCACCGTTATCAAGTGTCTCGTACTTTTGATAGGGGGTCCGAAAAATTCTGCGGATCAGTTCCATTCTTTTTTCGTATACAATTTCATTTGTGATGACAATCAGCCGGCTACGCATCATTTTCTCCCCAACGATATACAACAAGATACCCAGGAGAAAATACAGGAAAATGGATGCGTGAAACTTGTTCGTAGAAGTAAGCGCCAGATTGATCATAAAAATAATCAACGCATTTCCAAATCCGCTGATAAGCCCCTGTATAACAATAGACGTCATGGAGTTTTCTTGCGATTTCGGGAACAAGCGGATGAGTGTGATGTAGACATTAAACAGTGCGAGTCCTGTCACCAATGCGTACATGGCGTAAAAAATGGTGATGGGGAGCCAGACCTCAATGAATGTCCACGGTAAGCCCATAAAAAAAACGTCCGGCAAATAGTATAAGGCGGCTGTCAAAACACTGCCCATGACAACAAATGCAACAAAGGATGCAAAACAGATTCGCCCCGCATTTGCGGCGAGTTTTCGTTCGCCTCGGTAAACTTGTACGAAAATCTGCACGATCCCCCCAACAAGTAGCAACAAAAGGATGCCAAGGATCACAAGAGAAATGCTTGCCAGGCGATCCGCTTGAAGATTGGTGTCGGACACGACTACGGGAGCTTCTTTGCCTAGTACGAGATTGACGGCCCCTTCGGCGATAACAGATGCGTTCAACGAATTGAGATTGGTCAAAACGACGGCGCCCAGCTTTTCTTCTGGACGAAATACCATATACGAAGAAAATGCTGGGTTATTTCCGCCGTGCGAAATTTGTCCTCCACCATCCTGATAAATCATCCAGCCTGACGCATACGAGAAACCGTCTGCAGCAGGAGCTACCGAACGATCAGGAAGCTGGGAAGCACGCACCAACTCGGGAGGAAACGAAGATGCCTCGAACCCCAGCTGAATCTGCAACCATCGTTCCATATCGTTTACATTGGAAACGACATAGCCTGCTGGCGTATTTCCACGATAATCAGGCGCATCATACACTTTTGGGGAAAAGAACTCGATTTTATGCCCTTTTGCCATCCCCTCCACGGGTGCTTGCGCCTTCAAAAAAGTTTGGGTTAATCCCAATTTGGCAATGACCTGTTGCTGTACATATTGCTCATACGTTTCTCCGGTGGCTTTCTCAACGACATAGCCCAGGATATCGTAATTAATGGTGGCGTATTCATACTCGGTCCCCGGTTTGCGTACCAGTTCAGAATGATTGATGGCTCGCACAGTTTCTTCGATCGCATTTTCGCTAGAAGAAATAGGGATGGAGCCAATGCTTTCAAACGGAATCCCGCTGGTATGGTGCAGCAAATGCTTAATCAGGATCGTTTCCTGTTGTCCTTTATATGTAACACTGAACCACGGAATATAGTTCTGAACCGGGTCGTCCAGCGAAAGTCGTTTTTGCTCGACAAGCTGGTGAACGGCTAACGCTGTAAATGCTTTGGAGTTCGATCCGATTTCAAACAATGTGTCAGAAGTCACCGGCTCTTGCTTTTCGGTGTCAGAGAAACCAAACGATTGCTTGTAAATGGTTTTCCCCTCTTTGACGACCACAACGGCTGCACCTGGGATTTTTTCCGACTCCATGGTCTGATTGACCAGCTGTTCGATTGCCGTTCCGATTTCCGTATCCTGTCGAACGCTTGTTTCGGCGTACACGGGCATACTGCCAGATAGTACGAGAACCAAACTTATTAGCAAAAACGCTAATTTTCGTCTCGACTCCTCTATGATCTTTTGCAGAATGATCC
Source organism: Brevibacillus sp. RS1.1 (assembly GCF_013284365.1). Lineage (NCBI taxonomy): Bacteria > Bacillati > Bacillota > Bacilli > Caryophanales > Paenibacillaceae > Brevibacillus > Brevibacillus sp. RS1.1. The sequence goes on from NZ_JABSVA010000001.1 coordinate 252,445, forward strand.
ACTCCTTTTTAGGCACTGCGTCTGTGGGAAAGACCGTAACCGCAAGAAAACGAGCACATGATGTCAATTGGGATTGGATAGAAACCGTGGCGAATCAAACTCGCCACGGTTTCTTATTACGCATCGCACATATACACGGGTTTCGAGTAGAGGCGCAAGGTTTCTCTCCATTTTTTAACCAATCGCTCCCACTGTTCTTGCTCGATTTGCTCTTGTTTCAATAGGCTAATCGGAATACACAAGTTTAATAGACGCCCGTCTATCTCAAAACGGGTAACTCCCGCAGGCAAAACATGCCCTTCCGATACGATACGCTCCAATTCAGCCAAACTGATTTGCGGGAATCGTATCAAGGCAGCTCCTGTGTCCGGCCATTCGAGCATCCCTGTGGGCAGCCGATGCACCGGATGGCTATAGTTGTAACTATCTACTAGTTGACGCCATAGCTTCATTCGCCACTCATCATCCTGCCGATTCTCATTTGGATACAGATAGAAACGTTCGTTGTTCCCTATCTTCATTTCTGCCACAGGTGTTTCTCGTAAACGCTCTGTTTCCCATCGAAACACAGAATCTTGCTCCACTGATTGCAACCATGCAGCGACTGGCACAATATGATCCCACATATCCAAGTGAAAATCCTCATGCTCCACTACCTGTACGGGGATATGTTTGCACCCAAGCGCTTGAAGAGCAAAGGTCCGATGTGCACCATCAATGATCAAATACTGGCCGTTTTGCATGAGAATCGCCAGCGGAGGATGTCGCAAAATTCCTTCCTCCTCAATGATCTGTCTGGTCTTGTGTAGTCGCTTGTTTTCATGTGACTCGTGCAAACAAATACGAGATGACTCTACCAGTTTTAGATTTGCTAGCACATCGTACAAAATGGTAACCTCCAGTTAGTCTTGCAAGTGAGTTCCGATCCCCTGCGAGAGCGCTTGTTTGTAATAGTAGGCAGCAATGGCGATATCAAAAATCGCCATCCCCATCGGATTAAACATGATGGGCTCATCTTGTGGAAATTCCTTCATCTGGTCCAGGCAGACGATATCTGTAATGGATTTGGTATCTTCTTTTTGCAATCCTCTTTCCAGATGCATAATCTCGATGTCTGTGTTCTCACGGCAAACTTCAGTCCAGTCATCTACGATAATGGAGCGGGTATAGTCGAGGATTTTTGGTGTAAAATCGCGTAACGACACATTTAACAACAAAGAGTGACGTTTGGGTTGCTTGTCAATAAAACCATGCGGTGATACCGTGCATGCAATGAACACATCTGCCTCGCAGTATGCCTCTTCCCACGTTTGCGCGATAACCGTTTTCTCTTTTATCTCAGCCGGAATATGCTCCTGCTGGATACCCGCAATGTCATAGAGAACCACCTTGTCGATTTTCTCACCTAACATGGCCGTTACCATTTGTAGATGAAGTCTGCCAATCGGACCAAATCCGATAATTCCGACCGTTACATTTTGCAGGGGACGTACTTGTTCGTAATGCTTGAGGAGAAGACCGGAAACAGAAGCCGTTCGAATCCCGCTCACCAGGGCAGTATTAATCGTTGCCACAGGCTTACCCGTTCTGGCTTCGTTGAGGATCGTAATCGAATGCGCGCGTTGGATGCCCTCTTGGAGGTTTTTCGGGAAACTGGCAATCCACTTGATTCCCGCCATGTAAGTATCTCCGCCTACAAATGCTGGCATGGCAATAATGCGGTTTGCCATGTCATGATATCGCAAGTAAGGTTTAACTGGCTGTGCATAATCTTCCTTGTATAAGGAATGCACAGCATGTTCAATAACATCAATGGTTTCCTTCCAATTCTTGCCGACCTTTTCAATATCACTCGTATTTAGATATAACATTGTACATCCCACCCTGCTTATCGTAGTAGATTTATTGGACACTGCTTAATTGCCAACGAAAGAATGCTTTTGCTGATGCAACCACTGAACCCATTCCTGGTTGTATACGGTATTGACATATGGCATACCACCGTCTGGACATAAAAAGACGACATTAGGCTTGACTACATGCTTTTGATCTTTGAAATAGTTTTTAATCGCCCAGTAGGAAGTCCCAGAAGATCCTCCAGCAAAAATGCCATGCTCAGTGTAAAGCTGATAGCAAGCCTCGACTGTGTCCTCCTCCGAAACATGAACGACCTCATCAATGATCGCACCCTTGAGTATGTCAGGTCGCATGCTTGATCCAATTCCCGGGATGTATCGTTTTTGTGGCTCTTGTCCGAAAATCACGGATCCTGCCGTGTCGACCGCAATGATTTTTACGTTCGGATATCGTTCTTTCAATCGCTGCGAGATTCCAGTAATCGTGCCGCCAGAGCTGACGCCGATAAACGCATAATCCAACGTCTCGAAGCTGTCTCCGATCTCGGCTCCCAGTCCGAAGTAATGGGCGCGAGCGCTATCCGGATTTCCATACTGGTTGGTCCAAAACGAGTTCTTCGTCTCATTGAGTAAACGATTGACAGTTTGGATGCGCGTTAGGAGAAATCCCCCTGTCTCGTCACGGTCCGTTACTTTTACGACCTCATGAGAAAATACCCTGAGCAAATTCTCATATACAGGATTAATATTGGGGTCAATGACTGGAATAAATTTAATTCCGATTTGCTTGCACAAAGTCGCTAAAGCGATAGCAAAATTTCCCGAAGATGACTCGATTACGGTAGTTTCTTGCGTAATCTCTCCTCTTTTGATCGCCTCCTGTAATATATAAAAGGCGGGCCTCACTTTTACACTTCCCATGAGGTTGTTGTACTCCAGCTTGCAAAACAGATTGATGTGCTCATGCTCAAGTTTGATTAAAGGCGTATTGCCAATCATGTGACTAATGGCCATCATTTTCGTTAGCATGGTGAGCCCTCTCTCCCGTTTTTTCCCGTCTTCGTCCGATCGATTGAATATATCTCGGCCCTTGATCAGGCAGTCTTTGCATCCATTTTTTGCTGAATGTAACCTGCCAATGTTTTCATATCTTGAAAGTTTTCCAAGTGGAGCATGTCATCATCGAATTCAATACCAAACTCTTTTTCAACCTTTACGACCGACTTGATAAAGGTCAATGAATCAATGTACTCCGTAAGTTCTCCGCTTTCGTTCACGTACTCAGAAAACAACTGTAGGAGCGTCTCGTATACTTCGTTTTCCTTTTCCATAGGAGTACCTCCATGTGCTAGATGCTTACACAACAACGCCAACTCGTTCCAGTACTTCTCTTGTGCTTGTGACCGCTTCAAATTCCTGCGTTTTTATGCTGCTGATTTTTTGCAGAACACGATGAACCATGTCACTGCGATTACTATCAAAAGCCTTTAAAATCATATTGGTCGTAATTTTCCATTGATGTCCGATACTACGATACAGCTCGGCAAGATCTGCAAAGCTTTCGTACTTCTCACTGATCACCTGTAGCACGTTGGCATACATCGCTCGTGTTTGTGCCATGCTGATCAAGCTATGGTTAAGGATATCGAGATGATCGTCAGTAATCTCCACTCCACTAGCGAGAAAAGCCTCTACGTCTTTCATAAAAGGATCAAGGGATTTCAGCCCTACCTCGATGTTGACATCATCGGGTACATCCAACTCCCGCTTGATTTGATTGATGTCGCAACGACCCTCAAGTACGCTGAGATTGCTCCTGACCGCTTCCAGCAACTGATTGTGAGTCGGATGCAGGGAATCTGAAAGTACCAATTCAAATGAACGATTGTGGAGTGGATACCATTCACCTGTACCTGCATCCCGATAGGAAGAGTTGCTCGCCAGTAAGAATTGCTCGATGGGCAACAGACCTTTATAGCGGTAGTAATCATCGACGATCAGCAGCTGGTTACCCTCTCTACCGGTGACAATGATGCTATGCATTTCAGGCAGGTCCTGATAATAAGGGTTATACGGGAGTTCTGCCATATTGCAGAGGACGATTGTCGGTATGTCCCGTTCCAAACGTTCTTGAATATTTGCCAAAAACAGGTCGTTTTCCGGTTCAGCCTGTCCTTCTACGCGGATATTGTGAATCCACGTCAGTTCTGCAACTGTTCTCATGTATTGACCGTTTACATCTCCATAAGGAGAATCTTGCGTTTTAAGATAGATGGCACCACACTGCTTCCAAGCTGTTTCCAAAGCGGAAAAGTTCAAGTATTTCAGAACCGTGTAGATAGAAGCGCCGATGCAATCCAGGTTCGGATGCTTGCTCGGTTGAATCTCGATGAGTGACATGAGCACTCTCCTTCCTGTCTATCGTAATGGTAAACACATGCGACTATCGGATATCCGAATCACGTTCTCGCAAGGCAAATACTTGTTGCAGAAATTGACTAGTAAGTGACTTCAACTTGTCGACAGCAGCTTCCACATCGGATCGCTTCAACATTTTTTCTTTGTATAAGCTAAGGGCATAACGATTCACCGCGTTATTGGATATCTGCAAAATCTCCTCCGCCAGTTCGCGTACAGACTGATCCGCCTGTGGAATGTACCAGTCCAATAATGTTTCCATCCACAGTTCTTTCCCGCCTAATTGAACGTAGAGCTCGTTTAGATTAGCTTCATGAAAATAGGTGTCTGGCTGCTCCGTAAGTGACAGCAACAGCGTAAGCTCACGGCCAACTTGCTGTTTAGTCTCGACCGCTTTTAGTAATCGCAGCAACTCCTCATCCGCGCTCGCACGCAAGCTTGCCTCGTCATCTGTAACGCGATCGAGCACCATGATCAGCCGGGAATGCGGATCTACATTTGCATAAATCTCTTCAAGCGTTTGGTACGTTGTGGAAAATTTATCATATTGGATTCGCTGCGCTTGCCCGCGAGTCAAATGATTGTGATTGATGATCGTATAGACCTGCTTTTCATGGTCATAGCCAGTGATGACGGTGAGATGATCGGTATGTTCCTTCTGGTATTGCGGTGTGTAAAAGGTATAGTACTCGTCAAACGCAACCATTACGGGCTTGCCATGATCCAGTTGGCGAATGATCGACTCATGCAATTCATCCAGATGTGTGACTGGCACGAGCTTGACCCGATAGCCAAATTTATAAAGCATCTCCTCATCCGACAAATATCCCATAACCTCAGCATGTTCCCGATACGAATAGGGGTACCCCTCAGTATCAAGCTGATAGCTGCGCTTCAACCCGAGAAAAAGCTTAAAATAAGGGATCAGATGAGCATCCTGCTCCTCCATTAATAAAGCGAGACCGCGATCATAACAATTCCATTGACGCCAGGATAAATGGCTGACATCGGCATACGAGCCGCGCTTGATTTGCGCACCCTGCCTTGATTTTGCGTTTTGTTGTTGAATAGCTTGGACTGTAGTAGCAGCTGCCTCTGCTTTCGCAACCTGTTCTTCTACATGCCCAGCCGCATCAAGAAAGGCAGCAAAATCGGAAATCGTCAAATGGGTAAGCAGGTCTTGTACTTCTACTTCTCGGTTCATCCGCTTGGAGATTTCGCTGATCATTTTAATTGCGATGATCGAGTCCCCGCCCAGCTCGTAAAAATTGTCGTGGACATCTACTTCTTCAAGCCCCAGAACATATCCCCAAATGTGAGCCAGCTCTTGCTCTAAAGTGGTGTAGGTATCATGTTTTCTCCCACGTACAACCACGTTTGGCAGCTTCGCTTCTCCAGATTTTTGCGGTGCGACCTTGTCTTTTTCTCTCCCGGCATCCTTGTCAAGAGAAGGAAGAGAAGAGATGTCCAGCCAATAACGCTTACGCTCAAACGGATAAACAGGGAGGTGCACGCGGCGCGGCTTTTTAAACGTATACATGGCACTCCAGCGTACATCTGCCCCGCTCACATACAATTCGCCAAGCTCTTTCAGATCAGATAACTCTTTGCTTTGCGCTAACAAAAGCTTTTGCAAAAGAGCATTAGCCGCCTTATTCATCGCTTGTTGTTCGGCCTCGGTCAGTATTCCAGGCTCTTTATCCGCTTTTTCCTGGGAGATAACTTTGTGCCAGCCAAAGAAAATATCTGGATCAGAAAGTGTTGTCCAGTCGCTTACGCACAACTTGGAGATTTTTGCTGCAAAATCGTCCATGTCCCTGCAAATCAGTAACAATCGGTAGCCGTAATGACTACGCCCCGTATTTGCCGTAAAGCTGAGACTTTCCAATGTCGGCAGTTCCTCCACTGGCTTGCTGGTCCACTTCTGAAAGCGGAGCAACAGGTTGAGCAAGCTCTCCTTGCTTTTCGCGGATAACGCAATAGCCTGAGTCCCTTCTTCTTGCTTGGGAGGTGGTATAAATCCTGGTGCTTCCTCTACTACGAGGTGCACATTCGTTCCACTCATCCCAAACGAACTGATTCCAGCCCGTCGCACGCTTTTCTCAGGTTCCCACTCTGTCAACGTGTCATGGATGTAAATGGGAGATTGTTCAAAAGGAATCATCCGATTCGCACGTTGAAAGTGCAAATGCGGAGGTATCTGCTTTTGTTTAAGAGACAGGATCACTTTGAAAAGACCAGCCATCCCCGCTACGTGGTCGGTGTGACCGATGTTCGTCTTTACCGAGCCGATCCCGCAAAATTGGCGCCGATTTGTGTATGGGCGAAACGCTCTCTCCAGCCCGTCCATCTCCATAGGATCACCCAGCTTGGTACCTATGCTGTGCACCTCGATATAGGAAAGGGTTTCGGGATCAATCTGAGCGTCTTTCCATGCCTGCTGGATTACTTCGGCTTGTGCCAGTGAATTTGGCGCTGTAAGCCCGAACGAATGGCCGTCTTGATTGGCGGCGCTTCCCTTGATCACCGCATAAATCGAATCCCCGTCTGCAAGAGCCTTTGCCAACGGTTTCAGTAAAACGGCGCCAACGCCTTCACCGACACCCGTACCGTCTGAATCATTGTCAAAAGGGCGAGTACGACCGGATTGCGATAAAATTCCCAAATCATTGCTTCCATCTTGTAAAGACAGCAATATGAGCTTGACACCGCCGGCCAGCGCCATCTCACATTCTCCTCGACGAATCGCTTGGCATGCCAGATGAACAGCCATCAGCGACGAGGAGCAGGATGTGTCTACAAGCATGCTCGGACCTTTGAGATCCAACAGGTAGGAGACGCGAGAAGCGATCACCGATTTCATATTGCCAATGATTGAGGTGGACAACGCTTCTGGTTCCAGCTCTCGAATCATTCGTCTATACTCCTCACCAAAATCACTGCTAAATCCCAAATATACACCCGTACGGCTGCCCGCGAGCATTGTTCCACCATATCCTGCGTCCTCAATCGCCTCCCAGCATGTCAGCAAAAATAAGCGCTGGTTCGGATCCATCTGGCTGGCTTCCTTAGGAGAAAGACCGAAGAGCTGCGGATCGAATTTATCAATTTCATTCAGGTAGGCAGCCTCTCGAAATTGAATTTGCTCCATCGTCAACCCTTTGGCGAGTAACAATGGAATCAAATCGTTCTGGCGCTCTTTGGGAAGCTCTCGGACGCAATCTTGACCAGCTTGTAAAAGACGCCAAAAGTCTTCCGGGTTTTCTGCGCTTCCGAATCGGCAAGCAGCACCAATCACCGCAATATCGTGTTGATTGGCTTTGCTGTCAGTTGAATGAGCATCCGTCTGCTGTTTATTCAGTTTGACTCGGTTCAGTCCTAATGGCTTGCTCACTGCATTCTTCCTCCTTGGGTCCTCTGCTTACCTGGTTCGGCTTAGCTTGCTTGCCATTCGTTGCTGATCTCGGGAAATCGCTGTTGCAGTTCTGGTTTGCTGGTCAGCTGTTCAAAGCGCATGGCTTGTTCCGCGTCAGGAGCTTTTTTGGTTTGCAAGATCAAACGAAGCAGAGAAAAAGCTTCGCGTACATCCCCATAGCCCCCCTCTTTTTCCCCTTGTTCCAGCTGTTGTCTCAGTTGTTGAAGTGCTTGATAGGGCGTAATCACCCCTTGCTGGTACGCTTCTTCATCGAGACCGCGGTTTTTCGTGCAAACGGCAATCGCAATGCAAGAATCGACGAATTGGGCAATTGCTGCTTGATTACGCTTTTTAGCATCTTGAAGCTCTTGTTGATAACGATCGATCTCCCCCTGCTTGTCAAAGGCAAAGGCCCGAAGCGGACATTTTTTGGCCAAATTTGTCAGTACACTTTTTGGTCCGAGCTCAATTACAGTATTCGCTCCCTGTTTTACCAAGTAATCCATCGTAGCTTGCCAGCGAACAGGGCTGGTTGTCTGGGCTGTGAGCAAATCGACAAGCTGATTAGCATGGACATATGGTTGTGCTGTCACATTGGAAATGACAGGCCATTTGGGATCGCAGTACGTGTACCGCGTCAGTTCTTCATTTAATTGTTCGGCTGCTTGCACCATGAGAGGCGAATGGAAAGGCGCACTCACCTTGAGGGTGACAACGGAAGTAGCGCCTTGCTGCTTGCACGCTTCTTCTACTTGCCGCACCGCATGTGCATGTCCAGAGATGACGATCTGATCAGCGGAGTTATGGTTGGCGACCACAACGATCGCACCGTCACGAGAATGTTCCCGACAAATCTCCTCGACAAGTTGAGCATCCAACCCGAAGATTGCTGACATGGCTCCGACACCCTGCGGCGTAGCCGCCTGCATGAACTGACCTCGCCGATAGACAAGGCGGACGGCATCTGCAAACTGGATGGCACCGGCACAAGTCAGGGCCGTAAACTCGCCCAGACTGTGACCAGCCACCCACTTCGGTTCGATGTCCATTTCCTGTGAATAAACGCGGAAGGCTGCGACACTTGCTGTCAGGATTGCTGGCTGTGCGTGCTCTGTTTTGGTCAATTCTTGTACATCCCCTGCAAAACAAAGTGTTTGCAGGTTAAATCCAAGTGCATCACTTGCTTCTTCAAAGGTGCGCGCCGCAATGGGATGGGCCTCACATAATGCTTGGCCCATTCCAACATATTGCGAACCTTGTCCCGGGAATAAGAGTGCGATTTTGTCCATGTTTGATCACCCTTCTCTACGTCATGTATTCATTCACTAGCATCTTGAGCAATTGCTGGTAATCCTGAGTCATTTCCGTGACTTTTTCTGCCCGGAGGCATTTAGGGTCGAACGCACACACGATATCAATCACGTCGTTTCCTTCCTTGATCCAGAAGGCAAGCTCATGTTCATGGTGTGTAAACGATGCATCTGTAAACGCATTGACACCGCCAAATAATGGAATAATCGTTCCGTCGTTGCGTTCTATCCGCAATTTTTCAAGCCACAACGAGGCGTCTCCCGTCCATTTCTCGATGAACTGTCGTTTCTGCTGCACCTGCTTGAAAAGATCGAAGAAGGTATTGACCTCTGACATGTTCACCCGGAATGGATAAACATTCATCTGCAGCTCCCTGGCGACAGCTACTTCCATATAAAGATCCTGCTGTCCTGTCAATTCCGCCATGAGGTACAGGTACATCGAAAGCAGAACGTCTTGTACCTCAACTGCTTCCATTTGACTTACCTGCTGAACATTTTCAAACAGATCATCAGTAAGTGAGAATTGGACCCAGTCTGTGTCCACATTCGCTTCTCCACTAGCCCAATACTCAGGCGACAACTCTATCAGCGAGACACGATCCAGCTCCTTCAACCAATAGGTAGCCGTATCAGATTCCCCTTGTTCATCTGCCAGGTCTAAAGCGGTATTCTTCAAAAAGTTGGTCAGGCTAGACAGCGTAGGATGAGCGAACAAATCGGCAATTCGAACCCGTCCAGGGTAAAGCTGTTCAAGCTTGGCATGAACTTGTACCAATAAAAGCGAATTACCGCCTATTTGGAAGAAGTGATCCTGCATACCGACCGTTTCACGTTTAAGCACTTCCTGCCAGATGCCCGCCACCTGTTCTTCCAGTCTGGTAGCCGGGGCTTGATATTCGATGTGCTTGTCTTGGAGTGAATCAGGCTCTGGCAATGATTTGCGATCCAACTTTCCGTTTGGTGTCAGCGGCCACATATTCATATGCGTATAGAAATGTGGAATCATGTAATCGGGTAAACTTTTGCTCAGCATCGCACGCAATTCATCACTGTCCAACGTTCGCTTCGCCATATAGTAGGCAGCCAGGTAAGGATTGCTGGCGGTATCTCGCACACTGACCACTGCTTCCGTAATATCCGGATGCTGAGAAAGGGCAGTTTCAATCTCACCCAATTCGATGCGATAACCGCGCACTTTGCACTGAAAGTCAGATCGTCCCACGTATTCAATACGCCCGTCCGGCAGCCATCTCGCGAGATCACCTGTTTTGTACATGCGCTGACCAGGTTGAAACGGATTAGGAATATAGCGCTCAGCCGTCAGTGTTGGCTGGCCAAAGTATCCTCTCGTTACCCCATCTCCTGCAATATAAAGATCACCATTGATCTTCATCGGCTGCACTTGGAGATGCTCATCGAGGATGTAGACTTGTGTATTGGGCAACGGCGCACCAATCGTTACTTCCTCTGCATCGGTCAAGTCCTGCACCGTAGACCAAATCGTTGTTTCAGTCGGACCGTACAGATTGTAAAGTCTCGCCTTCGTTTGTGTGCGAAGCCTTTGGAACAAAGACTTTGAAAGAGCCTCTCCTCCAATCAGGATCGCTTTCAGGCTGTCAAGTGCATGCAAGTTGCTCTTCTCTTCCAGCATGAGCTGCAGCCGGGATGGAGTCAGTTGAAGGAATGTGATTTCTTCCTGCAAAATCAACTCCTTTAGCACCTGCGGGTCTGCTTGCTGCTGCTCGGTTGCAATGACTACAGTCATCCCTTTCGTCAGCGGTACAATCGTTTCAAGCAGAAAAATATCAAACGAAATCGTCGTCACAGCCAGCATTTTGTCTGCGCTGGCAAAATCGATGTGTTCTCCGATCCCTGCGCAGAAGCTCATCAAATTGCCGTGCTCAACCATGACACCTTTAGGCTTGCCTGTAGAACCCGATGTGTAAATGACATAGGCGAGATCACCAGGTGTAGCCTGTGGCGGAAGATTGGAGTCGTCTTCCGTCTCTATCCGGGAATCGTTTACGTCCACCCGGACAACACTTCCCCACTGCTTCTCTGCCAGAGAATCGTGGGTTAAGACGAGGCGAGTCATGCTGTTTTCCAAAACATAGGAGATGCGTTCTTCTGGATAGTGCGGATCAATCGGAACAAACGCAGCTCCCGCTTTCAAGATCGCCATGAGTCCGACCATCATTTCCACGGAGCGATTCGTCAGAAGGCCCACGCAAGTATCAGCAATGACGCCTTGTTGTTTGATCAAACGGGCAACCTGGTTTGCTCGCTTATTTAATTCCGCATAAGTAACTTTCTCATCTCCGCATGAAACTGCTAACGCGTTCGGCTGTTTTTCCGCTACTTCTTCAAAGAGCTGGACGACCGTTTTTTCACGAGAGTATTCCAGACTCGTGTCATTCCAATGCTCAATCAGCAGCATGCGTTCTTCTGCTGCCAGCATGGACATCTTGCCGATCAACTGTTCAGGATCCTCCACCATTTGCTCCAGAATCTTCTGGAAGTGTGTGGACATTGACGCGATCGTCTCTTTGCTGAATAGCTTGTTGCTGTACTCGATATCGACAATCAGGCGCTGTTCTCGTTCAATAATGTCAAAGGTCAGATCAAACTGGGCAGAGCGCTGTTCAAAAGGATAAGGTGAGAGCGTCAGCCCATTTGCACTCATGCTTCCCTTCGCGTCGCCGGTATTTTGCAAAATGAACATCACATCAAACAATGGGTTGCGCGCTGTATCCTTGGGCAGCGTCAGACGATCCACCAGCATTTCGAACGGATAGTCGGCATGAGAGAGCGCCGCCAGTGCCCGTTCTTTTACTTCCTGAAGGAAATCTGACACGGTTCGATCGCTTCGCGGGAAATTTCTCATCGCCAGTGTGTTCAGAAAGACACCCACGATGTTTTCCAGGTCTGCATGATGACGACCAGCCACTGGCGATCCGATGATAATGTCTTCTTCGCCAGCGTATTTCGACAACATAATGCTGAGCGCGCCCAATAGCGTCATGTACAAGGTTGCCCCATTGTTTTTTGCCAGTGCCAGTATCTTCTCAGTCATTTCTTGAGGAATCTCAAAGGTTAGGACATCTCCGTCAAAGCTCTGGACAGACGGTCGAGGGTAGTCCGTAGGCAGATTAAGCACAGGAAGTTCTCCATCCAACTCTCCCTGCCAGAATTTCTCCTGAGCGGCCAATATCCCATTGCTAAGTTGTTCGGTTTGCCACACGCTGTAGTCTTTATATTGAATTCGCAGCTCGGGCAACACGAGTCCCTGATACAACTGGAAGAACTCGCGGATCAAAATGTTGATGGATACACCATCGGAAATAATGTGATGCATGTCGAACAGCAACAAGTGTTTATTGACATCCATGCGAATGAGCATCCCGCGAACAAGCGGCGCTTTTGACAAGTCAAATGGTCGAATGAATTGTTCGACCGTTCTCTTGGCATCGTTCTCGTCGACTTCACTATACGCCAACGTAAAATCTACGCTCGGTTGAACGGTTTGCATCAATGCTCCATCCACGATGGAAAACGAGGTGCGCAACGACTCATGACGCTGCACCAGCGAGATAAATGCACGTTCGAAAGCCTCTCTGTCCAGCTCTCCTTCAAGCATCATGACTGTAGGGATGTTGTAGGCGACTGCCCCTCCCTGCATTTGTTCCAGCACATAAATTCTCTGCTGAGACGAGGTGGCTGGGTAAGCTTCCCGATACTCCGCTACAGGAATCGCTGACACGGCTGTTTCTTCATTCGGAGCCATCAACATAGCCAATTGACGGATCGTCGGTGTCTGAAACAGGTTGGTGATCGTGATCTCTTTTTGCATCTGCTTGGAGACACGGGAAACGATACCAATTGCCAAAAGAGAATCGCCACCCAGTCTGAAAAAGTCGTCGTCGATGCTCAATTCGGTGTAACCCAGCACATCAGACCAAATCTGGCCTAAGGCAAGCTCCAGCGAAGTGTAGTGATCGCCTTTTTCCCTACCAGACAAAACAACACGGTTTTGCATGGTCACTTCTGTAGGTACTTCGCGTTCTTTACGAGACTTTTCGCTTGCAAATATCGAATCTCCGAGCTTTACTTTCAGAGACGGTGCCCATTCCTTCAGCACTTGCAAATCAAACTGCCCAATGATCAGGTGCTCAGTTTGGCAAGACAGCGAAGCAGCGAAGGCTTGGATTGCGCCATCCATCGGCATGTATCCGATAAAACCAGGACCTGTTATCCCTTCAAACGCATACCAGTTCAAAGCTATCGTTGGTCTTCCTGTTCGACTGCGAGCTGCACTATAGGCATCCAAGAAGCAGTTGGACGAGACATAGTCACTTCCAGTCGCCCCACCCCAAATCGAAGCAAGTGATGAGAAGATCACAAAGAAATCCAAATGCTCCGGTTCAGCTATCTGATCGAGTATGACTGTGCCCGCCATCTTCGCTTTCAAACCATTTTGAAAATCGGAAAACTTCTTCTTCTGAATCGTCTCAAAGGTGATATGCGCCGCGGATTGGATAATGCCGTTGATCGGTCCGTAACGAGCACGGACTTGCTCGGAAATATCCTCCATTTGCTGACGGTCCGACACGTCGGCAGCGTAGCAGACTACCTGCGCTCCCATTTCCTCTAGCTCCAGCAGGGCTTTCAGCTTTCGGGCCTCAGCAGCACTGCAGTCTGGATGCTGTAAACGCGCTTGCCACTCGTGGTTAGGTGGAAGTGGCGAACGATTAATCAGCACGAGCGTCACATTTTTTTGAGCGGCCAGATGCTTACTAAATGCCAGGCCCAGTTTTCCGGTACCTCCGGCGATCAAGTAAACACCATTTTCACGTATCTCTACAGGCCGTTTCGGAATTTTATCGATATCGCAGCGATTCATTTCTGGTACGATGCGATTTCCTCTATAGGCAACCAATGTGTCATCTCGATTGCAGCGAATTTCCGCTAGAAGCTGGTCTACCAACTGGGATGTTGAACGCCCCTCTGTTGCGAGATCCAGGCTAAAGCACTGCAGTTTTGGATTTTCCTGCGAAATAACCTTGGCTAGACCGAACAAGGGAGCTTTTTCTGGAAAAACAGGTCCGTTTTCATCTACTGCTTGTGCGTAGTTCGAAACGATCCGTAAATCAAGCACCTGCTTCAGATCCAGCTCAAGCAACGCTTGTGTCAAATGATACAGACTGTAAACTCCCAGAGGTTGCGCAGACTCAAGAGCTTCAAGCTCTCTGAGATCATTTGGCTGTTGGACGCCCGAGGTCAAGCTCCATAAATGGATAATCCCAGTCAGCCTTTCCTTTTTGTCCCCGAGGCTCTCGAACACACGCCGCAAATCTGCCGGCTGGCTAGGGTCTAGGATAAACTCGTGGGAAGAAACAGAGGCAAAAGCCTCACCGCTGCGAAGTCTGAACACTTCATGTCCGTCCGATGACATCGCGTCAGCCAGTGTTTCTCCTACACCGCCTTCATCTTGAAGTACGAGCCATATCCCGGGACGCTGGGTCTGCTGATTGGTTCTCAGCTCTTTCGTTTGCCAATGGATCTGGTAGAGCCACTCCCGATACTCTTGTGGCGTATACGCTGAATGTCCGATCAATAACGCTGAATCAGACAGATCACCCATCGCTGTTGACGACGGATAAATGGCAACCGATTGATAGTTCGTATCTCGAAGCGCCTTTTCCCAACGTAAGGGATCCATCAGTCTGGCTTGCGGTCGCAGCTCGGTGTCTTCGTGCTGCCACCAGTCTGCGGCAAGCCCCCCGATCACATTTGCCGTTGAGCGATTTTTCACGAGCTCGATTGCAAACAGCACACCTTGCTCTGCAAGCAACTGATGCACAATCGATAAGGATGCCCGAACATCCTTCGTCCTGTGTATAGCGTTATTCGCGATAATCACATCGTAAGCATGCAGATCGAAGCCTTGTTCGGCTGGGGCCTGCTCCATGTTGAACAGGCGGAACTGCACAAACGGGTATACTTCTTGGAACTCTTTTTCTGCATCTGCGAGAGACGATTGCTCACCGTCCGTAAACAGATAGGTGACATCTTGTTTCTCAATTTTCGGCAGCAATAAGCGAGTAAGACCGCTGGAACCTCCTCCGAGCTCCAGAATTCGAACGGGACGGCTAAACGAATGGATGTATTGAGCAATGGTTTCCACTGCCATAAGTCCAGAAGGGTTTCCAAGAGTAATGCGATCCGCATACGACTTATATAAGTCAGAAGAACCGCCGTTCGTCACGAATACGTCTTGTCCCGTCATGCTCGTTGAGTAATGGGCAAAACACGCTTTCAATTGAGAGAACGTATCATGCTCATTTGGATAGCGATCCAGACAATCCTGATAAAACGCTTCTGCATCAAGACCCTCTGCATGTGCAGTTAGACGGTATGCTCCTTCAACGTGTTCAACCAGGGAGGCTTTAACGACAAGTTCAAGCATGAGTTGGAAGAAGTGTTCATTTTTTCCATCAAACCTTACAGCTTCACGCAATTCTTCCAGCGAATACGTTTGCGTCTGCTTGTGGAAAGCGCCTAGTTGCTTGAAGCATTCAAGCGATAACAAGCCGGAATAAAAAGTTTCGTCCTCTTCCAAACTCGTTTGCTTTTGGACATTCACCTGAGTCAGTAACATTTCTCCAAAAGTAAAGAAGGTGGAAGCAATTTTATGCACATCAGCAGTTTCGTTCTCATGAGCCGCTACAGATGCTACAGCATCGGACTGCTCAACCATGTTGTTTGCGGGTTGATCCGTTTGCACCCAGTGACGGGTTTTGGCAAAGCTATAGGTTGGTAAAGGTACCTTTTTCCATTTGACTGGACGGTAGTATTCAAGCCAATTGATTGGCACTCCTCGTACGTACTGTTTTGCCATTTCTACAGGGTCAGAGCTGTCTATTTGCATGCTGATCGGCGATGAACTTTCCCCACGGGAATTCAGTACTCCGTAGAGCACCTGGTTCCCATCAACAAGCGGAGCACCGTCCTCCATCCGTTCTCCCGCGCACAGGCGATGGATCTTCTGCAAAAAGTCCTCTTTGCTGTTGATAACGAAGGCAAGGCGATACCGATAGTGTCCGCGCCCCATATTAGCAGTAGCGCACATATCCAAAAGGGAATGCTCAGAAGGTCCTGATAAAAATGTTTGGTATTTCTCGAGCAAATCCCAGAGCGACTCACTTGTTTTGGCAGATAACGTAATGAGGTAATTGCCAGATTCTGAACCGGCTATCGCCTCGCGCCCAGGAGGCTCTTCCAAGATGACGTGGGCGTTTGTCCCGCTCAGGCCGAATGCGCTTATCCCGGCTCTCCTCACAGGCTGGTCAGCCTCTACATCCCAAGCCTTTAACACATCATTTATATAAACAGGCGAATCAATAAAAGGAATTAAGGTATTCGGCCGTTTCACATGCAGCGTCGGCGGAATCTGGCGATGCTTCATCATCAGAACCGTTTTAATGATCCCAGCCACACCTGATGCCGCTATCGTGTGCCCGATATTACTTTTAACCGAGCCTATTGCGCAAAATTGCTTGCGTTTTGAAACTTTCTGAAAGGCATGCATGATCCCCTCAATCTCGACAGGGTCGCCTAATCTAGTCCCTGTCCCATGTGCCTCAATATAGGAGATGCTCTCTGGATTGATTCGCGCCCGCTCCCATGTTGTTCGCAACAAAGCAGACTGAGAAATCGCATTTGGCGCAGTAATGCTGGTAGAACGGCCATCACAATTGACCGCTGTGCTTTTGATCACGGCATGGATATAGTCATTGTCTCTAACTGCTTGATCGTATGACTTCAAAAGAACAGCGCCAAGACCTTCTCCCCACACGGTTCCATCAGCAAAGTCATCAAAAGCTTTGGTTTTGCGATCTACGGAAACGATGCCAAAGTCCGTATCTTGTTGAATCGGAAACAGGGAAAGGTTAACTCCACCTACGAGAGCCATTCGACAATCGTTATTTCCAATGGCCTGACATGCTTGGTGCAGAGCGACCAAGGAGGAAGAGCAAGATGTATTAATCAGTTGGCTCGGACCTGATAAATTCAGCAAATAGGAAATCCGGGAAGCGATAATTGCTGCAACGTTGCCAGCCAGCGAGGACGAATCAACGTTTTTCAGCACACGCTGGTATTGTGATTCATTGTCACAATATCCCAGAAATACGCCGGTAGGAGAACCGCTGATCATCTTCTCGCTATACCCGGCATGTTCAAATGTTTCCCAAGCCAACTCGAGAAACATCCGTTGATAAGGATCCATGGTTCGAGCCTCAGCAGGTGATATCTCGAAAAACGCGTGATCAAATAAATCCACGTGTTCGAGATAACCCATCCGCTCATACTGAAAATCTGTGCCGTTAAAAAATTCTCTCGCGACCCTCTCGACATCTGGACGCCTTGCAGCCGGGATATCACTGATCGAATCGTGCCCCTGTTTCAAATTGTTCCAGTATTCTTCGAGGCTGTTGGCTCCAGGAAAACGACAAGCCATACCGATGATTGCGATATCTTGGCGCGTATTTACGTTGGCAGAGGACAATTCTTTCAGCAAAGGAAGTGCTTCCTTTTCATGCAGTCGATGAGCTGCCACTTGCTCCAAGATGTATTTTTTTAGCAAACTCATCTTAATTCCCCTTCCTTTTGTCGATCAGCTCGGCACCCATGTCTACGGAGAGAACTCCCTCCTTGACCTCCCTCAGCAATTCCAGAAGGGATTCATCATCATCGCTTTGATCTTCCATCGATGCAAACTGATCCTGTTTTCTTTGTTCGAGAAAATCCACAAACATGGCAATCGTATAGTAGGAAAACAAATGCGCGACGCTAATCTCGCTATCCACTTGTTTTACAATTTGTGCATGCATTTTAAGCAACAGCAGGGAATTTCCTCCCAGCTGGAAGAAGCTGTCGTGTACCCCCACTTTTTCGATTCCCAAGATTTCTTTCCAGATCGTAACCAGCTGTTCTTCCTTCTCGTTTCGTGGGGCTACATATTCAGCATCGGACGCCTGTTGTTCATCCACTTCAGGCAATAGCTTGCGATTGATCTTGCCCCCTGCTGTCAAAGGCATTTTTTCAATGCTGACAAAAAAGGATGGGATCATGTGATCGGGAAGTCGTTCGCTAAGATAACCGCGAAGGTCACTTGCGGTCAATTCCTCGGCATTTGCCACGTAGTACGCGCACAATCGAGCCTTCTCTTCTTGAAAAAGCACGGCACACTCCTTTACTAGCGGGTGGGACAATAGCACCTCATCAATCTCGCCCAGCTCAATTCTGTGCCCGCGTACTTTTACTTGATGATCGATGCGACCGCAGAACTTGATATTGCCATTCGGCAGATAACGCCCAAGGTCTCCTGTCCGATAAAGCTTTTGATAACCAATTTCCGGATAAGGGTTGTCAACAAAGCTGGCTGCTGTTTTCTCGGGATCGTGCAAGTAACCGTGCCCCAAGCACAAGCCTGTTATATATATCTCCCCTTGATGTCCGGCCGGAACAAGTTTGCGATTTGAATCTAGCAGCAAAATTTTCGTATTGGCTATCGGTTTTCCAATCGGGATCGGTCCCTCATGGGTATGATCGATCTCAAAGTAGATGACACCAATAGACGTCTCCGTCGGACCGTACAGATTCGTGATACGAACGTGGGAAAACCGCTGAAGAAACAGATGCACGGTGTGAGCGGTGATTTCCTCTCCCCCCAAGATCAGGTGGCGAATCGAAGAAAGTGAATCGTGTATGTCCATCCGTGTTTCCATTTGATCCACCAGCAGATTGAACACCGACGGCACAAAGTCCGTAATTGTAATCTGATAGGTTGAAATGGCTTGCAACACTTGATCGAGCGTCATCTCGAATTCAGGAATCGGCAATACCGTACGGCCACCATGCAAGAGCGGCCAGAAGAGTTGCCAGACCGAACTGTCGTAGTGATGGGGAGTCGTCTGGAAAATGGCGTCCTGCTCTGTACAACCGTAGTGTTCATCCATCCAGCGAAACCGATTGAAAATACCGATATGAGGAACGACTGCCCCTTTTGGTTTACCAGTAGAACCAGATGTATAGATCACATAGATCGGATCGTCCATATCTACCTGGACATTCAAGTCCCCTTCTTCCCGGATATCATCCGCATCAACGATTACAGCACGTGTCCATTGCACGAATGACGGCTCCTGGCGTATTTCTGGTCCGATCAGCGTCACGGGACAATTCAATTCATCCAGTAGCTGCTTTTTCCGTTCGCTTGGACTTTGCACGTCTAGCGGGACAAATGCCGCACCTGTTTTCATCACAGCTAGCAAGGAAATGACCAAATTCAAGCTACGATTCATCAAGACCGGAACATAGCTTCCTCTTCCAATGCCACTTTCCTTCAACATACGTGCAAGGCAATTGGCTTTGCCATTAAGTTGAGCGTAGGTAAGGGTTTTGTTGCCAAGCACAGCAGCTGTTAGATGAGGCGTCCGCGCTGCCTGCTCCTCGATCAGTTGATGGATCGGCTTTGGAGCAGGATGAGCAACATCCGTCTGGTTGCGGGTGTACAACAGATCTGTCCGCTCTGCTTCTGTCAACATTTCGATTGTGTGAACGAAGCGTTTAGGATCGACGACGACTTCACGAAGAATTTGTTGATAATGGTTGATCATTCGTTCGATGACAGCCTCTTTGAACTGCTCGCCCTTATACCGTACGCGTCCGGTAATTCCAGCTTCTGTTTGCTTGCATGCGAATACCATTTGTAGGGACAGGCCTTCTAAAGCAGTAATATCTTGCATGTTTTCTAGTACGAAGGCTGTATCCAGCAGTGCCATCCGATCCGTGTCGGGTAGATCAAGCCATTGCATCATTTGCGAAAACGGATAGTTCTGATGCTCCATTGCCTCTTTGACTAGCTGCTTACCCTCTTTCGCCACTTCTGCAAAAGTAGCTTCTTGATGCATCCGTACACGCAGCGGCAGCACCCGATTCCAAGCGTTAGGGGGAAGCGGATTCTGAAAGACGGGTGTGAGAATGATCATGTCGTCTGTCTGCTTATACCGATTCAGCATGATTTGAAACGTCGACAGAAGGAACAGGTAGAGCTTCATCGGATGATGATCGCAATGGGCCGCAACGGCAGCGTTCAAATCATCTGGAAAGACAAACGATATTTCTTTTGTCTCCTCCTCCCCATCGCCTTCCTTCTCCGTTCCTTCGGTTGGAAGGAGGGAGAGCGTCCACTCCCCCTGTAACTTCTCTTGCCAGTACTGCTCCTCCCGGCTAAATTTCCGACTGGTTAGCAGAATGTTTTGCGAAATAGTAGTCTCCATATGCCCTCCCCCTCTTACTCACCGCTTGCTCTAAAATTCAAAATCCCAATCGACGCCCTGTGCTTGAATAAGGGCTACCTCACGGGTCAATTCAAAGTCTTGCAGGAGGCGCTGCGGATCTTCCATCACCTGCTGCAACAAGCTTTTGAAGTCACTCACAAACTGTTCCATCGTATCTCTTCGGAACAGATCACTGCGGTAATCCAGCTTACATATAAGTCTGTCGAAAACGGGATAAGCCGCCAGATGAAGATCAAGTTTAGCCGTATTGTTTTGCAGTGGATAGTTTTTGACGATCATGTCCTCAAGCTCTAGTTCCCCTTCCGGATTGTCCATGTTTTGTAGGACGAAAATCGTATCGAAAAGGGGTTGACGACCTGTATTTGGCTCAAGACCAAGAGTCTGGACAAACAGATCAATCGGGTAATCCGCTTGTTCAAAAGAGGCTAGCGTATGCTCGCGGACCTCCGCAAGAAACTCGCGATAGGTTTTCTCGCCTTTTGGATAATTGCGGAGGGGAATGGTATTGATAAACATCCCAATGACTTCATCAAACTCTGCAAATTTACGCCCAGCTACAGGAGTTCCGACAACGATATCCTCCTGGCCGCTGTATTTTGCAAGCAATATGTTGTAAACCGACAACAGCACCATGTAAAGTGTCGTATGTTCCTGCGTTGCCAGCTCCTGCAACCGCTGCCTCTCCTCTACCGATATCTCGAACTCAATCGTTTCACCAGGATACGTAAGAGATTCTGGTCTTTCGTAATCAGTCGGAATCGATAGAAGTGGAGCGGGGCTGGTAAACAAGTCTGCCCAATAGTCAGCTTGAAGCTCCCCTGACTCAAGTGCAGATTCCTGCCAAACAGCAAACTCTTTTTGCTGAACTTCCAATGCAGGAAGTGTCACGCCTGCATAGAGACGAACAAAGTCCTCTACGAGAATATCCATGGATACACCGTCTGAAACGATATGATGCATATCGAACAACAACAGATGCTTTTCTGGTGCAATCCTGATTAGCCCCGCGCGCAGCAAAGGTGCTTGACGCAAGTCGAATGGCCGTACAAACGTTGCCAGGCTGGCCTCCAACTGCTCTTCACTTGCTTCGCTCACTTCCAAACGGAAGACTAACGAATCATGTACAATTTGAACGACTTGCCCATCTCTATAATCAAACGAGGTACGAAGAGATTCATGGCGGTCAAGTAATCCTTGAAACGCATGTTCTACCTTTTCACGGCTCAACTCGCCCTCGATGAAACGGGCAGCCGTAATGTGAAGGCTTGTGTCAGCCGGGTTCAACTGCTGAAGAATAAAGAACTTTCGCTGGGCAGCCGTAACAGGATAGTACGATCTGGCTTCGACTGAGAATCGTCTTTTCATAATCGTCTTGTCTGATCCATCAATCACGTTGCCAAGCTCCTGAATTGTTGGGTGATTAAACATCGTTCGCAGTGGAAGCTGTACGCCAAACTGCTGTGCAACCTGCGCAGCCACCGCGTTGATTTTTAACGAGTGCCCCCCTAGAGCGAAGAAATTGTCCCGAGTGCTGATTGTGTTTGGATCGAGCTGTAACACATGCGCCCAGATGTGTATGAGAGCTTTTTCCGTCTCGGTTGTCGCTGACACCAAAATAGATGTGTCTATGCGATCCTGTATGCCAGGCTTCGGCAAAGCCCCTCTATCCACTTTTCCGTTAGGCGTAAGTGGTAATACGTTTTGTTTTACATAGTGCATCGGCACCATGTATTCCGGAAGCACAGTAAGCAGATACTCACGTACATCTCGTGCGGAAAATTCCTCTTGGGGAACGACATAGGCACATAAGTACTTTGCACCCGTTTCCTCTGAAAGCGCCAAGACCACTGCATCCTTAACCGCTGGATGTCTGCGCATCACCTGTTCAATCTCACTCAATTCGATTCGGTAACCCCGAATCTTGACTTGATTGTCCATTCTCCCGAAGTACTCAATATATCCGTCCTCCGTGATCCGGCCTACATCACCCGTTCGGTAGAGGACTTGGTAGTCTGGGTCATCTATCCAACTGGCATACGGATTTGCTACAAAGACTTTTTGCGTTCGTTCGTCATCTTTGTAGTAGCCGTAACCAACCCCCGGACCGGCCACACCTATTTCTCCTTTTACGCCTCGCGGGCAGATACACTGATTTTGATCGAGTATGTAAATATGAGTGTTCTGGATCGGTATGCCGATGGGAACCACAATCTGCTGATCACTGGGCATTTCCCGAATAATGTGGTGCGTAATATCATCAGATGCTTCCGTTGGCCCGTACATATTCACCAAAGGAATTTCTGAATAGCTGGCAAACCAGCGTCGCACCAGAGGAGCAGGCAACTCCTCTCCTGTCACGGCCATCCACCGCAGATCAGGGAAGCTACGTTCGGAGTTGGGCCATTCTTGAACGAGATCAAGCAGTACGGAGAGCAGAGACGGTACCACTTCAGCGACGGTAACGTGGTTGGAACGGAGTACGTTATGAAGAGCCTGCGTATCCATTACCGTCTCTGTATCGATCACCAGCACAGAGCCACCCACTAGCAGAACAGCCAGGTATTGCCAAACGGATATGTCGAAGCAAAGCGAAGCCGTTTGTGTGACAAGATCATCCTCGCAGAGGGACAGATCGTTGATTTTAGCGAAAATGTGGTTAATCATTCCGCGATGGTGCACCATTACGCCTTTCGGTTGTCCAGTCGTACCCGATGTGAAGATGATATATGCCAAGTCTGTTCCCGCACTCTCCCGATCGATGTCCTCTCCCGAAAGTGACTCTATTAATTGATCAGATTGACCAAAAACATAGAAATACTTCAGTTCAGGTGAGGATGCTCGAATCGGCTCCAACCCATCTAGCAAGTCAGGCTGAGTGATTAACCCTGCAATCTCGCTCTTCTGCACGATATACAGGATCCGATGCTGCGGATAGTCTGGATCAATCGGTACGTAGGCTCCTCCTGCCTTGAACACGGCAAGAGTCGCAACAAGCGTATCCACGTTACGCTTCATATAGATACCGATTTTCGTGCCAGGTCGTAATCCTTGCTGGATAAAATGGCGCGCAAGTCGGTTGGCTCGCTCGTTTAATTCCTGATAGGTTAACGTTGATTTACCGTCTGTCACCGCTTTGCGATGAGGCGTCTTTTTTACCTGCTCCTCAAAGAGGCGATCAAAGCTCTGATCGCGTGGAAAATCAATCCGGTTGTCGTTGAATGAAAGAACTAGCTCCCGTACCTCTGCCTCAGATAAGCACGCGATCTCCGCGATCTTCTGATCTGGTAGGGTTACGATAACCTGATAGATACGGACCAAATGCTCTATCATCCGTTCCATCATGGGGAGTTGGTATCTTTGCCCGACGTAACGCACAAGTAATTCGAGCGAGTTCCCCTTTTTAGAAAAGAGGAGCTGCAACTCACTCGAGACCTGCTCCAGGCTGTCCTGATCATGAAGAACGTCCAACAAGCAAGTCGCCTCAAAGAACGGTGTGCTGTTCCCCTGCTGTGGTACTTGCAGTTCCTCGATCAACCGCAAGATTGGGTAGTTCTGATGTTCCACAGCGGCCTTTAAGGTCTGCCGAACTTCTTGCAGCAGCTCCTTGATGCTCCATTCCGGGAGTACCTGATGACGCAGAGGCAGCACTTTATTCAAGAACTCACCCGGCTCTGTTTGACGAAAGATAGCCGTTCCAACGCATATGTCCTGATGTCCCGTGTATTTGGACAACAGGATGCCAAATCCACTCAGCAAAGCCATGAACAAACGTTGATCCGAACCATTGCTCAAATGAATCAGCGCCTTGCTCAGTTCGTCCGGAAACACGATGGTCATCTCACGAAGCTCAGACTGACGCTGAAACGAGGCCCGAGAGTCTGTTGGAAGGTCGAGTGAATGAAACTCTCGAGAGAGGTTCTCCATCCAATAGTCTTTTTCGCGATCAAACTGCCCACTGGCCAGCAAGATGTTTTGTGCCGTTATCGTTGTCAAGCCAATCCCTCTTTTCTGTCCGTCATGTATTTCTTAAAAAGCAAAGTCATCGTCGTCCACTTGTCCCTGTGCTACTTGTACTACTCCATGACCGATCTGAAGTTGTCCGATGGTTCGGTTCGGGTGGGCTACCATTTGCTCCAGAAGAATGACAAAGTCTTGAGCCATCCTCTCGATTGTTCTTCTTTGATACAAGTTCGTGTTGTATTGCCAATGCATGCATAGGTGATCCTCAGCTTTAACCACTTCCAAAGCTAGATCGAGCATGGCAGCTTTGCGTCTGAACTCGTACGGTGCAAACTCGATTTGATCGAGGCTGACTTTTTGCTGCTCCGCTGCATGATGCAGGGTCAGCATGGCGTCAAACAACGGGTTCCTTGCTGGATCCCGAGTCAATTGAATCTGGCTTACGAGTTGATCGAATGGATAGTCTCCATGCTCAAAACCGCTAAGCACGTTTTGGCGTACCTGCCCGATATACTCTTCGACGGTCAATTCTTTCTTCGGCCAGTTTCGCAAGGCCAAGGTGTTAACAAACATTCCGACAACAGGGGCAAACTCCGCACGTTGTCTACCATCCATGTCGCAGCCTACGACGATGTCTTCCTGATTGCTGTATTTCGATAACAAAACAGAATAGACGGCCAACAGAAGCATGTAGAGCGTCGTAGAACTCTGACGGGTAAACGCGTCGAGCTTTTCCACCCATTCTCTAGACAGCTCAGTCAACAACTCGTCTCCATCAAATGTCATGGTTTGTGGGCGAGGATAATCGGTCGGGATTGCCAGCGGTTGCGGCTGCTTGGAAAATGCCTCCAACCAGTAGGCTTCATGCTCGGCCCAACCGATTTCGGCAGCTTGTTCTGATTGCCACCAAGCGAATTCCTTGGCTTGTACCGACAATTCCGGCAACACCTGTCCTTGGTAGAGATAACAAAATTCCTCAAGCAAGATGGACTTGGAAATGCCATCTGAAATGATATGATGCATGTCGAAAATCAACAGATGATCTTCTGATGAGAGCTTAATTAAGCCGATACGAAGTAAGGGAGCTTGCTTTAAATCGAATGGCCTAAAAAAGCTTTCGATTGTCTTTTCCACAGCTTCCTCGTCTGCTTCCCATATCTCGATTTCTACAGACAAGTCACTGTGTACTTTTTGCCTCACCTGACCTTCCAGCAGATGAAACGAAGTTCGCAGGGCTTCATGTCGTGCGACGAGTTGATCTGCAACGTCTTGGAGACGCCCTGAATCAAGGGAACCGGTGATCCGCATAACTCCCGGTGTATGATAGCTGGTAGCATCTTCTTCCAACTGCCACAACAGGTAAAGCCGCTCTTGGGCACGTGTGACAGGGTAATATTCCTGATTAGAAAGCATGACTATCGGTTTTTGCTCCATCTCTTGGAGGTTGCCTGTGATCCGATTCGCCAAACCACGAATCGTTGGAGCATCAAACAGGTCACGCATGGAAAGCTTCACTTGAAAGTCACTTTCAATCCTGGATAAAAGCTGAATGGCCTTGAGCGAATGTCCTCCCTGTCCGACAAAGTGATCAAGTACACCAGGGGATGGAAGCTGTAAGACATCCGCCCACAACTCAGCCAGCTTTTGTTCGATAGGATTTGCTGGAGGTACGTATTCACTACTAGCACTTGGCTTTACAGCAGGCAAAGCTTTACGATCGATCTTTCCATGCGGGGTAAGCGGCATCTCCGACAATTCCATAAAGTAACTCGGGATCATATATTCAGGGAGCCACTCCTGCAGGTGCGCGCGAAGCTCATCCGGCTGAACACCGTCCATTTGCACAACATAGTAGCAAGCCAGCTCGGTTAGCCCCATTTGATCAGCCATAGCCAAAACAGCTACTTGATTTACAGCGGGATGCTGAAGGACGGCGCGTTCAACTTCTTTTAGTTCCACACGATAGCCGCGCACTTGAACCTGATCGTCCATCCGCCCCAGATATTCAAAAACTCCCGTTTCACTGAGCAAACCGACATCTCCAGTACGGTAAAGGCGCTCGCCGGTAATGGGATGATACGTAAAAGCTTTCTCAGTCAAATCAGGCTTGCCTAAATATCCATCGGTGATGCCAATTCCTCCGATACAAATCTCGCCCTTGACATCAGGGGGACAAATTCCCCCCGTCTGACCAAGGATGAACATATGCGTATTGGCAATAGGAACACCAATAGGAATTCTGAGTGTTTCTTCAGCAGGCTGTTCTGTGCAAAGAAAGACGGAAGCGTATATCGCTGATTCTGTCATCCCGTAAATATTCGCGATTCGCGCAACACGGAACAGTCGATTCCATTCGCGAACCAGATTAGCGGTCAGTGCTTCTCCTCCATTAAATACCCACTTCAAATTGGGCAATGGATCTGGCTCCTTACGAGAATGCACATGCGCCAGAAACACATTCATCATCGCTGGAACGAACTGCGTGACTGTGATGCGTTGCTCCCGGAGCCAGTCATACAACGCTCCCGGATCTTTTCCGTCTTCCTCTTTCAAAATAGACAGCTTTGATCCAACTATCAGCGGCCAAAACAATTCCCACACCGAATCCGTAAAAGAAATCGAGGTTTTTTGGGCAACAACGTCTGTCTCGCTTAACGGAAAAGTCTCCTCCAGCCAAAACAACGTATTCAAGACCTGTTTGTGCGTAATCATGACGCCCTTCGGTGCACCGGTCGAACCAGATGTGTAGATGACATACGCAACATCATCCTCTGAACCTGCCGGAGCTATCGCCTCATCCTTTTGGCGGCAAATGTCGGACGCTGTATAGACCTTGTATCCTTCGTGCTGGAAGGAAGTCTCGTCCAAACAAATGATCGTTTCGATGCTGTCAGGTAGATCCGGTATAATTTCATCCAGATAGATGGATTCTGTTACAAGCACCTTGCAGCGGCTATCCTGCAAAAGATACCGAATTCTAGCTCGGGGATAATGCGGATCAACCGGGACGTATCCCCCACCCGCTTGGAGGATGGCAAGAACTCCCGCTACCATACGGGAGCTCCTGTCTGCGAGAATTCCTACGAGTTGCGAAGGAACCACACCCGCATCTTTTAAGATACGGGCTAGCTGGTTTGCTTCCGCGTGTAGTTCTGCGTATGTTCTTTCTCGATCCGCCTCTACCACAGCGACTCTATCAGGCGTTTTTTCTGCTTGCCGGACGAACAGTTCAGCGATTGTCACTTTGTTGCGATAAGGTTTGTCTGTCTGATTGACTCGAGTTAACAAGTTCGCTTCATCATCAGTGAGCAGGTTAAACTCATTCAGATCCAGATCGAGCTGCATACGTCCATTCATTGCGACTCTTCCCCTTTTTAGGTGGTGGTGAAAAATTCCCGCAAACGGTTAATTCCCTCGTTATACTTCGCGGCAGAGTACGAGAGGCGCAGTGTGTTCGGGATGCCGAAGTCAGAACCCGGTACAGTCGCCACATGTGTAGCTTCGAAAATTTGTGTAGCCAACTCAAGCGAGGTGCTGATGCCTTTTCTCTTCATAAAGGCTTCGCAATCAAGCGTGAAGTAGAAGCTGCCTCTCGCTGGCAGAGCACGGACATCGGGTACATTTTGGAAAGCGTCTATCGTGTAGTCCCGACGACCTTTATACAGTTGGACTAAATGATCAACTTCATGCTGGTAATCAAGCGCAGCCATTGCCCCGAATTGTACGACCGGGTCAGCTGTGAGCAGTGTGTGGTGCTGAATGACCGTCAGTGGTTGCACCAGCTCATCTGGTACGATCGCGTATCCGACACGTCTGCTATACATCCGATACGCTTTGGAAAACGCATCCGTTGTGATGAAGGTAGACTTGGTATTTTTCAGCTGCATCACGGATTCGCACTCGTCATCGAAGTAAGTGTTCGCATAAATCTCGTCATTGATAATAGCCGCACGGCCGTCTACGATGCTGTCGATCGTATACAATTCCTCTCTTGTAAGAATATTTCCCAACGGGTTACCTGGCGTGTTGATCACGACCACTTTCGTCTTGTCTGTGAAATTCTCTTTGAAAGAATCCACATCAAGTCTCAATGTATCCATATCAATTTTGTAGTAACGAACTTTCGCACCGACTAAGAGCGCGCAGAAATGGTAAAGCGAGTAGTACGGAAGTGGCAGCAACACTTCATCACCCTCTTTAAGCAAGAGGTAGAACAGGTTACGGAAGAGTGTGCTGGTACCGACACTGATCACGAAATTTTCCGGCTTGATTGTCACATCGTATTTTGTTTGATAGTGGGTCGCGAGCTTATCTTTCAGCTCAGGCAGACCACCTGGATATACGAGCGAATATTTTTCAAAGCTGTTCAACGCCTGTTGCATGGAATTGATAATTTCTGGATGCAGCGGCATTTCTGACTTCCCAAGAGTCATGCGGATCGCTTCTCCACCGTTTCTCTCAAGCTCATTTGCCATCTGGTCCAGTACAAACATCAAAAAGCGCTCGTCGTGAAAATTAATTGAGGATCTGATTTCCATATTCTCCTACCCCTTTTACTTTATTTTGGATTTTTCTGCTAACATTTTTAGGATTTTCACATAGCGATCCGAAAGCGATTCAACATATGCCGTCTGAAGCATAGCTGGATCAAAGGTAAAAACGACATGGATACCTTCCGAAGTTTCTGCTACTTGGAGAACTAATGGGCTTCCGGCCATCTCTGGCTCGACTGATCGTTTGACTTCACGTTTCCAAACAGTTGACTGAGCTTTGAACGGAATCGTCTGGTTGACAAAAAGTGTCGGCCATTCCATGTTCGTCGTCGCTTGCCAGTGCTCTGACGGATACAACGCGAGCCCTTGCATCCGGGCATGTATTTGCTTCGTTTGATCCAATAATTGTGAAAACGAACTGATCGCCTGCATATCGATCGTGAGCGGTACGATGTTGTCAAAGTTGCCAAGCGTATGTTCCAGCACATCTTGTTTCCGATTCGTCGTTACTACCCCAAGCGTCAAACTAGACAATTGGGTGACCTGTCGAAGCAACAGCAGGTAGGAGGCAAGTAAGATGTCGCCCAGCTCCTGATTGGACTGAGCAGCTACATGCAGTAAATCAGCGTGACTCATCGGGTCGATATACTGCTCGACTTGTCGCTTTGCTACCCCTCCTGTACCAAAGGGTTGAGCAGAATGTAGATTTGCTGCTGCCAACCACTCGTGGCGCTCGGCCTCGAGATGTCCGTAATAAAGCATTTTTTTCTGCCAAACAGCGAATGCTTCTTCGTAGTGAGGCTGTTCTTCCGTAGAAGGTTCATGCCCTTCTTCAATCGTCTGATACAGAGCCTCCCATTCCTCCAGAAGAAGTCCGATGCCTCGCCAATCACTAATGGAGCTGTGTAGACTTCCAATCAACCGATAGTGATCAGTTGCCAACTTTATCAGTTCAAATCGAGCCAAACTTCCTGCATGATGCTCAAACGGTCTCTTCTGCTCGGCAATTAATCGATCCCGCAACCATACCGTTGCCTCTGCCTCGCTTTTCTCCTGTAAATCCCAAAACGCAAGCGGAATCGGTTCGGATAAGCCTAGTGGCAACAGCTGTGGAAAACGTCGCACGAGAGCTTGCCATGCTTGCTGCATATATGACGGTTCGATTCTGCTTCGAAGCTCGATGTCAAAACATCTGACAGCCACAATCCCCTCTTCTTGTTCCTGCTTCAGCAAACGTTCCTGAACGAAGGAATAGATGGGCGTAGCTTCCGAATGAAACTCGCCTAGAATCGGCTTAGGTCTTTCGGCGGCTGATTTCCCGTCGGTTAAAAGTAGGTAGGGGGCATCTGTCAGGAGCAGATTACGTCCTGCCCGGTCTGCAAAAGAAACGGGGATATCACACGCAATCAGTGTATCGATCCGTTCAGTCAGATTCGCTACCCTGTCCTCTATTTGGTAAACACCACAACCATTTTTCATGAGCGCCCGTTGTTCTTGCGAGTGTTCCATAAGAGGCTCGACTAATTGGATACTGCTCTCACTCGCTTTGCCCAGTGTGATGATACTCGCTTGCGATTGCCGATCCAGATATTTCTCGTGAACACGGTAGCCTAGGAATGTAAAGAACGACAGTGCCTGATTAGCATCTGGCGTAAGCAAACGGACAACAGACCGCTGATCGCTGCTTTGCCATTCGTCAAGCTTCATATCCTCGCTCTCTACAAGTTCAATCAAGCCTACCGATTCCAGAAAGAGAAAGGCAACGAGTCTATGATTGAAAAGCACCGCTGGCTTAGGAGCGCTGACCAAATCGTATTTGAATCCAGAATCAACTAACCTTTTCAAAAAATGATTAATATTGGAAATAGAATAACATAGATGGTATGGTCCCGTCCCCTTCTCTTCCAACAAACGAACGCAAGGTGAGGTTTCATCGACTGGCGCAATCAGCTCGATTGGTACACTTCCCGGTTTCATGCACATCGAGAGATACACGTTCTGTTCTGGATCTTGCAGGGAATCGCTCGCATCAAACCCGAGAGTGCCATACATGATTTGAGCCGGACCCAGTTCTGGAACGGCAATTCCGACATGATGAAGGCGGTTCATCACGCTCTCTTTTTCTGTTTGGTGATGTACGATGTCAACATCATCCAATCGCTGCTTCGGTTGCTTCAGAAGCGCTGCGAGTACACGCAAATAGTTGTCAGCAAAGCCTTCCATAGTCTCCGCTTTAAACAACTGGGTATCGTATTCCAGCACGCATCTGAATTGATCAGCGAGTGGTGTAATATCCAGCTTAAAGTCAAGCTTCGATGTTTTGGATTCGTGCGGAACCTCTTCAAACTGCACGTCACCCAATGTAAACCTGACTTCTTGCTCCCGTTGGTTATGGAAGATCAGCATCGTATCAAACAATGGATTTTGCGTTTGCTGGATGCCTGCAGCGCTACGAGCAACGATTTCTTCAAACGGATACTCCTGATGTTCGTAGGCCAGGAACAGACTGCGCTGAACCTTTTGTACAAAATCGGTATACACGAGTTCGGCACGAGGACGATTGCGAATCGGAAGGAAGTTGATAAAGACACCGACGATTCGTTCCAAATCGGGGTGGTTTCGTCCAGCTACCAGTGAACCGACAACGAAATCTTCCTGAGACGTGTATTTCATCAACAACACGTAATATGCCGACATCAAAACAGCATGGACAGTCACTTCGTTCTGCTTGGCAAACGCGTGCAAATCACCGTACGTAGAATCAGTAATGAAGAACGTATGGTGATCGCCCTGGAATGTCTTAACAGCGGGACGCGGGTAATCCAGTGGAAAAGCCATAAGCGGGACTCGGTCGCTAAAGGTGTCCACCCAATATTTTTCCTGCTGATTCCACTGCTCGCTCCCCCGCTTCTGCCACTGCCAGTCGGCGTAGTCCTTGTATTGAATAGGCAGTGCAGGCAGCTCTTCACCCACGTACACTCTAGCGAAGTCTTCCATTAATACATTCAGTGAAATGCCATCCAAAATAATATGATGAGAGTTGAACAGCAGGTAATGCTGAGTGGCTGTGACCTCGACTAGGCAAACCTGAAGGAGAGGGGCTTTCGTCAAATCAAAAGATTGCCGGAAGTCCTCCATTACTTCGTCCAATGTCCTGCCATCGCTATGCATCGTTTGGATCTCAAATGGCACATGGTCGCTGATGTACTGATACACTTCCCCATCCTGCACTGTAAACGAAGTACGGAATGCTTCATGCCTTTGGATGATTTCCTTAAATACACGTTTCACTCGACTTACATCCAAATGACCGTTTACCGCGATTACACCCGACATGTTGTAGCTGGTGCTTTCCCCTTCTATTCCATGCATCACGAAAATTCGTTTCTGGGAAGAAGAAGCCCTGTATCTCTCAGCTTGACTGACCCGATCAATCGGCGTGTAAGATATCGCCTGTCTACCTCTGATGCGATCAGCCAATTGTCGAATGGTCGGGTTCTGGAATACATCCTTGATTGTGATGTCCGTTTTTCTCTCTTTTTGCAATCTGGTCACTAGTTGAGCAGCCTTCAGCGAGTGGCCTCCTAGCGAGAAAAAATGATCGTGCACGCTTACTTTTTCGACTGCCAAAAGTTCTCGCCATATTTGTGCCAATTGCTGCTCAAGTTCATCTGCCGGGGCCTCTTCCTTTCCCGAGCGATACTGCGTGTAATCCAGACGTTGCAAGGCAGTCTTGTCTACTTTTCCACTCTGAGTCCGAGGCAAGGCATCAAGATGGACGAAAAAGGCAGGTAGCATGTAGTCAGGCAGATAAGTCAGCACTGCTTCTCTCAGAACGTGTTCCTCAATCGGATGCATCGCGGCCAAGCATGCAACCAGATAAGGATCGCGCTTTGACTCCTGAATAGCCACTACCGCTGCTTCCCGGACACCAGGCTGACGGCGCAGGACAGCTTCAATTTCCTCCAATTCAACGCGGTTGCCACGAATCTTGATTTGGAAATCCTTGCGGCCAAAATATTGCAGATGTCCTTCATCCGTCCAGCAAGCCAAGTCTCCTGTACGATAAAGCCTGCCATACGGGGTCAGGATATAGGACGCTCTGGTTTTTTCCTCGTCAGCGATGTAACCTTCCGTTACTCCCATCCCGCCAACGTACATTTCCCCTATTACCCCTTTGGGCAACAGGTGAAAATCTTGGTCCAGAAGAAAAACACGAACGTTGTAACTCGGATGTCCAATCGGAAGCGGGTTTTCAAAAGGCCCTTGTCGCGGTACACAATACCCGGATGCCGAGATACTATTTTCCGTCGGACCATACAAGTTGTACATCTGCGCTTGAGGTAAAAGGGCTGTATGTCGTTCCACTAACGAAGAAGATAACATCTCTCCTGTACACAACACTTTTTGAATCGAATCCAGCGATCCATCAGCCGCGTGGTCAAGCAAAGCGTGATACATCGTAGGGACGACGAGTATCGCGTTTGCTTGTTGGCTCTCGATGGCAGCCGCAAGCTTTTGCGGGGATTTGTTTTCATGTCGCTGCAACAAGCAAAGGGTCCCACCGCTGATGAGTGTGCAGAAAATCTCGACAACCGATGCGTCAAAAGTCAATGTGGCGATCTGCAACGTTCTCGTCTGCTCTCCGAACCCAACAAATTCAATGTGCCACCAAAGAGCGTTGATTAATTGATCATGCTTTACACGCACACCTTTTGGCGTACCTGTTGAACCAGAAGTAAAGATGGCATATGCGGTACTCGAAGGCGTCGCTTTTCGCTGTGGTATTTGTGTTAATTCCTGTGCCCAGCAAGCTGGTTCATCCAGACGAAACACCCTTGTTTGCAAGTCAGCAACGAGTTCCAGATAGCTGCCCTCTGTCACGATCAGACTAGGCTGAATCTGGCTTACGATCTGTTCAATTCGCGCTTTCGGCAAGTCTGGATCAAGTGGGACATAGTAACACCCAGCTTTGAGGATAGCTAGCAGTGCAGTAATCATTTCAGGGGAACGATCACACATGATAACTATCGGTCTACCTGCATCTGTCACCTCCTTTTGCAGAGCGCAAGACAGGCGATTGGCTTGCTCTTGTAGCTCCTTGTAAGTCACTGTCTGCTTTCCTTGTACAAGCGCAACTGCATCCGGTGTTTTTTCTGCCGCTTGATCAATCAACTCGTGCACGCAGTAGTTACTCGGAACTGGTACGACTTTCATCTGTTCCTCAATCATCTCGTGCCGCTCATGATCACTGAGCAAGGTAAGGTCACGAATTTCTTGATCTGGATCAGCCGCAATCTGCTCGAGAAGGCTCTGATAGTGAAGCGCCAGGCGTTCGATTTCCTTTGCTTGAAACTTCCATGCCTGGTAGTTGACATGGACTGTCCATTCATCACCTGGTGTTACTTCCAGCACCAATGGATAGTCGGTTGTTTCATGTGAAGTAATATTTTCTAGCTCGAAATCAAGTTCCAATCCAGCCAGCGTCTTGTCGATCGGATAGTTTTGGAAAACGAACAAACTATGCGTCAAAGGGGTTTGTACGTCCATCTCTGAGCAGTTTTTCAACTCAACTGCTGGCACGTACAAGTGCGGGGCCATCTGGTGCTGCTCTTCCATCATGACACCCAGCAGATCTTTGACTGTTGTCGTTTCTGTCCGTTTGACCCGGAGCGGATACGTCTTGATGAAGAGGCCGACGATTTCCTCTACTCCGGTGAGATGGGCAGGACGTCCGGCGTAGGCCACTTCAAAAAGAGCATCCCGCGTATCGCTGTATTTTTGCAGCAAAATACCCCATGCGGCTTGCAACAATGTGCTGATTGTCACGCGGTAACGCTTGGATGTTTCCTCTAGTGTCTCCGTCAGCGTTCGACTAAGCTGAAGATGATAAGAAGAATACTTCCGCTCTTCGTTACGATCCCGCATATAGGGAAGCGGTGTAGGCGAGTTAATTCCTTGTAAGGAATCTTTCCAATACGATAAGGAATGTTCTTTCGATGCTTCTTTGAGAAAACGCAGATACTCCTTATATTTCGCCTTTTGTTTGATTGCAGGGGACAGCCCCGAGCATAATTGTCCATATGCCGTAAATATCTCTCTTAGGAGAATGCCAGAGCTCCATCCGTCCATGAGAATGTGATGAAATGACCATATGACTTCATAACGATACAACTCCATCCTTACTACTTGGATGCGAATGGTATTGCCCAACTCAAGCGTGAAAGGTGTTTGCTTGTCCTGTGACAGCAAGGCAGACAGTTTTCTTTCACGCGCTCCGGACGGTAACTCGCTCCAATCGAAATAAGGAATCTCCAATGTCTTTTGCTTGAGAATGAGCTGGACAGGGGCTTGAAGCCCCTCCCAGCGAAAAACCGTACGAAGCATTTCATTGGCCTCAAACGCCATCGAAACAGCCTGCGTAAACAACTCCAGCTGAAACTTGCCACGAAGGGTTAGTCGATGCTGTTCGAAATACAGATTGGAATCCTTTTGGAGTCGATAGTAAAACAGCATACCCTCCTGCGTTGGACTTAACGGCAAAATGTCAGCTATATTGTTTTTGTCGATCTTGTTCATCACAATTTTTCTCTCCTGACTCCCTTACCGAACAGCTTCACTCGGCAGGTTTTCCACGATCTCCCCATCTGCATTCACGTACGGCAAGCCATTATGTTCGAAAACATGGTCGAGGCAGTACATCTCTCCCTGTTTGTAGTCCAAAATCATCAGGTCTTCTGAACGGGTTGGGATTAATTCCTTCAACCGCTCTGGAAGATAGTCTGGTCCGACCGCTTGATGCCATTTCAAAACAATTTTTTCTGGGCGCTCGGCTGTCGGATAAAAGCCACAAATCTCTAGTTTTCCAAAGTCGTGCGAAGTAAGAAGTACCCCTTTTTTCTCCAAGCCACCCAGATTGCGTTTGGACTCGGCCACATTCCGGAACGCCTCGTCCAGTGGAATGGCATACTGCTCGACTCCCCTAACTGGCATAAACACCGTCAAATAATACGAAATGATTCGATTATCCAAAAACTTGCGCTGCAAGTCGATCAAGGTCTCGACAGAATCGTTCACGCCACGAATGATAGCAGGCTGTCCGCGAATCTGGACACCGACGGATAGCAGTGCTTGCGTTGCTTGGATCGAAACGTCACTGATTTCCCCAGGATGGTTGAACTGGGAAATTACACTTACCTGCTTACCGGGCGTCTGTCTTACTTGGTCAAAAAACGCCAGCAGCTCTCCATCAAGAAAACGAGCAGGGTCATAGGCCAAAGCCTTGGTTGCAAAGCGAACGAGTCGAATACTCTTCACACTCAATAGCGTGCTGATCAGCTTGATTAAGTCAGAAGTTTTACGGAAGGAAGCAGGGTCTCCACCGGTAAAGAGGACATTATCGATGTACGGATGGGCTTCCAAATACTGCACTGCCCTTTCTGCCTTGTCCATAATATTGGTGTATCCAATATCTTCATGGCGGATTTCGTTCACTTTGTAGCAGAACTGGCAGTTGGCAATACAAAAGTCGTCGATGTGAAGCAATAATGTCTTTTTGTACTTGTGTTGCAGGAATGCTGTTTCATCCTGACGATACGACTTGTTTCCATACGGATCAAAACGGCCTTTATAGGGTTTCACTCCCGGTGGAGGAAGCACGATATTGATCATCTGGGTACGATAAGGCTCTGATTGACTTGCTATCAACTCGGCATAATAGCGAGTCACCTTGAATGGCATATAAGACTGCTCCAGCAATGCACCGCGTTCTTCCTTTTCTGCTTCTGTAAAGCCGACAATTGTTGCGAACTCCTCAAACCCCTTTTTTCCCATTAGTACCTTGACACTCAATGTAATCCCTCCTGTCATTCATTAAACACTCGTCATTTTTGGCTTCTCGGAAAACTTGGTCAAGCATGAGATTCGCTTCTTAACCAAACAGCAAATCCAGCTCTTTTTGCGTCAATTCCACCTCTTCAAAATCCGATGGCGTAAATTCAGGGACCTCCTGATGGCAGCAATGATCAATGAGCTGCTCCAATTCATTGATAAACAACGTAAGTACCTTCTCCATGGTCTCCTCGCTATACTTGCGCAAGCTGTACGTAACAGAAACCTGAAGTTCTCCTTGGCGAATGAGAGCAGCCACGTCAAGCAATGCTGTCAAATGATTACCCACTCCGGCATCAACCGCCAAGTTTCCTCCCATGAGAACCAGCTCATCACTCAGTTGATTATCCACGGATCCCAGATAATTGAATCGAACATGGGATTTTTCCACTGCCGCGAGCAAATCAGGTTTTAGCCAGCCAAACCCAAGCCCCCCCATCGGAATCTGGCGCAACTTCTCCTTTACCCCTTTTAGGTGATCGGTCCGATTGGATGGATTCGTTTCAAACAAAACAGGATACATGCTAGTAAACCATCCTACTGTTCTGGTTACGTTCATCGTGTGAATAGAAGACTCACGCCCATGCGACTCCATTACCAGCAAGAGACGCTCCCTATCAAACACATCACTCAGTGTCCGAGTAAGTGCTGCAACCAATAGGTCTTGGGGACCCGTATTAAACATTCGGTTGGCCGTTGTCAACAGTCGCGACGTCATCTCGGCTGAAAGTGTGCGAGTAGATGTAGCGCTGTATTCTACCAAGTCTTCGCCAAAATCGAAGTCAGTCGGTAGCTGGTCTTCCGGGATGGAAAACATGTCCCAATATGCTTTTTCTTTGCTTGCTTGAGTCGACTGGTAATAGGCGGAGACTTCCTTGATCCACGCTTGCATCGAATGCGTTTTATCTGGTAAAACAATCGGCTCATTACGTTTCAGACTGGTCAAGGCGCTCATCAAATCTTCCAGGAGAATCCTCCAGGAGACGCCGTCCACAACAAGATGATGGGCCGTCAGAAACAATCGCTGAGGTCGATCCGGTCCCAATTCAAAGAGACAACCGGTAAACAGTATTGATTCTTCCAACTTGAAGCTAACAGCACAATCTCTCATCGCCTCAAGCATTCTTCTCTCCTGTTCTTCTTGCGGTACGGAAGAAAGGTCAACGTAAGATACTGACACTCGATTGGTTAGGTGGCGCTCATTGTAAAAGAGCTTCCCCTCTTTTGCCGAGTAATTGAGTCGCAAACAATCGTGATGACTAACCAGTGCTGACAGACTCGCCTCAAACTCCTCCAGCGTTACTTTTTCCTTGCTTTCGAGGAGCAACGACTGGTTCCAATGATCAGCATTGCGGAACTGTTGTGACAAAAACCAAGAAACAATGGGAGATGAAGGCAACTCGCCCGTACACGGCTCTTGTGGGATCTGTTCCACTCCCCAACTCCAGTCACTTCTCGCTTTTAGTTCTGCAATCGTGTCATAAATCAAGATGTCTCTAACCGGAATCTTGATTCCCCGCTGATGCAAGCGATAAGAAACCTGAATCGCTTTGATCGAGTCCCCCCCTAGCTGGGAAAACGGGTCCTGTAAACCAAATGGTGAATGACCGAGCACGTCCTCATACACTTCAACCAATAGCTTGTCAAACTCGTCACGAGGACTTGTTTCATCCTCCGCACCTTTTCGCTCCATGACAGGTTCGGGAAGCTGTTTTCGATCAACTTTGCCATTTGAGGTCAGCGGAAATTGTTCAAGCTGTACGATTTGTGAAGGGATCATGTAAGCGGGCAATCGACTTGCCAGTTCTTCGCGGAGCTCTTTTTCCCGGAAAGATGTTTCCGTGATCAAATAAGCACAAAGGTACTTACGCCCCCACGTATCCATGCGATCAATCACCACTGCCTCACGCACAGAAGCATGACCAAGTAGCTGCTGTTCAATTTCACCCAACTCAATGCGGTATCCATGAATCTTCACCTGATAGTCAGCTCGCCCCAAATACTCCATGACTCCATTGGGACGATAGCGAACCAGATCGCCTGTCTTGTACATCACTTTCCTTGGCCGAAACGGATCGGGTAGGAAACGCTCTTGGGTCAATTCCTCGCGGTTAAGATACCCCCGTGCCACACTATCTCCTGAGATGAATAGCTCTCCTGTCGATCCGATTGGGATTGGCTTCCCATATGAATCCAAAATATAGAGCTGCACGTTACTAATAGGATGTCCAATCGGTACAGATCCTTCGACATCGGTCACTGGATCGTATTGATAGATCATGCATCCGACTACTGTCTCGGTAGGGCCATACTCATTGAGAATTTCGATTTGTCCGTTCCATTTCGCATGAATGGCCTCAGCCAGACTCACCTTCAAGTCTTCGCCGCCCACTATCACTCTCTTTACCGTAGTAGAAGGCAGAGCGATCTCTTGCAGCAAAAACAGATGGGCAGGTGTCAGCTTTACAACATGAGAGCGTCCGTCACTAAAGATGCGCGATAACACAAACTCTGAATCGGAGTGAGGATAAATAACCATCCGATTTCCCTTTACCAGCGGGCAGAAAATGGACGTAACCGTCAAATCAAATGCCAGTGAGGAATACAGAGCAAACGCTTCTTCAGGACAAGAGAGATAGCGGTCTTTCGCCCACGAAATATAGTTGACCAACCCTCGATGAGTAACCATGACTCCCTTCGGATTTCCAGTAGAACCTGATGTATAAATGACATAAGCCAAATCATCTGGCTGATTGACCGATTCCAGGATTGCCCCATCATTTCGATACAAGGACGAATCACCGAGCTCCAGAATTGATTTGGACCACGAAATATCCTCTGATCGCGACGTGTGACGAAGCAACAGATCCGCTCTAGAATCAGACAGCAGGTATTCAATACGCTGTGAAGGGAGCTGAGGATCAATCGGAAGGTATGCCCCGCCAGCTTTTAGAACAGCCAACAGTCCGATGATCATCTCTGGCGAATGATCTGCTAGCAACGCCACAATTACGCCAGGACCAACTCCTCGGTTTCGCAACGACTGAGCGAGTCGATTCACTTGATCCTGCAGTTCCTGGAATGTCAGCGTGCGCCCCTCTGACTCCAATGCAATTCCTTGTGGCGAGCGCATTACCTGCTCTTCAAACAACTGGACAACCGTCTTCTCGCTGGGATAGGAAGCTGCAGTATCGTTCCATGTATTGAGCTGTAGCGCCAGCTCTTCGTCAGCAAGGAAGTTCAGATTGGATAGCGGTCCTTCTGGATTCGAGATCATCTGATTGAGAAGCCGCACGAGATGATCAGCTATTCGGTCAATATCTTCTTCCGTGTACTCGGCGATCTTATAATCCAATTCCAGCGTCAATTGTTCATCTGTAGCCCACTCCCTGATAATGACTTGGAGCGAATACAACTGGTGTCCGTTGTAAAACTCCTCATTCGTCACGGGGTATCCGCCAAGGGTGAAGGGCAGCTGCGTGCTGTAATAATTCACACAAATCTGAAACAGGCTGTCATAGCCATGTTTCTTCAATTCCAACTCTTGAGCCAGCAAATCGTACGGATATTTCTGATGAAAAAAACAGGAAGTCAATTCCCTGTTGACATATTTAACATAATCGAAGGCATCCATTTCCATCGGAACTGCCAGACGAAAAGGCATGGTGCTGGTAAACATCCCGAATATTTTGCGCTCCACTTTGCCTGAACGGTTTAACAGCGGCGTACCGATCACGATTTCTTCTTGCCTCGTACAACGCTGAAGGTAAAGACTGACGAGAGCTACAAACACGGAATTTAGCGAGCATTTCATCTGTTCCGCAAACTGGCGTATTCTTGTCGAATCTTCCTTGTTAAATGCATAGACTTTGCGCTTGCCTTCGGTAGTATCTGTTGCCTTTTGTAAGGTCGTGATTACGGGCAAGCTCTGAAACTTGTCCCGCCAGTAGCGCTTGTCCTTTTCAAATCTCTCAGACTGAGCATAGGCATGCTCCCTGTCGACAAAAGCTTGATAAGCGTGTTCATCTCCTACATGAACGGTACCGCCTGCCAACAACGTGTCATAATAGTGAGCAATTTGTTCTGTCATGATTGAGATGGACCAGCCATCAGCAATCAAATGGTGCAGCTTTACAAAATACCCTGCTTCCTCGTCACTCAGTTGGATCAGACAAAAGTAGAACAGAGGCTCTTGTCCGATTGAAAACGGCTTTGTAAACAAAGCTTGCAGGACTTGTCTGCACCGATCAGGGGCATTCGGTTCCTGACTGAAATCAAACACCTGCAATGGCTGCGGTTCGTACTCTCCAACAAACTGAAGGACTGTCTCTTCCTCCTGATAGTTGAGTCGCAAGGTATCGTTCTTTTGAATGAACAGGTGAATGGCCGCTTCCAGTACATCCAGCTTCACCTTTCCTTGAACTCGCACCATCCCCCCTAACGTATGGATAGGAAGCTGTGGATGTAATTTTTCCGTATACCAGATACGCTTTTGTGGATGACTTAAAGGATAACCGACCTTCCATTGCTTCTTATCCTGGCGCAAAGAATATCCCCCTTTCTGAATTGTGTAGATGTAATCACAACTCAGGCATGGTAAAAAATCAAATCGGTTACAAATACTTCCAGTTTCAACTATATAGATGACTCTTCTATAGTGTCAAATGAATTTTCCATAAATTGTTATTTCTGAAAATTGAGCTAATTCTTTCCCTCTTTCCCTTCCTCTGGTGCTGCATAGATTTAGAAAAAAATTTGTGCACTCTATTGATTTTGACTTTCTTTTCACGTAGGATAAAATGTAATATATTGACAAAATAATAAATCCCCGGAAGGATGAATGTGATTAGATGCCTGTGACACTTCGTGAAGTAACGTTGGAAAACTGGGAAGAGTGTATTGAACTGGAACCTACTCCCGAACAGAGCGAGTTTGTTGCCCCAAACCTTTACTCCATCGCTGAATCAAAGTTTCAAACTACATTTGTTCCTTTGGCCATATACCATGATGACACGATGGTTGGCTTTGTCATGTATGGGCTTGACCCCGACGACGGAAATTACTGGATTTACAGACTCTTAATTGATGCGAAGTACCAACGACTAGGCTATGGACGTACTGCCATTTCACAAGTCATTGAGATCCTGAAAGCAAAGGAAGATTGTCAAAAAATTGTCATTGGCTATGCCCCAGCCAATGTCGCAGCCGAAAACCTTTACGCTTCGCTCGGATTTCAAAAGAATGGAATGGTTTTGTTCGGCGAGACGATTGCAGAATTGAACTTTTAAGCGAGTTTTCATTACCCAAAAATGAAACACCGGCGACCTAAGACCTGAAAACCAAGTCTTAGACTCGCCGCTGTTTGAATTGTTTCCCGTATAGTAAAAAGCACACCATCCATGTGTCTGTAAACATCATGGTTAGTGTGCATTCGTTTTTGATATGGTGCCGGTGAAGGGACTTGAACCCCCACGGTTTCCCTCACGATTTTGAGTCGCGCGCGTCTGCCATTCCGCCACACCGGCAAGTGAACTATGAATAAATTAGCACATCATCGATAGAAAATCAATGGTGGGGAGAGACGGATTCGAACCGCCGAACCCGGAGGGAGCAGATTTACAGTCTGCCGTGTTTAGCCACTTCACTATCTCCCCACAATATGTGCTGTCTATCTTCTGCTTTTCTCTTCAACCAGAAGCGACATTTATTAATTTATCATGAA
This sequence comes from Brevibacillus sp. RS1.1, assembly GCF_013284365.1. NCBI lineage: Bacteria > Bacillati > Bacillota > Bacilli > Caryophanales > Paenibacillaceae > Brevibacillus > Brevibacillus sp. RS1.1. The sequence goes on from NZ_JABSVA010000001.1 coordinate 294,875, forward strand.
CTTTGTTTGACGTCAACATATTATTTTGATTAACTCTCTTTTTTCGCCAAGATCTCTTGTGCCCACTCGTGAAAGACGCGCAGTGCTTCATCTACTTCTTGAAAGGTTGCTTCTCCCTCACAGGAGTATTCCGGGAAGTCAAGTATACGGTTTTTGCGAATCTTCACTTGCCCTTCTTCACATTTTATCTCCAAGAAGTAGGGAACAGCTTCATCTATTCCATAACTGTTTTCTAAAAACTCGTAGGTACGTACCCACTCCAAAATTCGAACTTCCGATGCTTTTAAGCGTAGCACCTGCTCCAAGGACATAATCGTTTCATTCCCGTAGTAATACATGTTATTCAGCCCTTCTGCATGAAAATGGACGGAGCCGTGACTCCGCCCTGTTATGGATGTGATAGATTAAATCGAGGAAAGTAGCTCTCTTAGTTCTTTGACAATCACTTGCTGGTAGCCAGTTCCTTCTCCATACTGCTCGAGCATTTCGGCACGCGCTACTTTAATCTTGTCTTCATAATCCGTGGCGTTTCGGTCCGGATTTTGTTGTTTGAATGCCGTCATGACAGCTTGGACATGCTTTGGTCGTGGTCCCCATTTTGCCAGAACATGTCCACCCGTGTCTGCGAAAATAACAACAGGGATCGCCCGACCGCCCATCGTAAGAAACTCATCCATGAGATCGAGGTGTTCTTCCATCACCATAATTTCCACTGGCATGTCTGTTTCTTTCAAGGCATGCAAGACGACTGGCAAGTTGCGAACGACGTCGCCACACCATTCCGCAGCCAAAATCAAGCATCTGAGGTCATCACGATGCTGGAGAGAAGCAAAAAACGCACGGTCTTGTTCATCCTCCCATGAAAATGCATCCGACCAGTTTTGGTATGTATCCTGATTTTTCGTCATGCTTTCCACAAACACTTGTGGCTTAAGCCCCGTACGGAATTTATGTGCTACATTTGCCCCCATCTTTTCTCCTCCTTTTGTATCGCTGGCCTATTCTTGGTTTTTATTCGCTGCTTCGTTTGCTTCCTTTTCTTGATTAGCCAGCTCCATCATTTTTTGCAACAAAATATGCTGCGGCATGTGCATGAGGCGTTCCAAGGGTACCTGAAGTGCTTCCGCCAGTTTGACTGCCGTTTCCGGTGATATTTGTAATGGACGCATTTTTGCTCCTTTCCCTTGCTTTCATCAGTCCCTTCAGTATAATACACGGTTGTTAAAGCTGCCAGCATGCAAGCTATAAGTAGGTCTTTACATAACTAATATTCCCTTAATTTCTTAGGTAGTTGACTAAATATAAGTTCAACTAGTTCTCCAAGTGGTGCCCACTCCTCATCAGGTTCACACCACCACCGAATTTCAATTTTATTGAATCCTCTATTTACTTTTAGTATGAAAGAATGTCCATCTAGTCCCATACTATATCTTTGAGGAATAATACTAATCTTTGACTCACAAAGTATCTCCTCTATTTTTTCTGCTATACTTAGCTCAATTGGGACTTCTAACACTTCATATGGCTCCATGAATGAAAACGTAGCATACCTAATCGAATATTTTAATTTATCTTCTGATTCCTTTGTATGTCCAAGATGTAAATATATTTCATGAAAACTTGATGGTGAAAATAACAGTTCAAGCATTATAGAAAAATTTGGCTTAGACAACGCTTTGTATTGCTCAGACAAAATCATAGAATTCTGCATCCTTTATATTACTCTCCCTCTCTGGCTTCTCTAGCCTTCTTCAAATCGCATTACCCACTCCTTTTTATGGTTGCTCTTCTTCATTGCTTATTTCAATACTAGCTACCTTGTCTCCTTTTAATAGCACTCTTAACGATGGATAAAAATTATAATAGAATGCAACGTCTATATTTTGCTTTTCGATGTGCCACAATGGAAAAGGCGTAGAGTTTAATATTCCTTTACTTGTTGTCTCCCCTGTCCACATTCCCCCACTCCTAACTCCTCATAAAAACTGAAAAAAGAGCCACCCATAGGCAGCTCCAATTTGGAGACAGGCTGTAGATCCCTTCTCACTTTGAAGGGAATCTCTCTCGTGAACAGAAGATTTCGCTCATAGAAAAAGACAAGCTATTGCTTTTGCTTAGTGAGAATGCATGGTACACCAAAGCCGATCGCGCCGGGCTGGGACATCTGTTCCAGATATGCCAACCCTCGTGCACATTGCTGTTTGCATACTTGACATGTATGGGACGTTACGATTCTTAGCTGTACTTGATTGGGATGCTGTCGTGTATTCTTCTTCTTTACCTTTTTGCCCTTGGCCATCCGTTTTCCTCCCTTTGCCCTAGATCACTCCAGTCTATGAAGGAGAACACCACTGCTCTTTAGGCAAGCATACAAAATCAAGATCTTCACCTGCAAAATGGGCCTTGTCATACGTGTCACAAATAGAAAAAGCCGCCGGAGAATTCTCCCCCAGCGACTTATGTGCCTTCCTTATGGCTTTGGACTTAACAACTGGCGCAGTTCCAGTTCCAGTGTAGGAGCATCAACCATGCCGATGATCTTTTTTCGTACGATCCCATCCGCGTCAATCAAGTAAGTCGTTGGGAATGCCATCACCTTGTAACGGTTCGACACAGTTCCAGCGACGTCCATCGGTATCGGAAATGTCAGCTTATAGTTGGTGACGAAGGCCATGGCTGCTTCCGGGCTGTCATTGCTCGTGACGTTCACACCATACAGATCAACCTGTCCGCCGTATTTTTCATAGACTTTTTGTAAATCAGGCGCTTCCAGCTTGCATGGTCCACACCAGGAAGCCCAAAAATTCAAGACCAATGGTTTCGCCCTTTTACCTTCTACCTTGTACGTCTGCTGATCCAATCCTGTCAGTGTAAAATGAGGAGCCGCAAAGCCAACTTCTGGTTTTTGAACCTCTGCTACGATTGCGGCTGTTTCTTGAGGCTTTTCCCAAACAGCAAGTCCGACCCCCAATAATACGATCACCGCGAGCAACAGCTTTTTCATTTTGTCACCTCTGCCCTACTGAGTTAGAATCCCGTAAAGCCTCCGTACATTTGAATGAGAACGCGTGTAATATCCGTCAGTTTATCTGTATACAGAAGAATACCGAACAAAATCATAATGGCTCCTCCGATTTTCATAAACAGGTCGGAATACTTCACAATCGCTTTCACCTTACTGATGAAGAATGTCATGACAAAAAATGGAATGGCGAAACCAAGTGTATACGCCAATGTGTAAGCCAAGGCGCTTGAAGGATTGGATACACCCATGACGATAATGCCAGAAAGAATGGGTCCCACACAAGGTGTCCATCCAGCTGCATACGTCATTCCCACCAGTATGGACCCAGTATACCCCAATGGCCTCGATTTTAAATCGATTTTAAAAGAACGCATCATCCAATCCATTTTAAACACGCCAAGCATAACAAAGCCAATAACAGCAAGCAAAATACCGCCCAATTGACGAATCAAATCCTGCTGGTCGGTGAACAAGCTTCCGATCCAAGAGGTAGACAGTCCCAGCGCAACGAAAATGATCGAAAACCCGACAATGAAGAAAAAGGTATGCAAGAAGGCTTCCTTGCGAAAAACTGCTCTCCCTTTCTTTACTTCATCAATCGTTACTCCAGTTATGTAAGACAAAAAGGACGGATAAAGCGGCAGGCAGCAAGGAGAAATAAACGAGAGAAAACCTGCTGCAAAAGCCACAAACACAGTAATATCGCCAGTCATATGTACCTCCGCTGGGTATTTTATCCACTATCTTCTCATTGTATCGAATCTTTGCCCCCTTCAAAAGTAGCAATGACACTTTGTCTTAAATCCGTGACAATTTCCTTTTCATAATTAGATAGAAAAAGATAGCTCATGATTCGCTCTGTATCCATAATATGGCCGAGTAGTTCCATTGTACACAAAAAAGAGACGGATGTACTCCGTCCCTTTCTTGCTACTCTTTTTCTTACTGAATCGTAACTTTTCCGCCATCTTGGAGCAATGTTTGCCCTTTTACCACGATCTTATCGCCGGCAGACAAGCCTGTCAAAATTTCGATCTGATCACTGGAGGATTTGCCCGTAGTGACCTCGACTTGTTTGGCAATGTCACCTTCCAGCTTGAATACATACTGTTTGCCATCGCGATCAAAAACGGCACCGCGCGTTACAACGATCGATTTTGCTCCGCTTTCCCCAACCGATGGGAAGATCACATTCACAACCATATCGGACTTCAGCTCATTGGATGGGTTTGGAATCGTAATCTCCACTGGGTATGCCTTGAGCTGCGAATCCATGACTGGACTCATCGCCGTTACTTTTGCATCAATCGTTTTTCCTGTCGATTGTACGTTTACTTTTACGGTTGTTCCTACTTTTATTTTTGTAATATCAGCTTCAGACAGATTTGCTTTTACCAGAAGTGGGTTCGTGTTAACGACAACCACAACCGGCTGCTGACCTGCCATTTGACCAACTGCACCGCTTACGCTGGAAATATATCCGTTGATCGGAGACGTCACAGTCGCATTCGCCAATTGCTCACGAGCATTTTGCAGACTTACTTGTGCTTGCTGCACAGATGCTTCAGAAACTTGCACGCTCGTTTTTTGCCCAGCTGATTGTAAAGCCTGCTGTGCGTTATCATAAGAAGTCTGTGCTGTTGTCAGTTGGGAGTTGGCCTGTTCCATCTGCTGTGCGGAAATTGCTCCTTGTGAAAAGAGCTGTTGCATCCGCTGCTGGTTTACTTTTGCATCCTGAAGGGCAGTTTCTGCCTGCTTCAAGCTATTTTTTGCTTGCACCAAGCCTTGATCTGAACTGCTGCCTGCTTGGTTTAAGCTGGCTTTTGATACATTGTAGGCTGCTTCTGCTTGCTTGACACCGTTCACCAGATCTTTTTCATCGAGCTTGAACAATACTTGACCTTTTGTCACGTATTGTCCCAGTTTCACTGGCAGGGAAGAAATTTTCCCGCCCATTTTCGGGGAAACTTGCACTTCCTCACTCGGCGCCAGCTTTGCCGTGAGACCAGAATCTGATACTACTGAGCCTGTAGCGACGGTTTCAATCTGTACAGGGGTTGCGGCGGCTTCCACCGTTTCCGTAGGCGGCGTTTCCGCTTGCGGGCTGGAGCACCCTGCCACTAGAGTGATGGCCAGCAATGCCAAAATGACGGGTTTTTTACTTCGTTTCATGTATGTCCCTCCTCTTCCCACAAACGTCTTACGATTCCAAAGCGGGATTGATTTTCTTTTGTTTCTTAGCAAGTTTCTTTTCTAGTTTCAACTGGCGCTTCAAGCGTCTCTTTTTCCCTGCATCATCAAACCAAGAAGCAACGACAGGAACCAGAACCAGTGTAATCAAGGTAGAGAATCCAAGACCGAAAATAACCGTCACGGCCATTGGTGCGTTCGTCTCAGATCCGGCGCCACCAGAGAACGCAAGTGGTCCAATCGCCAGAATCGTGGTGAGTGTCGTCATTAAAATCGGACGAAGACGAATCGGCCCAGCGTGCAGGATCGCATCAAACAGCTCCATACCTTTTGCACGTAGTTGGTTCACGTAGTCGATCAATACAATCGCGTTGTTCACGACCAGACCGATCAACAAAATGTATCCGATCAAAACCCCAACGCTGATCGTCGTGCCTGTCACCAATAGTCCAAGTAGAACGCCTGTAACGGTTGGTGGCACGGAGAACATGATGATAAATGGGGTGTATAGCGATTCAAACTGCGCAGCCATTACCATATAGAGCAACACGACTGACAGGACAATCGCGAGAGCAAGGCTACTGAATGATTCCATCATTTCTTCACTTTGCCCGCCAAAATCGACTGTGTAGCCATCTGGTAAGTTCAGCTTCGAAATTTTCTCTTGCACTTCACGCGTGACAGAGCTCAGGTCACGCCCGGCCAAATCACTTGTTACTTGAACTTCACGGCTGGAGTTGGCACGGTTAATCGATACCGGCACATCTATCTTATTGATAGTCGCAACCGAGGTCAATGCGATCTGTGCCCCACCAGGAGCGGAAATTCGCAAATTGTTCAAGAAGTTGATATCTTCCTGATACGATTTCGGCAGCTTGAGGTTGACGTCAATCTCATCATCACCCGTGCGATAGTGCGTTACCGTTTGACCTTGGAAGGAAGTTCGAACACTGGAGAGAATTTGTCCTGTCGTCAATCCGTACAAGCTCGCCTTCTCAGCATTGATTTTCACTTCCAACTCTTGTCTTGATTCTTCCAAGCTGGTTGTTACGTTACTCGTACCAGGTACCTTCTCAATCTCGCCTTTAATAATACCACTGATGTCCTTCAGTACGGCCAAGTCATCCCCGCTCACCTTCAATTGAATGGGGGAACCTGTAGACATACCGGCTGGTGCACTTACCTTAATTTCTGGTCCGGCAATATGCTTCAGCTTTTCCTGGAGATCCATCACAATTTCATTGGAGGAACGTTTGCGCTGGTCGAGATCTACCAGCATCAGGGTGATCGTTCCCTGATTGGATGACAATGTGCTCGCTATCGGTGATGCATTGCTACCAACCGAAGTCGCTACAATTTTCTTCTCTGGAACCGTGTTGACAATTTCTTCTACTTGTCTAGTTACTTTCTCGGTTTCAGCCAGAACCGTACCATTCGGCATTTTGATGGAGATATTTACTTGACCTTGGTCCATGGCCGGGATAAACTCTGCCCCGATCATCGGAGTTAATGCGAGAGAGCCCACCATCAGGACAACCGAAGAAATCATGACGGTTTTACGATGGCCCAATGACCATTTTAACAATCCTTGATAGCCTTTTTCTACTTTGCTAAATCCAATGTTGAACCAAGTAACCGGATTAATTCCACGATAGTTCTCATGATGCGTATGCGACGGAATTTTGTTCAAAATTCTCGAACTCAGCATCGGCACGAGCAAAATGGAGAAGACAAGCGCCGCAATATGTGAGTAAACAACCGTCAATGCAAGTGGTCCAAACAACTCAGAAGCAATACCTTCCGTGAGGGCAATCGGCAAGAATACGCAAATTTGCGCCAAAGCCGAAGCCATTACTGCCGTACCTACTTCTTTGGAACCATCCAAGGCCGCTTCCATCATACCTTTTCCCTGTTCTCGATGACGGAAAACATTCTCGAGCATAACAACCGCAAAGTCAATCAATGATCCCAATCCCAATGTCAAACCGGAAAGGGAAATCAGGTTGATCGTCTGTCCTGACATGTACATTAGCAAGAACGTAGCGACGATCGATACAGGAAGAACGATGACCGCAATTACCATGGATCGCAAGCTGCCCAAGAAGAAGAACAGCAAGACCATTCCGATACCGCCACCCAACAGGGCATGTTCAGCGGTCGTGTAAACGGAATCCTTAATATAGGTGGATGTGTCTAGAGTTGTAATGATTTGAACGCCTTCTGGCAGCTCGCTTTTGATTTTCTCCAGCTCAGCTTTTACATCATCTGCTACCTCAATGGTGTTTCCGCCAGAAGCTTTTGTCACTCTAATACCCAAGCTAGGTGTTCCATTCACGTAACTCATTTGCGTTACATCTTGATGCGTGTCTTTTACCTGAGCAATATCGCTGAGCCTAATGGAGTTTCCTCCGACAGAAATTGGTGTCAGCGCGATTTGATCGACATCAGCAAACTCACCTTGTACACGGATGTTGAGCTTGGCATCACCCTCACGTACCGCTCCACCGGAACCTGACAAGTTGCTGCCCTGTAGAGCCTGCTGGACTTGGTCAAGTGACAAACCATACGCCGCCAGTTTGGCTGGGTCGACGGTAACATCGATGATCCGGCTCTGTCCGCCGCTGATGGAAGCAGATGCGACCCCATCAATACGCTCCAGGCGTGATTGGATCATATCCTCTGCCATCTTTTTCAATTTGTTGATATCTTGCTCACCCGTCACCGCAAACTCAATGATCGGTGTACTGTTCGGGTCAATACGCAGTACGCGTGGCGCTCTGGCTGAGTCAGGCAAAGAACCACGAACCTGATCTACCTTCTCTCGCATGTCGAGAGTCGCCTGATCAAGGTCTGTCCCCCAGTTAAACATGAGGATAACCTGCGAGGCGCCTTCCATCGATACCGATTGTATACTATCTAAATCGGATACCGTTGCAAGTGCATCCTCAATCGGCTTCGTTACTAGTTTTTCTACCTCACTTGGAGATCCGCCGTCTACGGATGTAACCACGACAGCAACCGGGAAGTTCAGATCCGGCATGAGATCAATCGCCAAGCGAGGCAGAGAGACGAAACCAAAAATCAGCATGGCCAGAGTCAACATAATCATGGTGACCGGGCGTTTAATCGATAGTTCAGAAAGATTCAATCCACTCACCTCTTTTTTATATATCTGCTAATTTTTTGTGAGAAATAATTCGCATAACGAAATGAACAAGGTAAATCTCACATAACATTTCGTTTAACGAAATATAAAGGGGTGAAACCATTTTTAAACGGTTTGTGAATTTCCCCATTTCACGTCTCGCTGTTGGTACACACGCTCTGTCAGTGACACCCACACAACTCGTCGATCTGCTTGGTCCCGGAATCTGCGTACCAGGTTTTCCTGCTCCAATCGGTTAATAAGACCGGAAGTTGTGCTGTATGAAAGACCGACAGTCTTACTTATGTCCCCCATCGTTTTTGGCCCGTTTCCAAGCTGCTCCAGAATCAAGACCTGTTGCCAGGTTACATCACTTGTATCCAGCTCTTGCTCAGAAATCGTGGTAAACAAAACACTGGCTTCTTGCAGGAGTTTTGCCAACTGAATCAGTTCTTTCATGAGAACCTCCCTTGCCATCCTTACTTAACCACTCCACACCCATAACTAGTCGTTTATTTCCCAAAAATAATTCTACTGAAAAGTATATGTAGTGAAGTCTACCCAGGGGTAGATTTCTGACAAGGATTTATCTATCTGGAGATAGACGACAACGCATGCTAGAATGAAGTTAAGTGATTATCCGGCAGAGAAAGAAGGACTTTTCATTGTTGAAAATAATGATGAAAGCCATACAAAAACGTTTGCTGATCATGTGGTTTTCCATCTTACTTGTATTAGCTTTGCTTCCTGATTCATTTAAACGGGAAACTCCGTTGCAATTTTCCCTTACCATTGTACTATTTATTTGTTACCTTGTGGTATTTTGGATTTCCAAGAAAAAATGGAAGCCTTTCCAATTCGAATTAGTAGCAGTCGTGCTTGGAATCGTTTCCTTAGTAAAGTCTCTCACCTTGGGGGGAGAGGGCTTCGGCTTGATGCTCCCACTCGCTGTTTTTATCGGTTTTCACATTCATGGACGCCGAGCGTTGGCCTATGCTACTTTTTTTGGTACGTGCAGTACGCTTTTTTTATATTTTGAAGAAAACCTGAGATTCACGCACATCATCTCTTATATTCTAACGTATGTGGGTTGCTATATCGGTGCACGTGGCTATCGGATTCAAAGAGAAGCATACGAAACCAACCAACAGCACCTGGAGCAGCTGCAAAAAGCACATACAGAGTTGCAGGAGGCACACTTACAACTTCAAGAAGCAGCGCTTCATTCCCTGCAAGTAGCGGTTCTGGAGGAACGAACGAGAATTGCCCGTGATATTCACGATGCTTTGGGTCATAGTTTGACTTCACTCATTGTCCAGCTACATGCCTTGAAGTATATGTTGCAGGATGGACCTGACAATGCACAAGAAGCCGTGCGCAACATGCTTGGTGTTGCGAAGCAAAGTCTGGAGGATATTCGCACATCTGTCCATACACTGGCTCTGGATAAAACCTCCTTGGGACTTACGCCTCTGCGAGCTCTTTTGTCGCAGGCTCAAAAGCATACAGGAATAAAGATGGAGCTGATATGCTCCGACCTGGACATCCCACTCTCTCAGGAAATGACGATAACGTTTTATCGAATCTTGCAAGAAGCGATCACCAATTCCTTACGTCATTCTGACGCAAAAGAAATTCTCGTCATCATTGAACAGAAGAATGACATCCTTTTGTTGTCCATCCGAGACGATGGAAGCATCACGAGCGACCAAAAAATCAAACCTGGCTTTGGCCTAACTGGCATATTTGAACGGATTCAACTATTGAACGGAACTCTCGCGTACCGCATTCGAGAGCCCCACGGATTCCAACTCGATTTCAGCTTTCCGATTCACCAGACTGAACAAGAAAGGAGCATGCGAACATGACCGTTAAACAAAAAGAAGGAGCCATTCGCGTGGTCCTAGTAGATGACCAAACCATGATTCGCCAAGGTTTAGGTTATGTCATACAAATGCAAGCCGATATGGAAGTAATTGGGGAAGCATCCGATGGTGTAGAAGCAGTAGAGCTGATTGGCTCCCTCGCACCTGATGTCGTTTTGATGGATGTTCAGATGCCCAACAAGTCGGGTATTGAGGCCACAAGAGAAATCATGCTACAGCATCCTCGCACGAAGGTATTGATCCTCACCACCTTTGACAATCACAATTACGTGGTGGAAGGGATTCGCGCGGGAGCGGTTGGCTATATGCTAAAAGATGCCGACTCTCAGGAAATGCTTGATCTGATTCGCAGAGCCCATCAGGGAGAAGCCCTCTTCCACACCGTGACAGCCGCAAAAGCCCTTGCCGAAGCTCTGCAAGGTCAACGTGAGACACCTGATTCGACAACCACCTCCCAATCAGTCTTGCTAGATGAACTCACGGATCGGGAGTTAGATGTACTTCAACAGATCGCAGATGGCTATCGAAATGATCAGATTGCGCAAAACTTGTTTATATCTGAAGGCACTGTCAAAACACACGTGCATCGCATCTTGCAAAAAATGGGTGTTGAGGATCGTACACAGGCAGTGGCAAAAGCTCTGCGGCATAAAATCGTGAAATAAATCAGACAGTTTTAGGCAGGAGGATGAAGTGGAATCAAGTTTCCATCCTCCTGCTTTATGCTGATGGAAACCCCTTCGCCCAGCTTTGCACAAGACATCGCTTCAAATACGGCAGCAGCCGCTTTCTTCGTATCGATCACCCGGCAAATCACTGCCAACGTCCTCTCACTGTCTTCCCCACCGTCACTGTGACCATTCCCTGTCTTTCCCAAGCATTCGTCCAACAGCTGTTCGATCAAATAGCGCATTTCAATCTCTGACTCACGTAAATGGGGAAAGCGAATGATCATTGGATGGAAATCGTGCTCTTTCATGACCTGATATCCTTGTTCTTTCATCTCTTCTGTCCAGCTCTGCAAAACCTCATCAGGTCTTCCCTCGATCTGTTCCGCTACTACAGCAAAATACTCGCCAATTTCCCCGACATTTCCGTAATGAACGGTATAAAGATGCTCTGATTCCTCATACCAAACCTCCCAGTAGCTCCACCTCATTTCGTTTTTTTTCAGCATCCGAATCACTGTTGTTCAACTCCGTTCAAATTGTAACCGTTTTGTAAATTATTCCACTGATCGACAGACCTTGACAACAACTTACAAAAAGATTGATTCGAAAGACTTGCAACTTTTTATCGAATAGGACTTTTCGCTCATTTTAACATAAAAAAAGACGGATATTCGATCCGTCTACAGTCACAATGCTATTTTGTTTTTTTAGGAAATGGAAAGAGGTAAACGTATCTCAAAGCGGGCTCCTTTCCATTTCGGAGAGTTTTCCGCATAGAGTTCGCCACCGTGATCCGCAATGATGCGTTGTGTCGTAGACAAACCTAACCCCGTTCCCTCTTGTTTGGTCGTATAAAAAGGAACGAATAAATTTTGCAGGCAAGAATCTGATAGACCAGGTCCGTTGTCTTCCACAACAATGATTACTTGATTGAGAGAGGAGTATACCTTCACATGAACGAGGTTGCCTTGGGTCATCAATGCTTCAAGCGCATTTTTCAAGATGTTCAAGATGGCTTGCTTGATTCGTGAACGATGACCAAACACATGCCACTCGCCTTGTGCAATATCCAGCTCTAGCTTGATTCCTCTTCGATTGGCTTCTGGCTCCAGTAAACGAATGACGCCATATAACTCGTCCATCACTAAGAAACGTTCCGATACGATTTTATCATCCCTGTACCGTGCCAAAACAAGGACATCATTCAATAGCCCATCAATGCGTTCAATTTCCGTTAAGATAACAGAAAAATAGGATTCACTACGATTTGCTTCCCCTTGCTCCCGCAATAACTGAATGAAGCCCTTGATGGCTGTCAGTGGATTCCGTATCTCATGTGCCATCCCGGCAGCCAATTGCCCCACTGCTGCCAGCGCTTCACGCTTGTTCAATTCTTCTTCGTACTTTTTGCTTTCCGTAACATTCCGAAGAACGGCGATCGCTCCCCACATCTCTCCACCGTAATAAATGGGACTCGTACTCACCGTCGTCCATTTGCTTCTGTATTCCGCAACATAATGGCCGGACTGCCCGCGTTCAATCACCCACTGGACAAAACGCTCGCTTACATGAGGGCGAAGGGCATGATCAATGTTTTGACCAATGAGTTGATTCCTATCCACGCCATATAAATGACAGACCGCGTAATTCGCCTCAATGACTCTTAGCTGGCGGTCAATCATCAAAACGGCAATATCACTGGACTGTAGAACCAATTGGACAAGCTCCTGTTCAGCGAGCATGGTAACATTTTCTCCTTTGGCGTCACTTGTAGGAGAAATTGGTGTTTTTTCAAGAGGAAATTGATGCGAATTTTTGTTGAAGACATCGTCCATTTGTTGCAATATGTAGTCCATCGATTGATAGAGACGAAGCTGTGCTTGCAAAAGCTCTACTCGCTCCATTTCCGTCGTGGCAAGAGAAAATGCGTTGTTATTCATTTCTTCAATAATAACGTCTCGACACTTGCGCAAAAATTGCTGTAAATACGTAAGATTCATTCCGAGCAACGAAAATTGGTACGCCATTTCGCTCCATTCTCGCTCGAATGCACACGTGTCGACTGCATTTACTACTTCAATCCATTTCGTGATTTGCTGAACAAACAAAGCCTCTGTATTTTCGCGGTCTTCTAGAAGCAAAGCAGAGTAATGATGATCTGAAAGAAAGGAAAACGTCTTGGCCACCGCCGCAGGGACCAAATGAGTAAGATACTTACTTATTCGATTTTTCAAAACACTCTGGCTCCTTTTCTCCGTGCTTCATTGAGGCTATTTTCCCAAGTATGTATAGGCTCTATTATGGACGTAAATGAGACAAGATGTAAAGCGGCTTGATGATATCCTGGTGCAGAGAATGACACCATCCAATCAGGTTCTCTTCTTATCCTTACAGACAAACAATCTCGGCTAGCATCCTATTATCGCGCGCTTTTATTGCCGCTTTCGGAGTCCCTCACCTCCTAACCGAGTTTGACTGAAACCGCTTTCCCAACATTTTCTATCATATCACGATCGAGCATAAAAAGGTCAAGGATGTTTATTCGTCAACTAATCCAAAAAGCATCTGCCCCCATAGAGACAAATGCTTTCGCTTTATGAATGGGACTTGACAGCGTAATTGCGCAAATCCGATTTTACCGGGCTATTTGGATTGGTTCTTGTATGCGCGCGCTTGAAAGCCTCGCTTTCCGTCCAATTTTTAAACGATTCTTCATCTGTCCATTTCGTGAACACGATGTATTCTTCACCTTCCGTAGGTGCCAGGAAAAGGAACTCCAAAAAACCAGGAACCTCCTTCATCCGTTCTCCTCCATTACCAAATGCACGTTCCAAATGGGATTGGTAGTCTGCTGGTACAGTCAGTCTGTTCATGGATACATACATGATGGGTCACACGTCCTTTTCATTGGGTTCATCTACCAATTTCCATTATACTACTCCTTTGGCGAAAAACCTAAAAACCGCAAACGCTATTCGCGCCTGCGGTTGATTTGTTGCTCGAGCATGATATCCATCAAGAGTGTATCCTGCAACGGATCTTTCGGGTCTGCCGTCAGCAAGGCAGCGACAGCGGCCATCGAACATCGAACGGATTGGTAGGAATAAAAAGCATCTCTCTCCGATTCACTAAACAAAGATATATCCGATCGCTCTTGGGGCGGATATGGGAAGTCAGTCTCGACACCAGCACGATCGAGAACAATGAGTGCCTGTTTAATCGCAATCAATGCCGCACTGACACTAATTCCGTATTCTTGGCGTAGATCGTCCCACACCTGAAAAGCAGATTTTTCTACCCTTTCCTGATTGGAGCGCGTAATGATTCCTGTTTTGCGCCCTTCTTTCAATAACCAATCCACAAAAATATCGTTACGTGGAGGAAAAGCGTATACTTGCAGCTTCATTTCCAATTCTGTCGGGTTATCCTTGGCAAATCGAGCGTGAGCCAACGACATTTCGTAACGTCTGGACGGATGCCCTGGAACCGTGACAAATACCGTATCTTGTCGCACTGCTGCGATTTGCAGCTTGGTTCGCGCTGGTATCCTGCCTTGAGGTGCCTTTTCCCTACGAATATTACCAGGAATCAATTCTACGCCGAATTGATGGTACTCCAGCGGTGAATCTATCCAGGGAATGGGCTCTCTCGTCTGTATTTCGTATAGCCCGTTAAACGTCACCCATTCGCCAGGGCGGCGCTGACTGCGAACTAAAACAGCATGAGTTTCTTTTTCTGGTGGCAATTCTGTATCTTGATCCTCCGGTGGGGGATGAATTCGCTTGTGTTCGATAAGAATGCAGTCGGTCATGAACAATCGCTCGAGCAATTCCCGCTTGCTCACCCATTCATATCCGATGCGGTAAATCCGATTTTTCATCGGCTTCACCTCCTTTTGATCGCCATTATTGCATCATCCTGGTTTGTTTCTATTACCCTACCTTATGTAATCGTCGCTTTGTCCGTGCTAACGAGTTCGTACAATCCGCTGAAGCGCTTGGGCTGCTTTTTCAGGTGATTCTGCCCGGCTGATCGCACTGATAATCGCGACGCCATCGGCCCCCGCAGCAAGCACTTCAGAGGCATTTTCCAGTGTGATACCACCAATCCCGACGATAGGCAAGTCATTACCGACAGCCTTGCGGATCTCCTCTAGCCCAACTGGTCCGATGGGCTCACCAGCATCTGCCTTGGAATGGGTAGCGAACATCGCTCCTACACCAATACAATCGACGCCACCGTTTTGGGCAGCAAGTGCCTCTTCGACTGTACCTGCCGAAACACCGATGTACATCTCAGAGCCAACTTTGGCTCGTACTTCTGACAACGTCATGTCATCTTGCCCAACATGGACGCCGTCTGCCTGCAAGCGAATCGCCAGTTCTACATCGTCATTCACAAAAAATACGGTATCGTATTCACGGCATAGCTGTTGCAACTGAATGCCCAACTCATATTGTTCCTGAGCAGTTAGCTTGCTTCCTTTATCACGTAGCTGAAGCGTGCCCACTCCACCGCGCAATGCTGCTTCCACGGTTTGCACGGTCTTTTCACTGGAATACCCGCAATCCTGCGTGCCAATGACAAAATAGACACCCATCTTTTCTCGAAGTCTTTGTCTATCACGCATGCTTTATTTCCCCTCCCAACGATCCAATGCCTCTCGATAAGCGCTGGCTGCTGACTTGGCATCCGTTGCATCTGTGATCCCCGATAAAACAGCAATGCCCGCACAACCCGCTTCCAAAACATGCGTCGTCCGATCTGGTGTGATACCACCGAGTCCTATGATCGGCACATGCCATCTTGCCGTTATTTGCGCAAGTTCGATTGTTCCTCTTGGCGCAAGACCCGGCTTCGAACCACTCGCAAAAATATGCCCGTAGAGCAGGTAATCGACTTTTGCAGCAATGGCTTCCTGTGCTTCCACAACGGAATGGACAGAACGCCCTATTTTTTGACCAGTCTTCAGTACCATTCTCGCTTCCGCAGGAGACAGACTATGGTATGCCAGGTGAGCACCAGCACAACCAGACGCAGCTGCCACGTCCACCCGATCATTCATGATCAAGGACGAAAGGGGGATAACATTCGACAATGCCTTTACCCAGTCCATGCATTCCTTTGCGGTACGCTGTTTTTCCCGTATGTGTAAAAAGTTCATACCACCTGCATAAGCAGCTTCTGCCATTCGCATTGCGTCATCAAGCGAATGTCGACCGCTCGTAATCACATGCAGCTCACGAGTGCTTGACATTAGGTTGGACACCGCCTCCAGCGAGTGCTGTCACACATTCCTGTAGCCATTGTGTCGTTCGGTCTTCTTTGTCCGTAGGCGACTGAGCCAACAACTCAATCACGAGACGTCGCAAGAAAAATGCTTGTTGCACGGTAAGTGGAAAGGTAATATTTTTGGGCTTGGTTTCTTGTTTCTCCAACGTCTCTACACCCGCCAACAAAATATCCCCGATGGACTCCACAAGTTCGCGAATCTGCTCATTTTGATTTAATTCGTCATAGCAGCCATCATATAGTCTGCACAAAAGTAAAAACGCCTGTGACGACAAGGTCACCGGCTGTACATTCTGCATCGGTTCCGTCATACGTTTCCCTCCACTCGCTAGAAAAAAACAAAATCTATTATATCACATCATGACCTGTATCAATGAAGAAAACCGCTGATTGCTCAGCGGTCTTTTGCAGTTCCTTCATTTCGATCATTATGATTCGATTGTCGCAAATTTGTGTTGCGATCATTTTCATCCAGCGTTTTACCACGATTTTTCCCGAGGTCTTTGCTGTTGTTGTTCTTTCCCAATTGATTCACCTCCTACGTCGTTCATAGGATAGCGTAACCAATTCGGGTCACTTTATTAGCTGGTTGCGAGTAGTCTCTTGCGTTTGTAGATCGCGTAGCCGATGGCGAACGGTACGCGCCACCCAAACAAAAACGCCAGCGTGATGAAATAAGTCACACCTGCAAAAATAAGCGTAGTCGGTACATCTGTCCACCAGGACCGGATCAGTAAGCCAATGGGTGCCGCTACTGTCCAAGTAAGCAGTACTGATAAGAATTGTCTGCCCGCAGATTCATACGTTCGTTGTCCGTAGCTCTTGAAAAGCAGAATCGCAATGATCCATCCTACGAGGAAAGGCGCTAATGTTTCGATCATTCCCATGACCGTAACTGGGTAGTTATGAATGATTTTTCCGTAATAAACAAAAAGCACAAAGGCGATCAGATCCCCGAGCAACAATAAATAGCCCGGTGTCGACAAACGCAGTCTCATGTATACCCTCTTTCCCGGGTCTTGTCAGAGTAAACCCTCTTGGTTCACCCCTATTGTACACATGCTCTGAACGCCCTTCAATCAATCCAAGCCTTTATTCACCAAACAGCAACAATTGCAGCTTTTGTTTGGCTTCTGGCCATTCACGATCAAGTATGCTGAAGTATACCGAGTCGCGAATATATCCATCTGGCATCACCATATGATTACGCAGGACACCTTCTCGAATGCCACCGATTCGGGCAATCGCACGTTGCGAATTCAAATTGCGCGAATCTGTCTTGAGCTGTACGCGAATACACCCCAGTTGTTCGAAGCAATGACGCAGAAGCAGCCATTTACATTCCGTATTGACACCCGTTTTCCAGACGGATGGGGTCAACCATGTAAACCCGATTTCCAGCCCGCGATCCTTTTTCGCTATCCCTAAGAATCTCGTGCTCCCGATGATCTGCTCATCTGCTCGGCGAATGATGACGAATGGCAATTCAGTTTGGGCTTGTTCATTTTTTAAAGCCTGCAGGATAAAAGCCTGAGCATCTTCTCTCGTTCGAATGGTAATGGACATATGCGGCCAAATCTCTTCGTATGCACCTGTTTCCCAGATTCCGTCCACATGAGCCATCCTGAGCGGCTCCAATCGGACCAGTTTGCCTTCCAAGATAACAGGTTCAATGTTTAACATGTCTGTCTCTCCTCTACTGTTCTGCTTCAATCATCAGGCAGAACAGTCCCTCGAAATTTTTCCAATGATACGGGCTTGCGAGGAAGCTGTCAAGACAAAAAAGATGAGGTTACGCTTCTTCACTGATAATGACCTGCTTCCCTCTGCGTTTTAAGAGTAGAGGGATCAGCAACCACAGAACCGCACAAACCAGAAAAGCAGCGGAAAGCGGCTTCGTGAAGAAGATCGAAAAGTCGCCATTCGAGGTGGTCAACGCTCTTCTCATGTTATTTTCGATCATCGGTCCCAAAACAAGGCCGAGGACAAGCGGTGCCAGTGGAAAATCGTTTTTCGTCAGGTAATAGCCAGCTACCCCACAAATCACAAGCAAAATCAGGTCAAACGTACTGATTTGCACAGCGTACACTCCGAAAACGGAAATCGCGATAATGAGCGGAAGCAGGAAATGGGACGGTGTTTCAATAATTTTGGCAAACACTTTTACCAAAGGCATATTCAAAACCAGCAACATGACATTTCCAATAAACATACTAGCAATCAAGCCCCAAGCAATCTGTGGATGATCACTAAACAATAGTGGCCCCGGCTGTACGTTATACATCAATAAGGCACCCATCAAAATCGCAGTGGTACCAGAGCCGGGAATGCCCAACGTCAACAGTGGAATCATCGCACCGCCAGAAGCAGCATTGTTTGCAGACTCCGGTGCTGCTACACCTGCGATCGCTCCTTTTCCAAAGCGGCTAGGATCTTTGCTCAGCTTTTTCTCAAAAATATACGAGAAGAAGGATGCGAGGGTAGCGCCAGCACCAGGCAAAACACCAATGAAAAAGCCGAGCAACGACCCGCGTGTAATCGGTCCGGCACTTTCTTTTAAGTCCTGCTTGGAAGGCAGTACCCGCCCCACTTTAATGATTTCCTTTGAGGATTGATCGTCTTCGATTATCGTCTTGAACACTTCTCCAAGGGCAAACAAACCAACTGCTATCGTGAGGAACTCCAAGCCTTGGTACAAATCGGGAATATCGTAAGTAAATCGCGCCACACCCGAAACGGTATCCATCCCAATTGTCGCAAGCAACAGTCCCATGACTGTCATAATGAGGGCTTTCGTCATCGACTTACCCCCCAGTCCGCTGACCGCACACAAACCGAGAAGCATGAGGGAGAAATATTCAGCGGGGCCGAATTTCAAAGCGAGATCGGATAATGGATCAGCTAAAAACACAAGCGCTATCAACGCTACTAGCCCCGCGACAAAAGAACCGATCGCTGCAATCGACAGCGCTGCGCCAGCACGTCCCTGTTTGGCCATTTGATAGCCATCCAATGTCGTGACGACAGAGGAGGATTCACCCGGCGTATTTAACAAAATGGATGTCGTGGAACCACCGTACATCGCGCCATAGTAAACGCCTGCCAACAAAATCAGTGCGCTAGCCGCCGCACTCTCAGGAGGTAAGCCAGAGGTCAAGGAAGCCGTAACGGGCATCAATAACGCGACGCCGCTCATCGGACCGATGCCGGGAAGGACCCCTACCGCAGTACCGATCAGGACGCCAATAAAGGCAAAGACAAGATTATGCCACTGTAGGGCAACGAGAAAACCATCCGCCAAAAATTGCAAGGCACTCATGCTAATCTATCCCCTCCCTAGACGCCTAGCCAGACAGGTAGTCCTGGAAGCGTACCTTTTAGCAAATGCACATAGATAACATAAACGCCTACTGAAAACAGTAAGGAAACGATTGCCGATTTAAGTACGCTTTTACTGCCCATCATGGTGAAGGTGTACAGAAGGAATGCGAAGCTCGCGATAACATAACCGAGTTGCTCCAGCAACAAAACATACAAAACTGTCGCTGCCAAAATGAATAAAAACCGCTTATAACGCAGTGGACTTTGTGACACAGTTGTGGAAGCAACCACGCCTTTCTTATAGGTCTCCCACAACAGTCGCAAGCTCAACAAGATCAGGATGACACCAAGTCCAAATGGAAACATATTCGGCCCGACCTGACTTCCATATGCACTAGACGAAATATTTTGACTTTCAGCGATGAAAAGTGCACCTACAAGCGCAAAGAACAGGCTACCGATCCGATCAAACATCAGGTTCATGTATACCTCCTAAGTTGTGGAAAAAGGAGGGGATGCCCCTCCTCTCCCTACTTCGACATTCCCAGTGATGTCAACAGTTCTTTGACCTGCTTATCTTGTTCGTCCAGGAATGCTGAGAAAGCAGCAGCGTCCTTGTACTCGCTTTCCCAACCGTTTGCCGCCAATTCTTTGGCCCATGCCTCATGCTTGGAAAGCTCTTTCAGCTTGGCATCCCAGTAAGCTTTGGCGTCTGCTGGCATATCAGCCGGACCGAAGACACCGCGCCAAATCGTGAACGTGGCATCAATGCCTTGCTCTTTTAACGTCGGGATCTCTTTTAAATTCCCGCCGAGACGTTCATCAGAAGTAACGCCCAGCACGCGAATTTTCCCTGCTTTCAAATATTCACCCACGCTGGAAGCATCCGTTGCAATGATGTCTGCATTCCCGCCCAATAAGGCTGCCATTGCTTCTCCACCGCCATCATACGAGACGTATTTGACGCTTTTCGGATCAATTCCATATTTAGCTGCTGGTAATACGCCGATCAGATGGTCCATCGATCCAGGAGCAGAGCCCCCTGCCAGAGTAATTTTGCTAGGGTCAGCCTTGATCGCATCCAGCACACTCTTGATGTCCTTATGAGGCGAATCCGCTTTCACAACAAGAGTACCGAAATCTTTCGTCATTTGCGCCAATGGTGTGACCTCTTTGTAGCCAAATGGGCTGTTCCCCTCTTTTTTGTTATGGTTAATCAAGATAGGAGGAGAGCTCACGAATAATTTATAAGGATTGCCTTTGTCTTTGCTTACATACTCAGCCAAGAACACAGTTCCCCCGCCGCCTGGCTTGTTTTCTACCGTGATGGTTTCTGTCACCAGCTTGCTTTCTGCTAACACCTTTGCTACCGAGCGAGCTGTCTTATCCCAGCCCCCGCCTGCACCGGATGGAGCTACATACACGATCGGCTTTTCCGGGTATTTGGATGCCTCTGGGGCAGGCTGCGCTCCGGGAGTTGCTGTTCCCGTATTTCCGGTACCTCCACCACAAGCAGCCAAAACTAGTGTAAGAAAAGTGGACACAGTGATTAGCACTTTTTTTCTTTTCATCAAGCAAATATCCCCCTTAACCCGCTTATTTGTAAGCGCTATCACGCTTGGACATAATGTACCACCGCGGTAGCCAGGGGAATAGTTTTCGTGCATAAGGTCTATTTTGAAAATTAATCACTTTTTGTTCATATTGTTCATGGAACATGACGGAAGATAGCGATATTTTCTTTCCGGTCTGCCAACGGTGCCATAAATCAAGTCAGCACGCGCCTTTTTTTCCAGGACCAAGTATTCTAAATACCGTCGCGCCGTTGTTCGACTGGTTCCAATCTCGCGGCCAATTTCCTCCGCCGAGACCCCTTTGTCTCCCGTCTGTCTAATCGCTTCGATCACCTTTTCAAGCGTTAAGTGGTCAATTCCTTTTGGTGCAAGCACATCCCGATTTTTCGGGGCGACCAGTCTTCTGGTCAGCATTTGGTCAATGACTTCCTGGTCTACCTCTACGGCTTCTCTCGTCCGAATGACATGCTTGCGATAGCTTTCCAACCGTTCACGAAAACGCTCGAAAACCAGCGGCTTGACGATGTAATCATACACTCCGCCGCGCAGTGCTTCCTGTACCATTTCCATTTCCTTGGCTGCGGTGATCATGATCACGTCAACTTCGCGGTAATGTTGCCGAATATGCCAGACCAGCTCCGTTCCCAGCATGTCAGGCAGGTACACATCCAACAAAACGAGCTGGGGGCGCGTACAAGACAGTAATTCTTTGGCATCCGTCCCATTCGTTGCTGTAGCAATGACTTCAAAGCCTTCAATCTTGCTGACAAATCGCTTGTTGATATCGATAATCCGCATATCGTCCTCAACGATGAGAACCTCCAGCTTTCTCAAGACGCCACCTCCATTTTTTTGCGTAGAGATACTGTGAAAAGTGCGCCTCCTAGCTCGCTTTTGCCGACGAGAATATAGCCATCCCATTCATTAATGATTCCATGCGCCTTGGCCAGACCAATTCCACGATCTTCGCCTTTTTTCGTTGAGAAGCCGTGTTCGAATATTTTTTCTCGCAGTTCTTCCCCAACTCCCGGTCCTGAGTCCTCGATTTCAAACATGATCTCATCGCCTGTGTCAGACAAATAACACTCCACTCGTTTGTGCTCGACACATGGCTCGTTGACAGCTTCCATCGCATTTTGGATCAGTGTCCCCAATAAAACCACGATCTGTTGTCGGTTAATCGTCGGCGGGAGCTCCTTCAAGTGACTGTCGGGATGGATGACGAATTGAATTTTCAGCTCCTTGGCTCGATTGTGCATGCCTAACAGCAACGCGCCTATTAACGGGTCAGGAATTTGCTTCGCCAAAAATAAAATCATCTCTTGTTGTGCGGACGTTTCACTCGTAATCAGCTCGACCGCTTCCTGAATCGAACCAAGCTGCAACAAGCCGGAAATGGTATACAACAAATTGTGAAATTCATGTGTTTGGGCGCGAAGTACGTCCGCATAACGCCTCGCTTGGGACAATTCAGAAGCTAACTGGTCAATTTCCGATTTGGGTCGAAAGCTGCTGACTACTCCTACGACCTTCCCCCCGAACTTGATCGGAAGTCGATTCACAATGATTTCTTTTCCGCTCATGATCGTTTCGCGATCGAATTGATGCTCGCCTGATTCCAGAACTTCTGGCATACGACTGTCTGGTAGCACTTCCACTATTTCTTTGCGATGAAACTCTTCTTCCGGTAGGTTCAAAATACGAATGGCAGCCTTGTTCATCATCGTAATGCGTTTATTGCGGTCAATCGCCACGATGCCTTCGCGGACTGACTCCAGTACAGCATTTCTCTCTACGTACAACGATGCGATCTCCTCCGGCTCCAATCCCAAAATTAAGCGCTTTAAATAGCGACTGAGTGCAATGGCACCAGCAACACCGCACAACAAAGCGAGAAGAGTCAGAATCAATATACGGTCTTGGTAGAGGTCAATGGCCTCCTCGATATCCTCTAGCAGGAACCCCACGGAAACGATTCCGATAATGTCCCCTTCCTCATTTTTGATCGGCACCTTCCCTCGCAATGATGGTCCCATGCTGCCAACCGCCTTCGATATGTAAGATTGACCATGCGAGAGTCCAGGCTCGTTATCTCCTCCCACCATTTCCTTTCCAATCCGATCCGCAATCGGATGCGCATACCGAATTCCCTCATGGTTTCCCACGACCACAAACTCTGCTCCGGTTTGAACACGGACGTTTTCAGCGATAGGTTGAATGAGCGCAGGAGGATCATTGCTTGAAAAAGCACTACGCAACTCAGGATCGCTGGCAACGATCTTCGCCACACTTAATGCTTTTTTGCCCACCTGCTCTTCGATCGAAGACGCAACAAGGGAAGAAAACACCATTCCAATTGACGAAACAATCAGAATAATAACGATAGTAATTAATAAGATCATTCTGGTTTGCAAAGACATATGGATTTTTCTTGTCGTCACAGCTTGCTCACCCCTTGCTTCATCTTACCACCCTCATTAGGTAAAAAGGTAGAATCATTCCCATTGTCAATGGCGAAGCTTGTCGTTGCAGGCTATCTTTTTACGACGAAAATTCAGGTATTAGGCCTTCTTTCCCCCAATATAATGTTACAACTTGTATTCAAGACAAACTGGGGAGCTTGTCCGAATACGAGACATCTTGAAAAGCAAAGGAGGGAAAGAAGTGAAGACGCAAACGGTATCAAATGGAATTGTTACCCTGACGAAGGAAGGCGAAGAGGCAATCAAGAACAGTCCGCTTTATAATGAAGGTCTTCGACCGACGAGGACAGCAGAGCACACCTGGACATCTTACAACTTCGCCAGCTTGTGGATTGGTATGTCGATCTGTTTGCCGACGTATGCAATGGCGGCAGGGTTAATTTCCTTGGGTATGAACTGGTGGCAGGCCATTTTGACGATCATTCTCGGTAATTGTATTGTCCTTATTCCCATTCTCCTTAACTCTCATGCCGGGACGAAATTTGGCATTCCGTATCCAGTTTTTGCGCGCCTCTGGTTTGGCTCCAAAGGAGCGCACATCCCTGCTGTCGCTCGCGGTTTGATTGGTGCAGGCTGGTTTGGCATCAACTGTTGGTTCGGAGGTGCTGCCATCGATACTCTCCTCATGTCGATGACAGGCTGGGCAAATGTTCCCGGACATCTCTGGATATCCTTCTTTGGCTTTTGGCTGTTAAACGTATGGGTCGCTTATCGCGGTCCCGAAGCGATCAAAAAAATGGAGGCTTGGGCTGCTCCCATCCTGATCATTATGAGTTTGGCTCTTCTCGTCTGGGCGCTAACGAAAGCAGGCGGATGGGGACCGATGCTCTCTGCACCTTCGAAATTCACTACCACTGCTGAATTTCTGAAGGTTTTCTTCCCAGCATTGACGGGAGCCATTGCTTTTTGGGCAACGATGGCCCTCAACATTCCGGATTTCTGTCGGTATGCCAAAAGTCAAAAAGCCCAAGTCATTGGACAATCCTCTTCGTTACCGACCACGATGGGTTTCTTCTCATTCATTGGAGTTGCAGTCGCTTCTGCTACTGTCGTTATTTACGGAGAAGCGTTGTGGGACCCTGCTGCCGTGTTGGCTAAATTCTCGCCTTTCGCCATTTTCCTCGGAACGATTGGAATTATTCTTGCCACATTGACGACCAACGTAGCGGCCAATATCGTTGCTCCCGCCCGGGCAGTGGAGAATCTGGCCCCTCGCCGTCTCTCCTATGAAGCCGGCGCCCTCATCGCCGGGGTCGTGTCGCTCTTGATGCAGCCTTGGTACATCTTAGAGAACTTCGGCAACTACATCTTTTTATGGCTCGGCACATATGGAGCCTTGTTAGGCCCGATTGACGGAATAGCCATCGCCGACTATTGGCTTGTGCGCAAGCGGCGTATTCATTTAACAGAGTTGTACAAAACAAATGGAATCTACACCTACAAAACGGGTTTTAATGGTAGAGCCATCTGGGCGATGCTCATCGGGATTGCGATTCCTTTTATTGGTAAATACATCCCGGGCTTATCCATTATTTGGGACAATGCTTGGACTGTCGGACTACTAATTTCACTCGTGATTTACACATGGATGATGAAAAATGATGGTTCGATCTTGAGTGCCAACGATTATGAGAAAATCACGGCAAACAACAAACAAACGATTGCTTCTTAAATAGCAAGCTACCAAAAAAGACTGGCTGCCCCGTTGGGTTTGCCAGTCTTTCGTTTGCTCACTTCCTCTATCATTTAAATGGACTGACATCGAGCACAGATAGTATCGCAATCTCTTCGATTTGAATGTCAGGCTCATAGCAAATATAATACGTTAGCTCCGGGCTGATTCGATACCGAATCCCCCGGTATCCACAGGCAATCAAATACGCACGCACCTTGTCCCCTGTCCATTGCAGCCACTCTTCATAGCCCATTCCGTTTTGTCTTTGTTCGAGTTCCTCTTCTGAAAAAGCAGCACGCAATGCATCGATGCGCAGTTCATTTTCCCCATAGCGCTCGTCCAAACAAACGAGACCCTGCAAATGAAGCTGCTGACTCAGCACCACTGCCTTCTCCCCATTGGTTTCTGCATGACAAATCGCATACTGTGCGGCGATTTCCGGATTGCTCACCAAGTAAACACCAGCGCCAAACACTGCCTTTGCACTCGCACCGTTTGTAAAATGACGCCTTTCTGCTCTCTCATACTTTTGCGCTTTCACGACACGAAGTCCCTCACCGTATTCGACCCCTCGATATACAATCTGCCTCATCCCTGAACGCTCCTTTTGACTCTGATGGAATCCTTCCAATGATGTGAAAAGGAGGAAGGCGCGTAACCGGCACCTCCCTCACTCTTTTCTTAAGGTAATAGTTTTACCATATCTTCGTAGGTCTCCGGTCTGCGATCCCGATAAAATTGCCACGTATCTCGCACCTCATGAATTTTGTTGCGGTCCATTTCAGCGAGAATGACCTCATCCTGATCCCGGCTCCCCATGGCGACAAATTGTCCGCGCGGATCGACCAAGTACGATTGTCCGTAAAACTCTCCCATGTTCCACGGCGCTTCTGTCCCTACCCGATTGATCGCTGCCACATAGTAACCATTGGCTACAGCATGAGCAGGCTGCTCGAGCTTCCACAAGTATTCGGATAAGCCCGCTACCGTTGCAGACGGATTAAATACAATCTCCGCTCCGTTCAAGCCAAGCAATCGCGCGCCTTCTGGAAAATGTCGGTCATAGCATATATACACCCCAACCTTGGCAAAAGCGGTTTCAAAAACGGGATACCCGAGATTGCCGGGCTTAAAGTAATATTTCTCCCAGAATCCGCAGCCGCTGCTTCCCACTCCGACATGCGGAATATGCTGCTTGCGATATTTGCCCAAATACGTGCCATCCGCATCAATCACAGCGGCAGTATTGTAATACGTTCCGATCCCTACGCGTTCATACACAGGTAAAATGAGTACGGTTCCTAATTCACGGGCAAGGGAAGAGAAATGTTGTACGGTTGGTCCATTTGGGACTTCTTCCGCTGACTCATACCATTTCGGTTGCTGTTCGGCACAAAAATAGGGGCCATAGAAGATTTCTTGCAGACAGATGATTTGTGCTCCTTTGGCTGCCGCCTCTCGCACCATCCTCTCATGCTTCTCGATGGCTTTTTCTTTGTGCAAATGAACCGGTTCGTCTCCGTGGACATCGTTTTTTGCCTGAATCAAGCCGATGCGAATGATATCTGCCATAAGCGCCCTCCTCGCATTTTACGCTCTCCCTTATTACGGTCTTGCAAAGGTCGATCGTTTTACAAAGCGTCCAGTCCCGGCTTGACCGACGAATTGCTGATCGCGAATGACAAATGAGCCGCGCGAGAGCACAGAAATGATATCGCCGTTCACCACCATCCCTTCAAATGGATTGTAGTCGACATTCATATGGTGCGTTTCAACAGAGATCGTGCGCGTAACCGTTGGATCAAACAATACAATATCCGCGTCCGAACCTACCGCAATCGTTCCTTTTTGCGGGAACATCCCGAACAGTTTGGCTACTTTTGTAGAGGTCATATCGACGAACTGATTGAGACTGATCTTGTCCTTTGCTACGCCTTCCGAGAAGAGGAGGCGCATGCGGTCCTCAATGATTGGTCCACCATTCGGGATTTTTGTGAAATCCCCCAGCCCCAGTTCTTTTTGTCCGGAGAAATTAAAGGAGCAATGATCGGAACCAACCGTTTGCAAGATGCCGTTTTTCAACGCGTTCCACAAGACGTCCTGATTCCACTTTTCCCGGAGTGGGGGGGACCAGACGTACTTCGCCCCTTCAAAGCCCGGCTTCTGTAGATCCGTAATGTCGAGTACCAAATATTGCGGGCATGTCTCCCCGTACACATTCCATCCTTTTTCCCGAGCCTCTGCGATCCGGCGCACTGCCTCTGCACATGATACATGCACGACATACAGCTGGGCATCTGCCAGTGCAGTCAATGCGATTGCACGTCCCGTCGCTTCTCCTTCCGCTTCAGGAGGGCGGGTGTAGGCGTGGTACACGGGGTCTGTCTGCCCTTTTGCAATTGCCTGCTTGATCAAATAATCCAAAACGTCTCCATTTTCTGCATGGACCTGTACCAGCGCACCTAGTTCCTTAGCGCGAACCAATGTTTTAAATAACGTCTCATCATCGGCCATCAGTACATTTTTATAGGCCATGAATACTTTGAGCGAAGTAATCCCTTCATTTCGTACGACTGCTCCTAATTCCTCGAGCACTTGATCGTTCGCATCTGAAACCATCAGGTGAAAGCCGTAGTCAATGACCGCTTTCCCTCTTGCTTTTTCGTGCCAGGTTGAAATCGATGAATGCAATGGCTCCCCTTTATTTGTCAGGCAAAAATCGATGATGCTCGTCGTACCGCCAAAGGCTGCTGCCTTCGTGCCTGTATAAAAGTTATCGGAAGTAACCGTTCCGCCAAAAGGCATATCGAGATGGGTATGTGGGTCAATCCCTCCTGGGAAAACGTAGTACCCGGTAGCATCGATCATTTCGGCTTCTTTCCCATCCAGATTGGAGCCGATTGCGACTACCTTTTCCCCTTCGATCAAAATGTCCGCCCGATACGTGTCTGATGCTGTCACGACTGTGCCATTTCGAATCCATTTTTTCATCCGATGATCATCTCCCCTTCAACCCGTCACTAAGTAGACATGCTTTCCCTTGTACACGCTATGCATCCCACGTCGAAAACATGATTGCTTTACAGCTCGCAGCTACCTCCCGCAGCCAACGCAGCCTGCCGCTGATTCCAGCTGAGAGGGGCTTTGTCGCTCGGGATCTCGACCATCTCGATCGTTCCTTCCACTGGACAAACGATAGAGCACAAATTACAGCCCACACAATCTTCTTCTCGTACGACCAAGCGCTCTTTGCCTGTTACTGCATCAGGAACAATGTCAATGCATTGATGCGAGGTGTCCTCACAAGCGATATGACACTTGTTGCAATTGATACAGGTCTCTTCATGGATGCGTGCCACTACCTTGTAATTAAGATTCAAGTGGCCCCAATCCGAGTACGTATGCACGGCTTTTCCGACAATGTCCATCACGGAGGCAATTCCGCGCTGATCCAGATAATGGTTTAGCCCATCAATCATGTCTTCGACGATCCGGAATCCATGATGCATGGCAGCTGTACATACTTGAACACCTGTTGCACCCATCAGCAGAAATTCAACGGTATCGCGCCAATCAGAGATTCCTCCAATACCAGAGATCGGAATACCAACCTTGGGATCGCGTGCACATTCTGCGACCATGTTCAGAGCGATTGGTTTGACTGCTGGTCCACAATAGCCGCCGTGTGCCCCTTTTCCATCCACGTGTGGGATCGGCAGCCATTTGTCGAGGTCAACCCCCATCAAGCTGTTAATCGTGTTGATCATGCTGATGGCATCTGCCCCTCCCTGGCTTGCGGCTCGTGCAGTAAAGCGAATGTCCGTAATGTTTGGGGTGAGCTTGACGATGACAGGGGTTTGGGCGACTTCTTTTACCCATTCGACCTGTTGCCGGATTAAATCTGGATGCTGACCAACCGCAGAGCCCATCCCGCGTTCTGCCATGCCGTGCGGACAGCCAAAATTCAATTCCAGACCGTCTACGCCGATTGCCTCGACCTTTTTGACAATCTCGTGCCATGCTTCCCGTTTATGTTCAACCATTAACGACGCAATCAACGTGTGCTTCGGAAAACGCCGCTTCGTTTCATCCATTTCCTTCAAATTGACCTCGAGCGGTTTGTCCGTAATTAGTTCAATGTTGTTGAAACCAAAGACGCGCTGACCCCCGAAGTTCAGACCGGCAAAGCGAGAGGTGACGTTGATGATCGGCTCTCCGAGTGTCTTCCAGACCGCGCCACCCCAACCCGCTTCAAAGGCACGCTGTACTTGGTAGCCTGAATTAGTCGGCGGCGCAGAAGCCAACCAGAATGGATTCGGGGATTGGATTCCTGCCAGATTAATGCTGAGATCTGCCATGATAGGTCTCCTCCTTTATACTGGCTGTTCTCGATCACTGAGCGATTGGTGGATGGCATGAGCCGCTCGTTTCCCATGATTGGCTGCATCAACGACCATCGCATCTGTTTTGCCTCCACCAAAAATGACATCGCCTGCTGCGTAAACTTTGACATGGGAGGTTCGATAGGTGCCTTCCTCGACCTTGACAATCCCATTGCGATGTTGGAGCCCAAATGCTTCTAGTAAAGACAGATGTCTGTTTTGTCCGATCGCTTTGACGACATAATCGACTTCGATGACAAAATGACTGCCTGGAATTTCTACTGGACGCTTTCTTCCTTTCTCATCTGGCTCACCCAGCTCCATGCGCACCAGTTCTAATCCTTTTACTCGGCCATTTTCCTCGAGCACACGCGTTGGGGCAACGAGCCAGCGGAATTCTACGCCATCCTGCTTGGCGAATTCGTACTCAAACTGATAACAGGACATCTCCTGAACGGTCCGCCGGTACAGAATCTGGACATTGTCTGCACCCAGCCGTTTCGAACAGGTGGCAGCGTCAATTGCCGTATTCCCCGCACCGATGATCACGACTTTTTTGCCTAGCATCTCGTCTGATAGTGGCTTGGTCTTGGTCTCCTCCACAAGTGCGATGGCATCGAGAACACCTTCCAGTTCTTCTCCCGGGATATTCAGCTGAGGGACATTGCCCATACCGACTGCCAACAGGATGGAGTCATACTGGTCAAGTAGCTCATCTGTCGACACATCCTCGCCGATTCGTGTATGGGTACGTATCTCTACCCCCAATGCCTCTACTTGCTCTACTTCCCATAGCGAAATTTCCTGTGGCAGACGGAACGACACGATGCCGTACGTGTTCAATCCCCCCGCTTTTTCCTTTGCTTCAAATACCGTAACAGCGTAGCCGAGACGCGCAAGCTCTCGCGCTGCTGATAATCCCGCAGGGCCCGCTCCGACGATGGCTACCCGTTTTCCATTTGCTTCGCCTTTTGAAAAAAGCGTTGCCTGATTTTGGATTGCCCAGTCTGTCGCGTGACGCTGGAGCAGGCCGATCATGATGGGCTTGGAGGCTGAATTGAGTACACAGGCACCCTCACACAGCTCCTCGGTTGGACATACGCGCGCGCAACTCGCCCCAACGGGATTCGATTCCATGATCGTCCGGGCTGATCCGAACAAATTCCCGGTCGCAATTTTTTTGATAAAGGAAGGGATGTCGATCGACGTGGGACAAGCCTTAATACAGGGTGCGTCGTAGCAATACAAGCAACGATTCGCTTCATGGATGGCTTCCATCGGTTTTAGGGCAGGCACGACTTCCGAGAAATTTTTCGCCAGCTCATTGGGAATGCTCATCGGTCCACAACCTCCTCACCAGATCTAAACATGCTTGCTATTAATCAATGTGCGAATTCGCTTTTTTATGATTGTTACATTTCGTATTTGCCTAGTGAGGAAACGAAATCAATCTGCTTGAATTGACATGAATGATTTCATGTTTGAATAGGATAAAAACAAACAAGGTAGAAAGGGCCATTCCGTATGAAGGATTACGACCTGGAGATCAGGATAGTGAAACAAAAAATCGCGGAAGCACATGCGATTCTCAGCCAATTGGAAGACGAGCGCAAAAACTACCTGACGCAACTCGAAAAGCGCAAAGCGTTTCTCTCTTCGCGCGAAATACTCGACATCCTGGAGTCAAAAGCCGGTCGTGCTGGTAGTATGGCTACCGTCAAACGCTGGGCAGATCAAGGCTATTTAGGAGATTGTATCGACGAACGGGAGTCCTTCCCCCTGTTGGTCAGTAAACAAGGAAACAAACGATTTCTTTTTCCTCGAGAATCCGTACTCACTTATTTATATAAAAAAGGGTATCTTCGCCCGAGCTACGAGGTTTTGGATCGTGTCCAACTCACAAGAAAGAGCGATTGCTGCTGGGGAATCGTCACATCCATTGAGCGAAGCGATCAGCACTTCACCTACCAAGTCCAATTGGAAAAAACGGGAGAAGTATTGTTGTCGGTACCAGAAGAAGAACTGCTCATCCCGTAAGGAGGCACTATGGAACTGGCCGTACTCACGCTGGAAAATACAGTTGCCAATCAAGAGAGATCACGACAAATCCGCGACTTGCATAAAAAAAAGGGCCAGATCCTCGCCATACGCTTTAGCGAAGAACTGACCCATATTATTTTAGAAGCACCATGCTTGTATATCCCTGTCCATGAATGGTTGGACGAAGCTGTTGTCATCGAAGGAATCGTAAAAAAATCAACAGATTACTACGAGCTGCACCCGCGGGCCAAAGGGAAGACTGTCAACCTTCACCTTGATTCAGAATTGGTAGCTGAGCTAGAGCTCATTCGCTCTCTTGTCAGCAGCAAAACGCAGCAGGAAGTCCTTCGTGAGTTGTTTGTTCGAGGCATGCGCTCGTATCTGGCCGAGAAGGAAGCAGCCACCTCGCCCATCAGCGCCAAAAAAGAGCACTAGTTCCTACTCTTTACTTGGAGAACGTGATTTTGTTACCCGTGATTTGATAGCGCACCGTATAAGTCTGTTTCTTCTCTTTCATGCTAACTTCAAACACAATTGCTTTTTTCGTCAGATCCGGCTTGACTGAAAGGACATCCAGCATATCAAACGGCTCGTTTGCCTTTTTCTCCATCCCTACAATTTCTATCTTTTCATGGGTCGCGACATGATAAACTCCCACACCCATCATGGTCTGATACAAGATCCAGTTGTTGTCCAGCCATGTTACTTCATCGATAAAATAACCTGGAAACAGTTGGGCTTGCGGTGTGTAATCTGGCTGGTAGAAACGCAGATTCGCGGTATTGTACAAATTGTCTGAATCGATCACGGCAATTTTTTTCTTGTCTGGTGAAGGAATTCCGGCTTTTTTTGCCAATTCGATTTTTTCTTTTTCATTTTCGATTCTCAGTTTTTCGATCAGGAACAGGGAATCTTCTTTCGAAAAGACGATGTTCTTTACGTTTTTCAAATCTGCGAGCTTGTCTTTGCTCGGAAAATTACTGTAGATGGTTAGCGTTGCATCATCTGGCATACCATCGTAGGCGATGCCTCTGGAAGGATACTCCCAGGCGTATGTACCGATTCCTCTAAGGTGATACGAAAAATCCGGCTTACCCCAAGCGCCAAAGATAGAAAAATCAGCAAATTCTGCGGGTGCCCCTAATTTTTCACCATAGTCTTGCAAGTTTTTAGCCATATCAACAAGTGCTTTTGTATCGGCGATCTGATCGCGACGATAAATAGAAATGGCTTTTACTTTATCCTGCGTGAACGTGAAGAACAAGTGATAGCCCTGTTCCGCATAGCCAATCAACGCAAGCTTTTCATCAGAGAAATGTGGTTTACCCAAGATTCGGATGATCTCGTCTTTTCTTTTAGAGGTCGTAATCCCTTTTAGAACTTCGCCTTTATAGGAAGGTTCAACGAGAACGGCAAACGCTTGCTTGTTTTCGTCCCACTTCATGCTGATTCCTTGTGGATAATACACATAATCATCAAATTCTTTTACGGATTTCCCCAGAAGCTTTGTGAGCGAATCTTGTTTCCACTGATGGGAAGTGAAGGTATTCACGAGCAGCCCTTTTGACAAATCTGCTGGTGCCTGCACGGATGTTCCAGTACCGCTTTGCGTTGAGGTTGGCATTGTCGTTGATGCGTTTGCTGCAAATGCTGTCGAAGCGAACAAACAGCAGGACAACAGTAGCATTATCGCTTTCTTTTCCACTTCATTCCCTCCCAAACTATCAGCATGACTATACAACTATCGTCATAAAACAACGGTTATCCCTAAATTATACCAGAAATAGACAAAATCCGCTAAACGGAATTTTTCATTCAAGATCCATGTTAGAAAATAAAGCGTCCTTTCCCCGATGTTGTGAAGGGAAGGACGCTTTTCGATGCACGGTTTTTACTTCGATTCGCCGTTGAGATAATGAAAGAACGGTTGATCCACCCAAAACTTGTATGTCTCTACCTTTACCTTGGCATTCAGCTTCTGGAAGCCTTCCACGACTTTTGGTGATTCTTCATTTAGGGAGAAAGACTGCACGACATAACGGCCGTCTTTTAACACGTTGTTCGTAATGACAGCATAATCTGCCAGCTCCGTACGAGAATGATAAAGCGGCTGCCACCAAGAAGCCTTGAGCAATCCGGTCATGTCCTCTTGATCCCGTTTGGCATATTTCAAAACAAGTGGCTGGAACTTCTTCTTCGCCTCTACGCTGTCGAATTCCAGGCTGAGATCGTACTCCTTGGCATACGCAATATAGTTGCCGTTTTCAATCTGAACCACCTGATAATCGGCTGTTTGAACGGGCTCTCCCCATTCTTTCAGATAAATGAAGGCAGATGTTTTTGGCTCAAATTGGACCTTAGCATCGACGCCTTCACTTTTTAAGAGGGCGATTAATTGAATAGCGTGAGCAATATCACTATGCCCATACGTAATCGTGCGCTGTGGATCAAAATGAGGATCGAATGCAGCATCCTTCAGATTGTAGCCAGTAATCAGGTTTTGCTTCAAGCCTTTGTCTACGAGCTCTTGCAATTCACCAGCTTTGATGATTTGCGATTCATTCCATGCTTGAGCGAGCTTGCCAAAAATCTCTTCATCGGCGATTGTTCCCAAATAGTTTTTGGCTGAGCCATGGAATTCTGCTACTTTTGCTAGCAATTGACTCGCAAGCTCTGCGGTTACTGCCCCTTCTACCGAAGCTGACTTCAAGGCATTGGCGGACACAAGCCCCGTGTCAACGGCCACAGCCAGCTCTTGTGCAGCCTGCAAGGTAAGCGTGCCGCCTTTTTTATACGAAATCCCTGTTTTTTTCAAGGCAGTCGCTACTTTTTCCTCGCTATATGTATACCCGAGCTCCTTTAACTCTGCCGCTTTTGCAGCAGCACTGACCGCTTCCCATACAAGCAGCTTGGAGGAATCTTTGGATGCAGGCAAGAAAGTTTTGGCTGACAAGTCTTTTTCCGATATACTTGTAGTAGCAGATACGATCTTGAGCAACGCTTTCTCAAATTGCTCGCGAGTCACCGTCTTGTCAAAAGTCACACCGTATTGCTGCTGTAAAAAGCTGTTCCACTCTGCGTGTGCTTCCACCGTTGTTTTCGTTGCTGCACCGACTGCCGTTGGAAAAACGAGCGCCGCTGAGAGTACGGCTGCCGAAGTGGAGAGTTGTAGCCATTTCGCTGATCTGTTCATGAAGAATCCTCCTGACGTATGAAGACGAATCATATTAATATTATTCCTATGTGTTTACTAGGGATATAATCAACTACATTAACACTCCTGCATTCATTCTGTCAATCACTAGAATAACCCGAAGTTCTCCCACAAACGGAGGGCTTCGGGTTATTTTTTCACGTCACTATTTATCCAATTCCGACCACTTGTTCACTTTCACTGGCGGTGTGTAATCTCGCATCCGATCTAGCAAGATAGCGGGATCACTCTCACACAGGATCAATTCGCCCTGCATAGCGGGAATAAATCCAGCTTCAGTCGCATGCTCTACCATTTGCATCAACGGCGTATAGTAACCATCCACGTTCAATAGTC
The DNA here is from genome assembly GCF_013284365.1 of Brevibacillus sp. RS1.1. Taxonomy (NCBI): domain Bacteria; kingdom Bacillati; phylum Bacillota; class Bacilli; order Caryophanales; family Paenibacillaceae; genus Brevibacillus; species Brevibacillus sp. RS1.1. The sequence continues at coordinate 330,109 of NZ_JABSVA010000001.1, forward strand.
CGATTGGCTTTTGATGAATGCCAATTTGCCCCCAGCTCACCACTTCAAAAATCTCTTCAAAGGTACCCAATCCGCCTGGCAAAGCAATGAAGCCATCAGACAAGTCGATCATTTTCGCTTTGCGCTCGTGCATCGTTAGGACTTCATGCAATTCTGTCAGCCCTTTATGTACGATTTCTCCGCGGAACAGTCCTGTAGGCATGACGCCGATCGCTTTTCCATCGCCCTCCAGTACTGCATTTGCAACACGCCCCATCAATCCCATGCTAGAGCCACCATAGACCAATTCAAGACCACGAGAGACCAGTTCTTTTCCCAACTCCTGGGCGTAACGCTCAAAAAGTGGATTTACACCAGGATTGGAACCTGCATAAACACAAATACGTTTCATGTCATCCTCCCAAAACTTGTTGAAGTAGAATGGCTTTTCCTAAATTTCTTTGCGTGTAATATAATTATACTAAAATCAGGAAGGGACAGATATATGAATATAACTGAGTTCCAAAAATGGGTTGGAGATTTTTATCAAGAACGAGGTTGGACTGGGTACGGTCCGTTTATTCGTGTAGGTTTTCTGATGGAAGAGGCTGGCGAGCTGGCAAGAGCTGTACGCGCCATTGAAATCGGTCGAGATCGTCCTGATGAAGGGGAAAAGCCCGCAGTGGAAGCACGACAGGAGCTGGTGGAAGAGCTAGGCGATGTACTTGGGAATTTAATCTTGCTGGCAAACCAATACGAGGTTCCTTTTGAGGAAATTTTGGACGCACATCGAGCGAAGCTGCAAAAGCGCTATCAGCTGCATCGTTGAATAAATACAGCGGTAGACTAGAATTTTCGCATTTCCTAGTCTGCCGCTGCTTTCCTCTATTCGTCTTTTCGTCCAAGCTATTCTTATTCCAACGTATCAAAGGCTTCCTTCATCACTTGCGCAATAAAATCGATATCGTCGCTCGTCGTAGTAAACGGCGGCGAGAGTGTCAGCACATTATTGAAGCTCGGAATGGTGTCGCCATTGCGCCCGATGATTAACCCCCGCTTCTTGCACTCGGTAATCACCTGCGTCAATTTCGCTGGTGCCGCAGGCTCCTTCGTATTACGATCCTCTACCATCTCGATCCCCATCAGGAAGCCGAAGCTGCGAATGTCTCCAACGTATGGATGATCTGCGAGAAAAGCCAGCTTGGCACGCAATTCTGCACCGAGTTCCTCGGCTCTCTCCACCAGTTTTTCCTCTTCTAAAATTTCGAGATTTTTTAGGGCAAGTGCACATGCTGCCGGATTGCCGCCGAATGTATTGACATGACGGAAATGCAGATTATTCCCCTGCTCATTGAATTTGTCTGCGATTTCTGCGCGTACAGCCGTTGCGGAAAGTGGCAAGTAGGCGCTCGTAATACCTTTGGCCATAGTCACGATGTCTGGCTTGATTCCGAAATTTTGGTGCCCGAATTTTTGACCGGATCGACCAAATCCGCAGATGACCTCATCCACGATCATCAACACACCGTACTTATCGCAGATTTCCCGAACTTTTGGCATGTATTCCGGCGAAGGAACGAGGACGCCTCCCCCGGTAATGGTAGGCTCCATGATGACGGCAGCCACTGTCTTCTCGCCTTCCCAATTGATCACTTGATCATAATATTGGGCGCACTCCAGATTGCATTTGCCGTACGATTTTCCAGCCGGACAGCGATAGCAGTAAGGCGGTGGCACATGAAGGAAGCCAGGCGCTAATGGCTCGTATTTTTCCTTACGTATGGATTGACCAGTTGCAGCGAGAGCGCCCATCGTATTCCCGTGGTAAGCGCGATGTCGCGAAATGAATTTGTAGCGACCAGGCTCGCCGTTCTGGTGATGATATTGACGAGCAATCTTGAATGCGACTTCGTTCGCTTCCGAGCCGCTGTTGGAAAAAAATACGCGATACTCCTCCCCAAGCCATTCGCTGATCTTCTCAGATAAACGAATAGCAGGGACATGGCTTTGTGTGAGTGGAAAATAGGCCAATTGCTTCAACTGCTCGTAAGCGGCGTCTGCAAGCTCCTGTCGGCCATAGCCAACGTTGACGCACCACAAGCCAGACATCCCATCCAGGTACCGATTCCCGTCGATATCGGTGATCCACGATCCGCTCGCTTCCGTTACGATCATCGGATTTGGGTTGTAGGGGGACATATGGTGCCACATATGCGAACGGTCGGCATCCAGCAAGCTCTCTTTATCAAAATCTTTTGTCACTTGTCCTTGCTCCATCGCACAATCCTCCTTCTTTTTCGTAAGCGGTTATTTTACAAAAACTTTTTGCGAGCCTATGCTGGTATCACCATCTTCGAACCATCTGGATGTGACCGTTTTTTTCTTCGTGAAAAAGAGAACCCCATCTTTTCCATTTGCATGCAAATCACCGTAAAAGGACTGTTTCCAGCCCGAGAAAGCAAAAAAGCCCATCGGAGCAGGCACCCCTACATTGACACCGACCATCCCCGCTTCCACTTGTTGAACGAATTCTCTTCCCCATTTTCCGTTGTTCGTATAGATGGTCGCGCCATTGCCAAAACGGGAGCGACTGATCGTCTCCAAGCCCTCTTCAAAGTCCTTTACACGCATGACACTCAGGACAGGCGCGAAAATCTCGTCACGGACAATGACCATTTCGGCATCTGCTTTGTCAAAAATCGTTGGCCCGAGGAAGTAGCCATCCCGCAACTTTTGCGCGTCCTCACGACCATCACGAACCAGAGCGGCACCAGACGCGACACCTTTTTCGATATAGTCATGTACTTTGGACAAGTGCGAATCACGGATGACAGGACCGAGGTCGATGCCCTCCTCCAAACCATTCCCCATCGCGAGAGCATTCGCTTCCTCGATCAGATGTGCGATCAGTTCATCGGCAATCTCCTCCACAGCTACTACAGCACTGGCTGCCATACACCGCTCTCCTGCACAGCCGAATGCGGAGCTCGTAATTGTTTTTGCCGCGCGCTTCAAATCCGTATCAGGCATGACCAAATGATGATTTTTCGCCCCAGCCAGTGCTTGCACGCGCTTCCCGTTCGTCGCTGCTGTTTTATACACGTATTCTGCAACTGGCTGCGAGCCGACAAATGAGATCGCTTTTACGTCCGGATGCTCCAACAGACCATTGACGACATCATGCGCTCCGTTAACCACATTGAATACACCGTCTGGCAGCCCTGCTTCCTTTAGCAGTTCGGCAATTCGAATCGAAGACAGCGGCGTTCGCTCCGACGGCTTCAGGATAAACGTATTTCCTGCGGTAATCGCAATTGGGTACATCCACATCGGGACCATCACAGGGAAGTTAAACGGTGTAATCCCGCCGACTACCCCCAATGGAAAGCGGATCACCTGACTGTCGATGCTGTTTGCGATATTAGGCAATGTTTCTCCCATCATCAGTGTCGGCATCCCACAAGCGAACTCTACCATTTCCAGCCCACGCAATAGCTCTGCCTGTGCCTCAGGGAGATTTTTGCCGTTCTCCATGGTGATCATCCGGGCCAGTTCATCCTCGTGCTTGACGAGAAGACTATGAAAACGAAACATAATGCGCGCGCGATCCACGACAGGGGTAGCACTCCAGCTCACAAATGCTTCCTTTGCAGCAGCAACAGCCTTGTCCACATCTTCTCTCGTCGACAGTGGTACGCGTGACAACAATTCTCCTGTTGCCGGATTCGGTACATCCTCAAAACGTGTCGTCAGTGAATCTACCCACTGGCCCCCGATGTAGTTTTTCAACGGATTTCCAACGATAGCTGTGTTCATCCCTTCAACTCCTCACGATCAATTGATTGACAATTTCATTTTATCCAAAAATAATGCCTGTCAGCACTAGACAAAACGTAACGCATTCCGTAGGGTTAATCATACAGAGTGCAAATGAAGAGGTGATCCTGATGAGTAACGATTTGCGCCTGACCATTGCAGAAATCATCAAGCGTCCTTTGTTTCAACATGCCCAAGTGGTAGCTGGGCATCGTGGTCTGTCCCGTCCTGTTCGCTGGGTTCACGTCTTGGAGACTGCCGATACGGGACAGTTTTTAAATGGCGGTGAGCTGATCCTATCGACCGGACTCGGATTTGGCGAAGAAAAGGAAAAGCGGCTTGCCTATTTAACAGAGCTGATTCGGCGAAAAGCAGTCGGGCTGTGCATCGAGCTGGGACGTTACATCCCGTCCATCCCTGAAGATATGCTCGAGCTGGCGAACCACCACCAGTTTCCGTTGCTCGTCTTTCATCAGCCTGTCCGCTTTGTGGACATCACGCAAGATTTGCACGAGCATTTGATCCATGCGCAGATGCAAGCACTCCGCAATCTCGAAGCCTACTCTCGCAGTTTGCAACAGCTCAGCCTGCAGGCAGCGGGCATACTCAAGCTATTGCAGCATTTTCAGGTGGCGGTTCAGACGCAGGTCTTCTATTACGCTCCAGATGGCTCGACACAATTTGCCCCGGTGGTTCCGCATGATGTTGCAGTGGAAATGAGCGATTTAATGCGGTCCCATTTTTCCGAACTGGATAGTAGTGAAGCTGGCGTCCGCTTTCTTTCTCTATCTGCGACCAGGCAGCTTGCCTATCAACCGGTGATGGCAATGGGGCACGTGCTCGCTTATGTCGGCATTGTTTTGTATGAACGCAGTCCAGATGAGTATTTGCTCTTGACCTTAGACAATACGGTCAGTGCGTTGGCCCAAATTTTAATGCGGAAAATGTTTGTGGAGGAACAGGCACTTGCTACGGAAAACCGTCTGTTTGATGATTTGATTGCCAATCGCTCCATACCAGAGGAACAAATGCGTTCCTTGCTCGGTATCACTGGCAACAGTAAAGCAACTGGCTATCACATGATTATTTTATCGTTTGAGAAGCCGAAGAACCTGACCGAGGATTCCCTTCCACCGCACGATCTGACGGCTATCTTTCGTTCACTATTGACTCGTCATCACTTTCGTCCTTTCATACGCTGCATGGGCCATCGGTTTTACTTTTTGCTGATCGAACAACGACCGCTTGCAGATTCCCGTCGCACCCTGGAAAAAGCCTTTCGCGAGGTCAAAAGGATCATGACGCAAATGCTAGGCGCGGATGTTCCCATACGAATGGGCGTCAGTCGAGCCGGAAAACGGTTGTCAGACGCTGGGCGGCACCTCGCGGAGGCGGAACAGGCACTGGCTTTTTGTCAGGAATCTTCCAGTCCGTTTTTCGCTGATCTCGGATTGTTCCGGCTCCTGTTCCACGTACCTAGTGAGCCTGTGCTAAAGACCTTCATCAGCGATTACCTCGGCCCGCTGTTAGCCCACGACCAAGCACATGGCTCCTCGCTCGTTCATACGCTACGTGTCTATTTGGATAGTAACCTCTCCAAGCAGGAGGCGGCGGAAAAACTGTTCATTCATCGTCAAACGCTCTATCATCGCTTGGAAAAAATCGCAGAAATTCTTGGTGAGGATTACACGGTAACGCAAAACAGAATTTGCCTAGAAATCGCCATGCGTGCACAGGAGTGGTTAAGCAAAGAAGAGGAGCATTAAAAAAGACACAACCTTTCATCTGTTCGGAGACGAAGGTTGTGTCTTTGATTTATTTTTTTGGCTTATTCATATACATGCGATAATTCGCTTCTTTTCCTTCCGTTAGCACAACCCGGATTTTGTACAGACCAGTTTGTTCGATATTCACCGTTAGTTGCTCAGGACTGTTGGGCGTTGTGGCAGAAGCAAGCTCTTTTGAACGACTGTTATACACGTACAAATCAACGTCTGCATCCTCTTTCCAGTCTACAGACAATTCCAAATCCCCAGGCTCATTGACGCGAATGGAATAATCCATGTATTTCTGCTTTTTCGTCAGCTTTCCTGTTCGGAAAGGCTTCTGTTCAACCGGTGGCTTTTCCTCTTCCTCTCCCTCGTCATCGGCCTTTTGCCATTTTCCCGTAGTTGCGAGCGCATACGGCTGAGGTCCTTTCGGGATGTTATAACCTTCGACCGTCACGGTGTAGGTTCCCTGTTCCGGCTCGGTAATCCATACTTGCTCGACGTTGTTGAGGTTGTCCACTTCGTCGTTGTACGGTGCCTCAAAAAAGTCGTTGCCGTTCAGCTTTTCTCCACTCGGTGTCGTCACTTTCAGATTCAAATCGTTGACGAGTGCACGCTTTGCGACAATGGTAGCAGGATAATCCGTCCACGCAAGCGTAATTGCCAACGGCTTGGAATCATCCGAGACCTTGACTTTATACGTAACTTTTTCACGCGTGCGAATGCCGTCCTTCTCGTCCTTGTAGCTCGTTTCAATCGCATTCGCCAGATTGGCCCGTCCGAAGCCTTGCTCTCGCATATCTTCATCCAAGTTGTCAGCACTCGTCAACAGCATGGCTTTTACTAATGCACCACTCGGTTTTTTTTCCCCTTCTTCCTGCAAAAATTCCCGGATTTGTGCCACACCGCCCGCTAAAATTGGCGTAGCCATGCTCGTGCCGTTCATATACGCGTACTGTTCGTTAAAACGCTTGTAGAAATTTTTGCTCGGTGCCAGTGAAGACCGCGTGGACAAGATCGCTGTACCGGGCGCGACAATATCCGGCTTCAAACGCCCGTCGCCTGTTAACCCACGACTACTCGATACCCACACGTCGTCCGCTTTATCGGAGTTCTTCCCCAAGTTGGGACGAACATTTTCCGTAGCGCCAACGGCAATGACGTTTTTAGCCGTGGCTGGGCTCCCAATCGTTTTATAGCCCTTCTCGCCTTCGTTTCCAGCCGCAACAAGCACCGTCATATCTGGATGCTCCCATAAAAAGCGATCAAACAGTAGTGATGACAGGCTGTACTCTCCCTTATCATTCGCCCCCCATGAATTGGAGTGAATGCGGGCTCCCTCTTCATATGCTTCCTGCAAAATGGTCTCGACATCCGTGACGAGCTTTCCTTTCGCATTCTCTATGGAATGAAATACGAGCTTGGCACCCGGTGCCGTTCCTTTATACTGTCCATTTGATGCTGCTCCTGTGCCTACAATGGAGCCGGCTACATGCGTACCATGACCATGGACATCACTCGCATCATTCGGTCGACCAAGTGAAATGAGCTTCTCAATTTGGCCTTTAAAATCTGGATGCATCGTTTGGAGCTTCCCTGTATCAAGTCCGGTATCGGCGACTCCGACAATTTGTCCCTTGCCTGTGTACCCTGTCGAGGCCAGCTTGTCCGAATGAATGATGGTAGCCGCCACATCATTGTGTAGCTTGTTTTCTGGCACGGGGACAACCGCAACGACATCATCTGACTCGATCACTTGTTCAATCGTTTGCTGATCCATCTTAGCGATTGAAATATGCGGAGCATCCTCTGGTGTTTGAATATCTCGTATATCTTGATCCTCCGTCATTTTCGTCATCGTTCGATACATGTCCACCCGTTGGTTGAAACCGATGACGGCAACCTCGACCCGCTCGCTGTTGCCTCCTTCAAAGCGAAGCTCGGACGATACCTTTGACTTCGGTGTATAAGCCATAACCTCTTCGACAAAGGACAGCTCCTCGACTTCCTTTCTTACCTGTTCATTTTCCATTTTTGCTATGAATGCATAATCCGGTATGTAATCACCAAGCGTGACGCCGAGATTTTCCAGTTCTTCTTTCCACTCCTCACGAACAGGACCAGATAACTGAATAACGACGAGCTCAGACTCTCTCTTCTTCGACGAAAGCTTGTCCAATGCAAGACCCTTATCCGCTTCGATCTGGATGTTGCCCCGACGCTCTCCCTCTTGCTTGGCATCCGCCGGAATGCCCTCCAGTGAAAGTGTCAGAACAAGTGTCGTGCATAAAGCTGCCTGCCATTTTTTTCGCAAACCAAACACCCTTCCCCCATGGCATAAGAAAACCATTTCTATCCATTATAAGAGAAAGGGTGAATTGTCAAAAGAGTAAGAAGGCATAGACATGGGACAAAAACTAATTTTTTGCCCCATTTTCTTCTACTGTCCACTGTAATAGCGGTTGAAAATCGGCCCATGCCAACTGCATCAGCATTTCCTGATTCCATTCCTGCTTCGGAATATCCATCAGTCGTACAGCCTGGTTTTGGATCGCCTCTTGCAACAGGTTATGGCTAAAACGACCGTTGCCATTCAATCGATGATCACTGATTGCTTTTTCCAAAGACTGTGAGATCTTTTCCAGCACGGTCTTCTCAATCGCATACCCCACCTCACATGCAGCCTGTTCAAGAATGTGCACGAGTTCCTTCACGGTGTAGTCTGGGAACGCAATGTATTTTTTAAAACGTGACAAAAGTCCAGGGTTGCTCATCATTAAAGTATTCATTTCGAGAGGGTAACCTGCGAGGACCACGACCAGATTCTCTTCGTGTTTGGTCATCTCCTCTACAAGCGTATCAACCGCTTCCTGCCCAAAATCTCGCTCTCCTCCGCCCAGCAGCGAATACGCTTCATCGATAAACAAGACGCCACCCAACGCTTCGCGAACTTTTCGTCGTGTAAGCGCTGCGGTCTGTCCGACATACCCAGCTACCAAGTCGGCTCTACTCGCTGTAACAAGATGACCGCGTTTCAAATAGCCGATTTCTTGCAAAATCTGCGCATACAGCTGTGCCACTGTCGTCTTCCCCGTGCCTGGATTTCCAGTAAAGACGGCATGCAGTTCAATCGGACTTTTCGGCAAGCCTCTAGTTGCGCGTTCTTGCTGGACGGACACATACGCAGCGATTTTTTTCAGCTCCGTCTTCACTTGAGCAAGACCAATCAACGCTTGCAGTCGAGCTTCCGCATTTCTTTCTGTTTGCGGCGGATCGAAGCCACGTACATCCTCGGGTTTCAGAATCGTAAAGTCATCCCATTTCAGTTCCTTACCGTCTGTCTCGCGCCCTTTGGCAAAGATCGCATCGAGTACGATATTAGTGACTGCCCGTGCATTGCCAAACGTCTCGTCTACTTGCGCTTTTTCAATGCGCTGACCCAACGTAATTTTTGCCGCCTCTGTTAGAGTAAAATCGTTCCGTCCGGCTACTTCCTCTGCGATTTGTACCAGTTCGTCCGCCTGATAGTCCGGCAGCAAAAAGTGGCCCGTCTCTGGAAAACGGCTATTCAACCCAGGGTTGGCGTACAAAAAATGACGCATTTCTTCCGGATAGCCCGCCAGCATCACGACGAAGCGTCCTGCATACTCGCCACTTGTCATAGCGGATACAAGCGTGTCAATGGCCACTTGCCCGTAATCACTGCCAGAGCTATCGGGGCGCTTCAAGCTGTATGCCTCATCGATAAACAGGACGCCGCCGTCTGCCTGCTTGATCGCATCCATGACGCGCTGCTCTGTCTGTCCCACGTAAGCCCCGACCAACTGAGAACGATCTACCTCGATGAGCTGTCCTTTTGCCAACAACCCGAGCTCTTGATACAGCTTGGCGATCAAGCGAGCCAAAGTCGTCTTCCCCGTGCCTGGGTTCCCCATCAGTACGAGATGTAAGGGGAGCTGGTCTTTCATATGCCAGCCCTTTTCTTCACGCAGCTGGCGATATTGCAGAAATTGCGCCAACTGCCGAACCCGCTGTTTGATCTCGTCCAAGCCGATCAACTGCTCCAATTGCTCTAACGCACTCAAATCTTGCTGAGGCGCTTTTTCGCGATCTTCTATCCTTTCGTTCCTTTGCGGCAGAAGGTTTTCTTTCTGGTCTTGCTGGTTCGTTAAAGCGCGAATCGTTTCTTGCAATTGGACAAGCATTTCACTCGAGTAAAAGACCCCGGATAAAGACGCGCCATACGCTTGTACACGTTCTTGCAATTGTACTAATAAATTTTGTCGTTCTGTGTATAACAGCACGAGGCCAGCAGCCGTAGCTTCCGCCTCCGAATCGTTCCACTTTTGCGCTGCCAGTAGCGTCTCCTCCGCAAGAGCGCGCCACTTCGTGATTTCCGCCAGCTCATTGGTTGCTTGCTCCGCCAGCACTTCAACTGTTCTCCTGCGCATGACGACATTATCTGTTTCACGCACAGATTTGAATTCAGTGAGAAAGGCATGTGTTCGCAACTGAGAAAAATACAACTCGAGCTTAACCTCTCTCGCGTAGCGATAATCAGGGGCTAGTTGAAGCGCACGATCGACCCATTCAGCTGCAAGTGTATGGCCTCCTGTTTTGTGCATTCGCAAAGCAGACATCCGCGTCAGCACCATCGCCTCAGCCAAATCAAGCTCTTCGTCTGGATGTTCGAGGCGTTGCTGTTCGAGCATTTGCAGGAATGTAAGGCATTCGCCTTCGGTTAATGACTGGATGCTAGACGGATTTTCGCTAATACCTGCAATCAGTACCCTCGGGTCCCGTTCTTCTTGATGCTGCATTTTTTGATTGCTCCTCCCGCTCCATTGTTTCATCCCTGTTTTAGCATATTTAGCCGAACATGAAAAGTCTGTCCGAACATTAGAGCTTCGCTTGCATGTTCACTGTGGTTCTTCTCACCTTTTGCTGTGCGAATAAGGTCGCCAAAGCAATGAGGATACCAGCCATCCCAAAATCAAGCCAGACCCCTCCCCATTCTAACAGCATCGCACCCACAACCGGACCTGCAGCCATCCCTGTATAGCGAATGAAATTGTACACACCAATGGACGTTGCACGCTCTGCTTCAAATTCTTCGGATAGCAAAATTGTATGTGCAGGCATACCTACACCTAAGGTTAAGGCAAACAGCGTACTTGTTATCACAAGCAGGAGAAGAGAAACATCCGCCGCAGTCATAAAGAGAAACATCGCCAAAGCATTTGAACCGGTCGTCACCAGTAATGTTTTACGTGCTCCCCATCGATTTTGCAAGACAGCAGACAGCTTGCTACTGATAATAAAGACGACTGACACGAGCAAGAAAACCAATCCGATTATTTCAACGGAGACTGCGTAATGGTTCGTCAATTGGACAGGGAGAAAAAGCAGGAAGCAATAATAGGCGTACATTTGGCTAAAACCGATCAAAATGACAGATGCTCCGACTGGGTGGAGTAAAATATTACGGAAAGACCCTAGTGTAAAGCCGCCTGATGATGTAGCTTGAGCCTTTTTCGTTTCGGGTAACCATATCGCATTGATGCCGACGAGAAAGACTGCACAAATCGCCAAAAACAAAAAGACCGCAGAATGTCCGCCGATACCGCCAATCCAGCCTCCTAACAGTGGACCAAGTGCCGGACTGAGCGCAAGCAGCATCTGATAAGTACCCATTGCAGATGCACGTTGGACTCCTGTAAATATATCTCCAATAATCGTTGCGGCTACGATCGGAATGGCAGCAAAGCCAGCCCCTTGTAAAGCTCGGAAAAATAGTAATCCATAAATAGAATCGACCAGATAGCATCCGATTGACGCGATCGTAAATAGGATCAGAGCAGGTATCATGACACGTTTCCGGCCGAACCGATCGATAAATGGTCCGTAGATGATTTGCATAATCGCAAGCATGACGGTAAAGATTGAAACGGTCCAGTTAATCATGGCTGCACTCGTCTGAAACTCTTTTTGCATGGCTGGTAAAATAGGCATGAACAAATTTTGCGCGAACATACCTAGCATAAGTGTTATCCCAAGTAGGTACAGTACTTTTTTTGGATTCATAGTTCCTCTCCTCTTATCTCTTTAACATTGTGTCCTTGGAAACAATTTTCGTAAAAAAAATAATGAACACCCGTTGTATGTTTCCCCTAATCTTCTGTTGCTTCTCTTATGACCTCATCCAAAAATGCCAATTCATCGGGAGTATACCTATTCAAGAATCGGTACACATCATTCTCCAGGCGTTGATGGTAGTGTTCGTGAATCTCGTTTACCATCTCCCCTACTGATGTCAGCCTGAAAAAAACTTCCTTCTGATTGTCTTCGAGCTGATAGCGCTCGAGTAATCCTTTCTTCAAAAGTTTGACTGTTATTTTGGATATCGCACTCTTTGTTACCCCAATATGCTGTGCAATTGTCGTAACATTGACTCGATCTTTTCCCCCTACCTCTTGAAGGACGTGGAGCTCTGTTACGGATAACCTTCCAACTTTATCATAATCAGGTACACTGTTTTTGATCTGGCGCAGTAGCAATTCTTCACGAAGCTTGCTGCGCTCCTCCTGTTTATGTAGGAAGGTGATCCATCGATTCCAAAGCTTCTTTTTAGGGTCCAATGCAGCATCAGCTCCTTATCTGTTCTATCTTTGTTTCCGCGGAAACAAAATAACCTTATCATGAGACTTCCTTTTACGCAAGAAAAAACCGCAGCCCTGCATTCGCAAGCTGCGTTCCGAGACCAATCTCTATCCATTTAGATTGCCCAATTCCTTATCCGCACTAAAATGAGCACGGGCTGCCTCAAACACTTCACTTTCCGATCCGGCCGAGATTTTGAAACTCGATACCACTTTTTTGCCACATCGTACTTGTACGTTGTACTGTGAATCCCCATCATATGTTGACTCGAAATGATAATCCTCACCATTGACCTGAATAGTTCGTTCCATGGTTACACCTCCCACCTTATTGTGACCAAGCAACATGGCAATCATCCAATATTTTGTTGCAAAGAAATCGTTGTGTTTCACCCTTGGTTGACTCACCTGTCGTCATGCTATTCGGCTCTATGAAATAGTTAGAGGGCACAACGCTGGTTCGCCAGCGCCGTGCCCCGTTTTCCTTTTTACATATCAGCAATGCGAGTTGCTTTTTTTCGCGCTACTCTCTTTTCGCGAATCCCCTCAAAGATCGAATAAAGAACAGGAACCAATACAAGCGTTACGAGCGTGTGAAAAATCAATCCCGCAATTACCCCGGTAGCAAGCGGCGCCTCTAGTTCCGCTCCTTCCGCAACAGCGAGTCCCATCGGCAGCATACCGAGGATCGCTGTCAGTTTGGTCATGATTACCGGACGAACACGATCTCGCGTGCCCTGTACAATCGCTTCTTCCAACCCCATCCCCCGTGAGCGGAGCAGATTGATTCTGTCAATTAACAGAATCGCATTGGAAACAACAATTCCTACCAGCATGATGAGCCCAATCATCGCCATCTCACCAAAAGTTCGCTGCGTGACCACGAATCCGAGAATGACTCCCACCAAGGCCATTGGCAACGACAGCATGATAATAAACGGCTGAGATAGCCTCCCAAACTGTGCAACCATAATCACATAAATAAGGGAGATGACCGCTATCAGAACAAGAATTCCTTGCGTAAAGGTGTTATTCTGTTCCTTCAAATCACCAGCGATCTCGATCTTGTATCCAGCAGGCATTTCCACTGTACCCAGCTTCTCATTTATTTGTCTGCCCACCGTACCAATATCTGTGCCCAACAGTTCTGCGGATACCGTGATGATTTGTTCTCCTTTTTCATGTTTGATCGTAATCGGAGATTTGCTGAAATGAAAATCAACCAGCTGGTGTAGCGGCACCTGCGTGCCTGTTTCTGTTCGTATCATGATCTGCTGGAGCTGGTCAGGATGTGTCACCCATGTCTCTGGAAATCTGGCAACAATCGAGGTTTCGATACCATTTTGACTGATTGTGGATAGGGGCTGCTCCCCAAGCAGCATGCTGATTTGGCTGTCCAATGAATCGGAGTCAACCTGTAATTGAGACATTGCCTCCTGCTTCGGTGTGAGCGTTACTTTTTCCTTCCCTCTTTCGAAGTCATTCCGAATGTTGACTACACCAGGGATGCTAGCCAGCATTTCTTCTACTTTTGCGGAAATCGCCCGCGAAACCTCCAAATCTTCGCCCGCAACCTGCAACTCAATGGGTGCCGATTTACCTGAGAATCCAAATGTCATACTCGTTTGTTCCACACCGTCAATCGCATTCAAGCGACCGTTTACTTCTTGCATAAATTCTTCTTTTTCTTGAGTTCGTTGCGACTTGGTCACTAATGTAATGTTTAACTCCACTGTCTCTTTCTTTGCCGTAAAAAAGACTTGATTCACATCGGACAGCTCTCGTAATGCTTTTTCCGCTTCAACTGCTGCTGTTCGCGCCTGTTCCAAGCTCGTGCCATCCGGCATTGTTAGCGTCGCAAAAATTTGATTCTCATTGGCATTCAAGCCGTTTCCTATTTTAATCAAAGGGAAGAGACTCAACGCCCCTACAAACACTCCAAGAGCGACCAGCAATGTGAGAACTCGATGACGAAGGGTTAACAACAGTAATCGCTGGAAAAGAGAAACAATGCGATTTTTCCCTTCTTCGCTAGGGGACTGCAACTGTTTATCATGCTGGAGAAAACGCTCTGAAAAAATCGGAACAAACAGAAAAGCTGCAATCGTTGACGCAAGAATGGTAGAGGTAACGGTAAACGCAATGGTATGAAGAATAGGCTTCAGCCACTGTTCAAAATCCGCGACCACTAGCGGTAAAAACACAACAATCAAGGTTAATTGGGAAGCAAATACAGGTGCTATCACCTCTTTTGAGCCCTGAACGATGGCCTGTCTCAGCTGCATTCCTTTTTCTCTCAAATGATAAATACTCTCCAGCACAACGATCGCGGCGTCAACAATCAATCCGATCGACAAGCTCAGTGATATCAATACCACCATGTCAATGTTATATCCGGCAGCTTTCAGTGCGATGAACGTCATCAGGATAGAGAGAGGCAGCGTCGTTGCGATGACCATTGTCACACGCCAATTTCGCAGGAATACCCAGAGCACGAGGATTGCCAATATTCCCCCAATGACAACATCTCGACTCAAATTGGTGATCGCTTTTTTAATAAAAGAGACGGATTCAAACATGACTCTTAGCTCATAGCTTCCGCCCGCTTCCTCATTGATTTGCCGCACAACTTCCTCGACTTTCTTCTGTGTGGTGATGAGGTCACTCCCCGCTGCGCGCTTTACACTCATTTGCACAAAGAGGTTTCCTTCTGTCATGGAAATAGCGTCCTTCACGCTTCCACGCAAGTCACTCACCGATGCCAGTTGTTCGAGTGCAACCTTGCCCTTGGGTGTCTTGATCAAAATGCTTTTGAACTCTTCTACATTCTTTAAGCTGTTGTCAATCATCACAACCGTGTCGAACCCGGGATTTTCCAATATCCCCACGGCTTTTTTCCAATTCGTACCCTGTAGCTGACCAACAATATCTGCTGGTGTCGTTCGATAGGTAGTAAGCCGTTCAGGTCGAAATGTTATCGCAACCTTATTTTCAAAACCGTCCTCGGATACGACCACTTCCTTCACACCCGGGACGGATTCTATTCGATCCTTAATGGTCGTTTTCAGCAAGGTGAGCATGGTCTGTGTATCGGCACCCACTATTGCGTAGTCGATTAAGTCCTCGTCACCTAAATTCGTTTGCGTGACAGTTACGGTATCCACTACTTTGGGAAATTCGTTGCGTAGCCGATTCACAATATTTTGGGTCTCTTGCTTGACCTTTTCACCTTCCCCATCCTCTGCAAGGATCGAGATTCCAGAAAACCCCGTCCCTGTTTTTGATGAGAAGTTTTTAATCCCAGCTACAGATTTCAATTCCTGCTCTATTTTTTTCGTGACTTTTTCCACCATCTCTTCAGGCGGCAGCGCTCCTCCTGAAATATTCACTTCTATCCAAGGCAAATTCGTTTTCGGTACGAGCTCCACATGGAAAGAAAAGAGAGCACCGATTCCCGTAAGCACGATGAGGAATGTACACAAATAGAGGATCACTTTTCGTTTCAGCAAAAAGAGAATGACCTTGTCCATCGGTTACTCCCCTTTCACCGTAACGACTTCTCCTTCGGCGTAGTACGTTATGCCGGAGATTAGGATTTGATTGCCTGACTGTAAACCCGATAAAATCTCAACGTTATTTCCAATAATTTGCCCAACTTCCACGTCGCGTCTCTTGAGTACACCATTCTCGACAACCATGACGAAGCGCTGTGTTTCTTTAATGCCCACGCTTTGGACGGGTACGAGCATCCCGTTTACTTTGCGTGACATCTCTACAGTCGCGACCATCCCCTCGATCAACATGTTGTCTTTATTGGAAACAGCTATCTCTACCAGATACTTCCCCGTTTCCTCGTTGAGAACGGGCGAGATAAATGTTATGGTCCCTGTACTTTTGGCCTTTCCCTCCACTGCCACAGGCACCGTGTCCCCTTGCTTGTAGTTTTCCCTCACATCCAATGGGACATCGACCTTTAGCTTCACTTCCGAGCCGTCGACAAGGTGAATGATACTTTGACCAGGCTGAGCAAGACTGCCTGCCTTTTGGGTCACATCGATGACCGTACCACTAAACGGTGCGACGAGTTGCGTTTCTTGAAGGGTTTTCTTTGCGAGCTCTACTTCACTGGCTGCTTGTTTCAGATTGGCATCCGCACTAGCAATCTCGTTGACTTCCGCACCTTTTAGCAGCTTATCCAACGTAATTCGCGCCTCTTGTAGCGAAATCTCGATTTGCTCTTTTTCCGACTGCGCACTGTCCAGCTCACTCTGCGAAATAGCGCCGCCCTTAAACAGCTCCTGGGCTGTCTCCCATTTCCGCTGAGCATCCTTCAAACGCTTTTCCTGGCTGTCCACTGCCAAGCGTTGCTTGCTGATGAGGTCCGCGCTTGCTCCTTGCAACGTTTTTGAACGCAACGCAGATGCACTTTGAACCTGGCTTTGTGCCGCTTCCAGCCCTTTTTGATAATAGTTCGTATTTAATGAACTTAATACCTGGCCCTGTGTCACCTTTGCCCCTTTTGTTACGTTCATTCGTTCAATCGTACCAGAAGCCCCAAAGGCTAAGTGGCTCTCCTGTTTGTATTCAACGATAGCAGTAAGAGGGATCGGCAAGGATTCCGTCTCTTTTACCGTGTGCACCTGTACGATCTTTTGTTTCGTTTGCTCCGTCTCCTGTTTCGTTTCGACTCCACATCCCGTGATGAACATCAGTACAACGGTCAAAACGACATAGTGCATACTCTTCACGTAGAGTCCTCCAGTAGTTTTGTCATTGTCTTTTTGAATGAAGCTGACATCCTATTCTCTCTCTCGTTATCGTGACCTTGCTCAAGCAGACTTGTCTGTAGCAACAACCTGTTCTTCTTTTTTCTTAAAGTATTGACTCACTTGCTTGTTCAGATGAGCGATCAAGGCGATCACGAAAATGACGGCACCTGAGGCCAACACGAGATACGGCCAATAAACGGCCTCCAGTAAAATACCGTACAACCAGATCCCAAACGGTACGGCCACTCCGGTAAAAGTGCCGACCACACCAAACATGCTGGCACGCAAATGCTCAGGCGTGTTCAATTGAACAAAGGTAAAGATCGGGATGTTCCCCATGGAGTTGAAGATGGCGGAGACCAATAAAATCCCGACAAACACGCCCGTAATGATCCACGAGGCGTTACTCGTTTCCGGAACAAAAACCGGAAAGATCCACGACATCAAGAGAATCCCTTGCACTTGAATCAAAAGGAAGATTTTATTCTCAACGTATTTGCTTACCTTTTTCATCGAAACAATAGCCGCTCCGATAATGATCCCAATAAACCAGGAGGACTGAATAAAGGAGAATTGCTCCATCGATACTTTTTCGACTCGATAGGCAATATGCAGCAGCCCCACGTACATGAGCGGAGGGAAAATAAAGTTGAGCAAAAGGAAAATCAGGAACAAGTACTTGATAACAACCTGTTCTCGGATATATTGGAAGACTTCCTTGATTGTTTCTGTATAGCTTTGTGTTGTCTCCTGTACTACCTCGGCCTTGCGGAAACGGAGGAACATTTGCAAGATACCTGCTCCGATAAAAGAAAGACCATCAATCAGCAAAATCATTTCCATCCCCATTAAACGATAGGCAATCGCCCCTACCAAAGGACCCGCTACATTGAGAATGGCGCTGATTGCTTGGTAAATAGAGTTCATGCTTCCTACTCTGTCCTCATCTACCAGCTCAGGAATGGATGCTTGCAAAGCGAGATACGTAAAAGCCTGAATGGTACTGATCACGAAGGCGTATCCGACAAACAGCCATAGATTCGTGGGAAACTGGAGGAAAAACAGTAAAAACAAGAGAACGAGCGCACCGCTTAACAGCTCGGTGACAATCATAATCTTTTTCTTGTTGTGTCTATCAATATAGGCACCTGCAAAAATATTAATCAGCACCCCTGGCAAATACGAAAAGCCCAGAACAGTTGCAAATGCAGCAGAAGAACCCGTCACATCCGCAATGTAAAGAGCAAGAGCAAATTTGTATACACCACTACCTAATTCCGTGATGAAACGAGTAAAAGAAAAGAGAAAAATATTTAATCCGTATGTTTGGTTGCCCATCTTAACCTCCCTGAATAGTAATCCCTCTAGGTGACGATTTATTTCGGCAAGATGATCCCGCTACACATCACGGACATAAACCCGGAATAGAGCGGAATCCATCTGCCGATTTTCAATACGATGCCTAGGCCACTCTTAGCGTATGACTAGAGGCATTCCTATCAATTTTTTCGCTTCCTCCTCCAAGATCGCTCGCAGCTTCCGTTCATCCTCTCGATATGGCAAAGCCATAAAAATAGTCATTTTACCCGTGGATGTATAAGAAGCCTCAAAGAGAATTCGCTTTTTCCCTTTTATAAACAGGTGATCGTATTCACTTGGTTGACTCTTGTTCTGCTCACCCAGGAAGTTGCAAATCATAGGTGTCATCTGTAAGGATTGGATGAGTGAGTGATGGGAAAGAGGATAGTTCTCCGTTACGTCTGGATTTTGCACGAGATTGGTGAAATGAATGTTGCTCTCCTTTGCGAGATCCAACCGAACTTTCACATACGTTTCCATCTCATCGAGACTCCACGACGGATCAATATGAAGCGGAATATGATCGATGCACTCGCCAAGCACATCGAAGAAATGGTTCCCCATAAAGGATCTGCCAAAGTTCATTAGAAAGATGGGAGCCTTTTGGACTCCATAACTTCTTTCACAAAATCTGGCTAAAAGAGCAATCGGAATCCGCGCATTTTCTATCTCCTGTGGGTTATCCATATCCATTTCGCAGGTAACAATCGTGTATCCGTCCAAAGCGGATGAAGATGGAAGCTGTCTTTCGATGGACAAAAGACTATTCTCAAATCCGTGAAGATCAAATTCCTCCATAATCTGCTGATCTTCGATTCCGACTGGACCCTTCGTGATTTGCCGGACAAAGTCCCAATACGTATTCCGACCATTTTCCGGGAGTTCTGTACCATTCTCCAAAGCTTCGTAATACAGGTTCAAGTCGTTTTGCAGAACCTCACTGCTAATAAAATCAAAAATGAGATGCGACGCCGGGAATATGAACGAGTACTCCTTCTCGCTCTCTTTCAGCAAGATCACTTTGTATGACAACGAGCCGATCGAATCATCCTGCTTGTAAAAATATTCGCTCTGTAAAAGATGGCGCACCGCTTCTTTTCTTTCTTCTGAATCGCCCGATACATCAACAACAGGGAGCGCAATTTCACGAGGGCAAGGATATTCCTTCCAATATGGCTCTTCTCCCTCAAAAGCCAGCGTGCATCGCAGCAAATGATGCCGCTCTAAGACGTTAAGAAAGGCCTTTTCCAGCGTCCTAGAATCGATCATCCGCTCAAAGCGAATCACGGTTCCAGAAATATCCTTTTCCTGTACATGATAGCGCTGTGAAGGTGACAGCGGCTGTCTGATAAAGGTCTGCTGATTGATGATCGCCTCCGAATAACGAAGGAGCTGCTGATCTATGTCGTTGACGAAGCGCTCCTGCCAGGACAACGATTCCTTCTCATCAAACATAGCCTCTTGGAAAAGCTTCTTCTCTTTTTCCCATGCTTTTTGCCCGAGATCCAGATATTGAATGGCGTGCGGCTGAATCGAAGGATCACAAGATCTACGCAATAAGGACAGGATTTCTTGGTGTTTGTCCCGCGCATTTTCCTCCACGTACAGAACAGCTCGGTGCTTGCTGCCGAACGGCACCTCTACATAGTTGCTTCGTACTTGGAAATGGGCGTAGATCAAGGTTTCCAGCTCATTTTTATCATGCGCTTTTGTGGTACGAATCCGGTTTACGGTATCTATATATCCTGCTAGAGCTCTGACCGTATCGTATTGGAAGATCGTTTGAATCTTCACTTCTATGCCTTCCTTATGCAGTCGCGCTACCAGTTGGATCGCTTTGATAGAATGCCCGCCCAGATCATAAAAATGGTCATCCACACTGATTTCCTGGAGGTCGAGCACTTCTTTCCAGATTTCCGCCAGCTTCATCTCCTGCTCTGTAACAGGTGGGTTCAGTTGCTTACCTGCCTCCCTGATCATGACAGGCTCAGGTAATGCCCTCCGATCTATTTTTCCATTCGGTGTTACAGGCATTCTCTCAAGGACGTGGATATACGTTGGTACCATATAGGCCGGAAGGGTAGACAAAAGCTCCTGACGCAAATCTCTGTTCCACTCAGGCTGCTCCCAGACCAGATAAGCGATCAGGCAGGCTTCTCCTCCCTGCTCTTTTTTGGCCAACACGACCGCTTCCTTCACTCCTGTCTGGGATTGGATCACGTTTTCAATCTCATCAAGCTCGATACGGAAACCGCGTATCTTGACCTGATTGTCCATTCGCCCCAAATATTCCAGACTTCCATCCGCAAGCCATTTCACCATATCTCCCGTCTTGTAGAGCCTTGAGCCGGAAGTAAACGGATCTGCCAAAAATTTCTCGTTCGTCAATTCCTCTCGATTGATGTAGCCATCAGCGACGCTAATGCCCGCAATCGCTAACTCACCTGGAATTCCCTCAGGCTGCAAATGACCATGCGGATCTAACACGTATACTTTTGTGTTGGCGATGGGCTTTCCGATTGGAACTTGCTGTGGCAGCTCTTCTTGCCCTTCATACTTCCAAGTCGTTGCACAAATGGTTGTTTCGGTTGGACCGTATGCGTTGATGTATCGGCAATGCGCGCTCCATTTATGCACGAGCTCCCAGTTTGTTGCGGAACCTGCGGTGATTAACGTTTGCAATTTCGGGAAATTTTCCGGCTCCAAATACGTCACGAATGTAGGGGGGAGCGTCGCGACCGTTACTTCATGCCGCAGTAAATACTCACTGAAAGCCTGCGAATCGAGTGCGACTTCCTTTGAAACAATAACCAATCTCGCCCCTGTCAATACCCCCATCGTAAACTCCCAGACAGAGGCATCAAAGGAGATGCTGGCAAACTGCAGCACTCTGTCATTTTTGGTGATGCCGAGATCGTTGATGAAAAACTGCTGGAGGTTGGCGATTCCGACGTGATGTAGCCTTACCCCTTTTGGCTTCCCCGTTGACCCGGAGGTATAGATGACGTAGGCCAGGTCACTGGAACGATGAAGGGTCTGTACATCAGATGTAACGTCGGTGTATATGCTCCTATCATCAAGATTGATCAACATTGTTGCAGGGAGAATACGCTTTGCGTACGCTACCGTCGGATCATGGACCAAAACAATGCTGGCCCCGCTATCTTCGATCATATAGCTGATCCGTTCGCTCGGATGGTCGGTGCTAATTGGGAGAAAGGCACCACCCGCTTTTAAAACGGCCAAGATGGCGAGGCTGTAAGCGGTAGAGCGCTCCACCATCACACCAACAACGCTGCCTGGTTTTACCCCTTTCTCACGCAGCACGTGAGCCAGCGCATCGGACTTGTCATCTAATTCTTGATACGTGTAGCTGCCATCCTGATCGACCACGGCAATATGATGCGGTCCCTTTTTGACCTGTTCCTTAAATAGCTGGTCAATCGTTCGCGTTTGATCAACCAGCATCTCCGTGTCATTCCATTGTTGCAGAATGAGAGCCTGCTCCTCGTCCGTGACCATTTGCATGTTTGCAATCGGCTGGTCAGGATTGCGGACGACACTTTGAATCAGCTGATTCAAATGCGCTCGTACTTTTTGCAGGTAGGCATCACTGTAGGCAAGTGCGTTATAAATAAAGTGAACTTCTAATTCCTTCCCGGGAATCATGCACAAGTTGAAGTCGTAGCTGGTTTGCTCATATCCTTGGACATCCGTGATTCCGAATAAACCGCCTTTTCCATCTTCGTCGGATGCCTCCTCCGTCAATGGATAGTTCTCAAAAACCATCAGATGCTGAATCAGGTTTTGTTTTAATGTGGTTTCGGACTGAATATCCGCCAGAGACATGTATTGGTAGCTGCTTGTGGCTGTGAAAAATTGTTGCACCTGCCCGAGCAACTCCGAAAATGTCTGTTTACCTTCACTGCGAATCCGCATGGGGATCGTATTGACAAACAGCCCAACCATTTCTTCTACGCCAACGAGCTCAGAGGGACGGCCTGAAACGACTGATCCGAAGACAACATCATTGGCATAGTTGTATCGTTGCAGCAACAATCCCCAAAGGGAATGAAAGACGATGCTCAGTGTCACATCATTTGATCTCGCTATTTGCTCCAAACGGGCAGTCGTTTCCCGATCAATGCGGAACACGATCGCTTCTCGTTGGTACCCTTTACCGGTTGAAATATATTCAACCGGTAAAGGAGATTGCTGATCAAATCCATCCAGACTATCTCGCCAGAACGAGAGTCCTTCTTGTTTATTTTGCTTGCCAAGCCAAGTGACATAGCTACTGAAGGAATACGGTGGCGCCAGCTCAGCCTTCTTATTTTGAAGATACGAGCGATAGATATGGAAAAAGTCTTTTGCGACAATCCCCAAGCACCAGCCATCCATAATAATATGGTGGAAGCTCCACACCATCTTGTATTTCGACTCACTCAATTTCATAACGGTCATCCGAAACAACAGATCTTTCTCCAGATCAAATCTCTTGCTCCGATCCCGTACAAGAAATTGCTCCACAAATGCTTCTTGTTCATTCTGAGTCAGGTCAGAGATGTCCTCGATCTGAATAGCTGCTTCTCTTTGCTTCAACACGATTTGCAGCGGCTTTTTACTATCTTTATAGTGAAAGACTGTTCGCAGGATATCGAATCTTTCGACCAGGTCGCGAAAGCTCTGATCAAGGAGATCAAGCCGCAACGACTCCTCCATCGTAATCACCGTTTGTTCGAAGTGAACCTCTGATTCAGGATGAAGGATAAAGTGATATAGCATGCCTTCTTGCATTGGTGTCAAGCGGTATATATTTTTAATTTGAACACCATTCAAACCTCATCACCACCAGCTATCATTGAATTTTTTCACCCAACAGTTGGGAAAGATGATCTAATTCCTCAATGGACATCTCATCGTATGTGAAATCTGTTGGGCTTTGCTCGACTGTCTCTTTCGATAAGCAGTGCGTTATGATTTCTACGATCTTTTCTCGGTAGGCATCCACGAGGCGCTGAATGGTTCCTTCTTCAAACTCTTCACGATGATACGTAAAAGTGAGAGTTAGCTTGCGATTCACAACCATGCCATTCACATCAAGCGCAAAGGAACGAATGGCGGTCGGACTGATTTCTCGGCCCGGTGACAGGGAAGAAGTCGTTATGCTCCCTGATTCCAAGTCTGTATCAAATTGTCCCAAGTAGTTAAAACTGATCTCGGGCTTTACCTGGAACGTTAACGGAACATCGGCTTGTCCCGCAGACAGGTATTGTAAAATGCTGTATCCAACACCTTTGTTCGGCACACGTCTCAGGCTATCTTTTACCATTTTGATTTGATAGCCGAGGGATTCCGATCGGCTCATATCCAGTACGAATGGATACTGGGCTGTAAACCATCCGACAGTGCGTGAAATATCGATGCCCTTCACGATCTCTTCTCTGCCATGTCCCTCCAGATTCACGAGCACATGCTCTATCCCCGCCCACTCTTTTACCGCCGAACCCAACGCCGTAAGCAACAAATCATTCACTTCCGTGTTATAAGCCTGGTGGCTCTGCTTCAGCAGCTTTTCTGTGAAGGCTTCATCAAGCTCGATGGTGACATCTGTTGTATCTTGCATAAGCAGTGCCCCATTCGTTTCCGCCTTTGCCAGCGGAGAGAATGGCATTTCCTCGACCTGCTTCCAATATCCGATTTCCTGTTGAATTTCGCTTCCCTGTGCATATTTTTGCAATTCTTCTGACCAGGTTTGATAGGAATCGGTTTTCATAGGCAAAGCAGGCTCTTCTTTCTGCAACAATGCGTCATACACTGTATGGAAATCTTCTAGAAGAATCCGCCATGAGACACCATCGACAACGAGATGATGAATCACGATTAACAAGTGATCTCCAGCTTCTGTTCGGAAAAGGCCGAGATTTACCAACGCGGTATCCGTCAAATCGATCCCTTCCTGTATAAGCTGAGCAGCTTGCTCCATCTCCTCTACGTTTTGCGCCGAAAACTCCTTGACCATAATCGGAACCAGGCACTCCTCCAGTTTCCGATGCTCCTGGACAATGTCTGACTCATTCATTTGGAATTTCATTCGCAAAGCATCATGATGCTCTATGAGCTTCGTAAATGCTTGTTGAACCAGTTCTGGATCGAAGCCAGCTTCTCTGAACAACATGACCGATTGATTGTAATGATGAGGGTTCTGATGGTTTTGTTCAAAAAAGTTCATCTGGATTGGTGTCAACGCGACTGCTCCCATTACAGGCCCTTGATCAATTTGTCTGGTCAGTGTCTGGAGATATCTAGCTGCACTGCGAATACGCGGATTTTGGAACAAGTCTTTCAATCGGAGCTCATACCCATGACTCCTCAATCTCGCAATCATCTGAAGTGCTTTAATGGAGTCTCCCCCAAGCTCAAAGAAGTTGTGGGTCACACTTACTTGCGCAAGCCCCAGCACATCCTGCCAGATGGTGACCATGATTTGTTCCTGTTCATCGGACGGCTCAACGATGTGTTCCTCTACCAAGAGAGAGCGATCAGGAAGAGGGAGTTTTTTCCGATCTACTTTTCCAACAGCCGTAATCGGCATAGCGTCTAGTCGAACGAAGAAAGACGGGATCATGTAATCCGGCAAATCTTTCGCGAGCAGGTCTCTCCACTCATCAGCCGTAAGCTCATGCTCTGTCACAATATAAGCGCATAAGTACTTGCTACCATTTTCCTCTTCTCTGGCGATAACGATTGCTTCCTTTACCTGTTCCAGCGAAAGCAGCTTGCTTTCAATTTCACCTGGCTCGATTCGATATCCCCTGATTTTGATCTGGAAATCCTTCCTGCCCAGGAAGTGGATATTCCCATCCGGTAAATAGACAGCCAGATCTCCTGTCTTATACATTTTTTCGTAGCCCGGTTCCGCATATGGATTATCGACAAAGCTCTGTCTCGTTAGCTCCTCGTTATGCAAATAACCTAATCCAAGCGGCATACCTGAGATGTAGATTTCTCCTGGGACACCTATCGGCACTCGTTTTCCGTATGGATCGAGTAGAAGGATTTTCGTGTTAAAGATCGGTTTTCCAATCGGGATGCGATCTTCCTCTCCCGTAATTTGATAGGCAATGCATCCGATACTTGCTTCTGTCGGACCATACAAATTCGTCGGAGATACATACTGGTATATTTTCAGGAATTTGGAAACCGCAGACGGAACAATTTCCTCGCCACCGATAATGATCTTTTTGAGCGATTGTAATTTGCCCTGCAGCTCGAGATTTTCGGCTAACTGATTAACGATCACATTAAAAACAGATGGAACGAAATCAGTTAAAGTAATCTGTTCGTCTTCAATGATTCCAGCCATGTAATCAGCCGAGACAGTCATCCCCGTTGTAGGCAAAACTGTTTTTCCGCCATTGGTCAGCGGCCAGAAGAATTGCCAAATGGCACTGTCATATACATGGTTGGTGGTCTGAAGGACAGATTGCGCTGCCTCTTGTCCAAAATAATCATTCATCCAGTTAAAGCGGTTGACGATCCCTCTATGCGGTACGACGACTCCTTTTGGTTTGCCTGTTGAGCCAGAAGTAAAAATGACATAGATGGGGTCTTCCGGCGATACGGACAGATTATGATTTTCCACTTCCGTTGTCAGGTGCTCCAGATCAATCTCGACCAATTTCGCTCCCAAATCCGTTTCCGTAAAAGCATGTCCAGATTCTACGAATACGAACTCGCTACCCAACTCGGCAATAACAGACTGGAGTCGATCAACAGGCCACTGAACGTCCAATGGTGAAAACGCAGCTCCCGTCTTCATTACACCTAATAACGATACGACCAATTCCAGACTTCTTTCCATAAGCACTGGTACATACTTGCCTTTTCCTATCCCGCGTTTCAGCAGATCCGATGCGACTGCGTTGGCTTTCTCGTTCAATTGTTGGTAAGTGATTGTCGAGCCTTGATAGGAAACGGCAATTCGATTTGGATAAAGTCTGGCTGATTCCTCGATGGCAACATGGATCGGGTGTACCACAGGATACTCTCGCTTCGTATCATTACTGAGCTTCTCCAAAAACTGCACTTCTTCCAAAGACATGAGGTCAATCTCGCCCACAAGAATATCCATGTTCGCAGCTATCTGCCGCAAGACGTTTGTAAAATGGCTAATAAAACGCTCCATCGTTTCAGGCTTAAATAGGCTCGTGCTATATTCGCACTCCACGAAAAAGCCTTCATTTCTCATCTCGACATTCATGACGATGTCTAACTTGGATATTTTCGTTGGGAATGGATAAAGCCTGACCTCTACCCTGTTCCAGTCAAAGGCCGTATCTGCCACATTGTCATACGAGAACATGGTGTCAAACAATGGATTCCTGCTTGGGTCACGTCGAACCTGAAGCTTTTCTACCAGGTCTTCCAATGGATAATCCTGATGTTCAATCGCCAATAGGGACTTCTCACTTAGCTCTTGAACAAACTCGCGGAACGTCTTGTTGCCTGCTGGATAGTTTCGCAGAGCAAGCGTATTTACAAACATTCCCACTACATTTTGAATATCGGTGTGGTTTCTTCCTGCCACCGGGGTCCCAACGACAATGTCCTCTTGCCCAGTATATTTGGACAGCAAAACGTTGTACGCCGCCAATAGAATCGAAAAGACCGTTACGTTTGCTTCCTTCGCCAAGGACTGCAATCTGCGGGATACATCCGCATCAATCTCGCTTTCGACCGTACCCCCTTCAAAACTTTGAAACTGCGGTCGCGGATAGTCCGTAGGCAGATTCATAACAGGTAATTCCCCGCTGAATTCATCTATCCAAAACTTCTCCTGCTTTTGCGACTGCCCCGTCGTCTTGATCTGTTTCAACCAAGCCGAATAATCCTTGTACTGAACGGTGAGTGGTTCTGGATTTTGCCCGTTATACAGTTGATTTAACTCATCAATCACAACGCTCACCGATGTTCCATCTGCAATGATGTGGTGCATGTCAATCAGGAGTAAATGCTTGTCCTCCGCCAATTTGACCAACTTAACGCGCAATAATGGTGCCTGGCTCAGTTCGAAGGGTTGAATGAACGTCCGAATGAGAGCTTCTATACGTTCAGGACTGTCCTCTTCGCTAGCATGATCGATGGCAAAATGGACAGAGTCATGGACAAATTGTTTCGGCTCACCATTTACGTAGTCGAAGGATGTACGGAACGCCTCATGCCTTTGGATGAGAGATTGAAATGCGTTTTCCAATGCTATAGAATCCAGCTGCCCGGAAAGAACCAAAGCGCCTGCCATGTTATAGGCCACACTCGTTTCATCGAGTGATTGAACGGTGAAAATCCTTTTTTGTGAAGGAGAGAGCTCATAGTGCTCTTGTTTTCCAACCGCCTGAATCAACGGCATTTCTGCTTGGGTCGCTTCGGAAATGACGTGGGCAAAGCTCCTGACGGTAGGATTTTGGAAAACAGCTCGCAGCGGAATCTCTGCCTGCCACTCCTTGTTCACTTTGGCAAGAAGAATGGCAGCATGCAGCGAATGTCCACCGATCTCAAAGAATCGATCCAGAACGCCAACTCGCTCGATCCCCAAGACCTCTTGCCATATTTCTGCAAGTTTTCTCTCATTTTCTGTCGCTGGCGCTACGTAATCCTCGGATACAAGCTTAGACAGATCGGGTTCTGGCAAGGCATTTCGATCGATTTTGCCGTTTGGCGTCACAGGCAGCTCTGCCAATTGGATGATAAAGGTCGGTACCATGAACTCAGGCAGGGACTCGGCTAAGAACCCCTTGATTTCGGATGGACTTACTCCCTCATCCGTCGTGTAATACGCGCACAACACAACGGATTCATCTCCCTTTGTCTTCGGGAGCACAATGGCATTGCGAACCTTTTCATGACGTAACAGCTGATTTTCGACTTCACCAAGCTCCACACGGTAACCACGTATCTTCAATTGGTAGTCCGAACGACCAACAAACTCCATATTTCCATCTGCCATCCAGCGGACAATATCCCCGGTCTTATACATGTTCTCACCAGGACGGAAAGGATTTTGGATGAAGCGCTCACGGGTTAATTCTTCTCGGTTCAAATAACCCCGCGCAACACCTGCTCCCCCGATATATAGTTCACCATAAACACCTACCGGCTGCGGCCGCAATTGGGAATCCAACACATAAAATTCTGTGTTTTGCAGCGGTTTTCCGATCGGAACATTTCCGGTTGTCATTTCTGTATCGCCAGCGATTTCGAAGTAGCTGGAATCAATAGCAGCCTCAGTGACTCCATAGCTATTGATGATTTTAATCTGCCCGAAACGCTCGACCAAACGGACAAACGCTTCGCTTTGGCATGTATCTGAACCAAGAATCAGCAGTTTCAGATGATTGAGCGGCAATCCATTTTGATAAACGTACTCCATAAAAGGAAGAACAAGAGCAGGTGTCGATTCAAACAAGGAAATTTCATACCGGGTCAACCACTGATAAAGAACCGGAAGATCAATCCTTACCTCACTTGGACAAATCACCAAATGTCCACCATGCAGCAGAGCCCTGCACAAATCCCCTGCAAACACGTCAAAAGAGAAACTCGCCATCTGCAAGAGATTCACATTCATCTCTTCTAATTCGTATTCGTACCGCCATGTATTGGCGACACTCACCAGATTGCGATGCTCGATCATGACCCCTTTGGGTTTGCCAGTAGTACCCGAGGTATAAATGATATAGGCGAGATCGTTCGGCCCGGAAACGGCGTCGAGATTGGACGAATCCTCCCTGTAGCTGGTCTCTGCGTCCAGATCGATAATGGTGCCGCTGAAGTCTACTCCGCTCTGCCCATTTTGGTTGACCAGCATGACCTTTGCGTGACTGTCTTCCAGCATGAACGAAATGCGGTCCTTTGGATACTGCGGATCAATCGGAACATAGGCTCCTCCCGCTTTCATGACTGCCAGAACAGCGACGACCATGTTAATCGAGCGTTCTGCCAAAATCGCAACGGAGCTATTTGGTTTTACACCCTGATCACGCAGAGTCCGTGCCAATCGGTTTGCTTTCGCATTCAGCTCCTGATAGCTGATCTGCTCTTCCCCGTAAGAAACAGCGACTTTCTCTGCATGGCGGATTGCTTCTGCTTCAAACCATTCATAGAACGTTGGATGGAGAGGAGCAGGTATTTGCCTTCTCGCTTGATTAAAGTCGGCAACCACCTGATTGATATCTTCACTGGACAAGTACTCCAAATCAGCTAAGCAGCTCTCATTAGACTGCAGAATGGAGTGAAGAATCTTGGCAAAGTGTTTAGCCATTCGCTCAACCGTACCGCGTTTAAACAGATGCGTGCTGTAATCAAATTGGCAAGTGAGCGTTGTCCCATCGTCATGGACATCAAGACTGAGATCAAAAAGGGATACGCCTTTCGAATATTCATACGTTGTCACTTTGAAATCATCTGAGGCCACGTCGTCAAAGGATTCATAATGGTAATCAAACATGGTATCAAATAGCGGATTCCGGCTCAAATCTTTGTTTAGTTGAAGAGCATCAACCAGTTTTTCAAATGGGTACTCCTGATTTTCAAATGCAAGGAGGGCTTGATTTTTCACTTCTTTCAGGAAGTCCTTAAAGGTCTTGCTTCCTGTTGGATAGTTACGGATAGCCAACGTATTTACAAACATGCCGATCATTCGTTCCAAATCAGGGTGTTGTCTTCCCGCCACAGCAGAACCGACAATCAGCTCCTCCTGTCCGGTGTATCGGTAAAGCATGACATTGTAAGCAGCCAGCAATACCATATACAAGGTCGTGTCAGTTTCCCTAGCCAATTGGAGCAACTGTTTTCTGACTTCCTCACCGATTCCCATAGTCAAGCGGTCACCTTCAAAGGATTGAACCGGCGGTCTTTGGTAATCGACGGGGAGCTTCAGCACGGGGAGTTCTCCTTGGCTAAATTGCTCAAGCCAGTACTCCTTTTGAGCCAAGAGCTGTTCTGACTGTTCCCTCTCCTGCTCCCATGCCACGAAATCTTTATACGTCACGCCAAGCTCAGGCAGTGATTCTCCTCTATACGTATGGAGTAGCTCACGAATAAACAGAGAAACGGAATAGCCGTCCGAAATAATGTGGTGCATGTCCACAGCCACAATGAAGCGTTTGGCTGACACTTGGAAAATTTTTGTTCGGATAAGTGGTGCTTTGCTCAGATCAAATGGCTGGATAAAGGTCCGAATCGCCTCATTGACATCCTCTTCGGCCAATTGTTCGACCTCAATATCCAATGGCAGATCGTCATGTAAAACTTGCACGACCTCATTATCCTTGATGACAAAGTTGGTCCGGAAAGAATCATGTCTTTGAACAACCTGTTGCAAAGAGTGGATCAGACGATCAAGCTCCAGCTCCCCATCCAATTGTAAGTAGCCGGATAGGTTGTAGGCAGTTCCTCCATCCAGACCTTGGAGGATGTACATTCTTTTCTGTGCGGAAGAAGACTGATAGTAAGGCTGCAACTCGCATGAACGAATGGGTGTAAAAGCTTGATGCTTTGACGAGTCTACATATTTGGCTAACTCACGTATCGTCTGCGATTGGAAGATTTGATGCAAAGGAATTTGCACGTGGCATTCCTTGTAGATTCTACTGAGCATGACAGTCGCTTGTAAGGAGTTCCCGCCTTGTTCAAAAAAATTATCATCCAGATACATCGGGGAGCTGCCCAAGATTTCCTGCCATATGACTCTAATAGTCTCTTCGGTCGCCGTTCCAGCCGGCTCTACTTCTCTACCGCTCATGCTTCTTTGCCCAGTAAGCCGATCGGATGAATGGATAATTTGGATTTCTCCATTTCCTAGCGGAACAGCAGATTTCGTTGTTCGCTGCCAATGAGACGGGCTTGCATGCTCAAATTCCCCATCTGCTAAATACACCTGTCCGACCGCACCCACAGGGGCCAATTGCTGATACTGATCCAGGACATAGAGTGAAGCTCGTCCCACCTGATCATCTGGCATATCCTGCAAAAGTTCCGTCCATTCCGCTGTATATTTTCTCAGATTGCCATTGGATTCGCGTTTCATTTTTTCCATCTCGTCTGGCTGTAAAAGTGATAGTGAACGAATTCTTTCCTGATCGTCTTCTGCGATACGATCCAAAAGATTGGCAAAGTAGACGCCCCACTGGCGAAGAATCTCCGTGGTTACTACCCCACTTCGTGCATCCAGATCAACAACAAGCTCTCCGCCCACTTCTGTCACGTTTACAAAAAGATCGTACTTGCTGTAAATGATCCGATTGGGCAGCAGCGTAGCCTTCATTTGAGCGAAAGTCAGATTGTGAAGCGGTCGATCCATATTGAACAGCACAGAAAGCTCTGGCAAGTTCTGATGCGGCAAATTTTCAGCTAATGCTGCAAAGGAGTAGGCTTGATGCTTTTCCATCTCCGCAACCGCTTGTTTTACTCGGGACAAATATTCCGCAGCCGTATCATCGCCATCCATTTCCGTGCAAATCGGCAAAAGATTAACGCAGTTTCCGATCAAAGACATTTTACCGATATGGGATTGACCCGCAGTAGGAATCGCAACCACCATTTTTCTATTGCCAAGAATACGATGAAGGAAGAGGTTAAAAGAAGCGAGCAAGGTAATAAACAGACTGTTCTTGTTTTGAATGCTTCTTTTTCTTGCCTTCCTTGTGATGCTGCTGTCTATCTTGAAAGTAATTCTCTCGCCTGTAAAAGATGGTTTTCCCGTACCTCGTTTCTCCAAAGGAAAAACGAGCTTGGGGATTGGATCAGCGAATTTTTCGTTCCAGTACGCAAGCGCTTCCTGAAATGCTGGTTTCTGCATCTGATCTTCTTGCCAGTTTCGATAAGCAGAAAACGGTGTAGAAGGCTCGAGTGCTATTGGTCGTTTCTGTATAAGGGCCGAGTAGATGTCATCCAGCTCTTTGATAAACACAGCCATGGACCACCCATCCGCAATCATGTGATGGAAGGTGTAGGAAGTCAGGAATTTGGCGGGAGCCAGCTTGATGACACTTACCCGATACAGGGGGTCCTCAGAAGACAGCTCAAATGGCGTGCCTGTTTGTTCCTCCAGCAGCTGATTCTTTTTTTCTTCCTGTTCCCCAGACGAAAGGTGGCTCAAATCCACAAATCGAACACGTACATCCCTCTTGGGCAGAATCACCTGATACTCTCCGTTGGTATCAATGATGGTTCGCAATGCTTCATGACGATCCACCATGGCTTGGACAGCCTGCTCAAACACAGGGATATCAAGCTCTCCCTCGACCTGTAGTGAGGCTGTCTCGTTAAAAGCCGCGGATGCTTCCACGCGATATTTGACTGCAAACCACATTTGTTTCTGTTCTGGGCTAAGGGGAAGCCTCAGTTCTTCCCCCACCCTTTCCACAAGCGTTGCCTCGGGCTTTTGCCCATCCTGTCTCGTAAAGCTTGTCATTTCGATAACTTGATTTTGTTTGCATCCTCCACTCGGAGAAGTTGGCGGTGGCTCCGGCAAAAAGCCTCCTCGACGCAAATCATCAATACTCTCCTTCACCGCTTGGATCAGTCTCTCGATATCCTCATCAGTATGAGCAGTGGAAAGGAAGCAATTTCTGCCCTCCCATATATAAATGCCCTTGCTGATCAGATGATAGAAGAACAATTCGATATCAGTAAACGATACGAAGCGGAACAAGGAACCACAATTAATCATCTGGATTGGAATCTGCTCGTTCTTAAAATACGCGTTAAGCGTTTCTACTAAGTAGAGGGTCTTTTGCGTGATCGCTTCCTGAAGCTGCGGCCCCTGCTCCTTCAAATATTCCAGCGTTGCGATCGCAGCATGCATCGTCAGTGGATGCGTACAAAACGTTCCGCCCACAAACGTCTTTTTCTCAGCGTTTACCGGGTAAGATTGGTCTCCAAAATTCCAAACTCCCCCATCCACTGCATCCATAAACGCAGCTTTCCCGGCTACAACACCGATCGGCATGCCGCCACCCGGAACTTTTCCATAGGTAACGAGGTCTGCTTCTATTCCATACCATGCCTGTGCACCACCAAGATGTATGCGGAATCCCGTAATGATCTCGTCAAAAATAAGGGCAGTGCCTGATTGGCTTGTAATCTCTCTGACTTCCTTCAAGAATTCCACCGGCTGCAAATCCGGACGGCGGCTTTGAACAGGCTCGACTAAAACTGCGGCCAGTTCATGAGCATGTTTCTTAATCAGCTCAATTGATTTTGGATGGTTGTAGTTTAAGACCAGGACGTCATCCACCGTATGCTGGGTAATACCTGGTGCCATCGGTATGGCCTTCCCATCTTGGGACTCAAGATCAGCAACAGTCAGAATGCCGTCAAATGTACCGTGATAGGAGCCGGAGAATAAGGCGATTTTCGAGCGGCCTGTAACAGCCCTGGCCAAGCGTAGTGCCACCATTACTGCCTCTGTCCCGGAATTGTAAAACGCGACACGCTGCACTCCGGTTAGCTCGCTGATTAATTCCGCTACCCTTCCAGCTACATCCGACATTGGACCCAGCGGAGGCAAATCAGATTGAATCTGCTCCTCCAGCTTTTTCATGATAAATGCTGGATTATGACCAAGCAGGTTTACACCGAATCCCATCGTCAGATCGAGATATTCATTTCCATCCAGATCCCACATTTTGGAACCAGCTGATGCTTGCGTAATGATTGGGTAAACCATTTCCTTCCAATAGGAACGGAATCCAGACACATTGCGATTGCTGGCATGCACAAATCGGTGCTCTTGTGTATACTGCTTGGATTTCTTTGTCTTTTCCGTATAGCTTTGAATAAATGCGTTCAGATACTCTCTTTGTTTTGGTGTAAAATTGCCTCGTTCACCGATCATCAGTGGCTGATACGGTATAAATGGCTTCTGACGTTCCTCTTCATTCCCCTTGACCTTGACCGGTGGTTTTGCCTCAGGTTTCTTGATCTCGGGAGCAACAATCACAGATTCAGCGCTTTGTTTTGGCACAAAGCTTTGTTCCTGATTCAACAGCTCCAATTGCTTTTGTAATAGCGTAGCCATTTGGTTTTGGTGTTCAGATAAGAGCGAAATCTGCTTTTCGATAATGGTTTCAACCGCCCCTGTGCTGATCGGGACTGGCATTTTCGTGGATTGCTCTCTCGGCTCTGATTGTTGAATAGGCTGAACGTCATTCTGTTCCTGTTCCACAACTACAGTTGCTTTCGGTTGCTCGATTGCCATCCATTCCATTTGTTTGGCAGAAGCCACAGCCGGGCTACTGGATAGCTCCAGTGCGATATGCGCTGCTAGCTTATCAACGCTGGTAATGGTTTCAAACAACTCTTGAGCCGGAATGACGACTCCAAACTTTTCCTGTATTTCACGATTGATTTGTACGAGCATAATAGAATCTAAGCCTAGCTCAAGAAAATGAAGGGATGGATCAATTTCTTCTACAGCAAAACCCGAAGCTTGATGAACCAACTCTTTCAGAACTTTTGCGATTGGCGCAGTTCCTATCTCTGACACAGTAGCACCTCTATTTCCGCTAATAGTATTCGGCTGTTCCGGAATGATACTGCTCATATCATCTGTAATCCAAGAGCGATGCTGATCGAAAGGATACACCGGCAATGGCATTTTTCTTCTCTTTTTGCCATCCCTGTAGAACGCATCCCAGTCAACCGTGGCGCCCTGTACATACAAATCGCATAAAGTAGTTGCATAGGAATACTTCATCTCGGTACTTGCCGTGTGGTACTTTTCCTGCACATCCCGCGCGGATTGACTCAACAGATGAACAGTCTCTTCTGGAACGCGATTTTTCCCAGGTGAGTAGACAAAAACATCTCGATCATTTTCAAGCCGGACCGCCAATCGGTCGAGCTTTTGTTCGAAATCGCTTCGGCTATGCAAAATGAGCGCAATCCGATAAGGAAGCGTTTCTCTCCCAGTATTTGCCGTATAGCACAAATCAGACAGAGAAAGCGGTCCGCAAGAAGATAGAAACTCCCGATAATTTTGAATCAGATGTTGAAGGGCTGACTCGGATTTGGCCGACAAGGTAAACACTTGCACCTCGTCTGAGACTGTCAGCTCCGCTTCATTTACCGGCACATACTCTTCCAAAATGACGTGGCTATTCGTCCCGCTAAACCCAAACGAGCTAACCCCGCATCTCCGTGGATGTCCATCTGTTTCCCATTTTTCCAGTCTGTTTTGCACATAGACTGGCGACTTTTCAAATGAGAAATTCCGATTGGGCTTCTGGAAATGAACGAGGGCTGGCAGCTCTTTGTGTTTCAATTGCAAAGCAGCCTTAATCAAGCCAGCGATTCCCGCTGCTTCATATAGATGTCCAATATTCGCTTTGACAGTGCCGATTCCACAAAACTGTTTCTTCTGTGTATATTGTCGGAATGCTCGTTGAATTCCGTCCAGCTCAACAGGGTCCCCCAGCTTTGTACCTGTTCCATGCGCTTCTATATAGCTAATCGTTTCTGGGTCGACTTGCGCATCCTTCCAAGCGTCTACGATTAATTCTGCCTGGGCCTGTGAGTTCGGAGCGGTAATCCCGACTGTAACACCGTCTTGATTAACAGCGCTTCCCTTAATCACAGCATAGATGTGATCCCCATCCTCGATGGCTTTTTCCAAAGGTTTTAACAGAACAGAAGCTACGCCTTCACCCCAACCTGTTCCATCCGATTGATCGTCAAACGCCCTTGAACGGTTGTCAGAGGATTCCATTCCAATTCCAGCCTTCAGCGCTAGCAGGATCGTTTTGACTCCCCCTGCCAAAGCCATCTCACAATCACCGTTTTGGATAGCCTTGCACGCCATATGAACCGCAACCAAGGAAGAAGAGCAGGCTGTATCCACGGTGACAGCAGGGCCGCGCAAATCAAGCAAGTGTGAAATGCGGCTCGCAATGATCGAAGGAAGGTTGCCTACTGCATAAGAAGGCAAATCTTTTGGACTTACCACTGACAAAAGTCGTTCGTAATCGTATCCCAGCTTGGAGAAGCCGACATACACCCCTACTTTTTCCCCTGAAAGCTTGTGGCCCCCATAGCCTGCATCCTCTAGCGTATTCCAAGCATTTTGAAGGAACAGCCTTTGGTTGGGGTCCATTAGCTTCGCTTCTTTCGGGGTGATCGAGAAGAACGAATGGTCAAACTTGTCAATCTCCTCTAAATAACCGCCCTCCACAAGGGTAGGATTGCCCAGCTCGCCTCTTATCAGCGATACATATTGTTCCGTGTCCTTTCGTCTCTGACCATGAAGCTCATGGATACAATCTTTTCCTGCCCGGATGTTTTGCCAAAATTGATCCACATCCTGAGCCTGCGGGAACTTACAAGAAATCCCGATAATCGCGATATCCTTTTGCTTCTGTTGGCTCGTATCTGTCTCTTTTATGTGATCAGTCGCTTGATCGTCAGGGAAGAGACTGCGAGAAAGCCTGGAGATTGTCGGATAGGCAAACAAATCTGTTACCGCCAACGTAATCCCCATCTCCTCTTCGATTCGCCCTGCTAACTGGGTCAACTGCATAGAGGAAGCACCTACGTCAAAATAACTGTCGTTTGGTCCCAATTTATCGGATTGAAGCACCTCGCGGCAAATGGCTAGCAGTTGTTTTTCCAATTCTTCGCGCAAGAGAGGTGATTTATCGGTTCTTTCCTCTTTTACCTGTTCGGTGGTTCGGCTTTGCATTTCCTCGGAAACCTCGCGAAATGCTCCGGACTGATACTCCCTAGCCACTCTATATCGTTCAACTTTTCCACTCGTTGTTTTGGGGATGCGCTGAATCGGCAAGACCTCGCTTATTCTCCACCCTGTTCGCTCGTTCAAATGCTTTTTCACTTTCTTAGAAAGCTCCATGAAGTCTTCAACACTTTTCCGGTGAAGGATAAACACTAGAATGTCTTCCTCTTTGCTCTCCTCGTTGAATACCCCGCAGGCAACGACCTTCCCAAGCTCGACTCCTTCGACTTCCTCAGCAATCCGCTCAATATCATGCGGATAAACGTTTTGACCATTCACGAAGATGATGTCTTTTTCACGCCCCGTAATGACAAGACGTTCGTTTCGCATAAAACCCAGATCCCCTGTTCTGAGCCATCCATCAGCCGTCATTACATTTGCGGTGGCAGTAGGGTTGTTGTAGTATCCAGCGGTTACATTCTTCCCTCTAATGTGGATATGGCCAACCGTATCGCTTGGCAGCTCATGATCCTCGTCATCACATATTCTTACCTCGCAAAAATCAATGGGGTAACCGACTTCTACTAGGGTGAGCGCTTCTGGATTTGTTTGATCCGTCATCTTGATTGGCTTTCCTATCTGGATAAACCTACGATCCAGAGAAAGCGTTGTAAAATGCAAGTTTTGATCAGGTATCGATACTCCCACAGAGGCTTCAGCCAATCCATAGCATGGGACCATGCTTGTTTTCTTCAATCCATAAGGGCTCATCTGATCCAAAAAATGATGGATCAATTCTGAAGCAATGGGTTCTGCACCATTTAGAATCGCACGAAGCGTAGACAAATCCCACTCTTCTGCCACTTCTGGTTTAAACCTAGACAACACATATTTATACCCAAAGTTCGGAGAAGAAGTAATTGTCGCCTTGTGCTCGCTTGCTTTCTTCAGCCATAGCGTAGGTCGCCTGATAAACAGTGAGGTATGAATAAAATAATGCTTAACTCCTGCGTACAACGGGGCTAAATGGAACGCGATCATCCCCATGTCATGAGTTAAGGGCATCCAGCTTAGGAATGAGTCAGACTCAGTCGTTTCAAGTCTGTTATTAATCGCAAGCACATTATGGACAAGGTTTTCATGCGTCAGGGTAACCCCTTTTGGATCCCCCGTAGACCCAGATGAAAATTGAATAAAGGCCACATGATCAACAGTAGGATAATAGATTGTGCCCTTCTCTTCTGTTTTCACGGTCTCATCAAGCAGGAAGGACTTTGACTTCAACGATTCCATTTCCGTCAGGTAGTTGTGTTTCCTAAAGAAATCCTCCAGTCGTTTCCAGACACTATCCGTTGTAATGAGATACGGATTGATTAATGTACGCCAAACCTTTAACAGCTTAAGACGATGCTCTTCGTTATCCCCTACAGAAATAGGAACAGCAATCATTCCACCGAGTAAGCATCCCCAAAAAAGGCAGACAAAAGTTCGAAGATTACTATCTTCAATTTGAAAAACGACCTCATCACCAGGTTTGATTCCACTTTTTTGGAGGATAAATAAATAGCCGAGGGCTTCTTCATACAATTCTTTATAGGAAACAAACACCTCATTCTGGTCTCCCAAAATGAAGGTAACGCCTTTATGGTCCTCGTTCTTCCACAATTCCAGCGCCTCTACTAATGTCTGAACAAAATGCAAAGCGTTGTTCCTCCCTTGTCCCATGTTTGATAGTTTCTAGCTTGCCTGATGAGCATCACCACTCAAAATGCTCCCTCTAGCATTTGTAAAACCCAATACATCGAGCTCTACTTTGATCTCCCCACGTGTTACAAGAGATGTGAATTTCCCCATTCTGTGACTCGTTGTACGAATCGCCTGTTTCCCGCTTTCTTTTCCGGGCAGCTCGTATGCTGGTACGGGAAATAAAAAAGTAGTTTTTCGTTCTGAATATTAGGAACCTTTTTCCGGAAACGATAGCGCCACTTACCCGGAAGAAAAAGCTCAGCCGCTTCTTTTTCTTTCAGCACTATGAAATGCAACGACCAGATACACGAGTTTTACTTATATTCCCTTTAATTGATTTTACTTGAAGTGTTAAACTGTAAGAAACCATCGCCATAATGAGATGGGTGATTCTTACCTTTTCCAGGAATGAATGTATCGATCAATGATTTTTTTAAAATGGCTGGTACTTTTGTCTTCTCTAGTAGTGGAATAAGGGCGACGATTAGTTTAACGGTCACGTTTTAGTGAGTATAGCAGGGGAAATTAGTCATTAATTTGCAAATATTCACGTGGGCTAATATGATAGTAAACAATAAGAATATGAGTGAGTTGGGAATATTTTACTATCCCAAATATTAGAAGACAAGCCTTTAATTATTAATTTTTGCAATTTATTTAAATTAATTTCATTACAATATTACTCTTAACTTATCTTGACGTATATCAAAAAGGCTTTCACCCGCTCTTTCTAAAGAGAAGTGAAAGCCTTTTGTTTTTGTTCGATTACTCTACCGAGTAAACCTTTCGGCTGGGAAGCTCCAAGCAATGCAGACGGCCGCCATATACGGCACCACCGTCAATGCCGATGATTTTATTTTCTCCGTAAAACACATCATGTTTACCGTGCAAATAATTGGTTGGCGTGTGACCAAAAACTACGGTCTTCTCACCCTGGTAGCCTTTATGGAACTCATCACGTATCCACATCAGGAGATACGGGTCAGTCTCTGCAACTGGAGTCTCGGGATGGACACCCCCGTGAACAAAAATATAATCATCGGTTTCATAATAGCTGTCTAAGCCAGCCAAAAATTCCAGATGCTCATTGACTGAAGCAGTAATTTCCAAGGTTTCTGGTGCACCAGATTCCGTATCTGCTGCGGTATGACCATAGCTCGCCAACGTCTTTTGTGCGCCGTTTCGGAACCATCGTTCAATAAAGACTGGGTCTTGCTCGAATGATTTAACCATCATATGATCATGGTTGCCCATTAACACAATTGCCCCTTGTGCATGGAGTTGTTTTACCTTTTCGACGACCCCCTTCGACTCTGGTCCACGGTCTATATAATCACCTAGCAGGATCAATTGATCGTTTTGTGGATCGTACTGAACTTGCTCTATCAACGATTCCAGTTTCTCCAATTCCCCATGAATATCGCTGATTGCCAACAATCTTTTCATCCTGCACCCTTCTTTCGCTGTCATGTCTTTCTATTGTACGCCCCATTTGACCTGATTGCCAGCATGTCTGCCCCTCGAAAGCTTGCAAACGTGAAAAAAGCCAAGGCCCAAAAATCAGATTAGGCCAAGGCTATTCCATTTCTTTATGCTTATTTATTCGGCATCTCATTCCAGAATGTAATCTCTTCTACGTCCAGACGAGTAGTCGGATGACCAGGCTCTGCCGCTTTACCAACTGCAATCAGCATGACCGTTTCATATTGATCCGGGATTTGGAAAGCTTCCTTGAATTTCTCGCTGTTATAGCCTCCCATTGGCACCGTGTCATACCCTCTTGCCTTGGCAACGAGCATCAATTGCATCGAGACGAGACCTCCGTCTACCAAAGCAATTTCCTTGATGATTGCTCGATCCCGATTTTCATAACGCTTGTTGATGTTGTCGATGAGTGTAGCTTTTACTTCCTCTGTCATGTAGCCTGCTTCTACCGCTTTTTTGTAAATGCTCCCGGCTTGCTTGTAGCCCTCATAATCGGCTAGAACTGCAATGATTGCCGCAGCCTCTACCACCTGCTTTTGGTTAAATGCGATGGGGAGCAGCTTCTCTTTCAATGGCTGTTCATCGATAATCAAAAACCGCCATGGCTGGAGGTTAGAGCTGGAAGGTGCCAAGGTTGCTTCCTTCAGCATTTCTTTTAGTTCATCCCGCGAGATTTTTGCTGTTGGATCGTAATGACGTACGGAACGACGCTCCCGAATGACGTCCTTAAAAGCCTTTTGATCGATGACTTTTTCCATGATTCCATCCTCCAGTGATATGGTTGCCATTTAGTAAGTTACTAACTTTATCGCGCAATAACTCGTGTTCAAACTGTACCACATATTCCAATTCACTGGCAATCTTTTTGTATGCAAAAAACGCTTTGGCGGATCACTCACATCCTGTCATGGATGCAAGCGCGTCACCAAAGCGTTTATTCGTTTATTTGTTAAACCGGAGAAAAGGCGGATAGAACGGCTGGCTGTCTCACGGTGTCTCCATTCGGGAGCTCGACAACGAGAAAGCCACTCGCTTCGTCCCCAGCTGTTTCCCATCTCAATGAAAAAGCTTTGCGGCTAAATGCTTCCTCTTCGTCCAAACAACCAAGCATCGACTTCAATGTGTCTGACGTAATCGGCACAGGCACAGCTGCTCCTTGCTCTTGTGGAAGAGAGAGCAGTTTTGGCGCGTCTTCGAAATATTGCACAGTATCGAGGAGCAGAGAAACCTGCTGCCAGCTTAGCGGTGAAACAAAGGCTTCAAACGCCATCTATTCATCATTCCTTTTATTTACGATGATCTCCATCGAACAAATTAGCCTGGACATTCGACGTTTTCTGTTGTCCTGCTGTGCCAGATCCGTCTCCTGGGCCTTTTGCCGTCGCTTCGTCCTTCGGTTCATCCGTCGGCAAAATGGTTTCAAAAGCAACTGCTTTTACCCCACCCTCGATCAGTTGTCGGCCAATGCCACCTTGCTCGTTGATGATCACTTGCTCTGTCTCAACAAGGGTCCATTCGTTCTGCGACGTCCAGGCATAAACCGTTTCCTCGAGGAACATCGCAACAAGCTCATGCGGGTTATTTTTTCGTTTACGAATCAACTGTACCCCTTTGCCTGCGCGAGCCTGAAGTGGGATTGCACCAATGGCTGTGCGTTTTACAACCCCTTCAGCCGTCAACAAGCTAAAGGCACGAGAATCGACTTCCTCAATCGGAAGCATCGTGATGACATCGTCGCCAGGAGCAAGTGCGATTGCTTTTACCCCGCTCGACGCTCTACCCGTTGCGCTGACTTCACTTCGCTGGAATCGGATGCCCATTCCATCTTTTGTCGCACCGAGTATCGCTCCAGCTTCGTCCGCCACGAATACATTCATAAACTCGTCATCGCCGCCTTTTAGCTTTGCAGCTACCAACGCACTCGAACGATTGGTTTCGTATTCGGACAACGCCGTCTTTTTCATCAAACCATTTTTACTTACATGGTATACATACAGCGGTTGTTTGAAGTTTTCTACGATCGTAAAGCCAACGATCCGCTGATTCTTCTCCAACGGGATGATATTGACGAGAGCCGAACCGATATCCTTCCACTTATCGTCCGGGAAGGCGTTAACCAGTGTGGCGAAGTATTTACCATCCTGGGTAAAGAAGAGAGCAGTGTGAGACGTATTCGTCTCCATGAAATAACGGACACGGTCGCCTTCTTTTACCCCACATGTCTCCAGCGTTCCCCCCACTGATTTGAAGGAGCGCGGGCTTGTCCGCTTGATATATCCTTCATTCGTCAGGGTTACGATACAATCCTCTGCATTGATTTGCATGGCAATATCGATTTTGATTTCCTCGATCTCGCCCTGGATTTCTGTTAGACGCTCTTCTGCGTATTTTTTCTTGATCTCGTTCAGCTCGCCTGTAATGACTTGAATTAGCTTTTTCTCGCTTGCCAAAATCGATTTTAGTTCCTCGATTTCTTTTGCTAATGTAGCCAATTCTTTTTCCAGCTTGACGATATCCAAACGTGTCAAAGAAGCTAGCTGAATGCTCAAAATCGCATCTGCTTGGTTGTCGGTGAAGCCGTATTTCTCCATGATGTTTTTCTTGGCATCTGCACGGTCTTCCGAATCCATAATCGTATCGACGATCTGACGCAAAATGGACTTGGCGCGAATCAAGCCTTCCACGATATGCTCGCGGCTTTGCTTTCGATCCAGATCATATTGGCAGCGATTCGTGACGACTTCTTTTTGGTGGTCGATGTACGCCCCCAACAAAGCCTTGAGTCCCATCTGGCGGATGGTCCCCTCATGAATCACGTTCATGTTGTAATTGTAATAGATTTGCAGATCGGTATTTTTGTACAGGTAGTTGAGAATCGCCTGCTCATCCGCTTCCTTACGAATATCCACTACGATGCGGACTTTTTTCTGCTCGGCCTCTTTGCGACCCGTTTCATCGCGAACCGCCAGTGCCCCCTCGATTTTGCGCTCCATTACAAGCTCATCGATTTGGCCAACGAGCTTTGACTTGACCACTTCGTAAGGGATTTCGGAAACGACGATTTTTTTGATCTTGCCGCCTTTTGGCTCCTCTACATGGGTCTTCCCGCGAATGATGAATTGTCCACGGCCTGTCTCAAACGCCTTGCGAATTCCGGACAGCCCTTGAACAATGCCGCCTGTCGGAAAATCTGGACCTTTGACATGCTGCATCAGCTCATCCAGCGAGATATTCGGGTTCTTCATCTGGGCCACAGCCGCATCGATGACTTCACCCAAATTGTGAGTAGGGATGTCCGTTGCAAAACCAACCGCGATCCCGGCAGCGCCATTCACGAGAAGATTGGGAAACCGTGAAGGCAATACTGCCGGTTGTTGAGCGGAGTTGTCGTAGTTCGGGATGAATGTAACCGTATCCTTTTCAATATCACGCAGTAGCTCATTGGCCAATGCTGACAGTCTGGATTCGGTATAACGCATAGCGGCTGGCGGGTCTGCATCCAAGCTACCAAAGTTTCCGTGGCCTTGAATGAGCACCTGGCGCATTTTCCACCATTGCGCCATCCGCACCATCGTTTCGTAAATCGCCGAGTCACCGTGCGGGTGATAGGTACCCATCACGTACCCGACTGTTTTCGCTGATTTCCGGTATGGTTTATCGTTCGTGTTGCCTTCTTGGTACATGGCATACAAAATACGGCGCTGTACCGGTTTTAGTCCAT
This sequence comes from Brevibacillus sp. RS1.1, assembly GCF_013284365.1. NCBI lineage: Bacteria > Bacillati > Bacillota > Bacilli > Caryophanales > Paenibacillaceae > Brevibacillus > Brevibacillus sp. RS1.1. The sequence continues at coordinate 374,142 of NZ_JABSVA010000001.1, forward strand.
CGCGAGCATCTGGGATTGCGCGTGAGAGAATAACCAGATTGGCATAGTCCCCAAAGCGCTTTCCCATAATCTCCGCGAAGCTCTGATTAATAATTTGATTGGACAGCATGCTTATTCATCCTCCCCCACTTCAAAGGTGACGTGGTTCTCAATCCACTCACGCCGTGGTGGGACTTTATCACCCATCAAAACGGTTACCAGCTTCTCACAGTGAGCGAGGTCTTCCAGTTCAACCTTAATGAGCTTGCGCGTCTCAGGGTCCATGGTTGTTTCCCAGAGCTGATCGGCGTTCATCTCACCCAATCCTTTGTAGCGCTGCACTTCAGCACCGCGTCCAACCTTTTTCAACGCCTGTTCCAGCTCGTAATCACTCCAACAGTAGATCGCCTCAGTCTGCTTGCCCTTGCTTTGCTTTTTCACCTGATACAAAGGCGGTTGCGCAATATACAAGTGACCAGCTGCAATCATCGGGCGCATGTAGCGGAAGAAGAAGGTCAAGAGCAGCGTTTGAATGTGCGAGCCGTCAACGTCCGCGTCAGACATGATGATGACTTTATCAAATGCACAGTTTTCGATGGAAAACTCTTCGCCAATATCGGTTTCAAGCACCTCGAGGATCGTACGGAACTCTTCATTCGCCAATACCTCGGATAGCTTTGCTTTTTCCGTGTTCAATGGCTTCCCACGCAGGCTGAACAAAGCTTGGAACTCTGAATTACGCGCCTGCTTTGCAGAGCCACCTGCGGAATCCCCCTCGACGAGGAAGAGCTCATTGCGTTTGGAGTCTCTGTATTGCGGCGGAGTGAACTTTTCCGAAATCGATTTGCGCTTTTTCGCGGTTTTGCCTTTCTTGTCGCCGCGCAGGGCTTCGCGTTGTTTGCGTAGCTCTTCGCGAATTTCAGCAGAACGCACTGCCTTGTCAATCAGCAGCTTGCCTATTTCCGGATTTTCCTCGAGGAAGAAGCCTAGCTTTTCGGAAACAATCTGTTCTACGATTGCCCGTGCTTCTTCGTTCCCCAGCTTGTCTTTTGTTTGGGACTCAAACTGGACGTCAGCCATTTGCAATGACAATACACCGAGGAAACCTTCCCGCAAATCGTTTCCAGTCAAGTTCGGGTCCTTTTCTTTCAAGTACCCTTTTTTCCGGGCAAATTCGTTAAAAATCCGGGTCGTACCGTTACGGAAGCCCGTGACATGTGTTCCGCCATCCGTTGTTACAATCGAGTTGACATAGGACACCAATGTCTCTGCATAGCCGTCATTGTACTGAAAAGCCAGCTCGACATAGATATTGTCCTTTTCTCCTTCGAAGTAAACGATCGGATGGAGTGAATTTTTTCCTTCGTTCAAGTAAGAAACGTATGATTTCAAGCCATCTTCGAAGTAAAACTCTTCCCGTTTCTTTTCAGGTCCACGTTCGTCAATCAAAACCATGCGCAGCTTTTTCAGAAGGAATGCTGTCTCACGAAAACGATCACGAATCGTCTCATAGTCAAAGCGAGCATTGCCAAACACCGCATCATCCGGCAAAAAACGTACCGTTGTTCCTGTGCGTTTGGTGTTCCCCGTGATTTCAAGACCGGTAACCGGTTTACCGACATGCTCCGTTCCATTTGCATCCACAACATATTCAAAGCGCTGCTTATGAATTTTGCCTTCGCGGTGGATTTCGACCTCAAGCCATTTGGACAAAGCCACAACGACACTGGAGCCTACCCCGTGCAAGCCACCACTTTTTTTATATCCGCCACCGCCGAATTTCCCACCGGCATGGAGCGTCGTAAAAATAACTTCTGGTACAGGTCGGCCAGTCTTGTGCATACCCGTTGGAATTCCGCGTCCATGGTCCTCTACGCTGACACTGCCATCCTTGTACAAAGTGACGATGATGCTATCATTAACGCCTGCAAGCGCCTCGTCTTTGGCGTTATCTACAATTTCCCACAGCAGATGATGCAGGCCACGCGAGCCCGTGGAGCCTATGTACATTCCAGGCCGCTTTCGAACAGCAATCAAGCCTTCTAAGACCTGAATATCTTCTTCCGTATACGTTAATGTTTGCTGTGTTTCTGTTTCCTTCAATCGCGCTCTCCCCTCTACTCTTCGGACACGTAGAAAAAACGATCATGCCTTTTTTACTGATGGCTAGCGTCGTATTCACCTTTTTTGAGAAACGCCGAGATGATTCAATCCCCTTGAGAGGAACGTTTTCCTAATAAAAGCGAACACTTAATCGCTATTGTACCGTATGGTTCCCATAGTATTCAACGCTAGTAGCAAAATGGGGCAAAAAAGCCACCTCGCCCCTAGCGAGATGGCCGATTCTTCTCAGTATTCCTCGTTTCTCATTCGTTCTGTACATGACAAGCATATTCCATTAATTAGTGTAGCACTAATGGTGAAGATTGGTCAAAATGAAAAACCAAAACATTTGTTTCCCTTTCTCTATTTCTTCCCCCACTGCGTAAATCCTGCTACGATCAAGGAAAATATGTCAATGGGTTTCTTTCTTAGCGTTCACGCTGTGCCTCAGGTATTTCCATTCATTCGCTCATAAGCTTTGGACATCCTAGTAAGGCATCGATTCCTGAGGCGAAAAAGGGGGGAATACTTTTGATCAGTGCTACCAAGCCGTTTGTCAAATTCCATAAGTATGATGCTGAGCTAGCTTCTGACGTTCATGCACTAAATTCTGCCGGATACAACAGTGATGATATCTGGGTTTTGAAATGGAATCCTGATAAAAATCACTCCAATCAACGAAACAATTTTTATAAATACAGTACCCATTTTGAAAGTGCCGTCGGTCACATTGACAGCATGGCGCATTTCTTTGACAATGGCGGTAAAGAACTCCGTACCCGTCTCGAAAAGCTAGGTCTTACAAAAGACGAATGCTCGGCATTGGTTCGGGAACTGCAAGATACCGACTATACATGCCTTCTCGTTGTACGAGACCTTAAGGATAACATTATTAAAATGAATGACTGATCGACCGCAAGAAAAAGCCACTGCTTGGTTTCTAACGCCAGCAGTGGCTTGTTTCATTCCTATCGGGATTACTTGTCTTCTTTAATCAGTTCGATGCCTTCCAGCACTTCGTTCAGCTTCGCGTAAACAGTGCTCTCCTCGTCCTCTTCCAATGGTACCATTTCGCCGCCGTCCACTTGGAATACGAAGATATCTACTTCTTCATCTTCTTCGCTTTCTTCATCTTCCACAGCTTCAGCCAAGGCAATATATTCTTTACCGTTCAGGTCGAACATAGCCAATACTTCGAAATCCCCCAACGGTTCACCATTTTCATCGTCCAATGTAATGATATCGCCCAACTCGAGGTCTTTGTTCTCTTCTGTCAATGTGTTCACGTCCTTATGCTGATATTCGTACTCTGTTCCATCATACCGTTTTTTTCCGGGAGAAGCAAACAGGCGAATAACTCTGCGCCTTCCCTGTCCATGAAAAAACAACCCACCACTTGAGGCAGGTTGTTAGCTGATTACTCACTATACTCTTCAAGAACACCTTTTTCAAGCAAAAATGCTTCTTCTGCCTGAAGAATCGTCACGATCGCTTCGCGTTTGACATACATGCCAGCAGATGCCAATCGGCTCTCAATCGCACGAAGCAGTTCTTCAAAATCAATGATCTGCACTTGTTGATCGCTCACAAAAAAACCTCCCTTTTCCCACGCACCTTTTTCATTGTACACGAACAGGTCGTTTCTTCCAACTCCACCATTTTCGGCGAATTGGTTTTAACAAATAAGCGCTCCAGATGACGAGCACAAAAGAAAGAATCACGTACACACATGAGAAAAACAACCACGGTGCAAAAGTGATGTCATCGGAATGATCGAACGACTCGCCTAAAATATCGAACAACACGATGATAGGGTTCATCCCTGCCAACATCTGAAGCTCATACATGCTCCAAACATTCGAATTGACGTACCGTTCCGGATGCGCCTGTTGCAAGGACTCACCGATAAAAAAGAACAGCAAGCCAGTACCTACCACAAAAAAGAAGGCAATACCGTATGTGGTGACCGTCGAGATCGACGTTCGTTTAATCCAAGTAGAACAGAACAACCCCAGCGACCCGAGAAAAAACATATTCACCGCAAGAAAAAGGACAAGCTGAGCCATTTGTTCCGGGGAGACGCTTCCGTACAGCATCACGATACTGTACAAAGGCATCGAGGCAACCAACAGTAGCGTAGAGAACGCCAAAGACGTAATGAGCTTGCTTAAAATAATCGTGCGCGTCGACAATTGGGTCGTCAGCAAAATATGCAAGGTCTGGCGTTCTCTCTCCCCACTGATCGCTCCAGCAGTCAGGGCAGGTGCCACAAAGCAAACCATCGCGTAGTGTATCCCCGCAGATATCAGAAACAGATCCCGGTTATCCCCTAACGATTCGGCCTTTAAGGGATCCATGAGCAAAAAGCCCATCGGTATTCCCCCCATGACAAATAAGTAAATCGCTAAAATGAGCATGGTCTTTCTCGAGCGGAATCTTTCCCGCATTTCTTTTACCAAAAGAGGATTGAACAAGAAGTCGCTCACTCCATACCGACTCCTTCCGTAATCGCTAAGAAGACGTCTTCTAAATCTTTCTTGGAATCACCATAGTAGACGACTGCGACCTGCTCATCCAGCAGTTCTTGAAGCAATTCAGCTTTTTGTTGCTCCGTCCCTTGAAAGTAGAAGCGAAAGCCTCCCATATAATCCGTCAATTGATGCACATACGGAGAGCACGCTAACAGAAGTCCCGCTTTGTCCAAATTCCGCAGGGCTCTTAGTTGCATACGGCTTTGGCCTGTGTCCCGATTACTGACCTCGTGCACGGAGCCATACGCAATTAATCTGCCTTTTTCAATGACACCAATATCATCACACAGCTCGGCTAGCTCCGGCAAAACATGGGAGCTGATAATAATCGTCTTACCCATTTCGCGTAGTTGCTTCATAATTTCGCGCAATTCGATACGAGCACGCGGATCCAGTCCTGACGCCGGTTCATCCAAAATCAGCACGGCCGGATCATGTACGAGACAACGCGCTAACCCTAGACGCTGTTGCATGCCTCGAGATAATGAGTCGACGAAAGCGTCTGCTTTGTGAGACAAATTCACTAGTTCTAAAAGATCACTTACGAGTGCCCGTCTTTTGGAGGCAGGAATTTTGTACGCTCCGGCATAAAACTCCAAATACTCCACCGCTGTCAAATTGTCATATACACCAAAAAAATCGGGCATGTATCCCACTGACTGGCGCACACTGGCAGGGTCTTTTCTTACATTGTAGCCACAGACAAATGCTTCCCCTTCGCTCTGTTCCAGAAGGGTAGACAAGATGAGCATCGTGGTAGATTTTCCAGCGCCATTTGGACCAATAAAGCCAAACACCTTTCCTGGTTCGATGGAAAGGTTCAAATCCGTCAACGCTTGCAAATTGCCGTATCTCTTTCCTAAATGAACGGTTTCGATTACCATTTCCGCACCCCCTCTACCTGGAAAATTGGCTCTGGTAGAGCTAATCGTGACGTTCCATTATGGGAAAAACGAAGCAATAACGATTGATTTGGCGTTAACACTTGTTGGAGTTCTTTGTCGAGGACAAGTCTCGTCCCACGCTCAACAGGTATCCACCTACCACTCTTTTGGTGGAAGTATTCTATCCGGAAAGGCTTAAATGAACTGTGATTCAGTGGTACCGTAATTCGCTTCATATTGATCGCGGCTTTGTCTGCACGCAGCTCAAACGTAATGCTGCCCTTTCCAATCTGCCAAATGTATCCGGTACTATCGAAGTCCCCTGTCGTTTCATACACCTCTGCATCAAGCAAGCCATACGGAAAAGTCACGATGCCTTGTTCATTCGGCTGGAATTGAATTGGCTGCTGAATAACATTCCAGTAATGTGCTTGGTGAGGCACCTGCATTGTCATCAGAGGAAGAGGCTCTGTCGTTGTACCGATGATACTTACCTGATTTCCCTCTTCGTACTCAACGACTCTTTCCCTCATTTCTTTGATTCGCTCTTCCAACGTTTGCAATTCGTTTGATGCTTGTGGTTTTCTTGGCATAAACAGGGGCTCAAGCACACTGTCAATCTGTTTTTCTTCTCCCTTTTTCAAAGGCCCAAGAGGAATTCGCTGAAAACCAATTTCAATATAAGTTTGATCGTAGGCAAACTCCGTATTGTTTTTCACGTGCCCTTGCACACGATTCTCATTGATTCGCAAGGAAGCATCAAAAGCCCCCATGTCGTGCTTTACCCCGATACCAATTGCCTGTTTCGGTGTCAAATAGGGTAGATTACGGAAAGAGAGAAGCTCCTCGCCATTCATTAGTCCCTCTGGTCGATAATCATTTCGTCCTACTGTCAAGGGCAGAGCAACGATCGAAGGTTCAAGCTGAACATCATAGTCGTTCTGATCCACCCCTAAAAACGTTGCGGCTGAGCGAACATGAGCCAAAGACTCATCTAATATATCGATCTTGGTTACGGCGTAGCTAGTACTCGTTTTCACTACAGCAGGCTTTCCAATCGCGAATATAGCGACGGTCAAGAAAATTCCTCCCAACGGGATGACTCCCCACGCCCATTCAGGTTTTCTCATTCTTCTTAGAATGAAGTATGTCAATGGTGCGAGTACAATTACGTATCCGCCCCATAACGCTACCATCCAGGTTGGCGGAGGAGTTTGCACTTCAGGAATCTTCTTGCTCAAGTCTAGAAAAGGCCGGGTCATTTGATCCATAAAAAGCTTCTCTTCAAAAATCTTCTTGGCGCCATGCTGGGTCATTGCATTCTGCCACAGTTGTGGATTGAATTGCCACGATGCCAACGGCTCTGCTGTCACATCATAGTTGACAAATAGTAGCAACCCTCTGCCGTATGGTTTTGACACAAATAAGGGCAAGTCACGGTTGTATACACCAATACTGCCTTTTGGCGCAACTTTTGCAATGTCATACTCACTTAGTGCTTGCTGCAGATCGATATTACCAGCTTTTCCGGCTTCCACAGGGAGAATATCAGCAAACCGCTGGATCATCCCATCTTGATTGGGACCTGCGGAAACAACTACGATCCCTCCCAGCTGGATCCACTCCTTGATCGCAGCCATCTGCTGATCATTTATTGTGGAGCCACTATTGCCTGCCAGCGCTAACATGTCTATGTTTTCGTAAATCCATGATTGGTCAGGTAACATTTGTTCCGTAAGATTTTGTACGGACAAGGGACGATTCATTTTGGATTGAGACTGATTGACGGCAAGGAAATGAAACGCATTGCCCTCCTCGCTAATCACGCCAATTGTGCGTCCGTCTGTTGGATATGAGATACGCAGCTTTTCACTTTTGACAACTTGACCGTTTTGCGTAACCTGAACGTACCAATCATCGAGCAATATTTGGGTAGGCATATCAAAGTATACGGTTGTACTCTTTCCTTGCTCGAGCTTTATCGGACGCCGAAGTTTCAATTCATTATTTTTTTTGACTTGTCGCTGCGATAACTCTACAGATCCTGTGAAATCCTTTTCCTGGCTGGTTACCTTTACGTTTAGTCTCATCCATGATTCATATTTGACGATACCACTTAAGGGTATTTCGAATTGTATGTCTACGTTGCTCTCTGCCATAGCTGGGCGTATCGAAAAGCTAAGCCATGTGATGACAAAGATTAACACCCATTTCCATCTCATGCTTGTTCCTCCGCTCATTTTCGTGACGCCAAAGAGATAACCAGTTGTTGCAGTTGATCATGGCGTGAGATAAGCAGTAAGTGCTTACCATTATTTGCCCAGTTTCCTTTGATCAGCTCTTCCGATGACTGGTTTCGCAATGGTAGCTCGCGTGTCACAAAAGGCTCTACACCCACGTTTACTTCCATCAGTGTTCCATCGGGGTGAGTATAGGTCAATCTCGTATCGGAGCTCCACGATGCCCACTGTCCCACTGCAAGCGAGGTAACTTTGCCTGTTCGCATTTCCATCAGCTGTACTTCACCGGCTTTATTGAAGGCAAGCAAGCTTCCATCTGGTGACCATTCAGGCTGAGTGCCTTCTACAAGCTTCCACTCTTGGAACGAAACTGTGCTGCTCACCCAAATTTCATCGACGCCATTTTTCGAGCGAGTAAAGGCAAGCGAATCATCGTGTTCAGACCAGCTTGGTGAAGAATACACGACCCCTTCTTCTTCCTTCAGCAATCGGCTGCTTCCTATGCTGTAGCTTGTCGGCATCTCCACAATCCATATTCGCGATAATTTTTTATCTTGCTCGACGACAGCGATTTTCTTCCCGGAATTAGACCACGCAACCCCCGTGTATTTGCCTTCGGTTGGCGGCAATTTGATCGTGACTGGCTTTAGTTCCGCGTCGATTGGAATGGTTTTCAGCTCTGTATTGTTATGGATATAAGCGAGCTGAGTGGCTTTGCTATCAATATCAACAAGCTCCACGGCCGCTTGTGCTGGCAGCGTAAGTACTTCATGCTCTCGAACGGCAAGAGAGGAATTGTTCCACCACACAAATCCACCTATGGCAAGGATGAGAGCAGCAGCAGCGATTCCGCTCCAAACCAACTTCCCAAGCTTTTTAGGAGCGGCATTTGGGGCCTTTGTCTGTTTGGCTTCGAGATCTCTCATTTTCTGGAGCAATTGTTTTTTCAGGTCTGATTTCAGCTGATAATTGACTGGAACCGATCCACGCATCTGCTTCAAATGGGCTAGGAGCTGGGTTACGGTCTGATCATCCGATTGATTATCCTGGGGGTGCTTCTCCTCTTCTCTCATTCGGAGTCCCCCCTCTCATACATCTTCTGAAGTTTTTGTAATCCGCGATAAGAAATCATTTTGATACTCGATTCTGTTTTGCCGAGCACCTCAGCTACCTGACTGATTTTGAGGTCAGCAAAGTACCGGAGCATCAACACGTCTCGTTGATCCTGAGACAACAAATCCAGACGATCACGAAGCAGACGAATCTCTTCATTCGTCAGCGCCTGTCGTTCCGGCTGCCATGTGTCGTCCGGCTCTGCTCCTAGAAAATCCTCCTGATCAACCGGAAACTCCCTGTTTTTCCGCATAAAATCCACATATGTATTGTGAGCAATACGAAAAATCCACGATGCGAATGGACTTGTTCTGCTATATTGCTCGAATTTTTCTAGCGCTTTTAAAAAGACCACGGTGGTCAAATCATCGGCATCCCACGTACTTTGAACCCGGCATCGTAAATACCGGTTGACGCGATCAAAATATTCGTCATATAGTTCCGTAAATGGACGAGATTCATAATAATCTCCGGATGATGGCCCCGATGGTTGCTTCATAGCCATTCCCATTTGCGTTTTCCTCGGTTTCTTCCAGACTGAAGCATGTTCTCAGAATGGACTTTCTCCACTGCATTCTGAGACTACTCTAACTAAGTAATACGTATTTCTTAGGAAGAAAGTTTCATAATGTGGCAAAGTTTTTTGAATTATTTCCCTAATGCGGCATCTAATGCTATCTGAATGTCTTGAACAGCCTCAATTCCGACCGATAACCGTACCAGTCCCACCGTGATTCCCGTTTCCTTGCGCTGCTCTTCAGAAAAAGCACGGTGAGACGTCGTAACTGGATGAGATACACTCGTCTCCACACCTGCCAGAGACGGAGCCAGCTTGATCCAGTCAAGTGCCCGGTAAAAATCGTAAATCTTCGTCTCGTCTGCCAGAGCAAAGGATATCATTGCCCCCTGTTTTTGCCTTGAAAAAAAGAAGGTCTCCGTAGGACTTGGGTAATACACCCGTGCAACTGCAGGATGATCACGAAGAAACGCAGCAATCTGACTGGCATTATCGCATTGACGCTCCATTCTCACTGCCAGTGTTTTCAAACCCCGCGATGTCAACCAAGCCTCAAAAGGACTGAGGGACGCACCGTAGTTGACTACGATCTCGGTAGCACGCTTGACTATCGCCTGTGATCCAACCAAAACACCTGACGTCACATCGCTATGTCCACCTATGTATTTGGTTCCACTGTGCACGACAAGATCTGCTCCGAATGAAACGGGTTGTACCAAATACGGGGTCGCAAACGTATTATCCACCATGACGGTTAAGCCAAGTCTTTTTGCTTCCTTAATCCAGTATGGCAAATCTACAACCGTCAACAGCGGATTGGTGATGCTCTCCACGAAAAACAGCCGCGTCGTCGGGCGAACATGATCAGCAAGCTTTGTCGTTTGCCCAAGCTGAATGCATCCAAGCTCGATTCCAAACCGCGACAGCTCCTTATGCAGTAGAGCATAGGTACCCCCATAAATTTCATGGGATGCCAGAACGTGATCGCCAGGGGAAAGAACGGCAAGTAAACCCGCCATGATCGCTCCCATACCGGAGGCAGCACTGACACCTGCCTCGGCGCCTTCTAAAGCTGCGATTGCATGAGCTAGCTCAGCCTGGTTGGGATTTCCATTTCGGGTGTACAAGTATTCACCTTCGCCGACGTAGTATTGTTCTACTTCTTCTAAGCCTTCGAAGGCAAAAACAGAGGTTTGATAAATCGGTGTCGTTTTGCTCTTTACTCCCTGCAAAGGGTCATGTCCGATATGTACCGTTTTGGTCTCAAATCGCTCTGCCACATTGATCACCCTTTTCTCCCAATCATACCACGTGAGATTGGAAAGGAAACTAGCGGATTGGCAAATGCTCGACGATTTGTGTTATAATTCGAAACCGAACCACCCAACGATATGATACAAAGGAAGGTGCATAAGATGAGAAAAATGATGACAACTCTGTTCACATGTCTGACGGCAATCGCCTTGGTTACGGGTTGTTCTACAGGAAGCAATCAAGCCGCTCCTAATCAACCGACTACGCCAGCAGAGAAACCAGCATCCAAAGAGCCAGCTAACCCACCGGGTCCAACCGGAGAGAAGAAATACGAGAAGGCTCCGGCTATGCAGATTGACAAAGCAAAAGATTATCAAGCAAAAATATCTACTTCCATGGGAGACATTACGATCGATCTGTTTGAAAAAGATGCCCCCATTGCTGTCAACAACTTTGTCTTCCTCGCAAAGGACAAGTTCTATGACGGCATTAAGTTCCACCGCGTCATCAAAGACTTCATGATTCAAACAGGCGATCCATTGGGATCTGGCATGGGTGGTCCAGGTTACACGTTTGAAGACGAATTGAAAAATGGTCATAAATATGAACCAGGTGTGGTTGCCATGGCGAATTCCGGTAAAAACACGAATGGTAGCCAATTCTTCATTGGTTCTGGACCTGACGTGACAGGATTGGACAACTCTCCGAACTACACGATTTTCGGAAAAGTCACGGGTGGCATGGATGTTGTTCAAAAAATTGCCGGAACAAAAGTAAAGAAAAACCCACAAACGGGTGAGCCAAGTGTTCCAGAGCAAACGATTACTATTAAATCCATTGCAATTACAGAAAAATAAGAGCAGCCTAAAGCTGCACACGAAAGCCACTTTCTCAACGGGAAAGTGGCTTTTTTATCGAGGAAACATCTGTTCATGAAAACAATTTCACGTTAAATGCTGTTTTGTAAATAGTGCTATGGTACCATTTTCCTCTTGAACCACTCCAGCAAGACCGATAGACTTGCAAAAGACCTGATTCGCTTCCGCAATCAAAACGCAAAAAGCGAAAAGGAGTGGTTCACACCATGTTGTCACGAGAAGCGCCAACGCGCTTTTTCTTCTTTTTGAACAGTTTTGGATTGATGCTGTTATGCTTATTTGTCACACCGACAAGTGCAATGGCACCACAACCGGTACCAATCCTCCCTGTTCTCGATAGTACAACGTCGCCATCGGAACAAGTTTCAAAGAAGGAAAAGAAACCAACCATATCTGCTACAGCAGTAAAACGCGAGTCTGTACAGGTTAGTCGTGATAGTCGCCCCAGAGTGGTTCGCAATGGAAAAGTGAAAGTTTCGGAGAGGGATATGGAACTGCTCGCCCGGTTAGTGTATGCGGAAGGCCGGGGAGAACCGTATGAAGGACAGGTAGCGATTGCTGCCGTTGTATTGAATCGGGTTGCTTCAGATGATTTTCCAAATACGGTACGGGAGGTTATTTATGCTCCCAATGCGTTTTCGCCTGTCCATGACGGCAATTTGACACATAAATTAAATGAAAGTACGAGAAAAGCGGTTCAGGACGCAATGAATGGAAAGGATCCGACCAACGGTTCCCTGTACTTCTTTAATCCGGATACAGCTAAATCCAAGTGGATTTGGTCACGTCCTGTAACGGTTGAGATCGGTAACCATCGTTTTGCTCGTTAACGCGTTACTCACAAAAAAGATTTAATAATACTTTATTTTTATTTAATTGATGTTTTACTTTTACTTGCTATGTTGTACGTGTAAGCACTTTTTCAACGCATTGAGAAAAAGTTCGATTATCTTCTTTGGATGACTTTTTAACGTAAGCATGTTTAGATCGATCATTCAATCTGAGTATGCCTACGCTAATAGCTTTGATTGATTGACTGTTTTGGGTGAGAGCAAACCAGTCATAGAACAATCAGTCGTTCTTTTTCTCAATCGCCCCCAATAATTAGGCATTCCCAACTGGGAGTGCCCCTTTTTTATTTTCAAACCCGTATACAGACATAACACCTTGTCTTTTGCTACAATATACCTGTATGGAAAGGGGGCAGTTCGTTGCGTTTGTACAGTCAAATGACACTCGCAGAGCTCCAGGAGGAAATGGAGCGCCTGCACGTAGAAGCGAAAGAGAAAAAGAAGCTTGGGGATCACTCACAGCTTGCGATCATTACACAAAAGTACTTTATGGCGAAATCGTACTATTTAGGAACAAGTGAGTTCCGAATCGGCAGCAAATACAGCGTGCCTGATTACGATCAGCCATTTACAATCGATTATTTCAACGGCGTCTTTGCTTGGGGACGTTTCCCTGATTCGGACGAGCAGACAGGTTTTCCAGTAGGAATGCTGGAGCTATGGTTCGACTAGAAAAAAGAGATCGGCACTCGCACACTTGTGCATGCCGATCTCTTTTTTCTTGCCCGGGCACATGCCGCAGCAGATGGATATACTAAGAAAAACGAAAGGGAGCCAACCCGCATATGGACTGGATTTCTATCATCCTTTTGGTACTACTTGCGCTCGGTGTTATTGGTAACAACGCAACCGTATCCATTGCCGTTGCGATTCTTCTCTTAATGAGGCTCCTGTCATTGGAACGATATTTCCCTCTACTCGAGCAGCATGGATTACAGCTCGGGATCATTATACTGACGATTGGCATCATGACTCCGCTGGCAAGCGGCAAAATTAATCCTTCGTCTATCTTGGAGATTTTTACAAATTGGCATTCGCTGCTGGCCGTCGCCGTCGGTATGTTTGTGGCCTACCTGGCGGGAAAAGGAACGGTCTTGATGTCCCAAAATCCATTGATCGTTACTGGCCTCTTGCTAGGTACAATCGCTGGTGTCACTTTTTTCCGAGGTGTTGCAGTCGGTCCTTTAATTGCAGCAGGGATTCTCGCCTTTATCTTGCAATTTCTCCCGAAGTGATTAACTCCAGCGCTCTTTTAGCTGAAGACCGTAGGCCAAAATTTGTTGTGGCGTAACCATGCGGAAGCCTTGCTGTGCACGATAATCAATCGTAAGCAGATCAGATCCGATATAGGCGATCGTTTCGCGATCTATCAGAAACGTCAAAGAATCGACCTGGTAGACTTCATCCTCGGGACCTTGGCTATCCCACCACAACGCATACTCTACATTCATCCCGCAGCCACCGACTAGCTCACCGTTGATCCGAATGGGCTTATCTGTACTTGCCATACGTTCTTCGGCCTCTTTTGTCACTTTTACTATCATGTTTGATGCCACCCTTCTCATGATTTTCCAGCATGCTGAATGCATCATCTCTTTCATGATAGCATACAATGCTTGAAAGGCAGCAGAAAGGACGATCATCTATGAACATCTACGAACAAGATGGGATTTTTGTCGCGGAAACGGAGTTCCAATCGGAGCTCGTTGTCATTTTTGCGAATACGTGGGAGGAAGCCAAGGAAAAACTACTCGTTCGGCTTCTCGTACTAGAAATGATTGGTTGAATAAAAAGCGGGTCGCCCAGTGGACCTGCTTTTTTCCATGTGAAAAAACAAGGAGCTACCCATACATGACAGATACGACCGTAACGGAAATTTCCGAGCAACACCTGGTTGCTCACATCAGACAAGCAACGACCAAAGCCAATCGTAACAATGTCACCCGCACACAAGCATACCTCGCCTTTTATCTCGAGCATCAAGAGGTTCACTGGGCGTTATTGGCCCATCTGGTCTCACGAAATGGCGGGTGGAACATGACCGATTTAAAAGGAGAATGGCTACCGCTTATTATGGACGCACAAGCAATTGAGCCGTTTTTTTGGTTTTTGGAAAGATCTAACTGGCTGATTTTTCACGATGCCTATCCGCAATTGCTTCTGTATGCGGAGATGAAACGAACGGGGGCAGATTTAACAAAGCTTTTGGCACCACTTGGTGTTTCAGTCTTTATGCAATCGTATTGGCAAGAGTTCCTCGCAACCAAAGACAGCGCGCGCCTTACACATGCTCTCATCGTCAATGAACAGCAATATATCGAACAACGTGTCGTACAGAAGCCGTTTACACTAAATCGCATTTTCAGTTCGTTTGCTTTCGTTGCTCAATCTGCTCTCTCGATGAATCAAGTGCTCATTCCCTATAAAGCGCATTCTACTGATCGCCGACTTAGTTTGATCGGGTTACATGTTCATCATTTTCCCGACATCAGAAACCGCATTCAGATCGGAAAAACGTTGTATCAGCAATTGTTTGGGGATTCTTTCCGCTCCGAAAAAATGGTCTCCTACTGCTCTCGTATTCCTCATACTGGCTCCCGAGCAGATTATTGGCCGCATTTGTTCACCCCTCATCATACTCCTTCTACCAAAGAAGATGCTTACCAACTACGCTTGGATGGACATGAGTTGCTAGAAGGAAGCCCGAAGATATACAGCCCCCGTCTTCAAGATGCATGGGCTGATTATGGACACGATCCGGCAGATGGGGTAGATTGGTTTCGAGATGAAAAATGGCACAAGGTCGTGAATGAACCCGCTTCACTGCCTTCCATCGACTGTGATTCTTATGTGCGTTCGCTGCAATGGATCGAATACGGCGTCAAACTCGTCTCAGCAATCACGTAGCTTGGAGAGGAGGTCAGCCTCATGGAAAAATGGATGCAAGAAATGGCGTTGAATCAAACAGGTTTTTTGCTATCCTGCCAATTGCCGAGTGGTACCTTTCGCCTTGGCCCCCAACGTGACCAAATCAATCCGTATTTTACTAATCTCGGAATTGTTTCCCTCATCCGTATGAAGGAGGTAGAGGCTGTTCGCGGTCATCTCGATTGGTATTTGCAAAACCTGAATGCGGACGGCTATATCAATGATTTTCGTCTTGAACAGAACAGAGAAATCGATACCGGCACAAATGATAGCGAAGATAGCTACCACACCACCTATTTTAGCCTGCTAGCAGAATGGATACGAGCAACGGGGCATATGGACTGGCTGTATGCCAACCACGCTACACTCTTGTCCCTTCTCCGAGCAGTTGCCCGCCTTCAACAGAAGGACAGTCTGACCTGGGCGAAGCGTTCGTATCGGGTCAAATATTTGATGGACAATTGCGAGGTGGCCAAAGGACTGGCAGATGCTTCGTATTTATTTTCGTTGATCGGAGATGTGGAGGCTGCCGAGGAAGCGGCTTCACGTGCGAGGGCCTGTGAGCTCGGCATCCGTGGAATGTACAGTCGGATTCGCAAGTCGTATGCCATGTATGATCGTACGTATCCCGGCTGGCGAAAATGGTACCCGGACGTCACTTCCCAAGCGTTTCCCATTGTCTACAGCATGACAGATGCCAATACGGCTTCGCTACTCTACCAAAGGATCACAGACGCTTTCCCGCACTTTGATACGTTTCAGACTGGTGATTTATACCCTTGGATGACGATGGGGGTATGCGCGCAGTTGATGGGTGATAAAACACGGGTGAGGACCATGCTCGTGACCGCTACAGATTTGTACATACACGGTCCGAGGTACCCGTACTGGCTGCTTCAAGATGCCGGACGCTATATCGAGTTACTACTTGAAGTGGATTCATGAGGTTCAGATAGGAGGTCCTTTACCCAACGATAGCAACGCTCGAGCTGTTCGTCTGTAACTTGGTCGGAACGATGCTCGAACATGATCTTTACGTGCGGGTTTTCCTTCCGGATGATTGTCAGGTAGTCCTCAATCGGTGCCCACCCTTCTTCTGGTTTCCATTCAGGGAGAACGGGAAAGTGAACGAATTCTACCCCACTCGCGGTCACCTTCATACTCTTCAAATGAATGCTAAACGCATATTTCGTATACGTTTGGATGACCTTGCGCGCATCGAAACACGGGTCGATTTTTTCTTGCAGGAACAATCGGCCCGTATCGAGACAGAGCTTGATCGTTGGATATTTCTGCAGCAAGTCCTCTAAAAATTTTGTCTCATACACATATTTGTTGAGTGCATCGAATTCAAGGACTGGTGTGAAGTGAAACTCCTTGCCTTTCTCAGCTAACCACGCAAACACCTGCTCAGTACGTGATTGAAACTCTGCTTCTGTGTAGACCTGCTCCCAAACAAAGTCTCGCGAATCATGAAAACGCCAAACATTCCAGTCGACGCGATCATCCAAAATGACAGGCTTCGGATAGTGGAATAAGACATAGGTTGGCGAAAGGAATGCCATATACACCAGTTCCCTCTCTATCCTTTCAAACGCCTCTGCTCTCGTCTGATCATGAGCATCCATGAATAGAGCATCCCGCAGCTCGGATTGACCTGCACGCAGGGGAAAATGAACACCAACCGCAAATCCTTTTGCTTGTGATTCGCGCTGCAGAATTTGGATATCCTCCTCCGACTCAAATAAGCATGCCTCTATTCCGTAAAAGCCCTCTTTAAAATCTCGTGCGTATTTTGCCTGATCAAAACCTCCGTATTGACCAATCATGAAATTTTTCATTCGAGGGTTTCCTCCGATTTTCCACCGTATAGAAAACGCGGGAAGTCTCTCCCCGCGCTTGCTCTACTTTCTTTCAATTTTCGTACCCGAGTCGTGCGTCACCACGAGAAATGGGGTCAATTCCCCTTCCTCCCAATAAAAAGGCAAGACAGAAATCGGCACTTGCCCTTTCGATGCAAAATCATAAGTAAGACGAGCTAACAGATGGGCTCCAGCTTCTCCTGCCATATCCGCCACAATCAGCACATCCTGATGCGGAATGGCGACACCAAGCGAGTCTCCTTGCTTTTTCTGATCCATCTCCGCCAGAAATGAATCCAGCAAAATTCGGCTTGCCGCGTAGCCGTCTGTCGGACTAATAAAATGGATGTGCTGGCCCCCTACCTCTTGTGACTTCACTGAAAAGGGGAGCTTTCGCAAGTTTTCCATCGCGTATGCATGAAGCTGCTCGCTCGTCCAGCCTGCTTCCTGTAACATCCTCTTCTCAATCAATGCGTAGCCTTCCCCTTGGTCTAGCGCGTACAGGACGTACGTATCTGCTGTATGTTCCTTCACAACCCAACGCTCCGGGTACTTGTTGATCATCGAGGCATGGCGCAAAACCGGATAAATGTTAGGCTCTTGACCGATTACTTTCAGTTGTCGATCCAATTTACTCACTCCCTTCCTCGTTTATTACCAAGGTGGATTATCGTCGTCCTCCGTTGGCGTGCTCATTGGGGTATACGCTACGTTTTGGCTTCGCTCTTCGATTTCTTTCACGATGTCCGTCAATGCCTTTGGCTTTAAAAACTCAACAGGGGACATGCCACGCTCGAACTGTAGCTGCTCGCCTTCTAACAATACCAAATAACGCCCGTTTACTTTCGCGATATGCAGGTTGGTACCGTAATCGGCCAATAATGTGCGGATCTGCATATGATCCAGCTTGAACTTCAGCTCGACCTCTGGTTGGCGATCTGTAATGATTTGCATCGCTTCCATCACAGTCTCATGCTCCCATTTTTCTGCGAGCTCCCGCTTCGGACTTGCGGCAATGAGTTCGATGGCTTCCTCTTCCCTTACCCGTTCTTCCGACTCTTCGGGATACGTATATTCAATGTGCTGTCTTGCCAATGAAATGACTTCTTCAGAGACGATCTGCGTCATCGTTTGCGGATACTCGATAAAACGCAGAAACTCCTCGAAATACCGTGCGTGGGAGAACTGATGAATTTTCACGTGATAAGGATCATTCATTCCCGATTCAATCATATACGGATACATCAGCGATTTCATGTTTTTGGCGTTAATCGCCATGCGCACATTCGATATGAGGCTCTTCTCGTCTGTGATGACTGCTGTTTTTTGTTCGAAATCGCATTTTAAAATAAAGACATAGCGTTCATCAATCAGATCCAGCCTCGTCCGGACCACAATCATGACCCCGCCTCTCACCTGAGAGGTTCGCAAATACGACTGAATCAACTCCTGGCAGGGCTCCTTGCTCTCCCCTGGTGTCTCCGCTGCCAACAATCGATTCAAGAGGGCATAGTTGGGGTTCGACTCCAATGGATGTCCAGGCTCCAGCACAAATTGACCCAGTTTTGTCGGCGTGCCTTCTGTCTTCGGATTCATCTCGACTTTTCTTTTCGCAATCCGGGCGAATTCCCCATCGAGAAAATCTTTCAGTTCGCTTTTCTGATATTCATCATGGCCCAAATAGCGCGTCATCCGCACTTGTTTTATGCCATCCTCTTCTTCAGGTTGTTCCATCAGATAAAAGGATAACCAATCAATTGTAAAATTCATACCCTTCGCTCCTGTCTGCATGTAACGAACTGATTATAGCAAACCTATTGAAAAAAAGGTCAGCTTTTTCAAATCATGATAAGATGAAGGGAGGAGGGGAAAATCAGACAATGTGGACTCGTATGAAGTCATGGTGGAATGAAAAAATACGCGATAAACCATATCGGCCCGGCCACCTGGCAGGACACTATGAAATAACAAAAGTACTGGGGATGGGAAGCTACGGGATCGCATATCTCGCAACGCACAACCCTACAGGTAATCAGGTTGTGCTGAAGCAAGTGAAACCCAGCCTGCGTCACACACCAAAAGGAGAAGCCATGCAGGCGTATGAAAAAAAGGTGCTGATGTCCCTCTCGCATCCGCAATTCCCTCGCTGTCTGGATTCCTTTACTTACCGGCAAGACTCGTTTATAGTCATGACTTATCTAGCAGGCCCGACACTCGAAGACATGTTGTTTGATCAAAACATCGTGGCTGATGAGCAAAAATGCGCCGAATGGATCCGCCAAATCGGGGAGCTCGTGGCCTACCTCCATATGCAAAATGTGATTCACCGCGACGTACGGATTCCCAACGTCATCTGGAAAGGGGACAAGCCGTACTTGATTGATTTTGGCCTCGCCAGGTTCGTTGGTGATCGTCCGACATACACGGCTGATACCTTGTCCGCCTACCCGTCTGAAAAACAATTGAAGCGTGAAGTCGCTCCTTCCAGTGATTTGTACGCATTGGGACATTTCTTTTTATTTTTGCTCTATTCCGGATACGAATCGGAACCAGATGCACCAGAAAAAAGCTGGGAAGAGGAGCTTTCTTTATCTCCTCCGATTCGCATGATGATTCGGCGTTTGTTACAAATGGACGCCCCTTATGAGAGCGTTCAGGACTGGCTAGAAGAGCTAGATCGCTATTTGATCCACTCCCATAAAAAAAGAGCAGGGCATCCGTAGACCTCACGGATTCTCCCTGCTCTTCTTCGTCCTTCATTCGGCAATCGGCTCTTGTTTCGCCTGTTCCATCTTTTCCTTTAGTTCCCCTGCTTCCTGGCGCAGCACTTGTCGTTCGTGTTTCGTCAGAACTTCTCCACCAACTGTGCCGTTTACCAGCAAATCCTCTTCATATAACCGATCTTTGCGCATGGAAACCTCCTGCAGACAAGTTGTGTGCTTCTTGTCCTACTTTGTTCCAAAGCTGCCCTTCTTATGTGCACGATTTTGATTCCGCTTGGCAGGGCTCGCATTTTTAGCTGGAGCTCCTGGCTTTTGTGCTGGCGCGGGCTTTCGTACAGGACGCGGATCTTCCAGCGCTCCGTGGGTCATGAATTTTTCAGCGATAGGCAAGCCTGTTTGCTTGGAAAATTTTTGGATGATGAACTGTTCCTGTGGCGTAACGATCGAAAATACCAGTCCGGCACGCCCCATTCGCCCAGTTCGACCACTGCGATGAATGTACGTATCCGCATCCGATGCAGGATCATAATGCACAATACATTCCACACCTGGAATATCAATGCCACGTGCCGATACATCTGTCGTAATCAACACGGGGAATGCTCCGTCCCGGAATTGTTGCAGGGTGCGGGCACGCTCTTCCTTCGTAGCATCACGGTGCAAGAGTCTGCACGGCAAATTGTGGTAATTGAGCTTCGATACAATCTCGTCCACTTTTTCGATTTGGTTGACAAAAACAATGGAGGAGCGAACATTGACGAGGCGCAGCAAACGACGGAGCGTATCCACCTTTTTGCGTGGATCGGTGACCAAATACATGTGTGCTACTCCTGCGGCCCCTTCTGGTGCCGCTGCACGAATAACGGCAGCGTCTTTTGTAAAAATCTCAGCCGTATGTACGACTTCCTCTGCGATTGTCGCTGAGAATAACAGTCGTTGCGTATCACGCAGTGTTTTTTTCATAACCTCTTGGACTGGCTTGCCAAAGCCTGCATCCAGCATACGGTCTGCCTCGTCGACAACAACTGTCTTCACTTCATGGACCTTTAGCTTGCGCTGCTCAATCAGCTCCAACAGTCTTCCTGGTGTTGCTACGATCAATACAGGCTTCTTTTTCAGTTTCTCGATTTGGCGTTTCACATCGACACCGCCAATAATAGACATCACAGCCGTGTCCTTCCCTGGCAGTAGGCTTTCTGCTTCCCGTGCAATCTGAACAACGAGCTCATGCGTCGGTGCAAGTACAATGGCCTGTACATCTTTTTGCTCCATATTGACTTTCGATAAAATCGGCAATAGATAAGCAAACGTCTTGCCTGTCCCTGTCGGTGACTCAACCAAGGCATCTCGACCAGCCAAAATCAACGGAATGGCTTCACTCTGTACCGGTGTCGGTGTTTCCATTTTTCGCTCTCGCAATATAGTCAACAGCGGTGCGCTAATTTGTAAATCTGCAAACGTGGTGCTCACAAAAACCCTCCTGGCATAAAGTCGTGCATTGGGTAAGCTTACCACACTTTGCAGGTAGAATACAGAGGTAAGCCAGTCCTCGTGAGTCAAGGTCCTTTTCGAGATAAAAAAACAGGCGAAATCCGCATTGGACTTCGCCTGACCTTCCTTCTACCCGTTATTGGAATCGAAACGGGTTTCCTGCTTCTCACCCTGGTCTTGACGGTCCCGGCTGGTGGTTTGGTTACGTGTCCCTTTTGGACTTTCCATGTACTCCTCTACTTCCTTTTGAAACTCCGCATCATAGTCACGCACACCTATCACCCCCTACTCTTATTTTGACCAGGCTGATCACATATTATTTTCCTGAAACCTTTTTCCCGGTCATGCGTCTCTTCATATAGGAATGATAACTCTCGTACAATTTGTTAGATGGATGTGAATAGTGAATGGAGACGTTGTCTCGGACTCGCTCACGCAAGCGAGCCAACCGCAAAAGACCATGGCGTTGGGTTAAGAAATGGATGCTTGGCATAGCCTTAACCTTTACAACCTTGGCTCTACTGGGAATTATTTTTTTATTTGGAACGAAAAACGGCGTAGAATTACGCGAGTGGGCGGCAGGTACTTTGCTGACAACCCAGCACGATTACTGGGCTCCTTATACATTTTTACCCGATGAAAAACTGAAAGAACTTAAGCAGCAAATTACACATCCCACTGTTATCAATTCTGAGGATACAGGCTCAGCCACGACAGGACCTGCTATTCCGCCGAGATCGAATCTGGTAACCGTCACACTTCCAGAGAAACCAAAAGAACTAATCGAGGTCGAGGATATTGACGTCTCGAAAGGCAGTTATTACTTTAAAGGAAAAATCATGTACATTAGCGACCCGAGCAGAGTACGGCTCGTCGTCACGAATCGCAAGGACCGTGGTGATTTGCTCGATGAGTTTGTAAACAAAACAGGAGCCATCGGGATCGTCAATGCGAGTGGATTCGCCGACCCAGACGGCTACGGCAAAGGAGCACGAGCTTACGGCGTCGTCATCCACGAAGGAAAGATTTTGCAGGGCTACAACCCGAGAAGCGGAGAAACTGCGTTAGGGCTTACCTATGACGGTAAACTGATTACAGGCAGCTACTCGGCTGAACAACTCGTGAAGATGGGCGTGCGTGACGCTGTGAGCTTCCGTCCGCAGTTAATTGTAAACGGGAATAATATGTTTGAAGGAAAGCCTGCCAAGAGCTGGGGTATTCAGCCGCGTACCGCGATTGGACAAAAAGAAGACGGGACAATTGTATTTGCAGTCATTGACGGTCGCCAACCCGGGCATTCCATCGGGGCGAGCATGAACGACATGGCGGAGCTATTGGCTGAGCGAGGTGTCGTTACGGCAATGGCCATGGACGGAGGTTCCAGCTCCATGATGCTGCACAATGGTGAGGCCATCACGAAGACGTCTTCTCCCTATCATCGAGGCCGCTATTTGCCAAATGCGTGGGCAGTTTTTTAGAAAACGGCGGGGTTGATTTTGAGGAGGTTTCAAATTCTTGGACAAATTGTTTCACTATAGTGAAGACCCGGCCATTACGATTTTTCAGCCTCGCGCACATCCCTCTCACCCCACACTTGCTCCGGCTGTATGGGCGATTGATGCAGAACGAGCTCCGATGTATTATTTACCGCGTGATTGCCCAAGGATTTGCTTTTACAAAAAAGCAAATTCTGAGCCGGCAGACGTCGAGCGCTTTCTTGGCTTGACGAGCGCCAAAATGGTTATAGCGATCGAAAGCAAATGGTATCCCGCGGTTACACAAACTACGCTGTATGAATATACCTTCTCTCCAGAATCTTTTTATAGCTGGGACGAAGGTGCAGGCTACTATTTGTCAGAGGAAACTGTTTCGCCACTAGACGTAAGGCCATTAGGTGATCTTGTACACTATCTTAGCCGATCGGATATTGAATTGCGCATCACCCCTTCGTTGATGCCGCTCCAGGATTCATTGCTACAAAGCAGTCTGCACTTTTCCATGATCCGTATGCGCAATGCGTCGCTCACATAAAGAACAGGCAGTCTCACCCGATGGTGGCTGCCTGTTTTTGCTTTTACAATTTAATCGGTGTTTTTGCCTGCTCCAAGCTCCATTTCTCAACATCCCACGTCTGTGTAACCCAATCCTCATAAAATTCAGGTTCGTGGCATACGAGAAGGACAGTCCCCTTGAACTCCTTCAAGGAGCGTTTGAGCTCTTCCTTGGCGACGACATCCAAGTGGTTCGTCGGCTCGTCAAATACCAGCCAGTTGCTTTCGCGCTGCAGTAATTTACAGAGACGAACCTTTGCTTGCTCGCCCCCGGACAGAGCGTTCATGTTACGATTGATATGCTCATTTTTCAAGCCACAACGTGCCAGCGCTCCGCGAACCTCATGGTTATTCATGGAAGGGAATTCATTCCATACGTCATCGAGTGCAGTAATTGGCTTCGCCTTTACTTCTTGCTCGAAGTAAGCAGGATGGAGGAAATCACCTTTCTCCAGCTTTCCACCCAGCGGAGGAATCACACCCAGCAACGTTTTCAGCAGAGTAGACTTACCGACACCGTTCATGCCAACAATCGCTACTTTTTCACCGCGCTCCAGCTTCACGCTAAGCTTTGGCAGCAATGCATGCGAATATCCGATCTCCAGGTTTTCAGCCTCAATGACAAAACGGCTACTTGCCCGGGATTCTTTAAAGATAAACGAAGGTTTCGCAGCCGTCTCCGGCTTGTCGATGCGATCCATTTTATCGAGCTGCTTTTGACGGCTCTTCGCGCGGCCGGTAGTAGACGCACGTGCCTTATTGCGCGCAATAAAGTCTTCCATTTTAGCAATTTCTTCCTGCTGCTTCTCAAATGCGTCAAAGTGCTGACTGCGTTTTGTCTCAGACTGTGCCAGGAAGGATTCGTAGTTCCCTGTGTAACGATTCAACTTGGTAAATTCCAAATGATAAATCACATTCACGACTTCGTTCATGAAGGTCGTGTCATGGGAAATCAGCATGAAAGCGTAAGGATATTCCTTCAAGTAGTTTTTCAACCACACGATATGCTCTTCGTCCAAGTAGTTTGTCGGCTCATCCAGCAACAGAACAGTTGGTTGTTCCAGCAGCAATTTTGCCAAAAGAACCTTGGTGCGCTGACCACCGGAGAGAGATGCAACATCGCGCTCCAAACCGATTGCACTCAAACCCAAAGCGTTGGCGATTTCATCTACTTTTGCATCGATCAAATAAAAGCCGCTCGTTTCCAGCTTGTCTTGAATTTCGCCCATGCGCTCCAGCAATTCTTCCAGTTCCTCTGGAGATGCCTCAGCCATCTTTTCCCCAATCGTCATCAGTTCAGCCTCTTGCTCCAACAACGGCAGGAAGGCATCCTTGAGTACATCACGAATCGTTTTACCAGCTTGCAGCTTGGTATGCTGATCCAAATATCCGTATTCGATTTTGGGCATCCATTCAATACGACCGTTATCAGGCAAGTTTTGGCCTGTCAAAATTCCCATCATTGTTGATTTTCCGGTACCATTTGCGCCTACGAGTCCTACACGGTCATTTGGTTGCAAACGGAAAGATACATCGCGAAACAAAACACGGTCCCCAAAACCATGGGACAAATTCTCTACGATCAAAACACTCATGCTCTATTCTTCCTCCTGATCTGTTTCCTCTATGAGGCTTACAACAAAATTCTTTCAAAAAAAGCAGGAGCGTACCTTGCCACATAAGATTCGCCCGTAAATGCCAATTCGTCCAGCCTGACACGCATATCCTGAAGGTTGATGCTTTCCCCGGCGATATTCAAAATCGCGGCTCTTGTCATCGCCCTCAGAATCGTGACTTCTTTTGCCAGCTTGTCTCCAAACAGCTTTCCGCTATGCACAATCTCTGAGCGATGATTGTACGATTTTTTTACAAACTGTGCAATCTGTTCACGCTGCAAGGCAGTTTCTCCAAAATAGTACGCCATTCGGACACGCAATTTATAGGTAATCTCGCCTTTTTTGCCATCGGGAACGAACAAAGATTCTAATGCAATCCACAGATCCAACAACTGATCCTCGTAGTTTTTCTTCTCCAGCGAGAGCGCATAGCGACGAAAAGCAAGGGATGGCAGCTTCTGTTCCACTAATGAAGTAAAAATACCCGCCGTTTCATCATCAAATGAGTACTTGTCACCATCAAGCGATCGCTTCAAATACGTAATACCATACATATTGCCATTGACGGTGATGATGTAAGGAATCGAACAAGTCCCCGTTGTGCACGCTAGATTCAGCTTATTTTCGATTTCTTCAATCCACACCCGATCATCCGTTACTTTCATCTCTTCGTGATCCCCAACTAAAAATAAACTGCTGGGATCTACACGCAAATCAAAGGTTCGTTTGTTCTCGTCCATCTCATTGCGTAAAAAACGAGACGCGATCTCATATGGCCTTTTTGCGCCGGATATGAGTGTGTACGAATTAGGCAAATCGATCCGAACGGGCTGTGCTGTTGTTGAATTGAATACGGGGGCGATTAAGACTGGCATAGTTCTCGCTCCTTCCAGACCAGCAGAGCACGTTTATTGTTTACATAATAAATATTATGTTCTATAAACAGTATCGTGCCATTCTGTAATTTTGACAACATATCAATTCCTTCTAAATGTGGACATGCTTCCTTACATACGAGTTTGCAACAACCTCATTATAGAATACCAGCATTTCCTATGATTCGTCATCATGTGTTTACGCCAAACTAGGTAAAGAAGGAGTTGATTTTATGGAAAAGGACCATATTCTAGATGAAAATCCGCATCAAACTTACAATAATGTAGCCCGTCCGCTAGAACAGACTGGCGAACCCCAGCCCGGCTCAAAAAAAGTGAAGCAGCAAAATCATTCTCGCTCCATTCAAACACGCGAAGGATAATGAATGGCACCTGGCTCCATTGCAGTCAGGTGCCTCTACCCTTCCTTTTTTTTACATCAAAAATGATTGAATTGTCCCACAAGGATGCACTATGATAAATTTAGTATCCTTGATGGAGGTTAAGTGAAGATGATCACCATTCCACTTCCGGGCAACCATAGCCCTCTTTCCAATTTGATCAGCTATAGTGTTTCTCCGCTGTACGAGATGGCTGCTAGTTTGTATACACTTGCCCAAGAGACACCTCCCGAGCGATTTGCGCATTGGACGGAAGAAAAAGTTGAGCAGTTTGAGTCTGCCCGTCTTTTAAAAGAATGGGGCTATTTTGTCCCCCTCTTTCGATATGGGATCCCTGACTCATTTGACCCCTTACATACAAAAGGTGTAATGGCTGTCGATGATCAATATGAGTACTTCGTAACACTTCCCACCGATCATTTTGTGCGTAGTATAAAACCGATCTTGGAGGAGTGGATATTGCATCATGATGCTCCTCTAGTTGCCTTCGATTTAGAAGAAGATGCCGATTATGTGAAAGGCCGTTTCAGCCTGTTCGTTTCATCTTATTGGCAGCTATTTTTTGAGGCGAATTGGGAGGCGATTGCTCCAAAATTTGTTCGTGAAGCTGAACGGATTTATTACTCTTTACAAGGAATCAAATCCCTTACTACCTATCTGCAATCCATTTCTCCCACAATTACTTATGATACAGAAACCCATCGGCTTACCTGTCCGAGTAATGGTCCTAGCTATGATGCGCAGCATTTGATTTTATATCCTAGCTATTATTATGCACAAGAGCCCACGCTTACGAAAAAAGGCTGGAATGCCCATTTGCTTTATTCCATCTCGGAAGTACCCACTCAACCAAAAACGCCCTCATGAAGGGCGTTTTTCATGTTGCATATGTGCGACAATTAATTTATCTAATTGTTGGCTGATTCTCACGATTTCAGGGTCAAGAAAATTGTAACCTGCATCTTTTGCTGCGCGCTCTAGTTTTAGTCGCAAGTCATCAATCATCCGACTCGTAATTTCCATGCTGCAGACCTCCACCTAACGTTGTCTCCCACTATTTTACATTATTTAAGATCAGGTGGAAAGGGGAAGATGTGGAAGAAAAAGCCTTGCACCCATTTCCGGCACAAGGCTTTTTCCACTTCTTATTTCATGACGTGGATCGGACGACCCAGAGCCAATTCAGCAGCTTCCATTGTTACTTCACCCAGTGTTGGATGTGCGTGGATGGTCAGCTCGATGTCTTCGAGTGTTGCGCCCATTTCAATCGCCAATCCGATCTCTGCGATGATGTTGGATGCTTCTGGACCAACGATTTGCGCACCCAATACGAGATTCGTTTCTTTTTCTGCAATCAGCTTCACATAACCTTCGCCTGCATTTACAGACAGAGCGCGACCGTTTGCTGCGAATGGGAAACGACCTACAATATAGTCGATGCCTTTTTCTTTTGCTTCTTTCTCATTGATTCCAACGCTTGCGATTTCTGGATCGCAGAATACAACCGCTGGAATCGCCTTGTAGTCAACTTCTGCAGGATGGCCAGCAATCGCCTCAGCAGCAACCTTACCTTCGTAGGAAGCTTTATGAGCCAATGCAGGACCTGCTACGATATCCCCGATCGCGTACACGTTAGGAATGCTCGTGCGGCCTTGCTTGTCGACAACGATCAACCCACGGTCAGTCATGTTCATGCCGATATCGCGAATACCGAGTTCATCTGTATTCGGACGGCGTCCAACAGTAACGAGTACGTATTCAGCCTCGATTTTTTGTTGCTCGCCTTTTACTTCTGCAGTTACGATCACGCCGTTTTCTGTCTCTTCCATTCCTTGTGCCAATGCTTTTGTATGGATGGTAACGTCGAGCTTTTTCAGCTTGCGTTCCACCAAACGTGGCATGTCTGGCTCAAATCCTGGCAAGATTTGATCGGAACCTTCCAAAATCGTAACTTTTGTACCAAACTTCGCGAACACAGTACCAAGCTCGATACCGATGTATCCGCCGCCGATTACCACAAGGCTCTTCGGCAGTTCAGTCATGGACAACGCTTCAGTAGAAGACATTACGCGTTTGCCAAACGGGAATGCAGGCAACTCGATTGGACGCGAACCAGTTGCAATGATGCAATGCTGGAAGCGATAACGGTTGACATCATAACCGTGGAATACACGCACTTCATTTTCACTTACGAACAGCGCTTCACCAGGGATTACCTGGATTTTGTGGCCTTTGAAGAGGGAGCCTACGCCGCCAGTCAGTTGCTTCACGATGCCGCTTTTCCACTCTTGTACTTTGGCAAAATCCACTTTTACATTTTCCATGGTGATACCCATGGATTCTGTATGTTGTGTGTGCTCATATGTGTGTGCAGCGTGGATCATCGCTTTGGAAGGGATGCAACCTACGTTCAGGCACACACCGCCCAGCTCAGCTTTTTCCACGACAGCTACTGTTTTACCAAGTTGAGCTGCACGAATCGCTGCAACATATCCACCTGGACCGGCACCGATTACGAGTACGTCAACCTCTGTAGTAAATTCACCTACTACCATTGTCTCTTATCCCTCCATGACGAGCAGCGTTGGGTTTTCAAGGAGCTGCTTCACGTAGTTGACGAAACGCTGTGCAGGTTCGCCATCAACCAAGCGGTGGTCAAAGCTCAAGGACAGGTGCAACATTTGACCTACCGCGATTTCTCCATTTTTCACAATCGGTTTTTCGCTAATGCGGCCAACACCCAGAATAGCTACTTCTGGATAGTTAATGATAGGCGTGAAGAACATACCACCCGCAGAACCGATGTTTGTGATGCTGAAAGTAGAACCTTTCAGCTCGTCAGCAGTCGCTTTGCGGTCGCGTGCTTTCTTCGCCAGATCGCCGATTTCGCCTGCGATTTGGAAGATGGATTTGCTGTCAGCAGATTTTACAACTGGAACGAGCAAGCCTTCTTCTGTCGAGGTAGCGATACCAATGTTGTAGTACTTTTTAAAGATGATTTCTTGTTTCTCATCGTCGATAGAAGCGTTGAGTTCTGGGAATTTCTTCAGACCAGCTACAACTGCTTTCACGATCATAGGCAGGTAAGTCAGCTTCACACCGCGCTCTTCAGCAAGTGGCTTCGCATCTTTACGCATAGCGACAAGCGCTGTAACATCCACTTCGTCGAAGATGGTAACGTGTGGTGCTGTGTAAGCAGATTTCACCATTGCTTTCGCGATTGCTTTACGCATACCTTTCATCGGAACGCGCTCTTCCAGCTCGCCTGCTGTAGGTGCGTGGTGAACAGTTGGAGCCGCTGCTGCTTGTGCTACACCTGTAGCTGCTGCAGGAGCTTCAGTAGCTACTGGAGCTGCCGCTGCTTGTGCAGTTGGTGCTGCTGCTCCACCAGATACGAAGCGATCTACGTCTTCGCGTGTGATGCGACCCAATTTGCCTGTACCAGGTACGTTAGCCAATTGAACGCCTTTTTCGCGAGCGTATTTACGAACGGAAGGTGTAGCCAGCACATGCTTACGGTCAATTGGTGCCGCTACTGCTGTTGCAGTTGCTTGTGCCATTGGCGTTTCCAAAGTTTGGTTCGCATTTGCGCTCACTTGGGAACCGATGTCGCAGCCTGGCTCCATTTTGTCTGCAGCTTGAGGCGCTGGTGCCGCTTCAGCAGCGTGGGAATCGCCATGACCATGGTCTGGCAGGTTCGGAATTTCGCCTTCTACGTCAAACTCGATCAGTGGATCGCCGACTACGGAAACCGTACCCTCGGTTACTTTCAGCTCGATAACTTTCCCTTTAACAGGCGACGGTACTTCTACAACCGCCTTGTCATTTTGTACTTCCATGATTACTTGGTCTTCTTCTACGGAATCTCCTGGCTGTACGTGCCATTTGACGATTTCGCCTTCATGGATACCCTCGCCGAGCTCCGGGAGTCTGAATGTAAAACGACTCACAGTATCTCCTCCTTATAACACTTCGCCATAGTAGTAAGCCTATATTTCCCAAAAGAAGGCGGAAAGCTTTCAACTTTTCCGCCATTATGTCTGTTTCTCAATTAAAAATCGAGGACTTGTGTCAGACCATCTACTACGCGTTTTACGTCAGGCAGCCATACATCTTCTGCTTGAGCAAACGGGTAAACGGTATCTGGTGCTGTAATACGCAGTACTGGTGCTTCGAGGTGCAGGATCGCACGCTCGTTGATTTGCGTGATGATTTCAGCCGCAACACCAGACGTTTTTTGTGCTTCTTGAACAACGATCGCACGGTTTGTTTTCTTCACAGAAGCTACGATGGTATCGATATCGAGTGGGCTGATGGTGCGCAGGTCGATTACTTCTACTTTTGCTCCACGCGCTTTCTCGATTTCTTCTGCTGCTTTCAGGCTGGTATGCACCATCGCACCATAGGTGATGATGGTAACATCGCTACCTTCTTTTACTACGTTTGCCTTGCCAAGTGGAATCGTGTACTCGCCTTCTGGAACTTCTTGACGGAAGGAACGGTACAGCTTCATGTGCTCAAGGAATACAACTGGATCGTTGTCGCGAATCGCGGAGATCAACAGTCCTTTTGCATCATATGGGTTGGAAGGGATAACCACTTTCAGTCCCGGAGTTTGCAGCATCAAGCCTTCCAAAGAGTCCGCATGCAGTTCAGGCGTTTTTACACCGCCACCAAATGGGGAGCGGAATGTAATTGGGCTCGAGAAGCGACCACCAGAACGGTAGCGCATACGGGAAGATTGGGATGCTACAGCATCAAACGTTTCAAATACGAAACCGAAGAATTGAATTTCTGCTACTGGACGGAAGCCGTTGATGGAAAGACCGACAGCCAAACCGCCGATTCCGGACTCAGCGAGTGGCGTATCGAATACGCGCTGCTCACCGAACTCAGCTTGCAGACCTTCTGTTGCACGGAACACCCCGCCGTTGTTACCTACGTCTTCACCGAAGACAAGAACGGTTTCATCGCGCTTCAACTCTACGCGCATTGCATCCGTAATGGCTTGAACCATTGTCATTTGTGCCATGGCTTATTTCGACTCCTTCGCCAGGAATTCTGCCTTTTGCTCTTCGAGTGCAGGCGGCAGTGTCTCAAACATTACATCGATCAGTTCGCTAACTTTCATCTTAGGTGTTTCGTCCGCTTTTTTGATTGCGTCCGCAACAGCTGCTTTCGCTTCTTCGATGACAGCTTCTTCGTCTTTTTCGCTCCAGAGGCCTTTTGCCTCGAGGAACTTGCGGAAACGGATCAGTGGATCGCGCAGTTCCCACTCGCTTTGCTCTTCACCTGTACGGTAACGAGTTGGGTCGTCACCAGCCATGGTATGAGGACCATAGCGGTACGTCATTGCTTCGATCAGAGTCGCACCTTCGCCATTTACGCCGCGCTCTTTTGCTTGTTGAACCGCGTAGTAAACCGCGAGAATGTCCATACCGTCAACGCGTTCGCTAGCAATACCAGCCGCTACTGCTTTGACTGCGA
Source organism: Brevibacillus sp. RS1.1 (assembly GCF_013284365.1). NCBI lineage: Bacteria > Bacillati > Bacillota > Bacilli > Caryophanales > Paenibacillaceae > Brevibacillus > Brevibacillus sp. RS1.1. The sequence continues at coordinate 405,926 of NZ_JABSVA010000001.1, forward strand.
TATTTTCAGAAGCCGTTTGTTTTTCGAACGGCAGGGAGATCGCATAACCGTTGTTTTGGGAGAAGAAGATAACAGGCAGTTTGTATACACCTGCAAAGTTCATACCCTCGTAGAAGTCACCTTGGGAAGTTGCACCGTCACCAAAGTAGTTGATCGCTACTTTCTTTTCACCGCGCAGCTTGTAACCCATTGCAACACCTGTTGCTTGCGTACATTGAGCCGCGATGATGATTTGTGGCATCAATACGTTTACACCTTCAGGAATTTTGCCACCCTCGATGTGTCCGCGGGAGTACAGGAATGCCTTGTGCATAGGGTAACCATGCCATACCATTTGTGGAATATCACGGTAGCTAGGCAGGACAAAGTCTTCTTTGGAAAGAGCAGCCTCGGAACCGATCATGCTTGCTTCTTGACCAGCTACTGGTGCATAGAAACCAAGACGACCTTGGCGGTTCAAGCTGATTGCGCGTTGGTCCCATACACGGGTAAATACCATTTTACGCATCAGTTCACGCAATTCATCATCGGAGAGCTTCGGCATCAAGTCAGGACGAACAACCGTACCATCCGGGGCAAGAATTTGCAGCGGGGCGTTGTTCTCTGTTTGTTCAACAGCAGTGGATACGCTCATCACATTCACCTCGTCACTAGAATAAGGGGCTTCCTTTTCCGCGTTGCCCTTTGTCATCTATCTGAGCATCTGCTCGATAAGCGACGAATGCCATTCGCGGGTGGAAGTGACCCTGATAAAATCCAGAAGAAAGTTGCATGGTGCAAGAAAGGGCTTACAGCGCCGTTTGCAACACCCTGTTATATTGCAGTCAAAATACCTGTTTAATGTGTTACAGTATTGATATTACAGGGTTTATTTCCTCTCTGTTATCATTTACTATATAAGCTGTATCAGTTTTTTTCAAGGCTTAGTTTTTTATTTGAGCAATCAGGGAGTGTGAATCGATGTCTGATTATGTAAAGCGAACCATAATGAAAGAAGAAGTGCCTAGCATCCACGTGGACACTCCCCGCTCGGTCAAAGTATACCTACCGCCGGGGTACAATGAGCTTCTTTCTTACCCTGTTGTGTACTGCCAGGATGGGAATGACTTTTTTACGATGGGACGAATCGCGACCATCTCCAATCAACTGATTCTGGAAGAAGGTATCGAACCCTACATCGTTGTCGGTGTCTCCGTCGATCGCAACAAGCGCACAAGCGAGTATTCTCCATCGGGGTCGAGAAATGCAGCCTATCAGCGCTTTTTCACCGAAGAACTGATTCCTTACATAGAGGAGCGTTATCCTGTGCGCCGTGATCCTGGTTCACGCATACTGGCAGGAGATTCTTTGGGTGGAACTGTTTCTTTGCATCTCGCATTGGAACATCCCGATCTCTTTCCACAAGTACTCGCGTTGTCCGGGGCGTTTTTCCAAACAACACTCGATCCACTTTTGAATCAGGCCAGTCTTTCCTGGCTGCGAATCTGGATGGTCGTCGGCCTCGATGAGACTGCTGTAGAAACAAGCGCGGGTACCTTCGATTTCGTGCACTGGAATCGCGAGGCAAAACAGATTCTTGAGGACAAGCAAGCAACCTTGTCCTATCGAGAAAAACCAGGGAATCACGTCTGGGGTTTGTGGCAAAAAGAGCTGCCAGATGCCTTGCGCTACTTCTTCCCACCTCCCCGTCTGTAACCATTACGAGCCATTGATTTCTTTGATGTCCTCGTATCCGTAGTACCGGCCATCCACCAGGAAAATGCCTTGGTGGTTGGCTTTTTCAATTTCGCCCGCAACCTGATTGGCGTCGTTTAGGACGATGTTGACAATCTTGCTCTCGTCCCGTTTCATTTGATTGAGAATGCGTTCTCGCTCTTTAGCCGAGATCATATCCATCCCTCTTTTCCCCTATGTTGGATAGCTATAGTATTTCATTGGCGGCTCTGAATTACACACAAGTGAGTTTGCCGAGTGGAACCAAAAAAAGCCTTGCCGCTCTCCATGTTTCCGGATACGGCAAGACTCTTTTTTTATTATTCGATGGTTGTATATTTAAAATCTCTACCACCAAACGGATTGTTCAAAAATCCTTTGACTTTGTCATTTTTTATATACGGTCTTACGCCATAATACACAGGGGCAATCGGCATTTCCTCCATTAAGATGCTCTCTGCCTCACGCATGATCGCATTACGCTTCGTCGGATCTTTTTCCAAGTAACTCTGGACGATTAGCTCCCGGTATCTGTCGTTTTCCCAAGCAGCGTCGTTCGTCCCCACTGTTTTGTCCTTGAAAATTTCCAGGAAATTGATGGGGTCGTTAAAATCAGCACCCCAATTTCGGTAGGCAAACTGATAGTTTTTGGAGCGCTTGTTTTGTAAAAATACTTTTTCCTCCAAGCCACTGATTTTTACATCAACACCCAAGCTTCTTTTCCATTGATCTTGAAGCACTTCAGCCAGCTTTTTCTGACGATCGTCACCTGAACCATACGTGAAGGTCATGGCAGGCATCGTCGAAAGCCCCAGCTCCTTTAACCCTTCAGCCAATAACTTTTTCGCCTTCTCTACATCCTCTTGAAAATAGTCATTTCCGCTAAGTTGCATGGAGGGCGGAACCCATGCAAAAGCCGCAGGCACCCCTGTCTGCACAATTCCGTCTACCAAAGGCTGCCGTTGGATCGAATACGAGAAGGCTTGTCGAATCTTTTTATTCGTAAATGGGGACACGGTTGTATTAAAGGTAACGGCAACTGTGTTCGGATACGGCGCCATTACGATTTTTCCTTCCTCCTGCAAGGCGGGAATCACGTCGACGGGCAACACGTAGCTTGGATGCCCTCCCCAATCCAAATCACCAGAATCAAACAACGCTTGAGCTGTGTTGGTATCAGTAATCATGCTCCAGACGATCTTGTCGAGCTTCACAGCTTCTTTGTCATGATAATTCTCGTTTTTCACAAGAACCAATTTGTTTTTATGCTCCCACAGCTCCATTTTGAATGGGCCGTTGCCTACGTAGTTGTCTGGAGACGCTGCCCAATCCGGATGTGCCTCCAAGGTCTTTTTATGTAAAGGAAACAATGTCGGGAAAGCCGTCAATTCATAAAAAAACGGAGCTGGCGAATTGAGCTTGACCTCTAATGTAAAATCATCAAGTGCTTTAACCCCTACGCCTTCATGCGATCCTTTCCCTGTGTTAAATCCCTCTGCCCCTTTAATGAAATAAAGCATATAGGCATATTCGGACGCTGTCTTCGGGTCGAGATTTCTTTTCCAGGCGAACTCAAAGTCATGGGCGGTTACCGAATCTCCGTTGCTCCATAACGCATTCGTTTTCAATTTGAATGTGTACGTCGTCAAATCCTCGGATACCGTATAACTGTCGGCGATTGCGTTAGCTATTTTTCCATCCGGTCCATAGCGAGTCAGTCCTTCAAAACAGGCAGTAATGACATCAAAGGAGGTACCATCGGAAGCAAGTCCGGGATCCGCTGTCGGAGGCTCTCCACCGTCTGCGTTCCAATTCAATACCATCTCTTTTCCTGTTGGCTGCACTGTTTGAGATGCCTGATCATTCGGTTTGTTCGTTACCCCCGTTTCACTTGTACTACATCCCGTAATAACTTGAAGTAGCAAGAAACAACTCAAAATGAAGCTCTTTCTCTTTCTCATCGAGACCATCCCCCTTGATTCCATTCGATTCCATACACCAGTAAATACTATTGCTTTATCACACTACTATGATAACGCAAGTGTAGGAGAAACAAATCAGACGGTATGGCGAAAAACAGATCGTGTATAGACTCTTATTTTGTACAAATTGTCTAACTATTTAGAATTGATGGTTGAAGCAAAGAAAAAAGCCAGTCTTCCCTTCGACTGGCTACAAGCGTTTGATTCAATTACACTGTTACCAATAATTCCTCTACTGCTTCCACAACGGTCTTGATATGTTGATCGCTAATGTGTCGATGCGTCGTAAAGCGAATGACATACTCGTCAAAATCGACCGCGAGCACTCCTTTTTCTTCCAAACGTTCCAAGAAGGCGACAGCTGTTTGTCCAATCGAGCCCGTATTCACCAGCACGATATTCGACTCGACTTGCTCCACCTGAAGCGATAGCTGGCGCAAGCCTTTCGCCAATTGCTGTGCCCGTTCATGATCTTCTGCCAATCGTTCGGTCATTTGTGTCAGAGCAATGATGCCCGGCGCTGCCAAATACCCTGCCTGACGCAACCCCCCGCCTAATTTTTTTCTCCACCATCTCGCTTCTTCGATAAACGCACGTTCACCAGCCAAAATGGAACCAACTGGAGCACTCAGCCCTTTGGACAAGCAAATCTGAACGGTATCGGCATAAGCGCTTAGCTCACTGACTGCAACACCTTGTGCCACAGCCGCATTGAAGAGACGCGCACCGTCCAAATGAACGGGAACACCGTGTTTTTGCGCGATATCATAGACGTTCTTCATTTGCTCAACAGAGATTACCGCCCCGCCCGCGCGATTATGTGTATTTTCGAGACAGATCAATTTTGTCCGAGGAAAATGGATATTGTTGCCCCGAATCGCCCTCTCTACCTCTTCTGCACGCAGAGCACCGCGTTCACCAACCAGCGTCCGTGTTTGCACGCCAGCCAATGCCGACATTGCGCCGCCTTCATAGTAAAAAATGTGCGAATCCGCTTCCGCAATGACTTCGTCTCCGTTGACACAATGCGTCAAAACAGCGACCTGATTACCTTGCGTGCCACTTGTTACGAACAGGGCAGCTTCCTTTCCGAGTATTTCAGCCGCGATCGCTTCCAAACGATTGACAGTTGGGTCTTCCCGGTAAACATCATCCCCAACCTCCGCTTCTGCCATTGCTCGAAGCATCTCCTCGGTTGGCTTCGTAACGGTATCACTTCGCAAATCGATTTTCATAAATGATTCTCCCCCACCCTGTTGTCATTATCTAGACATATCGTAACACTTTCAACATTGCATCCTGATTTCCCTCTTGCTAAGATGGAGGGGTAACTTACATACAGTTAGGGGATTTGACCTGTGAAACTAAAAATCACTCGTAACGCTGCCAAGCAATTGGCTCCAATCATCGAGCAAGAAGAAGACAAAGAATTGAAACTGCGCGTTTATATTACGCACGCTCACGGTGATCATGCACATTACGGACTCGCTCTGGACAAGCCAACAGAAGAAGATGTTGTGATCTCTACCGACAAAGAGATCGATGTGATCGTGAAAAAGGATGAGCCTTTGCTGGATGGCGTCGTCATTGATTACCTCTTCTTGCCACAAGAAGGTTTTGTGATTACGAACCCTTCTAAAGGTAACACAGGCGACCACTAAGCATGATACAGATAAACCCTCTGTTTTTTTACAAGCAGAGGGTTTTCTTTGATGAGTCGATTCTTATTCGTCAGTAGCCATGGTGTAGAGCGCTGTTGGTAAATCTATTAGCAACGGTGAAGAAACGTCATCAACCTGCGTCATAACAAGCCGATGGACTGGACGTGTCATCGCGACATACAATAGTTTCGCGTCCCATTCATTATTTTGATAGGCGTCCACATCCAGCAAAATGACCACATCAAACTGCAAGCCTTTTGTTAAAAAAGCAGGCATGACGGTTACGCCACCTGGAAATTGGTTATCCTTGCTGCCTAACAGAGTCAGATCAGCTATCTTGTCTTGCAGGCCTTTATGTGCTTTTTTACTCGCTAGGATCGTTTTCGCTACGATCGCAATCGTTTTGAAGCCTTCCGACTGGTAGTCTGCCACACGCGAAGAGATGTCCTCCCACAGTTGCGCTCGTGAACGAGCCTTGACCATGATTGGTTTTTCACCATGACGCAAAACCGGTTTTGCCAATACCGTCTCGGGCAATTCAATTTGCCGCAACACTTCGTTAGCACAGCGCATAATCTCAATTGTCGAACGATAGCTTTGCGACAACGTATAATAGGAAGGAAACAGCTGCGCAAATATCCCCTTGGTCAACTCTTCCCAAGCATGAATTCCTCGGTAGCTATGAATGCCTTGCGCAATATCTCCCACGATCGTGAGCGAGTTTCGCTTGGTTGCCAATGCAATGACAGCTATTTCTAACGCACTCAAGTCTTGTGCTTCATCCACGACCGTATGATCAAAATGCTCCGCCTTATTCATTCCTTCCACAATATGCTGCAAGTATAGCAATGGCGCGATATCTTCGGGCTCCAATCGCTCCTCTGCAAACAGCGCAGCACTTGACTGAGTCACATCACGCACAACTTCGTCTGAAATGTCAGCAGGTGCGAGTTTGCGCAGCAATTCCTCGTCAGCAATCAGCTCGCGATAAGCTGCGAAGATTTCCAGTCTTGGAAACGAAGTCAGGTACGTATCCAGGATTTGCTCCAGCATTTTCTCGAATTTGTACAAGCCTTCTTTGTCCAAATCGACTTTTCGTTCTCGTAAATGGGCAAATAATTGCTTGTTCATTTCTTGTTTTAAATGCTTGCGAAGCGCTTCTACTCGACGATGATACGGCATATTGGCGAATTGCTCCAAGAAGCATTGGCGTATAAAATCACCCGGAATGGAAAAGACTTGCTTTGTTTTGTTGTATAAAAAGCTGAGTTTCTTAAAAGGGATTCTCGTTTCGACGATATGCCGAATGTATTGCTCCAGCGCCTCCCGACAAGCGAGCGATCCTTTGAAGCGAAGCCTGTTTCGCGTCATTTCTTGCTGGCGCTCATCCTGCCCTTCTTCGAAGAACAATTGAAGAGGCTTATCGGGACTCACGATTCTCCATCCTTTTGGAAGCAGAGGCTTCACAAGACGCGCTGCCCAATCTACAAAGGTAGACTGTTGAACGTCATCAACTCCCAACTCCGGCAAAACCTCGGATATATAGGTAAGAAACATCCGGTTTGGCGCAAACACCATGAATTTTTTGGACATCATGGAATCCTGGAAGTTATAAATCAAATAGGAGAGTCGGTGCAGCGCAATCGTCGTTTTTCCGCTCCCCGCTACACCTTGCACGACAATGGGCCGTTCTTTTTCCGCCCGAATAATATCATTTTGCTCGGATTGAATGGTAGCGACGATGTCTTTTAGTCTGCTATCGTTCGCCTGATTTAAATTGGCTGCCAAAAATTCATCGATGAAGCCCTCCTGCAAAAACTCGTCAGGATGCCCCATTTCGCGGTTAATTGTTTCTTTTACCGCTCCATCATAGATGCCAACGATCTTTCCGTCTTCAATCGCAAAATTACGCTTTAATCGAACTTCACCACGCACGATCTCGCGTCCCATCCGATAAAACGCGTCTTTGCTCTCACCAGAATAATAAAGACTGGCGATAGGCGCTCGCCAATCCACGACGACAGAATCAAATGTATCGCTGCGTACAATTCCCCGTTTTCCTATGTAGACCTGATCCAGCTCGTAGATTTCATCCTTCAAGAAGTCCACTCTGCCGAAATAAGGCTTCTCTCGCCCCTGATCTTCCAGATAGCGCAAATCCTTTGCCTTTTTAGAGTTAACGACCTGTTTCACATAGTCATCGGTTGCCTCGCGAATTTCATTGCGAAGCTGCTCCATTTCTTCATCAATAGCTGAAATGGTTTCATCCAGCTTTTTTTGTTCCAACTCATAATCACGATGCTGTGTACTCACCTTCATTCCCCCTCACATGTATCGTGTCTTTGAACGTATCAGGACCAATGCCTGGCCAGCCATATTCCAACCGCACATGAAAGTAGACCGAGTCCCAAACTGAGAAGAGCATATAATGTGCCCCGCAACAGATGTCCTTCTCCCCAAAAAGTGACCACTTCCAAGGAGAAGCTAGAGAAAGTCGTAAATCCTCCCATGACACCCGTTGCAAATAAGAGATAGAGTGTGGGAGATAAAATGCCACGTTCTTTCCCCAGCACGAACAAGATGCCAATGATCAAGGAGCCACAGACATTGGCGATCCAGGTTCCCCACGGCCATTCCGGCTGATTTGCGAGTAAAGACAATAGGTAGCGCACAAGAGAGCCAACTGCTCCGCCAACCGCCACAGCTATCCACGCCATCGCTTTCCCTCCCTGGCTATCAAAGCGTTATGTCTGTCACAGAAAAAGACACCCTAGCGTCAAGCGAGGATGTCTGTCGTATCAGTAATTGTTATCTTACTGTTTTGGCTTATTTTCTTCAAGGTCTTCCACATAACGGATGGAATCCAAATTTGCTCTCAGTGAAAGCTTAACGGCGTCAATGTACTTTTGGCGCAATGCTTTTTGCTCGAGCTTTTCCTCTTCAGTTAAACCTTCTTCGCGAGACTTTTTGACCAATTCGTTAATGCGTTTAATTTCTGCGTCAGATACCACTGCTGGTTCCTCCCACTCTGTAGTAGTGCCGCTTCATTATACCACATTCGAATGATCTCGCAAGACAGCCGAACACTTACGGCATATCAGGCATGATCAGAGTTTGCCCCGGGTAAATCCAGTTGCTATCCAAACCGTTCGCTTCCTTGATTTCTATGATATAGTCACGAACATCCGTATGCTGATCTGAGTAGCGAACGGCTAACGACCATAGACTATCTCCGGATTGTACGGTTACTTCTATGCCTTGTGGCTCGTCCATTGGTGAAGCAGCAAACACTAGTTCGGTCAACAAGTAAAAAAAGAGAGTAAATGTAATAAGAAACAAGAGTGCTTGACCTCTCGTGATACCAAAACGAACACGACGTTCTTCTTTTTTCTCGAAACGATTACGTACTGTCGATGAATTCATGATAATGGCCTCCTTACAAACATACGTTCTGTTCTCTTGTAAGCTCATAATAAATGAGAACATATGTTCATGTCAACAACGAAACGAACTTATGTTTGTCGAACGCAAGCTCCCATGGTATAATATAGGAAAATATGTTCGAGAAATCAGGGGTGTCTTTCTATGTCAAAATTATCGAGTAGACAACAAGCCATCATCGAGTTCATACGAAAGGAAGTTCGTGATAAAGGATATCCGCCTTCTGTACGTGAAATTGGAGAGGCTGTTGGACTCGCTTCCAGCTCAACGGTACATGGTCATTTGGCACGCTTAGAGAAAAAAGGCCTCATTCGTCGAGATCCTACCAAACCTCGCGCCATCGAATTGCTTTCAGATGAAGATCGTTTTCAAGACAATTTCGAAGACTCTGTCGTCCGTGTGCCAGTAATTGGAAAAGTAACCGCTGGACAACCCATTACAGCCATTGAGGATGTGGAAGAATACTTCCCGCTTCCAGACAATATCGTGACTTCCGACAAGGTCTACATGCTGCGCGTCTCCGGGAATAGCATGATTGATGCCGGGATTCTCGACGGAGACTACGTCATTGTTCGCCAACAGCACGTAGCGAACAATGGTGACATTGTCGTAGCCATGACAGAAGAAGATGAAGCGACCGTCAAAAGATTTTTCAAAGAAAAGAACCACTTCCGTCTCCAACCGGAAAATGCCACGATGGAACCGATCATTCTGGAGCATGTCACCATTCTCGGTAAAGTCATTGGTGTCTATCGCCTCATTCACTAGTTTCCACGTAAAAAAGGACAGCCTCGGCTGTCCCTTTTGTTTTCTATATGTTATCTGGCGATAAAAAACCAGATGATCATCGTAACTTGCAAGATGACTTTTACGACCGCACTGCCCAAAAATCCGATCAGTGAGCCTACCCCCGCTTTCACTGCTCGCTCCATCGATTGCTTCTGCACCATCAACTCTACGAGAACGACGAATACGAACGGCAAGATCAGCATACCAAACGGTGGGAAAACGAAAATTCCGAGGATAATTCCGACCGCTGCAGCAACGGACGACCACTTGGACCCCCCGTACTTTTTCACAAAGTACATGTTCGTCAGCAAGTCAGCACCGTAAAGCAGAATGCTTAGAACGGCCATTCCCCACCAAAAGGATGCCGGCAATCCCGCTCCCGGATCTGCAATGAAAAAGTGATAGAGCAAAAAGCCCGCCCACAACAAGATCGTATCAGGTAAAACGGGTAAGAAAATTCCTGCGATGCTTAGCAGGAACAATAACACAACCACAACCCATAAAAGTATTTCCATCCACTACACTCCCTTCATTTAGGTATACGAGTGATTACCAATTTCGTTGCGCACTTATTCACTTTTGTCTACACTATTTTAAAAGAAAGTGGACATGGGGGTAGTTTCATGAAAAATTGGCATGATCTCTCTTACTTGAGCAGAGGAACAATGCGCCAAAAAGCGGCGTGGGAAGCGATTCAACAGACGCATATCATGGAAGTACTAGCCGATTACCGTCCAGTGCTTGCCGGAACCATCCCATTGGACATTGATGTTGAGCAAAGCGATCTGGATATTATTTGTGAGAGTCGTGATCTGGATCAGTTTGAGCAGGTTGTCCGTAAAGCGTTTGGCTGCTTGTCCAGATTTGAAGTGACAAAACTCGATCTAAAAGGGATTCCCACGTGCGTTATTTCGTTTTTCACAGCTGGCTTTTGGTTTGAATTGTTTGCTCAACCGGTTGCAGTCGAAAAGCAAAACGCCTATCGTCATATGGACATCGAAGCACGATTATTACATATAGGGGGCTTGGATGCGTGTATCCATATCAGGGCTCTGAAGCAAGACGGCCTCAAAACAGAACCTGCATTTGCTCGATACTTTCATATTCCGGGTGATGATCCGTATGAGGCCTTGTTGCAATTGGAGTCGTTGACCGAACAGGAATTACGCCAAAGAGTTCAGCCCCTACGAAAGGATTAATCTGCTAGCAAATCTATCAACTTGCTGGGATCATAAGGGGTAAACAGTGACTGGCGTTGCAACCGATCATTAAGGAGGACATACTATATGGATTGGCTGATAGAGCTACCGCTCCTCACTGGAGAGAATCGGGTAGAAACAAACGTCGACTTCTCATTTAAGAGATTCGAGTCAAGTGGGCTTCAGGAACCTCCCGATTTTATCCATGATATCGTTCTGCAATGGGCCATCGCCCCTTTTGTTGTTCATGAGCACACTGCTTATCGGATTCCGGCCCACAACGATCCCGAGATAGAAGCGTATGCTTCCGTCAATTTCACAAGCCTGTTTACGACAGTACGGGGAATATGCACAAATGGAAAGTTGGAGGAAATCAGGCTGGAGGACTTAAAGCCGAATATAAAGAGTTCTTTTATCGAATCGGTCATACATACAAGTAAGATTGATCCTCTGGTAAGCGATTTTTATCTACAGGGAGAATGTGAGCGTAGTAATCGACTAAGCATTAAGCTGTTCCAAATAGACAGGGATTCCTTTATCAAGCAGACTACCTACCTTCCCCAACCGGATCACAAAAGGCTCTGGGACTTTATGAATAGACCATTCAAAACGTGTGACGAGGTCTCCATATCCCCCACGAACTGGGTGCTCAGTGACGACCTGCTAGAATCCCCCTTTCTCGTATTTCTCTCACGCTATGCAAGTGAGGTTGTTTTAACGGTGAACGAAAAAGATCAGAATGTTACTATGGTTTCATTTAAAGAGTAATCAGGGCACTCAGCTGGCCGACGTAACCAGCTTCCCGTTCTCAGGATTACCGACTTTTTTGTTTTTTTGTATTCAGCTTTCGTCTCTCGTTAGCATAAACTTTTCTTCATTCTAAAATTCATCAGCTTAGTGCTATTGCGTTCAACGATTTGCGATTTTACTACGATGTACCCTTTTCTTTCAAAAAAGGGTCTAGCGGTAATACTCGAATCGGTTTCTATTTCGATTAGACCTAATTTTTTGGCTTCAGATTCAAGTGTGTCTACCAATGCTGAAGCAATTCCTTGCCCCTGATGCTCTTTATGAACAAATAGTCTATCCAGGTAACCTTGTACACTCATGTCAGAAAAGCCCACGATATAACCATTCATTTCAGCAACATAGGAAATATTACTCGTTAGAGCTTTCAACCAGACCTCTTTCCTCTGCTTCAAATCCGCTAGGGAAGCCCAAGCATTTACTTGTTCTTGCGTGTAATCTTGCTTATTTATGGTATGCACGGTCTCATAAAATAAAGTGATGATCTGGTCAATATCCGTCTCATGAAATCTTCGAAGTAGCATGGAAACTCCCCCTAGAGTATAACGTGGCTACCGAATCATGCCGGCAGCCGCGTCTCGTTTATTTATTGTAGCATCGTTCCCCCGATAGTTTACGTTCATTTATCTACATGGATATGTACTTTTCGTTGCCTTAACAACCACACCGCATTGTTGCGTCCAACAATTGGGGGGCCGTTCATTTGCGGTCTGCTTTTTTGTAAAGAACTGAAAGATCACCTTACTCCACTGATTGAACCACCGAATGCCGTGATGCCATTCTGGACAATACAAACACAGCAATGATGGAGATGAGTACGCCGAGTACGCCGAACCAGGTAATGGATGCTAAAGAAACACGGTTAACGATCAGCCCGCCAATTCCTGCGCCGACTGCCATGGCAAGCTGCATCATGGAACTGTTCAAGCTCAGCATGACGCCCGTGGATTCAGGAACAAGCGAAACTAGGTTAAATTGCTGCGCGGGAGCAGATGACCATGCGGCAAAAGACCAGAGGATCAAAATGGCGAATACGGCAATGACCGACTGTCCGACTAAAGATAGCAAAATCAACGAAATGACGTGAAGCACCATCCCAGAAACGAGCGTGTATTTGATGCCCCGTTTATCCGCACTGTAGCCGCCGACTTTCGAGCCAATCAAACTGGCAACGCCGAACACGAACAGAGCTGCGCTAATCAATGATTCATGTAAATGAGTTACCTCTAGCAGAAAAGGGGATAAGTAAGTATAGACGAGGGAATATCCTCCCAACCAGAAAAAAGTAATCGCTAAAGCAACCAAAACCTGAGGTTTTTTTAACAAAGCAAATTGTTTAATCAGAGGGATAGGCTTGTCGCCCTGCATACGTGGTATAACTGCAGCAATGACAAGCATGGCCAAGCCCCCGACAATCGCGATGGCCAGAAATACCGCTTTCCAGCCAAAAGCAGAGGCTATCATTCTGCCCAGCGGGACGCCGATGATGAGCGATGCGGTAATGCCCATGGTGACGTTCGCGATGGCGCTGGCCTGCTTACCTGGCGGAGCGATTTTGGCGGCGATACTGAGCGCGTTAACTGTGACCACCCCGGCGCCTAACGCCGTAATGATTCTCGCGGTAATGAAGAAACCAAAGTCAGACATTATAAATGTCAGCAGGTTTGCGGCAATAAAGAGGCCCAGCGAATAAAGTAGGAGCTTAAGCCGGTCCATTTTGGCCGTCAGCGCCATCAAAATAGGAGTGCCGACCGCATAGGCCAGGGAATAAACCGTAATGAGCTGACCTGCTACCGCAACGTTAGTTCCCAATGTTTCTGCAATTCGGTCTAATATTCCGGAAACGATGTAATTGGATGTTCCAACTAAAAAACTGATCAAGGCTAGAACGTAAACTTTCCAAGTGCTCTTCATCATTCACACTCCTGATGTGTTTTATATCACTACGAAAAAACGCCACGGCTGCATGTCAGCAGCTAAAGGAGCCAGCGCGGAGCTTGCCGTAATGTTTCGGTCTATTCCTCCCGCGAAATCTTGATCTCGGGATCATAGTTACAAACCGACATGGTTCTCTCCTCCTTTTGAAAAAATGGCATTCAGCATTTTGTGTCAATACAACACCAGTTGCTTGAACAACACTTGTTGTATTTGTATGCTATAATAGCAACCGAATGGTACGCAATCAGCAATAACCATAAACCGTTGTATAGACAACACCATTTCTATAATGTCGTTTTACTGGGGAGATCTTAACCATGACCATTAAAAAGAATGAAGCTGATCCTCGTGTGATACGTACACGGCGACTCCTTCAAGACGCTTTTGCTTCATTAATTCAAGAAAAAGACTTTGAATCGATAACCGTTAGGGATATTGCAGAGCGGGCTACTGTTAACAGAGCGACTTTTTATGCGCACTTTGTAGATAAATTCGAAATTCTTGAGGCCAGACTAATGGAATCATTTATGACAATCATGAATCGTAGAATAAGCGGTCACGAAGTATTGAATGAAGAAACAATTCAGAGTATTTTTCTCGGGGTATGTGAATTTCACATGGGTCTAAGCACTATGTGCAAAAGAAGAAATACATCGCTTGTACCTGTATTCGAAATTCAAATAAAGGAAAAAATTCAAACGATACTTCTTTCCTTTATAGACAAAGACAAGATGCTATCGACTCCAAACCAGCAATTCTTAATAAATACAGCTTCTGTCATGTTAAGTTGGGGAATGTATGGGGCGGCTTACGTTTGGAACAATGAGGGGCGTCTAATAAGTGCGGAATCATTCGTTAAACAGTCTTTGCCCTTAGTCATGAACGGAGCCAAAGAACTGCTGGGATAGGTCCTTTTGTTGTGTATCACAATGAATCATCCCGCCATTCTTGTGTGCTGTACGACGATCTGGCCTCAATCTGTTGATCATCCTTCCCGATCGTCGACTTGATGTGACCATCATTTGTACATCCACCCTTCAGAAGGGGGATTAAAAAACTACCAGTCTTTATAAACTGGTAGCACATAACTCATATATTGTGATAATCACATTTGATCATTTTTCGGCAACCCCCGATGGCACGAAGCTATTTTACTGTTTCACCTACTGTGTCTTTTCAAACCTTTTATGCGTGGGAAGTAAGCGGAAAACGAAAATGTTCTGTCTCCATTTTTAACGAGGGGCGAACAAATAAGACATCATCGGTTGTTGTCATCCATGCAGATTGGATCTTTTCATTCTCACTATCCGGCATAAAGTGAAAATGAATGATCGTTGTCTCAGCGGTTATCAAATGAGAAATGACCATTTCTATATCAACTGGTTTTTTACTTACAACATCAAATACATGCAGTTGTCCATCTTCTCGTTCAAATAAGACAATCACATCCGCCTCTTCGAGATAATAGATCGCATCCCGAAAAACAAGCAAAAAGTAAAACATCAACAGATGCTCGCTATCTTTGATGCCTAGTCTCGTTGAAACGGGGATTCTTTTCGCAGCAAATTCCTTCATAATATCAAAATCAGCCTCATTATCAACATCCAGCTTACGCAAGACCGATTTTTGTTCCACGTGCTTTTTCAAATCGGTTGCCAATAAACGAAAACTACTTTCAGGTACTCTCTCAAATCCAAACTTCGGATAAAAATCGAGCACGGTATCATTGGCATACAAATAGATAAAATCGTATTCCTTCTCGCATATTTCAAGAATATGGTTCATCAATTTCGCTGCCAGCCCCTGGTTGCGATAGGCAGGATGCGTCATGACCGTTCCGATCTGAAGTGCCTTGTAGTCTTTTCCATTGGATGTCACGATCATCTTACTGGCAGAAGCGTTCGCAATAACCTGATCCCCATCCAAATAGGAATAGCAGACATAGTTGTCATTCCAAAAGCCCTTGTTATCCCATTCTCTAAAATCGAGCTGAAAGATCTGCTTGGCGAGGTCATTAAAGCTTTCCTTGTATGTTTCGATATGCTTGTAGTCACTAATCAATCGATATTCACGCATATAAAAACCTCCCGTTCTATTTTTTGTGCGGTTTGTCCTCATCCATTCCTTTTTCGCAATCCCTTCTTTCCAAATAAAAAAGACCACAAGAAGAATTCTCTTCTCATGGTCAAATTTATCGTTGTGATGAAGATACTTATCCCGAACTGAATAGATATCATGCACAAACGTGAAATTTGTTTGAATGAGATATAATGCCTTCTAATCGCTTTTGAAAAAAGGAATAAAAAAGAAACCAAGGGCACGCCCTTCATTTAACCTTTTCCCATATAAAATTCATTCGAATTTTACTTAGCGATTATCAGTTTCATCATACTCAATCAAAACCTCTTTTCACATTCGATACCATTACTATATTTGACTTTCAAAAGGTTGTAAATGAACATTCAAAATCCACTCACATTTTTGTAAGTATCGTTATACAAAAAAGCCATTTTCTTATATAATTCAAATACCCCCTTTCAAACAAGGGGGACACCGTTTCCAAAATGGACCTCGAGGGGGGTGTACCAATGGCGAATGCTCTCAATTTGCCACATACCGCAGCGGCTCATGCAAAGCCTAGAAATAGTGAGGCGATACTTTGCATGAGGTGGTCTTCCGTTTAAACGAATCATCGCCTTCATTTGCGTATCTCATTTCCTATTTCTTGGCTTTGCCCCTTATTTGCCTATCTATAAATAAGGAGCGAGCAGAAATGAAATGTGTGAAAGCAAATTTAATCCTTCCTGAATCGTTACTCGCGGAAATTCAAAAGTACGTGCAAGGAGAAACCATTTATATTCCGAAGACAAAAGTAACCCATCAAAAATGGGGGACGCGCACTGGCGGAAGAAAACTCCTGGATGAGCGGAATACAGCTATTAAAAGCAGTTTTCGGGCCGGGACGGCTATTTCTCAGTTAGCGGAGGAATACTTTTTGTCTACAGAGACGATTAAAAAAATCGTGTATACCAAATAGACGTTTATAAAGCACTGAAGACCTTTTCATTAGGTTGTCAGTGCTTTTTTATGGCGAGTTTTTTTTGGAAATGTCCTTTCCCTTTCTCCTCACCTGCAAACACGCTAAAGTTAAAGAAGAACCCACCTTACAAGACAGAAACAGGAGGAACCGCAACATGGAACCTTTTATCCATACGCATCAATATCACTTCATTAAATCACGCGTTCAAGCAATCATGAACGCCTATGCGACCAGTACAGATGTCAACGTGATTCGTGCTCGAAAAGAAATCGCTCATGAAGAAGTCTTTCAATTGTTCCCAAACATGACGGAAGAACAAAAAGAGATTTTGCATCCGATTGACTCGATAAAAGAAAAGGCAGAAGGAAAGCAGTTTTTGAATCAGCTTTCACCGTTTGTAATTCCATTCCCTGCTATCACAGAATCTTCCATTAAGAAGCTCTTTCCAAAAGTAAAGAAGCTAAAGGTATCGAATTTAGCTGAGATCGATTTTTCAGAAATCTCTTATCTGAGCTGGCTAGACACTGCGACGGAAAAGAAATTTATTGTTGCTTACCACGAAGGAAAACTGATTGGCATACACGGACAGTTTACAAATGTAAACAAAAAAGGCGTTTGTGCGCTCTGTAATCGCTTTGAGGAGATCGGCATGTTCATCCTTGAAGCCAAAGGTTCCGGGGATGGAACGTATTTGAAAAAAGGAAACTACATTTGCCAAGACAGCATGTCATGCAATCAAAATATCATTTCGCTGGATAAGCTAAACGATTTTATTGCGCTAATGGTGAAATAAATCTGCTACTAAAAAGAAAAAGCCGCCGGGTCTTCATACCAGGCGGCCTTTCCTATTTCGCTTACTTGATCTCGTTCAGACTCTCTTCCAAACGATCCCACGTTTGGGTGATGCCCTCCAGCATACCCATGTCCATGACAGTTTTGAGAGCTTCCGCAGATACATACTCTGAACGGCTGACCAGCTTCGTCTTGCCACCCAAATCGATGAATTCCATCATAACCTCTGTTGATGGCATCGCATCGTTTGTGTTGCCTTCTGCATCTGAAAAGTAATCGGTATAGATGATTTTCTCGGGCTCAACTATTTCCTTATAAACACCTTTGCCCCAAGATTCCATGCCGTAAAAATCTCCTTGATTCTTATCGACGCACTTCATGCAGTAGTGCCAAACACCACCTGGGCGGAAATCAACATGACAAACCGGGAGTTCCCACCCTTTCGGTCCCCACCAACGCTTGAGATGCTCAGACTCCTTAAACATCTGGAACACGAGATCTCTGGGCGCGTCGAATACACGCTCCAGTACCAGCACTCGCTCGTTCTCTACCCTTGAAACCATTGCGTTTCTTGACATAGTAATTCCTCCTCATTCTTTTGAATGGATCTCAAGCTTTTTCCTTGTTTTGCAGTTCCCGCAAATAGTCTTCCAGGTTATCGAATCGCTCTTCCATAACACGCTGGAATGACCTCACCCAAAAATCCAACGCTCGGAAGGGCTCGGGCCTGAGCTTGTAAAATCGGCGGTTGGCTTCGGCCTTCACATCCACGATCCCATTGTCACTAAGCACCTTCAAATGCTTCGAGGCTTGGGGCTGGCGAAGCCC
Organism: Brevibacillus sp. RS1.1; assembly: GCF_013284365.1. NCBI lineage: Bacteria > Bacillati > Bacillota > Bacilli > Caryophanales > Paenibacillaceae > Brevibacillus > Brevibacillus sp. RS1.1. The sequence goes on from NZ_JABSVA010000001.1 coordinate 424,116, forward strand.
CAGTTGGTCAGCAATTTCCCCTACTGTCAGAGGACCGTCGCGCAAAAGTTCGACGATTTTCATACGATTTGGTTCAGCCAAAGCACTCAGCGTCGCCATGTCCATGCCCGGATTCATCCCTGACATGTCACTCACCTCGTTACATGATGGATTCTACGTTCATCTCAACCCCTTCAGCGTTATTGTGATCTTTGTTAGGTAAAATATACACCAAAGGGAATATTCCTGTAAAGGAATATTTAAAGAATTTCCGACGGATCATTGTAAGTGATTAATCAATAACTGATTGCTATTATTTATTTCATAGAAGTACGATTCTGCAAATGTTGGATCGTTGCCGTTATACCCTCCTCGAAATTCGTCGCAGGAATCGGCCCAATAAGCCGTTTATATTTTTCTCCACTAAGAATCAACGGTTTTTCGGTTAAGTACAGCATCTCGACAACCTCCTTCATCACCGGGACGAACATCCCCAGCAAAGACAAACCCATTTTCCCAAGAGGAATGACAGGCTTCACGGTGCCACTTGCTTTTTGAGCAATTCGCACAATGTCTCGACCGGAAATGATGCCTCCACCTGGAATGTGCCAATTTTGTCCATAAGCAAACTCGCGGCAGGCCAACTCTACAATCATCTTTGCTGCATCAGGCAAATAAACAAACTCGCGAGGAACACGCATATTCCCAATAAAAATCCCAGGTTTTCCAGCGGCAATTGCCTCCAGTGTGGACCCTAAATACGATGCTTGGTTAGCAGTAGGTCCGTAATAATCCGGTAGTCTGACAATCATCGTTCGATTATGATCCCAGCGATTGCTAAACAGCATCTGTTCAAATGCCAACCTGATTTTTCCTTTCTTCGTATGCGGTTGCTTTGGATGCTCCTCCGTCACTGGTTCCATCTGCTTTCTTCCGTATGGATAGATGCCGTCTACCGCAACAACTTTCATTCCTCTCTTGTTGGCGGCTTCCATGATCGCTTCGCCAAGTGGGATCAGCTTATTCACCATCTCGTGATAAGGAACGTTTGCACAATGAAATAGTACATCCGCTCCTTCCGATGCTGCTACGATGTCTGGAGACCGGAATGCATCCCCGACTGCTAATGACAAATGTGCTGGATTCCCCAATTCTGACGCCATTTGCTCTAGCTTTTGTAGAGAACGCCCAAAAGCAATCGTTTCAATCCCTCGATTGATCAGCTCTGTCAAAATTGCCGCTCCCGTTCCGCCTGTTGCCCCGACTACAATCGCTTTATTCATTCGGATCATCTCCACTTGTTTTATTTTGTGATTGATTAATCACTAACTCATTTGAAGAATAACGCTTTAGTTAGTGATTAGTCAATAACTAATTATCTCAATTTTCCCTCCGTTATTCCTCCATCAATTCTGGCATGTCCAAAGCTACTGAAATATTACACAGCATTCCTCTTGCCAGGAAAATAAGCGTTCTCTCTTCCGGATTCTCGATGCCCGCTTCACGAAAAGCTGTTAGGACGATCTGGCGAACCCCTCGAAATGCTTCGCGCATTGCCTCTCGAATCGAAGGCTCTGGAATCGTCTGGGCTTGCATTTGAAGCAGTATTTCATTTTGATGCGAAGCCAAAATCTTTTCATATGCCTTAATTAAATCTGTTTCCAATTGCTCTTTGGATGCGGACTCCACAACGAGACGGAAAGAGTCAATGATCCGCTCCCACGATGCCTCTAATGCTGCCAGTAACAAAGCTTCCTTCGATGCAAAAAACTTGAAAATATATGGCTGAGAAATCTTTGCACGCTCTGCCACTTGCGCTGTCGTTGCCCGGAAATATCCGGTTTCAGCAAAGACTTCAATGGCAGCAGAAATGATTTCCGTTTTACGATTGACCGACGCCATTTCTAAATCGTCTCCTTTTAGTGACTCATCAATAATACCTGATTATACGTCAGTTTGTGGTGGGTTTCAAATGACGTGCAACACTCCCATACAGGCTTGCCATGAACTTCGCGATTGATGATGGGCCAGAATGACTGGAATGTTGATAATTTACTTTACGGTAGATTACATTTTTCCGAATTTTCCATATTTTATATATTAAATTGAGTTTGTGTGTGCTATCATTGAAATGAAAGTTATATTCTTCCATTTAAGGAGGTGAATAACAATGTTGAAGAAACTACTTCAAAAAATGGGTGCTAACTCAATCATTCCATGCCCTCGGGGATGCATACCAGCAGGTAAAAATTGCCTGTGCGCCAACTAATGTTAGATAGTAAATAAAGGCCGTCCCAACAGCTATGTGCGTGGCAGAGGGATGGTCTTTTCGCGTCAACTTTTCTAGCTCACCAGCTACTCGATTTATTTTCGAAATATATGTTGTTCCCGGTCGTATACTTTTTGAAAAATGAAACTTGTGAGGGGGAAGATTTATGAAAAAAATTGCTCTGTTTGGTATTGCTGCTGCATTATTTCTATCACTTTCATTTCCTAGTGTTAGCAGCGCAAAAGAACAACGTATACCTTGTGAAGTTGACGGGTATTGCGGATGGCCAACCTATAGCGTTTAACGCCAATACTTACCCTCGACAAAATCATACCAACAAGGCTGTCCCAAATGCCATAAATAGGGCTAGGGGATAGCCTTTTTTTGTCGTATATCCCCGGTTGATTTGACATTTTTGAGCGGTTGGACATGACAGGTAACTGTTTGTTATATGCCCAAATTTTTCGCCTACTGTGATATCGCCCTTACATAGCTCCGCAATTTGCATAGCTTGAGTTTGAGGTTCTTCCTCATACTTTTCAAAGGGGTGATATCGATGGGATTCTTTGACGACAATTTTGCTTTGGTCTTGGTTCTTTTCGTTTTATTAACAATTGTTGCTTGCAGTTGTGATGAGTGCTAATATACCTGTCCAATGTTATGGGCGGCTAAGCTGCCCTCTTCCTCCCTCTTCGAAATCATTGAGCTTTGAGCCCTTCTTTGTCCAATCCTCCCACGATACGCTTTCGTAGAAAGAGGATTAGTATTATGGAGAGGATAGCTGAGGACACCCTGTCAGACGACAAAACCTACCATTTCACCAAAAGAGCCGCCCGGTTCTTTTCCGAGCGGCTTAACGTCTTCATGTCAGGAGTCTAACGACTTGCGACTACATACTTCTAGAGTATTATTTATTTTACGCTTTTCACTTGCGACTTGCTTTGCATCTGTCATTGTCATCAAATGAAAGGTTAAGCTACATAATGTAAATATTTACCATCTTATTGAAATTTAGTATAATTACCTTTGGTTTATATATTTAGAATTTGGTCAGAATTGAGCAAAAGGAGTGTTCTAGGTATGAAAAAACAGCTTCTCTCTATTTCACTGTTCGCTTTACTCCTCTCTGGCGCACCTGCATATGCTTCCGCTTCTACTAGTGCTCACGTACAAAGTGAAACAAACACAGTCTCCGTTGAGCAACAAAAACAAACACAATCATTCACCAAATATTACTACCTTACTCCTGGGCAGTTAAGTCCAAAGGAAGCGATTTATCTCAAGAAAGGGCAGGAGCTCCGTATCCGTGCAAATGGTAGCTTTGCTAATTACACCGTTTATAATGCTCAAAATAAACAGATTTGGAGTGGTACGACAGGTATCATTATTAAGGCTGATGAGGACGGGTATCGCTACGTACAATTTCAAGCGCCGTATTCTTATCAGGATCAAAATGTAATCGTAGCTACTTATACGATTCAGTAAAGCGTGAATAGATTTTAGCCCGTCTTGATAGTGAAGACGGGCTTTATAACGTTTTGCATCACTCTTCCATGTAAGCCTTCCTCTGAAGAGTGTTACAAGCGTTGACGTTGTTTACCCCTTCTATGAATAAAGAGGAAACCAACATGAATTTCAAAAAGCCGTCATAGTGATCCGCCTCATCGCCCTATCTTTTGTGTCGATTGCATGGTTATTGCTTTTTCAGCAACATGTTACCAATCTCCTCTAGGAGCATTTCCTTTCCAATTGGGCCAAAGGCTTTGGTATTGAATGTTTCATTGGTAATCTCATAGAGATGGCCTTGTTGAACTGCCTTGTTGCTTTTCCATACTGGGCTATTCTTCAGTTCTGCGTAAACATCATCTGCTTTCCCTCCGAAATTGACGAGGAACATATGGTCTGCCTGAAAATTCGTCAGTCCTTCTAGCTCGATCATTTCCATTGTTTTATCTGTAGGTGTTCCAGCTGCCGGCTTTAGGCCGAGGTCAGTGAATAAGATATCTGCATAGCCATAGTTCCCGTACACACGGAACAATTTTGGCGTTACGGCCAGGAACATAAAGGTCTCGTCGCCGTACGCTTGCTTGAGTTGCTCACGCATTTCTTTCGTCTTCACGTCATATCCAGCCAGCCATTTGTTCACGTCCTCTTCTTGTCCAAACAGGCGACCGATTTCTTTAAACTTATCACGCCATTTGTCCATGTCTGTCTCCAGAACGACAGTCGGCGCGATTTTGGACAGCTGCTCGTACATCTTTTGCTGGCGGTTATTCATAATAATTAGGTCTGGCTTTGTTTCTACCACAGCTTCTAGATTGATGGAGTCATCCCACATCCAACCAACTGGTTTTACATCTGTCAGCTTATCCGCTACGTGGGACATGATTTTTGTCTTGTATGTATTGGCCGTAGCAACCGGCTTGTGTCCCAAAATGAGAAGCTCCTCCGCTGCTCCCGATACGTCAGCAATTCTCTTTGGTTCCGCTGGGATCGTCACTTCCCCCATCAGGTGCTTGACTACGCGTGTCTCAGGCTTCTTCGGGGCTTCCGTAGCCGTTTGGCTGGTTCCACAACCCGCCGACACGGCAGTAACTACTGCGACCAAGCAGGCCAGTACGATTTGTGTTCCTTTTTTCATGTGCTCATTTCTCCTCGTCACGTGGTGTTTAGTGTGAAATATCATTTGATAATGATTATCATTATAAGTGACAGAGTAGATAATCACATATTTGAACTCTTATGTCAATGATTTTTATATTTTTTGTGTATATATAAAAAAGAGCTTGTCCCATTGTCTCTCGACTTTTAGGACAGCCCCTTCCAACCTAAGGCCAAGTTGATACATAAAAAGCATGTTGCAGATTGGGAATTTCTCCGCATCCTCTTGCTTTTTAATGTCATCGTAGCAAAACTACTTTGGTTCATAGCTGCCGTCGTGCCCGATTCAACTGTTCTTGATCACGCAACCCTGTATTACCCTCTTCCCCTTCTCTTAAGTAATTTCGAGTAAAGTTCAATCGAAATGAAACAGCAAAATAACGAAACGAATACTGATTATAATTTAAACTAGGTCTCTTATCTGAGACGAGTATGATAACCTTTCTTTTCTTAGTGGAGGGAGCGCGATTATGCATAAGGTAGTTGAGCCAAAAATTCTTTACTTTGGGACGCCAGTTGTACTCATCAGCACATTAAATGAAGACAATTCTGTCAACTTGGCACCTATGTCTTCTGCATGGTGGCTGAATCAATCATGCATGCTTGGAATGAGTAGTTCATCTCAAACCGTTGCCAATTTATTGCGTGAGCGTGAATGTGTTTTAAATCTTCCTTCGTCTGATCTTGCTCATGCGGTAGACCGACTAGCTTTACTTACTGGGCGAAATCCTGTCCCGGAGCGTAAGGCTAATGTGGGATACCGATTTGAACCAGATAAATTCAAAACGGCTAGGCTCACCCCCCAAGATTCGGACCTAATTCGTCCACCACGCGTTGCTGAGTGTCCAGTTCAATTAGAGGCAATCGTAGAGCAGGTCCATAATTTTGAACTGCCCAGCTCTTTAAAAGCTATTGAAGTGAAGATAATACGCGTTCATATTGATGAACAAATCCTTATGACTGGCGAGAAGAACTACATCGATCCTGAGAAGTGGAGCCCACTAATTATGAACTTTTGCGAATTTTTTGGCCTTAGCCCCAAGGTGCACCCGTCAAGATTAGCCCCAGTTTTTGGGCCTTCTCCAGGTTCCATTGGTAAATCGAGTTAAGCATCATTGGGTGCTTTTGAGCGCCCTTTCTTTTCGAATATTTTTACCAGAAGTTAGCATTGGAAAAATACAGTTGAACTTCATAAGATGAAGCGGCGTATTGGCTTAGGAATTGGAATTGTAGCGTATGCCTCCGAACATACTGAGACAGCCGCTATCTTCACTCATTAAGGGCTTATTACACGGGTGACAATATCTGACGAGCTCAATGCTACCGTTGTAATCGGAATCAAGCGGGCTCCCTAAAATGATTTAGGAGTCTCCCCCTGTCCACACATAGACTAGCGTTTCAAGAACTCATCAGTATTCTCTCTGATAGGAAGAAAACCCGTCTCTTTAAAATAGGGACGGGTTTTCAATTTCTTGAACTTCACTGAGTCAAAACAAATAGAAAAATACACGATTGCTGCCCGAAGTTATAGAGATGATGTAATAAAAGAATGGCCCAAAGATTGGACTTTTGAAGGCTATGACCAGAATCTATCGGAACCAAAGGAGCAATATCGATATTTTGGCAATAAACGCCGCCTTTTCCGTCGAGTTGGTTGCTTACAGCGCACCAGACGATTGTCGCTGCTCCTTCCGGTACGGTTTTGCGTTCCTCCGTCAATTCGCTAAACGCCCGCCGTCCCTGTATGTCGATCACCCCAGAAGCGCTTAATTCTTCATTGGACAAATGACGCGAGAGTTCGGTGACGATGGTACCGGGGTGTACGGAGAACGCGCGTACATGGTGTGGCTTGCCCCGCTTATCCAGTTCTAGTGCAAATAGGGCGTTAGCCGTCTTGGATTGCCCATACGCCTCCCACTTGTTGTAAGCGCGGTGTAGATAATTCGGATCTTCGAAATGGATGCTACCTAGTCTATGACCGCCTGAAGAAACGGAAACGACTCGAGCGCCGTTTGCTCGTTTCAGAGCTGGCCAAAGCCGTGATGTCAGTTGAAAGTGTCCCAAATGATTGGTGGCAAACTGCAGTTCATATCCTCTGCGATCGTGCTGTTCAGGTATAGCCATGATCCCTGCGCAGTTCACGAGAATATGAAGGGGGCGGTCCGATTCCTCAAATTGGTGGGCGAAGGCATCGATTGAGTCCGGATCGGCAAGATCAAGCTCGCCTAGTTCCGCTTCAGGAACGGCCTCCATTGCAACTTTGGCTTTGTCCAGCGAACGGGCAGGAACGATTACTTGTGCGCCTGCCTTCGCGAGTACCCTCGATACCTCCAAGCCAATACCAGAATATCCGCCAGTCACAATGGCAACCTTACCGGCCAAATCTACTCCTTGCATGATATCTTCGGCAGTTGTACGTGGTCCGTAACCGGTGTGCAGCGGTTGTTGCGGTATCCGTTGGTTTGCTTCAATCCTCATATTCTTTTCCCTCCATTTGATGCCCATCCTTGATCTCTTGAAAATGCTTGAGCTTGTATCGAATGATTTCAGCGGTTGCGCTCAATTCGGATATGCGTTGCTCGATCGCCTCCCGGTGCTCGTCCAACAACGCATAACAGTGCGCATCGTCTTTTAGTGAGTAGTGCTCTACGTACTCTTTGATTTTCTTCAGTGGCATGTCTGTTCTTCTGAGATGGTTCAAAAAACGGATACGACCGATATCTCCCTCGTCGTACATTCGTTTTTGTCCGCCGCCTCTCGTCGGCGAAGCAAGTAGTCCGATTTTCTCGTAATAACGAAGGGTATCCGTAGAAAGCCCTGTCTGCTCTGCAACTTCGGAAATCGAATACGTCCGATCTTCGTTCATGAATGCCTCCTTACTTGCTCAACTTTCTCTTGCGTTATAACCTTACTCCTTGGAGTAAGCTCCAAGTCAAGGTCTTCCTTGCTCTTTTTCTTATGGGGAATTAAGGAGGAACTTTAAAAAAACTGTACAAAAATAGCTGCTTACACAGACTATTTTGTACAGCATGATACTTATGTACAGATTCAATTTTGCTTGTCATGTATGGTACAAAAGAATTGAGATTGGTTTTTATGATGTACAAATTTTTTTATAGAGATACTTTAGGTTCGAAATGTAAAGGACGTCAGATAACTTTATCTACCTGTTCGAGCAGCTTCGTAGGTCACTTCGATAAAAAAAGCCCCCAACTGCTTTAAGCAAATTGGGGGTTACAAGAAGTAATACGTGAATAAAAAAGTAGTCTTTAATATATTAGGATATCAGCTCTATATTTACTACAAGTATATATTAGTATGCATACCTTCTCTTGCCAAAAAAATAGCTCAGACTAAGTCGTACGCCTTATCCCCAAGAGAATGCCCGCTGATAATGCTTCTATGAAATCGATTCATTTCAGGGGCATTCCATTTGAATGAGGACTTCTAATCAAGCGAAATTAACCCAAAATGTACTCGGCCAATACGCTCTGTATCTGGTAAATATTCAAGTTTTTGTTAAATTGTTTTTGGATCGGTACTGCACTTCCTGAAACCCAAATTTTCAATTCCGCATCCAAGTCAAAATTTCCGGCTGTTTCAATGCTAAAATGATGAATACTTTTATAAGGAATGGAATGGTACTCTATCTTTCTGCCAGTAATACCTTGCTTATCAACTAATATTAACCGCTTGTTGGTGAAGATGAACATATCGCGAATTAATTTGTACGCCTTTTCTATTCTCTCATTGTTCGCTAAGATTTGAGCATACTCCTGTTGAACCTCTGCAATGTTAACTTCCGAAGCATTACCCATTAGACCATCTAATAAGCCCACATTAACGTCCCCCTATTCAACTAATTGATAAATCATATTCTACAAGCAGCTTAAAATTCCTACTGAAGTAGTTACTTTTTCCTCAAGGAGAGTGATTACCTTGAAATTCAGGATATAGAAGCCTATGCTGTTAGACTCCCGAAATATTGTGTTAAATCACTTGAAAAGTGGAATGCTTCAGTCAATTTCTTGAGTGACAAGGTATTTCGCACAGAAAAATATTGTAAGTAATTGGATTTATTTGTAATATTTAGTAGAATCTAAAAATTAGGAGATGATAGAATTGAAATGGTTTGGTAAAGTTGCTTTAGTTACACTACTTTCTGCTTCCGTTTTTCTACCATCAGAAACATTTGCTGCCGGTTCCCAGCAGTCTTCGACCAAAGAAGCAGCACCTGCTGCGACTGAAACAAAAGTATTAGGTTTTGAGCAAGGAACTAGAGGATATTCTGACTCTGCTTATTTTTATATTAATTCTCCTACTGTTCTTACTGTTAAGGTGACTCAAAGCGGAATAAATGTTGATAATCCGTTAGTAGAGTACGCTATATATAGACAAGACGGAACTGATTATAACCCAAACTTTGGATATTTTCTGTTTCCTGGGACAGGTTCATTTAGTTTTCAAAGTACTAAAGTGTTACCAATAGGCCAATATTATATTAGAGTTAAGAACAATGGAGCCGGGAAAGTTCGTGGAACTGTGTCAGTCATCACTCCATAAATTCCCTTTCTTATTTGATGGAGGCTTTCTACTGAAGGCCTCCTTTGATGTTTTCATTTGAATCCGTGGATCAAAATGGGAAGGCGCTTTGTTTGGGTGAAACAGTAATTCTCCCAGAAGAAATTAACCCATTCATTTCAGTTCTTCGCCATTACGATATACTCGTTACTGCCCTTCACAACCACTGGCTTTTTAACAACCTTGGCATCATGTTTATACACTTTGAATCAATAGATGAACCCGTCCAATTTGCCTACAAGGTTCGTCATGCCAATTCAGTCTTGAAGCATTAATCTTTACCCCTTTATGGGGTATTTTTTACGATTTCTCGCTACGAAGGATTTCTTCCTCACCCATGTTTTTTATTGGAATCACGATTAACAGGAACGTTCATTTGCTTTACATACGAACAGAAGTGAATCATGCAAATAAAAAAGCCCTCTCGCAGTTCACGATCAAGCATCTGGATACATTCCCCTTAGATTCATTATGATGTAAAAATAAAATCTACGAAGCTAGTCAAACTTCGTGATCAACATGTATACGGTATATAGATATATACAGAGAGACGTCCTAATTTGGACGTCTTTTTGACGCGCCTTAGACCGTCCAAATTGCACCTTAGTCTCGTTATGTTTAATCTGTTATTCAATAGCCCTGTCCTTCCTAATAAGCACGAATCAAAATGGTTGATAGATCAATATTTTACAAAAATTTGAAATTAAGTTACGCTATTATTATTAGAACTTTCTGTAAAGGAGGTGATACTTATGAAAAAGCTTTTTGCTTTTGCCCTAGCAGTCGTTATGGTAATGTCAGTCTCTACGGCTGCTTTTGCATACAGTAAACCAAATTGTAGTAGCAGTGGCGGCGGTGGCGGCAGTTGGGGTGGTGGTGGCAAAAAACCCCTTGAACACCATTGTACACCATATTAATCCCAGATAATTTGAGTAAGCCTCCAATTGGGGGCTTTATTCAATTACCGTTTTGTTACATACTATCGAGGTGATGCAATACAACCTTGAGGATAACACTTACGCCGAAGCAAGATCTGTTGAAAACGATGCCGTTCAAATCGAACGGCTATTTTACTTTGTACACCGATTGTTAAAATGTGAATGAATTCATCCCCGATATGAATTTGTATACGGCTTTTATGGTCAAAGACCATTCCTATCGGATTTCAATCTATCCCCCTCTAAACGCCTTTTGTCAATTTCTTCGGATTTCGTTGCGGCCATCACAGCCCTCCTGTTTTTCTGCCAGCTCCATCTATACCGGTCTACCTTCAAAGTAACGCATTTACCCAGTCAGTATTATCGGAGTCGGATCGAGCTGCCATTGTTGAAGGTCAACGATTTCGCCAAGACAAAAGTGAGTGAGGAGAGTTTCTCAATGACTCAAGAAGGCAGACAAATACACAATTTGTAGGATTTCCATATCTGTCTTATTCACCCTAAGGGAGAAAATCATATCCTATCTGGAAAGTCGGACACTTTGGCCAACCTGCTCAGGCACCTATGCTTGAAACTGCCTAGCGAAAAGGAGTTGAGAAGTTGACACATTCAGCGAAAAGCACCTTCAACAGCTCTATTAAAATTGATGTCCTGATCCCCGCTATTGAGAAAGACCTCGGCACTCTTCCCTATGTCATTGACAGCATCCGTAAGCAAGTGAAGCATCCTGTCGGTAAGATCATGGTTGTATCGCCACCAAGCAAACGAATTCAAGCCCTCTGCCGACGTAAAAACTGCACCTTCATCAATGAAAGACGCGTCCTACCGATTACAAAAAATGACATTCACTACCAGACCAAACGCACCAATCGCTCAGGCTGGCTGCTCCAACAATTGTTGAAGCTGGCAGGAGGAAACTTGACCAAGCAAAGGTATTATCTTGTGATTGACGCCGACACCATTCTCATCCGACCTCATGTCTTTCTCGTCAATGGGAAAACTGTTTTTTACTGCCGTAACTGGAGTCGTCCCGAGTATTTTCGAACCTATAGGAAATTAATGGGGGCCAAACCAACCGCTTCGCGCTCTTTCGTTGCCCACTATATGCTGTTCGACAAATCGAAGCTCTCCCGACTGAAGTCTAAAATTGAAGCTAGGCATAAGACTAGATGGTACTGGGCGATTATCAAGAAGACCAACAAGCAGAGTTATGCTGGCTTCTCCGAGTTCGAAACTTATGGTAACTTCGTGAAAGCTCACTACCCTGGTCATCTAGTTGTAAGAAGTTCCCTTAACAAAAGCTTATCTTCAAAACCAGCATCACTTACTCGCAAACGAATCATCAGTCTGGCTCAGAAATACAGGTCCATCTCCTTTCATAAACGTGGCTGGTACGTCCGGAAGAAAAAGAGCGCGAGAAAAATGAAGCGCTGATGTGTATGCCCACTTCTCAAAGAAAATTGAGATAGATATCATGGACAAGTTTGAAAGCTACAAGGAAAGTATGTACTCAGAAAATAGTGGGCAAAAGAGTTAAACTCCTGAAAAAATCAAAATTGCCCAACAAATAAAAAACCACTCTCACCTGCAGGTACAAGGGGTTTCGCTTATTAGTAAGCTGTCATGTAATGCTGGGGTTCCCAGTCGTGAACGCGTGTGTGGAACATGCTCTTCGTTTTCAATCGGTTTCAAAACTCCATGAAAACCGCATAAAATCAACATTTGTGAATGGTGATTGGACTATACATGTAAAAATGCCCGATATATGCTGCTTAGAGCCCTTCAACTTTGGAGGGCTCTTGTCTTCATTTCGTATTTCTAAATGATTGGAGAAACGTGGAGTGCCCACGGAATGGACAGCTCCTATTGTAGCTGCCATTTCAGTTGGTAAGTCTTTTCCGTTGCAAGTGCCCCACTAATCACCAGAGGTATTCTTGCCTGTTTTATTTCTTAATTCGAATAAAATTAATACACATAGATATCCAAGTGATGAGGTTAGCCATACAATAAAACTATCATTGTAGTCTACGTATCCAACACGGTAAAGCGAAATAAAGCCCAATATAACAACCAGTACAACAGTAAAAATAGAGAAGTTTTTACATATTTTTTTAATAGCCATTCCAGTCACAGCAATCACCTTTTTTCAGAATGATACCTGCTTTTATAATGTGCTAAAAGATGTCCATTTGTTGGGTTTAAGTTTTCTGAGGGAATCCTGCGGAGTTAGGGAAGTTTAAGTTCGCCAGGCAGAAGTCTACGCTGACCGGGAGCATTCACGGTTTGTTCTTTGTCATTACATGAGAAAAATTAATGGAAGTCGGAAGAAAGGGACTAGTTGTGCCAGCCCCTCTTTCATTTCTTTTTCTCCAACTCCGCCTTTAATCTTGCATTCTCTTCCAACAGCTTTTGAACGTCCGGGACATCCTTGCCGGAAAACCAGCCATACAAATCGTCTCTTGCTGCATACTCTGGCAATTGATCACGAAGTACCATTTTAATGTGCCGTACATCTTCAACATAATAGGTAGGAACTTGTTCCATGACCGATTGCTTAAACTCTTGAAATTTCTGATAATATTCAATTGCTGCGAAGTCGTAAGGCTTTTGTCTTAATGCTTCATCTGTGACAACAAAAGCAAATCTAGGTTTGCCCGCTTCTCCGGCATACTCATATTCCCAATGCGTATAGCTCTTGGATTCATCAGGAAGTGTTAAACCATAGAATCCTCCGAGAATCAGGATATATACATCGGACTCGTCGATCCATCTCTTCCTAATTTTCATTGGACTTTCCTTGAAAAATTGCTCGACTCCAGCAGGGATATGACCGGCTTGGAGTACGGCTTCAACAGCGGTATGTCTTTCCTCAATAAGATCGTAGTAAGTAGACGATATGTATATTTGTAATTTTTTTCTCATAAGCCCACCCAAATTAAAGAATTAGTATAAATAGAATCTACCACTCACTCACTTTATTTGTCAAAATTGACTGAGGTTTTCATGGTGGCAAGCTTGCTCCGGACGGCATTAGGAGGTTTATTGGTGCAGAGAAGGAATGGAAAAAGATCAAATTTTGCGACATATGCCACCATACAAACAGTTCTGGATGCGTTGGTTCGATCGAATTATTTCTCAGCCCGTAAACTTCTTCGGTCGCTTTCCCCTCATTGCATTGCTGGCGCTTGAGTCTCCATGCTATTCTCCTCCCCCGGGCACAAACCTAAAAAGGATTTCATTTTTACTTGTTTGGAAAAACTACGTTAGAAAGGAGCGTTACGAAGACTAACCTACCTGAGAAATATGAAGCGAATCAATCTGGGACCAAGATAAGTCTAAGCGGCTTTGAAGTAAGCAAACATATTGGTAGACTGTAATCCTCGAGATTCGGGGATTTTCTTTCTCACACTGGCATTGTAAGCAAGGAATTTAAAAACAGTTGAAGGAGTGAATTCGAATGACTCAATTCGATGTTGGATTGGTTCACAGGCTTGCTAATCAAATGGAGGGTCTTGCTTCAAATATTAAAAAACATGTAAACTCCCCAAATGAATTAAGCGAGGACATAAAACAGATGAAGAGTATCCTCAATGGTTTTCAATCGCTAACCAATTCGTCTGAAAATAGTGGAACCTATCCTATTGTAAAGGATAACGATGTAAGATAAGGTACTAGATTGTAAAGGTAGTTTGAAGCCTAACCCATTTCATCTTGTGTTCGAAGGAAATCCATCTCCAACGGCGTGTGGTGTATGAATCCCTATCAGCTTCCGATGAGGGAGCTTTTTTATTTTTATGGATCACCAAATGCTAACACGATAACATGAGAAAATTTGAAGAGCATATCCAGTAGATTTGTGGTGCATTTATGGGTGAAACAATTTTTATAACCGCATCCACAAATTTTTTAAAACCCCTCACACGCACAGGCATAAGGGGTTTCGCTTATTAGTAAGCAGTCATATATTGCACGCGCTCCCAGTCGTGAAGGCGTGTGTGGAACATATCCTTGGCTTTCGATCAGTTTTAATACTCCCTGGAAAGCGCATAATATCAACAGTTTCACCTACTGTTGTTTCAAACGACATCAAAGCCTTTTCAAATTTTCGTGGGCAAAAAGTGGGCAACTAAATGGGCAAACTCAAATCTCGATATTCTTAAAACTAAGTGCACCCAGGGGGCAATCCAAGCTACTGGGTGCACTTTTCCTTAATAAATAACCTTTTCTCTCATGCTTGTTTATTAACAGAATCGCGAACTCCTCCCGCTTCCATCACAAAACCGCATTTTTTGGAATAATGGACAAAGGGTTACATGATTTGGTGGTGGAAAGTTGTTCGATTATCCGATTACATGAATCGGTATTTGAAATCAACAAAATAGTCGCTTTAAAACGGTAGAGGGGGTGTATCCTTAGCCTTGGATGCCTTATGTTTCGAAAACAAGTCCCGAACTAAACTTAGAATTGCATCTCGTACTTTATTGCTTAGTCGTTTCTCCAAGTAGTGGTACGATATAGTCCCAATCGCTAGAGACAAAGCAACCATTAATGGGAGAAAACTTGGGTCTCGTAGTGACTCTCTGGCTGGAGTCTCCCACAAGATTACAGAAGTAGGGTTTGTGACTAGTGGATGAACTAGGTAGAGAGAAAAGGATATATTTCCGAGCCATAAAAGCCACTTAGGGACACGGAATTCGTATGTCTTGCTTGCGATAGCAAAACAAAGCACCATTATTGCCGCAGGGAATCCCCAACGAGTAATTCCCATATCTGAATGTACTCCGGAAACAATCCACCAGAATGCAAAGGTAGCAGAGATCCATGCGATACTGCGCGCGACTACAGAATTAGGTATTCGAAGAGGGCTAAAGTACAATAGCCCGATACCAACACCGGCGACAAACTCCCAAATCAGAGGGGAAGTCACTATATTGAGATACCCAGTGAAGTTGTACTGTTCGGTTCCTGCCAATGTTATGCTATTACCATGGAGATGAGGCAACATGTAAAGGGATGTAGCTATCCAAGCTAAAAATGCAAGCCACCTAAACTTTTTAAATAGTAAACTGATGCCAAAAATTAAGTAGAAATATATTTCGTAATTTAGTGTCCACCCAACGTGAAGTACGGGACTTCCAAAGAACGGTGCTCCTCCATCCTTTAGGTTAAGAGGGATGAACATTAGAGACTGAATTACATCTTCCCATGTGAAATCAAACTTAGCACCAACTATTTCATAAGCTATTCTCATGACTATGTAATATATGAATGTCAACACCAGGTAAACCGGAACAATGCGTGCAAGGCGCTTGATGCCAAACTGTATTGCGTAAAAAAATGATCCATCTGAGTTTCGTGTAGTGTATACCATGATGAACCCACTTATAATAAAAAATAGGTCAACACCCGAAGCATTAGCGTTAAAAAGCCAGTTCGATATTACGCTAGAGTCATTTATTGGGTAGTTTATCCTACTATGTAAAATTACCACCATCAATGCTGCAATTCCTCTAAACGCTTGCAAGAAATCAAGTTTTTTCATTATCGTCTCCTGAATATTTTTGATAACGTATATTTTAAACAATACTAGGCTCTTTATCTAGCACATTTGACAAAAGTTGATAAATTTCATTTATTATAAAAAAACAGGTTTGCATATATTGTAGAACGAGCGTTTTTATCACCTTTGACATGTCCAACACCGGAACACGAGCCAAGGCAATTAGCTGAATACACCTGACGGATTCTCGATCAATCGCATTTTCCAGCCGTCCGGATTATTCAATAATCCTTTGGCAGCTAGACTGTCGGTCGCCTTTATGCCTGCTTTACGCTGTCTCACATACACGCAAACGATTGAACATTCCCTCTATCCCTATTTCACTCTCTCAGGCACACTCACGTAGTGCTATTATTGGAAACCGGAACTGATATGAAATACATCCAGGAACGGCTCGGTCACGGTAGCATGCAAGTGACAGCAGACGTGTATGCCCACGTTTCCCAAAACTTAAAAACAGTAGCATCAGTAAATTCGAAGAGCACATGCAAAATATTTATGATTAATTTATGGGTGATTTGTGGGTGCGCTACACATTTAAAAATGCCCGGTATAAAGCTGCTAGGCCCTTTAACTTTGAAGGGCTCTTGATTTCATTTAGTATTTGTTTTCTCTATCATACTTGTTTGTTAACAGCATCTCTAACTCCTCCCGCTTCCATCCAAGCATTTAATTTACTGAGTTGAAAGCGAAGTGCTGGTTTTCGTGAACTTAATGATCCGAGTCGAGATGCTGGTAATGTACCTTCACGTACCATAACGTAGATCGTATAAGAAGAAATATTCAGGTATTTGGCTGCTTCGTTAACAGTTAACCACTTTTCAATCGTAGGCTCGCTTCTTGTCTTCATCCTTTCTACTAATCTTGCTATCAACATTTTTACCAGCCTATCATCCTCTAATAGTTGCTGAACTATTACTTCGAGAATGTCTACGGATTTGTTCATTTCAACTCACCTTGTAATTTTAATTAACTGACCTTATCCGCATTTTTGAGGATAATGGACAATCTGTTATTTCAGGTCGAGCAAAACGGAATAGGTCGCTAGGAAGTGCCCAAGCGTTTGTTGTTGAGCTGGCTCTCGCTGACAGAGTGTTCTGTGAGAAACTCAAGGGCTACATGATTGGTGGAGGAAAGCATTTCGTATATTTGGCTGACTACATGGACAGGTATTAACAAAACAACCCGTCTCCTTAAAACAGGGACGGGTTAGCTATTTCTTGAATACATTCTGGCATGTCGTTTTTCGGACTGCCAACCATTGCTGGAACAGGGTAGGTTTTCATCTTTTCGTGATCATATGGTGTTAGCAACGATTGTAACAAGTCAGCATCGAACTTCTCACGATCTAACCATATTCCCTCGACTTCTTGTCTCAGTATCACAGGCATCCGGTCATGAATTGGCCCTACAATCTCGTTTGGACGTGTTGTGATGATCGAACTTCTCGCCTGCTGAATTCATCCAGGTATCAAACAAGCCCGCAAACGAAAAAGGCTCTCCGTTTTTCATCATGATTCGCATCGGTTGTTTACCTGACTCGCACTGCTGCCACTCATAAAATCCATCTGCTGGTACAATGCATCGTTTCCTCTCAAACAAGCGGCGAAAGGCTGGCTTTTCAGTGAGCGTCTCAGCGCGTGCTTTTAACCTATATACTTAAGATTATGTTAAAGACTCTATACTAAAACATTGACGCTTTAAAGTGGTAGTTCATATAAGGAGGCTTGAAGGATTAATAAGTGTACAGAGATATAAGTTTTAGACTGGCATTGTTGATCAAAACAGTTTTTTCATTGCTAAATCAGCTGCCTTCGTAAAATTAGTTTTCTACAACCCTTGTTAAAAGAGTCAGAGGCAGTCCAGGACACGAAAATGACGTGCATTTATTATAATCAAAGATCCCATCTTAAACTGCGCACATTCATACGAGGTTCAAGATGTTTTTTTATACTCTCAATTATCCCCCCTCCCCCTATCTAACCTAAGAAAACTCTTCATTAATCTGCAAACCTTCATTAATACAAAAGAAGCCGCCAAATTAGCGACTTCCAAGGGAAAGATGTTCGTGTCCTTCGACACCTCGGTTCAGCAAATTCCAAAATTGTTCAACCATGACCGATGGAGGATATGGCATCGAACGGATAATCCACCATTCCAATATACCCACTGTTGCTGAAGTTAAAAATTGTACCGTAATGTCCCTGTTCATTTCCTTATCGAGATTGATTGAATCCAGATATTCACTCAGACTTTCCCCGAACATGGTCTCCATTTGATTTCGAAATACTGTGCTTCCCTTACTCTTCAGCATTATGGAGTAGAAAGAAGCATGTTGCTCCAAATATTCAAAAGTGTGAAGTAATGCGGTTTTGGAAGGGAGATGAACTAGGTGATCTCCAGACATACAATGTCGAAGTAACTGGTTAATTTGAGCTGCTATACATTGCTCGCGCAGATCGTACTTGTCATCGAAATGCAAATACACTGTTCCTCGATTGACATTTGCTTCTACCGCAATTTGATTGATCGTTATGCTCTCGAATTCCTTTTCTGACATCAGCCTCATAAAAGCATCTATAATCGCTTGTCTCGATTTTTGAATACGCCTGGCCATATCCTTCTCCCCTTTATCCCATCCAAAAAATGATCACTTCAAAGCCCTCTGTTGAAAAATCAACAACCGAGCTTGTTTTAACCATTGAACCCCATTTATCGCACTGATACATTCACTATATAAAACATATTTTGGTAATTCAACATATGTTCAAATTAAGAGGAGGTATAATTATGAAACTTACAGGAAACACGATTTTCATTACAGGTGGTGGCTCGGGAACGTGCGTTAGCAGAAGCACTCCACCATCTTGGAAATAAAGTTATTATCTCTGGTCGAAGTAAAGAGCGTTTGGAGGAGACAATCAAAGCGAATCCCGGCATGTCCGCAATGGAATTGAATGTACAAGACCCTGCCAGTATAGAAGGGGCTGCCAAGCAGTTAATCGAAGAATTCCCGGATTTGAATGTCTTGATTAACAACGCAAGCATCATTCAACCCGATGACGCGGCGGGCGTGATTGATGAGGATATTTTGGTTTCGACAGTCGCCACAAACTTGTTAGGTCCGATTCGGTTGACTTCTGCATTAATCGACCATTTGAAGTCCAAAGAAGAAGCCGTTGTCATCAACACGACTTCGATACTTGGATTTGTTCCGTTAGCGGCAACTGCTGTATACTCCGCGACGAAGGCAGCTCTTCATACCTATACGCTGTCCCAAAGATATCTACTTAAAGACACATCGGTAAAAGTAATAGAAATTGTGCCACCATGGGTTCAAAGCAACAACGATGAACCGCGTGCAATGCCACTTGCGTCATTCATTGATGCAACGATAAAGATACTTGGTACGGATACAGACGAAGTTCTAGTCGAAGAAGCGAAAATGTTTCGAAATAACCCTGGCCCGAACGAAGGTGTTTTTGTGACCCAACTTAACGATACGATGAAGTCTGAGCCTCCAAAGTTTCATTAATCCACCTATCATTCAATTTCAAAAATTTAGACGAACATGACTGTGATGTCTCCCATCACAGAAGACTTTAATACAGACCATAGTGAAGCAGATTGCCGTTCAGCAAGGTCAGAAGCATCGAGACATTGAACTGGAATTCGACGAGACCCTACGACAGTGTCTAAAAGCCCCCCCCAGATTGTCCAAGGGAGGGCTTCCGCATTTGTTGAAATGGTTGTTGCTCCATGCAAAAATCTGACGGCAAGTTATCCAACTAACGAGCAGTTATGGTTAAGAAATCACTAGATCAACAACACCAGTATAAATCATTTTTTCATCGGAAAGATGGAGAGGCGTAGAAAACAGTCTATTCTTTCAGCCAGCACCCCTGATCGGCCACCTTCAAGTCGGATAGAATGTCACTACCTTGATGCGCTTATATCTTTTTTCCTGCGGAAGAAGCGCTGATCGATGAAAAAAGCAACGTTCAAGGATAGGATGCCGAGCAAAATTGGTACGCCAAACGCTTCAAAAGAGAAGGTTCTACCTTCTAGCTTCAGATGATCGGTGGCGCGATATTCGAGCCGCTTTGCAGCAAATTTCGCCGTCCCAATATCCTCCTGCTTGGCCAAATCCTCGAATGCAGGATCCATTGCAAACCGATCCATTGCTTCGCGATGTAAGTACAGTAGTTCCGCGCTGTTGCCGCTTTCGTTCCATTGGTTGATATCTTTGGCGGCGGCTGATTCGGCATCGGCACCGACGACAATCATTTTCGCTAGTTTCGGCACGTTTTTTATCTGATAGCGCGCGACTAAGTTCAGGCCATGCTTCGTTACGATCGGTTCGTTTGCACCGGAAACAGTCAACGTCGATGTCGTGCCAGAAGCAGCGTACGTATCGAATGCGGCGGACAAATCTAGTTCATCAACGCCGTTATACAGCAGAACGCCCGCTTTTACTTTGTTCCATTGATAAGCGTTGTTAAGTATGAACGTTATATCGCTGAGCCCGGCAGTGAACGGTTCCATTTGCGGTTTTTTCACGTAATCGTAAGATGGATAGTTCATCTCTACCGCTACTTTCTCCGCCGCCTCCTCACCCAACTGCTGTGAGATGACATATAGTGTAGCGTCAATTCCCGATGTCAGACCCGCAGAAGATATGATATTGCCTTGTGGGACGTAGCGCAGATCTTTCACCCACTGGACTTTCGGATATTGTTTAATGAGTCGGTCGATGTCTCCCCAGTGCGTCGCGGCAGATTTGCCGTTAAGTAAGCCAGTATCAGCCAGGTTTTCTGCCCCATTGCAAATGGAAAGCAATAAAGTCTTGTCGCTTGCGTGCTTCTGAATCCATTCGCGGACAGGCGTATATTTTTTCTCATCTAGAATCGGCATAAACGGTATGACGATAATGTCCGGGCTTTTGCCGAGCATCGCATCCATTTCGTCAAACGAATAATGCGGAACGACATCGAGTCCGCCGGTTAGTGATTTTATTTCACGATCGGGTGCAACGCCGTATACATTGTAAGCTTCCGTCATCGCAAACATCTCGTATGGGACGAGAAAATCGAACACTTCTGTTGATTCATTCGCCAGTAACACTGCCACTGTCGGTTTGTTTGCGTCATATTTCGGTACCTGCACATTCGTCAATGCAGGTGCGGCTTTATCGTAAACCGACATTACCTCATTCATTGTATTGACGAACCCGAGAGTGCCTGCACCTCCTACTACGGCAACAAAAACGATGAGATAAATACTGATTCGCCATACAGTTTTCACATGCTTACTCTCCCTCAGGCTAAATTTCTTACCCATAAAATGTAACAAACCAATATATACTTAGCATCAGTCTGTAGCCCGATTACGGGGCTGGCCTAATGTAGGAACCACCTATGGACCCAGGTCTCTTTCCTTTTCTAAACGTGACTCGATAGGGCTACTAGAGTTTCATGAACAGAGTGACATACCACTAAAGAACTTTCTTCAGATTTGGCTGGATGAGTACAAAAAAGACACTATCCGTAAAAACACTTATCTACTGCACCAAAGGAATATTCAGAAACACTTTCTTCCCTATTTTGATAACATCATGCTTCAAGACGTAAAGCCAATAATGTATCAAAAATTTTTAAATCAACTTACTGATAAAAACTATAGTAAACGATCAATCGAGATCGTCCATACCACAATGTTTAATGCTATGGAGAAAGCAGTCACATTAGCTAAAATTGAGAAAAATCCATGCTTAGGAGTTACAATCAAAGGTCAGTCAAAAAATGATGGAATTACGTTCATGGAATCAAGTGACATACCTCGGTTTTTACAGGCAACCCTTCAATATGATTACATCTACTGGATATTCTTCAAAGTGTTAATTGAAACAGGTATGCGAAAAGGTGAAGCAGCTGCTTTAAGGTGGCAAGACATAGACTTTAAAAAATATACGATTAGCATTAATAAGACTCTCGATTCGGAGCAAAAAACAAAACCGAGCTTTTTGGTGATACTAAGACGCTTAACTCCAATAGGACGATCAAAATTAGCCAATCACTAATCAATGATCTCAAACATCACTTATCCTACCAAAACAAAAACAAATTAGGATTCGACGAACTCTACCATCATGATCTAAATCTCGTTTTGTGTAGAAAAGATGGTAATTTCATACCGAAGTCTTCATTGTTTAACTCCTTTTCACGAACGCTAAAGAAAGTAAACATCCCCTCAATGCCTATCCACTCACTACGTCATACTCACTCAGTCTTGCTCATGGAAACTGGAGCGGATATGAAATACATCCAGGTGCGTCTAGGTCATGGCAGCATGCAAATTACCGCAGATGTATATGCCCACATTTCCAAAAAGATTGAAAGTGACAACATGAGAAAATTTGAAGACCATATGCAGAAGATTTATGGGTGATCTGTGGGTGCGTTTGTTGGTGAAATGATTTTTACAGCCGCACCCACAAATTTTTAAAACCCCTCGCACCTACAGGCACAAGGGGTTTCGCTTATTAGTAAGCAGTCATGTATTGCTCGCGCTCCCAGTCGTGAACGCGTGTGCGGAACATATCCTTGGCTTTCGATCAGTTTTAATACTCCCTGGAAAGCGCATAATATCAACAGTTTCACCTACTGTTGTTTCAAACGACATCAAAGCCTTTTCAAATTTTCGTGGGCAAAAAGTGGGCAAAATAGTGGGCAAACACAAATCTCGATATTCTTCAAATTAAGTGCACCTAGGGGTAATCCAAGCTCCTGGGTGGATTTTGCTTTATAATATATGGCCTTTTCTCTCATGCTTGTTTGGTAACAGAATTGCGAACTCCTACCGCTTCTATCACAAAACCGCTTTTTTGGAATAATGGAAAATCTGTTATTTCAGGTCGAGCGAAACGGAATAGGTCGCTAGGAAGTGCCCAAGCGTTTGTTGTTGAGTTGGCACTTGCTGACAGAGTGTTCCGTGAGAAACTCAAGGGCTACATGATTGGTGGAGGAAAGCATTTCGTATATTTGGCTGACTACATGGACAGGTATTAACAAAACAACCCGTCTCCTCAAAACAGGGACGGGTTGTTTTCTAGCCAGCTAAAATAAACTTTTTTTCAGCAAGGATTTTATTTATAGTTTCGTTTTAATGATATCATTGGTTCATTTTCCCAAACGAATCGATGGCTTGGTGTAACATTATTAGAGCCAATACAATATAAGCAAATATTTCTTTTTGGCTCTTATTTTTTTTGAAAATTAACAATGATACGAGCAGTAAAAACAACAAGGTGCATACAACAAATATGATGGCTACAATATTGACTCACCATCCTTTCTCTTTAAGTATTAGCCGATATCCTTCCAAAAATAATTATAATCTAAGAACGATCCGCAGAAAAACTACTTAACTGCGGATCGTTTAACATTAATTAGTATGGAGTAATATCATTTTTTAGTATGTTATATGCAGTTTCTAAATCTTCTCTTCCCGATGTACTGGAATCATAGATTTTATAAGCAAGAACAGCACCTGCTGCCCCTTCAGCAATTAAAGGAAGTATCATTTCCCACGTTACCAAAGCAACACCTATAACTACAGCTAACTCAGCTTGAGCCTCTCTTAAATCGCCCCTAGCATCTTCTACTTTATCACAATACCTTTTAAAATCGCTTACGTTTTCATCATTATAAGAATACTTCGTTAATCGCTTTCCTTTACCCCTTTCCAGATAGTCATCAGCATCAGGTGTTGCAACCAATTTATAATAGCGCTTATTAATTTCGTCGTAAGAGCAAATGTTGTATATCCCACCCGATTGACCATCATATTCTGCCTTTAGTTTCTTTGATGATTTATTCTCGTTGTTACTTTCTTCGTATACAGGAGATTGTAAAAATTTTTCACTTAATTTTTCTCCATTAATAAAATACTTTCCATCGCTTGTGATTTCCAGTTCAAATGTTTTCTCACTCTTGATTGAATCGCGATCGTCAATATATTTCTCTTCTACTTGTTTAGTGATTGTAACCTTCTTTGTATCATTTTCATCAACTTCTACTTTTCTAAAAACATTTATGACTTCTTCACCGATGACTTCGCCATCTTCTCCAAAGATATCTTTTGTTTCTGAGAAAAAGTGATTGAGCTCTTCACTTTGTTCCGACAATAGTTTTGTATTATGACTTGCAGCCTGAGCACCTCCAGAATAAGTAAATACTAGAGAAGCTACCAATATTACTGACAATATTCTTTTCATGCTTTTAAATTACCTCCTCAATTTGTATATTTTTACCATAACATGTAATTATTTTACATTTTGTCGCTAATTGTCGATACTTTAAAATTTATATTTTCTAAATATTCAACCTGGACCCATTGGTATCCTCGGCAACTAAATGTCACCGTACCGAGATGTAGAAGCAACCAAATCAATGTCGAAAAATTGCCCAAAAGTTTGAAGCAGACTGAAGAAGAAGCTGGCTTGAACTTTTCGCAATTCCTCCAGACATCTATAAAAAGTCAGATTGATATCCGTTAAACACAGGAACACGGGTCATCATAGAGCAAATAAAAAAACAACCTGCCTTTGATTCTAACTGCATTTGAAGTAAAGGACTTCATCACCTGGTATAATGGCCGTGCAGACAGACGTGGCAAAGAAACATACATGTTTTTAATAAGGGGCCATTACTTATAGATAAGATTATGTATCTTTCAGTAAGATTCAATCCTTTAAGGTGATGGAATATACCAAATAACACGACGAGGCACCTCCTATAAACCAGGAAGGTGCCTCTTTTTTATAGATTAGCAATCTCTTCGATACATTCTGGTATGTCGTTTTTCAGGCTATTAATCACAGATACCACAAACGATTGTTCCCCAAATACTTACATTCCCTCTATTTTTCTAGTAAAATGAGGATATCTTGAGGAAAGGGTGTTTTCATGAATAAGACTGAACTGGTTACAAAAGTCGCTGAAACCTCCGAATTAACTAAGAAAGATGCTACAAAAGCGGTAGATGCTATATTAGATGCTATTGCAGATGCGCTAAAAGAAGGGGACAAAGTATCCCTTATTGGATTCGGCAATTTTGAAGTGAGGGAGCGAGCTGCTCGAAAGGGTCGTAATCCTCAAACTGGAGAAGAAATTGAAATCGCTGCGAGTAAGATGCCTGCGTTTAAACCAGGTAAAGAACTAAAGGATTCAGTAAAATAATCTATACATACAAAAAACGCCCCGATTATTCGAGGCGTTTTCCTTTTTTTAAGTAATAGTTGTCAATCAAGGTAATTCCGCGTTATGCCGAAGGTACCCCATATAGCATCACCGATATAATTGTATCAATACCTAGAGAGACATGCGCTGGTAATTACTCGTAACTCACCTTCATGATGTCCAGAAAGGGGATTTTCCGTATTGTTTCGTTTTCCTCCACATGAACTAGCCTTGTACGCGAGTCAAGAACTGTGATCCGCCCTCGGACTTTCTCAGGCATACCCCAAACAGTCAACGCTCTTTCATCGCCATCATCTTTCGCTTCAACGAGCTGATTTCCCAATTCTTCTAATTCAAATTCATCTCGAGTCGGTCTTTTTGGTGTGGTTGACTTTGCCATCTATTGAACCTCCTAGCTCCTAACGTCGATAATCGTATCCATTGGTATCCATTGAACATCTTCATCTGTAAGCAGCTTTACCTTTCTAATATTCGTATCTATCCACTCAACTTTTCCCCACATCCTACAAGTAGTTCCGATGCTATTCTTCTTGCGTTTCCACCAAGTAATCGCAACAGCATAATTTTCTCGTCCGGCGTCTCTGAGTTGGTAATGAAACGATTCAAGTTCATCCTGCTCAAGTATAGGCATGGGTACGAGTTTATCGTCTTCCTTCATCTGTAAATACATCGTCCGTTGATCTGGTAGCAAAAAACGCATCGAAAAAGGATTTTCTATCTTAGAGGCCATTTCAATACACCGTTCCTTTCCCAAGTTTCGAACACTTCCATCTGATCGGGCTCAGACCTATGCCACTCAATGTATTCCTCTTTCGTGAGAGCATCGAGTATTGTCATGATTCCGCCTCTATCACGACCTGTCTTGATGCATAGTTCATCTACAGTTGGCGTCCTTCTTCGTCCTGCCGAATAGTTGCCGATCACTCTTAATACCTTCCGCTCGATGTCAGACAAGGCCAAAGTAACCACCCCGAAGAAACAAGAACGTTTGTTTGTATTATATGCGAACAAAACGGGAACACGCAAGTAACTTAAAACTCATCTATATGTTTAGCTAGACATGTACTAATGAAAACCCGTTTCCTTTTAATGTGGAGGCGGGTTGTTTACCACTACGTTTTTGCCTTCCGATATCCTGCAGCCTGTGCTTCCGCTTCTGTACAGAACAATTCAATGTTTGCAGTAGTTTTTTCGTAGGACATCCCGCCGAGAACATGGTAAGTGGGCCTTGTGAAAGGCTGATCGTCTTGGGAAGTCTCCTGGATTCGAGTCTCAGTTGGCCACAGCTTCTACGATCAAAACGTAGCAACCGGTATCGATGACGCGATTAAACCGTAAATCAGCCCCAGCCAGCAATCGGCGGAATTCCTCTTCCGTACGTTCTCGACCTCTTCGTAGATCGCCATTCAAAGGACATCCATTAATTTACTTGTATGAGGCGTATCTCCAGGAGGGAGAACTGGGTCCATGATGAGCACCCGACCGCCAGGAGCCGTCGCCTCCCAACAACTTCGCAAGATTTGAGTTGCCTGCTCGTCGGGCCAGTTATGCATGATGTACTTAAGCACATAGAAGGAAATTGGATACTTATGTTAAAGTTATAGAGAAGATGGTGACATTATTTTAGGGGGTACAACTATGATTGGAATATTAGCAGGAATGGGTCCAAAATCTACTGGGCCATTTGTAGATAAAGTAGTAGACCAGTGCCAAAAGATATATGGAGCAATAAATGACATTGATTTCCCTCACATGATGATTTATTCATGTCCAACGCCTTTCTACATTGATAAACCTCTCAACCATACGGACATGGAAATGGCAATTATTAATGGGGCTCGCAGACTTGAAAAAACAGATGTTGATTTTATTGCCATCCCATGTAATACGGCACATATCTATTTTAACCAAATAAACAACTCAGTTTCAGTTCCCATATTAAACATGATTGATGAAACAATAAGGGAAATACCAAAAAACTCAAAAAAGGTAGCTCTTTTAGCCACCAATCCAACGGTTCAGTCTGGAATATTTCAAGATGCTTTAGTGAGAGAAGGTTATGATTTTTTACATCAAGATCGTTGGCAAACCTGCGTGAATCAAATAATAGCAAAGATTAAACAAGGTCAAATCGATGAGTCCCTTCTATTATGGGATGAATTCTATTCAGAATTAGCTGAAACGATTGATACCGCTATCATTGCATGTACAGATTTAAATGTTGTTACAGATAAAAAATCCAATGATATTTCCTTTATTGATTCATCAACTTGTCTCGCTCAAGCCGTTGTACATAAATATTTATCATTAATGGACAGAGGTTAATCTTTCCTATTAGATGAAAGTTTTTAGTTCATGGTCTCCGTTCGGCCCTAAATCAAACCACTGTGGGAACACAAATGAAGTAGCCATAACAGGAATAGCCGGTAATCCTTAGCGTACAGGATACCGGCCCTTTTTTGATCAAACGGGGCTTAGTCCGCATTTTGTTGGCGGTACCCCTTGCAGAAGCATTTTATCTGTTGCTCGGTCAAGTAGCGTAAAGACTAACCACGGCAATTCCTCCAGAACGCCTTTCGGATTGTCTATTAGCCTCTGTTTCCATTTGTCAGGATCGTTTAGCAATCCTTTTGCAGCAGGGCTGTCAATTGCCTTCAAGCCTGCTTCGCGCTCCCATTCCTCCAGCTTTAATTCTGGTTGTTCTTTATCCACAGAGTTGCCAGACTTATCGACATCATACTGGTGAAGGTTATACGTTTCGATCAAGTTGATCAGTTTCTGTGGATAGATCGGATCAGTCGCATACCCGCCTTCTTTGATCTTCTGGCAGGCTATCTTGTAATCAGCCCCGAGGACGCCATGGTATCGAGTAGGTTTGTCCCTTGTACCGTTCAGGATAAGGGCTGAGTGATCGGCAATCGATTCGGCCCAGTTATTGTATTTCCGGAATTCCGCGCTTGTTTTAATTGGGGTCGATCCTACATACTCCGTAGTCGGCATGTTAACACTGCCCGCGGTGCCGGTTCCTTTGATACCAAACAGGTTGTTGGCATTGATGGTTAATCCACTTTTTCCCCAATTGCTTTCAAAGATCGCCTGGGCAATGGTCAGCGAGGCTGGTACCCGTGTCTTTTTCATATCGGCAACAGCTGCAGGCGCGATTTTTGCGATAAACTCTTGCTGGGTCATTATTGATCACCTTCCCTTTTCACAAATGTCTGCTTCCAAAGCTGGTGCCCCAGTGTTGCGATCCCAGCAGCAAGAATACCCTGAATCGTTGCTTGAACACTAATGGCTCCCATAAACTCCCCAGGCTAGTCCAACGCCGCTTACGGTCAGAAGCCATGGAATCAGCCAGTCAGCTACCCTCGGTGTTTTCTTTAGAATCACGCCAATAAACAGGAGCGCGACTACAACAATCAATACTTCGCGCTTCTGATCAAGGCGGATATCATCTACCCCACGTTTAATAAACTCGATATCCGCCCGTTGAAGGGCGTCAGCGCTCGCCTGCTGTGCGATATCCTGATTGATTGCCCTTGAACGCCCTGCCCACCCAAGCAGGATTCCACTGATTGCGGCTGCTACCGTGATGAAAGGTGTCCATGTTGCAAAGTCCATACCTGCATCCTCCTAACCCCCTGGGGCAAAAGATAAGGAGCCGCAATTAGCAGCTCCCCATGAAAATAGCTATGCGATTTTTAAGAGATGGTTGGATTTAACCAGATCTCCCGGTGTTACTTTCCCCAACTCATCAGGCGTTAAATTAATGCCTGCGGCAGCAAACATTCGGTCCACTGTCTCCGAACAATTCAAACGATGAGGCGAATCACGGATCGGCAACCCTGTGAGCAGATACAGCCCGTTTGTAATCGTCTGCCAGAAGTCGTAGGGCGTGCCGATGTGGGCAATTCGTGGGCAAAAATGATAAGCCTCTTAAAAATCAAAATTGCCCACCAAATAGAAAACCCCTCGCACCTACAGGCACAAGGGGTTCGCTTATTAGTAAGCAGTCATGTATTGCTCGCGCTCCCAATCGTGAACGCGTGTGCGGAACATATCCCACTCAATTTCTTTCGCTTCAATAAAGTGTACCAATGCATGCTCGCCCAATGCTTCGCAAATTACCGGATCTGCTTTCAGGCACTCGATTGCTTCCTTCAAAGTAGCAGGCAAGTTCTCGATTCCGTTTGCTTCGCGGTCTTGCTCGGTCATCACGTAGATATTGCGATCAATAGCAGCTGGTGGTGTAAGCTTGTTTTTGATTCCGTCCAAACCAGCTTTCAGCATAACTGCCAACGCCAAGTATGGGTTCGTTGCAGGGTCTGGGCTGCGTACTTCAATACGCGTGCTCAAGCCTCTGGACGCAGGGATACGGATCAATGGAGAGCGGTTTTTCGCAGACCAAGCTACGTAGCAAGGAGCCTCGTAACCAGGAACCAAACGCTTGTAAGAGTTTACGAGCGGGTTCGTGATCGCAGTAAAGCTGCGAGCATGTTGCAAAATACCTGCCAGGTAATGCTTGGCTGTTTGGCTCAGTCCCATTACATCGGACTCGTCATAGAAAGCATTTTCTTTCCCGCGGAACAGCGATTGGTTCGCGTGCATACCGGAACCTGCTACACCGTACAGCGGTTTTGGCATGAAAGTCGCATGCAGACCATGTTTTTGCGCGATGGTTTTAACAACCAGTTTGAACGTCAAGATTTGGTCAGCTGCTTGGAGTGCATTCGCATACTTGAAGTCAATTTCGTGTTGTCCTGGAGCTACCTCGTGGTGAGATGCTTCCACTTCAAAGCCCATTTTTTCCAGCGTCAAAACGATATCACGGCGGCAGTTTTCACCGGAGTCGAGTGGAGCAAAGTCGAAGTATCCGCCTTGGTCGTTCAGATCCAGCGTAGGCTCACCTTTTGCATCCAGCTTGAACAGGAAAAACTCAGGCTCTGGACCTACGTTGAAGGCTGTGAAGCCCATTTCTTCTGCTTCTTTCAAGGCACGCTTCAGGATGTAGCGGGGGTCTCCTTCGAATGGAGAGCCATCTGGCATGTGGATATCACAGATCAGACGTGCAATTTTGCCAAACTCATTGCCCCACGGGAATACTACCCATGTATCCAGATCTGGTACCAGGTACATGTCGGATTCCTCGATGCGAACGAAGCCTTCGATGGAAGAACCATCAAACATCATTTTGCCATCGAGTGCTTTTGGCAATTGGGATAGCGGGATTTCTACGTTTTTAATGATCCCCATCAGATCGGTAAACTGCAGTCGAATATACCTTACGTCCTCTTCTTTGGCCATGCGCATGATGTCTTCTCTTGTAAACTTGCTCACATTTCTCTCCTCCAGTCTCTATATCGGCTTTCTATCTAGTGGAAGAAGCGGGAAAGCTCTCCACGTATCAATGCACCCTCGCCATGGCGAGTGGCATCGCGATACATAATCTGTTGCCTTAGGAGCTGATGCAGCTCTTTGTCGGACATGTCCTTGCGTTTCTCTTCGGACGTCGTAGTAATCTCTGTTTGTTCCATAGCAGGTTCTTGCATTTGCAGGACTTGCTTGATCCCTGCAATATTCAGTCCTTTTTCAATCAGAGCCTTGATTTCCAACAAACGATCTACGTCGTTGAAAGAAAAGAGCCTCTGCTTCCCTTCTGTGCGGGCAGGCTGAATTAGGTCGTTTTGTTCGTAATAACGGATTTGCCTCGCAGTGAGATCCGTCAGCTTCATGACGATCCCAATGGGAAAGAGGGCCATATTCCGGCGAAGGTCATCACTCATGACTTGTCCCTCCTGTTTCGTATTTCTTAGTCTTATTCTATTTTATAACAAAATCTCTGTCAATAGATGTTAGATAATATTACACGAAAAGTTATGTACAGTTTTCTCACATAAAAAAACGACATCCTCCATCATCCAGAGAATGCCGCCATTCCTTGCGTTTTTATCTTATTCACCCGGTATTTCGAGCAAGCCTTTTTCCAGCATCCCATTCAACGCCGTCAAAATTCCCACTTTTACGTGCGAGTACGTCAAACCGCCTTGAACGAAGCCCAAGTACGGTGGACGAATCGGACCATCTGCCGAAAACTCAATGCTGGCCCCTTGAATAAACGTACCGGCTGCCATAATCACAGGATCAGCGTATCCAGGCATTTCGCTTGGATACGGAGTGACGTGGGAATCGACTGGTGCTGCTTTTTGTATCCCTTGGCAAAACGTGATCAATCGTTCAGCACTTCCGAATTCCACGGATTGAATCAGGTCGGTTCGCGGCTCATGCCACAATGGATTCGTTTTGAAGCCCAAACGCTCCAGCATTGCTGAAGAGAATACCGCTCCCTTTAAAGCTTCGCCCACGACGTGTGGAGCCAAGAAGAAGCCTTGGTACATCTCCAGTAGCGAGTAGAGCGATGCACCGCCCTCTGCACCAATTCCTGGTGCTGCCATCCGATACGAAGCAAGCTGAACCAAATCCTCGCGTCCTACGATATAACCGCCTGTTTTGACCAAGCCGCCACCCGGGTTTTTGATGAGAGAGCCTGCCATGATATCTGCACCTACGTGCAATGGCTCTTGCTCCTCCGTGAACTCTCCGTAGCAGTTGTCTACAAATACGATCAGATCAGGCTTGATTTCTTTTACAACCCGAATCATTTCTTGGATTTTCGCAATGGTGAAAGAAGGTCGATCTGCATAGCCTCGCGAACGTTGAATCCCGATGACCTTCGTCTTTGGTGTAATCGCTTGTGCGACTGCAACAAAATCAATTTCACCTTCTGGCGTCAAAGGCACGTAACTATAACCGATGCCGTAATCCTTGAGTGAGCCCTGCCCTTCGCCGCGCACACCTACTACTTCTTCCAGCGTATCGTACGGTTTGCCCGTAATATAGAGAAGATCGTCGCCCGGACGAAGAATACCAAATAAAGAAATCGCGATCGCATGCGTACCCGAGATGATATGATTGCGCACCAAAGCAGCTTCTCCACCAAACACTTCAGCGTAAATCGATTCTAACGTTGCACGTCCAGAATCATCGTAGCCATAGCCTGTGGATGTTGAAAAATGAAATTCATTGACTTCATGCTTTTGGAAGGAACGCAATACTTTCAGTTGATTCGTATCCACCAAAGCGGAAATTTGACGGTGTCTCTCTGAGATTGTCGCTTCCACCTCAAGTACGAGAGGACGAAGCTTTTCTCCATGGGAAAAATATGAAAACATCTGTTACTTACCAACTCTCTTCAACAGTCTCTGGTTTATCCAGGAGGAATGGAGCAATCCTGCCGTATATCGGATTATCCTTGTTCACGCGGACGGTGATCAAGTAGGCCGCTTCCTCTTCATTAAATTCTTGTTCCATCTCTACCCCATCCCGATGCAAAAGGGAGAGAATGTCTCCACGTTCGACGGGAACGCGCAGTTTCATCGCATTGAAAGATTGAAGTGCAAATGACTCAATCCGGGTAAGCAGTTGCTTCAGGTCATCTTCCCGCATGGCAGAAATCAAAATCGATTCATCTGCACGCGGCAAGTAAGAACCCTCTGTAAGCATATCTGCCTTGTTGAAAACGACTAAATGCGGAATTTCTTCTGCTTTTAGCTCGCGCAAAATCTTGTCTACAACTTCCATGTGTACTTGGAAATCAGGGTGATGACTATCCACCACATGCAGGATGAGGTCTGCTTCCTTAACGCCTTCCAGCGTCGAACGGAATGCAGCGACTAGACTCGTTGGCAAGTCTTGAATAAAACCAACCGTATCCGTCAATAGCACATCCAGTCCGCTCGGCAGCTCCAATTGCCTGGTCGTCGGGTCCAAAGTGGCAAACAGTTTGTCTTCCTGCAATGTGTTTGCATTCGTAAGCTTGTTGAGGATCGTCGACTTCCCAGCGTTCGTATAGCCGACTAACGCAATCTGGAACACATTGTTTTTCTTCCGACGCTCCCGATGCAACTGTCTCGTCCGAACGGTATCCTCTAATTGCTGTTTGAGCTCACTGATCCGCTTCCGAATATGGCGACGGTCGCTTTCCAGCTTGGTTTCACCTGGACCACGCGTACCGATACCGCCTCCGAGACGGGAAAGCTGCTTCCCTTGCCCGGCAAGCCGCGGCAGCAAGTAGTTGTACTGAGCCAGCTCTACCTGAATTTTCCCTTCACGAGACTGTGCACGTCCTGCAAAAATATCCAAAATGAGCTGTGTGCGATCAATCACTTTGCAATCAAATACTTTATCCAAATTACGAGTCTGGCTCGGAGACAACTCATCGTTGAAAATGATGACGTCTACATCCAGCTCTTCAGCCCTCTGCGCGATTTCATCAATTTTTCCTGTCCCCAAATACCAGGCAGAATCAACCCGGTCCCGATTTTGCGTGATGACGTCCAGTACTTCTACACCAGCAGTATCGGCCAGCTCATGCAATTCTTCCATGGAAAGACGAGTTCTTTCTTCATCCCGGTTATCTAAATAGCAACCAACCAGTATGGCTGTTTCTTGCGTTTTGATCAGATCGTTCACCGATTCACGCCCCTTCCTGATTATCATACCACATTTTGCCCAAAACGTTACGACAGCGGGGCACGCCAACTGAAATCAACTTGTATCATGGGTTACCTGGCGCTTTCTCTGAGAAAAGCTCCTTGACGAAAAGCGGAATCACTTTGCTAATCGCTTTGCGGAGCTCCTTCTCATCGTATCCATCAGGCAGGGAATCCGCCTCTTCCTTGAAGAGATCTTCTTGAATGCGGAGATTCAGATTTTTCAGGATAGCCCCCATGTCTTTTACACCAAAGGTCTCTTCCAGTACACCTTCGTCAATTAATTTGTAAAGAAACTTTTCCACGCGTGCGCGCGTTACATACTGCTCTACGAACAACACTTCTCCTGACTTCGGTTGATTCGGGTCTTTCGGTGGCTTTAGACGTTTGACTTCACTAAATACATCTGTGACGATCTTAACAAATAACTGTCGCCCAAAGCGATCCCGGTAATCGGCATTTTTCACGACAATGCCCTCACCGATTTCTTCATCCCGGAGCCTGCCACCTAGCGCTGTTTTGCCGACAAACGATTTGAGATGCTCTTCTCCTTGGTATTCCCCCTGATAAAAGACCGGTACTAGATGCAAGCCAAGTCGCTGCGCCTTCCTTTCCACGATAGCGAAATCCACATATTCGCAGGCTACAGTATCGTACATATCAAATAAAAAGAACTGCTTTTCATACTGAGGATATTTAATTTTATGCGGATTCAACCACTCTCCGAAATAAACCATGCCCGCCACAATTTCCTCTTTTGCGAGCTGTTGTGTCCACTGAAAAAAGCCATGCAAATTCTCTTCCTCGTGTAATTCCATATTTCGAGAGAATGCCCGGATGTTGTTCGTTTCTTCATCGTATCGAAAGCTTGCATTCGCCCCGTCAAGCTTTTCTTGAATGATAATGAAATTCCCTTCGTTAAATATATCTTCTGTCGTTTGATGTCCGAGACGTATGACGTCCGTATACTTCTTTTGTTCCATCTGAATCCTCCGCATGTTTGATAAAGCCCTTTATTTTGGAAGATTATATCATATTATGGAATTTTGAATGGGATTCCTTGAAGAAAACAGAACGACCATCACTCTTCATCACGGAGTAATGGTCGTTTACCTTTCCTCTTTGGTTAAATGACTCACTTCTCCCGTTTGTGCATTAATTTGCAGAATAATATCTACTTCTCAAGATGTCTACACAAAGTAGACAACGTATTTTGAGATAAACGTATTTGCAATCAAATATACTAGAGTGACATAGATAATAAATATGGTGATATCCAGTGCTTTATTTGTCTTACTACGATTATTTAACCCCAACCTTTTGACACCAAGATAAATGATAGAAAGCGTCACAATGTAATATAGAAAACAACTAAAATAAACAGGCGCAGAATCTCCAAATGCATGTTCATCACCTAGCATATAAACAAATACTTCTCCGAAAAACAAGAAAGTCCCAGAGAGCGAGTATATCATCAAGTATTCTATTATTTTCTTCATAGGATTTACCTCCTTGCTAACACACGCCTACAAACCACTCCAATAACTTGATATCCTGTTTCATCACCATTACTTCCGGAAAAAATTTGAAAGCATTTCTGAATCAGAAGCACTTCCTTCCATTAAGGAAGACGATCTTCTAGATGCAATCAAGTAGTTTCCCAAGGCACTTGTTTATCAGGTGCCTTTCTTATTTTAATGAGCACATCCAATTTCGCCCAGTGACTTTTCCAATTCGATCTCTCGCATAAAAATTGGCAGGTTTTCCGATGTTCCTGAGTATACTTTCTGTATGATGGTCAAGGCAGGTGAAACATGTGAAGCAAGCAGGAGCCATTCCTCAAACTGAGGTGCTCGAATCTTCAAGTAGCAATAATCGAATTCAAGTTGTATTCAATCGTCCAGTAAGTGTTAAACAGCTAAATACTTTACCTGAAATAGTTCGTACCACGTCGAGTTCAAATTTAACAACTGTTTTTGAAGAACTAGAAAGCCTGATTGGTTTACATGAAGCCAAGAAAACGATTTATGAAATTTATGCGCTCATCAAAATGAATAAAGCAAGGGAACGACACGGGCTTAAAATTGAGAAGCAAGTTTTTCATATGGTTTTTAAAGGAAATCCCGGTACTGGGAAAACAACAATTGCACGCCTTTTCGGAAAGATTTTTAAGGAAATGGGTGTTTTAACGAAGGGCCACCTAACTGAAGTTGAACGTGCAGACCTCGTTGGTGAATTTATTGGGCACACGGCACAAAAGACCCGTGATCTTGTTAAGAAAGCCATGGGAGGAATACTGTTTATCGATGAGGCCTACTCTTTAGCTCGCGGTGGCGAAAAAGACTTTGGGAAAGAGGCTGTAGATTGCCTTACAAAATGCCTTGAGGACTTCGGCAATGATTTCGTCTGTATCATTGCTGGGTACAACGATGAAATCGATACATTTCTTGAGTTAAATCCGGGACTGCCTTCACGTTTTCCCGTCCACATCAACTTTGCTGATTATGAGGTGGATGAGTTGATGGAAATTGCGAACGTAATGGCAAAGAACAAGGAGTATAGAATCTCTGCTGAAGCAAGTGAAAAACTGAGAAGAAGATTGCTAACAGTAACGAGTGATCCGTTTCAAGTAAATTTCAGTAATGCAAGATATGTACGAAATAATATAGAAAAGGCAATACGTGTGCAAGCCGTTAGATTGCTCAAAATTCCTGACCCAACCCGTGATGATTTAATGAATTTGAAGTCTGAGGATTTTTCCATTTAAAGACAATAAAATCCCTCATATTGAGGGATTCTACTTTTTCAATCCGAGCTTGTCCAAAGCGAAGCAAAGCACCACGATTCCAAGCAGTGATCCCGAGAGAAACGGGACAACTTGCTGCAAAGGATGGATGAGGGGTGAAATTCCTTTTACCACAAATGCGTGTAAAAAGACCGTCACGATCCCAAATAACCCCACTCCGAACCAGAACAACCATTTTTCCAAGACAGGTACCTGTCTCATGACGATCTGTCTGTTTTTCCGCGCTCTTCGCCCAATCACATACAATATGGCCAAGCCGCCGAAAAGGGTACTACTGTGCTGTAGCAGCTTGTAAACGGGCACGTGATAATAAGCGAACGAGATGGATTGTTGCAAGAACAAGAAGTGGTCAACCATACGACCACCGTCATGCGTGAAGGCGTCCCATGCGATATGACTCAAACTGCCGATTATCGCGGAGTATACAAATACAATTGCCATTTTCCACGCTGGCATTCTGCTTCCCTTGTTTGTGTAGTCCAGCCCTCGCCCCATCCACTCTGGCAACCGTGCAAGCATCGGCTTTTTGACCACGTACCCGTACAAAAGCGCTAATAGGATCGCGATGGGCAAATCAACCAGCCATAAACCGAGCATGGTGTGACTGTACACGCTGAATGGCTGCATCCGGAAAAAATACTCAAAATCGGGTGCCATACTGCCAAAAACAAGGGCAGAGAATGAAAACCACTTGCATTTGCGTAACGGTAGTACAATAGCCGGATGAGCAAAAGTAAAAGGCATGTGCTTACTCCTTTTCTTGATTAGAGCGGCAATAGATTGGCAACTACCTGCTTGCCGCTTACTTGAATCCCTTTATCCTGTTTTCCGCAATGAGCCAGATCTTTGATGAGCTGCTCAATTAATCGCTTGGCTTCCTGACTTTCCTTTTTTTCCAATTTTACAGTCAGCTGCACGGCATCTCCGGATGAAAGAATTCGTTCTGCCTGTCTTTTTTTCGTATCGTAATCATGGTCTTCAATGTAGGCACTTAGACGAATTTCTTTTATTTTTACGCCTTTTTCAGCTTTCCGGTTTTTGGCGTTTTCCTGGATAACCTGTTCCTTATAGTTCGTTCGATTCACTAACTGACAAGGCGGCGGACTTGAAGCCAAAGAAAGACAGACGAGGTCCACTCCCTGGTCTTTTGCCATTTGTAGCGCTTCTTTTGTGGAGATGATTCCGAGATCTTCCCCGTTTACTCCTGTTACATGCACGACAGCCGCTTTTATTTTTTCGTTCAGGATCATCTTGATCTCACCTAACCTGTTCTTTCGATTTTCAAGGACATGATTACTTCTCCAAAGAATGCTGCGTATCCTTCTAAAGCTCGTACATGCAAATCATTTTCATGACGAAGTCCAATCGTTTTTTGTATAATAGGACAAGGCATGAACTTACGGGCGTCTTTCACAGAATATTCGTTAGCACACTAATTCATTGGGGGTACTTTGGTGGAGTTCAGTTATGCAACCGCATTAACCCATTCTGCATCTCATGTAATGAAAATGCATCGGCAAAATGTAGAGTTTCTGATTCAAAAATACGACGTCTATCCCGGCCAGCCCATTCTCTTGATGCGCTTGATTGAAAAGGATGGAATGATTCAAAGCGAATTGGCCCGAAAAATCGGGGTAAAGCCCGCTACGCTTACCGTCATGATTAATCGGATGGCCAAATCGGGACTTGTCGAGCGTAGAGAAGACGAACGCGACCAACGTATCTCCCGTGTTTATCTTACCGACAAAGGTCGGATGGCTACCAAGCATGTCAAAGAAGTATTACGCGTCATTGAGGAAAACTGCTTCATCGGATTCTCAGAGGAAGAAAAGGATGTGTTGCGCGGCTTGCTCGATCGCATGCACAGCAACCTTCAAGCTTATTACTTGCAAAATACGCAACCCACTTCTGAGCTGTAAATAGCTTTTTTCCTGGAAAAACAATGAGAAAGGTTTGACAACTTATCGTGAATCATATGGCAAAAGAACTTGATCCCTCTTCTCTGACTGGCAACAAATCACGACGGCTGTGGATGGCTGCGATTCTAGGATCGCTTTCTGCCTTTGGCCCACTGTCCTTAGATATGTATTTACCTGCACTCCCTATGCTTGCCGATGATTTGCAGACGAGCACCTCCATGACCCAGCTTAGTTTGACAGCATGCATGCTCGGCCTGTCCATCGGTCAATTATTCGCAGGACCGATCAGCGACGTACGTGGTCGAAGAATCCCTTTGATTATTGGACTCATTTTGTATGCGGTCTCTTCCTTTTTGTGTGCGGTAGCTCCCTCTATTTATACGTTCGTCTTACTTCGCTTCGTACAAGGTCTTGCTGGTTCTGCTGGAATTGTTATCGCCCGCGCTACGGTTCGCGATTTGTACGCAGGGACAGAACTGACGAAGTTTTTCGCTCTCTTGATGCTCATTAACGGGATCGCTCCGATTGCGGCACCTATCGTAGGGGGACAAATCCTGGAATTTACGACCTGGCACGGCGTGTTTGTCGTACTGGGTCTGATTGGCGCTATCATGTTTCTCGTCGTGCTGCTCGCTCTTCCAGAAACATTGCCACTAGATCGCCGCTCCAAGGCAGGAATCGGCAATACACTGGCGACCTTTGGTACCTTGCTGAAGGATCGCGTTTTCATGGGTTACGCCATGGCGCAGGGGCTGGTGACTGCCGCTATGTTTGCCTACATCGCCGGTTCGCCGTTTGTGTTTCAAAAAATATTTGAAGTGTCTCCACAAACGTTTAGTCTGATTTTCGCGATTAATGGTGTCGGCATTATTATTGCGAGTCAAATCACTGGGAAGCTGGCAGGTAAAGTGAAAGAAACTTCCTTGTTCATTGTCGGGATTACCATTGCGGGAGTCGGCGGAATTCTCCTTCTGGCAATGATTCTCCTACAAGCTGGGCTTATTGCTGTGCTCGTTCCCCTATTCTTTGTCGTATCCAGTGTAGGGATTGTGGGCGCGACAGGCTTTTCCCTTGCCATGCAAAATCAAAGCAAGGCGGCAGGAAGTGCATCTGCTCTCCAGGGGCTACTTTCCTTCATTAGCGGTGGAATTGTCGCGCCACTTGTGGGAATCGGTGGCGAACATACAGCAGTACCAATGGGGATCATCATTGCGCTTTCTACAATCGGCGCCATTGTCTGTTACGTAGTCATGGTTCGCCGGAGTTCTTCAGCATCCTGATCAATTCCCCTATTGCAAACATACGTTCTGTGTATTACAATCAAATTATGGGCAATAATAGTAAGTGGATTTGACAAGTTGGTCATATGAAAACCAAGGGAGATGTTGACACATGGCATTGCGTTTGATTCCTTACATCGTTTTGGACGGTACTGCAAGTGAAGCGATCAGCTTTTACGAGGGTGCGCTAGGTGCTGAAGTGCTATTCAAGCAAACCTTCGGTGAAATGCCGGAAAATCCGGAGTTCCCATTACCTGCAGAAGCCAAGAATCGTATCGGGCATGCTACTATTCGCGTCGGTGAAACTGAAATGATGTTTTCCGATACCTTTCCAGGTCAACCGCATCAGCCTGGGGATCAAGTGACCATCTGCATCTCGACCGATGATAAAGAACAATCTCATAAGATTTTTAATGCCCTGCAAGAAGGCGGTCAAGTGATTATGCCTCTGCAAGAAACGTTCTTCAGCCCAGCATACGGCAATGTGAAGGACAAGTTCGGCATCACGTTCCAAATTTACACGAATAATCATTGCATGGAGTAATGTGAAAGCCCTGTTCGCTTCAACGGCGACAGGGCTTTTTTATTGATACTTTGGATTTGGACGTTGATGGTATTTCCAACACTCGGGCCAGATCATAAAAAAGAACCAGGATCACATGTATCCTGGCTGTTGGTGTTGCTTTGCTTACTGTTGGTTGTTCTCCTGAGACATGAGTGATACAGGGCGTTGCGGAGTGAAAGTGGAGATCGCATGCTTGTATACTAATTGTTGCTTGCCTTCGCTATCAATCACAATCGTGAAATTATCGAATGCTTTAATATACCCGCGCAATTGAAATCCATTCACAAGGTAAATGGTAACCGCGATGTTTTCTTTCCGCAAATGATTCAAGAACGTATCTTGAATGTTGATCGTCTGTTTCATGTACACTACCCCCTAAAAGGACTTGTATGTTATATATTCGGCAATTGTTGAAACTTTCCTGCCAATATTCGCTTGATAGTTTCCACGTTATTCCTCTGTTCGGCTGAATCGGTCATGTCAAACCAATGAATTTCTTCCATGCGCCGGAACCAGGAAAGCTGGCGTTTGGCAAAATGTCGCGTTCGCTGCTGTATGTCGTTCATCGCTTTTTCTAGCGTGATTTCTCCATACAGGTAAGGGATGAGCTCCTTATACCCTAAGCCTTGCATAGAGACCAGTGACGCGTCGTAACCAGCATCCAAGAGCCCCCTCACTTCCTCAACCAGTCCCGCTTCGATCATGAGTTCGACCCGGTGGTTGATTCGTTCATACAGCTTTGCGCGGTCCATCGTGAGACCAATCATCACCAAATCATAGGGTGAATGCTTCGCCCGGAGCTGAAAGTCGGACATTTTGTACCCGCTGCTTTCATAAATCTCCAATGCGCGAATCACCCGCTTTACATCATTGGGATGCAATCGTTCGGCTGTAATCGGATCGACATCGGCCAATCGGGCGTGTAGTGCTTCCACACCTTCACTGTCAGCCAATCTTTGCAGTCGATCACGCAGCTCAGGGTCTTGAGAAGTGGTGGAAAACTGAAATCGATGAGTAACCGATTCTATGTACAGACCTGTCCCGCCGACGATAAACGGAAGTCTGCCACGTTGGTTGATGTCTGAAATCAACCCTGCGGCACTTTCCTGAAACATCGCAACAGAGTATTCCTCGTCTGGATTTTTAATATCAATGAGGTGATGCGGTATGCTCGCAAGCTCCTCAGGTTCTGCTTTTGCGGTGCCAATATCCATCCCACGGTAAACTTGCATGGAATCACCGGAAATAATCTCACCGTCGAACTGTTCGGCCAGCTCCAGACTAAGCTGGGTTTTGCCGACCGCTGTTGGGCCAATAATTACAACTAGCCTTTCTCTCTGTTGCAAGGTCACTCCCCTCCACCTATCTCTTTGTAGCTGTACACGACCTGCTGGCCGCGGGAGCGAAACGGCGTAAAGCCAAAGCGCTCGTACATCCTACCTTCTTTTCCTTCTTTCATTACCACACGTTTTCTCGCAACACGCTGCGCTTCCAAAACAGCCTCCTCGGAAAGAGCCTCTGGATTGGCGAGCTCACGGACTCCAGCGATCCCCGATGAGCTTTGTACAGTTATCTCGAACATAGGATCGAAATAAACGACGTCGAAGGAACGGGCGGGCAGTCCTCTCAGTACTTCTAGATGGTTGCCACATCGTACCTCAATACGACGCATCGCTTGCTCCAATTCTTCCGCATCGGATGACCAGTGCCGCAGTCCATCTTCTACCAAGATGGCTAGCAATCGCTCAGATTCGATGCCAACAACTTTCCCATTTGCACCAGTCGCATGAGAAAACACAATCGCATCAGCACCCAAACCCAAGGTGGCGTCCAGCACTTTATCCCCTGGATGAATTTGGCAAGCAACAAGCATAGTATCAGTATCGCCGCGCATGAGCCGCTTTATACGAAAAGCAGATGTGTTCGGATGAAAAAAGAATGGTTTTTTCCCCGGTACTTCCAGACGTGCTCCGAGAGCGGAAACCACCAACACTTCTTCTACCCCATATCGCTTGCGCATTTGACCCAATGAAAAATCGCGTCGATTCACAACTTGTAGCCCCAATGTACTAGCCAATTCAGCTGCGTGACGCAAGGTTTCTTCACCAGGCTCAAGTCCTGTCGTAACAATCACGCCTTTGTTCCCTTCCTTACGTCTTCGCCCTTTTGATCAGAACTGCTGTTCCAGAAAAACGACTCGACGGTTTTTACATAAACGGTAACGATCATATTATTGTAAGCAGGATTAATTTGCCGGTCAAATAGAATCTGAACCAAACTTTTTTCCTGTTCGCTATGACAATCATACCATTTTTTATGAAAGCGCGTCGGACTGTAGTATGATTTTCAGTCCATCAGCTTCACCCAAGTAAAAAAGACCCGCGAAGTTCCGTGGGCCTTGTTGCATAGGGGTATACGCCAAGTGAATGAAAAAGTTACCTCCACTCCTCAACGGCAAGGTTTGCCTGTTTGATCCAGTTCAGCCTGCGGTTATTTAACAGACCGAGGTTGTAATAAACAATCGATTGAGCGCCTGCGTCCACCGCTGTTTTCACCCTCGCTGCCAACTCGACTGCTGACTGGATTTGGTTATGGTGCAGGGAAAAAGCGGCTCCCAACGTAGCTTCTGGTGCTACCAGCTTGATTGCATGGAATGTGTAGGCCACATCACCGACACTGTCTCCATAGGCGAGCGGCACGACACGATCGAGAGTAGCCGCTGCTTTTCGCAAAGAAACCCCTTCCCACTATGACTGATTCACTAAAAATGGTGTCGAGGACGGAAAGCCATCCAACGCAGTCCCCAGACTCTGTGCGATCTCCCTCAGGCTCCTCCATAACTGATCTACCGCTTCCAGACGAGATTGCTGATAGTGATACAATTCCGGGTATTCCAGCAGCAAAAAGGCAACTTCTCTCGCTTCAGCGGATACTTGCGAGTGAGAATCGGCATCCACCATCTGACTGACTAGCCTTGATACAAGCTGTCGAACTGCTCCGACATCGATTCGCTGCAATTCGGCACGCTCCGTACATGCCCCGCAAAAACAGAGCGAGAGTAACCATTGCAGCGATTCTCCTAACGGTAAGAGACATACTTCATGATGCTCGCCATGCTTCATCGGCAAAAAGGCAGTCGCTTCGATCAAAATCCGCTCTGGCTTGACCTGCTCTAGCGTATCGGTAAAAAGGGCCTTGGCGTAATGCTGAACCTCAGGCTGCGATGGACATAGTGCATATGTGTATGTATCCCTCCAAATGTTTTGCACACAAAGATCTGGGTAAGCCAAACCAAGTGTAGAATTGTGAAGGCCAACCCACCAAGTATGAAACCCCATCCCTGCCTGCTCACAAGCTTCCTTCATTTTGCCAAGAATGTCTGCTTGTGCGATTGACTCGTGTACAGTCGGGCGCAAACGGTTGTACTTTGACCATTCAGGCGTAAACGATACCCCTGAAAACGGCAGCCTGCGAAACGTTTTGCTTCGCGGGTGAAAAAATCTCCCCTGATGGTAGCTGCTATTGACCACCGCTGTATTACATCTGGCTTCTTGCAATGTTTGCATCACAGCCTCGATACCACTTTCGGCTATATCCCACGGATAGATAAACATCCCGGTTTGGCGTGATGAACTCATTTTGTTTCACCTCGTTTTTGCAAGTAATCATAAGTCAGTGTTTGCCTAAAATCAATTCAAATTTTAGAATTATCTGAATAATACCCCGAACAAATCCCCCCAAATCCCATACATCTTCCATGTTCTTAGTTGCAGGGATACACCCTTCTTCAACATCTCATATTTATCGAATCAGTATATAGTTCATAAATATTTCATTTTTATTTAACATTTTATTATTATTTAGCATTTTATTTTTGTTAGAATCTGAAAGAGTTTTACATTACATATAAAGAAAATAGGGGTTGGCATCATGATTGCACTGGATAATAAATGGAATTCACTTAGGGTGTTCTACGGCCTAACAAAAGAAGACTTAGACCTCTTGTATTCACACAAAGAGTTCTTCAGCACTCACTCAAAAGAAATCGTAGATTGTTTTTATGAAGAATTGGAAAAACATCCTAACTTGGATCAATTGATTCGTACAAATGTAACAATGGACCAATTAAAGAACATGCAGATTTGGTATATCGAAACACTTTCTTCTCATGTTATTGATGAAGAATATGTAAACAGCCGAAAACGAATCGGAACAACCCATGCGAGAATTGGATTGTCTGCTTCTTGGTTTTTGGGTGGATACTCACTGTATTTACGTCTTTTTTCAGAAAGAATTCAATCGCTAGAAAACCCAGCTGCATTTTTTCAGGCTCTTTTCAAAAGAGTTTTTTTTGATTCTGCAATTATTCTTGAACAGTATATCGGTGACACGATGCGTGAAAATGTAAGCTACCGCCTAAATATGGAGCAAATGGCAGTCGAATTGACAGCTACAACCCAGGAAGCGCTTAGAATCTCTTCCGTCTTCACCGACTCCGCAACCAAACTATATGAATACAATGGTGAGATCGCACATTCCATGAATGTGTTAAAGGAGCAGAATGAGGAGATTGAGAAACTCAGCGGCTTCGTAGC
This sequence comes from Brevibacillus sp. RS1.1, assembly GCF_013284365.1. NCBI lineage: Bacteria > Bacillati > Bacillota > Bacilli > Caryophanales > Paenibacillaceae > Brevibacillus > Brevibacillus sp. RS1.1. The sequence goes on from NZ_JABSVA010000001.1 coordinate 469,078, forward strand.
AGATGTTTCTACACAAACCAATCTTCTAGGCCTTAATGCTGCGATTGAAGCTGCTAGAGCTGGAGAGCACGGACGTGGCTTTACCGTTGTTGCTAATGAAGTACGTAAATTAGCCGATAAATCAAATGCCTCATCTAAAGACATTTATCAATCTCTACAGAACATTAACAATCAATTACTTAAAATTGATCAACAGGTCTCATTATCAACGGTTTCCGCTGAGCAATTAGATACTACTTCTGAGCAATTATTTTCTATCATCCATAAACTAGATGAAATTTCTCGTCGTCTTCAGAATAAACACTAACTACTTCTGAACGGCCAAAGGAGCTTATTTCTTTGGCCGTGTTCTATTATGTAGCTCCTCCCCTCACGCTTCCAGAACCTCCAACACTGTCAATTGCCGCCGCGAGATCGACCTGTCTTGATACATAGTTCCTCTATTGTTGGTGTTCTACCCCGCCCTGCTGAAAAAACAAGAGCTACTTGTAAACTAGAGTAACTATTTTGATTGATAGATAGCTAAAGTACTAGAGAATCATCTCATGTGTCATACGATATATTCCTATAGCATTTTTCATGTTATTAACATGTTTAAGAAAAGCGGCAGTCTACCGTATGGGGAGCGTATCAGACACGACCAGAAGATAAAGTCCTAGACTGCGGCTTTTTGATTGAACTAACGATACCCGTTCTACGAATTCATGAGCTAGAGTGAGTATTCTTAATCATTTAGAGGGAGTTAAATAACAACTTCAATTTGTGATACGGTTCTCCGCGCTGTCTGTAACGGCAAGTTTTAGAGCCATCCTTTTGCGGGATGGCCCTTTCATTTATGCTCGATCAAAAAACCGTTGTTTTTCGTTACTTCAATCGTTCTTCGATTAAGTTTAACAGTAGTGCTTTCTCTTCGTTAGGAATCCATTCCGATAGTCTAGCCGCTGCAATCGGTAACATCCACTCATCAATGTCACTGAACTGCAGACCAGAATATGAAAGATATTGTTCCAAGTATACTCCGTTTATTTTATCCCTCATCAGTTCAAGTGCATCTTTAACGCTACTTGGAGCCTCATCAGGCAGCGTACCAAAACGGAATAATAGCAAAGTTCGAGCGACATCACCAGCAGGATTACCGATCATCCCTGTCATCCAATCTATTACCCAGTTACGCTCACCGATCATAACATTTTCTGGATGAAAATCACCATGGCATAGACGGTTTCCATCCGGTAGATTTTTCAAATATTCAATGATCTCATGCTTCACTTCGTTAGATAGTTGGGAAGCGTTCTGAACGTTACGAGCCAAGACCTCTTTCTGATTAAGGATGGATGATCCTCCAATTCGTTCCACATCAAGTTCATATTTATGTATGCGATAATGTAGTTCAGCAAACTCTTTAGTCAAGCAATTGAGTTCGTTAGGAAACTGAACACCCATACGAAGCAGTGTTGAGCCCTCAATCCTTTCAAACACAATACCCTTCTTATGATCAAAGTCAATCAAATCGTACGCTCTTGGAGCAGGAATTTCAAGGAAGGCCACAATCCGATTTACTTCATATTCATATTTCACCGCTTCCATTGGAAATCCGTCCCTATAAAGCTTTAATATCTTCTCCTGATCTTGAGCAAATACTTCGGCTGTTCGACCCTCGCTAATCTTTTTCAATGTATCATCTCCTACTTTGAAATCTCCCTGTGATTATGCTTCATATTAGGAATGCTGCCTGCTAACTTAAAAAAGCGAATCTATTACAATTTCTTATATATATCAAGTTCGTGATCCAGACCAAGACCCCTTTTCGAGGGGGCATTATTATTTTCAGGAGGGACGTAAGAATGAGGGTTATCAAGATACGGCAGGACTTTGTCGTCCTGCGCTGCGCTCCTTAATCAGGTTGAGGACTACTTCAACCAACTAAGGGTTGAACATGAGGACGAAGCGGAGAAATTAAGTGTTAGACTCAGAAAAAAAATTAGACTGACTGGCGCCTCATTAAGCTAATTGGCAAATTAGTTTAAGATCAAGCGCGGAGAACCGTATCATAAGTAACGGCAAGTTTTTTCGGAAAATCTCGCAGAAGGCTTGGAAAGGCGCTTTGGTGTGCATGGTTTGGGATGGGCACGCTAGACTGCAAAGTGAGCGCAAACGGGCTTCTGCGAGATTTTTGGGGGTCACTGAAGACCTTCGCCGACGTCGAGGAGTTCGACGTACTCGGGACAACTCCCCAGCAGTCCTCCGTCTTCACGGTTAAGTCCGACGTTTCTTAGATCGCAGACGTTATCACCCGCTTCGAGAACGACGATGTAGCCGTGCCTGTCCAAGCTAAATGTGACACATTATTAATCCTATCCTAATTTTTCTATTGTTAGCTCAGTTTAGTGGTTAATTCTAGATAACGTTTGTTCTTGTTTTTTAGGGGTGAAGAAAAAAGAAAAGCCCCACTTTTTAGTGGAGCAATGCCATCGGGTGCCAGCCAGGACCGCCGTCCAAACGTAGTCCCCAATCAGGACCAGTTAATAGGTCCTCGATGGAAGAAGCTCTGTTCCAGCATGAGATTTGCTTATTGACTTTTGTTTTTCCCGCTTTCTTTTACAGTAGAATACCCTCCCCGGATTTCTCCGCAGGAGGGCATCGATCACATCACACGCTTAAACATTTTTTCTAAGTCATAACCAGTAAAATGAATCACAATCGGCCTGCCGTGCGGGCACGTATACGGACTGCTCGTCTTGCGTAGCTGGTTCAGCAAGCTTTCCATCTCTGCATGCGTCAGGAAGCGGTTCGCTTTAATCGATGCTTTGCAGGACATCATGATGGCAGCTTTTTCGCGCATCAGCACGACATTGGCTTGGGTGTTTTCTCCCGTTTCCAGTACAAACTGAATGAGCTCCTCAATGACCTCAAGCTCAGCCCCTTCTGGGAACCAATGTGGATGAGCGCGAACGATAAAGGTCCGTCCACCGAACGCCTCGATCTCTAAACCAAACGATTGCAAAAGCGACAGTCGTTTCTCCAGTTTGCTTGCCTCTGCAGCCGTATATTCCACCGTATGAGGAAACAGCATGATCTGGCTGGAAATGTCCTCTTCTGCAAGCTTGTCCATGAAATACTCGTAAAAAATCCGCTCCTGCGCGGCATGTTGATCAATTAAATACATGCCTTCGTCATTTTGCGCGACGATGTAGGTACCATGGACTTGACCAACTGGGTACATAACGGGAACAGGCGAATCCGTTTCATTTTCATTGGTGGCTTCCACGAGTGGCGGTGTTTGTTCGGTACCCGCTATGGCTGAATGATCCTCGCTGCTGATTTCATGGATTGGGTACGTAGGAGATGGTGCCTGGGCAATGTCCAATTGTACCGGAATCTTCGGCTCATTAGGCTGGAAAGCTTCCCTCGTGTCTGTTTGATCCAATAGAGTCGCCTGCACGATTTCATGGGGGATAGCCTCTACTTTTGCAGCCTCCAGCTTTTCATAGTTGGCCGCAGTCTCCTTGACCGTGCCGTTCTCAAAAGATGGAGCGATAGGTGTCACTAGATCCACTTGCTTAGTTGGCACCTCCTGCTTGGCCATCCATTCCTGGAGTCGGGGACTCGCAGCGAGTAACGGCGATTGCGGAGTATCAGGCTTGGTAATTTGCAGGTCAAACTGCGGTTGAACAACCTGGGTGACGACCTTAGCTTTTGGTTGAGTAACCATAGGTCTGACAATCCCCAAGCCTTGTCGCAATGTCTCTTTTACCGATTGTTCTATTGCACTGCACAATTCATCTTCTTTACTGAATCTCGCCTCTAGTTTGGCAGGATGTACGTTCACATCTACCAGTGACGGATCCATTTCGATCTGCAAAGCTACAATCGGATAACGACCGATCGGTAACAATGTATGATAACCGCGCATAATCGCATTGTTGATCGAATAGCTACGCACGTATCGACCGTTTACCAGTGTCGAAAGGTAAGAGCGATTCGCCCTTGTCACTTCCATCTTCGAAAGAAAACCAGACCACTTATAATCGAGAGTCTCCCCTGCAATTGGAAGCAACAGCTTCGCGACCTGCACACCGTAGATCGCCGCCATGACGTGCAACAGCTTTCCGTCCCCAGACGTTTGCAAGAGTGTCTTGCCGTTATGAGTCAGCAAGAAGGAGATCGACGGATGAGTGAGTGCAAGCCGATTCACATAATCAGAAATATGTCCGACTTCCGTGGCGATCGACTTCATATATTTCAAGCGAGCAGGTGTGTTGAAAAACAAGCTGCGTACACATACTTCTGTCCCTTTTACAGAGGCCTTATCGGAAATCGTTCCGAGCTGCCCACCTTCAATCAAGAGATGAGTACCTACCTCACTACTGGACGTGCTGCTCGTCAGCTCCATACGCGAGACTGCCGCGATACTCGGCAGTGCCTCTCCGCGAAAGCCCAGCGTACGAATGCGGAATAAATCACGAGCGTTGCTAATTTTACTCGTAGCATGGCGTTCAAAAGCCAGCTGACAATCTTCCCGATCCATCCCCCTCCCATTGTCAACGATCCGAATCATCTCCAGACCGCCTTCCTCAACGTGGATCTCGATTGTCGTTGCACGAGCATCAATTGCATTTTCGACCAGCTCTTTGACAACCGAAGCCGGTCTTTCCACTACTTCCCCTGCAGCAATCATATTGGCGAGTTGCTCATCTAAAACTTGAATGGTTCCCATGAGTGCCTCCCCTCCGGACGAACCCTATCGCTTTTTCAATTGCTGTTTCCATGCATATAGTTTCATCATGGCGTCCATTGGCGTCGTTGAATTCAAATCCAGCTCGCGCAGCTCAGCCATAATCGCTTCTTCCTCCGCTGACGCAAACTGCATCGGCTCTTCACGCACCGCAGCAACTGGTGCCGTCCATAGCGTTTCGAGCGACATTTGGACGTCACTCGCTGCATTTCCATTCCCTGTACTCCCATTTGCTTCAAGTCCGGTTAAGATGCTACGCGCCCGCTCAATGACCCAAGTCGGCATTTCCGCAAGCTCTGCCACATGAATTCCATAACTCTTATCTGCTCGTCCTTCTTCAATTTTGTGAAGGAACAAGAGCTTCCCTTCCCGTTCTTCGCATCGAGCGTTGACATTCACGACACCACTCAACGTCTCAGCTAACCCGGTCAACTCGTGGTAATGCGTGGAGAAGAGTGTTTTGGCACCGATTTTTTGGCAAATGTACTCAATGACTGCTTGTGCAAGCGCCATTCCATCGTACGTCGAAGTCCCGCGACCAATTTCATCGAGCAGGATCAAGCTCTTCGCTGTCGCTTTTTGCAGGGCGTGTCTCGTCTCCAGCATTTCCACCATAAACGTACTGTGCCCGCCTACCAAGTCGTCGGCTGCCCCAATTCGAGTAAAAATCTGATCGACAATCGACAGCTTGGCCTGTTTAGCAGGAACAAAGCAACCGATTTGTGCCATCACCGTGATCAAGGCAATCTGTCTCATGTACGTACTCTTACCCGCCATATTCGGACCCGTAATGAGCAAAACTTGACGATTGGTCTGATCCATCTCCACGTCATTAGCCACGTATTTTTCGCGCTCCAGAACAGCTTCTACCACTGGATGGCGCCCTTCTGTAATGACGTAATCGCCGCTTTCCACAAGCTCAGGGCGTACAAATCCCCGCTCGTCGCTTACTGTAGCAAACGCCTGGAGAACGTCCACAGACGCAATGCGCTCCGCGAGGTTCTGTAGTCTTGGTATATGCTTCGCGACTTCACTTCTTACAGCAACGAATAGCTGGTACTCCAGCTCAATCATCTTTTCTTCTGCTTCCAGAATGAGGGCTTCACGTTCCTTCAACTCTGGCGTGATGTACCGCTCTGCATTGGCCAAAGTTTGCTTGCGCTCATACCGACCAGCCGGAACGTTGGCAATGTTTGATTTCGATATTTCGATGTAATAGCCGAATACCTTATTGAAGCCAACTTTAAGTGAACGAATCCCTGTCGCTTCCCGTTCTCCCTGCTCCAGTTGGGCGATCCACGTCTTCCCTTCACGGCTTGCCGTATGGAGCTTGTCCAGGTACTCATCATATCCCGTCCGAATCATTCCGCCTTCACGAACCGATATCGGGGGATCATCCACAAGGGCATGAGCCAAATAGTTGACCATATCTGTACATTCATCCATCCCATTAGCCAGTTCCATCAATACCGGGGTATTCGTTTGGATCATATACTGCTTCAGCTCTGGAACAGCTTCCAATGACATCCGTAGCTGAATGAGATCTCGTGCGTTCGCATTCCCGTAGGAAATACGGCCCGCCAGACGTTCCAAATCATAGACACGATCCAAGCAAGTCCGCAAATCCGAGCGAAGCAGCATGTCCCCCTTCAAGGCTTCCACAGCGCTCAAGCGTGCCTCCAACTGATCGCGACTGAGCAATGGACGCTCAATCCATCTGCGCAAAAGACGACCACCCATTGCCGTTTGAGTCCGATCCAACAGCCACAACAGGGAGCCTTTTTTCGTCTTATCGCGAATGGTCTCAGTCAATTCTAAATTGCGTCTGGAAAAGCCGTCCATTTGCAGATACTGCTTTGCATCGTACTGCTTTAACAGGCGCATATGGGCAAGGCTGCGTTTTTGCGTCGTCCCTATGTAGAACAAGAGTGCATTGACCGCCGCTCGCATGGACACATCCAGCCCTTTTGCCTGCTCCGCGTATTGACTATCCACTGCAAATACGTCCAGTTGGTGCGCATCCACGACAGTAGATGGCAGTGCTGTCTTCGGCAAAGCAGCGAGACCAAAAAAGACGAGCTCCTTAGGGCGATATTGCAAGGCTTCATCCAGGACACCCTCTGCCTGTCCCGCCAAAGAAGTAACGTACATCTCGCCTGTACTCATATCACACGCAGCAACACCCGTTCGCCCTTCTACTTGAGCCAACGCTGCCATGTAATTGTTTTCCTTATCCGTCAGCCATTTGCCTTCCATCATCGTACCTGGGGTAATGACGCGTGTCACTTCCCGGCGAACGACCCCTTTGGCTTCTTTTGGATCTTCGACTTGCTCGCAAACGGCTACTTTATGTCCTTTTTTCAGTAACTCTGCGATATAGCCGTCTGCCGCATGATGTGGAACTCCACACATTGGTATGCGCTCAGAACCACCACCATCACGTCCCGTCAGTGTAATTTCCAGCTCACGGGACGCAAGAATGGCGTCATCAAAAAACAGTTCGTAAAAATCGCCTAAGCGAAAAAATAAGAAAGTATCCGGATAATCTTTTTTGATAGCCAGATACTGTTGAATCATCGGGGTATATTGAGCCATGATTTTCTTCTCCTAGCCTACTAATTCTCGTCGCTATTATATCATGATTGAACGGTAATGTTGACCCTGCATCCGATGGTAGTATCCGTTTATGGTAGCTTCCATATCTTGCGCAGGTCTTCATCCGTTCTCCACGATTGACTCTCGATTAAAAACGAAAAGTATCGATCCAAATGAATTCGTGACAGCGTATAGCCTGGTAGCTCCTTTACTTCTTGCCAGACTTGAACTACGTACGGCAGGAGCTTTTCTTTTTCGCCTTGGTAGTATGCTTTGATTAGCGGTAGCTTGAGATGAGGCGTCGCTTGTAACTTCTCGTGATTGGTTGCAACCAAATGGGCCAAATGAAGAATCCCACGAGCGACAAGGGGATCAACGAGCCAGCTCGGGAGTGTACGGTATTCGAATCCATATTCCTTCTCCCTTACATCCCCCAAAAATCCATAACGCTCTCTGCGCCTCATACAGCCTGCATCCTCAATCAGAACAAGAGGAAGAGCCAAGTACGCATCCAGCTTTCGCCGAAGAGAAAAAGTAGGTGTGAGCCCGCCAAAATGAATATGCCCGCCGATTGGATAACCTTGAAACGGCATTCCTCCAGCGAGCCATTCGATAGACGCGTCCCCTATTTTTTGGTAGGCGAGTGCCAGATTATCGTAGATATGCGCAAATAATTGATCAGGGTCCTCCGATGGCGCAGGTCTCAACTCTGCAACCGGGTGCTGATGGAGACCTAATTCTTCCCGGTAGCGTGTCGTATCACATCCAACCGCCCCATTGATGCTCAGAAAGTCAGAAGCAAGTGCCATCTCTCCTGTGGGCTTGCGTAAAGCAAATTCCGGATCAGCCCCCAAACTTTGTAGCGTTTGCGGCTGTTTACGCATCCGAGCTTCCCACCAATCTCGGGCACGCTGCATATATTCGTCAGCATACCTGGCTGGCCAATTTGGTTCCACCTCGACGACCTTAAGTCGATGGGGAGAAGCCGCCATGATCGTCACTTGACCCGCATCCGCTCCCGCGGCATACAAACTGCGCGCAGCCAGCCCTTGCACCATCTGAATCTCTGTTTCAGTGGAAGGCAAGGTGACGGAATGCCACTCGGGTTCCTGCAGACGATGCAGCAGCCAATGTGATTGCTCCTCGCTTCTGGCGATATCCAGTACATAGTCTTGGTAAAGGCATACCCTATATGTTCGCCAGCCCGGTCGCGCTGTCTTTCCTGTTACAGGTATTCGCCCCTGCCGGAGCAACCAGCGACCGATTTCAGGACGATGTAAATAGGCTACGACTTCTTTCGCGTTGGCCGTCATCGGTTGTGTTGCTGGCGTTTCCTGCCCGTTAGCTCGCTGACTCGTTTTTGTGCGTAGAATCATGCCTTCCACACTCCCTCGCTGTTCTTTCGTTATCTTATGAATGCGCCCAGAAAAAAGTGTGAATGACCTGTATCCGAAAAAAAAGAAAAAAGAGGAGATAATTTCTCCTCTTTAGTCGAGCTCGTCGAGTAGCGTAGCTGAATCAAAGTCATCAAACTCGTCACTGTTATCTTCAAAGTCGTCAACCAGATGGAATTCTTTGTCATCACAACTATTGCAGACAACAACGCACACCTTTGTTTCTCCAATGACCTCTACTGCATATTCGCTTTCAACTCTGACCGTGATTGTGCCACCACCACTTAACTCCGCTTTTATGCACTTCGGTTGCTCCACGGCACGTGCAACGATTTCCAGATCGCCTCTGCAGTTCTTGTCGAAGAACGTAAGCGGTACGAGAACGGAGAAATGAACCGTTTCCCGCTTGACTTCGGTTTGCGTGTTATTAGCAAACGAAAACCACAGGTTGACGTCATACGTACCAGATACTTCAACGGCATCTCCGACTTTCTCTGCTTGGAAGTTCGTGTTTATAACCCAGCATCCGAGGATCGTCGAAGGAGTTTGCGACGGTATGATGGTGTGGGTGGTAATAGAAAATTTATGGCCTTTGCCGCAGACTGCTTTCGCGATAAGTTCCCGGCACTGTAGATCTTTGTCTATACCCGACATTTCGTTACCTCCTCCATACAACGTTTCTGTACATTTGTATGCAGGGCATTCGACTAGCGTGCAAACAACCACCTTATATTTGGGAAAGTTGTTGGGTATTGATCAGAACAGCGCCGGGAAGGCTTTCTATCAAGAATTAGGAGCAGCAGCCGTCAGATTTTTTCTTTTCAGGCCCGCCACCAGTCTTTCCAGTCAATGGGTTTCCGCCTGTATCCAAAATAATACGCTCCGAAACGGTGTTCGTGATCACGTTCGTGACCATTTGCAAAAGATCGTTCACATCAACCTGCGATTGCTTGAATTCCGTAACGATTGGAATGGCATCCAGCTCTTCGTGCAATTGGTTGTACTCGTCTTCCACTTTTTTCACCAGTTCCGGCTTGTTGATGGATTCAAACATCACCATTTGCTTTTGTTTCTGCTTCAATGTATCAATCAAATCTTGCACACGTTCATTGTGTTTGATTTGCAGTTCAGCACGTTTGAAGAAATCAACTTCATTCGTACGCGAGATCATAGCGGCAAGCTCGCGAGCTTTATCGAGAATTTCCTTCTGTGTAAAAACGTTTGTTTGTTCCATAATGACCTACACCTCAACTTTGGATACGAGTTCACCGTGGAGTGTCCACGTTTTCGCATCCGTAATTTTTATGTGCACATACTGTCCGATTAAAGATTTGTCGCCGGTGAAATGGACAAGCTTGTTCGTACGCGTACGTCCCGCAAGCACTTCCGCATTCGTCCTCGATTCGCCTTCCACGAGTACCTCGACAACCTGATCCTGCAGTTTTTTGTTCTGCTCCAGAGCGATGCCAGCCAGCACTTCATTGAGTCGATACAAGCGTGCTTTTTTCACTTCCATCGGAACGTTGTCTTCCATGACAGCAGCCGGTGTACCTTCACGTGGGGAGTAAATGAAGGTATAGGCAAAATCATACTTGACCTCTTCCACCATCGAAATCGTATCTTCAAACTGCTCATCGGTCTCGCCTGGGAAGCCAACAATAATATCGGTGGAAAGCGAGACATTCGGGATCGCGTCCTTGATTTTGCGAACGAGCTCCAGATAATGCTCACGCGAGTATTTACGTGCCATCCGCTTGAGTACTTCTGTCGATCCGGATTGGACAGGCAAATGGATTTGCTCCACCAGGTTGCCGCCCTTTGCCAGCACCTCAATCAAATGGTCATCAAAATCGCGCGGGTGACTTGTCGTGAAACGCACACGTGGGATATCAATCTTGCGGATCTCGTCCATCAGGTCTCCAAAACCGTACTTGATATCCTCAAAATCTTTACCGTACGCATTGACGTTTTGTCCAAGAAGCATGATTTCTTTAAAGCCTTGGCGAGCGAGATCACGCACTTCCGCGATGACATCTTCCGGGCGTCGACTGCGTTCTTTTCCGCGGGTATACGGCACGATACAGTACGTACAGAACTTGTCACAGCCGTACATGATGTTAACCCAGCCCTTGGTGTTTCCTTCGCGGAGCTTCGGCATATTTTCGACGATATCGCCTTCTTTGGACCAAACCTCAATCACCATTTCTTTGCTGAACATCGCATCGCGCAACAGTTCTGGCAATCGGTGAATATTGTGCGTTCCAAAAATCAAGTCGACCTGCTGGTAGCTTTTCAGGATTTTCTTGACGACTTTCTCTTCTTGGGACATACAGCCGCAAACACCGAGGATCAGATTTGGATTGTTATTCTTGAGCCGCTTCATGTGGCCAAGCTCCCCAAATACTTTATCCTCTGCATTTTCGCGGATCGCACAGGTGTTAAATAGAATGACATCCGCATCTTCGACAGAATCAGACGAGGTATAACCCATTGCCTGCAAAATACCAGAAATCGTCTCCGAATCATGCTCGTTCATTTGGCAGCCATACGTACGAACGTGATAGCGCTTTCCTTTTCCGATGTTCTGCATGTCTTCTGGTATATGAAAATCGTAATGGACTAAAATCTCTTCCTTACCGCGCGTTTTCGCATCTTTCAGAGAGGGGGCCTGGAAGTATTTCGCATAGTCTTCCATCTTCTTTGGAGACTTAACGGATTTTAAGTCCACAGTCGCCTCTTTTGTTTCCTTCATCATATATCACCTCAGCTATAATCATCTACATAAGTAACCAATAAAGAATTATATCATTTTGGGTGATACAAAAGCCAATGCATAATAACCATTATGAGGCAAAATATGTACGAAACGGCGAAAGTCTGATAGACAACGTCTTTCCAAACATACCCATCTTGGTCCTGCATGCCCTTACCATTGGTACATACTCCTCCTTACCTGCCAATTTTTTTGAAACTCCTCCTTTTTTCCTATTTTCACCATAATATTTTTTTCCCCTGCAACAATACAAGCCCACTCGACGTCTGAATAGCAGTCAACAAAAACTACATTGCCATTTTGAGGAGGTTAATATGAAAAGAGCACTAGCCGTATTTTTGTCGGTGTTGATGTTCTTAACGATTATCCCGGTCGTCGGTGCCGCTTCCACCCCTTCGTTCTCTGACGTTCCGCGTAGCCATTGGGCATACAAGGAAATTACGGAGATGGCGGCAAAAGGGATCATCAAAGGGTACGACAATCGAACATTTAGACCGAACAATGAGGTAACCCGCGCCGAATTTGCCAAAATTATGATCGCAGCAGCAGATGTAGATATAAACAAACGCTACGTCGAGCAAACCTTTAAAGATGTCCCTCGTCATCACTGGGCATTTTTGTATGTGGAGCACGCCAAGCCTTACTTGACTGGTTACAAATCCGGCTCTACCTACACGTATAAGCCAGATAAAGCGGCAGTACGTGAAGATATTGCTGTCGCATTGGTACGCCTATTGGGCTACGATCAAAAGTACAAAGCCGACTTGGATCAATTGAAAAAGTTCCGTGATTACGACGATATTTCGTCCGCTCTGCGTCCGTATATTGCGATTGCGATCCAAACCGATCTGATGAAAGGATACAATGGCAATTTCCGTCCACAAGATCCGATTACTCGTGCGGAAGCTGCTTCTCTGCTCTATCGTGCTATTTTGGATCGTGGCGATGATGAAAGCAAAATTGTATTCCCTACCCCTGGTCAACCGCAGCCTCAGCCAGAACCAGAGAAAATCAATATCAGCGATTCCTTCTCTGATACCAAATTGAAAAACTGGGATACTGACAAAGCGATCGGTAACTGGGAGGTCGCTAGCAAACAAGTGACTGCTGAATCCGATGATGATGATCTGGATCATTACCTTCTGCCACTTCGCTGGAATGAATCTGACAACGTCAAGAATTATGAATTGAGCGTCGATGTGAATGTGGTTGGCAGTGAAGGTTTAGGCGGTCTGTACTTCAACGGCAAAGATGGAAAAGCCAATGTCGTTTTCATCCAAAAAGATCGCGTTGTTTTAGGAAAAGTAAATGATGTGGAAGACGACGATATCGACATCATCTCATCCAGCACCTACAAGCTGAAATCAAGCAATCGCTTGAAGGTAGCTGTCACTGACAATACCGTTTCCATTTACTTGAACGATCAATACTTGTTCGGTCAACAATATGTGAAACAAGAAGGCAAAAAACTCGGTCTGTATCTGCAAGAAGAAGCGACAAAAGGCGCTCCTCGCAAAACGACTTACCTGGACAATTTCACCTTTAAAGAGACGAAATAAAGACCCATATCCCACCCGACAAGCTATCTTGGCCTGTCGGGTATTTTTCACTCCACACGACATGCATGTTCTACCAAATGGAAAAAAGATAGCGAAAACGTAGAACTAAACGCATTTCAGATGTTATAATGGTAGCTATTCTTGTCCTGTGAAGGAGCCTTCCTATGTCTTTTTCTGTTAATCAACCGTTTCGCTGGATGGACTCCGGTACCTACCAGGATAGTCCACTTGAGCCTTTAATTCGTGATGAAGCGTTGGCAGCCAGTATGCAATCTGAATCAGCAACACCTGTCATTCATCTCTGGGTGTACGATCAGGCGCTGTATCTCGGCCGCAGAGACGCCAAGCTTCCACATCTCCAGCAAGCCTTGCATCAGTTCGGTCAAGATGGCTTTGGTTGTGTTCTTCGCTCGTCTGGAGGAGCTTGTGTTCCGCTTGATGCTGGCGTACTCAATATGGCTTGTTTATTGCCTGACACTTCGATTTCCATTGACTCCTTCTTCTCGTTTGTTGCCCAGCTTCTTGATGTGGGCCTGCGCGATTACGGAAGGCTGGAATTTGGAGAAGTGACGGGTTCCTACTGTGCAGGGGAATACGATTTTTCCATTCACGGTAAAAAAATCGGAGGTATGGCACAAAGACGCACGCGACACGGCTCTATTTTGCAATTATGCATTAACGTCGACGATCGTCCACGAGGCGAATGGATGGAGCACTTTTACCGTCTCGCCGGCTTGGATGAAATGCAAAGCCATAAGCCAATTCCTTCCATCGATGCTTCTACCGTTGGCAGCATTGCGAGTTTGACTGGAAAATTGGCCACAATGGATGATGTAAAAGAACGTCTATTGGAGACAATCCGTTCTGAGTGGGCTGTATCACCTACCCCCTTTTATGTGCAAAATGAGTTAGTGACAGAGTCGAGGCATCATTTGTCGCAGCGATTACACTTATTTTCTTATACCGCAAAAGAACTGGCCGCACCTGACTGGCACTTACCCGAATAACGGGCGTTGTACTTGTTTTTGATTCTCCAGGTGCTGCCGGTAAAATTCTGGAGGAATTATGAATAGCAATCGAAAGGGGACGTTTCAGGATCTGAATGCCCTTTTTGTTTTTGGGGCTCTTACTGTCTTGATGATTCACATCCTCAGTTTTTTCCTGGCCAATGAGAAGACGTATCCGTGGAATAGTGATTTGCAAGCCGTTCTAATTATCTTATTAAAATTCGGTCGCTCTTTGTTTATATTTGCAACTGGAATGCTACTGTTTTACTGGTATCAAAATCGACAATTGGATTGGCGTGCTTTCTGGAAAAAACGCTGGCGCGCTGTTATATTGCCTTACGTAATTTGGACGGCCATCTTCACCTATTTTAAACATCAAACCTTTGACCCAGCCGTGCTGGTAGGACCGTTTTTCGATAGTCTGTTTACGGGTAGCTCTTTCTACCACTTGTACTACATTCCGGTTTACTTGCAATTGTGCTTGTTGTTTTGCCTGATTAAACCGTGGATGGAACGGTACTTGAATTTCCGGTGGATCATCGTCCTATTTATTGGACAAGCTGGTCTGTACCTTCTCTACCACAATTTGTTCATTACGCCGTTATGGGCCATTGATTGGGCTGCAAACCCATTTCTGTCCCTTGTGAAGCACACGTATGTTTACGGACAGCATTATGTTTTCATGTACGTGTTTACTTTTGCACTCGGCGCTTATGCCGGGATGAATGTGGATAAATGGCGGACATGGGTGAAACGTCTTCAAATACCTTCTATCGTTGTAATGGCAAGTGCAGGCGTTTGGATGGCTTACAGCTATCTTTCCGGCTCCAAAAGCTATTACGAGAGTATGAACATTTTCGAGCCGCTTTACTTGTTGTACACACTCTGTGTAATCGTCAGCTTTTACCCTGCATCCAGTTATTTCGGCAAGCTGCCTAAACTCGGTCCATGGCTTTCCCGTTTGGCCAAACAAAATATGGCCATCTATTTGGTTCATCCGTTGATCTTGTTCTTGATGCAGAGCTACGTCATTCATCGACTAGGCTGGTCGACGCCGTCAATGGTTCTCGGCATGTTCGTGATTACACCGCCACTTTGCATTTTCCTTTACGAGTTGACGACGATGTCCTTTTGGTTCAATCGAAAAAAACGGGTGGAAGCCAAGCCCATTTTCAAAAATCAAACGTATAAAGCGTAAGGGAGGAACTGGTTTCCTCTAAACTCCTAATGTAAAAAACAATTTGGGCTCGCATACTAGAGCTAGGGACGATTGTTCCACACCTCGATTACTTGCCTGGCGTAACTGCCGGGCTTTTTTCGTCTTTAGCCCCGACAAAGCCTTGGCGACGCCAAGTTTTCTAAATGTAGCCCTACCGTTTGTACCTCTCTTACGGTATCATAGAAGGGGACCACATGCAGTTCTTACTGCTATAGACGACAGAAAGAAAAGGTGGTGGATCTGAATGAATCAAGAGATCCCTTTGTTACATATTCCGATCAAAGATCTCATAATCGCGTCCACAAAGGTCGCACATGTGCAGCTAGGTAATTCGCTTGAGCACGCCCTGCTAGTCCTAATCAAGTCCGGCTATTCAGCCGTTCCTGTACTGGATCATCAGTATCGTTTGCATGGGTTAATCAGCACGAATATGATCATGAATAAGACTCTTGGTTTGGAGCGCTTCGAAACTGAGCGTATGTCCGAACATATTGTAGATGATGTGATGGATGCGAAGGTCCCTCGATTGCGTGACACCGATGAATTTTTGAAAGCATTAGAAGTGTCCATTAATCACCCTTTCGTCTGTATTGAAGACGAGGAGCACTATTTCCAAGGAATCTTGACTCGAAAATCGATTTTGGCTTTGGTATATCGTCACTTTCGCAATCTGCCCTTTCCATTGGCTGACCAACAACAGCCGGCAGAATCGTAAGTCAAGGCATACGAAAAGACGGGGCAATAAATGCCACCGTCTTTTTCACATTCTTCTGCCTGTCTTCTTTAGACCCATTGGCTTGGCGCAAGGAGTAGATGTTTCCGTTTCTTTTTTTCCGTGAGCAATGCCTGCGCATATTCCAGTGGATGACGGTACGTTTGTTTAAACATCTCCTTCTCCCCTGCTTTGAAAAACGAATAGCGTTGGTCACGCACATTGACTTCGATCAAATACGGATTGCCTCTCTCGTCAATTCCCATATCCATCCCTAAGTCTGCTAATGATGAAAAATGCCGACCGTACTGCTCCGCAATTTCCACCGCCGCTATGCCAACTCTTTCAATGACAGCTTGTTGTTGTTTCACCTCAGGAAAGATGGGTACCAAAGCTTCCGAAAACGGTACTGCTGTCCCTCCTCGAGAGAGATTACTCAGCTTGTTTTTCGTATTGGCGACCTTGGCAACCATCCCGCTCACAGTCCACTGCTTCTCTTTGTTTTTCTGCACCGAAACACGAATATCAAACGTTTTGCCTCCATAGCGGGCCAAAGGAATTCCTCGCTGGATCAAAAATCTTTTGTTACCAACCCAACGTCGCACCGTGGAGAAGATCTGCGAATGAGATAAGATCTGCCGTTTTTTCGATGCAATGAAATGATAATTGCCTCCATGCCGTTCAATACGTGCTACCCCAATTCCGACTGATCCAATCGAAGGCTTGACGTACACCACCTGGTACTTATTTAAAAACTGACGCAACTGCTCCATGGAATAAGGCACTGTATGCGGCAGATAGCTGCGAATTTGTTCATTTTTCCAGAGCATCTGGTGTACTTTCCGCTTATCCCGTACAACCAAGCCATTGAACACCGTTTTCTTTTGGCTCAATCTTCGAATCACATTCCGCGCTTTTGCATCCCCTGTCAAAACACGATTGTGGATGACTCGCGGGACTGAAACCAGTTGTGAGACGAGTCGGTTTCCGTTCCAAAAATATCCTTTGACTCTTTCATCTCCTGGCTTCACATGCCGCGGATGAAAAAAAACTGGCTCCAACCCAAGCTCTTTACCGATTTCGACATAATAAGGTATACGCTCATATGACTTGATGCCTTGAATTCCTTTCACCATAAGGGCCCAATCCAACATTATTCCGATTCTGTCCACACAGATCCCCCTTGCCACATTGCTCTACATAGGGTATGTGCCAGAAAGGCCAAGAGCGTGCCTATTTTTGTACACCTCTTTCGCAACCTGACAAAATCATTGCTTTCTCATAAGAATGATGTCGGATGCTGCGCTTGCCCGGGAAAGGATCGCGTTTCGTTTTTTTATTGTCCCCTGCGCTCGATGGCTAGTAAAAATGGGGCTTGGTTTTGCTGATTGATATATTGGTATTTTAAAACCAAATAATCCAATTGACTTAGCTCATGGCAAAATGCTTCCACTGCCTCTTTTTCCGTCTCTCCCGCCGGATGCCCCCAATAAATCATGACTGTCATGATTCCACCTGGTCTGAGCACCCTCAATCCTGATTGAATCGCCTGAATGGTACTGCTCGCTTGAGTTGTAATTTCCTTGTCTCCACCCGGCAAATAGCCCAAATTAAACATGATGGCCGCGGCACGAATCTCCAGCTTGTCAATTTCCTCATGACTGGCGAGCTTCATTTCTACCCTGTTCGCCAGACCTTCTCTCTCGAGTCTCTCGCGCGTTTTCTCAATCGCCTGCGGCTGGATATCGAAGGCGATTACCTTCCCCTCTTCTTGCACCAATTGCGCAAGAAATAAGGTGTCATTTCCATTCCCCATTGTAGCGTCTACAACCGTTTCCCCTACTTGTACCCGTTCACGGATTAATTTGCGTGCGACTTCTAATACATTTGGAAACACAGTCAGCTCTCCTCTCTATGTACACAAACAACGTTATAAATCGATTTGCAGACCAATGCGCGCTGCATAAACTGGACCTTCGACAAAGGCATTGGCCTCCGCAATTACTTGGGACTCCTCATAGCCGTAAAACAAATGTGTGACTAATAAAGAACGGCAGGATAGGGATTGCGCCAATTCCGCCGCTTGGCGAACAGAAAGGTGTCCATTTGGCTTCGCTGGTACATTGTAATCTAGATAGGTCCCCTCGCAAATAAACAAATCCGCTTGACTTGCAAAGCCCTCCCAGGCTGTACCTGGTCCACTGTCCGCTCCGTATACAAGGACACGTCCGTTGGCTTCCAAACGCATGGCGTAGCAAGGATCTCCGTCTCCATGATCTGTCCGTAAAAAAGTGATTGCAACGTCCCCAATGGTAACAGACGTTTCTTCGGTGATTGGGGTAAATGTGGTCGCCTTTCGATACACCAATGTCTCGGCATTGGCCACAGGCAGTGCAGGAGCGTAGATCGGAAGCGGCTTGTCAGCAGGTCTTTGGCCAAATAACTGATGAACCATCAAACCGTACTGCATCACTCCTACATCCGCAACATGATCATGATGATAGTGAGATAAGAGCATAGCATCCAGCTCAAAAATAGGTAAATGCTTGCCTAACTGCGCAAGAACACCGCTGCCGCAGTCTAGAAGAATTTTGACACGGTCTGTCTCAATCAGGTAACCCGGAGTAGCACCACCTGGGCCAGGATAAGGAGATTGATAGCCTAACACAGTAACGCGCATATTCGGTTCACTCCCTCTCATAGGATGGAATAAGGTGGGACAGGAGGTCTGAGATGCAAGGAACATGGAGAGCCGCATGGCAGATCGCTTTTACGTATATTGGGACAGTCGTAGGAGCTGGTTTTGCCTCAGGCAAAGAAATTGTAGAGTTCTTTGTTCAATATGGAACACAAGGCTTAGTTGGCATCATTCTGGCGACGATGCTGTTTATTTGGGCAGGTATCCGCGTCATGCTGATTGCCTATCGGATTCAGGCCGATTCCTATCAAGAAGTCAGCACCTATTTATTTGGGCATCCGTTTGGCACTGTATTTAATACCTTGCTTCTAACCGTATTGCTAGGCACTACCTCCGTCATGCTCGCTGCTACCGGTGCGATTTTTTGGGAGTCATTTCGATTATCTCCCCAAATCGGTATTTGGTTTAGCATGATCTTGATTTTTTTCGTGACGAAAAAAGGGCTATTTGCCATCCATCACGTGAACAGTGTTTTTGTTCCGATGCTCATTTGTTTTACTGTACTTGTCTTTTTTTATACGAAGCCATGGTTAGATACGAGTGTCGTCGTTGAATCGTTACGGCCTTGGGCGTGGCTTAGCTCTCCCTTTTATTATGTTGCCTTAAATGTCACACTAACACAAGCGGTTTTGATTCCGATGGGCAGACAGAGTCCCAGCGAGAAACCTCTTCTCCTAGGGGGAATCATAGGAGGGCTGGGAATAGGCCTTTTGCTCTTGCTCGCTTACGCTTCCCTATCTGTAAAAATGCCGGGAATCCATCACGCGGAAATGCCCATGATCGCTGTGCTGCAAGGCTTGGGACCAACGATTCCCTTTTTGTTCTCCCTATTGGTATATGCCGAAATTTTCTCCACTCTTGTGGCAAACGTATTTGGTCTAGCCCAACAGATTAGACAAGTTATCCCCCTTCGAGGTCCGACAATTTTACTCGGGATTTTGCTCATTTGCTATTTGATCAGTTTTATCGGGTTTAGCTCACTTCTCCGTTACCTGTATCCACTCTTTGGTCAACTGGTCGTCTTTTTCCTTGTCATGCTCGTGTACAGGCATTGGCGGGATCGCGTGTAATAAAAAAACCTCTCCCGTTAAGGAGAGGTTTTTCACTCTATCAAACTTAAGCAAATTCTTTAACCAATTTTTCGAAGTCTTCTTCAGACAAACGAATGTCTTGGTTAACCAAACCTTCTTCTTTGAAGCCATTTACGAGAGCTTCATAAGGTTTTTGCTCAGTGTTTTGGTAGATCAGACCTGTAATCAGGCCTTTGTATTGCATGGAAGTAGACATTGCTTTGATACGGTCATGTGCATCGTATCCTTCGATCGTTTCTACTGGTACGATGTTCTCTTTGAACCAGTCGTACGTATTTACCTTGTTGTACGTTACACAAGGGCTGAATACGTTGATCAAGGAGAAGCCTTCGTGTTGGATACCTTTTTCGATCAGTTCAGTCAAGCCCTTCAGATCGCTGGAGAAGGATTGAGCAACAAAAGTCGCACCTACAGACAGCGCCAGTTCCACTGGGGAAATGGAGGACTCGATGGAACCTGCCGGTGTAGACTTGGTCACGAAACCAGTCGCGGAACGCGGAGAGGTTTGACCTTTTGTCAGACCGTAGATTTGGTTATCCATTACGATGTACGTAACGTTCATGTTACGACGGATAGCGTGTACAGTATGACCCATACCGATCGCGAAACCATCTCCGTCACCACCAGCAGCGATAACTGTCAGCTCGCGGTTCGCCATTTTCACACCTTGTGCGATTGGCAGGGAACGTCCATGAATACCGTGGAAACCATAGCAGTTGATGTAGCCGGAAATACGACCAGAGCAACCGATACCGGAAACAACCGCCAGATTTTCAGGTTCCAGGCCTACGTTTGCTGCGGCGCGTTGAATAGCCGCTTGGATGGAGAAGTCACCACAGCCTGGGCACCAGTTTGGCTTAACGTTATTTCGAAACTCTTTCATAGTCGCCATGTTTTACCAGCTCCTTCACTTCAGCATAGATTTCCTTCGGCAGGAATGGGTTACCGTCATATTTAAGCACGGATTCGATTTTTTCAGCGTTTCCAACGTGTTGTTTGAGCAAGCTTGTTACTTGTGCTTGAGCGTTGTGCTCAACAACAACAACTTTCTTCGCTTTATCTACGAGTGCTTTGATTTCTTCAGTTGGGAACGGATGCAGCAAACGGATTTGTGCATGGTTTACTTTGATTCCCTCTTGTTCCAGACGGCCTTTTGCTTCTTGAATTGTACCAATTGTAGAGTTGATACCCACAACCAGAACATCCGCATCAGCGTGAGGAGCATCTGCTGTTACAGCGCCTTTGAAGTTTTTCAGGACGCCTTCCATTTTGCGCATACGTTTATCCATTTGTTGAATACGGTTTGCAGCATTCTCAGATGGACGACCAGTTTGATCATGCTCAACACCAGTTACGTGGTGCAGACCGTATTTTTGACCAGGAATAACACGAGGAGAAACGCCGTCTTCTGTTACTTCATAACGTTTGAACAGGTCGTTTTGCTCTTTTTCTGGCAATTCTTGTCCAGCAAGCAGTTTTCCGCGACGGATTTCTACTTTGTTGTAGTCAAATGGAACAACGGTTTGTTTACCCAAGGACAGCGTCAAGTCTGTCATCAGGATTACAGGCAGTTGGTATTCTTCCGCAATGTTAAACGCTTCAACTGCATCGTAGAAGCACTCTTCTACTGTGCTTGGCGCGATAACTACTTTTGGAATATCACCATGTGTACCATAGATCATAGCATTCACATCGGATTGCTCGATTTTGGTAGGCATACCGGTAGATGGGCCACCACGCTGCGTGTTCACGATTACAACTGGTTGTTCCGTGATACCCGCCAGACCAATTGCTTCCATCATCAGGGACAGACCAGGACCTGCAGAAGCAGTCAAGGAACGAGCACCCGCGAAGTTAGCACCGATTGCCATCGTAATAGCAGCAATCTCGTCTTCTGTTTGGATAACCGTACCGCCCAATTTAGGCAGCTTTTTAATCAAGTATTCCATTACTTCGGAAGCAGGTGTGATCGGGTATGCTGGCATGAAACGGCAGCCTGCAGCTACAGCACCCAGAGCGATCGCATCGTTACCGATGAGGAACAGTTGTTTTTGTGGATCAGCCTTTTCCATTTGGAACTCAGGCAGTTGACCACCAGTCAATTCATTTACAAAATCAAAACCGCGGCGAATGGCATCCATGTTCTTTTCAACCACTTTTTCGCCCTTGCGGAGGAACATATCTTCAACGATGGGACGGAAGCTTTCCACTGCAATGCCGAGGATGGCACTGGACGCACCAATCGACACCATGTTTTTCATCAGGGAAGTTCCCAGCTCATCAGCGATTTCAGTCAGTGGTACAGTGAAGAAGCGAACTGGCTTCAAGCCGTCCGGCAACTTTGGATTAAATTTCGCATCCGCGATAATGATACCGCCTTCACGGAGCTCATGCGCATTGAAATCGATCGTTTCTTGGTCAAACGCTACGAGAATGTCCAGATCGTCAGAGATCGCACGCATAGGCGTTGTGCTCACGCGAATTTTATTGTTCGTGTGTCCACCCTTAATACGGGAAGAGAAGTGACGGTAGCTATACAGATGGTACCCCATCCGGTTCATCGCCATCGAGAAAATCTCACCAGTACTCTCGATGCCCTCCCCTTGCTGTCCTCCAACTTTCCAGGAAAGTTGACTAATCATTCAGATTCCACCCTTTCAGTGACTGTGAGAAAAGCTGCTATCACACCTTGAAAAGACTGATAAGATGTGACATTTCTGTGCATAGACAGTAACAATTGTAGTCCTGTCCATGTCAAATTGCAAGTGCTTTTACTCAACTTACTTTTGACCTGAATTTTAATGTTGAACTTGGTACATTAATATCCTCATGCTTTATTGTAGCACGTTTCCGAAAACACGCAACCAATTTCCTTGCACAAATTTCAATACTTCCGCCTCTTTATAACGTTTTAACAAAGCTTCTAGTAACTGGGAGTAATCTGCCGCGGATACCATGTCTCCAAACGTCTCGGTAATCCCATCGAAATCGGAACCAAAACCTACGTGGTCTACACCACCCAATGCGCAGATGTGATCCAAGTGGCGCAGCAGGTCATCGATCCAAACTGTGCGCTTCTCCGATACGGTAAAGAAGTCTACAAACGTCAAGCCGATCGCTCCATCTTTGGCGATTAACGCTCGAATTTGCTCGTCCGTCAAATTGCGAGAGTGATGGCATAGGCTTCTCACGTTCGAGTGCGAAGCGATCACTGGTGTTTTCGAGCATTCTAGTACATCCCAGAATCCTGGGTCGGCCAGATGCGAAACATCAATGATCATCCCCAGCCGATTCATTTCTTCTATGACTTCTCGTCCAAATGAAGTAAGTCCACCTGGATTCGGCTCCCCGTTTCCACTTGCTAGGGCATTGCCATGATTCCAGGTCAGTGTCATTCCTCGTACACCAAGCCGGGACCACGTACGTAGCTGAACGAGGCTCTCTTCTAATGCATGCGCGCCTTCTACAAACAGAATAGCCCCTTTCTGTCCCTTTAATACGCATTCAGCCAAATCTGCCTTTGTGAAAATAGGACGGAATTGTTCACTCGCCACCTTTTGATAAAAAATATCGATCATTTCTAGTACCGTATGAAAACGTCGTCCAAACGGCACCTGAGAAGGAACGAAGCAGGCAAGCACTTGTATGTCTACATTCCCTTTTTCAAGGGCGGTAAAACCAGCTTGCAAGAGCTTGTCTTCTTTATAAAAGTCCAGCTCGGGATTCTGCCACAGCTTGCATAATACATCGCTATGCGCATCAAAGATTTTCATATGGAAACGCTCCTTCTCTTCGATATCGTCGAAATTCATACTTCTGGACAAACGAAAAAACCTGTTCATTCTTCGAACAAACAGGCAGGTGAAGCATTTGCAGTTGTATCATCTGGGTTCTACGATTAATTTGATTGCAGTTCGCTCTTCTCCATCAATCACGATGTCGGTAAAGGCTGGAATACAAATGAGGTCAACTCCACTCGGCGCTACGAACCCTCGTGCGATTGCTACTGCTTTCACAGCTTGATTAAGCGCCCCAGCGCCAATGGCTTGGATCTCAGCCGCACCTCGTTCACGAAGAACTCCGGCAAGGGCACCAGCAACGGAATTGGGGTTAGACTTTGCTGAAACTTTTAATACTTCCATCCTTTTTGAACCTCCCGTCTGATAGGAATCCTGTCATCATTAGAATGATATTCGCATAACCCCTAAAAATTCCTGCTAACTTGCATGAAAGATTCAAAAAATTCTAATCTTATTCCCATTATTCCATAAACGGATGGTCAGAGTCAATTCTGATTCGTTCCATTTTTTTCGCATGCCCATTCGTTTTATCTAGGGTAATCAACACTGCATTCAACTGCGCAGGATCTGGTGCTACCTCAAATCGAACAGGGAGCTGCGTCAAAAACTTCTTAATGACAGCTTCGCGTTCCATCCCCAAAATGCCGTTACTTGGGCCACACATTCCTACATCACACAAAAAACCGGTTCCTTGAGGCAAAATACGTTCATCAGCGGTTTGCACATGGGTATGTGTCCCCACGACTGCCGTTACCTTTCCATCAAGGTACCATGACATTGCTTGCTTCTCCGATGTGGCTTCGGCATGAAAGTCTACAAAAATGAGCTTCGTGCGCTTCCGAGCTTGCTCTACTAGCTTGTCAGCCATTTGGAACGGACAGTCCAGCGGTGGCAAGAACGTACGCCCCATCAAATTAATGACGGCTAGTTCCCCTTCAGGTTGTTTGATATATGTAATCCCTTTTCCAGGTGCCCCTTCTGGGAAGTTCGCGGGTCTAATCATCCGCGGCTCATCATCAATAAAATCGAAAATTTCTCTTTGATCCCACGTATGATTCCCGAGCGTAATCGCGTGAACCCCCCACTCGAAAAGCTCCTTGGTAATTTTCTCTGTGATCCCGCGACCATGCGCAGCGTTCTCTCCATTCGCTACGATAAAGGTAGGGTTGTATTTTCGTTTCAGTAACGGCAGATATGTTTTCACGATCTCTCTGCCAGGCAAGCCCATAATATCTCCAATGAATAACAACTTCATTACCAAATCACCTCATTGCTAGTATACACAATTCCTCTGCTCATTAGAAAACTTGACTTCGTCACGCATTTGGTGTGCGATAAAAAAAGTAAAGTGGCACGCAGCCACTTTACTTTGCATACTCAACTGCCCGTGTTTCACGGATAACCGTTACTTTAATATGACCTGGGTAGTCAAGTTCATTTTCAATTCGTTTCGTGATATCCCGTGCCAGACGGGTAGCTTCCGCATCGTCAATCTTATCAGGTTGAACCATCACGCGAATTTCGCGTCCTGCTTGAATCGCATAAGACTTTTCTACGCCATCGAACGACTCAGAGATTTCTTCCAGTTTCTCCAAACGTCTGATATATGTTTCCAATGTCTCACGGCGTGCACCTGGGCGTGCGGCAGACAGAGCGTCAGCAGCTCCCACGAGCATAGCAATGACGGAAGTTGGTTCGGTATCACCGTGATGAGACGCAATGCTGTTCACTACAACGTGATGCTCATTGTACTTCTTAGCCAGTTCTACACCGATTTCAACGTGTGAACCTTCTACTTCATGGTCAATCGCTTTTCCGATATCATGCAGCAAACCTGCACGTTTGGCCAGCTTCACATCTTCTTTCAATTCCGCCGCCATTAAACCGGCGAGATGTGCCACTTCCATAGAGTGCTTCAGTACGTTTTGACCGTAGCTTGTACGATAACGCAAGCGTCCGAGAATCTTGATCAGATCTGGATGCAAGCCGTGAACGCCTGTTTCGAACGTTGCTTGCTCACCGTATTCACGGATTCGCTCGTCTACCTCGCGACGCGCTTTTTCCACCATTTCCTCGATGCGAGCTGGGTGAATGCGACCGTCTGCTACCAGTTTATCCAGCGCTGTCTTGGCGATCTCCCGACGAATCGGGTCGAAGCCAGACAGGATGACTGCTTCTGGAGTATCGTCAATAATCAGATCGATACCAGTCAACGTCTCCAGGGCACGAATGTTACGTCCTTCGCGTCCGATAATACGTCCCTTCATCTCATCATTTGGCAGTGTAACCACAGAAACGGTTGTTTCTGCTACGTGGTCCGCTGCACAACGTTGAATGGAGGTCGTAATGATCTCACGAGCACGCTTGTCCGCTTCTTCTTTGGCCTGAGTCTCAATCTCCTTGATCATCACAGCCATTTCGTGACGGACGGTATTCTCCACATCAGTGAGAATAATCGTCTTCGCCTCATCCTGCGTCAAGCCGGAGATTCGTTCTAGCTCTGATACTTGTTCTTTATATAAGTGCTCTACCTTGCTTTGCAGTTCTGCGATGGCACGGTCACGCTCAGACAATTCTTCTTCTTTGCGCTCCAACTGTTCCATCTTACGGTCCAACGATTCTTCTTTTTGTAGAATTCGTCGTTCCTGACGCTGGATCTCATTGCGTCTCTCACGCAATTCGGTTTCCGCTTCGGATCGAAGCTTGAACACTTCATCCTTTGCCTCCAGCACCTTCTCCTTCTTAACAGCTTCGGCGTCCCGTTTGGCTTCCTCCACGATCTGTCGTGCAGCTTCTTCTGCACTGGAGATCTTCGCTTCCGCAATCGATTTACGAGTGAAGTAGCCAGCACCCAAGCCGATCAGCAGGGCAACGAGCACAATGACAACAGTAATTATAGGATCCATAGGTTTTTCGTTTCACCTCCTTATTGTAAGACATCTCCCCGCTTTCCAAGCATTTGTTTTTCATGGAGTGCTCTCACATTTGAACATTCGGCTATAAAACAAGACCGATTTTACTCGGTCCGCTGAATCCGTACTACTTTCGCACGGTTTTTCAGTTGTTTCATAGGCATCGAGTGAGCAAATCACAAAAGTTATGATACACCAAGTAAATACAAACCTATTTTATTATTTGTGAACAAGAATTGTCAAGATCATGCAAATAGAGTTGACCCTAACTATCGCTTCTACGACGCAATTCTTCACGCATTTGTTGAATGATCGCATGGGAGAATCCCTTGCGCATCAGCATGGACAGCAGCTTGCGTTCTTCATCGGGGTTCGGTGCACCTTCTATGCGTCGCACCTTCTTCTCTATCAATGCGCGAGCAGCATCTAGTTCAGCCTGCCTAGACACGCCACGTACTGCGTCCTCTACAATCGCTCTGTCCACTCCACGCTGGGTAAGCTCCATACGCAGCATATACGGGCTTCTCGGCTTCAAACGCAATCGCTCGTCTACCCATTGCTTCGCAAATGCTTCATCATCGATGTAGCCATGTTCCATGCAGCGCTGACATATCTCTTCTGCAATCTGCGTAGAAAATCCCTTCTCTACCAAATAAGAATGCAGCTGACTGCTTGTCCGTGGGCGTATGCCGAGGTATCGCAAAGCTCCTAAATACGCTTTATGCTTTTCTTCTGCTATCAGGACTTCTCGGCAAAAAGCTTCGTCTAATTCTGTTCCCTTAAATAGGTTGTACTTTACCAGTATGTCTTCATGTACGGTAATGGCATACTCGCCTTCTACATCGATATGGTAGCGTTGCTTTTGTTTGATATCTCGATGAACGGCAGTGATCAGGCCGCTCTTCATGATGAGTCACTCCTTCGCAAAGCTAAAATAACAGCCTGTCTCATCGACAGGCTGCTCTTCAACTCTTCATTACTCCAGATCAAATGTAGGCTCTTCATCTTGCTCTGGGTCATGTTCTGCCTCTGCTTCTGGAACAGAACTAGGGTTCAGGCTGAAGTATTCGCGCACCTTTGTTTCAATCTGAGAGGCAATATGCGGATTTTCCTTCAAGAAGACTTTCGAATTCTCTCTACCTTGACCGAGTCGCTCCTCATTGAAGGAGTACCATGCGCCACTCTTTTGTACTACATCGATCTCGGAACCGATGTCGAGAATGCTACCTTCTCTGGAAATACCTTCGCCGTACATGATATCCACTTCTGCAACCTTGAACGGTGGTGCTACTTTATTTTTCACGACCTTGATCTTCGTCTTGCTTCCCAAAATATCGTTACCGACTTTGATAGATTCAGCTTTACGAACGTCCAAACGAACACTCGCGTAGAACTTCAAAGCGCGTCCACCTGGCGTTGTTTCCGGGTTACCGAACATAACTCCCACTTTTTCGCGAAGCTGGTTGATGAAGATCGCAATCGTCTTGGACTTATTGATGGCACCAGACAGCTTGCGGAGTGCTTGGGACATCAAGCGTGCTTGCAAACCTACGTGAGAATCTCCCATCTCGCCCTCGATCTCTGCTTTTGGCACGAGTGCCGCAACGGAGTCAACTACGATAATGTCTACTGCACCAGAACGTACCAGTGCTTCCGCGATCTCCAAAGCTTGCTCACCCGTATCTGGTTGGGACAACAGCAATTCGTCGATGTTCACACCCAGCTTTGCAGCGTAAACCGGATCCAAGGCATGCTCTGCATCGATAAACGCAGCCTGACCACCCTGTCTTTGCACTTCTGCGATCGCATGAAGCGCTACCGTTGTTTTACCAGAAGACTCTGGGCCGTAAATCTCAACAATCCGTCCACGTGGGAAACCACCCACACCAAGTGCGATATCTAGAGCAAGCGCACCGCTAGAAGCCGTAGAAATCTGGATGTTGGATACTTCCCCCAACTTCATAATGGAACCTTTACCGAACTGCTTTTCTATCTGACGCAATGCACTCTCCAAAGCTGCGCGACGATCTGACAAATGGTACACACCCTTTCAACTTTTCGCTTCTGTTTTGCTTGTCTTCATCATACCTCGAGACAGAAGTGTTTGCCAAGTATTTTTTACGAACAAATATTCGCATCACAAAAAAGCAGCCATTTCCTGGTTATTCCCAGCGAAATGACTGCTTCTCATTTCTATTGAATTAGGAACGCTTCGCTCCGCGAGGCTTTGCAGGCTCCAGATTGATTCGTTTTCCATTGATTCGGGTTTGACGCAGTGACTCATATACGAATGCCGCAACCTCTTCTGGAACCTCTACAAACGTGAAGCTCTCGAAAATGTCGATGCGACCTACTGATTTTCCTGGGATACCAACAGATTCAGAGATCTCTCGTACCAGATCCTGCGGCTTCATGTTCGCATTGCGACCTACGTTCAGGAAGAAGCGAACCATGCCTTTTGCTGCACCCGTCTCACCAAAGTTGTACGCTTCTGCTTCCTGCCCTTGTCCCGCTTCCGTATGGAATGCCAGGTGCAATGCAGCAGCTGCTACTTTTTCAGCCGGGTATTGACCTACGAGAGCATCCGCTACTTTTTGATACATATCCGCGATTGCATCGCTTTCCAAAAGGCTAGTCAACTGTTCACGCAATTGTTCTTGTTTGCGCTCAGCCACTTCCTCCAAAGAAGGAACATTGCGAGAGAGCACTTGTGCTTTTGTCTGCTTTTGGATAAACATCATTTGTCTTACTTCACGAGGCGTAACCAACGTCATCGCAATTCCTTTGCGACCTGCACGACCAGTACGGCCAATACGGTGTACGTAGCTCTCAGAGTCTTGTGGAATATCGTAGTTGATTACGTGAGAGACGTTTCCTACGTCGATACCACGTGCTGCTACATCCGTCGCGATCAGGAATTCAATCGATCCCTCACGGAACGCATTCATGACCTTGTCACGTTGTGCCTGGGACAAATCGCCATGCAAGCCGTCCGCAAGGTATCCGCGGGATTGCAGCACTTCGGACAACTCATCTACACCGCGCTTAGTACGGCAGAAAATGATACCCAGCTCGACATCCTCACTGTCCAAGATGCGGCAGAGGCTCTCCACTTTATTCCGGTCAAACACTTTGTAGTATACCTGTTCGATCAATGGCGCCGTTACTTCTTCACGGCTCACCGCAATCGTTTGCGGCTGTTTCATGTACCGGGTAGCCAAACGCTTGATTTCTGGCGGCATCGTCGCAGAGAACAGCAAGGTTTGACGCTCATCTGGCATATGATTGATGATTGTCTCGATATCTTCGATGAAGCCCATGTCCAGCATTTCATCCGCTTCATCCAAAACGAGTGTATGTACGTGATCCAGCTTCAATGTTTTGCGACGCAAGTGGTCCATGACACGGCCAGGAGTACCTACAACGATTTGTACACCTTGGCGCAGTGCACGAATTTGATGTCCGATCGATTGTCCACCATAGATTGGCAGCGTACGAACCTTGTTGTATTTGGAGATACGCAAGAGCTCTCCTGCTACCTGAATAGCCAACTCACGAGTCGGAGTCAACACGATCGCTTGTACACGATTGGCAGGCGTAATCTTTTCTACAAGTGGAATCCCGAAGGCAGCAGTCTTACCAGTCCCTGTCTGTGCTTGACCAATCAGGTCTCCGCCATCCAAAACTTTTGGAATGCAAGCTGCCTGAATCGGTGATGGCTCCTCGAAGCCCATATCGTGAATCGCTTGCAGAATAGATTTATGTAAAGGAAAATCAGAAAAAATCGTCATGAAAAAAATCACCTTTCTTTTTGCATTTGCAACGCATAAAACAACGCGTATTTAGCGGCACGCCCAACGATTGCATGCCTTCTTCCGGCAAGGTGCAGCTCTTTTACAACTGTGGGCATTCCTTCTGCCGCGATCCCCACGTAAACAAGGCCAACAGGCTTGCCATCGGAAGGATCGGGTCCAGCCACTCCCGTAACGGAAATCCCGTAAGTAGCTCCCAGCTTTTCTCGTACATGTTCAGCCAGCAATTGAGCTGTTTTTTCACTGACTGCCCCATCTGTTTGCAAAATGGAAGCAGGTACTTCGAGCAACTGTTTTTTCACTTCATTGGTGTAGCAGACTACCCCGCCACGAAACACTTGTGAGCTTCCTGGCACAGCGGTAATCAACGAGGCAATCGCTCCACCTGTACAGCTTTCTGCACAAGCAATTGTCTCATTTCTCTTTTTCAACTCAGAAACTAGCACATCATGCAGTGACGAGTTCTCCCCCATCCCGTACATGTACTGACCAACACGGCTGAGAATTTCTTTTTCTACAGGTAAAATCAAGGTTTCTCCTTCTTCGACTGTAGCAGCTCTTGCCGTAATTCGCAGTGTTACTTCGAATTCTTTGGCGTATGGAGCGATCGTTGGATTGTCCTGCTTTTCGATCAGATCAAGCAGTTTTTCCTCCAAAGCGGATTCGCCTATTCCGTAGAACCGGAGTACATGAGAATGAAACACTTGTTTATCGGGGAGCAAATCGGTCAAGTAAGGCATCACGTAATTCTCCACCATTGGATACATCTCACTAGGTGGTCCAGGCAATAGCACGAACGTACTACTGTCATGACGGATCGCCATCCCCGGCGCCATCCCGAAATCGTTGGAGAATACATGGCTGCCAGAAAGCACCAGCGCCTGCTTACGATTGTTCTCCGTCATGACAATCCCACGTTGCGAAAAGAATTTTTCAATTCTCTCCATGGCCTCTGAATTCGTTTCCAATTCAATGCCTACATGCCCCGCCACGGTTTCTTTCGTCAAATCATCTTGAGTCGGCCCTAGCCCACCCGTGAAAATGACGAGATCAGATCGTCCTGATGCCAATCGAATCACTTGTAGCAATCGCTCCGTGTTGTCTCCCACAACCGTATGAAAGTAAACTCCCACGCCAATTTCCGCCAGCTTCTGAGAAAGAAACTGTGCGTTGGTGTTAGCGATCTGGCCTAACAAAAGTTCGGTACCTACCGCGATAATCTCCGCTCTCATCTTCCTCATCCATTCTCTTTGAGAGTAGAAAAGCCTCTAAACTAACAGTTTATCACTTGCAAACGCTCAAGAGAAGAGTCTTGTGAAAAAAGAGACCAATACCCGCATTACGAGTATTGGATCACGTTACGATTTTTCGCAAAGTAGTCGTACCCTGAGTAAATCGTGATGATCACCATCGCCCATGTAGCTAATTCGTCGAACGGAATGCCGAAGAAACCAAATGGGAAGTTGCGAATCATGACAGCCGTAATCGCTACGATCTGCACCCATGTTTTCAGTTTGCCCAATGCACTCGCAGCAATTACCTGTCCTTCTGCCGCAGCAACTAATCGTAAACCCGTTACCGCAAACTCCCTGCTGATAATGACAATCGCAATCCACGCTTCCAAACGCTGCATCTCTACCAGCGAAATGAGTGCGGCAGAAACCAATAGCTTATCAGCAAGCGGATCCAGAAACTTCCCCAAGTTTGTCACGATTTTTTTCTTCCGTGCAATATAACCGTCGAGTCCGTCCGTACTGGCTGCTAGGATAAACACCAAAGCCGCAATCAGCTCATTATACGTCATCGTCAGGCTACCAATCGAAAATGTCCCGATGTTGTAACGCACCAGCAGAAAAAACATAACTACCGGCACCAGAAAAATCCTGGCGAGGGTGATGCGGTTGGCGAGATTCACCTAGACTACCTCCCCGGCTAAATCGTATTCATAGGAGTGTGTTATTTTTACTTTTACAATGGTGCCCAGTTCGCCTTTAAAACCAGTGACGAATACTTCACCATCGATTTCCGGAGCGTCATACTGTGTTCGACCTACATAAATATCGTTACGTCCTTCGTAACGTTCAATCAATACATCCAAGACTTGACCAACAAAGCGTCCATTGCGATCTCCGGCTACTTCACGCTGAATTTCCATCAGCATGTTCGCACGTTTTTCTTTAACCTCTTCGTCTACGTGGTCAGGCAGACGGGAAGCTGGAGTGTCATCCTCGTTGGAGTAAGTAAACACACCCAGTCGATCAAAGCGGATATCCTTGACAAACTCGCTCAGACGCTCGAAGTCTTCCTCTGTTTCCCCAGGGAACCCTACGATCAAAGAGGTACGCAGTGCAACATCTGGGACCTGTGCGCGAATTTTTGCTACCAGCGCACGAATGTCCGTCTGTCTTCCTGGGCGACGCATTCTTTTCAGAATATGGTCTTCTGAATGCTGCAAAGGCATGTCTACGTATTTGCATACTTTTGGATTGGTAGCAAAGGTGTGGATCAGTTCATCCGTGAAAAATCCAGGGTATGCATAGTGAAGACGAATCCACTCGATGCCCTCGACTTCTGCCAGACGGTTTAAAAGTTCAGGAAGCATCAATTTTCCATCGTAAATATCTGTTCCGTAGTTCGTAGAATCTTGTGCGATCAGACTCACTTCTACGACCCCTTGTGCCGCCAAATGACGAGCTTCTTCCACGATGGATTCGATTGTACGACTGCGGAATCCTCCACGCATCAAAGGAATCGAGCAAAACGTACAGGCGTTGTCGCAGCCCTCGGCAATTTTAATATATGCGGTGTACGTGCCTTGCTTTACTTTCCGTTTCACTACATCTTCGTACGTAAAAATGGGATTTCCTACAAAGATCGGTCGCTTGCCCTCTAGAGATTCTTCGATAATACCTGTAATCGACATAAAATCGCCTGTTCCGACAATGCCATCCACCTCAGGAATCTCATTCAAGATATCCTCTTTGTAACGTTGTGTGAGACAGCCTGCCACCACAAGCGATTTCAGTTTGCCGGATTCCTTCAATTCACCCATTTCCAGAATCTTATTTACGGATTCTTCCTTGGCTGCATCGATGAAACCGCAGGTATTGACGATAACCACAGTTGCTTCTTCCGGGTTATCAACCAGTTCATAACCTTTTTCATCTATCAGATGGGCCATCATGTCCGAATCAACGAGATTTTTTTCACAGCCCAGCGTAACAATCGCTACTTTTTCACGCGTGCCTACCTTCTCTGTCATCTTTTTTCCTCCAATTGGTCACACCAACCCATATTACACCTAACCAGTATAATATAAGCCTAAAGGAAGTGTCAAAAAAGAGAAAAGAACAAAAGGCAAGCATATGCTTGCCTACTGGGTGACCGCCTCTTTTACTTTCATCGTAATATTGGACGGCATTGACTTCATTTTAGACGTGTCTATCAAGACTCCGTTCACCTTTAATTCCAATACAGTCGGTTTGCCCAAACGAATATAAGCGGATTTCCCAAGCTCAATCGTTTTTTCCTGATCTTTCTTGAGCGTGCCCTGCTCAACATACTTTTTTCCTTTTCCTTCCGATATACCAAACCAGCTTGTTTCTTCTTTCACCTTCAGATAAACCGTGATTTTTTCTCCACCCTGCAAGGAATAGTTATACATCGAACCTTGCTGCGATTCAAATGTGATGGTTGCCTGAGGAGTTTCCGTAACGGTCTCAGGTGGGTTTGTTCCTGTTTGAGGGTTCGGTGTGGTAATAGAAGGAGGCTTCGGTTGTTGAGCAATCGGGGATGTTGCCGCTCCACCACCATTACCAGGCGTGACAATTTCCGCTCCAGGGTTAACAGTTCCCCCCGGCACTGGTTGAGTAAACTGACTTCCGTTGTTGTTGACGACAGCGAAATAAATAACCCCGATAATCAAGGCAATAAACAATACGAGCAAGGTTTTGGTCACCCATCGCCCCGCTTGTAATGGATTGTTCGCTGAAGCAACTCGTCTGCGACGCAGTCTCTCTACTTGCTCTGTAGGTGGCTGGGCCGGCAAATCGGACTGAAAGTGATTCAGGATGTGGTTCGGGTCTAGACCGACAGCTTCCGCATAACTCTTTATAAATGCACGCGCGTAAAAGTGGCCAGGAAGTACGTGAAAATGACCCCTTTCAATTGCTTCCAAATATCGCCGCTGTATCTTGGTGATACGTTGGATGTCGTCGAGCGTGATTCCTTTTTCTTCGCGGGCCCTTTGCAGGACTTGACCTAGCTCAGACACAGCTGCCCCTCCTTAATTCATTTCGAAATTATCAAAGCCGCGATTGTTGATAAGCTCATAGGTAATCTCTTCATCCGGATGATGACGCAGCTCAATTATGTAATGGAAATCATCAAGTTGATACTCTGATTCCCTTACGAATATATCCGGATGCTCAATGATTTTTGCGGCAGGAAAGTTCATAATCTCCCGAAGCAAGGTGAAGTGCTTTTCTGTCGATCGCAGCGTTGAGACAATTCCATCTATCAAATATACATGATCAGTAGACATTTCATCAATGGCTAAGGAACTACGCACCGTCTGGCGCAACAAAGTGGAGGAAATAAATGTCCAACGTTTATTGGCGGATACGCTGGCAGCAATCATTGATTCAGTCTTCCCTACACGAGGCATTCCACGGATCCCGATGAGCTGATGACCTTCCCTCTTCAGGATTTCTGCCATGAAATCGACCAGCAAGCCCAGCTCTTCACGAACAAAGCGAAACGTTTTTTTGTCCTCGCTATCCCGTTCAATATAGCGACCGTGGCGAACAGCCAAGCGATCCAGCATTGTCGGGGGACGTAACCTCGTTATGGTTATGTTGTCCATTTTTTGCACAACGTTGCGCAAAACCTCCATTTTCTCATCATCATCGGTCAAAAGCAGCATACCTCGGCGCATGGTATCCACACCATTGATCGTCACGATATTGATGTTCAACATCCCCAGAATAGAAGATACGTCCCCTAAGAGACCGGGACGGTTACGGGCAATCTCATACTCCATGTACCATTCTTTCTTCGCTTCCATATGCAATCCTCTCCGCCAACCAGAATTCTCTTCTTATGTAGTATATCACGTTCGTTTCATTCGACAATCGCGAAAAGAAAAATCCCCAAAAGTAGGGGATTTGAATGGCTAGCTGCCAGCGTTCGCGTCATTGCGATTCTGAACAAGCTTCACCATGAGTGTTGCCAAAGCTTGTTGCTGCTGTTGATCACCTGCGTCCCACAGCTGTTTCAACAGACGCTCCTGATCGTTTTTCGGGTCTACTTGCTCAGATAGATAGCTACCGATTTGATAAGCTACATTTTGAAGCGTTTCGCTTTCCATCCCGGCTTGTTTCGCTTGTTCTACCCGATCTCCGAGAAACGCTTTCCAGTCGCTGAAATTGTCAAGAATCGACATAGGGAAATTCCCTCCTTTTGTACGTTGCGAACAGATTTGCTGCCCACACAAAAGGTAGAATTCCATCATTTCTCGTTTTTTATTCATGCATACTTCGCTTCTAGGTGTACCATCCACCGTTTGGACTAATCACTTGCCCTGTCACATAACTGGAATCCGCCGAAAGCAAGAAACGCACGACTGCGGCTACCTCATAGGGTTGTCCAAGACGGTTGGCAGGTATTTCTTCCGCGATCATTTCCATTTCATCCGGAGCAAAGCGCTCCATCATTCCACCAGCAATCGCTCCAGGAGCGACTGCATTTACCGTGATTCCGTTTGGTGCCATTTCCTTTGCCAAGGCTTTGGTGAACGTATTGATTGCTCCTTTGGTCATGGAGTACAGTACTTCACACGAACCGCCAGTAAGCCCCCATATGGAAGAAATATTGACGATGCGCCCATACCTTGCACGTAGCATGGCCGGAACAGCAGCTTGGCAGACCAAAAAAGCGGATCGAACATTGAGGGCAAGGAGCTCATCGAATTTCTCGACAGTCACATCCGTAAATAATCCGACATCGTCCACTGAGGCGTTGTTTACGATCAACAGTGGTGCAGCCTGCATCTGAGCAAACATCGCCGCAATTTGCTGTGGATCCCGCAGATCAGCTTGAAGGATGCCGAACGGAACGCCCCGCTCCTGGCATTTTTGCACCAATGGCTCTAATTTTTCTTTATTTCGATTGTAATGCAGATAAAGGGGAACCCCCGCATCAATCAGGTAGGCACCAATCGCCTGCCCGATCTCTCCGGAAGCTCCCGTAATTAACGCCCATGGCGTCTCTTGCTTGAACATGAATACATTACTCCTGTGGCGAAGCGGAACGAACGATGGAAACAGCCATCTGCTCGGTTAAAAAATGCTCCTTCAAACGTTTTTCCACATCTTCGCGTGTGATCGACTCCAAGGTCGGCACTACGGAAAACAGATCGTTCCCGTTAAATTTGAAGCTGGTAAACTGGTTAGCGATAAACTCCACAGAGTTTAGAGAACGTAGGAAGTTTCCGATTTTTTTACGCTTCGCACGTTCAAAATCTTCCTGGGCTATACCAGTTTGCTTCAACTGTTCGATTTCTGCTTTGATCGTTTCCACCAAACGCTCTGGATCAGGTGTATCTCCACCGATGATCGAATACGCATAATCCTGCTCACTGCTGTAGTCAAAATCAAAGCTTTCCGTAATCAGCTCGCTGTCATACAAACGCTCATAGACAGCGGAGCTAGTGCCGAACGCGATGTCCAATACCAGTTTAGTAGTCAACTCGCGTTTTAACAAGGCCTCCTTGGTTAGACCGTTTTCCTTTTCCTTGATTCCAATCATGCATTTGGGCAGACCCACTGTTAGAAACGCTTCTACTTTCGCTTCCGCTGGCTCTGATGGCTCTTCTGGAAAAACGCGCGTGATTTGTGGCGCAGGAGGAAACTCCTTTGCTCCCTGATTTTCACGAATGAGCTTCATAATCGCTTCTGGTTCAAAGGAGCCCACGACCAACAGAAGCATATTGGCAGGATGATAAAACGTTTCATAGCACTGATACAAATTTTCTTTTGTAATATGAGAGATCGTCTCGATCGTACCCGCAATTTCAATGTTAATCGGATACTTCTGGTACATGGCCTTTAGAAGGTTCATGTACACCTTCCAGTCCGGATTGTCCTCGTACATGGTGATTTCCTGGCCGATGATTCCTTTTTCCTTTTCTACACTTGCATCTGTGAAATACGGGTCCTGCACATAATCAAGCAGCAGATTCAGATTGTCATCTAACTTATCTGTGGATGAGAACAAATAAGCCGTACGATTGAAGCTCGTGAACGCATTGCAGCTCGCCCCGTTTTTACTGAATTCGTGCATGACATCCCGATCTTTTTTCTCAAACATTTTGTGCTCTAGAAAATGCGCAATGCCGTCGGGAACATTGATTTCTTCCCCGCTTCGGGTGCGGAAATGGCTATCAATGGAGCCGTACCGCGTTGTGAACACAGCGTATGTTTTGCTGAAGCCCTGTTTGGGAACCAAATAGACTTGCAATCCATTTTGGAGAGCTTCATGATATACCGTTTCATTTACTTGTTCAAAATCAGTGGTCTGCATCTTATGCCTCTCCCTTCTTGTCCCGTAGCAGATAAATCGTATCGATTGTCACCTTGTTTGCTACTTTCTTGATATCCTCAATGGTCGCTTGGTTGATCCCCGCCAAAAGCTCTTCGATTTTCCGAGGACGTCCGCTAATCACACCGTTGTACGTAAATTCAATCATGCCGCGAGCGCTGTCCAATAGTTCGAGGAACTGGTTAGACAATGTCGCACGTGTCTGGCTCATTTCCTCTTCCGATATGGTTCCTTGTCGCATCAAATCAAGCTGCTGCTTAATAATCTCAACCGCACGCTGATATTTGCTTACATCAATCCCGGACATAATCATGAGAATCCCTTTGTGGCTCTCTAGCCTGGATACGGCATAGTAAGCAAGACTCTCTTTTTCACGGACATTGACAAACAACTTGGAGTGAGGAAAACCGCCTAAAATCCCGTTATATAGCAACAGCGTCGGGTAGTCCTCATCCTTATAAGTGATCTGCGTACGGCACCCGATATTGAGCTTTGCTTGGTTGACATCGAGTCGATCGATCACTTCGCTTTCAGCAGATACGTCCTTCGCGGTCGATTCGATCTGTGGTTCTCCTACTTGGGAGCGTTCCAAGGGAATGTGCTTGCGAATAGCCTCGCTCACTTCCTGCTGCTCGACATCGCCCACCACGAACATATGGATTGGATTCGTCGTTGTTATTTCTTTAAAATATTGATACAGCTCCTGACCAGTGATCTTCGGCAAATCCGCCACACGACCTTGGACGAGAAGAGAGAATGGTTCCCCTTTACACATTTCTTCTGTCACGCGTTGGTTCGCATACTTCATTTTATCGTCGATTAAACTCTCTATCCGTTTACGAAGCGTCTCTTTTTCCTGTGCCATGTACTTTTCAGAAAAAGCGTTGTTTTGTACATATGGTCTGACGAGCATATCTCCTACGAATTCGATGGCCTGCCCCAAAAGTGAGGCTTCATTGGACAAATATTTTTCATTCGGTACTTCCATGTAAATTTGCAGGATTTGCCGTTCGCCCTTTTTCATCACATCGACATCAAAAATGGCTCCGTACAGGAAATCCAAATGTGCTCGCAATAGCTTCGTTTCCGGAAAACGAGCACTGGCACGTTTCATGACCATCGCAAGCAAAGCTGTTTTTGTTACGTGCTCCTCCGATAACGCCTGTTCAATCATCGTCACGATCGTCGTGGTCTTGAACTTTTTGGTTGGAAGGATATGTACGTTCATCCCATTGATTTGGGAGCTTTGAAATGCAATTTCGTTTGTAGTAGCAGTCATAGTTCAATCTCCCTTCTCCATCAGCTTACTTCATATTCTTCTCTATTGTAACCAATTGTCAGGGCATCAAGCATCAGAATCTTCCATTATATATCCCAGTGCTTCATCCTATGCGCTCACGCAAGTCCCGTAATACGTAAATCACAGCGCTTCCGTTGAATAAAAAAAGAGCGAACGGCCCCTGTTTTACAAAGGGCGTTCACTCTTTTCCTTACATATCCATTGCATCCCAGTCCCCGGGATCATCCGATGTGCTATGCTCTTCAACAAATCGACCGCAATCAGACGAGAGACAGAGCATGCCATCCAGTTGCTCATCGTGAAAGGGTAAGCCGTGGCTTCCCCCACAGTACGGACAAGTCCACATACGAAGGGCCTCCTTTTATTCGTGAAGGTACTCCGTAGTAGTTTGTCCCAATTTTAAAGGGGACTTTCCACTTTGTTTTGCTCCCAAACCCGCAAGTAATCATACGGATCGATTGCCTTCCCCGTGCTGTTACGATAGAGGCCAAAATGTAGGTGAGGTTCAAACATTCCCACTGTCCCCGTTCCACCGTAGCCTGTATCTCCAACAAAACCGATCAACTGCCCAGCTTTTATCGTTTTCCCAACATACAATCCTGGTGTATACGCCTGCAAATGAGCGTAATACATCCGATATTGGCCATTCTCATCCGTAATGTTTACTCTCCAGCCACCATACGTATTCCAGCCCACTTTGTTGATCGTCCCATCGGATACCGAGTAAATCGGCGTTCCTTTCGGTGCCATAATGTCGATGCCCTCGTGACTACGGACACTGCCGCTATTCGTCTCCGTCCACTCTCGATCGGATCCGAAGCTATCCCCATATGGCTCATACCAACTTTTTTCGTGGAAAGGAAACCGAAATTGTTTCCCAATCAATTGATCATCCGCAATTTTTGTGGCAGTAGAGTGCTCAGGTCTTTGTGCCCCATCTGGCAAAAATAAAACTTGCCCCACCAGTAACTCATCAGAAGAGAGATGGTTATTTTTTTGAATGGCACTCATGTTCGTGTCGTGGCGAGCTGCAATTTTTGATAAGGTATCACCCTGTTGAACGACATAAGGATTCGACGAGTATTTGACACTCGTTGTCTTGTCTTCCACTGGTTTGGATTGTATGTATGCAACGGCCGTATTCTCAT
Organism: Brevibacillus sp. RS1.1; assembly: GCF_013284365.1. NCBI lineage: Bacteria > Bacillati > Bacillota > Bacilli > Caryophanales > Paenibacillaceae > Brevibacillus > Brevibacillus sp. RS1.1. The sequence goes on from NZ_JABSVA010000001.1 coordinate 509,432, forward strand.
CCCATTGGACTTGATAACCAAATGCCTCTGAGATAAATCGGATCGGAACAAGCGTCCGCTTATTCACAATGGTTGGAGAGACATCCATCTTCAAGCGTTTTCCATCTACATATGCTGTCTGGCTGCCAATCGTAAGGGATATATGCTTGCTTTTTTTGTTGAGTGATACTTTTTGAGTGGCGGCTTCGTAGCTTACTTCTGAGCCTGTTCCCTCTGCAACTACTCGTATCGGAACGAGCATTCGCCCATTTCGATGGGTGGGCGTTACATCAGATTGGACGCCCATTCCATCGATAACAACAGAAATAACAGGTCCTGGCTCTTTTGCAAAAACCATTCCACCGGGTACGGCTATCATCAGGCAAAAAACAAAAGCGCCTAGAATCCTGTTCCATCGATAACTGCTGTACTCACGTAGACAGCGGTTCATCTTTTTCCCTCCCCACAGACAATTTGCTAAAACGGATAGGACCGTTTTTTGTGGACCGCAAGCAGTCACAAAAATTATCGCACAGGGGAAGTGACAGGTTCTAGACGCTAAATTTTGTCAACGAATGATTAACGCGATCCCGTATCGTAAGGTTTGCCGAGGGCCGCTGGAGCACTGGATCGTCCTACCAGACCAGCCATCACGAGAATTGTCAGTACGTACGGAAGCATGAAGATAAATTCAGTAGGAATGTAATTGGTCAATCCGAAGATTTGCACCAAAGACTTAATCGCTTGAGCGACACCAAAGAACAATGCTGCTCCCATCGCACCCATTGGATGCCATTTACCAAAGATCAAGGCCGCAATTGCGATGAAACCTTGTCCAGAAACCGTGTTATGGGAGAAGTTACTGGTTGTCGTCAAGGAAATCGTAGCTCCACCCAATGCAGCCAACAGCCCACTGATCATAACAGCCGTGTAGCGCATTCTCTTCACATTGATCCCGACTGTATCAGCCGCACGCGGATGCTCACCAACGGAACGCAAGCGCAATCCGAATGGTGTCTTAAAAATAACATACCAAGTAACGAATACAGCAATGAAAGCCAAATAGCTAGTCGGATACGCCTCAAAAATGGCATGTCCGATATAAGGAATTTCACTTAATCCAGGAATACTGAACTTGTTAAATACAGAGGTCAATGTTGTTGTTTGACCTGCTCCGTTGAAAATAATTTTGGTCAGGTAAATGGAAAGCCCCGCTGCCAAGAAGTTCAGGGCCACACCACTGACGGTCTGGTCCGCTTTAAATGTAACCGAAGCAACGGCATGCGGTAGGGCAAAAATAGCACCGGCAATCCCAGCCGCAATAAATCCGACCCACGGTGCCCAAGCTCCAAATGAATCTTGGAAAGCATAGGTCATTACGGCACCAGTAAAAGCACCGATAATCATCATACCTTCTAGCGCAATGTTCACGACACCAGAACGCTCCGAGTACAATCCACCCAATGCGGCAAAAATCAAGGCAGTGGAAAACACGATGGTATCATGAACGAGGTTGCTAAGAATTAATCCCCAATCCATCAGTTTCCACCTTCCTTTTTCTTCATCAAGATTGGCTTAACGAAAATTTTCACGATGCCATGTGCGGCAACAAAGAAAATAACAGAAGCAATCACGACGCGAATCAACTCAAACGGTACACCCGCACTAAACTGCATGCCGCTCGCACCGAATGTAAGAACCCCAAACAAGATGGCAGCAAGGATAACCCCGAACGGAGTATTTCCGCCAATCAATGCTACCGCGATTCCATCGAATCCATAGCCCGTATGCTGCGTCATAATCGCTTGATAGTGGAAAACGCCCAAAATCTCAGTAGCCCCACCAATTCCTGCAAACATACCACCAATAAACATGGCCTTTACAACATTACGATTCACGTTCATACCAGCATACTCAGAAGCATGCGGGTTCAAACCAACGGAACGCAATTCAAAACCAGACTTTGTTTTCCAAAGGATGATATAGAAGAAAATAGCTGCAAGTACAGCAATCAGTGTACCCCAGTGCAAACGAGCATTGTCAAACATTTCAGCGAGCCATCCAATGGTAATGATCGCAGAATCCTTTACTTCTTCAGATGTTTGCTTGCCTGCTGGAATAAAGAAAGCATTCATGATCCAGTTTGCAAAGTACAGTGCTACCCAGTTCAACATGATGCTGGTAATAACCTCATTGACACCACGTGCTGCTTTCAAATAACCGGCAATGGCCCCCCACAAACCGCCTGCTAAAGCACCTGCAAGGATAGCAAGTGGAGCATGAATGATAGCTGGAAGGTCAAAAGAAACACCTACGACAGTAGAAGCAATCATCCCTACGATAAATTGACCTTCTGCCCCGATGTTAAAAAGACCGGTACGGAAAGCAAAAGCTACAGCCAAACCTGTAAAGATCAAAGGGGTAATTTGGCGAATCGTTTCACCAAAGTTATACGCGCTTCCAAATACTTTTTTAATCAAAGCCGTATAGGCAGCGATTGGATCAAATCCACCTGCCAGCATTGCGATTGCTCCGGTCAAAAGACCAAGAATGATCGCAACGGCAGGAACGAGAAACGATTCTTTCGTGAAGACTGCAATAACTTTATTCATCGTTTCCCCCTCCTTGCATTACTTTTCCGCCGGACATCATCAAGCCGAGCTCTTGCTCCGTTGTTGATTTTGCATCGACAATCCCCACAATAGCTCCCTCATATATAACCGCAATCCGGTCGGACACATTGATAACCTCATCCAGCTCCAAGGAAAGCAAGAGAACCGCTTTTCCTTGATCGCGTTGATCAATTAGCCTACGATGAATAAATTCGATAGCCCCTACGTCCAAGCCACGAGTAGGTTGAGCCGCAATCAGCAAATCCGGGTTCTTGTCCACTTCGCGGGCAATAATCGCCTTCTGTTGGTTTCCTCCCGAAAGCGCTCGTGCTGGCGTGTAAATACTCGGAGTTCGAACGTCGAATTCTTCGATAAGCTTAGCCGCATGCTTGTCAATAGCGCCATAATCAAGAAAACCGTTTTTGCAAAACGTTGGATGGAAGTACGTTTCCAATACCATATTTTCACTCATGGTGAAATCAAGAACCAATCCTCGTTTATGTCGGTCTTCAGGAATGTGCGACAATCCTGATTCTGAGATGTTGCGCGGATTTTGATTCGTAATTTCTTTGCCATTAAGAAGGACACGCCCACTTGTTGCCTTACGCAAGCCAGTTAATACTTCAATCAGTTCACTTTGGCCATTGCCGTCGACTCCAGCAATTCCGAGGATTTCTCCAGCGCGAACCTCTAGGCTGAGATTGTTCAGCGCATTCACACCACGGTTACCCATTGCAGTCACATTCTCTACGGCCAAGATGGTTTCTTTTGGTTTTGCTTCCGTTTTATCGACTCGGAAGTTCACTTCACGACCAACCATTTTCGCAGCCAAATCGTCTGGATTCGTATTTTTTACCAATACGGAGTCAATGACCTTTCCTCGACGAATAATCGTAACCGCGTCACATACAGCCATAATTTCTTTCAGCTTGTGTGTGATCAGAATAATCGTCTTACCTTCTTTTACCAAGTTATGCATGATCTCGATAAGTTCATGGATTTCCTGCGGCGTCAATACAGCCGTAGGCTCATCAAAAATCAAGATGTCGGCACCGCGATAAAGCGTTTTCAAAATCTCTACACGCTGCTGCATCCCAACTGAGATATCCTGAATTTTTGCTCTCGGATCAACTTTGAGCCCGTATTGATTCGACAGTTTTTCTACCGCTTTCTCAGCGCTTTGAATATCTATCTTCAACCCGTTTTTCGGTTCATTTCCTAGCACAATGTTTTCCGTGACTGTAAATGTTTCTACGAGCATAAAATGTTGGTGAACCATTCCGATACCAAGTTCGTTTGCAATCCTTGGACTTGTGATCTGTACAACTTTCTCGTTAATCAGAATTTCGCCTTCATCCGGCTGATATAGACCAAACAAGATATTCATGAGTGTGGACTTGCCCGCGCCATTCTCTCCGAGCAGCGCATGAATTTCACCTTTACCTACAGACAGCGTAATACTGTCATTCGCAACAATGCCTGGGAACCGTTTTGTGATCCCTCTCATTTCAACCACTTTTTTTACCGAGTTCATGCATGCTCACCCCATTTTTCGGGTCTAGTGTGAAGGTAAAGGACAAGGCCAGTAGCTCAAACCAGCCTTGTCCATTTGCAACTTCCTTGGTTTTTACTTATCAGGAACTGTGATTTCGCCTTTAACGATTTTTTGCTTGTATTCTTCAACCAGCTTCAGTACGTCTTCAGGAACATTCTTCGTAGAAGTGTCAGCCAGACCTACACCGTTTTCAGCCAGTCCGAGCCATTGTACTCCGCCTTTGAATTTACCTTCAGAAAGCTCTTTCGATACACGAATAACTGCTTCGTCAACACGTTTTACCATGGAAGTCAATGTAACTTCGTCGCCGAAAGTCAGGGATTGGTCTTTGTCAACACCGATTACCCATACGTTCTCGCCTTTAGCTTTACGGTCTTTTGCTTCGTTGAACACACCGTCGCCTGTACCGCCGGAAGCGTGGAAGATGATGTCCACACCTTGACCGTACATGGAGGAAGCAGTAGATTTACCCATATCTGGTTTGTCAAAAGCACCCGTGTAAACTTTCACTACTTGAATGCTTGGATCTACAGCTTTTACGCCCGCTTCGAAACCAAGGTCAAAACGTTTGATTACCGGGATGTCAACGCCACCCACGAATCCAACCTTTTTCGTTTTGGTCATCTTCGCTGCAACTACCCCAGCAAGGAAGGAGCCTTCATGCTCTTTAAAGAGTACAGATGCTACGTTAGGAGCATCTACTTCAGCGTCGATAATCGCCAATTTTGCGTTTTTGTTTTCATTTGCTACTTTTTTCAGGTGGTCACCCATCAAGAAGCCGATACCCCAAGTCAGATCCCAACCGTCTTTTACGAATTGAGTCAGGTTTGGTACATAGTCAGCATCTGATTTTGATTGCAGATAGTTTACGTTTTCTTTCGGGAGATTCATTTCGGTTTGGAGTTTTTGCAGCCCTTCCCAAGCACTCTGGTTAAAGGAGTTGTCGTTTACACCGCCAACGTCTGTAACCATACCTACTTTGATAGCACTAGCGGCTGGAGCGCCTCCATTGCTACCAGTTTGGCCTTGAGGCTGTGCTTCTTGTTTGCTTCCGCAGCCAGCGAGAACGAGCGACAGGCTGAGTGTTGCCACAGAAAGCACGGATAGAACTTTCTTCATCTGAGATTACCCCCTGTTTTTAGTTGATGAAATTGTTGAGTGAGGTTGCCCCCACAGTTACAACCGTCTCCGTACGACATGAAAGTGAATTTTGTCAGCTCTGAAGTAATTATGGGAGTATAGCACTGGCTTTTCACTTTCGTCGTAATGAATCTGTTTGAGCAAGAGCATGGGAGCAGATTTATCGCAATGCAGCAGGTTGGAAACCTTTTCATTGTAGCCCACGGGTTCAATATCAGCTACTGCGTATGCGATCCTTACCCCTGTTACGCTCTCCAGCCATTTGAAGATAGACTCTCCACTTGCCGCATAGCCCTCGGGCACCAGATGTGCAGGAATGCGGTCCACACAATAAACCACAGGCTCACCGTCAGCCGTTCGAATTCGCTCTACTATGAGAACGCCTTCACCCGGATTTAAGGCAAGTCGCTTCCTCTCTTCTTCAGCAGATTCGCCAAAGGATGTTTTCAGGATCAAGGTTCCTGCCGTATATCCTTGACGCTCGATTGCATCCGTCACACTAAAGAGTTCCCCAATCCCACCTGAAAAAACAGGCTTTGAATTAATAAAGGTACCTACACCGTGTCTACGAATGACAATCTTCTCTTCCTCAAGAAGTCGGAGTGCCTCGCGAAGCGTCGCCCTGCTTACACCAAGCTGTTTGGATAGTTCGGCTTCAGAAGGGAGGCGTTCACCAGGACGAAGAAGTCCGGTTTCGATATCACTCTTGATCTTGTCCATTACCAAGAGAAACAGTGATCGAACATTCCCTTTGATGCTCATCATCATTCACTCCTGCTGTCCTTCAGCCATCCCAACAGGTAGGACGTCAGACCTCTGATTCGTATGAGACTTAATAACAACAATTTCCGTCAATCTCTTAGAAATTTTACATGAGGGGCGAGTATCATGCAAGCCAAATATTTATGAATAATAATGCAAAATGATTAATTTCGACAGGGGTTTTTCTACTAAAATAGGAAAAAAGACCCTGCCAGTACAAATGTTGGCAAGGTCTCTCTTTATGAAATATTACTTTCAATGGACGGGCGTGGAAGACGAACCTCACGAGGCTTGCTTCCCTCATAAGGACCGACTACTCCTTGGGCTTCCATCATATCAATCAATCGTGCCGCCCGCGTATAACCGACACGGAGACGACGCTGCAACAAGGATGCCGATGCCGTTTGGGCTTCTGAAACGATTTGGACGGCTTGATCGTACAGTTCATCATCCACAACTGGCTGTTGCTCCTCCTGCACGTCACCCGGGATCATCTCTTCATTGTAGCGAACCTCTTGCTGTTCTTTTACAAAACAAACGACCTCTTCTACTTCCTTGTCAGATACAAAAGCTCCTTGAACACGGGTCGGCTTGGATGCCCCCATCGGCAGTGATAGCATGTCCCCTCTACCGAGAAGCTTTTCTGCTCCACCCATATCGAGAATCGTTCTAGAGTCAGCCATGGAAGATACGCCAAAGGCAATGCGGGATGGGATATTTGCCTTGATCACACCCGTAATGACATCTACGGAAGGACGCTGGGTCGCGATGATGAGATGAATTCCGGAAGCACGAGCCATTTGCGCGAGTCGACAAATCGCATCCTCCACTTCTCCCGGAGCTACCATCATCAAGTCCGCAAGCTCATCGACGATGACGACGATATAGGGAAGTGGGGTGCCTTCCACTTGTGCATTGTACATTTCAATATTGCGGCTACCTGTTTTGGCAAACAAATTATAGCGCCGTTCCATCTCTGCCACTACTTTTTTCAAAGCAACAGAAGCCCTTCTCGGGTCAGTCACAACTGGAGCCAACAAATGCGGAATTCCGTTGTACACATTCAGTTCCACCATTTTCGGGTCAACCATCATCAGCTTGACTTCTTCTGGTTTGGCCTTGAACAAAATACTCATGATTAATCCGTTAATACAGACTGATTTACCGCTTCCAGTCGCACCCGCTACGAGCAAATGGGGCATTTTGGTCAAATCGGCTACAATCGGCTCTCCGGAAATATCCCGGCCAAGAGCAACGGTAAGCTTCCCTGCTGCATCTTGATACTCGGGAGCTTCCAACACTTCTCGTAGTGATACGACCGCTACCTCCGAGTTCGGAACCTCGATACCGATGGCTGATTTCCCTGGAATTGGTGCCTCAATTCGGATATCTTTTGCTGCCAATGCCAATGCAAGATCATCCGTCAAGCTGACAATCCTGCTTACTTTTACCCCTGTAGCAGGCTGAACTTCGTAACGTGTAACAGCCGGTCCTCGATGTACCTCGGAAACAGTTGCATTGACGCCAAAGCTCTTCAGTGTCTGCACTAATTTTGCCGCATTTGAGGTATGATCGACGTCTTTACCTGTTGCACTCGCTTTGGGCCTTGCGAGCATTTGCAGACTTGGCAGCTCATACGGTATGGTATTCTTTTCTTCTCCGGTATCTATTGTACCGAAGATTTCTGCTTCTCCTTCAAGTGCAAACGTAATCTCCTGATTCGGTTTCGGTTGTGCAGCTCTCGCTTGATGACCAGGATTACTCGGTTCTTCATCCTCTTCCAGCGCAATGCGATCCGTAAAATCACGAATTAATGGGGCATTCAGTTGCTGGACTGCTTCCTCCTGATTAGCAGGTTGTGAATGAGGTTTTTGCTCTTTCAACGCCGTGACAGCAATGGCCTCGTTCTCTTCCGCCGATTGCTTTTGCTTGCGAGCCTCTTCGGCTTCCTTTGCTTCTTTCTTTCTCTTCTCGCTCTCTTCCTGCAAAAGCTGTACAGAGTCCTTCACTGTGTGCTTGGCCTTTCCGTAAAACAAAGCGAGCTTGTCCTTGGCAAACATCAAAATGTTTACATAAGAAAGATTGAACAGAAACATCAGTCCCACGAGGAAAAGAAACACAATCACCAGACCAGTACCAATTGTTCCAACAAGACCATTTGTCACCGCAAAAAACAGAGCACCGATCATTCCTCCACCTACCCCGGTGGTGGACACTTTCTGACCATGATCCAGCCAAATCCTGTCCCATGTAACCTTAATAATGCTTTGCTCTGCAAATTTTCCATCTGCGGTAATTTGTTTGTACAAAATCATGTGATCCCAGGTCAAAATCGCCACACCAATGAGCGCTATCCCTAAGACGCGGTAAGTAAGCTTCGGTGACTTTCTCGTAAACATCATATGTATGGCCATACCGATTAGCAGAACAGGAATGATAAAATCCCATGAGCCCGCAATAAACCGAAATAGAAGTGCCAGTACATTTTTGCCCAGCCATCCACTCTCCAATAGCCCGATCAAGGACAGCACAATGATGAGAAGTCCCAGCAGCTCTATTTTGACAACTGAGGCCAATGCCGCTTGTGAACGCTCTTTTTTTCTCCTACTCAATGGCATGCCTCCTCCTCGTTATGTACCTAATGGAAAAAAGGCAGCCGTCGCGTGTTCGGCTGCTGTTCGTACTTCTCTAGTATAACACAGGAAATTCATAGAAATACAGGACTTCTTAGGCGAGCCACTCAGGTTGAAACTGAATTTTTTGTCCGGGTGCGTATTGCTGCTTCAGGTAGTCTTGCGGATCAGGACTAATCAGCCTGACGATTTTTCCTTCAAACGGTCCGGTTTGCTCAATGAGCATCGTGGCATGCCCCATCGTTATCTCTTTCAGCTCTTGCTTCTCCACTTGCTCCATGTTCTCAAAAACTGTTTCCATCGGAATGATGGAGTATAAGATCATTGGAGTACACTCTCCTCGCCTTTTTGCGCTTTGATCAGTTCGTTCAGTTTTTTCAGCGCGCTACCAAGACCGCCAACTTCATCAATCAATCCATATTTCACCGCATCTACGCCAATCACATTGGTTCCAATATCTCGTGTCAATTCACCTGTTCGGGTCATTAGCTCACGGAACTTTTCTTCTGAAACTTTGGAGTGACGGGCAATAAAACTTACTACACGATCCTGCATTTTGTCCAAGTACTCAAACGTTTGGGGCACACCAATTACAAGACCAGTCAAACGGATCGGGTGAATCGTCATCGTGGCTGTTTCTGCAATAAACGAGTACGAACCAGCAACGGCAATTGGCACACCAATGCTATGGCCACCGCCGAGTACAAGTGTGACTACCGGTTTGGACAGGGACGCTACCATCTCCGCAATTGCCAAGCCCGCTTCTACGTCCCCGCCAACTGTGTTCAAAATAACGAGAACGCCCTCTATTTTATTGTTTTGTTCTGCCGCAACCAATTGAGGAATGAGGTGCTCATATTTGGTCGTCTTATTTTGTGGGGGCAACTGAATATGCCCTTCTACTTGTCCGATGATGGTCATACAATAAATATTGCTTTCGAGTTGTGGGACGTTTGTCTGACCCAGTTGCGTAATCGAATCGAGCAGTTTTTTCTTCGGATCTTCTTGCCCAGGTGCTTCTGATGGCGGCGAGGCAGCAGGCTCCTGATCATCAGTTGGTGATTGTGGCTGGGATTCCTTACTCGTTACCGCTGTGCTTGCAAACGGCGGCTTATTTAAAAAATCGCTAAATTGTTGATTCGACATGGATGATCCTCCCTCACTTTCCTCTGTAGTATGGATAAGGGGAGGAAAAATCATGCGCCCACAAAGGCAAAAAAAGCCAGAAACCCTTTTTCCAAAGGATTTCCAGCTCTTTATCGTGATCCTACACTTCCATGATAATCGGCAAGATCATCGGACGTCTGCGCGTTTGCTCGTACAGATAACGGCCTAATGACTCTTTTACGTTATTTTTCAGTGAAGACCATTCATTCACATTTTCTTCCATGCATTTGACAAGTGTTTGGGTCACTATGCGATTTGCCTCATCCAGCAGCTCTTCGGATTCACGCACGTAGACGAAACCGCGAGAAATGATGTCTGGACCTGACAAAATCGTGCCATTTTGTTTGCTGAGTGTAACGACAACTACCAGTATGCCATCTTGTGACAGTAATTTGCGATCTCTAAGGACGATGTTTCCTACATCACCAACACCCAAGCCGTCAATCAAAACGTTGCCAGCATGGACTTTTCCACCGTAACGGGCCTTGCCCCCTGAGAATTCAACTGTATCGCCGTTATCCAGCAAGAACGTGTTTTCTTCAGGAATGCCAACCTGGTCAGCAAGTAAGGCATGTGTTTTCAGCATGCGATATTCACCGTGAACGGGAATAAAGTACTTCGGCTTCATTAGGTTAAGCATCAGGCGCAATTCCTCTTGGCTACCATGACCGGAGACGTGGACGGTTCCGTTAGGTCCATGGCCGCCATAGATGACATCTGCACCAATGCGCGATAATTGATCGATCGTACGAGCCACATATTTTTCATTCCCTGGAATGGGAGTGGCTGCAATGATAACGGTATCCCCTGGAAGGATGTCAATTTTCCGATGGGCGGATCGGGCCATCCGAGTGAGCGCGGACATAGGCTCTCCTTGGCTTCCAGTTGATAAAATAACGACTTGTTCAGCAGGCAATTTGTTGATTTCATCGATCTCAACAATCAAACCCTCTGGGACCAATAAGTACCCTAAGTCTCTGCTGATATTAATAACATTTTGCATGCTCCGGCCGACAACCGTCAATTTACGGTTGAACTGTGCTGCAGCGTCCACCACTTGTTGAATGCGGTGAACATTTGATGCAAACGTAGAAACAACAATACGTCCAGATGCTTTGCTGAACACATCCATGAGTGCTTTTCCCACTGAGCGTTCCGATCCGGTAAATCCAGGCCGTTCTGCATTCGTACTGTCAGAGAGCAAGCACAAAACGCCTCTGTCACCGATCATCGCCATTTTTGCCAGATCAGCTACCTGATTGTTAACAGGTGTTTGATCGAACTTGAAGTCTCCTGTATGAACGATGTAACCTTCCGGCGTATCCAAGCATACCCCTACGCAATCCGGGATGCTGTGGTTTACACGGAAAAAGGTCGCCTTCATCTTTCCGAGAACGACTTCCGAGTCGCTGTTGATCAATACGCGTTTTGTTTCGTTTAGGATGCCCGCTTCTTTTAACTTTGCATCAATTAAACCAAGGGTAAGTTTTGTCGCATAAACCGGGACTTTCAAATGCTTCAGCACATAGCTGAGGCCGCCGATGTGGTCTTCATGTCCATGCGTAATAATAATACCCCGAACCTTGTCGCGATGTTCCTCCAAGTAGGTGATATCCGGAATAACCATATCAATCCCCAGCATTTCCTCTTCTGGGAACTTCAATCCGGCATCAATCACCACGATGTCGTCACCGCTTTGTACCACGTACATATTCTTCCCAATTTCGCCGACTCCGCCCAGGGCGAAAACGAGAACAGAGTGATTCGACTTTGCCAAAACGTGTAACCTCCTATATTTAGTTGTCATGTCCACTCAAAAAAACCGCCCCAAATCACTTGTTCTTATTATACCCGAAGTGAAATCATGAACACAAGGAAAAAGAGCCATCCCCGGAAGGAATGGCTCTTGAACTTCTATGGAGTTAAACAAGCAGAGAATGCACAAAATCTTTTTCCTGTTCGTTCAGCTCAACTAAAGGCAGCCGAACACCTCCAACTTGAACGCCGAGCTTTTCTAAAGCGACCTTGGTCGGTCCAGGGCTCGGGTACGCAAAGAGGCCTTCAAAAATCGGCAACAGCTTGCGATGGAGTCTTGCTGCCTCTGTATAGTTACCGGCAAAATAAGCGTCCATCATATCTGTCATTGGGCGGCCGACTACGTGACTCGCCACACTGACAATGCCCACTCCCCCGATTGACAAGATCGGCAAAGTTAAGCCATCATCGCCACTGTACAGCTCAAAGCCTTCCGGGGCATGCTCAATAATTTGCGCCATTTGCGACAAATTCCCGGAGGCTTCCTTGATGCATACCACATTAGGCAGCTCTGCCAAACGTAGTGTCGTTTCGGCAGTCATATTGACCACGGATCTTCCCGGCACATTATATAGCATCACGGGCAACTCCGTCGCTTCCGATAATGTCTTGAAGTGTGCGTAAAGCCCTTCCTGCGATGGCTTGCTGTAATAAGGAGCAACGACCATGACAGCGTCTACGCCAATCGATTGTACAGCTTGGGTGAACTCAATACTTGAGGCTGTATCATTGCTGCCTGTTCCTGCAATGATGTGGCATCTTCCTTTTGCGTAGGAAACCACATGGCGGAAAAGATCGAGTTTCTCCGTACGGGATAAAGTCGGTGATTCACCCGTGGTACCACTCAATACGATTCCAGTTGTTCCATTTGCAATCAAATGGTCAATCAGTCGCTCTGTTTTATCGTAATCGACCTGTAGCTGCTCATTAAAAGGCGTTACCATTGCGGTAACCAGTCGACCAAAACGTGCCACTACCTCTCCAACTCCTCTTTATCGTGATCAGTAGGTATTTAAAGTCAGGATATGCTCTTACTTATGTTGAACATGCAGGTTGAACTGCTGATGAAGTGCGCGAACCGCCTTCACCATATCCATTTCATGCACGAGTACCCAGATGGTTGTATGAGAGTCTGCCGATTGAAGAATTTGAATATCTTCTTGTGTAAGTGCCTCCACGATTCTTGCCATCACGCCGGGCACGCCCGTCATCCCTGCACCTATCACGGACACTTTCGCGCAATGCGGCAAAAGCTGCGGCTCGTATCCCATTTCCGTTAACAAACGAGCAGCTTTTTCTCCCATTTCATCATGGACCGTGTAAGCGACACCCATTGGGTTCACATTGATGAAATCTACACTGATGTTATTGGTTGCCATCGTTTTGAAGACTTGCAGCTGTGTATCGTAAGACCCTTCTTTGTTCGCGACCTTAATTTGAGTAATGTTCGGTACATGAGCAATTCCCATAACGACTCTGTCGTTTACTGTGTAGCCCATTTTCCCAATCTCCAGCATAGTCGTAACAAGTGTACCGGGGTCGTCCGAAAACGTAGAGCGAACACGAATCGGCACGTTTGCGTGCATCGCGATCTCCACCGCTCTAGGATGAATAACTTTTGCACCCAGGTGAGCCATGTTGCAAATTTCCGTGTAGGTCACCATACCGAGCCGCTGCGCTTCCTCAACGATCCGCGGGTCTGCGGTCATGATGCCTTCCACGTCGGTGAAAATATCCACCGTTTCAGCCTTCAAGGCGACACCGAGAGCGGTTGCAGTCGTATCGCTTCCGCCCCGTCCCAGTGTCGTAATTTCCCACTCGGCTGTACGTCCCTGAAATCCTGGGACGATCACAACTTGACTTTCCTGCAAGTCCTGCAAAATGCGAGCTGGATCGATCGACATAATTTGTGCATTCGTAAAGTCGTCGCTCGTCACTATATTTGCCTGACCGCCTGTCAAAATTGTTGCTTTTATTCCCCGTGCATTTAGCATGCTGCACATGACTGTAGCAGAGATGATTTCTCCGGTATGCATCAGCATATCCATTTCTCTACTCGGCAGTTGGTTCCCATTCGCACGAACCAACTGCAAAAGTGTATCGGTCGCATATGGATCGCCCTTGCGCCCCATCGCCGATACGACAACGACGAGGGCATAACCCTCATCAATTGCTTTTTCCATATGGTAGATTGCCCGCATCCGGCAATCCTCCGTCGTCAAGGAAGAACCACCGAACTTCTGGACGAGAATCTTCACTAACCTCTCCCCTATACTCTTGCTTTTATGAGTTCTTCAGCGATTTGTACTGTATTCCATGCTGCACCCTTGAGAAGATTGTCAGAAACGATCCACATATGCAGTCCACGAGGATGATGGAGATCACGACGCACCCGGCCCACGAATACTTCCAGTTTGCCTGTTGCATCAGTAGCGAGTGGATACTGCTGTTCCTCCGGCGCATCTACTAACGCGATACCCGGAGCGTCTTTCAGCAGGGCCTTTACTTCTGCCAGATCGTAATCCTGTTTCAGCTCTACATATACCGACTCGCTGTGGCCGTAGACCACTGGAATACGTACGCAAGTAGCTGAAACAAGTACAGTGTCATCACCGAAGATTTTTTTGGTTTCATTAACCATTTTCATTTCTTCATAAGTAAAACCATTGTCGGTGAACACATCAATCTGCGGAATCGCGTTGTACGCAATCTGATGATGTACAGGCAATTTGCCTACGGGAAGTACGTTACACTGCGGTTCTTTACCATCCAAAATGTCTCGACTCTGGTCGAGCAATTCATTGATCGCAGATTGACCTGCACCAGATACTGCCTGGTAAGTAGAAACGATAATTCTGTCTATACCAAAACGATCATACAGGGGTTTTAGAGCGGCAACCATCTGAATCGTAGAGCAATTCGGATTCGCAATGATTCCATTATGAGCGAGCGCAGCATCCATGTTTACTTCTGGCACAACGAGAGGAACATCTGGGTCCATCCGGAATGCGCTGGTATTGTCAATGACAACTGCACCATGACGCACTGCGTGATGAGCCAGTTCCTTGCTGACCGATCCACCAGCACTAAACAGGGCAAAATCAACCCCTGCAAAACTGTCTGGAGTCGCCTCTTCCAGTACAATTTCTTGCCCCTTGAAGGTGACTGTTTTTCCTGCAGAACGTCCAGAAGCAAGCAGCTTAAGCTGTTTGATTGGGAAGTTGCGCTTTTCTAATAGTTGAATCATCTGCTGTCCGACTGCACCAGTCGCACCGACTACAGCAACATTGAAAGTCAGTTGGTTTGCCATCTCTTACTCTCCTCCTAATCGCGAAAAAGCAGGTTTATTGGTTTTTCTGTAGTCTTATTAGTAGTTAAATCTCTCGATGAGCAAGGGTTGCAATTGTCGACCTTCCAAAGCTGCTTCGCATGTTTCCAATAGGAGATCCATACGAGCTACAAGCGAATTCGGTTTTTTATCCGGGGCATCCTGCCCGAATGGCACGAAATACATATTCTTCGCAGCCAACAGCTTGGCAATATTGGCTGCATTTAATCCCAGACCATCATTGGTGGATATGGCAATCACAATAGGTCGCAAATTACGCATGGTCGCTTTCGCTGCCATCAGTACGGCACTATCCGTAATGGCATTCGCTAGTCGACTCGTCGTACTGCCTGTGCAAGGCGCAATCAGCATGACATCCAACAACTTGGAAGGTCCCAACGGCTCAGCCTGAGGAATCGTCGAAATAAGTTCCTCCCCTGTTAGTTCCTTGATTTGTTGCTGCCAGCTTTGCGAAGTACCGAAGCGTGTATCCGTGGTCATAATCGTATTCGATACAATCGGAACCACCCTTGCTCCAGCATCCACAAATCGCTTAATTTGCGGCATCGTTTCCTCAAACGTACAATGCGATCCAGACAAACCAAATCCAATGGTCTTTCCCTGAAGCTTACTCATGTTGCATCCCCTCCTGGCGCTTTCCTTTGATCCGCAATCAGACGAGACAATGTTTGGGCCAAAATTTGTCCAGCGGTTTTAGGTGCAACGATTCCAGGTAAGCCGGGAGCAAGAAGAGCTTTGATCCCTCGTCTTTCAGCGTAACGAAAATCTGTTCCTCCTGGCTTGGAGGCAAGATCAAGAATAAACGCCGATTGAGGCATTTGAGCAATCACTTCTGCCGTGAGTAATAATTGCGGGATGGTATTAAAAATGAAATCAGCATTCGTAACCTGTTGCCTTACTTCGCTTATATGGAAGGGAGTCAATCCCATCTCATAAATGCGTGCCAAGTGTTCTTGACGTCTGGCCCCAACTCTTACGCGGGCCCCTAACGCATGCAATGCTCGAGCCATGGACAAACCTGTTCGGCCCAATCCCAAAACAATTGACTGTGATCCATGAATCGTAATATCCGTATGCTGAATCGCCATCATTAACGCTCCCTCTACAGTAGGGATAGAGTTATAGATAGCTACGTCATCACGATCCAAGAGCTCCACGAGAGGAAGCCTTGTGGAAGCCAATAGTTTTTTCAGATAAGACTTTGCCATTCCCGTGTAAACCACGCAATGACTCGGCAGACTTGCCACATGTTCATCTAGCAACTGCAGTTGTTTGGAGCAGAAAATACTTTCCACGTATCCTTGATCATCGGTCCCTACGATGGGTAGGATGAGGGCGTCCACGTCTTTCAACACATCGCATGTTAATGGTTTCTTCGTTGCCCCTGTAAAATTACTTTCCAGGTTGTCGAAGCCAACTAACGTGACGCTAGCATCCAGTTGTATGCATCGCTTAATGACTTCCAACTGGCGAGCGTCTCCGCCGATGAAGGCAACATGTATGCCCGTTAGCATGCTGCGTTCCCCTTTCCACACATTTTACTGCATTAAATGATCGGAACGCAAAGGTTTTCCTTTTGGAAAAGTTGACGGAAATCCATGCGGTCTACCCCCATCCTATTCCGCTCCTGCTACTTCGGTGACAGTAGCGCCTACTTTTGAGAGGCTTGTGCTTCAGGCGCTTTAAGCTGGATGATGACCATATCTGGCCCAATTTTTACGATGGAGCTCCACGGGATCACGAGGTCCTCTCGTTTCTTTCCGAACCCAAAGAAACTACCTCCTGGCAAGATGATGGATTGAATCGTACCGTTTTCGGGATGGATGACTAAATCGGAATCACTGATAACCCCCATTTTCTCTCCGTTGTCCAGTCCGATAATCTCCTTCCCACCCAACTCGCTCAAGCGCATGGAGAAGCCCCCTTTGTCCTTTCATTTACTGTTGATATACGCAAAAAAATCCGGGCTATGCCGGATTTTTCCCTACAACAGAATATCGTTCTTCACATTTTCAGGGAAGCCATCGAGTGGACTCACCATCGCCATAGACATCTTGGAACGGAACAGCTGCTGCGCCACAGCCAGAACAGATTCATGGGAAACGCGGTCAATTTTGGCGATGATCTCATCTAGACTAAGGTGACGGCCCAGTAAGAGTTCATTTTTGCCAAGGCGACTCATACGGCTATTCGTGCTTTCCAAGCTGAGCATCAGGCTGCCTTTCAGCTGCTCTTTTCCTTTGTTCAGCTCTTTGTCCGTAATTCCATGATCAGCGACATCGCGCAGGACGCGCGAGACAATGTCAAATACCTGTCCTACTTGCTCTGGTGCCGTTCCTGTATACACGTGGAACGTACCCGCTTCTTTATAGGAAGAGTGATAAGAATAAACAGAGTATGCCAATCCGCGTTCTTCTCGAATTTCTTGGAAGAGACGCGAGCTCATGCTACCACCCAGCACATTGTTCAGCAAAATCAAGGAGTATACTTCAGGATGTCCTACCTTAAACCCGGGTAAAGACAGGCACAAATGCGCTTGCTCTGTTGCCTTATGATGCGCGATCACATTTCCAGCAAAATCTGGGGTAGACAAGGTCGGCATAATGCCTGAACGCGAGAAAGCTTGAAAGCGCTTTTGGATATCTTCAATCAAACTGTCTTCAAAATTACCCGCTACCGTAATCACCGTATTCGTTGGCAGATAGTGCTGATCAATATAAGCGAGCAAATCGTCACGCTTCAAGCTGCGCAGGACATCTTCCGTACCTAAAATCGAATAGCCTAGCGGGTGTGAGCTGTATGAAGCGCGTGCAATCAAATCATGCACCAAATCATCTGGCGTGTCTTCATACATGCTAATCTCTTCAATGACGACGTTCTTTTCCTTTTCCAACTCATCTGCATCAAATACCGAGTTGAAATACATATCGGAAAGAACATCGAGAGCAATAGGAGCATGTTGGTCGAGCACCCTTGCGTAATAGCAGGTATACTCCTTCGAAGTAAAGGCGTTCACGTTCCCGCCAATCTCATCAAAGGTTTCCGCAATTTCCTTTGCAGAACGAGTTTTTGTACCTTTAAAAAACATATGCTCGAGAAAATGGGAGATCCCGTTGTTTTTCTCATTTTCATATTTCGAACCAGTCCCTACCCAGATGCCTAAGGCAACGGAGCGAACGGACGGAATCCGTTCCGTCACGATTCGAAGACCGTTATCACACGTATGACGTTGTATCACGTAAATCCTCCTCGGTTGTTCATCTGTCTCTACCCGAAACCTCGGGGAATTTCTTGTAAACACGTCTAACTATAGCAAACTTCCTTTGTCTCCACAATAAATGAACATGTAATTACGGTGACGGGAGTCTACGACTCGATATAACCTCCGAAACAGTCGTCGGCTGTAGCCCCTTCTTTTTGGCGATCGTCAGAAGTTGATCTAAACTCGCCTCGGAGGTAGACGTAGGGTGCATGAGCACGAGGACACCGTTCTCCATTTTTCGGCTTATTTTATTGATCACATAAGCAGGCGATGGTTTCTGCCAGTCAATTGTATCTGCCGTCCATAGAATCGTCTTCATTTGAAAAGACGAGTCCGCGATTTGTACAACGCGTTGGTTAAAAGCACCAGATGGCGGAGCAAAAAGGGTAGGCTTCACTTCCAGCGTTTTAAAAATAACATCTTGCGTACGACTTATCTCTTGATGAATCCTCTGTGTTCCCAGTGTGTTCATATCGGGATGGGAATACGCATGATTACCAATCTCATGGCCACGTGCCATGATCTTTTTTGCTTCTTCGGGGTAACGTTTTACCCAAGAGCCATCCAGAAAGAACGTTGTCTTTACCTTATGTTTATCGAGTGTATTGAGCATCGAGTCGAGATACTCATTTCCCCAAGCCACGTTGATCATGAAAGAAATCGCTGGTTTATTTGGATTTCCTCGATAGATGGGTTGTGCTCCCAATTGCTCAAGCGAAATCGCTGGGGGTACTTCCTTGTATACGAGCAAATCCGGGCTGGACACACCCGCAGCCAGCATTTTATTGAGCGATTCTTCTACATCGACTACACGTCCATTATAGCCGGGAATCGCCTTCCACGTCTGATCAACGACGGCATCGATCGGCTCTTCCTCTCGGCCCTCTCGCCACTTTTCAATCTGCGCCCGTAAACGCGCTTTTTCATTTTCGTTTCGATCCCCAGTCACTACGTGGACATTTTTGATCGTGCTAATGTAATGATGAATAGGCTGATAATTCAAGAGAACAATCAGCGCTGCTCCATATATAAATATGAACAAAAGTCTCCTGGTCCTATTCGTCATTAGGGCGTCGCCCTCCTCTATCGATCGTACGAGTCTCTCTTGTCCAATGTATGAGAGGATGGGACGACTTAGACATACGAAACGGGAGCATTCTGGCATAGAAAAGAAAAAAGCTTCCGTACACGAATTTCTTCGAGTGACGAAGCCTTTTGTTTTTCTTTATTCTGCTTTTGTTGGTGTTTCAGCAGCTTGTTCCGCAGCAGCTTGTTCTTTCAAAACTGCTTTGCGAGAGAGATTCACACGACCTTGGTCGTCGATCTCGGTCACTTTCACTTGTACTTTATCACCAACTGCGACAACATCTTCTGTTTTGGCTACACGCTCTTCAGCCAGTTGAGAGATGTGGCACAAGCCCTCTTTACCTGCGAACAACTCGATGAACGCACCGTACTTCTCTACGCGTTTTACTGTTCCCAGGTACACCTGACCAACAGCTACTTCACGAACCAGATCTTCAATGATTTGTTTCGCGCGCAGATTCGCTTCGTGGTTGATGGATGCGATGAAGACACGTCCATCTTGTTCGATGTCGATTTTTACGCCGGTTTCTTCGATAATCTTATTAATGACACGACCTTGTGGACCGATTACATCGCGAATTTTCTCCGGATTGATCGTCATGGTCATGATTTTTGGTGCATAAGGAGACAGTTCTTTACGTGGTTCGGAAATCGTGCTCATCATATGGTTCAGAATGTGCAAACGACCTACACGCGCTTGTTCCAAGGCCAACTCTAAAATCTCACGGTTGATACCGGAAATTTTGATGTCCATTTGGATAGCTGTTACACCAGCCTCTGTACCCGCTACTTTGAAATCCATATCTCCCAAATGATCTTCCATACCTTGAATATCAGTCAGGATCGAGAAAGATTTCTCATCTTTGCTCATGATCAAGCCCATCGCAATACCTGCTACCGGTGCTTTGATCGGTACACCTGCATCCATCAAGGCGAGTACGCTCGCGCAAATCGACGCTTGGGATGTGGAACCGTTGGATTCAATTACTTCTGATACGAGACGAATGGTGTATGGGAACTCAACCTCAGATGGAATGATCGGCTCGATTGCACGCTCACCCAACGCACCGTGTCCGATTTCACGACGACCCGGAGGACGCAACGGACGTGCTTCACCCACGCTATACGGCGGGAAGTTGTAGTGGTGCATAAAGCGCTTCGATTCTTCCAGACCGAGTCCATCGAGAATTTGAACATCTCCCAGCGCGCCCAATGTACAAACGCTCAGTGCTTGCGTCTGACCGCGGGTAAACATTGCAGAGCCATGTGTACGGGAAAGAATGGTTGTCTCACTGGACAGCGGACGGATTTCGTTCAGAGCTCGTCCATCAGGGCGAACTTTCTCGTCAGTAATCAGACGGCGAACCTCGTCCTTGACAATATTGCCAAGTACTTCGCTAATCATCTTTTCCTGCTCTGGATATGCCTCAGCATCCTTGGCTGCAAAATGCTCTTTGGTTTCTGCCTTGATATCGTCAATGGCATCGTAGCGTGCTTGTTTTTCCTCGATGCGAACAGCTTCTTTCAAGCGAGCTTCCGCATATGCACGTACAGCTTGATCGATTTCAGGATCAACCTCATGCAAGATGACTTCCATCTTTTGCTTGCCAATTTCGGACACGATCATGTTCTGGAATTCTACCAGTTGCTTAATCACGTCATGACCAGCCATGATCGCTTCGAGCATGATTGCTTCCGGTACTTGGTTCGCAGCTGCTTCCACCATGTTAATCGCTTTATGCGTACCTGCGACAGTCAGGTGAATATCGCTTTTCTCTGCTTGAGCTACTGTAGGGTTAATGACGAACTCTCCGTCAATTCGTCCTACGATTACTCCTGCAATCGGGCCTTCAAAAGGAATCTCCGAGACGCATAGCGCTGCGGAAGTACCGATCATCGCAGCGATTTCAGGTGAGCAGTCTTGATCCACAGACAGAACAGTATTTACGATTTGTACATCGTTACGGAATCCTTCTGCAAAAAGAGGGCGGACAGGGCGGTCAATCAAGCGGCTGGCCAAAATCGCCTTTTCGCTTGGGCGTCCTTCTCTTTTAATAAAGCCGCCAGGAATTTTCCCAACCGCGTAGAGACGCTCCTCATAGTTGACAGTCAATGGAAAGAAATCAAGTGGTTTTGGTTCCTTCGAGACTGTAACTGCGGACAGGATTGCTGTATCGCCGTAACGAACCAAGACCGAACCATGCGCCTGTTTAGCCATTTTGCCAAATTCCAGGGTCAGTTTTCGGCCTGCCAGTTCGAAGTCATATGTACGGTATTGTTGCTCCATGATGCTAGCAGTCCTCCTTCACAACAATGTGCGTTTACACACTTTGTTTTCTACCTATATGTATTATTTCCTGCCAAGATAAAAATTAAATGGTTACCTTTGGCAGTCTTTCTAGATAATAAAAAAAGCTTCTTTTGAAGCTAATTGAAACTAACAGATACGGCACAAGCCTTTTACTCGTTTCGGATGGGCTTAGCGTATTTCTACGCTAAGCCCTCCTACACGATAGAAAAAGCGGGTAGAACCCGCTTTTTACAAGACGCTGATTAGCGGCGCAGACCCAGGCGGTCTACAACCGAACGATAGCGTTGAACATCTGCTTCACGCAGGTATGTCAACAGGTTACGACGTTGACCAACCATTTTCAAGAGACCACGACGGCTGTGGTGATCTTTCTTGTGCGTACGCAAGTGTCCGTTCAGATTGTTAATGTTTTCGGTCAAGATAGCGATTTGCACTTCCGGTGAACCGGTGTCGTTCTCATGAGTACGGAACTCTTGAATCAGTTGAGTTTTACGTTCTTGAGTCAATGCCATCATGACTCACCTCCTCATTTTTTATACCGTTCGCCGAGTCTGCCGTCGGTGAGAATCGGACAGCCAAGCTACGGTTATCTGTACAACGTTTTGAATTATAGCATACCATTTTGTGAAAAGCAAAGAGAATCCTTTACGAGATTCCCTCCGCGAATTTTTGCTTCGCCGTTTGAACATCTCGTCCTATTTGCGCGATGAGTGCATCGACTCCAGCAAATTTCTGTTCCTCTCGGATGTAGAACAAGAACTCTACCTCTACTTCTTTGTCATAGATTTCACCAGAGAACTCAAAAATGTGCACTTCTAGTGACTTTTCTTTTTTCTCCAGTTCGAATGTTGGCTTGATCCCAACGTTCATGACACCATAGTAGCTCTGTTCATCCACGGTAAAGCGAACGCCGTAGACCCCATTCTTTCCGATCAAGTACGGCTGATTCACTTGAACGTTCGCTGTAGGAAAGCCAATGGTTCGACCGCGTTTGTCACCATGCACGACTGTTCCGCGCACTTTGTAGGAGCGACCTAGCAAATGACGAACCTGCTCGACATCCCCATGATGGAGGTATTCACGGATGATTGTACTGCTCACTTTTTCACCCAAGCGATTTACCGGACCCACGATGTCGAGCCCGTAGCGACCTTTGCTCATTTCATGCAAGGTATGGGCAGTCCCCATCCCGCGATAACCAAAGGTGTAGTCGAAACCAACGACAATATGGCGGCATTCCAATGGAAGAAGGCACTCTGTGATGAAATCTTCTGGATAAATTGCCGCAAAGCTAATATCGAACTTCATCACATATGTAGTGTCTACGCCCATCTTTTCGAACTGCTCGAGCTTGTCTGCAAGTGGTGTCAAATAGCGGGTATAACCGCTTTGCCCCAATACTTCTCGTGGATGCGGATCAAAGGTCACTACCGTACTTTGCCATCCGTTTGCTTTCGCTGTATCAATCGCCTTTTGGATTACACGGCGATGCCCAATATGTACACCATCAAAGTACCCCAGTGCAATCGCACAAGGATTCGCTTGCAGGTCAGACGGAAACGGGTATGTTAGGTAGATCGTTTTCACGGATTACACCTCGGCTGGAAAGACTTTTTCTGGTTTGGCGAAAAGTCCTTTGTCTCCGCGGCATACACGATGAATGCCAAGTAAATCTTCCCCCGCAAACAAGCAAATCAAACTTCCTTCCTCCGCAGTGACGCCCGGAAGTGCAGTCGCAAGTCCATTACGTACTGCTTTGATCCGTTCTGGCTTGACCTGAAACGATGGTAAGAATGAGATTGCCTGGGGGATGGAGACCAAGTGACGGGAAATATCTTCCCCGCTTGCTGCCTGTTCCTCGATTTGCTGGAGGGGGATTGCCTCTTGCTCCTGGAACGGGCCACTTTTAATTCGCCGCAACAGCTTCATATGGGCAGGATAACCCAGAGCGCGTCCGAGGTCAACACATAAGGTGCGCATGTATGTGCCTTTGGAACATGTGCACGTAAATGCCACATCGACAGTGTCCCCATCCACGCTAATCTTATGAAGCGTCAGCTCATAGAGCGTCACTTTCCGTGCCTGCCGTTCGATCACCGTGCCTTCACGAGCCAGGTCGTACAGCCGCTTGCCGTTTACCTTTACCGCAGAGAACATCGGAGGTACCTGCTCCATTTCACCCAAAAAGGATTCGAACAGCGCTTGAATACGCTCCGTCGTAATCGATGCTGCATCTACTCCAGCTTGCTCCACCACTTCTCCAGAAGCATCTTCCGTTGTGGTCGTAGAGCCTAGGCGCATGACTACATCATAACGCTTAGGCAGCTCTTGCAAATATTCAACCAGCCTGGTTGCGTGTCCCACACAAATGGGGAGTACACCTGTCACATCTGGATCAAGTGTACCCGTATGCCCCACTTTTTTCGTTCCATACAATCGACGAATACGCGCTACACAATCATGGGAAGTCATTCCAGCTGGCTTGTCGATAACCAGCACGCCGTTCACGTTACTCATCGAATTTCACTCCTACTGCATCGTCCAGCACAGTCCATACTTTTTTCTGTACTTCTAAAAGTGGTCCTTTGATCGTACATCCTGCTGCTTTTGCGTGTCCACCGCCACCGAGCTGCTTCGCAATGACAGCTACGTCAACCCGATCACGAGCGCGCATGCTCACCTTGACCACTCCTGGTTCCGCTTCCACAAAAGAAACGCCTACCTCGACTCCCTCAATGTTGCGGCAGTAATTCACCAATCCACCGGCATCTTCCCGCTCTGCACCCACTTCGGCAAAATCTGCGGCTGAAACAGTGATAGAGGCGACCAAATTTTGATGGGACAGTTGCAAGGTTTGCAGAGCGCGTCGCAGTACTTTCACATGGGCAAAAGTAATTTCCTCCAGACACCGTTCTGCTACGTCTCCTGGCTTCACACCGTAACCAAGTAATTGGGCAGCGATTTCCATGACGCGCGGTGATGTATTGGAATAGCGGAAACCACCTGTATCTGTCAGAAGGCCAGTATAGATGCATAGTGCAAGCTCTTCGTTGAAAGAAACCCCCGCTGCTTCTGCAACATCAAACAAAATTTCTGCTGTTGCGGCTGCATCCGGACGAATCAGATTGACCGTTCCAAAATGATCGTTGGTCGGGTGGTGATCGATATTCAGCAAAGCAGCGCCAGACGCAAATAAAGACCGTACATCGCCCATCCGCGACTCATCCGCGCAGTCTACAGCGATTACGGCCCCGAACGTCTCGTTCAGTGGTTGTTTGCGCAGGTTATAAAGACGGTCAAACCGCGGCAAGAAGTTAAACTTGATCGGTGTTTCCCCTTCGTTTACAACCACATACTCTTTTCCCAATTGCTCCAGCATGAGCACGACTCCCAAAGCAGATCCTGTAGCATCTCCGTCAGGACTTACATGAGAAAGAACCAGGAAGCGGTCGTGCTCCTGCATAAACCGCGCCGCTTCCTGTACTGCTACTTGATTAGGATTCATCCTGTTTCTCTCCCTCTGTGGAGATTTCCCGCAGGATTGATTCAATTTTGCTGCCGTAGTCAATGGACTCGTCCAGCTTGAATACAAAATCAGGAATGTGACGCAGCTTTACGCGTTTCCCGATCTCCGTACGCAAATAACCTTTTGCTTTTGTCAATCCAGCAAGAGAAGCTTTACGCTCTTCCTCACTGCCAAAAATGCTGACAAAAACCTTCGCCAATTGCAGGTCACTGCTTACCTCTACATCCGTTACTGTTACAAAACCGACACGAGGATCTTTGAGTCCACGCTGCAATACGAGGCTCAGCTCTTTTTTGATTTCTTCGCCTACGCGGCTAATCCGTGTTTTATTCATCGATTTTTCACCTCCGCTGACTGTTCATTAATCGTAGTATTCCGTATCCACACGAATCAACTCTACATCTGGATGGTTCTCTACTAATCGAACGACAGTCTGCATTTCTTGTTGTAAAAAAGAGATCTCATTAGCAACGGCAGCGATACCCAACACGGTACGCTGCCATTGCTCGAGATAAGCCACCTCTGCTGCGGAGACGTTAAATCGGCTCCGCAGCTTGCCGATCAGACTTTTGACGATGGCTCGTTTTTCTTTCAGGTTTTGGCTAGCGGGCAGAAACAGTTCAATCTGCACACCTGCTATCATTATTGTTTCACTTCAACCATGACGAATGCTTCGATTACGTCGCCGATTTTGAGGTCATTGAAGCGTTCCAAAGTCAGACCACACTCATAGCCTGCTGCAACGTCTTTCGCATCATCTTTGAAGCGCTTGAGGGTATCGAGCTTACCTTCATAGATCACAATACCTTCACGGATCAAACGCGCACCAGCATCGCGGCTCAATTTACCTTCAGTCACATAGCAACCAGCAATGTTTCCGACTTTGGATACTTTGAACACTTCACGAATCTCAGCTTGGCCGATAATGTTTTCTTTGAAGACTGGATCAAGCATCCCTTTGAGAGCAGACTCGATCTCTTCGATTACAGTGTAGATGACACGGTGCAGGCGAATGTCGATCTTCTCTTGTTCAGCCATGCTGCGTGCATTCGGTTCAGGACGCACGTTGAAGCCAATGATGATCGCATTCGATGCATTTGCCAACGTAACATCAGATTCCGTAATCGCACCAGCACCTGTATGAATGATTTTCACACGTGTACCGTTGACATCGATTTTTTCCAAAGAACCGCGCAGAGCTTCTACAGAACCTTGTACGTCACCTTTTACAATAAGGTTCAGCTCTTTGATGTCGCCTTCTTGAATGTGCTGGAACAAGTCATCCAAAGAAACGCGGGAGCTTTCACGACGCTCGGATTCACGCTGCTTGGATGCACGTGCTTCCCCGATTGCGCGCGCCTTTTTCTCGTCTTCAAAGACACGGAATTGGTCACCAGCTTGTGGTACATCATTCAGACCAGTGATTTCTACTGGCGTAGATGGACCCGCTTCCTTCAGACGACGTCCTTTGTCGTTCACCATTGCACGTACACGTCCGAATGCGGAACCTACTACAATCGGGTCACCAACGCGCAGGGTACCTTGTTGAACCAGAATGGTTGCAACCGGACCGCGTCCCTTATCAAGCTCAGCTTCTACAACGGTACCGCGAGCGCGCTTGTCTGGGTTTGCTTTCAGTTCTTGAACCTCGGATACGAGCAAGATGTACTCGAGCAGTTCTTCGATACCTGTACGCTGTTTAGCGGACAATGGGGAGAAAATCGTCTCGCCGCCCCACTCTTCGGCAACCAGTTCATACTCGGTCAGTTCTTGCTTGATACGATCCATATTGGCTTCTGGTTTATCAATCTTGTTTACCGCTACGATGATAGGAACATTTGCTGCTTTTGCATGGCTGATTGCCTCTACGGTTTGCGGCATAACACCATCATCTGCTGCAACTACCAGAATGGTAATGTCTGTAATTTGAGCACCACGAGCACGCATAGTTGTGAAGGCCGCGTGACCTGGAGTATCCAGGAAAGTAATTTTCTTTCCTTTGATCTCGACTTGGTAGGCACCAATGTGCTGGGTAATTCCACCTGCTTCTCCTGCTACCACGTTGGTAGAGCGGATCGCATCGAGCAATGTTGTTTTCCCGTGGTCAACGTGACCCATGATCGTAACAACTGGCGGGCGCTCCATCAGGCTTTCTGGTGCATCTACTTCTTCCAATGTTTCGAAGTTGGTTTCATCAATGATGATTTTTTCTTCGACTTCAATGCCATAATCTGCGCAAATGAGTTCGATGGCTTCACGGTCAAGGTACTGGTTAATCGTTGCCATGATTCCCAAATTAAACAGCTTTTTGATGACTTCTGCTGGTTCTTTGCGTAGTTTTACAGCCAATTCGTTTACGGTCAAAGACTCCGTAAAGGTAATTTTTGTAGGTGGGTCAAAAACTGGACGTGGAGCTTTTTGACCACCACGATTGTTATTGCCACGGCGATTATTTTGGTTATAGCGGTTATTACCACCGCCACGGAAAGGCTGACTCTTCTTGTTATCTTCAAAAGTCTTTTGAGTCTGTGGACCTTTTTTGATTTTCTCACGTTTTTCTGTACCAACATTGGATGGAAGATTTACTTTATCTTCAAATTCTTGTCCCTCTGTTTGATTAGCAACAGGTTGTTGTGCAGGACGCTGTTGGTTTTGTGGTCGTTGCTGATTGTTCTGTGGTCTTTGTTGTCCTTGACCCTGTGGTCTTTGTTGTCCTTGACCCTGTGGTCTTTGTTGTCCTTGGCCTTGTGGTCTTTGTTGTCCTTGGCCTTGTGGTCTTTGTTGTCCTTGGCCTTGTGGCTTGCGGTCATTCGGCTTTGCGGGTTGACTTCTCATATTGTTTGGTTTTCTCTCCTGATTCTTCCCCTGATTTTTTCCATGCTGAGGACTTTGCTGATCGGAATTGGCACTCGCACTGTTGTTAGCTGGACGATTGATGTTTGATGTGCTTCCTCCACGATCGCTGTTTGGTCTGTCATTTCTAACCGTTTGAGTTTGCCCCGCTTGTTGCTGGGGCTTGTTCAGTTGTCCTCTGGAGTCGTTGGGGCGTTGTTGATCTTCCGTTTGCTTGGGTCTTGCATCACTTGGCGTATTACGCTGCTCCGGTTTGGCACCAGAACGCAATTTGGCCATGTGATCCTCGATCCGCTTGATCGTCCCTTCTTCCATGATACTCATATGATTTGCTACTTCTATATTCAATCGTTTTAGCAAATTGAGGATTTCCTTACTGCTCATGTTGTGCTGTTTGGCATACTCATACACACGTGTCTTCAAATATACTTCACCCTTTCTAAGTTAGGTGAGCAGACGCTGAATGCTTTCGGCCAATTTCCCATCGGTTACCGCCACGGTAACGCGCCCATCTTTTCCGATTGCGTGTCCCAATGAATGTCGGTCGCCAGTGGTTACACATGAGACACCGTAATAGGAACATTTATCCTTTACTTTCTTGGCGGTATTGTCTGATGCATCTGATGCGAGCAATACCAGGCGAGCCTGCCCATTACGAACAGCAGTAATGACCAGCCCCTCCCCACTAACGATCTTTCTCGCACGCATCGCTAATCCGAGTAATTGTGCTGCTTTTGGGGTCATTTTCCCACCATCTCCAGCCATTTCTCACGGAAAGCATCATACTTTTCTTGGGAGATGGACATATTGAGGGCACGTTCCAGCACTTTTTTCCATTTTCCCGATGCGAACGCATCCGGCTTCAGACAGCTTTCCTGCCGACACACATAGGTACCGCGTCCCGCCGCCCTTCCAGTAAGATCAATGACGATCTCTTCTTCTGGCGTCCGGACAACGCGGATTAATTCCTTTTTCGGAAACATTCCTTGGCAAACAATGCACTTACGCAACGGGATCTTTTTTTGCTTCATGATTATTCGTTGTCCGTCCCTTCATCGCTCTCTACTTCTTTTGGATAAGCGATGCCTTCTTGGTCGGCTTGGGACTCGCTCTTGATATCGATCTTCCAGCCAGTCAGCTTGGCTGCCAGGCGTGCGTTTTGACCGCGCTTACCAATCGCCAGAGACAATTGATAATCAGGAACGATCACACGTGTAACCTTCTCCGCTACGTTAACCTCTACGTGCAGCACTTTTGCTGGGCTGAGTGCATTGGCTACGTACTCGGCCGGATCTTCAGACCAACGAACAATGTCGATCTTTTCGCCTTTCAGCTCTGTAACGATCGTTTGGACGCGCATGCCCTTTGGACCGACACAAGCCCCTACTGGATCAACATCTGCGTTGATGGAATGCACAGCGATCTTTGAGCGATCACCCGCTTCACGTGCAACAGATTTGATTTCAACCACACCGTCATATATTTCTGGCACTTCTAATTCGAAGAGACGCTTCAAAAGCCCCGGGTGAGTACGGGAAACGACGATTTGCGGTCCTTTAGTGGTTTTCTCTACTTTGATGATGTATGCCTTCACGCGATCTTGTGATTTAAAATCTTCGGATGGCATTTTTTCGGTGATCGGCATAACGGCTTCCGCCTTACCCAGATCAATGTAATAATTGCGAGCGTCCATACGCTGAACGACGCCTGTTACGATATCGTCTTCACGCTCAATAAACTCGCTGTAGATCAAACCGCGCTCCGCTTCGCGAATGCGCTGTGTAACCACTTGCTTCGCTGTCTGAGCAGCAATACGACCGAAATCACGAGGCGTTACCTCGATTTCGACGATGTCCTCCAGACGGAAGTTAGGATCGATTTCTTGTGCTGCTTCTTGAGAGATCTCTAGGCGTGGATCTAAAACCTCTTCGACTACGCTCTTCCGCGCATACACACGCACCATACCTGAATGACGATTTACATCCACCCGCACATTTTGGGCCGAGTTGAAGTTACGTTTGTATCCAGAGATAAGAGCCGCTTCGATGGCCTCAATCAGTACGTCTTTGGTGATGCCTTTCTCTCTCTCAATGGCTTCTAAAGCCTCGATAAAATCGCCGTTCATGACTTTCGTTGCCTCCTCCTTTACTAACCACGGGCTAACACAGACCGCAACAACTAAAAAATAATTGCCATTCTAGCCGTGTCAATTTGCTCTTGGGAAATTACATACGTTTTCTTTGCTTCTTTTACTGTCAGCTTGCCATCCTCATAGGATACCAGTTCGCCTTCGAACGTGGTTGCACCTTCTATTGGCTCTTTTGTTGTGATATGCACATTTCTGCCGACAGCTTTCGTGAAATCCTTATCCTTGCGTAATGGGCGCTCAGCACCCGGCGAAGATACTTCTAAAAAGTATGCCGTAGGGATGGGATCTACTTCGTCAAGTTTTTCGCTCAGCTTCTCGCTGACAAGGCGGCAGTCATCAATGTCGATGTTGCCAGTTTCATTGTCGATAAACACGCGCAGAAACCAGTTGCTGCCTTCCTTTTTGTACTCGATGTCAACTAGCTCCAGGCCCACTTCTTCAACAATGGGCGTGATGAGTTCAGTGACGATGCCTGTTACCTTGCTCAAGCAAGTACCTCCTTCTCATTTGAACCATGAGGTGTAGCCAGAAAGAAAGAGTGGGTTTCCCCACTCTCGATCAGCCATGCGTATAAAACCAGTATTTCCAAAAAAATTATAGCATAACAGCCCTCCGCTGACAACCTTTGGATGACTGTGAGCCTTGACTGCACGCCTTAGAACAAGGATAGCTGGTTGGATTCTGGCAATCCTTGCAACGCACCTTGCTCGTCCAAGAACTCCAAAATAGTCTTGGAGATGCGGGATCGGGATAGGAGGTCCTCCTTGGACAAAAACTCCCCTTGCTCTCTCGCTTGCACGATACTGATCGCTGCGTTCGTCCCTAAACCAGGCAGGGCGTTGAATGGAGCGATGAGGGAATCACCTTCGATCAAGAAGCGAGTAGCGTCCGATTTGTACAAATCAACATTGACAAAGCGGAAGCCCCGCTCTATCATTTCCAACGCCATCTCCAAAACAGTTAGCAATGCCTTTTCTTTTGGCTGTGCATCGTGCCCCTTGCCCTCGATCTCCTCAATCTTTTGCTTGATCGCCGCTGATCCTTTGACCATCAGTGGGATGTCAAAGTCATCCGCACGAACGGTGAAGTACGTCGCGTAAAACTCCAGTGGTCGATGAACCTTGAAATAGGCGATCCGTACAGCCATCATGACGTAGGCAGTCGCATGCGCCTTCGGGAACATGTACTTGATCCGCTGGCATGACTGTATATACCATTCCGGCACATTGTTATTACGCATTTCTTCCTGATCGTCCTCAGGAACCCCTTTACCTTTACGCACGGACTCCATGATCTTAAAGGCACGAGATGGCTCTAGCCCTTTATAGATCAAATACACCATGATATCGTCACGACAACCAATTACGTCTGGCAGCTTGCAAGTACCATTGCGGATCAAGTCCTGCGCATTGTTCAACCAAACGTCCGTACCGTGAGAGAGTCCAGAAATCTGAACAAGCTCGGCAAACGTAGTCGGTTTAGTGTCCTCTAGCATCTGTCGTACGAATTTGGTTCCGAACTCTGGAATCCCCAATGTTCCCATGTTCGTACCGATTTGCTCCGGTGAGACCCCCAAGGCTTCCGTCGAACTGAAGATGGACATTGTCTTTTTATCATCCAGTGGAATCGTCTTCGGGTCCATTCCTGTCAAGTCTTGCAGCATACGAATGACGGTTGGATCGTCGTGTCCCAGAATATCGAGTTTTAGCAAGTTGTCATGGATGGAGTGGAAGTCAAAATGGGTTGTGCGCCATTCAGACTCATTATCATCAGCCGGGAACTGAATCGGACAAAAGTCTTCGATTTCCATGTAGTCAGGAACTACGATAATACCGCCCGGATGCTGCCCTGTCGTCCTTTTTACACCTGTGCAGCCGTTGACGATTCGGGATATCTCCGCATTGCGCAACGTCATGCCTCGTTCGTCGGCATACTTGCGCACGTAGCCATACGCTGTTTTTTCCGCAACCGTACCAATCGTTCCTGCACGATATACGTAGTCGGCTCCGAACAGCTCTTGTGTGTACTTGTGTGCACGCGGCTGATAATCACCAGAGAAGTTCAAGTCAATATCCGGTACCTTGTCTCCTTTAAAGCCGAGGAACGTCTCGAACGGGATGTCCTGTCCATCCTTGGCATACATGGTTCCACATTGTGTACATGCTTTATCCTCCAAGTCAAAGCCAGAGGCGATTGAACCATCTGTAATAAACTCGCTGTGCTTGCAATTTGGGCAGCGATAATGAGGAGGCAATGGGTTTACCTCTGTAATCTCAGACATCGTTGCAACAAAAGACGAGCCTACAGATCCACGTGAACCTACCAGATAACCATCATTCAACGATTTCGTTACCAAACGCTGTGAAATCAAATAAATCACACCGAAACCGTGCTTGATGATACTGTTCAATTCTTTTTCCAAGCGATGCTCGACCAGTTCGGGCAAGGGGTCACCATACAACAACCTTGCTTTGTCATAACACATTTGACGCAGCTCATCGTCCGCCCCTTCAATGATCGGCGTGTACAGCTTGTCTGGAATCGGACTGATATCCTCAATCATGTCCGCGATGGCATTTGTGTTCGTCACGACAATTTCTTTTGCGGTCTCTTCTCCCAAAAAGGAGAACGCCTCCAGCATCTCATCCGTTGTATGAAAGTACAGCGGCGGCTGATTGCCAGCGGTTGGATCCCCTTTTGACAGTAAGAAAACATCGCGGAAGATCTCATCCTGGGGATTCAGGAAGTGCACATCCCCTGTAGCTACGACCAGCTTACCGAGCTCTTTTCCCATTTGGACGATCTTTTCATGGTAGCCTTTCATCGTCTCCAGCGAAGGAATTTCTTCATTACGCAACAGTGGTGAGTAATGGGCGATCGGCTGTACTTCTATAAAGTCGTAAAAAGCCGCAACTTCCTTCAATTCTTCAGGTGACTTACCACGGAGAATCGATTGCATGAGTTCTCCGTCTTTGCACGCAGTACCAATTAACAAGCCTTCGCGGTATTTGGTCAGCTGGCTTCGCTGAATTCGTGGCCAACGGAAGAATGTTTCCACGTGGGAGCGACTTACGAGCTTGTACAGGTTTTTGAGGCCCTCTTTATTTTGCACGAGAATGGTCGCATGGAATGGGCGTCCACTTTTATAGTCGGCCTCTTCGTTACTTTTTTCATTCAGCTCTGCTAGCGATTTGATCTCCGCTTCTTTTATGTCCTTCAACATTTGCTGGAACACGTGAGCCAAGGCTACGGTATCGTCCAACGCACGGTGGGCATTGATGAGCTCGACGTTGAACTTTTTCGCTAATGATCCTAATCGATAATTGCGCATGCCTTTGTACATCAAGCGCGCCAAAGGCAGCGTATCTAAAAATGGATTGGTCCATGGCTCCATGCCAATCCGTTTGGCGCAGGCGTTAATAAACGCTTTGTCAAACTCTGCATTATGTGCGACCAGAATGGCGTCACCAGTAAAATCCTTGAACTTGCGAAGTACCACATCAAGTGTCTCTTGCCCGCGGAGCATTTCGTTGGTAATCCCCGTAATCTCGGTTGTCTTTGGCCCAATTTGCAATTGCGGGTCAATCAGTTCCGTCCATTGGTCGATAATTTCTGCGCCTTTCATTTTGACAGCAGCGATCTCGATGATGGTATGCTCTGACGCGTTTAAACCCGTCGTCTCCGTATCAAACACGACGTATTCCGTATTTTCATCAATGGAAATATTATTGTCTGCTTGCAGGTTGTAAACGATGTCGATACCATCCTCGACTACGTACGCTTCCATACCGAGAATGCATTTGATGTTGTTCTTTTTGGCGATGGAATACGCCTCTGGAAAAGCCTGTACGACACCATGGTCTGTGACAGCAATGGCTTTATGACCCCACTTGGCTGCCGTCGAGATCAGTGATTTTACAGATGCAACAGCATCTAGCGCACTCATCGGCGTATGGCAATGAAGCTCGACACGCTTTTCTTCCGCTTGATCTTTCCGAATAACCTGCTCAATCTGATTCAAATCATTGGCATTCATAACGAGATCGCGTACAAATGTGTCATGCTGTACACTTCCCCGCACTTTCACCCACATGCCGTCTTTCAGCAATTCGAGCATTTTCACATCTTCTTTATCGCGAGAGAACATCTTCACCGTGAGAGAATCCGTATAGTCAGAAATATTGAACGTGAGCAAATGACGCCCACTACGGAGCTCTTTTACCTCTACGTTAAACACGGTTCCTTGGATGACAATACGGCGTTCCTCATCTTGAATCTCGCAAATCGGGATCGGCGCATCTTTGATTTCATAACCCATCATGAGCGTAGTGACAGCCTCAGCTTTATCAGACGATTTGCTCTCTTGTTGGGCAGCCGTCATCACCACTTCGACGAGAGCACGTTCTTCTTCTTTACGTTGCTCCTCGAAGGCTTTATACGCGTCATCGCTTTCTTCCCCATGGAAAGAAAAACGCATCGAACAATCGGTAGCTTTCTGGAAAGCAGCCAAAAGCTCATTATCCGCTCGTTTTCGCTTGGCAACCTCAACGGACATCTCTGTTGGCAAGTACACCTTGACTTCCTGTTGGTCGACTTGTTTACGCGCTTGACGCATCGTAACTGCCAAGGAGTTCAGCGTTGGCTCCAGCCCAGCGAGCAAGACATCCCAATACTCTTCAACTACGTGATCGAGAGAGGGCTTTTGGTGATAGCGGAATCGAGTATCTACTTTGGCTAGATGTGAAAATGTATGCGTTAATCGCTTGGTAAAAGCAGCATAAACATCCGCTGGTATCATTCTCGGGAGGGCAAAGTGAAAAACCCATTCTTTGTTTTGCTTATACAGCTCTAGCTTTTCAATCTGAGCATCAAGAAAAAATCGCTCCACCCATTCGTCAGGAACTTCCATTTGCTTGACCAATAGGGAGAAGCGATGTTTTTGCTCTTGTAAACGGTCCACGGTTTTCCCACCTTCCCCATAAGTGAGCGTTCAAACAAGAAAAAGAGGCACTCCCCTTTAATCTAGGGGAGCACCCCGTAAAAATTCGACAAAATCCTTCTTATTCCTGCATGCAACTAGTTCCCGAACAACGCAGCTCCGGTTTGGTCAACACGAGATAGGATACCTTTCACTTCATCGACCAATTGATCCAGCTTCACATCATGTGTTTCACCGTTTTTGCGGATACGCACTTCCACTGTTCCTTCTTGTGCCGCTTTATCGGAAACCGTAATACGCAGAGGCAATCCGATCAAATCGGCGTCTTTAAACTTCACACCAGCGCGCTCAGGACGATCGTCAAACAATACTTCAATGCCAGCCTTACGCAGTGCTTCTGTAATTTGTTCACTAACTTGACGTTGCTCTTCTACTTTAACATTGACCGGAATCACATGCACATGGAAAGGTGCAACAGACACTGGCCAAATGATACCATTTTCATCATTGTTCTGCTCGATCACTGCCGCAATTGTACGAGATACACCGATTCCGTAGCAACCCATGATCATCGGTTGACTGCGTCCGTTTTCATCCAAGTACGTAGCACCCATCGCTGTAGAGTATTTCGTACCCAGCTTGAATACGTGACCGACTTCTACACCACGTGCAAACTTGATAACACCACCTGTACGAGGGCACTCGTCACCTTCAGTAATGTTGCGCAAGTCAGCGTACTTCGAAACCTTGAAATCACGGCCAGCAACTACGTGAGTCAGATGATAATCTGTTTCATTGGCACCGACAACACCATCATAAACATCTTGAACAAAATTGTCCGCGATGATATCCACTTTTTCAGGATCAATGCCAACTGGACCAACAAATCCTGCGGGCGCTCCTGTTACGGAAACGATATCCGCTTCAGAAGCCAGTCCAACGATCGTCGCATCATACAAGTTTTTCAGCTTCACTTCATTGATCTCATGATCACCGCGCACCAGTACCATAACCAGCTTGTCGTCTACGCGATAAATGAGACTCTTGATGATTTGCTTTGCTTCGATTTGCAGTGCTTGTACCAATTGATCGATCGTTTTAGTACCAGGTGTATGCAATTTTTCTCGAGCTGGCGCTTCTGTTGCTGGCTTCGCAGATGGCTTGTACACGACTTCTGCCTTTTCCAAGTTGGCCGCAAAATCGCCTTCTTCAGAATAAGCAATCGTGTCTTCCCCAATGTCGCACAACGCCATGAATTCGTATGTGCCTTTTCCGCCGATTGCACCTGCATCCGCTTCTACTGCACGGAAGTTCAAGCCTACACGGGTAAAGATGTTTGTGTACGCATCGTACATCGCCTGGAAGTTGCGATCCAGACCTTCTTGTGACGTATCAAAAGAGTAAGCATCCTTCATAATAAACTCGCGGCAACGAATCAAACCGAAGCGTGGACGCACTTCATCACGGAACTTGGTTTGAATTTGATAAAGGTTGATCGGGAGTTTTTTGTAAGAGTTAATCTCATCACGCACGAGACTCGTAATGACTTCTTCGTGGGTTGGACCCAAGGCAAAAGGACGATCATGACGATCACGCAGGCGAACGAGCTCGGGACCGTATACATCCCAGCGACCCGTTTGATGCCACAGCTCAGCTGGTTGCATCGCTGGCATCAACAGCTCTTGTCCCCCAGCATTATTCATTTCTTCACGCACAATTGCTTGGATTTTGTGCAGGGAACGGAGCGCCAGGGGCAGGTACGTATAAATACCGGAAGCCAGTTGGCGGGCCATACCTGCGCGAAGCAGCAGCTTGTGGCTGGCAATCTCCGCGTCGGATGGCACTTCCCGCAGGGTAGGGATCAACATTTGACTTTGCTTCAACACGTGCGTGTCCTCCTTATGCCTTATCAGCAATCAACGTGCATTATCCTACAGTTGTAGGTTTTTGCTCGTTTACTATTTCGTTAATTTCTTTCATCAGTTCTTCAAACAACTCGGTTTCTTTTACTTTCCGAACAATTTCACCATTACGGAAAATCAAGCCCTCGCCATTTCCGCCGGCAACGCCAACATCTGCTTCACGCGCTTCACCAGGGCCATTTACCGCGCAGCCCATTACCGCTACTTTTAACGGTACTTTCAGCGTGGAAACGGCATCCTCGACTTTGGTTGCCAAGCCGATCAGGTCAATTGCGCATCGACCGCAAGATGGGCATGCAATCACCACTGGATCGTTGTTCACGATATCCAAGCTGCGAAGGATTTGTTTCGCTACTTTAATTTCTTCAACAGGATCAGCCGTCAGGGATACACGAATCGTGTCACCGATTCCCATCGACAATACCGTTCCGATTCCAACTGAAGATTTAATGCTACCAGAGAACTGTGTACCTGCTTCTGTTACACCAACGTGCAGCGGATAGTTGCGTTTCTGTGCCATCAACGAATAGGTTTGGATCATCGTTGGAACATCGGAGGACTTCAAGGAAATGACAATGTTGTCGTAGTTCAGGTCTTCCAAAATTTGCACGTGGTCCATCGCGCTTTCTACGATTGCTTCCGGAGAAGGATAACCGTATTTATCCAAAAGCCTTTTCTCGACAGAGCCGGAGTTGACCCCGATACGGATCGGAACATTGCGCTCACGGCACGCTTCCACTACTCGTTGTGTTTTTTCTTTCGAACCGATGTTTCCTGGGTTGATCCGAATTTTATCAATCCCGCTCTCCAGTGCAATCAATGCCAGCTTGTGGTCGAAATGAATGTCGGCAACAAGCGGCAATGGGGAACGTTCTTTAATTTTTTTGATGGCACGTGCTGCATCTTCATTGATGACGGCCAAGCGAACAATTTGGCAACCGACATCGTGCAGTCTCTGAATCTCGGCCAGAGTTTTTTCTACATCACGCGTGTCTGCTGTCGTCATCGACTGGATGACTACGCTTTTTTGGCCCCCGATTTGCACTCCACCTACAAAAACCGGTTTCGTCTCCTCGCGCTTGAACATTTTGCACCATCCTTTAACGTATGTCTGTTTTTCTTTCTATCGTGTTAGTACGTGATTAGGAGAACAATCGTTGCAGATCATTCCAAGTCACTACCAAAATCAGCAACATCAAAAAAGCAAAGCCCAAGAAATGAACCATTCCTTCTTTATGCGGGTCAACAGGTCGACCGCGCAGCGCCTCTACTCCCAAGAATGCGAGACGTCCGCCATCCAAGGCTGGCAGTGGCAACAGATTGAACAACCCAAGGTTAATGCTCAATACAGCAGCCCATTTCAACAGAATCGCCATACCTTGTTGCGCAACCTCTCCAGTCATCTTGAAAATACCGACTGGACCACTCAAGTCCTTCAATCCGTATTCCCCAGTTACGAGCATTCCCAAGCTTTTCAGGATCATCACCGTAAAATCGTACGTGGAGGTTGCACCGTATTTGAGAACTTCTCCTGGGGCAAACGTGGTTGCATTAGTTACCATGATTTTACCCACGTTGTTCTCGTCTTTCCCTACTTTAACTGGCACAGTCATACGCTGGCCATTGCGCTCGTACTCAAATGTTAATTGTTGGTCCGGCGCTTTGCTAATCTTCTCTACAACGTCTTTCCATGAGGATACAGGCTGACCTTGAATCGCGATCACCTTATCACCTGGCAATAATCCAGCTTGAGCAGCAGGTCCATCCGGGATCACATTCCCCAGATAGCTGCCATTCGGCACGCCGTACAAGAAGCCGATCACGATAAACAAGACAAATGCCAGCAAAAAGTTGGCTGCAGGTCCTGCAAAAATCGCCCAAAAACGTTGTGAAACTGTCTTGCCTTTGAACTGTCTGTTCAGAGGGGCAATCTGTACTTCTTGTCCATCCTTGACCAGCTGAGCCTGTGGATGAACAGCAAACGTCTTCTGCTCTCCGTCCAGTTCCAGTACGATATTTAAATTTTGCTCCAAATCGAATTGTACCACCGTACCAGTAATCGCACGAGCAGAACCAAAACTTGGCCCATCGAGCAAAATATGTGTGACCTTTCCTAACGCATCCCGCTCCACGGTAACTTCCATGTGCGGTTTTAACATATCCATCTCCGGGTCTTCTCCCGCCATACGAACGAGACCACCGATGGGTAACAGGCGTAAGGTGTATTCCGTTTCTCCCCGCTTCACGCGAAAAATTTTTGGCCCCATTCCCAGTGCAAATTCACGACATAAGATTCCTGCCTTCTTGGCCAGAAGGAAGTGTCCTAGTTCGTGCACAAAGACAAGTACCCCAAATACAACGACAATCGCGAGAATTGATTCAACGGAATCCAGGTTGGGCAAAGGCAAGTGAACAGCCACCTTTCTGTCAAGTATCTAACACTCATATTCCTTAGATGGAGACGAGCGCATAAGAGCGTGCCCATTCATCAGCGGCAAAAATATCTGCAAGCTCCGGACTCGCTACACCAGGGTGAGCTTCGCATGTTTTTCGGACGACCTTTTCGATGTCTAAAAAACGGATCGCTCCCTTCAAGAACATATCAACTGCGACCTCATTGGCTGCATTCAGTACTGCAGTATGCGTACCTCCTGCCATGCCGCACTCATACGCTAATTTTAACAGAGGATAACGCTCATAATCCATGGCTGCAAAATGAAGAGTGGCGATCTTGACCAAATCAAGTGGTTCCGTAGGCAGTTCTTTTCTGATGGGATAGCTCATGGCGTACTGAATCGGAACCTTCATATCCGGTGTACCCAGTTGGGCCATGACCGCTCTGTCTTTGTATTCTACCATAGAGTGTATGATACTTTCATAATGCAATACGCATTCGATTTGCTCATAAGGTAGATCAAACAGCCAATGAGCCTCGATCACTTCGAAACCTTTGTTCATCATGGTCGCAGAATCGATGGTAATTTTTGCACCCATGCTCCAATTCGGATGAGCCAATGCCTGCTCTACCGTCACTTGCTCTAGATCCTCGCGTGAGAGATGACGGAAGGAACCGCCTGATGCGGTCAAAATAATCTTTGCCACATCTTCCATACGTTCGCCTTGCAGACATTGGTAGACTGCTGAATGCTCGCTGTCTACTGGAATAATGGATACGCCTTTTTCTTTCGCTCGTTTCATGACGACAGGGCCAGCGCTCACCAGTGTCTCTTTGTTGGCCAGTCCAATTGTTTTTCCCGCCTCAATCGCAGCGAGTGTAGGTGCGACCCCTACACTGCCGACAACAGCGGTCATAACGAAATTGGCAGCTTCATGACGGGCAACCAGTTCCAATCCTTCCGCCCCGTAAACGATTTCTGGTTGAGACTTGCCCGCCAATCTATCGCGCAGTTCAACGGCAGCCTTCTCATTTCCTACAGAAACGAGCTCGGGCTTGAATGTTTCCACCTGGAGTGTCAATAGATCGATGTTTGTTCCAGCAGCCATAGCCACCACTGAAAAATTTTCAGGATGCTGGCCTACGACTTCAAGTGTGCTCGTTCCAACTGACCCCGTTGAACCTAAGAGCGCTATTTTTTTCACGGATTTCACCCTCTATATCTCTTTCTATATGCAAAAGGTTTTAGACAATACCTAATAGATGTAGAACCGGAAAGACGAGCAAAAAACTATCAAAGCGATCCAAAACGCCCCCATGACCTGGGATCAGCTGCCCTGAATCTTTTACATGGAAATGTCTCTTGAAAGCCGACTCAACCAAATCACCTAATTGCCCGACGATCCCCGCAACAAGTGCGATGGTCAAAGCCTGATCAATTGCAAAATGTCCAAAGCTTACATTGATGGAAAGAACAATCAAGACAGAAGCGGCGAGACCGCCTAAGGCCCCTTCCACCGTCTTGTTTGGACTTATTTCTGGCCACAGTTTACGTTTACCTATTGCTTTTCCGACAAAGTAGGCGCCCGAATCAGTCGACCAGATTCCCATAATGACCATGACCGTAAGCATGAATCCCTCAGGTAGGTTTCGGGTAGCGGCCATATAAGTAAAACCATAGCCTATGTATAACGCCCCCACCAACGTAAGGGCGACGTGTTCAATGTGAAACTGATTTTTCCGTAAAACGGAGTAAATCAACAAGAGCAGGATGACGGGCAGCATCAGATCCGGCATGCTGATACTGAGCCAATCCGAAAATAATAGAGACGGCCACAAAATGCTTAACATCAATACATATCCGAGCAATCCTGCCAAATAAAATGACTGAATGCCAGCCATTCTCATAAATTCAAAATAGCCAATGACAGCCAG
The DNA here is from genome assembly GCF_013284365.1 of Brevibacillus sp. RS1.1. Classification (NCBI taxonomy): domain Bacteria; kingdom Bacillati; phylum Bacillota; class Bacilli; order Caryophanales; family Paenibacillaceae; genus Brevibacillus; species Brevibacillus sp. RS1.1. The sequence continues at coordinate 550,822 of NZ_JABSVA010000001.1, forward strand.
TAAAAACACCAATAGTGAGTACCAAACTCCACCAGCATACATCAATAATAGAAATGCAGCCCCACCAATCAGGCCTGTAATTATACGTTGCTTCAACTGATTCCACCTCTCGGCTATACCGCCCCGTAGCGACGAGCTCGGCCTTGGTATTCCACGATTGCTTGATAAAAATGTTCACGGGTAAAATCAGGCCATAGCACGTCCGTAAACCATAATTCTGTATATGCTAATTGCCACAGCATAAAGTTACTCAAGCGAATCTCTCCACTTGTACGAATCAAGAGGTCTGGATCGGGAATTTCGCTTGTGTACAGGTAACTCGATATCAATTCCTCAGTCAGTTGTTCTGGTTGAAGCTCGCCTGCTTTTACTTGTGCTGCCATCACTGAAAATGCTTTTGCAAGTTCATCTCGCCCGCCGTAATTCAGGGCAAAATTCAATTGCAAACCGCTATTGTCCTTCGTTCTCTCTTCTGCTTCCAATAGCGCTTTCAACGTATGAGAAGGCAGCTCGCTTTTACTGCCCACCATGCGTATGCGGACACCTCGTTCAATTAATTCATCCAATTCTGTCGACAAAAATTCCTGCGGAAGTTTCATGAGAAAATCCACTTCATCGCGTGGACGCTTCCAGTTTTCGGTAGAGAATGCGTACATCGTCATATAACGCACGCCAATCTCGTCAGCAGCCTTGACGACCTCTTTTACTGCTTTCATTCCTGCACGGTGCCCGGCAACCCGGGGTAAACTGCGCTTATTGGCCCAACGACCGTTACCATCCATAATAATCGCCACATGTTCCGGAATCTTACCGGAACGATCCAACTCGGCTGGCTCCGATTGCTTTTCTTTGCGGCCCCATTTGCGCGCCAGATGTTCTAACATAAAGTGTTCCCCCGTAATGAGAGATATAGACGTACATCCCCCTCAAACGAGGGGGATTACCCTTACCTATACTTCCAAAATGTCTTTCTCTTTGTCCTTAACGATCTTGTCAACTTCGGCGATGAATTTATCCGTCGTTTTTTGAATGGTTTCTTGATGACGACGGGAATCGTCCTCAGAAATGGTAGCAGCTTTTTCCAGCTTTTTGATTTCATCGTTTGCATCACGACGGATGTTACGAATCGCTACTTTTGCTTCTTCTCCACCTTTTCCTGCCAGCTTCACGAGCTCTTTCCGACGCTCTTCTGTGAGGGGAGGAATGATCAGGCGGATAATCACACCATCGTTGGATGGAGAAATTCCCAAATCCGATTGTTGCAGCGCACGGTCAATTTCTTTAAGCGCCGTTTTATCCCAAGGCTGGATTGTCAGCATACGTGGTTCTGGTACACTGATGTTTGCCAATTGGCTAATCGGCGTTGGAGTGCCGTAGTAGTCTACTGTAACACGATCCAGCATCGCTGGGTTCGCACGACCTGCACGCAGGCTGGACAGATCTCTTTTCAAAGCATTGATCGCTTTATTCATGCGATCTTCCATGTCATTTAGCACAGTTTGTGGCATAATTATTCCCCTTTCACTAGAGTACCAATTTTGTCGCCCATTACTGCCCGACGAATATTACCTTCTTCAGAAATGTTAAAGACGATCAACGGAATACTGTTATCCATGCACAAACTGGACGCTGTTGAATCCATGACACCTAAACCTTTATTCAGCACTTCCAGGAATGTCAGCTGGTCGTACTTCTTAGCGTTCGGGTCAAGGCTTGGGTCTGCAGAGTATACACCGTCTACCTTGTTTTTCGCCATCAGGATCACTTCAGCTTCAATCTCAGCTGCACGCAGAGCAGCAGTCGTATCCGTTGAAAAGTAAGGGTTACCAGTACCGGCAGCGAAGATGACCACACGCATTTTTTCCAAATGACGAATGGCACGACGGCGTATGTATGGTTCTGCTACCTGTCTCATCTCAATCGAGGTTTGAACACGAGTCGGGACGTTCACTTTTTCTAACCCATCCTGCAAGGCGAGTGAGTTCATAATCGTGGCCAGCATCCCCATGTAATCGGCTGTTGCCCGATCCATTCCTTTTGAGCTGCCGGAAAGTCCGCGCCAGATGTTACCTCCTCCGACGACTACTGCGACTTGTACACCCAATTCTACGATTTCCTTGATCTGGTTAGCGACGGAGAAGATTACCTTTGGGTCAATTCCATACCCTAAGTCCCCCGCCAAAGCTTCCCCACTCAACTTTAACACAACCCGTTTATAGGCAGGAAGTGGCATGTGAAACGGCCTCCATTCATGAATCATTCTCTGTGCCCAGTCTTCATTCCTTCTCATTGGGAACAGGTACACACTTGCTATTTACATGCAGAAAGTTTCACACAAAGTGAAACTTTCGCTTTGAAAATAGGGAACACGAAGGTGTTCCCTATAACCTTTATTATTGCTTATTAACTTGAGCCATTACTTCAGCTGCGAAGTCTTCTTGTTTCTTCTCGATACCTTCGCCAACTTGGAAGCGAGCGAATCCTTTCAAGGTAGCACCTGCTTCTTTCAGAAGTACAGCTACTTTCTTGTCAGTATCTTTTACGAATGGTTGTTCAACCAGTACGTATTCTTCGAAGAATTTGGAGAGGCGGCCTTCTACCATTTTCTCAACGATGTTAGCAGGTTTACCTTCAGCCAGTGCTTGGTTTTTCAGAACCTCACGCTCACGCTCGATCTCATCAGCGGAAACTTCTTCACGGTTAGCAAAACGAGGGTTAGACGCTGCTGCGTGCATGCCCAGGTCGCGAGCGAGTGTTTCGTCTTGTGTACCTTCCAAAGTAACCAGAACGCCGATGCGGCCACCCATGTGCAGGTAAGCACCGAAAACGCCGTTGTCTGTTTTCTCGGAGAGTGCAAAACGACGGAAGGAGATGTTTTCTCCGATAGTCGCGATTTTCTCGTTGATTACATGACCCAAAGTCTCGCCAGCACCTTTGAAAGGTTGCTCCAGAGCTTCTTCAACAGATGCAGGACGTTGGGATACAACGTGCTCAGCGATGTCTTTCACGAGTGTTTGGAACTCAGGGTTTTTACCAACGAAGTCAGTTTCGCAGTTTACTTCTACAACTGCTGCTACGTTTCCAGCTACCGCTGTCGCAGTCAAACCTTCAGCTGCAATACGTCCGGATTTTTTCGCTGCTTTCGCTACACCGCGCTCACGGAGCAAGTCAATTGCTTTTTCCATGTCGCCTGCTGTTTCTTCCAGCGCGCGTTTGCAATCCATCATACCTGCGCCTGTACGCTCGCGCAGTTCTTTAACCGCTTGTGCACTAATTGCCATTGAGTGAAACCTCCTCGAAAAGTTACGATCCTATTATAATCGAAAAGCCAGTCACCTGTTAACCTCGGCGACGCTATTCAGCAAAAAAGGATGGACGGGGGTTCTGACACCCTCAGTCCACCCTTTAACACACATGCTTACGCAGTTGTTGTTGCTTGTTGCTCTGTACCTTGGTTTCCTTCCAGGAGAGCGTCTGCCATTTTAGCAGTGAGCAATTTCACAGCGCGAATTGCGTCATCGTTACCTGGGATCACATAATCGATTTCATCTGGATCGCAGTTAGTATCTACGATCGCTACGATTGGGATACCCAATTTACGAGCTTCTGCTACAGCGATGCGCTCTTTACGAGGATCGATGACAAACAGAGCGTCAGGCAGTTTATCCATGTGAGCGATACCGCCCAAGAATTTTTCCAGACGATCCATTTCTTTGCGCAGAACGATAACTTCTTTCTTAGGCAATACTGCGAAAGTACCATCGTTTTCCATACGCTTCAGCTCAGCCAAGCGAGCAGTACGTTTTTTGATGGTTGTGAAGTTTGTCAGAGTACCACCCAACCAACGTTGGTTGATGAAGTAGTGACCTGTACGTTCTGCTTCTTCTTTAACGGATTCTTGTGCTTGTTTCTTCGTACCAACAAAGAGAATTTTTCCGCCGTCTTGAGCGAGTTCACGTACGAAGTTGTACGCTTCCTCTACTTTTTTAACGGTTTTTTGCAGGTCGATAATGTAGATTCCGTTACGTTCGGTGAAGATATAGCGAGCCATTTTCGGGTTCCAACGACGAGTTTGGTGACCGAAGTGTACACCAGCCTCGAGCAATTGTTTCATCGAAATTACTGCCATATTTCACACCTCCTTCAAAGATGGTTTTTGTGATGCGTACCTCCGCCTCACCGCATGTTCCAAGCAATTCTGCCATTGGCAGCACCGTTGCTGGAATTGGTGGACGTGCGATTTCAACACCGTAAATGAATATATCATATGGGAGTTTCAATTGCAACAAACGAATTCCATTTATTTCGTAAAAAAAGTTTTGACCCTTCTTGGCTGACGACAATTGGACACATTTGGTTACATTGAAAAAACCGCCTATTTTTTAGGCGGCGTTGTTATCAACTTGACGATATCTGCTTCCTTAGCGGCGGTCGACACTTCATAGGTACCAACACGAATACGATTTAATTTGTCGCTCGCTCGTAGCTGGGACACAAATTGATTTTCGGCAGGAAGGATTCCTTCCTTTACGAGAATCTGCGCTACATCCTCTGCAGTTGCTTTGTAAGGAACGGTGAAAGAAACCTTTTTATCTGCTACAGGTGCTTCCACTGTCGGAGCTTTAGGTGCCACCGTATTGGGAGACGTTGGTGTCTGCGTATTCGGTACGGTTGGAATAGCCTGGCCGTCCTTACTCACTGGATTTGTTGGCGGATTCACCTTTTGTTCCGATGTAGCTCCAGGAGTCGTTGGCTGTACAGTTGGCGTTTGTGGCTGCTTTGTCACGGGCGTCACTGTTTGACCTACCTTTGGCGTAACTGGCGCCTTAGGCACTCCAGGAGCTGGCTGTACGTTTACTTTCTTTTCTTCCTGCCACTGTTTGTATTCTTCTGCCGTAAGTACGACCATTTTCAACTCTTGTGCAGCTACCTTCATTTGATCTACAGACATGGCTGGGGCTTGCGCAGTCTGCTTAGGCGCTATCAGTCCGATAATGGAGGTAGCCACAATTAGTCCTGCTCCAAATCCAAATAATAGCTCTTGTTTACGCATCGGCAAGACCTCGCTCATGCCTGTCAGCCAAGGAAAAGATCAAATCGATTTCCCCTCTGCCGGCACCGAGTCGTTTTGCGATCTCATCCCGAGACAAACCTTCCTTACTCAGTTCAAAGGCACGGCGATAACGTTCTCGCAAGGCCAGCATATCCACCTCTTGAACTTGAGGTGCTGGTTCTATCCTATTCGTATCCTTTGGAGCTTCTGGTTTGTGACTCGAACTCTTTTGCCATTGTTCTTCCATATTGTCTAAGCGTGTGCGCAAACCAGCGATATCCTCAAGAAGATCCGCTCTCATTTCCTGCCATTCCGCCGCAAGAAGATTGGTTTCTTGCTTTACCTGTTTTTGAAGACGCTGCACGCTTTTTTCGAGCTCGTCCTTGTCCGTCGTGCGTTGTGTCGGTAATGAGGAAAAGGAGTCAACAGGCTGCTTCTTTTTAATAACAAAAGCAAGAAGCATGCTGATCATTCCTGCTCCAATCAGGATGGGATACACTACGTCCATGTTGTCCACCTTTATTTCTGGCTTGACTTCATTTATAAAGAAATATCTATAATCCGTCCACGCAACGGATCTCTCATGAGGTCAGCATTCGTAGATACACCTTCGCTCGATTCGGACAATTGGCTCCCAGTGGATTCTTTTTTGTCCTGATGTTCTTGCTGCCCCTGTTTTTTTTCTCGTTCGCGTATCTGGTTTTTTTGTGATTGCTCAAGATCGCTCGGACGCTGGCGCATATGTTCATCCAGGTCTCTTCGCTGATCAATCATTGATTGTTGTTCATGCATGGTTCGTTGTTGCTGATGCTCCTGAATTCGGCTGACTTCTAACGTGCGTGGTATTGCCACCTGCAATTCAACCGCTTTCAAACTCATATGGCCACAACTCCCTTTTTCAAACTAAGTACGCTTGCTTCTTGGATCAGATAAGAGTTGCTGTACTAATTTCACCATCCATCACAAAAAAACGCGTTCTGGCATACTCGTGCTTGATAAAGTGCATCAACTTTCCAATCGTCATTTTAATTCCTGGATACATGACATGATATGCCTCAATGGCTGCGGGGCCTTCCCCTTTCAACTCAAGCTCAATATCATTTCTGCGTGCTTCCAGTTCCTTGCTTTCTTTTTCTAGAACCAAACGAGTATTGGTTAGCTTTACTTGCATGAGACGTTTGTCTGCTGGAAGTTCTTTGCTGGCTTGGAGGATCTGGTTAATAACCCCTAATCCCTGGTCAGTTTTGCGTAAATTTTCATACACATTTTGTAATTCCTTTTGAATATTTGCCAGCTCTTGTCTTAATTCTGGTTTTACTCCCACTTCGAGTATCGTCGGAGTGGCGCTGCTGTTCCCGAATACTCGCGCCACAATCTTTTCGCCAGCTTGCAGCACGCCGCCAATAACGAAGCCTTTTGAACCTTTGCAAATGATTTGCTTTCCGGCCCGTACGGTTGAGAACATAATGCTTTGTGAAACAATCACTTGATTGCCTGCCGTTACATTGGCGTTTTGGATAAAGGATGTTCGGATATCTTTCCCTGCGACAATACTGCCTTTGTCCTGAGCAACAATCCCGCTTTTGATTTCAATGGAGCCTTCCGCGTACAACTCGGCCCCTTCTACACTGCCAAGTACGCGGATATCTCCAGATGACTTTACGCGAAAGCCATTCAATACGTTCCCGCGAATGACCACCGTTCCCACAAAATCAATATTGCCAACACCAAAATCAACATCGCCGTTTACTTCAAATACGGGAAAGACATTCATTTTTGCCTGTTCCGTAAAGGAGACTTGTCCGTCAATAGCGGCGTACAGCATCGTTCGCTCTTGGTTGAGAACAACATTTTTCCCAGGCTTTATGTTAATTTCCTTGCCTGCTTTGGGAGCGATGGGCTCTCCGGTAACTGCTGTGCCAGGTTGTCCCTGGGTTGCTGATATTTTACGTGCCAATAGTTGTCCTTTTGCCACATTGGGAATCGTCGTCACATTATAAAAATCAACCCGGCCATCCTCTAGCTCTTTTGGACCTTCGCCTTCATTAATAGTCGCCAAATAAGAGTACTCGATAGTCCCATCGGTGCCAGCCACAGGGGCAATCCCTTGAGCAACTTTTACTCTCGCGTTTGCATACTTTGCTGGTAAGGTACACAAGTTCTGAATTACTTCATCCAGAATTCCATACTTAACATTGCTTGCTTGTAATGCTTTATATACATCTGTTTCCAAGACGACAATTTCGTCGACATCATGTTCGTCCACACGTAGAAGTACCTCAGCCTCCAATTTGTCAGCTGAAATTTTCGCTTCTATTTTATATTTCCCGATCCCTTCCATCATTCTACCCCTCTCAAGCTTGGGTAATTTCTTTTTACATCAATTGCGATTTCCATCTAGACAATGCCGAACGAAGTCGGAAAAGAGCTTTTGAATGCAACTGGGATATTCTTGAAGGTGACAAGCTCATGATTTCTGCAATTTCCGATAGGGTCATTTCTTCAAAATAAAACAAGGAGACAACCAAACGTTCCTTTTCAGGCAATTTGTCAATGACCGTTACAAGAACCTCTTTTAAGCTGGATACTTCCGCCACGTTATCAGGGCGAGGTGTGAGTTCGTCGATGATATACGAATGTCTTGCTGTTTTTTGTTCGTCTTCATCCCCTACTGCCTCATCAATAGAAACCATGCTAGCAAGAGAGGTTTCCAAGAAAACCTGTTGAAGCTCTTTTTTGCTTATTCCCAGATAATCAGATATTTCTTGATCGGTTGGCATTCGCAGCATTTGCTGTTCCAAGGTGGTGTATGCTTCTTCGATTTTTTTGGCCTTGTCTCGAACAGTACGAGGGATCCAGTCGTTCTCGCGTAGTCCATCGATCATCGCACCACGAATCCGCCACATGGCATACGTCTCAAACTGGAGACCCCGTGTATGATCGAATTTAGCCAAAGCGTCCAATAGGCCAAAACGACCATAACTAATCAAGTCATCCTTGTCCACATTTGCTGGCAGGTTAATTGCCAACCGATTTGCCACCTTATCTACTAGTGGCAAAAAACGTGTGATCAAGTCAACCTCCGCCTCGCGACTCCCCTCTTGTTTCCACATGACCCATTTATCGAACTCTTTTGCTTTCTCTTGACTGGTTAGCCGTGCCACGAATAGTCACCAACCTTTACTCATCTGATAAGCGCCTAACGACCTCTGCAACGGTGGCTGGATCCTCAGTTGGATGAATCCTATCCATCTTGTTGATTGAGAGTGGTGCAAATTCTTGATCTTCCTGTTCGAATTGTTGTCCAATTTCCAGTACGACTCCACCTTCAGCTAGAGGAGAGCTTGTCCCCTCTAGCGCGTCCGTAACCATTGGTGGAGTAGATGACTGTATAAATGTTGAAATCAGCCAACGAATTGGAAATGCAGCGAGGAAGAATAGGACAAATGCGATACCTGCTCTCTCCAGTGATACGAGCCAGACATTACTCGCCACAGCCGTGCCCAGCGTTACAAGAAATGCGAGCATCCCTAATCCAAAATTAATCCAAATGGTCCCTAACATTTGTTATACTTCCTTCACACCTTGATTTACGGTCCTGATTTGAAGAACCCCGTTAGTGGCATCTAACTCTATTGTCCGACCGCAGTTTCCCCCTGTATCTTCTGCCACGATCTTTATATGAGCATCCTTCAATGCAAGTTTACACGCCTCTACATTTCGAGGTCCAATCCGCATGGTGTCATTATTCCCTAAAAATGCGAACATTTGTGCACCGCCAGCCAATTTCGCAACTGTGTGTCTGGTCTCCGCACCAGCCTTCACCATCAACTGAATCAGATGGGGGATTGCTGTGTCCGCATACTTGCCTATCGTTAACTCCCCGCTTTTAGCCAAAGACGATTCAGGGAGCATAACATGTGCCATACCTGCAATTTTATGGATATGATCGTAGAGCACTACCCCTACGCAAGAACCTAAACCCGTAGTACGCAGCTTACTCGGCGGCTTTGCCACACCAAGATCAGCCATCCCTATCTTAATAATCTCCATCGAACGGAACCCCTAATGAACGAAATAGTATTGGGAGCGATTCAGGATCAGGAATTAAGAAAAAGTTTCCTTTTACTTGATCGTTGCCTTCGAAAAAAGCGGTGTCAATCGTGAGGGCAAAGTCACCCGCTTGACCCAACGCTATTAATCCATAACTTAGAATAGCTCCAGCCATATCTACAGCGAGTGCAGGTACAGACGGCTGTAAATTTAGTCTAGTAAAATCAGCTAACGATGATAGATAAGAACCTGTTAAAATGTTGCCAATCTCATGCAGCGCTGAGATCTCCAGCTCTTCCCACTCATACACATCTTTATCAATTCCTGTAATTTGTTCGAGCAGGTGCTTGGCAGAATCCAAATCAAGGATAAAAAACATGTTCCCTGGACAATCCCCTTCTACTCGGAGGAAGACGGTCACTACTACAGTTTCCGCTCCTCCTACACAATCTGCCACTTCGTCGAAGGCGATAATCTTGACTTGCGGAACTTTCATATCAATTTCTTTTTGTATGAGCTTGGAGAGAGCAGTGGCAGCGTGACCAGCACCGATGTTCCCGATTTCCCGTAAAACGTCAAATTGGAAATCCCCAAACTTCGTAAAATCGCCCATTTTACTTACCCCTCAATTGCGTCCAACTGCTTGATTTCCTCAGTACTCAAAACTTTATCAAGGTTTAAGAGGATTAACAGTCGTTTATCCAGCTTAGCGACGCCTCTCAAATAAGCAGCCTCCACACCACCAACAACCTCTGGAGGCGGTTCAATCGCATCAACTGGTATATCGATAACATCGTTTGCAGCATCTACAATGAGACCCACTTCCAATTCACCTACGGCCACGATAATGATTCGAGTGGTTTCGGAATAGACGCTTTCTTCGAGACTAAAACGATTGCGCAGGTCAATAATCGGTGTCACAACGCCGCGCAGATTAATAACCCCTTTGACGAAACTAGGCGTTCGAGGAACTCTTGTAATGTGCTCCAGCTTTTCAATAGATTTGACCTGATGAACCTCTACGCCATACTCTTCGTCCTTCAATCGAAAGACAATCACTTTGACTTCGCTAATGACTTCTTTATGATCGAGCATGTGGCTGCCCCTCCTTCTACTTAATCAGCGAGTTACAATCTATGATGAGCGCGACCTGACCGTCTCCCAGAATCGTTGCACCTGAAATGGCAAATACATTCACAAGATATTTGCCCAAAGATTTTAGAACAATCTCTTGTTGGCCGATGAACGAATCGACGACAAGGCCTGCCATTTTCTCACCTTTACGTACGATGACGACTGCCACTTCATCTTCCATCGTTTCTCCATTTTCAGGCACTTGGAAAATGTCCTGCAGCGAAACGAGCGGAACTACACGTCCCCGGAAGTCGATCACTTTTTGGCGGTGAGCCATCATGATTTGATCTTTTTTAAATACAGCCGTCTCAATGATGGAGCTGAGTGGGACAGCGTACTTCTCATCTTTCACTTGTACCAACATCGCGGAAATGATAGAGAGCGTAAGTGGCAATTGAATGAGGAAAGTCGTGCCCTGACCGCGCACAGAATCTACGCCGACACTACCGCCCAACGATTCAATTTTGGACTTCACGACATCCAGTCCAACACCACGACCGGAAATATCAGAGACAACTTCCGCTGTACTAAAGCCTGCTGCAAAAAGCAATTCGTGGATTTGCTTGTCGCTCATGCTATCTGCAATAGCAGGATTGACAATGCCTCTCTCAAGCGCTTTTTTTAGGACTTTATCTTTATTGATTCCAGCACCGTCATCTTTTACTTCAATAAATACGTGGTTCCCACTGTGGAAAGCGCGAAGCTCGATTTTTCCTTCTTCTGGCTTACCCGCCTTTTTCCGATCTGCTGGAGACTCAATTCCGTGGTCAAGCGAGTTACGCAGCAAGTGATTGAGTGGGTCCCCGATTTCGTCGATGACGGTACGGTCCAATTCTGTCTCCGCACCGATGATCTCCAGATTCACTTTTTTATTCAGATCTTTTTGCAGATCACGAATCATACGTGGGAAACGATTGAATACTTGCTCCACCGGTACCATGCGCATGGTCAGAATGATGTTTTGCAAATCGCCACTAATCCGGCTCATGTGCTCCACTGTTTCCTGTAGTTCGTTCTTTCCGATCTCCCGCGCCAACTGCTCCAGACGACCGCGGTCAATAACTAATTCGCTAAACAGATTCATTAAGATATCCAAGCGTTCGATATCCACACGAATGGTTTTACCACCAGCCGTCGCCTTCTTCACGGGTGCTTGAGGAGCATCTGCTGCTCCTTTTTCAGCTGGTGCTGGTGTCTGTTGTACTACAGGAGCAGGTGGAGCTTCACTCTTCATTTGAATCGTTTCGATTGTCACATCTTGGATTTCCGAAATGTTAAGAATCGTAGTGCGAACTTTTTCAATCGATTGCTCCGTCACATAGGCGATTTCAAACGATTGTTCAAATCTCTCATTCTCGATATCTTCAACAGCTGGCTTCGTTTTGATCACTTCACCCATGGATTCCAATTGATCAAAAACCATGTAAGAGCGAGCGGCTTTAAGCAAGCAGTTTTCATTCAATGTCACTTTGATCCACAAAACATTGTTACCGAGCTCCTGAGACTGCTTCAAGACCATCATGGCATAGTCATCCAGCTCATGATCTTCAGCTGGTGTACTTTCCTCTTGCGGTGCTTCCACAGCCATCGTAGTAGCTGCTACTTCCTGCTCGGCTGAAAAGTCTCCCGCTACAATCGCTCGCAGCTTCTTTACAATAGCGGTTACATCCGCGGAACCGTCTCCGCCTTCTGTGATATCGATGACCATGCCTTCAATCAAATCTACACTCTGGAAAATAGCGTCCATAATGTCGCTGGTAATCGTTAACTTCTGATTGCGAATCAGGTCCAATACATTTTCCGCTTCGTGAGTCAAACTCGCCATGTCTTCATAGCCCATAGTTGCCGACATACCTTTCAATGTATGTGCGGAACGAAAAATCTCTTTGACGTGACCAATATTGCCCGGATCACTTTCCAAGAGTAACAAGTTAGCGTTGATCGCCTGTAGGTGTTCCTTTGACTCCTCAATAAACATGTCCAAATACTGATTCATATCCATAGGTGATCCACCTCCCAAAAATCAGTGCAAGAGCTTGCACAACAGCTCTGGAATCTTTTCCAATGGGGCCACGTTGTCTGCCAAGCCTGCTTGAATGGCTGCTCGTGGCATTCCATATACGACACAGCTCGACTCATCTTCGATAATACTTGTGACATGGCCAAGCTCCTTCATGAGCTTTAGTCCTTTAGTCCCATCATTTCCCATGCCCGTCATGATGATTGCCCATTTGTCTACATTTGTCAATTGACTGACTGATTCAAACAGGATATCGACAGATGGTCTGTGTCCGCCTCGTGGCTCCTCTTGATGCAAATAGGCCTGTAGTCTCCCATTCACTTGACGAACTTCGAAATGGAAGCCTCCTGGAGCGATGTACGCTGTCCCATTTTCCAAATACTCGCCATCGACAACTTCGGTTACTCGAATTTGGCATAACGAGTCTAGTCGATTTGCTAACGATTTTGTGAAACCTGCCGGCATATGCTGAACGATGGCAATTGGTGCCGGAAAATTCGCCGGAATTGCAGTTAGTACACTTTGCAATGCTTTAGGACCACCTGTTGAAGTACCTAAAACCACCAGTCTTGCCTTTCCACCCACTTGTGACCGCATCACAGTAGGCGGGCTCGGTATTTTCGTACGTATTACTGGAGTTACCGGTGTAACAGGTGCTGCTTTTGATTCAGAGGATACCGGTTTGGCTACCCGAGTCATCTGCTGTTTCAAACGTACTTTCGATGCCGCCGCCGCCTTCACGCGCTCTATGAGACGATCGCCCACTTTGTGGATGTCGAGAGAAATTGGTCCAGAGGGCTTCGTTACAAAGTCAAACGCACCTAGTTCCAACGCATGAATCGTAGCTTCGGCCCCTTCTTTCGTCAGACTGCTCAACATGACGATCGGAACTGGGCACTCATTCATCAACTTTTCCAGAGCGTCCAAACCGTTCATGACCGGCATTTCAATGTCAAGTGTGAGGACATCCGGCGCCAGTTCTTTACATTTTTCAATGCATTCGAGTCCATTCTTGGCTCGATCAATCACTTCAATCTCAGGATCCGTAGATAAAATGTCCGAAATCACTTTACGCATGAATGCAGAATCGTCCGTGACGAGAACGCGGATTTTGCTCATTCGAATGTCGCTCCTTTCCTACTTTTGTGTCTCATCGTATGAAGTGCCTCAACCTCGCAAGAAAACCTTTGAGACCACTGATAGAATCGTCTGTAGTAACCGGACGATCCAAGTACCGCTCTACCAGATTTCGTATGCTTCTCGCAGCTTGCGATTGTGGATATGTAAGTAGAAAAGGACGCTGCAGTTTAACAGCTTTAGAAACATAAGGATCATCCGAAACATATCCAAGCGAATGAATATCCATATTCAAAAAACGTTTGGAAACCATCGCAATCTTGTCTGCCGTCATTTTCCCTTCTCTCTCCGACGACGCCCTGTTTATCACCAATCGAATGGAAACAGCGGGGTTACGTGAGTGAAGCATCTTGATGACTGCATATGCATCCGTTATCGCTGGTGGTTCGGGAGTGGTAACAAGGATGACCTCGTCTGAGGAGAGCATGAATCTCATGGATTCTTTTGAAAAACCTGCTCCCGTATCAAAAATGATAGTGTCAGCATAGCCCTGCAATGGGTCCAGATGTGAGAATAAGCGATCAAGCTTCTCATCATCTAACTGCATGATCTGCGTAAATCCAGAACCACCCGCGATGAATTCTAAGCCTCCAGGCCCGTGCTCGATAATGTCCCAAACAGTCGTATCTGGCTCTAACAAATGAAACAGATGCTTTTTTGGGGTAATTCCCATTAATACATCCAGATTTGCCAGACCCAGGTCCAAGTCAAACAAAACCGCCTTATGACCCTTCTCAATCAAACCAAGTCCAAAATTCAGGCTGAAATTGGACTTGCCGACACCACCTTTTCCACTCGTCACTGTCACCAGTCTAGTCGGCCGTGTCTTCTTGTTTTGTAGCATCCTCTCACGGAGTTGCTCTGCTTGGTCACGCATCTGTTTACTCTCCCATAATCATCGTTGAAACCAGCTCGGGTGTAGCTACAACGATATCATCTGGTACATTTTGACCTGTCGTTACATAGGAGAGCTGTAGATTCATCTCCTGACAAACATTCAACATCGTGCCAAAGCTGCTCGTTTCATCCGCTTTTGTAAAAATGACTTGCTTCACTTGAACTTCCGCAAAATTTTGGACGATCGCTTTCATATCATTGAATTTGGAGCTTAAGCTAAGTACTAGATAGTTCACGCTGTCTTTTCCATGCTCCAGCAATTCACGAATGCCTTCGACGTACTCATCGTTGCGAAAATTTCGTCCAGCCGTATCTACAAAAATGAGGTCACAATCACTTAAGCGCTCCATCGCTGCCGCCATTTCTCTCGGAGAAAAGACAACCTCCAGCGGGACATTCAAGATGTTTGCATACGTCTTCAGTTGTTCTACAGCCGCCATTCGATACGTATCCGCCGTGATAAAGCCGATTTTCCGCTTTTCCTTCAACATGCTGTTCGCTGCAAGCTTGGCAATCGTCGTTGTTTTTCCTACCCCTGTCGGACCGAAAAAGAAAGCATACCGTACGTTCTTACCCAGCCTTGGCGATGATGCTGTATATGGCTCGATCATAGAAGTGATGATTGTCCGGCATACCGTAAACGCTTCTTCCTCCGTCCACTTTTCACCCGGTTGCGACTTTTCCATTATTTTGCGAATGATTTCCGCTGTCAGCTCTTCAGTCACTTCCTGCTTCAATAACTGTGCACGAATAGACTGTACCGCTGGAGGAAGTTGCTCACTTAAGTCATGCACCAACAGCTTTTGAAACATTTGACGCATATCTCGCATTTCAGTAGCAATCGCGTCATGATTGCTTGCGGGTAAAGCTCTTTCTTGGGACGTCGTGTCAGGAGCATGCTGCTCAGTTGGCTCGCCTTGCTTTGGCATAGCTCTCGTATCTGTGATCTCTTCCTGTGGAAGCGTCGCAACCGCGGTTTGTGTCATCGCGACTACGACCTGCTCCCTACCTGTTGATTCAGCTTGTTGATTCTCTGATGTTTTGGTCACAGTCGGTCTTCGATACGCTTGAGCAGCCGTGTACGTACCCGTCTGCGATTTGGGCAAAACGTTGTTGGTTCGATGTTCAGCTGCTACTGTGGAATTTTCTCGCTCGGATGCCTTTTCATCGACAGCAGCGATTACTTCGATTCGTTGTTTGCCAAACATCCCGAACAATCCACCTGTTTTGATCGGCTTAGAATTCAGAATCACTGCATCCATTCCTAAGTCCGTTCTGATTTTTTCCATTGCTTCTGGCATCGAATCGACAATGTAACGCTTTACCCTCACGAAATGTTCACCATCCCTACGCTTTGCACTTCAACATGTGGTTCGAGCTCGCTGTACGACAAAACGGGAACGTCTGGCATCATTCGATCTACTAATTGACGCAAATACATTCGAACCGCTGGTGATGATAGAATGATCGGTTGTTGACCCGAGTTGATCATTTTGCTCACTTCAGTCGACATGTTTTGGAAAATCCTCTGAGACGTTTCCGGATCCATCGCCAGATAACTTCCTTGCTCAGACTGTTCCACACGTTCGGAGATTGCTTTTTCCAATCCTGCTCCAGCTGTAAGCACGCGAAGTGGTTGTCCTGGCTCCGTAAATTGGAGTGTAATCTGTCTCGCCATCGCTTGTCTCACATATTCTGTCAGTACATCCGGATCTTTTGTATACAAGGCATGATCCGCAAGTGCCTCGAGAATGACGTGGAGATTTCGAACTGAGACTTTTTCTCGCAACAGCTTTTGCAATACTTTTTGTACGTCCCCAATGGCTAGCAGACTTGGAATCAGCTCGTCTACGAGAACTGGTGCTGTCTCCCGTACATTGTCGATCAGGGCCCTTGTCTCTTGGCGACCTAACAGTTCGTGGGCATGTCGCTTGATAACCTCTGTCAGATGTGTAGCCACAACAGATGGAGGATCGACAACTGTATAGCCAGACAGCTCAGCAATCTCCTTATTCTCTTCTGTTACCCATAATGCAGGCAATCCAAACGCAGGTTCTACGGTTTCTATCCCAACAATGGAATCATCTTCAATCCCCGGGCTCATCGCTAGATAGTGATCCAGCATGATTTCCCCTTTAGCGACCTGGTTGCCTTTTATTTTGATCATGTATTCATTCGGTCGAAGCTGGATGTTGTCACGTATACGAATAACCGGTACAACGATCCCCATCTCGAGTGCGATTTGTCTTCGAATCATAATGACTCGATCTAGCAGATCTCCACCCTGCTTCACATCAGCAAGCGGGATTAAGCCATAACCGAACTCGAACTCGATCGGGTCGACCTGTAGCAGGTTCACGACGCTTTCTGGACTGCGTACTTCTTCCATTTGTTGCTCTTCCACCATATCGGCGGATTCTTGTATCTGCATCTTTTGGTTCTTTTCCATTTTCCAAGCTGCAAACGCCATTATCCCACTTACCGGAAGCACAGGCAGAATTCCAATCGGTGTAAAGAGTCCCAGTAGTAACATACATCCTGCTACGATATAGAGAAGACGCGGAAAGCTGAACATTTGCTTGACAATGTCTTCTCCCAGACCATCACCAGAAGTGGAACGCGTGACAATAATACCTGCTGCAGTCGAGATTAAAAGCGCTGGAATCTGGCTCACCAATGCGTCACCGACAGACATGGTAGTGAAACGAGAGGCAGACTCGGCAAAACTCATATCGTGAATGAGCATCCCGATGATAAAACCACCGATAATATTTACGATAAAAATGATAATACCCGCGATGGCATCCCCTTTTACGAATTTGCTGGCACCATCCATTGCTCCATAAAAGTCAGCTTCGTTCTCAATCTTTTTTCTTCGGACACGTGCTTCAGCTTCTGTGATCATTCCTGCATTCAGATCCGCATCGATACTCATCTGTTTACCAGGCATCGCATCCAACGTAAAACGTGCTGCTACCTCAGCGACACGCTCAGAACCTTTGGTGATTACGATAAACTGAATGATGATCAAGATCAGAAACACGACGAAACCGACGACTTGATTACCACCTACTACAAAACTACCGAACGTTTCAATAACTTTACCGCCTTCACCGTGCGAGAGAATATTTCTCGTCGTCGACACGTTTAGGGCTAGTCGAAAAAGTGTTGTAATAAGCAAAACCGTCGGAAAGATCGAGAATTCCAAAGTCTCTTTTGTATACATCGACACAAGCAAGATGGTCAATGCAAGGGAGATATTCAAAATCAACAGCAAATCAAGAAGCGCTGAAGGAAGTGGGATTACCATCATGACAACAATGCTTATGACAAAAAGGATCGTACCAACTTCTTTAAATTTGAATCCCACTGGTTATCCTCCTTCCATTTATTTCACTTTCCCTTGCAGCTTGTAGACGTACGCGAGAACTTCCGCGACCGCTTTAAACATCTCTTCGGGAATTTGTTGCCCAACTTCAACTTGACTATAGAGAGCCCGGGCCAAGGGCTTGTTTTCCATGGTAACGATACGATGCTTTTTCGCTACTTCCCTTATTTTTAATGCTAGATAGTCTTGCCCTTTGGCGATTACCGTTGGTGCACTCATCGCACTTGCGTCATAGCGAACGGCAACGGCAAAGTGGGTCGGGTTCGTAATAATGACATCCGCTTTGGGAAGCTCCTGCATCATACGGCGAATGGCCATACTTCTTTGCCGTTCACGAATCTTCCCTTTGATGAGCGGATCACCTTCCGCTTGCTTATGCTCGTCCTTGAGATCCTGTTTGGACATCCGCAGATTCTTTTCATGCTCATAACGTTGATAGGCATAGTCCAGAACCGCGAGAATGAAAAGCAATAACCCGAGATAGATTCCCAGCTTTGTCACCTCTTCGGCAGTAAACGATAGGACTGCTCCGAGAGACAATAAGGAAAGTTGTACAACTTGTTCCTTTGCATTCCACAAAATGACGTACGCGACGTATATGCCTGCGCTTATTTTTAATAAAGACTTCAGCAGCTCTACGAGCGAGCGTAAGGAAAAAATTCTTTTTGCCCCTTTAATCGGATCGATCTTTTCCAACTTCATTTGAAGGGGCTCTGTACTAATATGCCAGCCTACTTGCATGTAGTTCACCGCAAACGCGACAAGAAAACTCAAGCCTAAGATAGGTCCTACAATTTTTATTGCTTCAAATACGAGTTGCATCACCATGACTTTTAAATTTTCTTCATTTAATTGCCACGTGGTGTATGTAATCAATGACTCCCGCATCAAATCTTGAAAGGTGCCTAGCATGGTAGAGCCAAGCATCATTAACAGAAAGAAAAATGCTGTCAAAGATAGGGCTGGGGAAAGATCCTGACTTTTTGCAACTTGCCCTTTTTTTCGTGCGTCTTGTTTTTTCTTGGGCGTAGCTTTTTCCGTCTTTTCCCCATTAAAAAATTGAAGATCTACTTGATAAGAAAGCCTCAATTGATTCATGGTGATCCTCCGAGCGATTTCATCATTTCTGCAAGTGCCCGGAACATATTCCCAAACAATCCGTTCAGGGTCAGCAAGAACGCAGGCATCACTACGATAAGTAGTAAAAAGCCGGCAAGCAGTTTAATGGGCAAACCCACCACAAAGATATTAAACTGCGGGACAGATTTGGCGATAATACCAAGAGAGAGATCAACCAGAAACAATGCAACGACGATCGGTGCCGCAATCATAAACGCACTCGTAAACATCGTTAGAAATGTCTTTACTGCTGTCATCATGACGTTTTCGCTTCCGAAAGCCGCCCACATGATGTCCACCGGTATAACCTGGTAACTGCTTATCACACCTCGTATCAGCATGTGATGCCCGTCGATACTGAAAAAGTACAAGACAGCGAGTATGTTTTTGAAGTTACCTGTCACTGGGATATACGCACCCGTTTTCGGGTCAATCACGTTTGCCATGGCAAGACCCATCTGCATGTCCATCAGTCCGCCGGCAACCTGAATGGCAATAAACATCATTTCACATATGTAACCAAGAATGACACCAACAAGCGCTTCTTTTATGACATACATAACAAATGTCAAATCCATTGGAATCTCGCCTTGTACGGGCAAGGATTGAAAGCTGATGACGGCAATGATAAACGCGAGCGCGATTTTAAACTGATTCGGTACTCCACGAATGGAAAAGAACGGAGCCGTTACAAAAAAAGCACTCATTCGGACAAAAACAAGCATGAATATGGGTAAATACATCAGAAAAAGATTCATATGCTACCCAACAAAACGATGAAGGTTACCGAAGATCCCCATCGTAAAATCAAGCAGTACCCGAAGCATCCATGGACCAGCAGCCAAGATCACGACAAATACGGCCACGATCTTCGGAATGAAAGCGAGTGTCTGCTCCTGAATTTGTGTCGTTGCCTGAAAGACACTGACCATCAAACCGACCAGCAAGGCGACCCCAAGTGCGGGTGCCGAAATCAGCAGGATGGTATAAACAGAGCTTTGGGCAATCTGCATAAGTAATTCTTGTGTCATGCTCTACCTCCTGAGGCATTCGGAATGTCGCTAAAAACTGGTCAAAAGTGATTTCACAATGAGATACCAGCCGTCCACCATGATGAACAATAAAATCTTAAACGGCAATGAAATCATCACCGGCGGTAACATCATCATCCCCATCCCCATCAAAATACTGGAGATGATCATATCAATTACGAGAAAAGGAATGAATATCATAAAGCCGATCTGAAAAGCCGTCTTCAATTCGCTGATGGCATAAGCAGGTACCAGCGCATTCAAAGGAATATCTTGGATCGTTTTTGGTCGTTCGGCTTTTGTGTATTCCAGAAAAAGTGCTAAATCTTTTTCCCGCGTCTGTTTTGCCATAAATTGCTTAAAGGGTATGACCGCCGCGTCAAATGCCTGCTGTTGCGTTAGCTTTCCTTGCATAAATGGCTGCACGGCTGTTTCGTTTACTTGTCCGAGCGTTGGGGCCATTATGAAAAATGTCATAAATAACGCAAGAGCAATCAATACCTGATTCGGTGGCATTTGCTGAGTTGCCAACGCATTTCTTACAAAAGACAAGACAATGATAATTCGCGCAAAACTAGTCATTAAAAGCAAAATCGCTGGAGCTACAGATAATACTGTCAAAATCAGTAACAGCTGAATGGCCGTCGATGTCTCCTGCGGTGTTCCTGTTCCGCCGCCTATCTTCAAATCAATGCTTGGAACAAGCGGTGTCCCCACTGGCGCCGCCATGGCCATATCAGGTACGGATAGAAACACTGCGACAAGCATCAGCACCTGCAAAAAATATTTCATTTTTGGTCCCCTCTGTCCTGAGCTTGCTCGTTCTTCCAATGTTCTGTTTGGTTTGGACGATTCTTCAAGTCGTTCCATTGACCTTGCAACAGATCTTGAAAGCTTTTCCCGTCCATTTCAGAAGAAAACAAGATTTCTTCTTCTGCCTGCTTTTTCTTACCGAACGGAAGCCATTCTAGCGAGAATGGGCTTTTCATCGGTTTGATCTCAGCGTCAGCCAAAATCAAATCTACCTCTTCACCCGGTTCGATTCTACGAAGCAATTGAACGTTTTCTCCTACTCCCACTATGTACAACGACTCACCGATCATAACAACCTGCAGTGTTTTGCCATTACCTAGCGCAGTTGCGCTAATCACTTTAATCGGTCCATGACTTTGAGCCCCTTG
The DNA here is from genome assembly GCF_013284365.1 of Brevibacillus sp. RS1.1. Classification (NCBI taxonomy): domain Bacteria; kingdom Bacillati; phylum Bacillota; class Bacilli; order Caryophanales; family Paenibacillaceae; genus Brevibacillus; species Brevibacillus sp. RS1.1. Next base: position 571,835 of record NZ_JABSVA010000001.1, read on the forward strand.
ACGTCGACCAAGAAAACGGAGCAATAAAAAGATCAATACTGCAATAAAGCCAAGCGAAAAGATGACTTGAACCAGATACCCGATCATACTTCCTGTTCCGCTGCCCGGAATGGCCGCCGGCTGTTCACTGCCGGCGGGCGCATTGCTAGTTGGCACTTTTCCCTGGTTGTACGCATCTGCTACTGAACCTTCCGCAAAAGCGGTACTCGGCAGGGAGGAGACGAAAAGCAACAGGATCAGACTGAAGGCTAAAATGAGTCTTGCCCCTGCATTCCGGATCATCATCATTAGCTCATTGTCTTTTTGATCGCTTCCAAAACACGATCCGCTTGGAATGGTTTTACGATGAAGTCTTTTGCGCCCGCCTGGATCGCATCGATTACCATCGCTTGTTGTCCCATCGCAGAGCACATAATCACGCGCGCGTTAGGATCCAACTTTTTAATTTCTTTCAATGCAGAAATTCCATCCATCTCTGGCATGGTAATATCCATGGTTACGAGATCAGGTCCCAATTCTTTGTACTTTTCAACTGCTTGTGCACCGTCACTCGCTTCCCCTACGACGCTGTACCCGTTTTTCGAAAGAATTTCCTTGATCATCATACGCATGAATGCTGCATCGTCTACGATCAAAACTTTGTTAGACATGAATAGCTCCTCCTAATACTTCCCTCTTGATTGGTTTATTGTAATTTTTGAACACGATCTATCTGACTGATGATGTCTGTAACACGAACCCCAAAGTTCTCATCAATGACGACAACCTCACCCTTAGCAATTAATTTGTTGTTCACCAAGATGTCTACATGCTCACCTGCCAGCTTGTCCAACTGTATAATCGATCCAGCGGACAAGTCAAGGATTTCTCTAATAAGCTTTTTCGTACGACCTAACTCAACTGTTACTTGTAATGGAATATCGTGAAGCAAGTTCAAGTTCTGTATATCTCCTGTATACATAGGAGCACCTCCAAGTGGAGCAAATTGTGCTGGTACTACATTCGCGTGGTTAGCGGCTGGACCTCCGAAATGCTGCGGTGTTGACGGAGCCATTGGAGGCTGCTGATACATACCTGGGTACGGAGCGTAGCCTGGTGGCATCATTGGTTGTCCATACGCGTCAGGATACATCGACGGCTGTACGTAACCCGGCGGTTGCTGATACATCGGTTGTTGCTGTGGCGGCTGCGCTACAGGCGGCACGTGGCTCTGTGGTTGTTCTTGAACACTTGGTTGAACAGAAGGAGCCGACAGACTCATAGCAGGCAGAGAAGGCATCTGCACCTCGTCTATGAGGGCCGCTGCTGCTGCTTCATCCTCTGAACCTCCCACCAGTCGATCAATCATCTTTTTCGCAAAGGAAAGCGGAAGAAGCTGCATAATATTTGAATCGATAAGTTCACCTTGTTCTCCTACCTTTAAGCGGAAAGATACTTTCACCAGAGGACTGTCATCATCAGAGAAGCTGTCTCCACCCTTGCCTTGCGCCAGATCCATTACATCAATGCCTGGTGGCGTAATATTAATGAACTGGTTGAAAATTGTCGACATGGACGTAGCAGCGGAACCCATCATCTGATTCATTGCTTCCTGAACCGCGCTGATATGAAGCTCAGACATTTCTGTGCTCGCTGGTCTACCGTCTCCTCCCATCATCAGATCCGCGATAACTGCAGCATCTTCCATGCGAATGACGAGCAGGTTAATTCCTTTGAATCCATCTGTATATTCCACATGGACAGCCACGTGAGGAATCGGAAATTCACTTTCCAATTCATCAACATTGACTACGGAAACAGTAGGGGTTGTAATATCTACCTTTTGACTTAACAAAGTAGATAACGCAGTAGCTGCGCTCCCAAAGGAGATATTACCAATTTCTCCGAGTGCATCCTGTTCAAACGGGGACAGAAAATCGGCAACATCCTGGGTCACTGCCGATACAGCTTCCTCTTCGTCCTCAACCAAGTTGTTCGCACGTAACAGCGCGTCAATCTCGTCTTGAGAAAGCATATCTCTACTCATTTTGTTCCTCCCCCTCCTCTATGACTTCATCAATCTGTACGGCGACTCTTCCTTTATGTGTTCCTGGCTGACCCACGAACTTTACGTGATCGCCAACTTTAATTTTCAACTTGTTGTCGATCGATTGATCTAATTGAATGACATCGCCTTTTTGTAGCTGCAAGAAATCTCCTACTGTAATCGTAGCTGTTCCCATCTCAGCAACAATCGGTAATTTCGCAACTTTTACTCGCTCTTCTACTCGCAGGCGCTCTTCTTCATCTCGCGTTTTTTTCTGTTTGGAGAACCAGTATTGTCCAGACAGTTTTGTCATGATTGGCTCCAGTACCACGTGAGGCAAACAAAGATTGATCATTCCTGTTGTATCTCCGATTTTGGTACTAAAAGAGATTACCACGACAATCTCATTTGGTGAGACGATCTGCATGAACTGTGGATTCATCTCCAAGCCTTCCTGATATGGGTCCAGTTCAATGATTTGCTTCCATGCCTCGTGGAAAGTATCCAGCGCTTTGCCGAATACTCGTTCCATCACCGTTGTTTCAATTTCCGTAAGGGCGCCCATTTTTTCCGGAATCGCCCCCTGACCTCCCAGAAGTCGATCCAACATGGTATAGGCGATGTTTGGATTTACTTCCAAAACCATTCGTCCTTCCAGCGGAGGAGCTTCAAAGATGTTCAAGATGGTCATCTTGGGAATAGAACGTATAAATTCGTCATACGGCAATTGATCGACGGAGGCAACCGTAATTTGCACGAAGGTACGGAGCTGAGCTGAAAAATACGTAGTCAACAGCCTCGCGTAGTTTTCATGGATTCGCGTTAAACCACGGATCTGATCTTTCGAGAATCGCAGGGCGCGTTTGAAATCATATACTTTGACTTTACGCTCAGTTTCTTCCTTTTTCAGCTCGTTGGCATCCATTTCGCCCGAAGATAGGGCGGCCAACAGCGCATCAATCTCACTCTGTGAGAGAACCTCGGCCATATGTCGTCACCTCCTTGCTATGTATACCATAATCGCTTCCTACGACAAGACGCGTTTGGTTGTCACTACTTGAACAATCTTACCCTCTTGCATCAGGGAGCTGATTTCATTCATAATTTTTGCTTCCAGCTTGTTCACACCTTCAGTTCCTTTTATGTCTTCTGGTGTCAACCCCGCCAATGTTTTAATAATTACCTGATTGACTTGCGGCAAACGCTGCTCCAACTCTGTTTTGGCAGCAGTACTGTCAGCCGTAATGCTAAAGCGTACGATCATGTAATTATTCGTTAGCAAGTTCGTAGTAATTTCGCCAGTGTCAACGGAGAACTCTTTCATTTCCTCTGCCGTGAGTGGCTTCACTTCTTGCTCTTCCGTCGAAGCTGTTTGCGCAGCTGGAGAGAGATAGGTTTGCCAGAGAACAAACGAGATCACTCCCAGTAGCGATATCGCGATGATAATGATTAGAGCCATGTTAAACAATCGATTTTGAAACATCGCTAATGCCTCCCGCTATTCATTTGAATCACCCGGCATTTTCGGTACAGATGTTGCCGGAGGAACATTATGATAAAAAGCCTGAACACGTTCAGCGATGGATTCCACCGAATCCTTCACGATGTACTTTCTGTCGTTGAACAGCGTAATTACGCTATCCGGAGTTCCTTCAACAGTTTCAATGTGAGTGATGTTCAGATAAAAAGTAGAACCGTTAAACCGCGTTAACTTAATCATCGGCTGCTCCTTTCCGGATCAAGCTGGGGAAGGCTTAGAACACTTCCCCGGCTTTTCCGTTAAACGAAATTATCGTTTCAGGTTCACCAGTTCTTCCAGTACTGTGTCGGATGTCGTGATGATCCGAGAGTTTGCTTGGAATCCGCGTTGTGCCACGATCATTTCTGTAAATTCTTCAGAAAGGTCAACGTTGGACATTTCCAGTTGGCCTGCGATGATGTTTACACTTGCATCTCCTGGAGTGACAGGAGTATCAGGGGCTCCTGCTCTCGCACCTGCATTAACTGTGTTCTCATAAAGAGAGTTTCCGATTTTCTTTAAGCCACCAGGGTTGTTAAAAGTCATGACACCAATCGTAATATCTGAGGTAAGTTCCCCAGCATCGTCAACCGTTGTAATGACACCATCTTTCCCGATCGAATAGGAGACGACACCAGCCTCCTGATCAATCTGAATTGGCGTTCCACCAGAATCTAGCAATTTGTATCCCTGTGGATTAACCAAGAATCCCTGAGAGTCACGAGTAAAATTACCCGCACGTGTGTAGTAGATAGGTGAATCATCACTTGCTCTCACCATAAAAAAGGCGTCTCCCTCAATGGAAAGATCTGTTGGCAAGTTTGTTGTCATCGGGCTACCAGTTGAAAATACAGTATCAACGGAGGCAATAGATGAACCCAGACCAATTTGAAGCGGGTTTGTTCCTCCCTTATCATCTGTTGAAGCCCCAGCCCCTTGAACGTTTTGGCTCAAAATATCTTGGAACATAACACGACCCTTTTTGAAGCCCACGGTGTTTACGTTCGCGATATTGTTACCAATAACATCCAGCTTAGTTTGAAAACCGCGCAAGCCTGAAATACCTGAGTACATAGAGCGAAGCATTGTTATTTCCTCCTTTACCTTCTCAATTACAGCGGCTACTTCTGTCAGTCAGTAGCCGAATGGGCTTCCTCAAAAGAAGGTCCAGCCCGTAAACAGCCACCTACACGAAGACGGCACTGTCAATGTTTGTAAATACGTTATCCTTCATGCTGCCATCGTCTACGACGGTAATAATTTTCCGATTTACGATGCTCACGACGTAGGCCACATTATCCATCATAATGAGAGACTCTCTGGCGCCTTTGGCGGCTGCTTTTTGCACAGCGGATTCCAAACGCTCCATCTGCTGTCTTTCTAGTGTAATGCCCCGCTCCTGCAAGCGATTGACGGCATGTTGACTGAAGCTAAGTGACTCCGCCTTGGTTGTAGCTCCAATCGATTCCGTCAAATACTGCTGAAATAGCTTGTTGCTTCCCGAAGCAGTTTGGGTAGTAGCTTTTGCGACGTGATTCGTTTTCGGAGGAAAATAGGGTTGCCCCACACGAAAATGGGTCATGACACTTCCTCCTTTATCCAATCCTAGACGATGTCGTCAATGCCGCGAGCCGTTTCCCGCAATCGATTCCATAGCACTTCTGTTGATTCATTGCTGTCAACTAGGGCATCGATAGCAAATTCTTGCTCGTCTTTATCTTGCTGTTGTCGATTCTCTTGTTGTTGTCGTGCCTGTTCACGCTGCTGTTGAAAGTTAAAAGTGGTATCCTGCTGCTGGTTTACTTCCAAGCGATCAACCTGCAAGCCTTGTTGTGCCAAGGCAGCTCGAAGCTGTGGAAGTTGATTGTCCAGCATTTCTTTTCCAGCTTGTGTTTCGGCATGGAACTGTGCTGTAATCACACCATTTTGGGAAGTAATTGTTACATCTACTTGTCCCAGGGCTTGTGGATTGAGAATCAGCCTTGCCTCATGTATGCCATTATTTTGCGTCAACTGCATTTTGGACACGAAAAGTTGCGTGACTTGCTGTGTCAGTTGATTGGCGTTCACATGATGTGTTGGTACTGACTGCTGTGAAAAGGTTTGGACAGATTGTGTCTGTGTATTAGGTGAAGTAATAATTGGTGTCTGACCATTTCCATTCAACTGACCCTCTTGAGCATCGCCCTCTTGATTCAAAAGGCCGGCTTGCAGGGTAGGCTGTACAGTTTGAGACTGAATCCCTGCCTCCAGCTTGTAAGCCGAGAGACCTTGGTTCAATCGGAGTGAAGAAATCGTCTTAAACGTGTCCTGCTGGGTTGTGTTCATGTTTCCTAACACATCAGATCGCAGGTTCAGTGCACTTCTTTTTGACTCATCAGCATTTCCTTTTTGATTCTTCAGGGATTCGAGAAGAGCTGCCAGCTTATTCAGTTCGTCTGAAGTTGCTTCCCCTTTTTTCAGGTTAGCTAGAATCTGCTTTAAATCCTCACTCACTTGACCAGCATCTCCTTGCGCTTTACCCAAGAGCTGATCAACCGCATCTGCAAATTTTTGCTGGGCATCAGTCGGTAATTCGTCTTGCGTAGCTTGACCAGATCCAAGCAATTGGGCTAGTAATGCCATGAGATCAGCTAATGCTTGCATATCCTCTTCACTTAAACCCTCGGACGCAACCGTTGTCTCTTCTGCGTTCCCCACCTGATCCATCACTTGCATCAATTGCATGGAAAACAATTGACCTAAACCAGTTCCTTCCGCATTCGCTACAGGTGTCGCTGTTACAGATCCTGCTGATCCTACTGCAGGGGTCAAATTGGCCACATTCATCTCGTTCACCTCCTCTTTTTGATTTGTTGCTTATAGAAACGAAAACAGATGATTACTCCATCTATTTTCGAAGCAACTCTGTCGTGATGCGAGCCGCCAGATTGTCATCTTCTTTCTTGTCATCATTGGCGATCGCAGAAAGAGTTTGCGCCCGTTTATCCACAGGCAAATTTTTCATTAAGGCAATGGCTTGGCTCTGGTTTGTCTTCATCAGTGAACGAATGATAGCAGCTCCATCAGCTGGAGGCATTTGTGCGAATGTCTTTTTTAGATCCTCTGCAGATTCAGAACCATCACGCGTATCGCTTAATGCCTTTGTCAGTACATCAACACGTTGTTGCAAAGCCGCAATGTCATCATCTTTGTTCACTACTGAATCTTTTAATAAGATCGAAATATCGGCTGCTTTCTTCGGTTCCATCTTGGCCAAAATGTCTGCCTGTTGTGCAGGCTTCATTTTTGTCATGACGGTAACTGACTCTTCCAGTTTTAGATTTTCAATGATGGCTGCCGCATTCTTTGGAGACATGGTTGTATACACTTTTGCCAAGTCTGTAAATTGCTTTTGACGTTCTTCCTCAGTCGCACGCTTGTCTTCCATTGCCTGGTTTACATCATCGAGTTGCTTTTCCAGTGCCGCAATGGTCGCGTCTTTCTTTGCTGACTCTTCTTTTAAAGCGGTAATCTGCTGCTGGTTTTTTGCATGATCTTGCTGTAGGGTTGCCACTTGCTTGTCCATATTAGGTTGTTCTTCTGAGTCGGGAGCTGTCGCATATTCGTCTGGGACTAATTTTTCCACGTACGGTATGGAGTTAGCCCAGTGGAGAACATTTCCTAACACGTTTACTCCGAGCAAACTCAGGAGCACACCGCCAAGGAGGCTGGCAAACAGTGCAGGAATGACAATCATATAAAAGAACCATTCCCACCTGCCGTATTCCCGTTCTTCTTGGATTTCTTCCATTTGGAACCTCCCTCAGTAGCTTCGGCGAAGATAGAGCTGCGTACCGATCTCATCCAACTCTTTTTGCTCTCTCTGCTTCTGGTCGTCCAGAAATTGGTGGAACGACTTTTCCCGAAGGCGTTGCCATAGTTTGGATTCTTTCATACGTTCCGTCAATCGTGATTGACAGCGTTCCACATCCTGTTCACAACCATGCAAGGTACGTTGCTGATTCTGAATGGATCTCGCAACAGTTTGCTGATATTGCGTTATGGAAATGAGCTGCGCAGCACTGCATGTTTGCATCTGTACTTCCTGGAGCTTCAACGTCATCTCGTCATGATGCTCAGTTAGTTGAGAAAGCTTCCACTCTTCTTCGTTTTTACGCTGGATCGACTTTCCGAAAGCCCACTCTGCTTGTTCTTTTTCTTTTTCCTTTAAATCAAGAACTTTTTGGAGATGAAACTGAAACACACGCACATTAGTTCACTCCTCCGAAATGAGCTGTCAACGCTTGGATAGCGCCCTGCAAAGTAGACGGTTCGTGTGTTCCTTGTGCCGTAAAACCAGAAATGATATCACGATAGCGAATGGCTGCATCGATTTCCCGATTGCTTCCCGGCTTATACGCCCCAATATTTATGAGGTCCTCCGCTTCACGAAACGTAGCCAAATGTTTTTTCAGCTGACGAGCAGCATCCAAATGGTTACTATCGACGATTTCATTCATGACACGACTTACGCTCGCCATCACATCAATGGCAGGAAAGTGACCTTTATGAGCGATTTTCCGGTCGAGAACGATGTGACCGTCCAAAATCCCCCGCGCCGCATCCGCAATTGGGTCGTTCATGTCGTCAGAATCAACTAATACGGTATAAAAGGCAGTAATACTTCCCTTATCTGCTGTTCCGGCACGCTCCATCAGCTTTGGCAGCATCGCAAACACCGATGGCGTATAACCACGCGTAGCCGGCGGTTCTCCGATTGCCAAGCCCACCTCACGTTGTGCCATCGCAAAGCGCGTGACGGAATCCATCATGAGCATGACATTCATTCCACGATCGCGGAAATATTCCGCTATGGAAGTCGCAATCATCGCTCCCTTAATTCGAATCATGGCAGGTTGATCGGAAGTAGCCACGACAACAACAGACCGCTTTAGTCCTTCTTCCCCAAGATCCCGCTCGATAAACTCCATGACTTCACGACCGCGTTCTCCAATGAGACCAATCACATTGATATCTGCCGTAGTATTTCGGGCAATCATTCCCATCAATGTACTTTTTCCTACCCCTGATCCAGCGAAGATACCTACCCGCTGACCTTTCCCGATGGTAAGGAGACCGTCTATCGCTCTCACTCCCACACTCAATGGTTCTTGAATGCGCGGTCGAAGGATAGGATTTGGCGGCATATTGTTGGTAGGATAGGACGTCAGCCCAAATGGCAGTGAACCTTGGTAGGGGCGCCCCAGTCCATCGAGGATCGAACCCAATATTTCAGGTCCAACTTTTACATCTAACGAACGTCCTGTCGCGACCACATCACAACCTGGACCAATTTCGGTCAATTCACCTAATGGCATTAGCAGCACTTTGTTTTCGCGAAAGCCAACGACCTCTGCGATGATCGGTTCCTTTGTGTTAGCCGGATATAGATGGCATATCTCGCCTAATTTCACTTCCGGCCCTTGCGATTCAATGGTGAGTCCAACAACCTGTGTCACTTTGCCATTCACACGCATCGGATCTAATCCATGTAGCATGTGCTTGTATTTCGAGAGATCTAGGGTGCTCATGGAGCTTCACTTCCTCTGGCAATCGTAAGCAGGGCCTGCTTAATCTCCTCCATTTGTGTATCGATGCGGGCATCGACACTTCCCAAGGCAGTACGGATAACACATCCACCATCTTGTACGGTATAGTCAGGATAAATGGATAGTTCAGCTTGTCCATCTAACAATTCCAGAAAGCCAGCACGATGCTCGAGCACATAATCGAAGTACTTATGGTTGACGCACACCGTAATCTCGCCATGAACACGGGAGCGACGGAGTGCTTTTTTGGTCATTTCCAGGACTTGCTCGGGATGCTGTTGCAATTCCTGTCCAATGATTTTTTTAGCGATTTCTATGCTGAGTTCCACTACAAAAGGCTCCGCCTCAGCGATAATTTGTTTTTTCTCGGCAAACGCCTGTTCCAGGATGGTTTTTGCTTGGCTGAGTGTATCTGTTTGCTCCGCGTACGCCTCACGTTTACCGACTTCGAAACCTGCCTCTTGCCCTTCCGTCATAGCCTGTTCTTGCACTTGCTGAAACAGTTGTGCAGCTTCCTGACGCTTTTGTTCCCACCATTCATCCATCTGAGCAAGCGTCTCTTGTCTTAATTGCTCTGCTTGCTCCGTAGCTTGCTGCAAGATGTTTTGCGCGGTTTCTTCCGCATCAGAGATGATCGTTTTCGCCTCGATCTCAGCTTGATTAAAAATTTCTTGATTTTCTTGCAACCTTTCAGCAACTTCCTCCGTCTTAAGTGGTACAGGCGTTACCGAGAGGAGAAAAGATTCCTCAGAAGGCCGATAATTGGCGCTTTTGATAATCCTAGACAATGATATCATCTCCTCCACCGCGGGCGATGATGATCTCACCAGCCTCCTCTAAGCGACGGATAATTGCAACGATACGAGATTGTGCCTCTTCGACGTCGCGAAGTCGAACTGGGCCCATAAACTCCATTTCTTCTTTGAAGGTATCCGCCATCCGTTTGGACATGTTCCGGAAAATAACTTCCCGAACTTCTTCGCTGGATACTTTGAGAGAAAGTTGCAGATCGGCATTTTCCACATCGCGGATAACGCGCTGAATCGAACGGTTGTCGAGTGTAGCAATATCTTCGAAGACGAACATACGCTTCTTGATTTCTTCTGCCAGCTCTGGATCTTGAATTTCGAGGGAATCCAGAATCGTGCGTTCGGTTCCACGATCGACACCGTTGAGTACAGCCACGATCGCTTCGATCCCGCCTGCCTGTGTGTAATCTTGGGTAACAGTGGCAGAGAGCTTTTGTTCCAATACCTGTTCAACTTGAGCGATTACTTCCGGTGAAGTACTATCCATAGTCGCAATTCGTTTCGCAACCTCTGCTTGACGTTCTTGCGGAAGAGCCGACAGGATCATGGCTGCTTGTTGAGCCTCCAGATAAGAAAGCACCAAGGCAATCGTCTGCGGATGCTCATTTTGGATAAAGTTAAGGATTTGACCTGGGTCAGCTTTTCTAGCAAAGTCAAACGGTCGAACTTGAAGGTTTGCTGTCAATCGATTGATAATATCCATTGCTTTGGTCTCACCCAAAGCTTTTTGCAAGATTTCTTTGGCGTATGTAATCCCGCCTTGTGCAATTACCTCTTTGGCAACTGCAATCTGGTGAAATTCAGATAAAATTTTATCTTTTTCATCCGTATCCACTTTTCGCACATTGGCGATTTCTAATGTCAGTTGCTCGATCTCATCCTCACGCAAATGCTTGAACACCTGGGCAGAAACTTCCGGCCCGAGTGAGATGAGGAGGATAGCTGCTTTTTGTCGTCCTGACAACTCTTTAGCGCCGCGAGCCATACCATTCACTCCTTAATCTTCTGCTAACCATGTACGAAGCAGAACAACAAACTCATCTGGTTTGCTTCGCGCCAATTTTTCAAGTTGCTTTCTGACCACTACCTGGTCTCCATCTTCTTGGTAAATCAAGTCTGGTATTTCGCCCGCGTTTAACGGTGTCAGCAAATCTGGCAAATCCTCTTCTTCTTGTTGCTGTTTCGCTTGACTGCGTCTGCGATAAACGAGGAAGGCAACAGCAGCAAGTGCCAAGACTGCAATACCACCAACTGTCCAAAGAACAGCAGGACTTAGCGCACTGGAATCCTCAATCTCAGCTTTTCCTGAGAACTGACGAGGGAGTACAGAAATATGCTTGTCCAACTCAGTATCCGATAAATCAGTAACCTGATCACTTAAAGTGACACGAACAACATTGCGCAACACTTGTTTAATGCTCTCGAGAGTAGCAGCATCCAACGTTCCACCAGCTGGCGGTTCTACGCCAACGTTGATTGTGATGTCTTCGATCTTGTAAGGACTTGATGTAACATTTCGTGTGATGCGATTTACTTCACGGTTAATCGTATCATTCAACTCTTCGTACTGACTGTTACTTCCTTGTGGGGTAGCTCCCGGGTAGTTCGGAACTGCATTGTTATTGGTTCCTGCAATTCCCCCTGGAGGTTGACCTTGTCCAGAGAAGGCTTTTGATAATTTTTGAGAAGAAATGATAAGTCCTTCGTTATTCTCTTTGTCAGGGGCCTCAACGATGTTCTCTACGCGATTTTCTTTGTCAAAGTTCATTTTGAGGAACGTATGGACGATGACTTTATCGCGTCCCATGATTGTACCCAACAAGTTGTACAGGTTTTGTTGAATTTTCTTTTCAACATCTGCTTTGATTGTTTCCTGTTGTTTAAAGCTACTCAATGTTCCTTCGCTTTCATTACCTTCGGAACGTTCTAGTGGATTGGAATACTGGTCTGTAATCGCGATCGCTTCCATCGGCAATTTCGGAACGCTTCGGGAAACAAGCAGATAAAGCGAGTTAATTTGCTTTTGATCAAGCGTTGTTCCAGGTTCAACATCCACGATAACAGAAGCCGTCGCTTTATCTGGAGTCTCCGTTACCCAAACGCTTTCCTGCGGCAACGTAATCATCACTTGTGCTGATCGTACACCTTTTACACGTTCCAGCATCTTGCGTAGCTCTTGTTGCAATGCCTCTTTCTTCATGACATCAAATTGGCGATCCGTCACTCCAAGGGTACTGGAGAAAATTTCCGCATTAATTCCTGCTTGACTCGGAATACCTTGTGCAGCCAAATCGACAATGACATCCTGTGCCATTTTTTCTGGAACCTCGATACTTGTACCATTCCCCGTGATCTGGTATGGGATTTGTGAAGCTTCCAGCTCTTGCTTGATCGTCCCGATTTCTTGTTCACTCAATTTTTGATTGTAAAGTGGTTTGTACACCGGCTGAGAAGCGATGTATATGTATAGGCCTAGAGAGATCAAGAGGAAAAGCGAAATACCGAGAATCATCCATTTTTGTTTCTTGGAGAACTGGTTCCATTTTGACGTAAACCGGTCTTTGTATACTGCTAAACGTTCGTTCATGTTTCACCTCTCAAAGGATACCAACAACGATCAAATCGACATGCGCATGATTTCTTGATAAGACTCAATCATCTTGTTCCTGACCTGCATAGTCATTTGTAGCATCACGGAAGCTTTTTGACCTGCAACAGTCAATTGGTGCACGTCGGTAATTTCTCCCGCTGCAAACTTGTCGGCAAGATTCGACGATTCTACTTGCGCCTGATTCACTTTACCCATGGCATCCGATAGAAACGATGAGAATTCTTGGGAGACTTCAGCTGGGGTTGGCTTGTTCACGCTCGGTGTACGAATTGGCGTTAGTTGGGAGATTGCACTCATTTCCATTCCTTACTGTCACCCGCTTTACTTAATTTCCAATGCTTTTAGCATCATCGCTTTGGAAGCGTTCAGTGCTGTCACATTGGCTTCGTATGATCTTGATGCGGAGATTAAGTCCACCATCTCTTTCATCGGGTCGACATTCGGCATCAAGAGATATCCGTCTTGATCTGCATCTGGATGAGATGGATCATATACTCGCTTAAACGGAGTATTGTCTTCTTGAATCGCTGTGACCTTCACACCTTGTCCACCCTGACTTCCCGAGACCGTCCCTACGGCTGCTTGCAGGAAGTTATCAAATGTTCCATTTGTTTGAGGTGACAACTCCACCATTTTCCTGCGATATGGCTGCCAGGCCCCATCTACGAAGTTTGCTCGAGTGGTTTCCGCATTCGCAATATTGGAAGAAATCGTATCCAATCGCAAGCGGTTAGCTGTTAAGGCAGAAGCACTTGTGTTAATTCCCTGAAACAAGCTCATCTTTATTTACCTCCACCCTCAATTACACTGCGCAGTTTTTGAAAATGTCCTGCTGTCAATTGTGTTAAACCACTGTACCAAATTTGGTTTTTGGCCAATTCTGTTGTTTCTGTTTCCAAGTCAACATCATTGCCACTGTTCTGAATGAAGTTATTCGGATTGGACACAACCTGTGGTACTGCAACTCCCCCTGCATTTCCAAACGGAATGTGTCGTTGGTTAGTCCGATACGCTTCTAACTTGCCATTCCCCGGTCTTGCGTTCAACTCATCTTGCAGAAAGCTCTCGAAGATGACTTGCTGACTTTTGAATTGAGGGGTGTCTATGTTGGCAAGGTTGTTGGCGATCGTTCTATGTCGCAATGTTGCAGCGTCGAGTGATCTCTCCAGGACCTGCAGATGGTAACTATCCAGCATTTTTCCTTCTCCCCCAATATGAGTCAATTCTTTTCCCTAAAACCACCTATATTTCCTGTAATTTCGACACCCTAATACGATTCAATCATAGCAAAATCAATTTGGACAAAAAAGCCCCTTTTCATGACGTTTTTCAAAATGATTCAATGGGACTAAATCCCTTATCCTTCCTGTTTTTTTACTGCATTTTACAAGGAAACCATATTCAAACCATCGCAAATGTTGCGGCATGCATTAAAAATCAATATATATTTTATGGTAATAATGTGTCGTTTTTTACTTTTGCTAGGACTATAGTCCCATGAGAAAAGGTGCAGCAACCTGAGTTGCTACACCTTTTGTTTACTTTCTTGTAACTTTTCGCAAGGTATATTACGAGGTTTTGAGCTTCTCCAGCTCAGGCAACAGCTTTTCATTCAGCACCTTAATGAAGGTACCTTTCATTCCCAAGGAACGGGATTCGATAACACCCGCACTCTCCAGCTTGCGCAGTGCGTTTACAATGACGGAGCGAGTAATTCCTACGCGATCCGCAATTTTGGAGGCAACAAGTAAGCCTTCTTTGCCTTCAAGCTCTTCAAAAATATGTTCAACTGCTTCCAACTCACTATAAGAGAGGGAACCAATCGCCATTTGTACAACCGCTTTGCTACGCGCTTCTTCTTCGATTGCTTCAGAACGCTCACGCAAGATTTCCATGCCTACTACCGTTGCCCCTACTTCTGCAAGAATCAGGTCGTCATCGACAAATTGATCGTTAATACGACCCAAAATCAGCGTACCAAGACGATCTCCTCCACCCATGATTGGAACAAGCGTGGTCCAACCTGTACGGAATACTTCTTTCATTTCAACAGGGAAAATCGTGTATGGGCTATCTACATCCAGGTTCGCAGATGTTTCATCTACTTTCAGTAACCCCATGCTGTACTCTTCTGGAAAACGACGATCTTCCAGCATTTTGCGCATACGGCTGTTATCCATCTCTTGGTGAATAGCAAAGCCGAGAAGTTTTCCTTTGCGGCTTACAACATAAGTATTTGCTTCAATAACGTCACTCAAAACTTGGGACATTTCATTGAAGTTCACGGCATGACCCGCGGATTTTTGCAACATGCGGTTAATTCTTCGTGTTTTTGACAGTAGATCCATCTGTATTTCCTCCTAATTATATGTGCTGCCTATCCAATGTTATAAAATATATTGACTCAAGTCTTTGTTTCCCACGATTGTTCCTAATTTCTGTTTAACATAATCGGGGGTAATCTGTACAACTTCCAGGTGGATTTCTGGGGCTTCAAAAGAGAGATCCTCCAGTAGCTTCTCCAATATAGTGTGCAATCGTCTAGCACCAATGTTATCTGTGCTCTGATTGACCTCAGCAGCGAGACGAGCGAGTTCCTGAATGGCTTCCGGTGTAAATTCAACTTGCACACCTTCCGTTTCCAAGAGGGCTACGTACTGCTTAAGCAACGCGTTTTTAGGCTCTGTCAAAATTCGGACAAAATCTTCAACACGCAAGCTAGTCAGCTCCACCCGAATCGGAAAGCGACCTTGCAATTCTGGAATCAAATCCGATGGTTTTGCCATGTGAAAAGCACCAGCTGCAATAAACAGAACATAATCTGTTTTGACTGGACCATACTTGGTCATGACAGTTGAGCCTTCCACAATGGGTAAAATATCACGCTGGACTCCTTCACGGGATACATCCGGGCCACGCCCATCCTTACCCGCAATCTTGTCAATTTCGTCAATGAAGATAATCCCGTGTTGTTCAGCTCGACGAATTGACTCCTGCGTAACTTCGTCCATATCCACCAGTTTTTGCGCTTCCTGCTGAATTAATACCTTTCGCGCATCTTTTATTCGCAATTTTCGTTTCTTCATCCGCTTAGGCATCAGGCTACCGAGCATATCTTGCATTTGCATCCCCATTTGTTCTGTACCCGGAACCTGGAACATGTCAAACATCGAAGGTGATTGATCTTCGACTTCAATCTCAATCATTTGCTCTTCTAACTGGCCATTCGTCAATTGCCACATGACTTGTCTGCGTTGCTGCTCAATCGATACTTCTTCTTGATCAGTGGTATCCTGTTGCTGTTGCTGCTGTCCACCAAAGAACATCTCCAACGGATTTTTGAATGAGTTCGACTGCTTGCGAGATGGAACAAGTACGTTCACAATCGCTTCATTCGCAAGCTTTTCGGCTTTCTCTTTCACCGACTCTACTTTTTCCTGTTTGACCGTACGGATAGAAGCTTCCACCAGATCACGGACCATCGATTCCACATCTCGTCCTACATAACCGACTTCCGTAAACTTCGTTGCTTCTACCTTAATAAAAGGAGCACCTGTCAGTTTTGCAATCCGACGTGCAATTTCCGTTTTCCCAACACCAGTAGGTCCGATCATCAAGATGTTTTTTGGAACAACCTCGTCAATCATTTGCTCCGGCAAGCGACTTCGGCGGTAGCGGTTGCGAAGCGCAACAGCAATGGCTTTCTTGGCTTGTGCCTGCCCGACAATGTATTTATCCAAATGCTCTACGATCGTACGCGGGGTTAATTGCTCAAGATTCAGCACAGTAGGTTCCTCCCTTTCGCTCAATTCAACTCATCCACAACAAGATTGTTATTTGTGAACACGCAAATTTCAGCAGCGGTACGAAGCGATGCTTCCGCAATTTCACGTGCGCCGAGATGAGGCGCATATGTTTTCAGTGCACGACCTGCTGCAAGGGCAAAGCTACCGCCAGAACCAATTGCAAGAATCCCATCATCAGGCTCAATGATTTCGCCATTTCCGGAAATAAGCAGCAAATGCTCCTTATTGGCAACAATCATCATAGCTTCCAAACGACGCAAAATTTTATCCATGCGCCACTCTTTCGCCAGCTCTACAGCAGCTCGCTGCAGATTGCCGTGATACTCCTCCAGCTTTCCTTCAAACTTCTCAAAAAGCGTAATGGCATCAGCAACAGAGCCGGCGAATCCTGCTAAAACTTCGCCACGATATAGACGTCTTACTTTTTTGGCACCGTGCTTCATTACCATGCTGTTGCCAAAAGTAACCTGACCATCTCCGGCCATCGCTACAGACCCATTGTGCTGTACAGCAAATATGGTTGTTGCGTGAAACTGTTCCATCACTGATTCCTCCCGTTATGTCGTCCGATTGGCGGAACCTGTATTGCCCGGGTTTGCTCGTGGGTGAGCTGTGTCATATACATGCCGAAGTCGCTCTTTGGTCACATGCGTGTACACCTGTGTCGTCGAAACATTAACGTGCCCCAGTAATTCTTGCACGGTACGCAGATCCGCGCCACCATTCAACATATGGGTTGCAAACGTATGACGAAAGGTATGTGGTGAAACCCGCAATTGAAGAGCGTACGTATCTACGTATTTGTCTACAATCCGTCGAACACTACGGTCGGATAACGGTTCTCCCCGATAGTTAACCAGCAAATTGCCGTGTTCTACTTTTCCTGCCAACAGTTTTTCTCTTCCATGTTCTAGGTATTGCCGAAGAACGTCGCAGGCATAACTTCCAACCGGCACATATCGTTCTTTCGCTCCTTTTCCATAAACCAAGGCGACTCCCATGCTCGGATTCACATCACTCACAGATAAAGTGGTGAGCTCCGTAACACGCATGCCGCTTGCATACAACAGTTCAAAAATCAGCCGATCACGAATTCCTAATGGAGTGGTTGTATCAGGCAGATCGAAAAAAGCTTGAACTTCTTGCGGATATAAAAAGGAAGGAAGTTTCTTCTCCATTTTGGGAGTGGAGACTAGTTGAAATGGGTTCTGTTCCAGTTGACCTTCACGCAACAGAAATCGGTACAAGCTACGCAAACTAGATAGCTTGCGGGCAATACTTCGCCGGGAAAGCCCCCTACCAGCCAATTGCGCGAGAAAGGAGCGACCATGCAAATAAGAAACAGCAGCAAATACGGTGATTTGGTGCTGTTCCATAAAGGAGACAAATTCGCTGATATCTGCCACATACTGCTTCACCGTATGAGGAGAGGCGTTTTTTTCAACTCGCAAATAGCGGGTAAACATCTCAATATCCGCAGAATTTTGTTGCGAAAAGTCCATACGGGATGCACCCTCCTCGAAGCACCTATATAGTAACACAGACGAAAATCGGATATCAATGTTAATTGTGTCGTTCTTGTGTAAAATTCTGAATTGTATCTAGCGCCCGCTCAGCGAGCTTTTCATTTTTCAAACGCTTGTCTCGGATTCTTTCTGGCCATTCCGGTACAAGCCCGAAGTTTGCGTTCATCGGTTGAAAATGCTTTGGATCTGCCGTTGTAATATAACGAGCCATACTGCCCATAATTGTTTCTGGTGGAAGCTCGATCAATTCTTCCCCTTTTGCGAGTCGTGCTGCATTTATCCCCGCAAGCAAGCCAGATGCTGCTGACTCTACATATCCTTCTACACCAGTCATTTGACCAGCAAAGAAAAGTGTTTCCCGATCTTTATACTGATACGTAGGCTTCAAAAGCTTTGGCGAATTGATAAAGGTGTTTCGGTGCATGACACCATAACGAACGATTTCACAGTTTTCCAACCCAGGAATGAGTGAAAAGACTCTTTTTTGATCCGGCCATTTCAGATGGGTCTGGAAGCCTACGATGTTATACAATGTCGCAGCACTGTTGTCCTGGCGAAGTTGAACAACCGCATAGGACTTTTTACCTGTCCGTGGATCAACCAGACCCACAGGCTTCATAGGACCAAATGTCATGGTTTTGTGCCCACGCTTTGCCAATACTTCAATCGGCATGCAGCCTTCGAAGAAGATCTCCTTTTCAAACTCCTTCAATGGAACAGTTTCCGCAGAGATCAACGCATCATAGAAGCGATTGAACTCCTCTTCTGTCATCGGGCAGTTCAGGTAGGCTGCTTCACCTTTATCATATCTGGAAGCAACGAATACCTTGTTCATATCGATCGAGTCTTTCTCGATAATGGGTGCTGCTGCATCATAGAAGTACAGATATTCTTCACCCGTCAGCTCTTTTAACTTTGTAGACAAAGCTGGAGAAGTAAGTGGCCCGGTGGCAATTACGACAATCCCATCAGGAATTTCGGTAATCTCTTCCGAAACGACCTCAACTAAGGGATGATTACGAACAGCATCTGTAACATGAGCAGCGAATTCGTGTCTGTCTACGGCAAGCGCGCCTCCAGCTGGAACCGCGCAACGATCTGCCGAATCGATAATGACAGAGTTCAGCCGACGCATTTCTTCCTTTAATACACCCACTGCATTCGTCAACGTGTTAGCACGCAATGAATTACTGCATACCAACTCTGCAAATTTATCGGTATGATGTGCAGGCGTTTGTGTCTTCGGTCTCATTTCATACAGCTTAACTTTTACACCCGCCTGCGCGATTTGCCATGCTGCCTCACTACCAGCGAGACCAGCGCCCACTACTGTAATTGTTGGTTGTGACATGCTGTTAATCCTCCAAACTACAAAATCGAATCAGGCTGCTTAGGAGTCTGCCTCTTCTTGATAATCACACTTGGTGCAAACTATGCTAACTCCTTGCTTCTTGCGTTTTTTCTCCACGAGCATGCTGGAGCATTTTGGACAAGGTCTGGCAATCGGTTTGTCCCACGATACAAAATCACATTCCGGATATTGATTGCAACCGTAAAAAATACGGCTCTTTTTAGATTTACGTTCGATAATCTCTCCGGTTTCACACTGCGGACATTTTACGCCGATTTCTTTTACAATCGGCTTCGTATTACGGCAATCCGGGAATCCCGAACAAGCTAAAAACTTGCCAAATCGACCAAGCTTATAAACCATCACACGGCCACAAAGCTCACATGTTTCATCCGATTCTTCAACTTTCAGCTCTACTTCCTTCATTTCTTCTTCTGCAACAACTACGCGCTTCGCAAAGTCTTGATAAAAATCGTCCAGCACCTGCACCCAATTGGTGATTCCTGCTTCGATGTTATCCAAGCCCGATTCCATATGCGCAGTGAATTCTACGTTGAGAATCTCCGGGAAGAACTCCTCAACAAGTGTGATCACAATCTCGCCCAACTCGGTTGGGACAAATCGCTTCTCTTCTAATGCCACGTAGCCCCGCTTTTGAATGGTTTCTAATGTAGGCGCATAGGTAGATGGACGTCCAATCCCCATCTCTTCCATCGATTTGAGCATGCGCGCTTCGGAGAATCGTGGTGGTGGCTGTGTAAAGTGCTGACTCGGCTCGATTTCTTTCTGATCGAGGATTTGTCCTTCTTCAATGGGCGGAAGGAAGCTTTCTTCCTCAGTGCCATCATCGTTTCCTTCAATATATACCTTCATAAATCCAGGGAACTTCACTTTTGATCCCGTTGCTCTAAAGGTAACTCCACCTGCGTCAATATCTACGCTCATCGTATCAAGAACAGCAGATGACATTTGACTGGCAAGGAAACGCTCCCAGATTAATCGATACAAACGCAACTGATCTCTTGACAAGTATTCCTTGATTTCATCGGGTGTACGCATCACACCAGTTGGACGGATTGCTTCGTGAGCATCTTGAGCATTTTCGTTTTTCGCCTGATTGCGTGGCTCAGATAACACATAGTCTGGACCGTATTTCTCGAGTATGTATTCCTTTGCTTCGTTCTGTGCAGTTACAGACAGGCGAGTAGAGTCCGTACGCATATAGGTAATCAAACCAACTGCGCCTTCTTTATTGCCAACGTCGATCCCCTCATAGAGCTCTTGAGCAATTCGCATGGTCTTAGAAGTGCGGAAGTTCAGCTTACGCGCTGCCTCTTGCTGTAAAGAACTCGTGATAAAAGGAGGTGCAGGATTGCGCTTGCGCTCACGCTTGGTTACCTTTTGTACCACATATGGTTTGTTCTTCATTCGTTTCAATACCGCTGCTACATCATCTTCCGAATGAAGCTCCACCTTTTCATCGCCATAACCATAGAACTTCGCGTTAATTTCTTTTCCGTCGCTCATTAATGTACTTGCAATTGTCCAATACTCTTCCGGGATAAACTCTTGGATCTCCCGCTCACGATCCATGATAAGCTTTACCGCAACTGATTGAACACGTCCAGCACTCAAGCCTTTTCGAACCTTTTTCCATAGAATTGGACTAATATTGTAGCCAACGAGTCTGTCGAGAATACGACGTGCCTGTTGAGCATTTACCAAGTCCATGTTTATGTGTCGTGGATGCTTGAACGCTTCTTTAATGGCATCTTTGGTAATCTCATTAAATACCACACGAAGCGGCTGATTCATATCGAGACCCAAGTATTGCGCCAAATGCCAAGCAATTGCCTCCCCTTCGCGATCCGGGTCGGCTGCGAGATACACTTTTTTTACTTTTTTAGCGGCATCTTTTAAGCCCTTCAATACATCGCCTTTGCCGCGAATGGTTATGTATTTGGGTTCAAAATTATGTGT
This sequence comes from Brevibacillus sp. RS1.1, assembly GCF_013284365.1. Classification (NCBI taxonomy): domain Bacteria; kingdom Bacillati; phylum Bacillota; class Bacilli; order Caryophanales; family Paenibacillaceae; genus Brevibacillus; species Brevibacillus sp. RS1.1. The sequence continues at coordinate 593,054 of NZ_JABSVA010000001.1, forward strand.
AACGTCTACACCCATTTGACTTTTCGGCAAATCGCGTACATGTCCGATAGACGCTTTCACGATATATTTACTACCCAGGTATTTTCCAATGGTTTTGGCCTTCGTAGGGGATTCTACGATTACTAGCGTATCAGCCATTTTTTTCCTCCCCTTTTAGTAAGGAATCTTCCCTATTATTAAATACCCTCATCCGGTTTGTCAAACACTTGTGCCTCTTGGCATTGCCAAAAAGCTAGCGGATATGCTATCTCCGCGCAAAATAACCACCAGGAAGTGCCAAAATGGCTCCTTTTGCTTCCAAACGAATGACCAGCTGATGTAGCATCTTGCGTTGGTCTTTTTCCAAGCAGCTCATTAACTCATCCAAATGAATCCCCTCATAGGTTACAGCTTCCACAATCGCTTTTTCTTCATTAGATAAGGGAATAACATCGGTTGCATTGCTCTTTTTGACCTGCTGCATTTGCTTGGCTTCTGGAAGATGATGTTTGATTTCATCCCATATATCGTTACTGCACGTTACTAGCTTTGCACCTTGTTTGATCAAGTTATGCGGCCCGGCACTCATCAATGAAAAAATAGGACCAGGAATCGCAAAAACTTCTTTGCCCTGCTCAAGTGCACAGTCTGCCGTAATCAAGGATCCGCTTTTTTCTGCTGCTTCCACCACTAATACACCGATAGAAAGACCACTTATGATACGATTTCGCTCTGGAAACAATCCAGAAATAGGTGGAATATGAGGAGGATACTCGCTGAGGAGTAGGCCAAAAGATTCAATTTGGCGATAAAGTTCTCGATGTCGAGAAGGATAAACGTGATTCATTCCGCAACCGAGCACGCCTATAGTCTTACCACCTGCTTTCAAGGTAGCTTGGTGAGCCTCCGCATCAATTCCATACGCTACCCCTGAGACAATGACAAGACCTGCTTGTACCAGTTCTCGGACAAAAAAGCTACAGCTCGCTCTTCCATATGGTGTCGGTTTGCGCGAACCAACGACGCCAATCGACAATTTATCCAATAATGTGTGGTCGCCACGATAAAACAACGTCCATGGAAAATCGGGAATATTGCGGAGCGAAGCAGGATAAGCATCGTCAAAAGGACATAAGAAGCGTGTTCCCTCTTCTTCACGCTTTTCCAATAGTGCCATAGCAGGAGCTTCATTGCTTTGCTGGTCAACCTGCCCAGTGATCAAGGAAGTCAATCTGAGCTCACGTGCCAGTTCATGCCAGTTTTCGATGGCAATCTGAAAAGAACCTGTGATTTCAAATATCTCTCGGATTTTCTTTCTTCCCAAACCTGAGATCATCGTTAACACATACACCCAGTCTCTCTCGTCGAGCTTCGCCTTTTCCACTCCAAAATCCTCCTTCATCCCGCTCACAATTGCTTCTGAAAGTTATTCTATCGAAAGAAAGAGGCTGCTTCAAAAATAAAAAAGTGGACAAGCCTAAAGCCTGTCCACTTCTGTCTTATCTGCTTACTTGCCCATTACTTTCTCGAGCATACCGCGCTCTTTCAGCAATTCAACAAGTGTTTCACCGATAACTGCAGGTGTTTTCGCTACACGAATACCACATTCTTCGAGCTTCGCGATTTTTTCAGCAGCTGTACCTTTACCGCCAGAGATGATCGCACCAGCGTGGCCCATACGTTTTCCTTCAGGAGCAGTTTGTCCCCCGATGAAGCCTACAACTGGTTTTTTCATGTTAGCAGCGATCCACTCTGCTGCTTCTTCTTCCGCAGTACCACCGATTTCACCCAACATGATAACTGCTTCTGTGTCTGGATCTTCGTTGAACATTTTCAGTACGTCGATGAACTCCATACCTTTTACTGGGTCTCCACCGATACCTACAGCTGTGGATTGACCAAGACCGCGAGTAGAAGTTTGGTGAACTGCTTCATAAGTCAAGGTACCGGAGCGAGATACGATACCCACTTTACCTGGAACGTGGATGTAACCAGGCATGATACCGATCTTGCACTCACCTGGAGTGATTACGCCAGGGCAGTTAGGACCTACGAGAAGGGTTTTCTTGCCTTCCATGTAGCGCTTAACTTTCACCATGTCCAGAACTGGGATACCTTCAGTAATGCAGATTACCAGATCCAGTTCAGCGTCAACTGCTTCCATGATCGCATCAGCAGCGAAAGGAGGAGCAACGTAGATAACAGATGCAGTTGCACCAGTTGCTTCAACTGCTTCTTTTACTGTGTTGAAAATTGGAATACCGTCAACTTCGGTTCCACCTTTACCAGGTGTTACACCGCCAACCATTTGTGTACCGTATTCAACGGCTCCGCGAGTGTGGAACAGACCAGTTGCACCCGTAATCCCTTGCGTAATTACTTTTGTATTTTTATTAACGAGAATACTCATCGCGTAATTTTCCCACCTTTTTTAACGTATCTACTCGAAATATCTTACTTCACCAAGGATACGATTTTCTCAGCGCCATCCGCCATAGATTCTGCAGCTACAATGTTCAAACCGGACTCATTAAGGATTTTCTTACCCAAATCTACGTTTGTACCTTCGAGACGTACAACGAGAGGTTTGTCCAATTTGATTTGTTTTGCTGCATTCACTACGCCGTTTGCGATAACGTCGCATTTCATGATGCCGCCAAAGATGTTGACGAAAATACCTTTTACTTTTTCGTCACGGAGAATAATTTTAAACGCTTCCGTTACTTTCTCTTCAGTAGCTCCGCCACCAACGTCAAGGAAGTTAGCTGGGTCTCCACCGTAGAATTTCACGATGTCCATTGTTGCCATCGCCAGACCTGCACCGTTTACCATGCAACCGATGTTACCATCAAGTGCGATGTAGGACAGATCGAACTTGGAAGCTTCGATTTCTTTCTCATCTTCTTCATCCAAATCGCGCAGAGCTACGATGTCAGGGTGACGATAGAGAGCGTTGCTGTCGAAGTTCAGTTTTGCATCCAGTGCCATTACTTCACCGTCGCCAGTTACAACCAGTGGGTTGATTTCAGCGATAGAAGCATCTTTATCAACGAAAGCTTGGTACAAGCTCATCATGAACTTGGCAGCTTTGTTAATCAATTCTTTTGGAATGTTGATTGCGTAAGCCAGGCGACGAGCTTGGAAGCCATTCAGACCTGTTACTGGATCAACTACTTCTTTGAAGATTTTTTCTGGAGTGTTTGCTGCTACTTCCTCGATGTCCATACCGCCTTCTTCGGAAGCCATCATTACAACACTTCCAGTAGCACGGTCAACAACTACACCAACGTAGTATTCTTTCTTGATGTCGCAGCCTTGCTCGATCAGAAGGCGCTTAACTTCTTTACCTTCTGGTCCTGTTTGATGAGTAACGAGTACTTTGCCAAGGATCTCGCTGGCATATGTACGAACTTCATCAAGATTTTTTGCAACCTTTACACCGCCAGCCTTACCACGGCCACCAGCGTGAATTTGCGCTTTTACTACGTTTACTTGGGTGCCCAGTTCTTTTGCTGCTTCAACAGCTTCTTCCACTGTGAAAGCTACGCGTCCTTCAGGAACTTTTACACCGTACTGCTTAAGTATCTCTTTACCTTGATACTCATGAATGTTCATTCTCCATCCTCCTATGGCAGATAAAGATCGGCAGGCTTTTAGACCGGTTCAAAGACGTATGTCTTCTTCCGGTCATAACCTCCACTATCAGTGCAACGTAACTATTCTACGACAAAAACTGCAAAAGTGGTAGTAATATGTTCGTTTTATCGTGACCAGAAATGCGAAACTTCATGAGGAAATTCCTCATTTTCGTAGAGATTGAAACAATTTCCACACGTTTTCAGCGAGTTCATCATGAATGTACCAAGTTTGTTCATACTTAAAATAACGTGGATATAGTTCAATTCTCTGCTCTTTATCATTCACCAAAAAATGAAGTTCATATTGTTTTTTGCCCGGTTCTTTTGGTGGAACAATTAGTGGATCTGCATTTTTTAAAAATCGGACAGATTGATGGGCAATTCCTTGCTCGATCGTTGTTTGGGTGACATCCAACTTTGTTTCTTGGACGTTCATTTCGCCATTTGCTGTGATGCGAATTCGTGTAGATTTAAATAACGGGTCAATCCTGTCATCCTTACGATTGCTTGGCGGCATCCATTCCGTTAACCGCGAAAAGAGGCTACCATCTACGTGAAAGAAAAAAGTTTCTCTCCCAAAGGGAACTGCAATCAGCGTCGGTGTTAAAATGGCCACTTCGACCGGCTTATCAGCAAAATTCATTCTCATCCGATAGTTCGGGTAGAGTGGATACTGCTTGTTGCGACTGTCCACTTCTGGGACTGCCGATCCCATTACTTTCCTGATGTATTCTGCTTCTGATTCGTTCAACACGCGCGCCTGCCCAAGGTCCTCTGCAGCTAAACGCACGCTCTGAATTTTTTGTGAGAGTACTCCTTTGCCAGTTAACTTGTTTACCCACTGATAAAAATAGGTGGCACCCGCACCACGATACGTGTGTCCCCCAAACTCACTTGCCGACTCACCCACCGTCACGACAAGTGGAGCCTGCTGTGTCCGATAAAGGACGAGCGTAAAACGTACATCTTCTTGCTTTAAAGGCTCGGATGATATTTGTAAATCTTGTCCCTGTCCGGACAGTTCTTGCAAAAACAAGCGCAAGTCCAATAATACTTCCTGACCATCGGTTGACATCACTGTTACTTTTTCAACCGTACCAAGCTCTGTCTCGATATGATCTTTCATGTCATCAGAAACCTTGCCAGACTGTGCACAGCCAGTGATGAACAAGCTGCTCACTATCATAACCAGTAGACACGTACGTAAAGACGATATCACGCAGTAACCCTCCTCGTGTATTCCTGTAAGATAACGCTACAGAAGTCCCAATCGACGGCTGATCTCACTGCCTAGCTTTCGTTTCACGTAAATTTCACCAATTTGGTGCGGATCTTTCACGATAACAGAGCGATTATTCGTACGAATTACCACATACTTTTCATTGTTTTTGTCCAAACCACAGATCAAATCAGATGAGGCTTCTACAAAGATAGCTACCACTGTTTTCCCATCTATTTTTTTCAATGAAATTTTTGGAAATGGGGTCACAAACGGTGACGTCTTATCTTGGATGTATTGCGTAATAGCTAGAATGTATTTGTCCGGGTCTCCGTACTGCTCGATCTCATGATCAATCCCGCACACTGTCCCTTCATCTGTAATGCCTAAAAATAAATTCCCATTGTTTGAATTCGCAAACGCCACAATAGACTTAATAATTCCCGTCTTCGAATAAAGAAAGTCGCGTTTGAATTCAATCATGTCGTTCTCACCAAGCTTTGTTGCTGTTACAGGATCATCAATTCGGCCTAAATAGCGAAAACGACTGATGGCGCCTAAGCGATAGACATATTCTTCAAATATATCAGCAGGTAGAGAAAGGTCTTCTATACTTGCATCTGTGTTTTGCCACAATTTATATGTTTGCGGAGCAAAGCACATGTCAAACAATACGTTTCCACCGAGCGAGCGTATGTTCATACCAATGGAAGCAGGCATGGTCTTCCCCGGCTGATATGGGGCATCTGTTTCCACTTCCAATACTCCTGAATGAATTAAATAATCGAAATAATGACGCGGTAATCGTACATCATGCTTTAATATCTGACGTTCTGGCTTGCGTCGTCTGATTTCTTGGTAAAAATCAAAACGCACAGATTGTTCTTCCAGTTGGCTTACCATCGCAATCAATGAACAAATATGGCGCATGTTTCCCCTCGTTTTGTGTTAGAGTAGGTGTCATTGTTTGGTCATATTTTAACGCAACTTTTTAAGAATTGACTAGTTTTTTCGTTATTTTTGCAATTGATAGTGATGCAATATTGTTTGTAATTTAAACGAAAGTCCCGTTTGTCCGCTAATTTTTAGCTTGCCCGTTACCAAAGCAACTGTGGGATTCAAGCGTCCCTCTACGAGCTTAATAAAATCTTTATCAGAAAGCTCCAGCTTGCAGCCCCCTTCCCTTGTCACACCCATCGTATAGTCTGCTTGATTATCGGCAAAAACCACCTCGTAGGTGCCCCCCTCTTCTCCACTTAGGACAAAATGGTAAACCGCATGTAATCCAGCGATTCCTTGTGGCTGGGTGTTTATTCTATTCGATAAATCCTGAAGAGTTTTTTGTACCTGCATGCTCACTTCTCCTTGCTTGCCATGTATAAGAACCGCTTTCGGTAAAAAAAGAAAGCCGGGTGTTTACCGGCTTACTTTACACGGACTGCTGTGCCTGTGGCAATAACCATCATCATACCTTCCCGCAATGTTTCGAAGTCGAGATCAACCCCAATCACTGCGTTTGCACCCAATGCCCGTGCTTTTTCTTTCATTTCACGCAAGGCCAGTTCGCGACCTTCTGCGAGCTTACTCTCATACGAGCCACTTCTGCCTCCGATGATGTCCGTAATTCCTGCGAGAAAGTCACGGACTACGTTTGCACCCATGATTACCTCTCCACTGACGATATCCAAATACTCTACCACTTCTTTTCCTTGGATCATGCTGGTTGTAGTTACGATCATGTCATTGCCTCCTCATGTTGCTCTATTCACACTATATATTACGTACCATAAAATAATCGGTTGCAAAGAAAGATCTAAACCTGTCCAAAAGTGTATGCGCATTACTTGCAAACTATACTTTTCCTATCCCATTGTGGAAGTAAGTGTTTTGGATAATTTGGCAGCTGAGGAGCCTAAACTTGCTTCAGCGATTAATTCCCGCCAGGACCTTTCGAAGAAGTCTGGTGTTTGGTACCCATTCACATGGCCAACAGCTGCAGATACAAAGACATCGAGAACGTTTGTTGGACGTGTAATAAGCGAAATGTATTCCTGAATCTGTTCATCCGAAATCGTAGAGATCAAAACAAACTCGTCCCCTGCATAACGACATAAGTAATCCCCCTGTTCTTCAGCCAAAGAAGAGAGAACCGATGAATAGGTGCGGATGACATCATCCCCGAATGGATGACCATGCAGCTTATTAATTCGGCCAAAGTCGTTCAAATCGATGAAAAGCAAATGGAAAGGTTTACGCTCCTTTAAAAAATTTTCCCCAATAAACTCGATGTAGGGAGCGCGATACAAACCCGATAATGGGTCTCGATACTCTGCTATTTTCATCTCTACGATTTCTTTTGTGATGAATCCGATCAGTTGATCCTCTTGCATGACCAAAGCCAGACCACCTTGTTCTTGATGAAGCGCGTGATAGGCCTCCCAAACATTGTGATTGGCAGACAGGTAGAACGGCTGACTGCGCATGGCATCGGCAACGATTCGGTTAGGATGAGCGGACAACACGTCTCTTGTCGTAACCATTCCCAGCACCTCTCCGTGATCCATGACAACTAACGAATCAACTTGAGATTCGTTCATTCGCTCCGCCGCATAAGAGACACTTTTGTCAGAGGTGATGGTACAAATCGTCGTCGTCATGATGTCGGAGATGTTCATAATAGATCCACCTCTCGTTGAACAGACAATGCTATTTTTAATTCAGATCGCAGAACCATGGAGTCGCTAATCATGCGCTCTGCCTCTTCCAGAATGATTTTCATTAATAATTTTTCATCAATCATTTGCAAAAGGGTATTTCTTAACAAGACTGCCTCAATCTTTGGATGATTCATCTTTATTAAGGTAAACTGCTCCGGGGAAAGCGCATCCGCCATTCTCCTTACAGCCTCAGGACCAATAGGTGCTTTCCGTCCGATGATCAACAGATCCTGCATCGGAGGGACTTCAAACTCGGATATTTTTAAGGAAAGCGTTGCTTTCCGGGAATATACGTTGTTATCACTAGCCATAAAAATTCCTCCAATTCTGCATTGCCCTCTTATTCGTTCGGCAAACTGCCTGGTCTACCAAACAAGTATCCCTGGCCGATTGCAACGCCCAATAAAGAAGCACAAGCAAAATCCTCTTCTTCTTCAACTCCTTCGAGAATGAGTTGAGGTGCATCTTTGCAAAAATCGACAAACAATTTTACAGTCTTTTGCTTTTCTAATGAACTCGAGAGTTCTTGCGAAAAAAAGCGGTCAATCTTAATGTAATCAGGCGAGATATCTTCAATTTTACCGAATATGTTTGCGCCATCTCCGACATCATCCAACGCAATTAGGAACCCCAACTTTTTCAGTTCAGCTATTCGTCGTGTAAAAATGGGTTCGCTCCAGCATTCTCCTTCCATAATCGATTCGTTGATCTCCAAAACGATTTGGGTTAAAAAGGGACGGAAGGAACGAGCAATCTTTTGAATGAAGCCAGGAAATGTGTCTTCTATTATGGTAGAAGGAAAAATATTCACGAATAAAAGCTCGTTTTTGTGTTCAATCGACGAATGAAAAAAAGTCAAGAGCGCATAATGCAGGGAATGGGCGTCGAGTTCTGGCAGCATTTTGTTTTCCTTCGCCGAAGAAAACAATGCCTCTGGATGGATCCCCGCTTTATTGCGAAGTAATACTTCATACCCTATCCTACTTTTCTCAGGAAGTTGACATATTGGCTGAAATGCGTGGTAGTACTCTTTTTTCTTAAATAATTCTGCAATGCTCTCCATCAATTTTCCTTTCCCTTTCCTAGCAAGTATGAACACAAAGAAAAAGCTTCTTCCATGCCAAGGTATTCTACGCCATGGAAGTGCTGGGAAATGTACCTACATGCACGAGCAAAAGAAATTCTACTCTCTGTGGATATTTCTAGTCATCACACCAACTAGGTAATAAAGATTACAAATATCAGCAGATATTTCGACAATACATGTCTTTGTCCCTACTTATTCGCCAGCATCATGCATATTCCTTTCCAGATCATACTAATTGTTTCAAATTAATTAGGAACATTGTACGTATAATGGCTATTTTTTATCGTTATATTTTCGCAAAATGATAGATGTATCAAGTAATTCCACAACTTGTAAAAGAACGGAATCATTTGAAATACATGCAAATAAATTTTTTCTGCTTGTTCCGTCGTGAGCAGCTATCGAGTCTTTTTCATATGGTATGGAAAATGGGTATCGTCTTCATTTAAAGGGAGGAAAAAAAGGCCAGTGGTCAAGACCTCAACGTATACACTGCAAGTGCAGGAAGGCCACTTGTTCACGATTACGCTAGTGGCAAATCCCTCTACAGGCTACCAGTGGGATTTGTCTAATCCAGTGGATGCTCGCTTTTTATCGTTGCATGCCAATCATTTTGTTCCTCCATCATCGCCAGCTCGTATTGGGCAAGAGGGGCATCAGGTGATGTCCTTTCAGGCTTTGCGGCGAGGAATGACGTCGATTTCGGTGAAGTATTGTCGGCCTTGGGATAATGGGGGATGTGGGGAGTTTGTGTTTTATGTTGTTACGATTGTGTAGGGTTAGGTTTCAAAAGTACTTAATGTTACTTTATTGGTAGTGAAGTGGTTAGTCTGTATGTGGTGTGTTCATTTACGAGGCACATGCAGACTAACCAATTTTTCACCTCGAAAACTTGACTATTTGACAATTTGGACTGGTGTTGACCTTTGCAGATGTGACTATGCAGCAAAGAAAACAAACTTTGCATCGAAGCAGCAATAGTTGAGGAACCAAATTTGAGGCAACCAAGACTTTTTTGCTTAGGAAATGAGCAATTTTCTATTGAATGCCAATCGAATCGCATCCGAATCATATCCGGATTCTACATATGGGAGCAACCTAACAGAAAGCCTATCACAAAGAAGTATTGAATCAAGCTTCTTAGATGACGGAATACCTTCATTAACAACCCTCCAGGTAATTTATCCAAGACATTTCAGCAACATTTTGTCTCAAAAATGTTGTACTAGTAAATTTTATTACCACCTTGAATCTACTTTTATTCGTTTACTCTACTTGATTATTGAATACTGTCTCGCTTTATTATGTTATTAACTTTAGTTCCCTCTTTAAAGAATGATTTACTTAACCCCCTACTTGTTTTATCCCTTTATCAGATACTGTGTTCTGCTTTGATCATGTCGCCGCTCCATTAAAAAAGTAGCCCTCGGTCCAAGGCTCTGTAACGAATTGCTTCTGCTACATGTGCAGCATCTACACGGGAAGCCCCATCTAGATCTGCAATTGTCCTCGCCACTTTCACAATTCTATCGTATGCTCTTGCACTTAAACCTAATGTCTCGAAGGCAAGCTGCAGCATCTCCTGCCCTTCTTTATCTAGTTGTGCAAATTGGCGTAGTTCTTCTCCATTCATCACACTGTTAAAAGGACATCCTGGACGATATTGGTATCTTTCGCATTGAACAGTCCTCGCCTGTTCTACCCGACGTTGAATGTCTTTTGAATACTCCTCTGCTTTTCTGTTGTGAAGAAGTTGAACGGGTACTCTCGGCACCTCGATGTGCAGGTCGATGCGGTCGAGCAAGGGACCTGAGAGTTTTGAGCGGTATTTGTAGATTTGTTGAGGAGAGCAAGAGCAGGTTTGCTTCTCTCGAGTACCAAAGAATCCACAAGGACAAGGTTGAAGATAATACCCTTGGAATATCATATAAAAAGGAAACACCCTTTTCTCCATTTATAGACATGATAGATGATAGTCCTGGTGACCGTCTTAGAGCAGCACGTACAGCAAAACAGATGTACTTGGTTGATCTTGCCGCTGTCACAGGATTGTGTACAAGAACAATTGGATTAGCAGAAGCTAATAAATTGAAAGTATCGCCTCCTAGCCTAAGACGACTTTCCAATGTGCTTGGTGTCTCAGTTGCTTTTCTCGGTTGTTTTGAGAAACTGCCGGAATCAACTTTAGGGGAGCGTATTATTAAAGCGCGCTTCTACTATGGGTACACAAAGAGAGAGTTTGCTGCGCTTTTAGGAATAAGTGAACGTACTCTATACGAATGGGAACATGACCGAAAGATTCCACCTCCGACTCCCTTAAATGACCTATCGAAGTATTTGGCTGTATTAATGAAGGAATAGAATAAAGCGGCCCCTTCTGAAATTTAAAGGGCCGCTTTATTTTTGCCAGTAAATCTTTTTACCTTTCTGAACTAGAATGATACTAAACGAAAAACCGGCTTAGTAAAATCAACACGAGTTCCAGTAAACAATATTTACTGTGCCTATATAATGTTTATGTTGCTCGAATGCGTAAACAATTTAAGAAAAATATATGGTACAATCTTCCTGTCATGCTCTTTAGAAGGGAAGTCTTAAAATGTCTATGAAACTCAAACGAAGCTTATTTTTGGGAACAATTCTCTTGGTTTGTTTGTTCATATGGATAGTAGTATTTCAGACCATTACAGGTTCTGATATATTTTCAAAGTCCAGTACAAACAAACCAAAGTCTGCAGCAGAAAAAGAAGCTACTTCTCTTCCCAAACAAACTAAATCAACATCTGCTATTAATGTGAGTCAGACTGTCTCAACAAATCAGAATCCTACATCTAATCCTATCTCTGAACAAGTTGACACTTCACCGAAACCAGAACAAAACTCAATCCCTGCACAGGCTCCATCCGATCCAGTCGATTCAATGAGTCCTATACAAGCTAGACAAGAGATTGGGAAGTTATCTGCTAAATTTGATTCAAAAGACTTTGTACAAGCAGCAAGAAATAAAGATATTTACTTAATGAAGTTGTTTCTTAAAGCAGGTATGGACCCAAATGTGTCTTATTATGATCCAGATCAGAATCTTACAATTCCTCTGGCCTATGCAGTATATAACGAACATATGGAAGGAGTCCGACTTCTCCTTAAACACGGAGCAGATCCTAATGCGATAGAGAGAGATGGTGGATTAACGATGCTCATGATTGCAACCGGTGAATTAGAAATAATAAAAGAATTAATAAATTCTGGAGCACAGCCTGACTTGAATTATGACAAATTTAATTCACCACTTTATCAGGCAGTAAGTTTGGGACGTACAGAGGTTGCTAAACTACTGTTAGCACACGGAGCGGACCCAAACCTCACTACTGTTGATACAGAAGATATAAATGGTGAGAGTACATTGATTCGCTTAACTCCATTAGAAAAAGCAATTAAGATGAGGAATAAAGAGATGATCCAATTGCTGTCCAAGAATTAATTTTAGATTATTATAGCTTCTAGGATAGCAGACTACATCTACTACAACAATAACCTGGAAGATACTCAATGAAATGACATACATGTTCAATAAGTATATTAAGAACTAATCATTTACTACTTCAAAAGATTATGTAGCATTCTTCAAGATTGTATCCTTTGAAGTGATGGAATATACCAAATAACGTGTCGAGGCACCTCCTAAATAACAGGAAGGTGCCTCAAAACTTTAAAAACGCTGATCTATGCTGGAAGAATTAAGTCAACGAAAACTGGCGATCGTAGCATGCCACTCTTAGTCCAGTTTCGCATTTTAACGCGTGTTTAATCTGAGGCTGAATGTAATGTAAACATTCTCCCGATCCTTGCGTGTGATGATTGATTTTGCAACAATTGCGTGCATCCCATAAGTCTTTGCCTCGGCCGTCAATGTACGCCATTTTCTTATGGTTAGAGTGTCCGCAACCGCTCGGTCCAGGACAGCTTTACACTCCATAAAAGTCAATCCTCAAAGGTCAGCTCGATCATAATGTGGCATAATGCAACGTATAATATTGATATTGGCCCAAAAAGTTGATTTGCTCCCACCAAAAGTTGATATATCTTTAAAAGTTCCTCCTGAAGCCACTAAATCCGTTTTTCTGGAGGTACCTCTCTAAACGCTAATTACTCATAATAGCGAAAAACGCCCGAATTTGAGGATTCGAGCGTTACTTTACATAATAACTATATTGTCACCCAATCTTCCTGTTTTGGAAGAACTTTTTTAATTCGTTGTTACATTAAGTTGAAGTAATGCAGAAGATTCTCCGGACTTATCCATTGTCACTTTATAATCAAACTGACCACTACCAATGTCCTTATTAACGGGGATCATTGTCATGTTGTGTTTTACATCCGTTCGGAGGTCGTCATTACCAAAATCGTAGTTATAATACGCAGCCCAAGCGGTTTGTGTAATTTTTGAGTTATCCGAGTTGTATTTATAATTAGGGAACGATTGCCCATTTTTATACCAGTGTGTATCAAACTCCGAAGGATTGGCTGCCCATGTGTTAAAGGTACTACTCGAACACTCCAACAAGCCGTCATTATCTTCACTCCAGGACATCGAAATTTTGGATGCAGCGGTTTCAATTCGAACTGGATCTTCTGTTGAAGCTCTCAGCCATCCCTTGTAGTAATTTTTAGCAGCGAGAAGTTGGTTTTCAGAAGAACCAACTTCGTCATTAGATAATTCCTTTTCTGATTCTTCTTCCTTCAACTCTTCTTCACTTGGCTTGTAATCTAATGGTTTGGTTATGTAAGTTCCATTTTCTGTATCAATTTGAATTTGATAAGCCTCAATTATCCCGTCTGCTGTAGCTCTTCCTTCAATAGTGACTTGACCTTCTCCATCTCCGGTTTCACGATACTCTACTTTTTTTAAGATGATTTCACTTCCTGATTCAGCATCCAATTTCATGACTTTGTTCTCTTTACCAAGAGCAGTAAATGCGGTTAAAAAAGAAAGTGATAAGACTACTGGAACTACTATCCACTTTTTTGACATTTGATTCCCTCTCCCTATTCACTATTTTTTTACATTTTAGTAATATATTATAATATATATCTTGGAAAAGAGAAGGAGTATTTACATTTTTTGAAAAGAGGGTGAGCAACGTGAAATCTAGTTCTATGTTTAGTCTATCGCTGATATGTGGTTTGCTTGCTTCTGTAGGAACAATTATTCTTTGGTACATTTTGCTTTACGACAAACCAACTGTCTCTGTATTTACCGCACTTTGTTTGTTACTTCCCGCGATATTTGGTTTAATTACCTCGTTCCTAAAACAACCGCTTATCATTATTTCTTTTGTGGTCTCCTTACCTCTAAGTCTTTACTTATTGTTGACAGGAGATATGTTTACTTTATTTTTTGTTTCCTCAATTTTGTATTTAATATCTGCAGCTTTTAAATGGAAAATATCAAAGGTAAATTGGAACTAATCAAAATAAGAGAGTCTCTCGAGATGAACCGACCCCTGTCAAGTAGACAGGAAATAAAAAAGACACTCTAAGCAACCTGAGTTCAGAATTCATACGGACTCAGGTTGTTTAATTTTTGCTGAAAACGCTCACGGTTGTAAAAATGGATGTAATGTTTAACTTCACGTTTCACTTCGTCAACTGTACGGAACGTACAGCGGTTAAAGCACTCGGATTTAAAATGGCTAAAGAAGTTCTCCATACATACATTTTCCCAGCAGTTTCCCTTTCGGGACATACTGGCTACCATCTTGTATTTCTTAATCAAGTTGTTATATGGACGGGATGTGTATTGGAACCCTTGATCACTATGAAGCAGGATTCCTCGAACATTTCGTTTCTTTTTAGCCTTTTTGAGAGTATCTATAACGAGCTTCAAATCGTTTCTTCGGCTTATCTGATAAGCGATGATCTCGTTGTTAAATAGATCTTTAATGACGGATAGATACAGTCTTTGTCCATTAAAAATCAGATAAGTAATGTCGGTGACCCATTTCTCACTTGGCTTCCCTGCATGGAAATTCCTGTTCAGAAGATTGTCTGAGATTACGTACGCTTCTTTTTTGCCGTAATAAGGCCTTTTCTTGCGAATGATCGCTTGAAGCCCCGTAACCTTCATTAATCGATGAATACGTTTGCGGTTTACATGCTGTTCATATTTCTTCTAGATCCATACTTTAATCCGACGATACCCATAGATTCCCCGGGCTTTATGAAAACACTCTGCGATCTTCTCCTTTACCTGCTCATCTTCAAGCTGCTTTGGAGAGGTGATGGCTTGCCTTTTCATCCATCTGTAATATCCACTTCTGGAGACTTCGGCTAGATGGCATAAAAGCAGAATGCTATATCCTTGATTAGATAAATCATTGACGATAGCAAACCTTTTGCTTTCAGGTACAGAATCCATTCCACCTTTCACATCTGCAAGAGCTTTTTTAACAATGCGTTTTCCGCTTCTAATCTCTTGATTTTAGTCTCAGGATCCTCCGGATTCGTTCTGGGTCTACCTATACCAGGCCCTTTTGCTTTTCCTCGTTTCTCTTCAAGACCCGTCATTCCTTCCGTTTGATAATGTGCAACCACCGACGCACTACAGAAGTTCGATACCTAATTCTTTAGCTACGGTTTTATAACCCATTCCATCTCTCAAATATAAATCCACTGCTTTTTTCTTAAAGGCAGCGTCAAAAGTTCTTCTGATTTTTCCCATGAGAAAATCCCCCCATAATAGACAGAGTAAGGTGCTTACTTTTTTCTGTCCACAATGAGGGGATCATATCATATCCGAAGGGCTCTTTTGTTTGATGAAAGGAAGCAGCTCGCTACCCTTTTTATGACTGGGTGAGGTTCTCAAATGATATCATTACCGACGACTTTACTTAACATATCTCGAAGTGTCTAAAGAAAATACCCCTTAAAATTTGGGAGAAACATATTTTTACTACCTGATAGATTAAAAATATTTCAATTGATGATGTTAAAAGAATTTATTATTTTATCGGTTGTTGAGGAATATTTGTCAAGCTCTCCATCTAAGCAGGTAAATCCTAGTACATATCCCATATTGCCTTTAAATACAACAGTCATTTGATGCGATAAATCTACATTTTCTCGCTTTTCTCTTAAAAGGATCTGAAGAGCTGGAAGCTCATTTATTGTTAAGTCGGAAGTATTAAGAACTTCAATACCAGGTGTCTGCTTCTTAATAGTCTCAATCATTCCATCTCTATAGTTTTCCATAGGAGATGAAGCTTCCTCTGGCAATGTAAACGCCTTTACAGTTATATTTTCTGTATAAACGTCTTTTTCACTCTCTTTTGGCGAGTTAAATAGAACATTTACATTTTTCCGCGTTGTGTCAACAATCCAGTCTTTTGGATATGAAATATTGAATTTATTAGTTTTATCTTCGTATTTTATGAATTCAGTCGTCTCAACTGGTTTATTAGTTTGGGAACAGCCTGACATCAAAGTCACCACAAAAATGATTTGTAGTAAGATTCTCAGATGACGTGGTACTCTCATATTATTCCTCCAGTTAGTCATATCTTTGTTTAAAACTTTTTTCAAATCGAAGGTGCAATGTTGCATTCATTTTATCTTATAGTACCACCTTGGGTTCTATATGCGTTAGCTCGTTCACGAGCTGCGTCTTGAGCCTTTTTGTCCTTGTTTTTTTCTGCCTCTCTATAATTATTTTTTTCTTTTAGTATTTTATCATTCAATTCTTTAATACGATCTATAGTTGTCTCTATACTTGACATGCCACCTTTTTGTCGTGCATCTTTGGCAACTGCTTTTGCTTTTTCCTTTCCATCTTTATCACCTATTCGGTTAGCGGCTTCCCAAGCTACCTTTGCTTTTAGTATACGATCATTTTGAAACGCCACATTATTCATATATTTATCAATTGTTTGTTTTTCTTTATATGGAAAATCACTATAAGTTTTTTTGTTACTTAGATTTATATACTCATTAATTTTTTTACCCGACTCTTTAACTCGACTTTTTTCTTTCTCAACATATTCGGCTAATCCTGGTGATACTCCAATCTTTGAATCTGCAAGCGAAATTACATAACCTGTAGTTAATCCAGCCACTATTGCCGTAGTTTTTTTATTCTCTGGTGTTAGTTGCATATAAGCTGGTGTTACTGCAATTGTATTAACCAATGCCGATGAACCTAGTTCAGATATTAAAGCCCCTGTAGCAGCCTCTGTAACAGATTGCGCAATCGATTTATCACTCCCAAACTTGGTATCGCCTTTAGATATATTAGCTGCGGCATCGTAATAAACATCAGCTGTTGATACCCCTAGTCCAATAATTTTCGATATTGGTCCTGGAAGGGACGAATTATTAAATAAGGCTTGTCCACCAGTTTCAACTGAGGTAGTCACCACTGTTCCAGCTATAGCACTAATTGCAGCTTCACTGCTTGCCTCCCCCCACGTCTTTCCAGTATTAGGTGGAATCGGCGGACCATGCATTACTCCTTTGTTATTTGATGTTTGAGCTTGTTTAGGCACCGTAGCTGCTAAATTTCTTGCCGCTTCACTAATGTCAACTCTATCTACACTAGTTTTTTGTACGGATGATTTCGATAAGTTTGTAGTGCTTTGTTGAGCGCTACTAGAAGTTATAGACGATTTTTTTGCTTCTGCTTGGGCTTTTGCCTCTAAAGCTTGACGGCGTTCTAATCTTGCATCTCTTCTGTCTTCATTGCGCTCGCTACGAGATAATCCCATAAATGCCTCCAAATACTTATAATTTAGCTTCAATATATTACTATCAATCTTATATCTTGATAAAGTTTAATGTTTCGACATTATTTCACTTAATTCGACAAAATGTTTTTGATTCTAATGAATTTCATATAATAAATACTCACCTATATCATTCGACAAAACATTTCTAACGAAGTTATAAATTACGAAAACTCTATGACAAATAAAGTATGTGAGCAATTCCATGAAGTTATGGATTTAGAAAAATAAAGTAACAAAAACAACCCGCTCAGATTTATCACTAGGCGAGTTGTTTGCTGCTTTTCCATCTCTTTTGCTTAGGAAATGATCAATTTCTACCGAATTCCAATCGAATCGCATCCGCATCATATCCGGATTCTACATTTGGGAGCAACCTAACAGAAAGCTCATCACAAAAAGCATTGAATCAAGATTCTTAGATGACGACATGCTTCATTAACAATCCTCCAGGTAATTAATTCCGGCTATTATAGTAACATTTTGCCTCAAAGATGTTGCACTAGTAAATTTAATTACCACCTTGGGATCTACTTTTATTCGTTACTCTGCTTGATTTTTGAATACTATCTCGCTTTAACTTGTTTTATCCCTTAATCAGATACTGTGTTCTGCATTGATCATAAGTCGGGCTCCATTAAAAAAGTAGCCCTCGGTCCAAGGCTCTGTAGCGAATTGCTTCTGCTACATGTGCAGCATCTACACGAGAAGTCCCATCTAAATCTGCAATTGTCCTCGCCACTTTCACAATTCTATCGTATGCTCTTGCACTCAAACCTAATGTCTCGAAGGCAAGCTGTAACATCTCTTGTCCTTCCTTATCTAGCTGGGCGAATTGTCGAAGCTCTTCACCATTCATCACACTGTTAAAAGGACATCCAGGACGATAGTGGTATCTTTCGCATTGAACAGCCCTCGCCTGTTCTACCCGACGTTGAATGTCTTTTGAGGACTCCTCTGCTTTTCTGTTGTGAAGAAGTTGAACTGGTACTCTCGGCACCTCGATGTGCAGATCGATGCGGTCTAGCAAGGGACCTGAGAGTTTTGAGCGGTATTTGTAGATTTGTTGAGGGGAGCAAGAGCAGGTTTGCTTCTCTCGAGTACCAAAGAATCCACACGGACAAGGATTGCACGAACCGATTAACAGAATCCGAGCAGGAAAGGTAAAAACCTGCTTAGATCGTCCAATCGTGACAACCCCTGATTCCAGCGGCTGGCGTAGTACCTCTAATACATGTCGAGAAAACTCGGGCATCTCATCAAGGAAGAGGATCCCACCGTGAGACAAACTACATTCTCCCGGACGCGGGATTTGCGCACCACCGCCAATTAGTGCAGTAGCGGTAATCGTATGGTGCGGGGCACGAAAAGGTCTCTCCTCGATAAGCCCACTCTCCCGCTTCAATTGACCAGCAATACTGTATATTTTCGTCACTTCGTAAGATTCATGAATAGTCATGTTCGGCATGATACCAGGCAGGCAAGTAGCTAAAAGAGTTTTCCCTGAACCTGGTGGCCCCACCAATATTACATTATGAAATCCAGCTGCTGCGATCTCCAAGCCGCGTTTTACAAATTGCTGTCCGTAAACATTGGCAAAGTCCGGAGGCAGCTGGTTGGTATTTGTCTTGCCCGTCTCTGATCCAGGAAAAATCAAATCTGCGTTCTTACTATGAAGTCCTTCTTTCCAATAGTTTACGGCCTCTTCCAGATTGCTAGCAGGCAATACGGTAATGTCGACGAGCCGTGCTTCCGCTGCATTTTGTTCGGGGAGAATCACGTGGGTAAATCCTGCATTTTTAGCTTCTAGCAGAATGGGGAGTACACCCGTTACAGCGCGAAGAGAGCCGTCTAATGCCAACTCTCCTAGAACGAGGATTCTCTCTGGTCTAGGGAGCATTTGCTTCGAGGCTAGTAAAATTCCAAACGCTATAGCCAGGTCGAAACCTGAGCCTTCCTTGCGCTGGTCTGCTGGTGCTAGGTTGACGGTGATCCGCTGCATTGGGTAGTCGTAGCCTGCGTTGCGCAAAGCAGCACGAACGCGATCTCTCGCTTCTTTTACTGCGGAACCGCCTAGTCCGACCAAATCGAATTGAGGCAAGCCATTGGCTATGTCTGTTTCTACAGTGACAACCATTCCATCTATGCCAAGCACTGTGCCTGAATAGCTGCATGCGTACATGGTTCTCTCCCCCTCTGGTTATAGGGTAGGAAAAGTTAGAGGGGGTGGGCAAGTATATTAGAGCTTATTCCAAAACTTTTATTTGTCCAAAGACTTTAACTCTGGTCTTCATAGAAAAGTAAACCTTGAGCAGTTGAATATCGTTTCAACTGTTACCTCTATGTTTTCGTGGCGAAAATGAATCTCTTCGTTTTTGCCATATCTATAATTCTTATATGTTTGCCATTTACTGTCTTGTCTGATTTTCCAAAGAAATCATTTTGGCAGTGACCTCACTTTGTCCTTGTTATCTCGCTTATCTGGTAAATCGTGAAATGTATTATGTGGCGGTTCCTATCTTCCCTCACTCTCGCTCTTTGGCGCTCTATGCATTGTGTGAGTTTCGTTTATTACTCCTTTAAGCTGTTTCCTCTTTCTTTACTGGTTGATCTGTCTCCGTGACTTCCTTTGGTTTTTCTAGCTTTGACTTTACAAGAACCTTCAATGCATGAACCATTCGTTTCATTTCAGGTTCGAACTCAAAGGTATTCGATACCTTTAGGTGGTTTGATCATTGTCGGCCTCCTTTCAGACAGATCTCTCTATTACTCGCATGAGACACGTTGTCCCCAAAATAGATTCAAATGTACGATTTTGAAAAGCTGCTAGCACTTTGACAATGAAATCCTTCCCCAGCGAATAGCGTTTGTCAGCATCATGAAGCTTCGCCCTCCATAGTTAGCTTCTTGATACACCAATAATTCGACGTTTTTTTGCTCGTATTAGAGAAAAAAGTGGATACAGAAGTTAGCGGGAACTCGCGGATGATTCAGCCGTGAGCCAATCGATAACTATTAGAATTGAAACTTATACCCATAAAACTAAACATTAGACCTTGAAAGTATTCGCTGCTTATCTCAAGGGCGTTACATATGAGGAGCTTTTGAAGAAAGCCGGAATTTAGAAGGATACAGCTTCCCATTCCCCTAAGAAAAAAAGCCTCTTTCCGAATATGAAAGCTTATTCTCTACGAATTAGAAATGCTAGGCGGGGAAGATAAACCGAAGGCTTTAGAGCATGTGAGATACTTAAGGTATTTAGCGAAGCAACAGAAATGACAAAGAGACATCCTCAATTAGAAGATGTCTCGCTTTTTTGTTCATACTCTACTATGAAGATTTCGCTAGTATATCGTAATGAATAGTCCATAAGAAGTTCTTTTAAAGAATCAGCTTCTTTCGGAAGACGTTCCTCCAATACTTCCCATCCAGTTATAGTTATTTTCATGGGTAGCTTTACCATACCGGTGATTGCATCCCAAAATGCATTCCAATTCATACCATACACTTCTGGGAAATCAAGTTGACTTTTCAAGATCATATGAATATCTGCTGGAGCCACTACACGGGAAACATCTAAAAGTATATGCTCCTTCCTCGGCTTAAACTCTATAATTAGTGGATGAATTGGAAGTAAATTCAGATCGAACAATTGGGAATATTTCTCGTGTTCAAGTAAAAACTCTTCTATTTCTACCCTTGAAGTATCTACATCCCCATATCCATCCAGGGCACGCTCAAGGTTTCCCGTGATCGCATAGAGATATCCCTTCCATTCATGATCATAATCAACATAATTTGATAACCTATAGAGAATTTCACATGTCTCATAAAGAGTATAGTATTTGTTTTTGTAACTGAGGTTAATCATTCCAACTATTGTTTTTAGTGCTGCTTCCTCGTCTGTATTAGTGCAAAGCTCGATAAGTAAGCGAGGAATGTCCACTTCTTTTTTTACCATCGAAAGGTCAAACACTCTATCTGGTATAAGTGTTACCTCTAATAGATCAATTACTTTATCTGCCCACACGATTATATGATCTTTAGAAAAGAACCCTATGGATAATCCAATGTGACATACTTTGGCTTCAAACTCAATATCCATATTCTTCACCACCAAGTTCCAAATAGTTAGTATCATAGTAACATGCTGGAAAAGTCAGGAATAGTGTGCGAACTGACCATTAATGAATCTTTCCAACGCTTGATAACACCACTGCAGTTGACGGTGATCAGTGGGTTTTCTCTCTTAGCTTTGGAGTTGAAGTTGAGATTTTTCATGACAGAGAGATTCCCCATACTGTCAATTACAATTGCTTTTGAGCATGTACGGTAGCTCTAGTTCCTCTTTGATTATGCGGTACTCAAGCTCTCCAAAAGGTATTACCGGCATTAACATTTGCTCCAAGTCTAGATCAATATATCTCCCCTTAAAATCTAAGCTGATAAGCTCTAGGTAAAAGGCGTGCCCATAATACTCTTCAATTTCAGGAGTGGCATATACCCATTGCTCGAATTCCTCAACAGTTACTTTTTGCTTAATTACCTCGTTAAACATAATCTGTATTACGAGGAAATTCATTTGCTGAGCCCACCTTTCTAGCTAAATTTATTACAACAGGCGATGCTGTATTAGGATCTCACTAGCAATCACATCAATCTCCTCTTGTGACTGCCTGTTTGAAAGGATAATAAGCTCATTCTT
The DNA here is from genome assembly GCF_013284365.1 of Brevibacillus sp. RS1.1. Classification (NCBI taxonomy): domain Bacteria; kingdom Bacillati; phylum Bacillota; class Bacilli; order Caryophanales; family Paenibacillaceae; genus Brevibacillus; species Brevibacillus sp. RS1.1. Next base: position 615,176 of record NZ_JABSVA010000001.1, read on the forward strand.
TAACTCAAGAACCAATTCTATAGGCCAATGTTTCACCAGTCCTATCAATATCGAATAAATCCACAATTCATCATTGCCGAGTAAAACCGGTCTTAAATGAGGAATGACTAGCTCCCTCATTTCAACCAGTATTTTTGCGATTACTTTAGCACCCGGCCAATTCATATCTTGCAACCACATTAGAAGACTTGGTATATGCCCTTTTAAACGTTGATGCTCTATGCTAGATAATACTACTGCAGCATTATCCCAATATGATTTATCGAAAGGTTGAATTAAAATGTACAAATATTCTTCTGAAGCATGTTTTAGTTTTTCGATTGCATCATTTTGAAGTATTTCGTGAGTATCCATGTGCAGAAATTGAATAAGTTGTTTTATACTATCTACTTCGTTTTTATATGACGGTAATTTCTCATTTTCAATGTTATCTGTTAACAAGCCAAATTTTTGTTCATTACACCATATCGGTTTAGAAAATGTGATGACCTTCATTTCCTCACCTGCGGGAGTATTTTCTAGTTTAACCATATAGAACAGCTCGTTTATTTCTAAATTTGATTTCTCCTGTGATTCACCTATCGTTTGATATATTTCTCCGCTGATTCTAATACTGCCGTTTTCATTGTTTCTCCAACGAAAAGTCTCTAACTCACATAACTCATAGTGAAAGAATGCAATCCATCCCGTTCCGTCTGGTAAGAAAACAATCTCTGTATCTTCCTGAGCACCCGGTCCATACATCACATCGATTGACCATTTCCCAATTATCATATATTTATCCTCCGATTGATCATATATCCAGAAATTGCATAATTTGTTGTCACTCGTAAGAAGACTGGACACATGGTAGGATCACGAATCAAGAACATACGCTGATAAGCCAATTTTACTGACAACTTGGAATAAAAACCCTCGGGGAACTGGACGAGCAGCGTGTAGCAAACTCACTAGGCATCCATCTCTTTTACAAAGAGATGCCATCAATGGCATCTGTATTCGGCCGCTTCAAAAGTAAAACGATAGACAAACGACTCCCTACACTTATGCAAAGGGAGCCTTTTTATCATGAGCTTTATCATATTCTTCGTCATGCTGGTCAACAGATTATGATGCCTGCTTCATTTCGTGAACTACAGGAATCGGAAGCGTGGAACTTCACGATGTATGCTGCAATGCCTCTACATATGCTGAAGAATTATGTTTACACGCAACCTGAGATCGTTGTGGAACTGTCGGAGCAATTTAGGGTTACTCTGGAACTATGCTGAGAGGTTGAAAAAGATAAGAGAAAAGGTAAAACATACTGCTATATAATACTCATCAGTTCTTATTATTTTTTTCATTTTTCTAAAATAAGACATCATTCCCAGTTTTCGACATCAAACGACTGATGTTTCACTATCTTTCTGGTAAAATTTGTACCTAAATATGTTGATTCTTATTCTTCCACTATTATTGCTTTAGTCTTTACCAGGAAAAATAGGCGTAACGCCCCCTGGTTAACTCAAGCAAAAAACTAGGTTTGAGGTGGTAAACTATGGGACGTGGTTTTGTTAGTACACTAAATAAAATTGCACGGGAAGCAGCTAAAACTCAGCGAAATGCTGAACGTCTACAAAAAGCCAATCAACGAGAATATGAGCGACAAGCGAGGCTCCAACGGCAATACGAAAGACAACTTGAACGTGACCAAGAAAAGTCTCTAAAAAAAGCAATTCGAGATCAAAAAAATTATGAGAAAGAACAAAAAGCCTTCTATTTACAATCTCGAAAAGAAGAGACACAGGACCTAAACGAAGAAGTCCAATATGTCTTGGAAGATTTTCAATCTGTCTTATCTCATACCTTAAGAACTGACGATACAATTTCGTTTGAGTCATTGTACCCCAAAGATAAGTTCCCGGCATTTGTAGCACCAACAGCTTCACCCGTTCCAAATAATCCACTGACGAATAAAAACGACTTTTTCAAAGATGTAAAGCTGGAACCGTCCGTTTGGGAAAAGATTTTTGGAGTCGGAAAGGAAAAAAGACTCCAAAGTATTAGACGTGCAGAATCTGATTATGATTCTGCTCTTGCGGAGCATACACAAAAAAACATACTTATTGAAAGTATCCGAAATGAAGATTCTGTTCGTCTGCGTAAGGCCAAGGAGAAATACGACGTTGATAAACAATCGTTTCAGGATGAATTTGTTAAACGAGTTCAACAGGTTGATCAGTTTAAATCTAATTATTACTCTGGAACTAAAGAGGCAGTAGACGCATATAACGTAATGGTCTTAGAACGATCAGAATATAGCGAATTATTCCCTCAACAATTTGATCTATACTATGTTGAACAGAGTAAGGAATTAGTTATTAATTATGAACTGCCTTCATCAACTGCAATACCTATTTTTAAAGAGTATAAGTATATACAATCCAGAGACGAAATTAAAGGAAGCGAATTTAAAACAAAAGAAAAAGCTGAGATCTATTCTAACCTAATTGCATCGATTACGCTTCGAACATTGCACGAAATCTTCGAGGCGGATCAAGGGAATGTTATTGCTTCAATCGTCTTTAATGGAATTGTATCTACTATTAATCCAAGTACCGGTTTAAATATGCGCCCTTGTGTTATTACAGTGCAAACTACAAAAGATGAGTTTAATCAATTTGATCTAAGTAAAGTTGATGTAATTGCATGTGTGAAAGGATTACGAGCCCACATCTCTCCTTCTTTAACAGAATTATCACCAGTAAAACCAATTGTAAATTTGGACATGTTAGATAAGCGTTTTGTCGATGAACGAGATTTAATATCTGGAATTGATGAGCGTTCAAATTTACTCGAAATGGATCCCTTTGATTTTGAGCACCTAGTTTGTAACCTCTTTTCAAAAATCGGTCTGGAGTCAAAATTGACAAGGTCAAGTCGAGATGGCGGTGTGGACGTTATTGCTTTCGATCCACGACCTGTTTTTGGTGGAAAATATGTAATTCAAGCCAAAAGATATCGAAATACAGTTGAGGTGGCAGCAGTACGAGATTTATTCGGGACAATGATGAATGAAAATGCATCAAAAGGGATTTTGGTAACTACTTCTACTTTTGGACCAGATGCCCGTGGTTTTGCAAAAGATAAACCAATTGAGCTAATAGATGGAGCGAATCTGTTATATATGCTCGAGGAACAAGGAATTCGTGCGAAAATTGAAATTCCAAAATAGAAACGGTTCAAGCCGTTTTTATTTTGAGCAAAAAGAAAGCATATGTTCTGAATAGACAATATGGACATCCCTTTCTTAAGAGAACGCCATTTACTTTTACCAAGGCCACTCAGACGTGAAATTATGAAGGCTTTGGTCCAACGCATACAGGTACATACAACACCTAGCTTGGGTTTAAAACGCCCTCGTGCTTCAGTCACCGTTCAGTATTGTTTTTCCAAGGATATTATCTACACGATAAGGATTGCACGAACCAATTAACTGAAACCGAGAGAAAGGATACTACCCATGAGACAAGCTACACTCTCCGGGACTGGGACTTTGCGTACCACCACCAATCAACGCGGTAGCGGTAATCGTATGGTGCGGAGACGAAAAGGTTGCTCCTCGACACACCACTCCCGCTTCATTTGACCAACAGACCAGATTGTTAAAGAATTCTTTTGATTACTTTTCATTCTAGCGACTCTAAATCTAACTCTTTCCCAAAATTACCGTTACTTTCTCCCCGCCACTCCCCCATACCTTTCTGGAAAACTTCCACTCCAACAGGTATACTGCAAATAAACGGATAAGGAGTTGTTTCTATATTGATTTTTACTATTGATCCCCATCAAATTTCCATCCACTACGAGCATGCTGAAACTGTTCAGATCGACTGGGACGACGTTTACAGTGTCTCTTACTATAAAATCGATTGCATTGAGTACGAAATGGGTTACCTTGTTTTTGACTTTGTTTATGGCGAGTTCATTGAGATAAATGATAGTGATCAAAATTGGGAAAAAATCGTAAATGATCTCGAAAAATACTTACCCTCGCAGACAATCGATTGGAAGCATTCATTGCTTAGTTGGTCGATTGACGACGGTATTCTTTATCTTTATGAAAAAGTGTAAAAACGAAGGTGAACTCGATTGACCTGGACCTCATCACTTTTTCCAACGATTTAGAACGTGTCTTATTGCTGAAACCATTTGAATACGATGGCGAAAACGATAATCGCTGGTCCTCAACATATGATCAAGGCCACATTCAGATTAATATATCTTGGCCCTATCTTTCTGAAAATCTTCAAGAATGGGACGTCACCGTGCCAGAAATATGTAGCCGTCTTACGAAACGTGGTTGGAGAAGTTTACTTCCATTTTGTTAATCATCATGCGGCATTCGTAAAAAAACAGCTCACCCTTACTGCTTTTTCTTCAACTCATTCAGGAGTTCAATGATTCGTTGGTTTTGATCCACTTGCTTTACAATGTTCTGGTTCAGCTTCCGAATCGCGTCGTAGATTGCAAAAAGTCCTGCCAACAGTAAAAAAGCAAACATCCATTCCATGCGCTTTTTCCTCCTTATGATTATCATTGATACAAGAAAAGACCCGCGTCCCGAATGCGAGTCTTTTCTCATGCTGTGTTGTTTCTTCTTGAACAAATCGGTCTACTTCTGATAGACAGAGATGTATTCTTTTTGCACGTGATCTGCCAACCAAACGAGCTCATTTCCATGGTAAAACTTCACACCATCTTGCCAAGCTCGCCTCGCATCGATTCGCAAAAGGACGGGATGATCGTCTCGTCTTTTCCCAACCTGCTGTGCTGTTTGGACGTCTTCAGACAGATGCACGTACTGTCTTCCTTTTGGAACAAGGCCGCTAGCCAAAATAGAATCGAGGAATCTTTGCGGCGTGCCATGAAAAAGATACGCAGGCGGTTCTTTTTCTTCCTTGTGAATCTTTTTCGGCACTGAATGTCCATACAGGGCGCGAATTTTGCCTTGATTGATCTCATGACGCTTTTTTTCCGATAACGCAATCATCTTATGTAAATCTTCTTCGGTAACCGCTCGCCACTTTCGCTGTTCATGAAGTGACAAAAGCAATTGCTTGATAGGTACCCATCCTTGTTCGTCTAACTCAAGCTCATATTCATGAGGGGCATGACGAAGCGCATAGGACAATTCTTTACTCAATTTTTGATAATCCATCCACTCATCTCCCCTTACAGGTCATGGCCACTTCTTTACGTAAAAAAGTAACCGAGACTCACGATTGTAGCAATAAATAGGTGTACGAAGAAATTTCCTGTCAGTCGAACCCAGAGCTGTTGGCTTTTCATCGTCCAAAATCCATAAAGGAAAGCAACGATGAGATAAACCAGTACATAAACGAAAAACACAAGACTGCTCTCCTTTTTTAGGACATTTCTTTCTTTATGTTCGCAATGAGCTTGTCAGCATTGTTTTCATCGTTATCAAACATAACCAGGTCTTGCAAGACAATCCCATCAACGGATTGAATAGCTGTGGACATAGAATCGACCAGTTGCTGCATATCAGCTTTGTCTGCTACTTCAACATCTAGAACCAGTACAAGTTTTTTCTTCATGGTGAAAATCCTCGCTTTACGATAAGTATGGATAGTGCGATTGAGTCATATCATCCCCATTATACAAAATAATCCGGTATACTTCGACCATGTCCAATAACAGCTTAATCCGGTATTTCTATATATGCGGACACACTCGATTTTAATAGCTCGATCAGTTCCTCATCCATGTATATGTATTCATCCGGGATGCCCAAGCAAATGATCCTTTTATCCATCAGTTCCGAGCTAAACTTTTCTTGTAAGCGCCTTACATGTTTTTTCTCCATACAGAAAATGAGATCAGCCCAGCCGATAAGACCGTCAGTCACTTTGATACGCGCCCCAGTTTCAGTACCTGCTGATCTTACGTCATATTCATTGATCCCATGAAAAATCTTTTCTGCCGTCAAGCTCCTCCATTTATTTCTGCTGCAAACGAACAGTAGCTTCATTCGTCCTCCTCATCCAAATCTTCAAACTGCCATTCCTCTGGTACCGGAAAATAAGCGTCATACTCTTTCCGGGCATCCACACTCATTTCCTCTAGCCATGGCCAATAATGCATGAGATAGTCCTCACCAAATCCCATCCGCCAACCCAAACTATAAGGATGCTCTTCTGGAAACACAATCCATGGCGGCAAGTAGAAATGCGGTTGGTACCCATCTAAGCTTTCACGCAATTCCATCCATAATCTTCCTAGTACGTCTGAATCGTTGCTCGTACAATCGATTAAGGTGGCATCCCCAGTAGAGAGCAGAATTTCACGGATGACAGGGTACTGTTCTACTTTTGCTTGTAATGCCTTGTGCATGATCTCTTTTTCTTGGGTAGTCCCTAAAAATTTCTTGGCTTGCAGATAGTCTTCCAAAGTTGTCCAAAGTTCCCCTTCCAACTCTATTGGGTGACTAGAGAAATTGGAGAAGCAGCCGTAAGGTTTATCTGGTTGATCAAAGTGAATTTCGAGAGGTTGCTGTATACGTTTTCGAATATGATCCTTCATGAATATGTCCTCCCCCTCTATCATAACGAGCCCATCGTGACTAACTGATTATCCACGCTTTCTGTAAATACTTCCGAAATATCTCATCCAGCTTTTCTGTTGGGTCCTCCAGATCATTTGTATATTGGCTAGCCAGTGCAGTCAGATGCTCAATTTGTTCCTCAATAAAATGGTGAAGCTCTTCGACTCTTGGCTCCAAGTTCAACTCATCCCCAGCTATTTTTCTTTGGAGCAGCTCTGAAATTTTACTTTTTAATGTAGAATCGGTTATCAGCTCTGCAACCAGCTGATCAAATCCAATGGGGGGATTCGTATGATACGTTTCGATCCAGATGCACGCGAGGATCGGGCGTAACACATAGAAATATTTTTTGATTTTGACTTGCTCACCTTGCAGATAGTCCCGAAAATTCCCTTTGGCCATACTGAGGTAATGATGCAAGGAAGCCTTTGGCGAAAATACATCTCCTTGCAACCTTGCCAGCTCATCTCGAAAGCCTAGTGTATCGAGATAAACGATGTCCGACACAAGCCATTCTTGTAGGGGTGGATTCGACTTTCGAAATAGCTTGAGCGCTTTTCGAATATCCCAGCCGTTTATATCTAAGAGGTCATTGATTGGTTCTTCCACAACATCCCGTTTATCATCAATGGACAAATACCATTCCGGTTTCTTCACATAGACAAAACGTACATCATAATCGCTATCTTTGGACGGGAATCCCCATGCCCGGCTTCCCGATTCAACAGCGAACAGTACTTTTAATTCATGCGCCTGCTCGATGTCTTTTAACTTTTCCAAGATGATCTCTCTCAAGATTCATTCCTCCTCCACAACAAATGAAATGCTTTCCTTCCACTTGGAAAAAAACTCGCTGAACCAGTTACGATTCAGCGAGTTTCTTATCAACCATTATTTTACCGTTACTTCAATTTCCACTTCATAGCCTTTGTATTCAGCTGTAATAGTGGCCTTACCTTTCTTTTTAGCTTTTACCACACCGCTGCTGGATACGGAAGCTACGGAAGTTTTATCGGACTTCCATTTAGCTTTCGTGCTGCTGATGTCATCGCCATCATAGGTGAGCGTAATCTTTTCGGAGTCACCCTTTTTCATGGAAATGCTTGTGTCATCTGCTTCCAGCTTGCTTGAGCTTTTGCCGCCAACTTTTACTTCAATTTCTACTTTTTCGCCTTTATACGTAGCTGTAATCGTTGCCGTACCGTTACCTTTTGCTGTAATTGTACCACTGCTGCTAACGGTTGCTACAGAAGATTTAGAGGTTTTCCAGGTTGCTTTTGAACCGCTGATTGAACTTCCATCGTATTTCAAGCGAATCGTTTCTTTTGCACCCTTTTTCAAGGAAATGCTCGTATCGCTTGCTTCCAGCATGTCTGAAGAGGAAGAAGTATCTACTTTTACATCAATTTCTACCTTGTAGCCTTTGTATTCTGCTGTAATAGTAGCGGAACCCTTGGCTTGGGCTGTAATCACACCACTGCTATTTACAGTTGCTACAGAAGAATTAGACGTTCTCCAAGTTGCACTGGAAAGAGAAATTCTTTCATTATCGAATTTGAGCAGTACAAAGTCTTGCTGCCCTTTTTTCATAGAGATTTTTGTTTCTTCTGCTTCAAGTCTACCAGAGTTGTTGTAATCAACCTTTACACGAATTTCGACCTTATCGCCTTTGTATGATGCTGTAATGGTAGCTGTTCCTTGACCTTTTGCCGTAACGACACCATCATCAACTGTTGCCACGCTGGAGTTGGATGTTTTCCAAGTTGCTTTTGATCCAGACAATTTATCATCATCATATCTTAGCTGAATCGTGTCTTTGTCGCCTTTTTTCAGGGAGATGCTGGTTTCATCTGCTTCCAGTTTACCAGAACTGTCTGTATCTACGTAAACCTCAATTTCTACTTCGTAGCCTTTGTATTTTGCAGTGATCGTTGCTGTACCTTTGCTTTTTGCAGTAACGACACCATCATCGTTTACGGTTGCTACAGAGGACTTTGAAGTTTTCCAGGTTGCTTTTGAACCAGAAAGTTTATCGTCGTCATATGTCAACTTAATGGTTTCTTTATCGCCTTTTTCCAATTTCAGTTTGGTAACATCTGCTTCCAGTTTACCGTCTGAATTTCCGCCGCCTTCAACATCAACGTGGATTTCTACCTCTTGGTCTTTGTAGCTCGCAGTAATAACTGTGCTTCCTTCGCCTACACCTTTAATGTCACCATCGTCAACAGTTGCTACAGTTTTATCCGCGGTTTTCCAAGTTGCTTTTGATCCAGGGATACTGCTGCCCGCAAATTTCAAACTAACGTTTGTCTTTTTACCTTTTTTAACAGAAACCTCTGTTTTCGTTGCTTCGAGAGTCTGCGCTCTGTCAACAGTCACTCTAACTGTAGCGCGATAACCGTTGTATTTAGCAGTAACAACAGTCGTTCCTACTTTCTTACCGTACACAATCCCATTGCTAACAGAAGCGATGCTGGAGCTGCCAATTTCCCAATCAACCAATGCGTTATCGATAGGGCTGCCATTATAAGTAAGGCGAATGGTTTCTGTATCTCCAATCGTGACGTTCAAAGAGCCTGCGCTTGCTTTCAACCCAGTAGTGCTTGCTACCATGCTATAAGCTTGAATAGATTGTGGTGTCGCAACTTGTGCAGAAGCAATGCCAGTAACTGAAAACTGAACAGTACAAATAGCTGCAACTGCTAAGGAGACGTTTTTCATTAGATTGTTCTTAATCTTTTTCATGTTTTTTACCTCCAAATTATTTCCTATACTTCTATTGACGAATGAGATGGAAAAATGTCACACCAAATCAGCTTTTTTTTGAAAAATATTTGTTTTTCTTTTAAACAACTGTTTATATCCCGGATTCATAAGCAAAATTGACACGAGTTATGGGCTTGTCTGTACGAATCGATCCTTTTCATCAAAAAAAAATGCTTCCCAGCTTTTGAGCCGGAAAGCGGATATTGATGCTTGGAGGAGTTTCATCGCGTCGAGTACAGTACATAGTACGCTGGCTCTGCGACTGATGCTGTAGACGTATCCCCAATATATCCGTGGTCAAGAGCCCGTTTTTCCTAGAAAGCACTCTCATAATGCTCAATGACAGGCTTCATGAAGTCTCCACCTTGCGTTGATGCACCGGTGTAAATTGCGATGACATCAAAACGAAAGGTCGGGATTGGCTGTGCGCTTTTTTGCAAGTATTCGATGGCAAGCTCACGCAGCTTCTGTTTCTTCTTCCAAGTAATGGACTCGCCTGCCGTTCCAAAAGATTGGCTGCTCCTCGTTCGAACCTCAATAAAAACCAAGCATTTTCCGTCTAGAGCAATCAAATCCATTTCCCCACGTTTTGTTCGAACATTTCGATCGACAATGCGGAAACCTTTGTTCACTAAATATCCTTCTGCAAGCTGTTCTCCTCTTTGACCAAGAAGACGACGGCGATCACTCATTATTTGGTTCCTCCGCCTTTATCGATCCGATAGACAAAAGCAAGGATTTCTGCCACAACTTGATACAGCTCCGGCGGTATTTGTTGATCCAAATCCAGCTTGCCCAAAACCTCTACAAGTGATGGATCCTCCTGTACCGGTATATCATGCTCCTTCGCTGTCTTCAGTATATTATCAGCCACGTACCCTTTTCCTTTTGCCACGACCTTTGGCGCTTCCATGGTACCCGCCTGATATTTTAGTGCAACTGCCTGTTTGCGTTTTTGCTCTGAAGGGGATGGCGGCATCATACGCGGAGGTCAACCCCTTTATAGTCAGCCAGGATGGGGCCTTTGGTTTGAATCGGACTTGTCGACTTCACACGCTCGGCCGGGACTGGCTGGACTCGCATAGCCGATAGATGGTAGCCAACGTCCTGTAATTGGTCAGCAAAACGATCCTTGGCCCCTTGAATGAGTCCTTCCACCCATGGCGTATCGTTAAAAATTTGCAGGTTAACGATTCGATTCACGATGCTTACATCAATCATGGTTGTCCCCATACTTTGGAGTTCCAAATGAAAGAAAAGACGACAGTTGTCCGGATCAAGCTGTCCAGAGCCTTTCTTTTTCGATTCGATTTGGACAAAAGCCGTCTCATCCCCTTCACCTTGGCGAATCGGAATTTGCATGACGATTTGAGACAAAGCTTGGTTAGAAGGCTGTACCATCATCAATTGTTGTCCGGTCACTTGTTGCAGCAGTTGATCTGCTGCTTCACGCAAGCCAGATGGCATTGCCTGCGCTGGCGCTTGACTGATTTGCAGCAAGAGGGATTTAACTGTATCCATCTGCTTTAATGAATGCGAATCGATCGCTCCCTGTGAAAATGCCTGGCCCATCAATTCTCTCTCGTGGGTTACGCCTAAATGACGAAACAATTCAGCAATCGGATTAGCAGCTGTGGCTCCATTCGCTGCACCAGCTGCTTGAGACATCATTTGTGGTACGGCTTTTTGCCCCGCGTCGTTCACTACAGCCCTTTGCTCCGCCATCTGCTTGTTTTGGACCCGGTCCTGATTCATCTGTAATGACTGAGGGGTAGGCAAGGGCTCGGTTCGAGCAATCTTTGAATCGATGCTTGGACCACTGGTCTGGTTTGGCAACTGATTACTCTTTCCGGTCATAGCGTTTTGCTGCGAGTCTACCTGCTTAGCGGCAGTGTTTGGTGCTGACACTGTCTCAGTAGAAACAGTTGACGAACCAGGTTGTGATGGCGTTGGTATGTTACTTGGAGCTACCATTGATGGTTGAGGCGATGTCTGAACTTGGGACGAAGGTTGACCACTCAGTGCAGGCAGCGGCTGTGTCTGGCTTCCCGCATTCGTGTTCTGCGAAGCACCTAGATTGGGCTGATTCCCTTGTGGCATTTGTTTGACTGCCAGTCCCTCGTCTGTTCCATTGGTGCTCGTGATAAGGAAAGGGAGTCCCGTCAACTTTTCTTTTAACTGACTAACAAGCTGTTTGACATCTCCCGTTGCTGCATTAGCTTGTCCGGAGACCTGATGTGATTGGCTTTGAGGCACCTGCCCTGTCATCTGCGAAGGCTGGCCCTCCCCTTCTAAAAAGAGCGAGGCTTGCTGAAGCAGGTTTTGTATGAGCTGCCCCATTGGCTTGTCCGATAAAAAAGCTTTGAGTCCTGCGATTGTATCAGGGGTCAGTGGCAAATTTCGTTTCATGGCAGTCATGAATGCCTCAATCGTGGCATTGTCTACGCCTAAACGCCCAGCAACGGCTGAAAAAGCTTGTATGGTCTCCTTATTCACAGGAAGATTGGCACCAAGCAACGCTTGCATGATCGCTTTGTTCTCTTTTGTATCGGCAACCCCTAGTGATCGCATTAGACCTTCTAGAGATGCGTCTTTGCCAGCTCCTTCACCGGCGCTATCCAAAACCTTCAACGTGACGACACCTGTTGATGGCTGGACTTGCAGCCAAGCTTTTTGGCCCGGTTCCAGACTTGCCTCCATTTTAGCCTGAACCTGCATTCCCCCGACTTGTACGAGCGCCATATTGTCCGGGTAATTCTTGATTACCGTGCCTTTAAACACTTGTCCGGGAGTAAGCTCAACCGGCTTCGGAGCGGATATGGGTGCTTTTTGCACGAATGATTGAATAAGTTGCGACGGGGAAAACATGCAGATCCTCCTCCTGTAGCTAGTATGTAACTAGCACTTGTTAGGCGTGTTCTTTTACACCAGTGAAAGTCTTGCGATGAATCGGTGTAGGTCCAAATCGAGCGATTGCTGTCAGATGCTCTGGGGTGCCGTAGCCTGCGTGTTTGTCAAAGCCATAGGCTGGATACTCTTCGGCATACTGGGCCATCAATCGATCACGGGTGACCTTCGCTACAATCGATGCGGCTGCAATTGAAACGCTTTTGGCATCTCCCCCGATAATCGGAACCTGCTCGCAATTCATTCCAGTTAGCTGTACGGCGTCAATCAGTAATACGTCTGGAGCGATACCTGCCTGTTGGATCGCCAGCTTCATCGCCTCTTTTGTAGCAGCTAGTATATTGATCGCATCGATTCTTGCTGCATCGACAATTCCGATTCCCACAGCAAGTGCATCTCTTTGAATGATTTCGCAAAATGCCTCCCGAGTAGATACAGGTATCTTCTTCGAGTCATTCAGGCCAGGCAAGTAAAAATCTTTTGGCAGACACACGGCACATGCAACAACTGGACCAGCCAATGGACCTCTCCCAACCTCATCAATCCCGAATATGTATTGATGTCCCTTATCAAACATGGCTTTCTCATAGACGGTCATGTCAGTCCACATCTGTGCGAGCTTTTCTTGACGTGCAATCGCTGCCTCCGCCTGCTTCGCCAAAGCCTGTACACCTGCTCTTTTATCTTCTTTCAGCAATTGTAAAAAATCTTTGGGTACCTCGTCCAACTTTTCCATCGTCACTCGTATTTCTTTTATCGACATATCCGCTAGATTCATTGACTCATTTCTCCTTACCGATCCTCATAGTAAAAAAACCTGTCTACCGTATATGTCGATAGACAGGTTTTTGATGGCTGGAAAGTTTTATTCTGGAAAAGATACTGGCTTACCAATCGGTTCGTCCATTTCCCAGTCAATCGGGCGCTCGACAGAGACCGTTCCCAGCTTGCCGGAACGCAGCTCACGCAGGAAAATTTCCGCTGCCTTGTCGTAATCGATATTTCCGCCAGAAACGAGGCATCCGCGCTTCTTCCCGATTTCTTCGAGCATTTCTACTCGATCCTCAGGCAATTCTTTTAGCTTGAAGCGTTCGATCAGGCGTTCCGGATAGTAGTGCATCATGTAGCTGATAACAAATAATGCTACCTCCGTAAAATCGATGAGCTCGTCTTTAATTGCCCCACTTGCCGCCAATCGCAGACCTACCATCTGATCTTCAAATTTCGGCCAAAGAATACCAGGCGTATCGAGAAGCTCCAGTGTATCGCCCATTTTCACCCATTGTTGCGCCTTGGTTACCGCCGGACGATCACCTGTTGCCGCTACCGAGCGCTTGGACAGGCGGTTAATGAGGGAAGACTTGCCGACATTGGGAATCCCCAAGATCATAATGCGAATGGCACGACCTTGCATCCCTCGCTCACTGCGCTTTGCCAGCATGTCAGCAGCTAGCTCCTTACACATTTCTGGCAGCTTGCTGACGCCTTTTCCACTCAGGGCATCAATCGGCAATGTGCGAATGCCTTGCTTGCGAAAATAAGCAATCCACTCATCTGTTGCCCGTTCATCCGCCAAATCTGCTTTATTAAGTAATATCAAACGTGGTTTATCACTGACAATCTCGTCAATCATCGGATTGCGGCTGGAAAGCGGCAGACGTGCATCGAGAAGCTCGATAACTACATCAATTAATTTCAGCTTTTCCGTTACTTGACGACGTGCTTTAGCCATATGGCCAGGAAACCATTGGATCGTCATGATGTCTCACCTACCTTGAAGCTTTACGTTATCTTGTCAAGCGAATTCCCGCAACCGGCCAAAAAGTAAATTCCGCTCTGCCAACAACCGTACTGACGGCAACAGGACCGATGGCTCTGCTGTCATGACTGTTCAACCTGTTGTCGCCCATCACAAAGATATGGTCTGCTGGTATTTGGACCGGGGGAAAATCGTGGGTAAAAAACGGCTCTCCCTGCTGCTTCGCTTGTTCTTTTGATTGTGCAAGATACGGTTCCTCTACCACTTTGCCATTGACCAGCAGCTGATCGTTTTTGACCTCTACTGTATCACCCTCAACAGCAATGACTCTTTTGATGTAATCTCGCTCCTTTTCTGCATGGAACACGATGATTTCACCAGGCTTCGGATCTTGCAAAAAATAAATAGCCTTGTTCACAACTAATTTTTCGCTGTTATGTAATGTACTTTCCATGGATTCGCCTTCAACAATAAACGGGGCGAACAAAAAGGTACGAATGAAAAACGCCAAGATTAAAGCGATCCCAAGTGCCTTTATCCATTCCCATAGTTCATTTTTCTTCTTATGACTGGAGGTAATTTCTTCGCTCATGACTTACGATCCTCCCATGAAAGCTCGTCCAACCTTAGCTGTAACATATGTCAAGATGAACTATTTTATTTCAAGATCGTTAAATGGAAAAAAGAGGCCTGGCAAGCAGGCCAGTCCTCTTTCTAAGCGTTACGCTTATCGACGAATTTCTTTAATACGAGCTGCTTTACCTACGCGATCGCGCAGATAGTACAGTTTCGCACGACGTACTTTACCATGACGCACGATTTCGATCTTGTCGATCTTAGGCGTGTGTACTGGGAATGTACGCTCAACACCTACGCCGTAAGAAATCTTACGAGCTGTAAATGTTTCGCTAATACCTGTACCGCGACGGCGAATGCATACGCCTTCGAACAGCTGGATACGCTCACGCTGACCCTCGATAACCTTAACGTGTACACGAACAGTGTCACCAGGTCGGAACGCAGGAATGTCCTGTTTCAATTGCGCTTTTTCCAGTTCACGGATAATTTGGTTCATTTGAATTTCCTCCTTCCGATAGACGTTCTTACTCGTCTAACCCATAGGTCCAGCCGCTTTGGCTGCGTTACGAGTAGCGGACCGCCTTAGTCAGCGGGCAAAATTGCCACAAGAAATATATTAACACAGCGAGCACAAAACTACAAGACTCTTCTCCTAATTGTTCCCTACTTTTTTTCCTGTTCCAATTCAGCCAATAGCTTTTTCATTTCATCTGTCAGCGCCAGCTTTTCTAACAAATCTGGACGCCGTGCTTTTGTTCGACGCAGTGATTCTTTTAACCGCCAGCTTTCAATATTGGCGTGATGCCCTGACAACAGTACATCTGGCACTTTCCAGCCGCGAAATTCTGCTGGTCTTGTGTAATGAGGGTACTCGAGCAGTCCTGTTGAAAAGGAATCCTCAACGGCTGATGTCTGGTTTCCCAACGCTCCTGGTTGCAAACGAACGACACTGTCAATGACGACCATCGCCGCAAGTTCTCCCCCAGTCAGAACGTAGTCACCAATCGAGATCTCATCCGTGACGAGATGCTCACGAATTCGCTCGTCGTACCCTTCATAATGACCGCAAATGAAGACAAGATGCTCCTCTTGCGCTAACTCTTCTGCCAGCTTCTGATGATAAGGCACACCCTGTGGACACATCAAAATCACTCGCGGTTTTTTCTCTCCCGTCAAGCCTTCTACGGCCCGGAACAACGGCTCAGGCTTCAAGACCATTCCTCCGCCACCGCCATAAGGGGTGTCATCTACCGTACCGTGCTTGCTCTCAGAGAAATCGCGAAAATTGGTGACGTGAAAATCAACCAGTTCTTTTTCGCTTGCCTTTCCCAAAATGCTGCTGGACAAAACACCTGTAAACATTTCGGGAAAGAGCGTAAAAATATCGATCCGCATCTGAAGTTCCTCCTACAGCAAGCCTTCCATCAGATGGCAGACCACACGTTTGTTCGTGATGTCCACTTCCTTGATGCATTCATCGATATACGGCAACAAGATTTCTCCGCGTTTCCCCTTCACTACCCACACATCGTTTGCTCCTGGCTGCATGACATCCACGATTTTTCCCAGTTCTTCTCCCTCGTCGGTTACGACAACGCAGCCGACGAGCTGATGAATGTAGAACTCGTCCTCTTCCAATTCCATCAGCGCTTCCGCTGGAATCTTCAACTCTCCGCCCTTGTACTTTTCGATATCGTTAATATGCTCAAAGCCATGAAAGCTCACGATCTCAAAGTTTTTATGCGGGCGACGGGAAGCGATTTTCAATTTTAGCGGCTCACTGAGTGTCGGATGGAACAAGTACAGCTCATTTCCTTTGCGAAAGCGCTGATCTGGAAAGTCAGTCGTTGGTGTTACACGTACTTCACCACGCAGGCCATGCGTATTAACCAGTTTACCTACTCCGTAAAAACTATTTTGGCTCAACGTGTTCATTCCTCCTTTTCTTTGTTCCCATTTTTCGTTTGTAACCGAATCTCATGTACCAGGCCATCTTTTATCATGATTTCCGTTCCGGACATCATTTCATCCCAGACATCGCCCTCTTGGATCGTGACAGGGCTTTGAACAGTCTGGTAATCGATCTCGCTTCCCTCCGGGAGATTTTCTACCTGCTGGAGGGTATATGTCAGGTGATCTATCTTTTCCTTGCGTCGACGCTCTTCCTGCGCGATTTTTTCCTGCGCCAACGCATATGTATCCGCAGACTTTTTCTTCGCCTCGGTTAATAGCTTTTTCGATTGAAACTGCCACTGCTCCCACTCTTTACGCTGCAAACGAAGTCGTTGGCTATACTGATCAATGAGAGCAGCCCGTGATGCTTCCGTAATGATCAGTTTAACCTGTACCGTCCGAAATATAGTAAGCACCTTCGCCACTCCTTTCGGAAAAACCATCATGGTTTATGAGCATCTTGGATACTAGAAAAAAGACTGGGAAAGCTCCCAGCCTTTTCTCATACAATTTCAACCGTGACACGCTTGTCCGTTTCCACGGATGCGGCGATCACGACCGTGCGCAGGGCTTTCGCGATTCGACCTTGCTTGCCAATAATCTTCCCCATATCATCAGGGTGTACCGACAATTCAAAGACGAGAGTTCGCTCTTTGTCCACTGCGTTAACACGAACCTCATTCGGATGATCGACGAGAGCTTTAGCGATCGTTTCGACCAGCGCTTTCATCATCAAACCTCCAGATGACCGACTTACTTGCCGTATTTGGTTTCGTGCACTTTAGCCATAACGCCTTCTTTGGAGAGAAGGTTACGAACGGTATCAGTTGGAGCTGCACCATTCAGGATCCATTGTACCGCTTTGTCGGTATCAATTTTCACCACTGCCGGTTGAGCAACCGGATTGTAGTAACCGATTTCTTCAATGAAACGGCCATCGCGTGGGGAACGGGAGTCAGCTACTACTACACGGTAGAAAGGAGCTTTCTTGGAACCCATACGCTTCAGACGGATTTTTACTGCCATGTTGTGTCACCTCCTGTATTAATCAACGCGAGAAGAACATCTGCGTTGGTGCTACTATATCTGAACCATCGCGTCCAGCTGACAAGTCAGTGTCGCGAGAGATCATGCCTACTTACTTGAACGGTGGCTTGAAGTTAAAAGGTAAGTTCATCCCGCCCTGGTTGTTGCCTCCGCCTTTTCCCATGAAAGGTAATCCGAAGCCTTTTTTCTTCGACTTCTTGACCATCTTATCAGCAGCGCCTGAGAATTGCTTCATCATCTTTTTCATTTCCTCGAACTGCTTGAGGAAGCGATTGACTTCTTGAATACTCGTTCCGCTTCCGCTTGCGATACGCTTGCGACGGCTGGCATTCAATAAATCAGGATTCGCGCGCTCTTGTTTGGTCATGGATTTGGCGATCGCTTCAACGCGGGCAATCTGCTTTTCATCCACGTTCATTTTGCCCTTCATCTTGTTCATTCCTGGCAGCATGCCGAGAATGTCTTCAAAAGGACCCAGGTTGCGAAGCTGCTGCATGGAATCCAAGAACATGTCGAAGGTAAACTCACCTTGACGCATTTGGCGTTCCATATCGCGTGCTTTGTCTTCATCCACGGATGCCTGTGCTTTTTCAATCAGGCTGAGTACGTCCCCCATACCCAAAATACGGGAAGCCATACGATCCGGATGGAACGGTTCGAGCGCATCCAGCTTTTCACCCATGGCCGCGAATTTAATCGGCTTGCCAGTGACAGCTTTGACGGATAGTGCCGCACCGCCTCGGGTATCACCGTCGAGCTTTGTGAGAACCACACCAGTCAGTTCGAGCTGGCTATTAAAGCTCTCTGCTACATTGACGGCATCTTGACCTGTCATCGAGTCCACGACGAGCAAAATCTCATCGGGCTTGGTTACCTCGCGAATCTGCTTCAACTCGTCCATTAGCGCTTCGTCAATATGCAGGCGACCTGCGGTATCGATGAGGACTACGTCGAGATGATTCGTCTTCGCGTGTTCAATCGCTTGGCGAGCGATTTCGACAGGACTGACTTGATCACCGAGAGTGAAGACGGGAACATTGAGTTGGTCCCCTAAAACCTGAAGCTGCTTGATCGCAGCAGGACGGTAAATGTCTCCCGCTACCAGAAGCGGCTTGCGGTTTTGCTTTTGCAAATACTTGGCCAGCTTACCGGTTGTGGTCGTTTTACCTGCCCCTTGCAGACCTGCCATCATGATGACGGTCGGCGGGCGGTGCGCCATCGTGAGCTGAGCGACGTTGCCACCCATCAGAGCGACCAGCTCTTCGTTCACGATCTTGATCACCATTTGACCAGGCGTCAGGCTTTTCATGACTTCCTGACCGACTGCGCGCTCCTTGACACGAGCAACGAAGTCTTTTACTACTTTAAAGTTAACGTCTGCTTCCAGCAGGGCCAGACGAACTTCACGCATCGCTTCATTCACGATGGTCTCGTCTATTTTCCCTCTGCCGCGCAGTTTGTCAAACGCGTTTTGCAGCCGATTGGCTAAGCTCTCAAACGCCATGCGAGCCCTCCTAATCCATCTCTGACAGTTGGTGGAGCAAAGTGTTCAGCTCGTCTCTTGTCTCGCTCTCCGAAAGCTCATTTACAAGTTCGTTCATGCGATTCAACACGTCCATGCGGTTTTCATGACGTTCAGCGAGGCGAAGCTTCTGATCATATTCAAACAGTTGCTTCTCTGCCCGCTTGATATGATCATAAACAGCTTGGCGGCTGACCTCATGCATCTCGGCAATTTCTCCGAGCGATAAATCGTCCAGATAATACAGCTCAAGATATTCTCGCTGCTTGCCCTTGAGTAGCGGCGCGTAAAAGTCAAACAAGAGATTGACTTGATTGGTCTTTTCTAACATGAAACCAATCCTTTGCTATGAGGTACTCGTTTCAAACTGTAAAGACTTTTTCTTTACAGCACGTAGATTATAGTACCTAATTCCACACCTAGTGTCAAGGTTTTTTATTGACATCATTTTTTTATCTTTGAAACACTATGTTTTTACGCATTTTCCTGCTCTTCTGTTTCATCTTTTTGAATCAATCCAGCGAATAACGCATGAACAAATTGCTCAGGATCAAACTGCTGCAAGTCATCCATTCTTTCACCCAACCCTACGTATTTCACCGGAATGTTCAGCTCGTTGCGAATCGCAATGACGATACCACCCTTTGCTGTACCATCCAGCTTGGTCAGGACTAAACCTGTTACTCCAGCAGACTGTCCAAACGTTTTCGCCTGCGAAAGTGCATTTTGCCCTGTGGTAGCGTCCAAAACTAGCAAAACCTCGTGCGGAGCTCCTGGCAATTCGCGTTGCAATACACGGTGTACCTTCGCCAGCTCTTCCATGAGATTGACTTTGTTTTGCAAGCGACCTGCGGTATCGCACAACAGCACATCGACCTGTCGAGATTTCGCTGCCTGAATCGCATCGTAGATCACGGCAGCCGGATCAGAGCCTTGTTGCTGCTTGATTACGTCAACTCCTACACGCTCTCCCCAAACCTCCAGCTGTTCAATCGCTGCTGCACGGAATGTGTCACCTGCTGCCAGCAGCACTTTTTTATTTTGCTGCTTGAACATATGCGCCATTTTACCGATTGTGGTTGTTTTCCCTACTCCATTGACCCCTACGAACAAAATGACGTTCAGACGACCGTCCTCTACGTTCAGAGTCGTATCCGCAGAATCATCATTTTTCAAAAGGGCAACCAGTTTTTCTGAGAGAATCGGCTGCAGGTCGATCGCATTCTCGATTTTTTGCTTGCGCACCTCTGTCCGCAGGTCGTCTATGAGCTCCATTACGGTATTGACGCCCACATCAGATGTAATCAAAATTTCTTCTAATTCATCGAAAAAGTCATCGTCGATCTTTTTGTAGCGACGTACCAGATCCTCTACTTTTTCTACTAGCAGGTCTCTCGTTTTCGCCAAACCATCCGTAAACTTTTGGGTGACCTCTTCGGATTTTTGGACAATAGCATCACGAAGGCGCTTGAAAAAACTCATGTTCATCTTCCTTTGCGGGTAGTATCAATTGAATGGCAAATCCGTTTAAGAGGCTGATTCGATAAATTTGTCACTGTCCTCCAGTTTCACGGAGACGAGTTTGGACACGCCGCCCTCCTGCATCGTGATACCGTATAGCACATCTGCGCTCTCCATTGTGCCTTTTCTGTGTGTGACGCAAATAAACTGCGTCTGGTTGCTGAAATGGTGCATGTACTCGGCGAAACGATTAACGTTTGCCTCATCCAAAGCGGCTTCTACCTCATCCAATACACAGAATGGCACTGGCTTCACACGCAGGATGGCAAAAAGCAAGGCCATCGCAGTCAAAGCACGTTCGCCCCCGGATAAGAGCGCAAGATTTTGCAGCTTCTTGCCAGGTGGCTGCGCCACGATATCGATGCCTGTCTCTAGCAGATTATCTGGGTTGGAGAGCACAAGATCTGCACGTCCTCCGCCAAACAGTTGGACAAACACATCGCGGAACTGCTCCGAGATCGCATCAAATGTTTCTTTGAAGCGGCGCGACATCTCTGCGTCCATTTCTTGGATCACTTGATAGAGCATGTCTTTTGCTTCATTCAAATCAGCTTCCTGCGAGCTTAAGAACTGCTGACGCTCTGACAAGCGCTCATATTCCTCAATCGCACCAAGATTCACAGTGCCAAGTGCCCCAATCTGCTTTTTCAGACGATTGACCACTTGTGTCTCTTCCTGAATCTCGCCACGTGCCGGATATTTTTGCTTCGCCAGGTCGTAGCTCATTTCGTATTCTTCGGAGAGTTTATTCAACAGATGATCAAGCTCTACCTCGTTACGATTGACTTTTACTTCTTCTTGATGAAGCTTTTCCTCGAGCGATTTGACCTCGCGGCGGATTTCCTTGACCTGCTGTTCCACTTGCTCCTGTTTGTAAAAGAGAGTGGCCCGCTCACTTCGCCGCTCTTGAATCAAGCCAGCTACACGGTCTTTATCCTGACGCAATTCGCTAATGCGTTGATCCAGCTCAAGCCCGGACGATTCGTTCGTACGCTCCAGTTCAT
Source organism: Brevibacillus sp. RS1.1 (assembly GCF_013284365.1). Lineage (NCBI taxonomy): Bacteria > Bacillati > Bacillota > Bacilli > Caryophanales > Paenibacillaceae > Brevibacillus > Brevibacillus sp. RS1.1. The sequence goes on from NZ_JABSVA010000001.1 coordinate 636,844, forward strand.
CAAGAGATGCCAAGTTCGCGTTTTGCTCTTCCCATTCGTGCTGCAATTGGCTTTTTTGCTCCAGCAAGCGTTCTGTTTGCTCCAAGCGTGATTGATACTCTTGCTTGACCTGCGCATTCAGCACTTTGAGACTCGTTATTTTTTGATTCATTTCTTCTTTGGATTCGAGCTGCTCTTGGCGTTTCGCCTCAGCTTCTGCGATCTGCTCACTGAGCTCTTTTTCCTCTTGCTCCATGGCAGTCAAAGAAGCTTGCAGCTGCTCTTGCTTGCGTTTGGCTTCTTCCATCTCGCGGCGATAGCTTTCAATATCTTGCTCAACTAGCTTTGCTCGCTCGCCCAAGGATCTGCCTTCCGATTCTTTTTGCTGCAAGAGCCCTTTTACTTCCTGTTCTTTCAGTCGCAGACTTTCGCCCTCTGTCCGCAGAGCTTCTTGCTCCTGCTGCATTTGCGCTAGTTCTTTCGTTAGCTGCTCCATAAGGGTAGTATGCCCAGAAATTGCCTGGTCGATTTCTACCAGCTGTGCTTCCAGCTCTTCTGATTGACGGTTGCGTCCAAGCAGGTTCGTGCTGTTCTTTTTCAAGGCACCCCCTGTCATGGAACCGCCAGCATTCACGATATCGCCTTCCAGCGTCACGACGCGGTAGCGGTAGCCAAGCGTACGGGCCACACGGTTTGCCTGCTCCAGCTTTTCCGTAATAATGACATTGCCCAATAGACTTTCGAGGATGGGTCGATACGCTTCCTCAAAGGTCACGAGCTCACTCGCGATTCCGACGACTCCTCTCTCTTCCTCCAGCTGGCGCTTATCGCTTGCCTGCAAGGTGCGGGGACGGATGACATCGAGCGGTAGAAATGTTGCCCTACCTGCATTATGCTGCTTCAAGTGAGCAATGGCTGCACGACCAGATGCTTCGTTGTCCACGACGACGTTTTGCAGTGCGCCACCCAATGCGACTTCCATCGCTGTCTCGTATTGCTGTGGCACGACAACGAGCTCAGCGACTGCTCCATGGATCCCTTTGAAGCCCCGCTCGCGTGCTTTTAAAATTTCTTTTACCCCTTGCTGAAACCCTGCGAACTCCGACTGCATTTCTTTTAACAGGTCAAAACGGGACTTCGCTGCTTCCCGCTTTTGTTCCCAGTGGCGCAGCTCTCGACGGGCTGTTTCAAGGCGGGCTTGTCCTTCTCGCATGCCCTCGACTAGCTCTTTGTATCTAACGCCGGTTTCTTGAATGGTAGAAACGATCTTCTCCAGCTGATCCTGGAGTTGGCTCAACTGATTTAGACGCTGCTCTTCTTCTTCATCGAGCTGTTTTTTTCCAGACAATTGACGTTCGACTCTGGCCTCGCTTGTCTTGAGAAGCTGCTCTTGATGACGATTTTCGTTGCGCAGATTCGCCATTTCGTTGAGCTTTTCGAAGTAATCACTCTTCAAACGCTCTACGTCATCTGTCAGTGATTGCACCATGGAAAAAAATTGACCTTCTGCTTCTTGCAGCGAAGCATGGGCTTCGGTCATGCGACGATCCGCTTCCTTGGCCCGCTCTTGTTCTTCTACCAGTTCGGCCTCAAGACCGTGCTGCTTCTCAGTAATCCGATGCATCTGCTCCATCGTCTGCTGGCGATTGGCATTGAGATTGCGCATACGCTCCCGCAATACCTCACGTTGTCCTTCGACTTTCTCGGTCTCTTCACTAACTGTCAAAAGCACTTGTTGCAGTTCTTCGATCGATTGGTCAATTTGAGTGACATGAAAACGCGCCTGCTCCAAATCAGCTTCTTGCTTGGATGCTTCGGTCGTTTGTCCGATTAACAGATGCTTGAGTTCCTCTACGCGTCCAGTGGCTGCTTCCCACTTCGTATGAGCTACTTCAATTTGCTGCACGTAAAGAGCTACTTCATGCTCAACCAGCTTGCGATGAAGCTCCTTGTACGTCTTGGCTGTTTCTGCTTGCTCTTGCAAAGGTCCGATTTGCTCCGTAATTTCACTGACGATATCGTGAATACGCACGAGATTTTGCTCGGTGTCATCGAGCTTTTTCTCCGCCTCGCGCTTGCGTGTTTTGTATTTGACGATTCCGGCTGCTTCTTCAAATATTCCACGGCGATCCTCGGACTTGGTACTGAGAATTTCCTCAATTTTACCTTGGCCGATAATCGAATACGCTTCTTTCCCCAGCCCGGTATCCATGAACATCTCCATAATGTCTTTTAGACGGCAGGATCTGTTGTTTATGTAGTACTCACTATCACCAGAACGATACACTCTGCGGGTAACGGATACCTCCGAATATTCCACATCGAGCGAACGATCTGTATTGTCCAAGGTGAGTGTCACTTCTGCGAAATTCACTGGCTTGCGCTTGTCACTGCCCGCGAAAATAATGTCTTCCATTTTCGCTCCACGCAACGACTTCGCGCTCTGTTCTCCCAGCACCCAGCGAATCGAATCAGAAACGTTACTTTTCCCACTTCCATTCGGTCCCACTACGGCTGTTACCCCTGGTACAAATTCCAATTCCGTGCGATCGGCAAAGGATTTGAATCCAGCCAGCTCCAGGCGTTTCAAATACATACGTACGGTCCTCCTTAAGAAACCATCCAAGACTGCCTGCCAAATGGACAGACTTACAAACATGCAAGGATCGGATGGTACCCGAAAAGAAGCCCCTGCATCGAACAGGAGCTACCTACTACGAGCCTACATGGTCATCTGTAGGTAAGTGTATCATAGATAGCGGTCATCTCGCAGTATTTTCCCTCTGTTTCCCACCCGAAAGAAAAAAGCTGCACCATCTTGTAGCAGATGATGCAGCCCTTCTCGCTGACGAGTGATTATTTATCCCCCAGCTTGACCAATGCTCGTGCAGCAGCTTGCTGTTCCGCTTCTTTTTTAGAGCGGCCAGAGCCGATGCCAAGCGAACGATTGTTCAAAAGCACCTCAGATACGAACTCTCGATTATGAGCTGGTCCTTTTTCTTCTACAATTCGGTAATGGATGTCTCCCAGATTGTCTTGTTGAACAAATTCCTGCAACTGGCTCTTGAAGTCGGTTACCTGGGCAAACTCTCCTTTGTCAATGCGCGGGTAGACGTATTTTTCCATAAAGGAAAAGACTGCGTCCAACCCCTGATCCAAGTAAAGCGCACCTACAAACGCCTCAAAAACGTCCGCTAGCAAGGCTGGTCGCTGACGTCCACCTGTCAGCTCTTCCCCTTTTCCCAGCAATACGAGATCGCCAAAATTCAACAGTTCAGCAAACTTGACGAGAGAAGGCTCACAGACAATGGCTGCACGCAGCTTTGTCATTTCCCCTTCGCTCATCTTCGGAAAAGTTTTATACAAAAACTGGGAGACGGTCAACTCCAACACAGCATCCCCCAAAAACTCTAGCCGCTCATTGTCTGATATTCGTTTGCCGCGTTGCTCGTTCACGTAGGAAGAATGGGTGAATGCCTGCCGCAAAACACTTTCATCGCGAAAGCGAAAGCCTATCGTTTCTTGCAGCTGTGCAAAATTCATCACCCTCACCACCATTCCAGGAGACTGCCTACTTTTTCTATCAGTAGGGCTCATTTATGCTTCGTATCGCTTCAGGATTACCGTTGCGTTGTGACCGCCGAATCCAAATGTATTGGAAACAGCCACATTGACGGTCGCCTTACGCGCATGGTTCGGAACATAGTCCAGATCACATTCTGGATCCGGGTTTTCCAAGTTGATTGTTGGAGGCAGTATTTGATCACGTAGCGCATATGCCGTCGCGATTGCCTCGACGCCACCAGTAGCACCCAGCAAATGGCCTGTCATCGATTTGGTTGAGCTGACAGCCAATTTGTATGCGTGCTCGCCAAATACAGTCTTGATCGCTTGTGTTTCTGCGATATCTCCTTGGCCAGTAGAAGTACCATGTGCATTAATATATTGAACTTCTGTTGGGTCAACGCCAGCGTCTTTCAGTGCGCTTGCCATGCAACGCGCAGCTCCTTCGCCACCAGGAGATGGAGAAGTAATATGATGCGCATCTGCACTCATCCCGTAGCCAATGAGTTCCGCGATGATCGTTGCTCCACGTTTTTTCGCATGCTCGAGCTCTTCCAGAATCAGAACACCAGCACCTTCGCCCATTACAAAGCCATCGCGATCCTTATCAAACGGACGGCTTGCTTTTTGTGGCTCATCGTTTCTGGTGGACATCGCTTTCGCTGAGCAAAAGCCTGCAAATCCCATTGGACGCACGGTTGCTTCTGCTCCACCTGCGATCATGACATCTGCGTGATCGAACTGGATCAAACGCAGTGCTTCACCGATTGCGTTTGTACCTGTCGCACAAGCGGTAATCGCACTGGAGGTTGGTCCTTTTGCACCGTATTGAATGGATACTGCACCAGACGCCATGTTCGCAATTAGCATCGGAATAAAGAATGGACTCACACGACGTGGTCCTTTTTCCAACAAGACGGAATGCTGTTCTTCCCATGTAGTCAGACCACCGATTCCGGACCCGATGTATACACCCACTCGTTCCGCATTTTCTGGCGTGATCTCCAGTTTTGCATCTTCTACAGCCATTTTGGCAGCAGCTAATCCAAACTGAACGAATCGGTCTGTACGTCGGATTTCTTTCTTGTCCATATACTGCTCAGGATCGAAGTTTTTCACTTCGCCTGCAATTTGTGTTGGATAATCAGAAGCGTCAAAGGCAGCCACACGGTCAATGCCTGATTTTCCTTCCAGCAAGCTGTTCCAAAAAGTCTGTGCGTCATTCCCTACTGGAGAAACGACACCAACGCCAGTAATCACCACTCTGCGTTTCATTGCAATCACCTCTATATGAAAGTCAGCAGTCAGCTTCTAACATTCACTGCATGCAAAACGTGTATTTATTTGGATTATGTACAGGTGACTATTGAAGGAGAAGTCCCGTATGGTACGGGACTTCCAACAGATCAACCTACTTGTGAGATTCTATGTATTTAACAACCTCACCAACAGAAGTGATCTTTTCAGCATCTTCGTCGGAAATCTCTAAATCAAACTCATCTTCGAGTTCCATTACGAGTTCAACCACATCCAGGGAGTCAGCGCCCAGGTCTTCTTTGAAAGAAGCTTCCAAAGTAATTTTGGACTCATCTACACCCAGACGATCGACGATGATTTTCTTTACACGCTCCAAAGTATCTGCCATCTTGCTTCACCCCCTCTCCCGTATTATAGTGGATGAGCTTTCAAAAAACCAGTTCTCGTAAAAACGCTCGTTTGAGGTTTTCTTCCTACATGTACATTCCGCCGTCTACGTGCAGGGTCTGCCCTGTCATGTAGTTGGCTGCGTCGGATGCCAGGAACAGCACGACAGATGCGATATCATCTGTTTGTCCCAAACGGGCAAGCGGAATTTGGCTTGTGAGCCCTGCTTTGACATCCTCCGGCAATACAGCAGTCATTTCTGTATCGATAAATCCTGGCGCAACAGCATTCACCGTAATATTACGGCTAGCCAGCTCGCGAGCAGCCGTCTTCGTCAAGCCGATAACCCCAGCTTTTGCCGCCACGTAGTTTGCTTGTCCTGCGTTCCCCAAAACACCTACCACAGAAGTGATGTTGATGATTTTGCCTGAACGCTGCTTCATCATCGGGCGAGTCGCTGCTTTTACACAGTTGAATACACCCTTCAGATTCGTCGCAATCACATCATCCCACTCGTCTTCTTTCATACGCATGATCAGGTTGTCGCGAGTAATTCCCGCATTGTTCACGAGAATATCGATCACACCAAAATGTTCCAAAGCAGCTTTGAACATCTCGTTGACATCTTCTGTAGAAGAAACGTTCGCGCGAATCATAATGGCATCGCGGCCCATTTCTTTAATAAGGGCAACAGTTTCACTCGCTGCCGCTTCACTACCTGCGTAATTGACAACTACATTCGCACCAGCTTCTGCCAGCTTCAATGCAATCGCACGCCCGATACCACGGGAAGCCCCTGTGACCAGTGCTGTTTTTCCAGTTAACATAGTACCCCTCCGTTCAAAAGCTCAGTAAGTGAATCCATGTCCTGCACAGAGATAATCGTCGTATCCGCTGGTGCGATTTTCTTGATTAAACCGGCCAAAACTTTTCCTGGACCGATTTCTACAAAAGTAGTCACGCCTGCTTCGACCATCCATTGTACAGAATCCTCCCACAAAACTGGAGCGGAAACTTGTTGAACCAATTGATCTACAATGATTGTAGCCTCAGATACTGGTCTAGCTGTTACGTTTGCCACGACAGGCACTGTCGCTTCTTGTACCGTAACGCCAGCCAAAACAGCTTGCAGTTTATCTGCTGCCGGCTGCATCAAGCTCGAGTGGAACGGCCCGCTTACATTCAATGGAAGGACGCGCTTTGCGCCAGCTTCCTTCGCTTTTTCACCGGCCAGCTTCACACCTTCAGCTGAACCAGAGATGACAATTTGGCCTGGGCAGTTCATGTTCGCTAATTGAACAGGATGTCCAGATGCCGTTACTTCTTCGCAAACCGTATGCAGTGCTGCGCGATCCATGTTCAAGACAGCAGCCATCGCACCTTGTCCCGCTGGCACTGCCTCTTCCATGAACTGACCACGAGCTCGCACAGTTTTGACTGCATCTGCAAAGGACAAGGCCCCAGCTGCAACCAAAGCGGAATACTCACCCAAGCTGTGACCTGCGACGAACGCAGGCTTATAGTCAGGCAACTTTTCGTTCAATGCTGCCATAACAGCGATGCTTGCTGTCAAAATAGCTGGCTGTGTGTTTGCTGTCAGCTTCAATTCCTCTTCTGGTCCTGCAAAACACAGTCCCGACAAGGAAAAGCCGAGCGCTTCATCAGCCTGCTCAAATATGTGACGGGCCGCTTCCGATTGTTCGGAGAGCGCTTGCCCCATTCCTACAAATTGTGAACCTTGCCCTGGAAAAACAAAGGCTACCTTTCCCATTCCTACTTGCTCCCTTCTGCCGGGGTTGTGCACCACTTCAAGAGCGTCGCTCCCCAAGTCAAGCCGCCACCAAACCCAACCAGAATCAGGTTATCGCCTTCTTTTACGCGACCAGCCTTTACTGCTTCATCCAGTGCTACAGGAATAGAAGCAGAGGACATGTTTCCATAGCGATCTAGGTTGATCGCAACTTTATCCTCAGACAGACCAAAACGCTGTACAGCAGAGTCGATAATGCGTTTGTTTGCCTGATGCGGCACTAACAGGTCGATCTCATCCTTCGATACGCCCGCTTTGGACAAGACAGCCTCTGTTGCAGAATTCATCACGCGAACGGCGAATTTGAAAACTTCTCCGCCTGCCATGTAGAGATAATGCAGTCCTTGTTCCACAGACTCAACAGATGCAGGCGTTCTGGAGCCACCTGCCGGCATGCACAAGAGTGAACCGCCTGATCCATCTGCGCCGAGCTCAAAGGACTGGAAGCCGTAGCCCTCGGTAACTTCACCGATAACAGCCGCACCCGCACCGTCTCCGAACAACACACATGTATTTCGATCTTTGTAATTCGTAATTTTGGACAAGGTCTCAACGCCTACGACCAACACTTTTTTATACAAACCGTTTTGGATGAACTGAGTCGCTGTTGTAATTCCGTACAAAAAGCCTGTGCAGGCCGCGGAAAGATCCATTGCAGCGGCGCGTGTAGCACCCAGCTTTTCTTGCAACAAGCAAGCAGTAGACGGGAACGACATGTCAGGTGTTACGGTAGCGACAATGATCATATCCAGCTGTTCCGCACTGATGTTTGCTTTTTCGAGAGCAGCTTTGGCAGCCTCGTAAGCCAAGTCGGAAGAAGCTTGCTCCGGTGAGCTAATGCGGCGTTCTCTGATTCCAGTACGGGAAACAATCCACTCATCAGAGGTTTCCACCATTTTCTCCAGATCAAAGTTCGTCAATACCCGCTCCGGTGTATAAGAGCCTGTAGACAAAATCCCTACTGAACGCTTTGCACTCATCTGCTTCACTCGCTTTCTCCCAAAGTATTTTTCTGTAATGATTGCTGGATAACCTCGTTCACGTCCTGCTGAACAAACCGCGTAGCACTGACGATCGCGTTTTTCATTGCACGCTCATTTGAGGAACCGTGAGCCTTGATCACAGGGGATTTCAATCCCAACAAGGGAGCTCCACCGTATTCCGCATAATCCATTTTCTTTTTAAAACGAACCAATCCAGGTTTCAGAATGGCCGCTCCTAGCTTATTAATCAGGCTGGAAGTAAACTCCTGCTTCAACTGCGAAAAGATTGTGGAGGCTGCACCCTCTACGGCTTTTAACAAAACATTTCCTACAAAGCCGTCGCATACGAGCACATCACAAGCTCCTTGCATAACATCGCGTGCTTCCACATTTCCTACAAAATTCAAGTCAGCTTCTTGAAGGAGAGGAAAAACAGCTTTCGTCAATTCGTTTCCTTTTCCTTCTTCCGTCCCGACATTGAGCAAGCCTACTGTCGGACGCTCAAAGCCCAACACTTTCTCAGCATACAAGCTCCCCATCACCGCGTATTGTACAAGCTGATGTGGCTTGGCATCCATATTGGCTCCGACGTCTAGCGTCAGTGTTACGCGGCCTTTTGAATTCGGGATATAGGCACAAAGCGCCGGGCGCTCGATTCCATCCATGCGACCTGCGTACAGCAAGCCCGCTGTCATTAATGCGCCTGTATTTCCTGCCGAAATCATCGCGTCGACTTTTTTCTCGCGCGCCATCTCAACTGCTACGACCAGCGAAGAATTTTTCTTACGTCGAACAGCTCGAACCGGTTCATCATCTGGCAAAATCACTTCCGCTGCAGGAACGATTTCAATGTTTGCCGGAATATCCTGCGGCAAATGGTTCCGAATAGCCTGTTCATCTCCCACCAATACAACTGTAATGGCCGGGTTTTCCTTGATGGCAGCAAGCGCCCCTAATACGGTACTCTTCGGTGCGTGATCGCCGCCCATCGCATCCACTGCAATTCGCAACCGTGATTCCTCCTTACTCCTCATCCATGCTGTTATGGTAGCTCGACATTTCAACTACCCGGAAGGTTGCGGTAAAGACCAGTTCACCTTGGACCTTCGTCTCTACGCGCACCTTGCATTCGTCGCCGTTACGGCTTCTCACCACTGCTTTGGCAACCAGCTTTTCCCCTGTTCGTACAGGACGGACAAAGCGGATCCTCGCCGTAGCTGTCAACGCTACGTCTGCGTTAATTACTGCTACTGCCAATGAGTTGGCCTGAGCAAATATATAATGCCCTCTGGCAATTTGTGTTTTGGAGAAAACGTGTTCTTCTTTTATTTCCAATACGGAAATAGCCTGTGAATCAAGCTGCAAATCAACCATTTCACCTATGATTTCATCGATGCCCAATGATTTTACAGGATCAAGACTTTTCTCTGCGACTGTCTTGATACGTTCACGCAGCTCCGGTATTCCTAATTCCAGTCGGTCTAAACGTATGGTTTGAATACTGACATGAAATAACTCAGCCAGATCTTCGTCCGTCGCAAATGGGTTATCCGCCAGATACTGCACCAAGCGAGACTGGCGATCTTTTTTTGGCAAGCGGGCGATGCCGAACACCCCCTAAAGCAGGATTCAGTTGTACTATGTATGATTGCGATCTGTTTTTAATACCTGGTACCAAAACACAGTATAAGGGAGAAGATGTGGAATTACAAGTATGGATCACGAAATTAGGTAGCCGTCCCTACCGATAAATGAGACGAATGATCTCCTCAATCCCCGGTTCTTTCATCTGGATGTCCAAAGGTTCACCCCACCCCGCCACTTCGGCAAGGATTCGCGGCGAAGAAATTTTTCCTTTGTCGAAGTAGATCGAAAGTACGTTCTCTGAAAGCTCCATCCGCTCGATTCCCTCTAGGTCGTAAAGCTTTTTGGGCGGTTGTCGAAATTCAATTCGTATGAGGCTTGGCAGCCCTATCTGTTGCCGCAAATCAGCCAAGCTCGTATCCATCATCTTTTTGCCATGATTAATCACGATAATCCGGTTGCAGAGTTGTTCAATATCGTCCATATCATGAGTCGTCAATAGAATGGTCTTCTTCTGGGTCTGATTCACTTCCTTCAAAAAAGCTCTGATGCGCGTCTTCGCAACCACATCCAACCCAATCGTAGGCTCGTCCAAAAACAGGACAGGAGGATCATGCAGCAGTGCCGCCGCTAAATCAGCTCTCATCCTTTGACCCAACGACAACTTGCGCACTGGCGTATCAAGGAATTCATGGAGGTCCAGCAGTTCCTGATACACCTCCATCGATCGCTGATATGATTGGTCGTCAATCTTGTACATCGCTTGCAAAATTTCGAAGGAATCTCTGACTGGCAAATCCCACCACAGCTGTGTTCGCTGCCCGAACACTACTCCGATCTGTGAGGCTACTTGAATTCTTTCCCGCTGTGGACTATATCCGCCTATTCGTATCTCCCCCTGACTGGGATGAAGAATTCCTGCCAGCATTTTGATTGTCGTCGATTTTCCTGCACCATTCGGCCCGATATATCCTACGAACTCACCTCTGCCAATGGAAAAGGAGATATCATGGACGGCTTTAACTTCCCTTCGTTCACGAGAAAAGAGTGTTCGTAGAGAAGCAAAGCGCCCCTCTTTGGCTTGATTCAGGAAAAATGATTTTTCGATGTGCTTTGCTTCAATCATGTTACCCCTCCTTAGCTCCCTGTACTATGGTAGTGTCGAATCCCGACATTCCACAGCATACGAGCGAAATAAAAAGCAAACGCTGCGGCTACCGGGGTGAGTATTGGATAAAACCATTCGCCCCCTTTGCCCAGAAGCGTCAACATTGGCAAATAATTCATGTACGCGATCGGTATCGCTGAGAAAAACAGCCACTTGAGCCAGCTTGGATAGAGCCCGACCGGATAATTGGAAGCATTGGCTGGCGCATAAATGGTGAAGGTCAGCATGTCTTTCATCTGATGCGTCCAAAAAGCGACCCCAGCCGTAGCAAGTCCAATCGAGAAATAAATCACGCCGCCAGACAAAATAGCAACCGGTGAGAATAGCACCAACCCTATGATCGATTTTCCGTCCGCCGCAAGACCCGACAAGGAGATGACCAAAACAGACACCCCTTGTACCAACCCTCCCACTCTCGACAAATCAAGATTGCGTGTCAATAGCAGAAGCAAAGGCGAAACAGGACGGATGAGCAATTGATCGAGCTCCCCTTGTACGATGTACTTCTCAAAATCGTTAATTTCCGGGGCAAACAGCCGATACAAGGAGACAGATGCCGAGGAAATCCCGTAAAGCATCCCAACCTCGTAAATATTCCAGCCGACCACATCGTGAAATCGATACAAAATCGCAGAGAGAATAATAAAATCAAGCACCATAATCATTCCGGTCGTGGCAGCGCTCGTGACAAAATTTATCTTGTATTGCATTTGCGAGCGAATGCTGGCCGCAATCAGTTTGCGATAGAGGGCAAACATGTGGTTATCCTCCTTGAATTTCTAGCTTTCTTCTTGCCATATTCGTCACCAATAAAGCAACTGCCGTTAAAACGAGCGCCCAGCCGGCTTGTACAAGCATGCCATAAGGAGGTGCAAGCTCTAGCAAAGTCATGACCGGATAATAAATCATTGCCGAAAAGGGCAAATAAGGCGCTACCTTTCCAATGACCCCGGGCATCAAGTCTATCGGAATCATTTGTCCGCCTAACCCAAAGATCAATGACAAAAGGATGAGGTGTACCCAGCGAATTTCTGTCGTCCAGAAGGAAGAAATGCCCGCGAGATAAAAGAGCAGCATGCCTATGTACGTTCCTAGTAGAAGCGAGAGGATAAACCAGAAGTAAGTAAACGGCTGGGAGGGAAAAAAGAAGCCCACCGCTAATCCTAGCAGCAAGCCAATCGGAACACTTCGGTAACAAGCGTTGTACAGAAGTCGTCCAAACTCCTGGCTGAGCATGTACCAGAGATAGTGAACAGGCTTGATCATATCCAGACTGACAGCCCCGCTTCTAACCGCGATTTGCACATTCAGACCTGGGGACAAAAATGTTGTCATCCAGAGAACACTTTGACAAATCGCGATGTAAAACCCCATCGTTTTTACATCATAGGGGCCGTAAACTTGTTTTCCAGAAAGGACCCCCGTCCAAATGGCAATAAAAACAAGCCCAAAAATCGAGCTTGCGACATTGTTGACGACATGCGATAAACGATACTGAAGATTTCGACGATAACTCTTGCAAATAATCCGCCAATAGACCATAAAACCCTCCTCTTGGAAAAGTCAGGATTACCAGAATAGCAGGGGCCGTACACAAATGCAAGAAAAAAGAAAGAGCCCTTCCCATTTGAAGGACTCTCCCTGATAAATCCATTTGCTGTCACGCTGGTCACCCATTCACGCCAGCCAAATGGAACTTATCCTCTTCTTTATGGATCAATAGCTTCATGTGGAAGCTACAATCACCTCTACATCGTTGGCGTGCAAAGCCTCAGCTATTTCCTTTTCAGGCAGCTTATCGGTCACGATAATATCGATCTGGTCAAAACCTGCAACGCGATACAGCATGCTTTTTCCAAACTTAGTATGGTCGGTGAGTATGATCACCTGATCGGCCCGCTTGATCATTTCTTTAATCAGAAAGCCGTGATCCTCCTGCGTGGACATGAGCCCTTCCTTTGTAAGACCGCATGCACCAACCAGTACTTTATCGACATGAAAATCAGCGAGGTTTTGAATCACACGTGTACCGAGCACACATTGATCTTCTGCATGTACGTCTCCGCCCAATAGCTTGACAAGAACGCCTTCTTTTCGGGACATACTGGCGGCAGTCGCTAATGAATTCGTAATGATGACATGGTCGCGGGTCTGTAACGATTCCACTGCGAGCTGAACAGTTGTGGAAGCATCAAGCAGCATGTAATCGCCGTCTTTGATCAGACGAGCCGCCGCTGTCGCAATACTGCGCTTTCCTGTCAAATCAAGCTGCATTCGTTCCTGATGGGAGTAGTTCTTTTTGTTGAGGCTGGGCAGTACCGCTCCTCCCCTGGTCCGCAGGATTTGCCCCTGCTCCTCCAACTTGACGATATCACGCCTCGCTGTGTCACGGGAAACACCAAACTGCTCAACTACCTCCTGCACACTGATACGCTGGTGCTCCTGCAAATACGCAAGAATTGCAGCGAGCCTCTCCTCTTGAAACACGAAGCCTCAACCCCATCCTTATCTTGCCTTCATTATAAGTCATTTAAGCGAAAGTTACAAGCGATAATAAGCATTTATAAGTAATCATAAGTAATAAGAAGGAACAAAAAAAGCAAGGCGATTTCTCACCTTGCTTTCTTAGCAGCGAATATTACTTCGCTACTTTCACGCCTTTGTAGTGACCGCAGCTTGGGCAAACACGATGCGCAAGCTTGTATTCGCTGCAATTATCGCATTTGATCATGCCTGGAATCTCTAATTTGAAGTGCGTACGACGCATTCTTTTACGGGTTTTGGAAGTTCTCCGTTGAGGTACTGCCATCTTCCTTACACCTCCTTCAACTGACAAATGCTAAGAAGCTCTATTGGGTGGACAGTATAGGCAAAATGCTTATGCCATCCTTCAAAAATGAGACGCTGCCACGAATGGTCGGCGAATCATCTTGAATACGGTAAGAATACTTATTTGCTGTCTTTGAAAAAGTCAGCCAACCCAGCCAATCGCGGGTCAACACGCTCATTCTTGCAGCTGCATGCCACTTCATTACGGTTTACACCACAAGTCGGGCACAGACCTTTACAATCCTCCTCGCAAAGCGGGAAGGTCGGCATTGCCAGTAAGAAATCCTCTTGAAGCAGTGAGTCCAGCTCGATTTCATCGCCTTCCAGAGGAAGGATATCGCTGTCCTCATCATCTTGCAGGATCGGATCATCCGAAAGCGCAAATGTCTCAGAGAAATCTACTGTTGCCTGATCGACAAAAGGATTCAAGCATCTCGCGCAGACAAAATTCACATCTGCCTTCATGCTTCCTTTTACGTAATAGAGATTGCCCAGCTGTACGGCTTCACCACTCGCAGTCACAGGAGTAATCCCACGAATCTCATGATGGCGCTTCTTCAGCTCATCTGCATCCAGAGTTACCTGGAATGGCAACGGCTCTCCTTTTCGGTGCTCTAACTCTGCTAACTTAATGTTCATAGCATTTCACCTCATGCACAACAAAGATGATTATAGACCCTGCCCAAAGCTTTGTCAACCATTTTTGCTTGACAGCTAGTTTGCTCAGGTAGATTTCGGTTTTTGAGCATTCAAGTAGGTAATCGCTTCTTCTACCGTCTTGATCGGAACCACTTTCATTGACGTTCCAATCCGCTTGGCAGTTGCTAACGCCTCCTCGTAATTGGAGCTCGTATCTGGCGTATCCTGTGGAGCAAAGAAGATCTCTGCACCCGCTTTGTCCGCTGCGATTACCTTTAAATTAATGCCACCGATTCTGCCTACTTTTCCGTCTAACGAAATCGTGCCTGTTCCTGCAATTTTATAGCCTTTTGTCAAATCCGTCTCCGTATTTAACTGGTCATAAATCTCCAGCGTCATCATCAATCCCGCAGAAGGACCACCAATCCCTTGAGAGGCAATGGTTACTTCTTTTGGAATGATGATTTCCTGTTTGTTGTCAGGGCGTACACCAATTCCAACTGACTTGGATTCAGGTAGTGGTTCCAAGGTTAACATCGTTTTGGCCTCTTGTCCATCTCTTGTGTACGTAATTTCGACTTGATCGCCTGCTTTTTTTGCAGAGAGGGCTGTCAGCAAATCTTTTGCCTCAGATGTGCGAACCCCGTCTACATACGTAATGACATCACCGATTTGCAACGTTTTATGGGCAGGGAAGCCTTCCAAGGTACCCATCACCCACACGCCCTGCTTTTCGATTTTCACTTCGAAACCAGCAAGACGGAATGCGACTGCCTCCGCAATTTTTTGTGAATTGTCCATGACTGCTTGTTCTCGACGGATAAAATCTTCGCTGTCCTCGCCCTTGCTGACAACCAGTTCCTTGGGCAACAGCTCAACATCCTGCGCCATTTTTGCATACCAATACCACGGCAAATTCGCTTCGCCCATTCGAACTGTCGTTAGCATGTAGGAGCCGGTCTCGTCCTTCTTGCCGCCCTCCACTTGGATCATCGGCCCCAACTCAATCGCTGAACCCGGACGACTCACGTAATAATTCGTCGGTACAAAAAAAGAAATACCCAACAAGACAAAAACCAAGGCAAGTATCCAGCTAAAGCCTCTGGTTCCTGAAGATCTGCGTCTGTTGGCATAAAGCTGTTCCTCACTCATTCTTGTGCCTCCCAATTTGCAATTCGTTCTTGAATGCGTTCGATATGTTCAGTACCCGCACGTTCGCCTAGCTCGATTATTTCTTCGACACCCGTGTATGCGATACTGCTATAGTGTCCAACATCCGGCCTGATTACGATGTCTGCCGCAATGATTCGATGTCGCAGAATTTCCCTTTCCATGACATCAATGGTTTGGGCGATAACATCAAAAATACTTTTGACCTCCACCCTCGTATCGAATTGGGCGACATCTACCGCAATCACGATATCGGCACCCATTTCACGCAGCACTGTCACCGGTACACGATCAATGACTCCTCCGTCAACTAAAAGCCGCCCCCCTACTTTTTCAGGGACGAAGATGCCTGGAATGGATATGCTCGCTCTCACTGCTTGATCAATTGGGCCTTCCCGAAATACTACTCGTTCCCCTGTTTCAATATCCGTCGCCACAATGGCAAGCGGCTTGTTCAGCTCTTCCAAGCGCTTCCCGTGCGTTAACAGGCGAATCAATTGCTTGATCTTTTCCCCCGTAACAAAGCCCATGCTGGGTACAGTTAAATCGAGCCAATGCTTGCGTTTTAAATTCATGGCAAGCTTTCCCATCATGCTCGGTTCAATCCCGTTGGCATAGACGGCCCCAATCAGACTGCCCATACTGGAGCCAGCCAGCATGTCAATCTGGATACCATGTGCTTCTAACGCATTCAATACACCAATATGTGCAAAACCGCGAGCACCCCCAGAACCCAGGGCTACACCCACGATTGGTTTACGCTTTGTCTGCATGGAAAAACCCCTCCCTGTAACCAGCCTATGTGGTAAATCGCTGAACCTTTCACACTTGGGAGAGATTCGTCGACCAAGCTTACGCATAGTTCTCCCGCCTGCCACGTAGACATGTACTACTACTTTTCTTCGATTCAGGAGGAATCCATGTCACGCCACTCACCCGTACTTACCTTGTTGCTCGCCATCTCGACCGTTTTCATTGTTATTGCGTTGATTGCTTACTCGCAGATATCTTTTGAAGCTGCCGTACGCGGTCTAAAGATATGGTGGGAGGTAGTTTTTCCCTCTACCCTTCCCTTTATTGTGCTATCTGAGGTGTTGATGGGTCTGGGCGTCGTCCATTTCGTCGGCGTGTTACTGGAGCCATTGATGCGCCCACTGTTTAACGTTCCGGGCACTGGCGGATTCGTACTGGCTATGGGCTTCTCGTCCGGCTATCCGGTAGCCGCTAAGCTGACTACACGCCTGCGTCTGCAAGGCAATGTGACGAAGGCTGAGGGTGAACGTCTCGTCTCTTTTACAACAACAGGAGACCCCTTATTCGTCATGGGAGCAGTGGCAATCGGCTTTTTCCACAGCGAGCAAATGGGCGTCATTTTAGCCCTGACTCATTATTTGTCAGCTGTACTCATGGGCGTAATCTATCGTTTTCATGCGCCTTTTGCGATTACTTCAGCCCCATTGGAGAAAAATTCACTACCTCTTCCTTTACGGGCCTTGCAAGCGATGCATCGGGCACGTATCCGCGATCGTCGTCCGTTCGGAAAATTAATGGGAGAAGCCGTGCAATCCGCTCTGAATACACTGCTTATGATCGGTGGCTTCATCATTGTTTTCTCGGTATTAATCCAACTTTTCTCCACAATTCATCTGACGCAAATCATCAGTACGCTTCTCTCGATTTTTCTCGGTCCCTTTGGTTTTCCACCAGCCTTCTCCCAAGCAATCGTAGCTGGATTGTTCGAAGTAACCCTTGGCGCACAGGCAGCGAGCATTGTGCCTAATGATGTTTCCTTGGTCTGGAAAGCAGCCATTGCCAGTGCGATATTGTCCTGGGGCGGTCTGAGTGTTCACGCACAAGTCGCAAGTATCTTGAGTGAAACGGATATTCGTGTCGCCCCTTACTTGATTGCCAGATCCCTGCATGCTTTGCTAGCTGCGATCTTGACCTTTGTCCTTTGGGGGCCACTTGCCACAGTCAGTTCCTGGTTCGTGGAGAAAGCCGTCCCTGTATTTGTGCATGCGAAAGCTGAGATTCCTGCGACGAGTTGGTGGGAGACCTTCCTATTATCAGGGGGACTCGCCATCGGCGTCGGTGCGATTCTGTTGTGTACCAGCCTGACCCTTTCGCACATGAACCGCAGCAAGACGTGATAATCTACTCAGCCATTTTTCGCTTCAGTGCCTCTTCTACAATCGGCGGCACTAAATCGGCGACACTCGCCTTGTACTTCGCAACTTCCTTTACGATACTTGAGCTCAAGTATGAATATTGATTGTTCGTCATCATGAAAAACGTTTCAATATTTTCGTCG
Source organism: Brevibacillus sp. RS1.1 (assembly GCF_013284365.1). Classification (NCBI taxonomy): domain Bacteria; kingdom Bacillati; phylum Bacillota; class Bacilli; order Caryophanales; family Paenibacillaceae; genus Brevibacillus; species Brevibacillus sp. RS1.1. The sequence continues at coordinate 654,525 of NZ_JABSVA010000001.1, forward strand.
AGCTTTTTATTAATCGAGGCGACTTGCATCTCATATTCAAAATCAGAAACAGCACGAAGGCCACGAATGATCACCTGTGCGCCCTTTTTGTTCATATAGTCAATTAACAAGCCGTCAAAAGAGTCCACTTCTACATTTTTCATGTCAGACGTTGCCTGACGAAGCAATTCGACACGCTCTTCTACGCTGAACAATGAGTTTTTCTTTGAATTGATCAAGACAGCAACAATGACCTTATCAAAAACGTTGGCACCCCGCGCAATAATGTCGAGATGCCCATAAGTAACAGGGTCAAAGCTTCCTGAACATACGGCAATTGCCATAGCGGGTTATCCTCCCTTCGTGCTCTTTTCGCACCTTGATTTAAAAATTAGGCGTGTGGCTCCAAATCGTAATAATACACGGTAACGGCCGTATCCCCATACTTTGCCGCTCGATCCTTCACACAATGACCAATTGCATCCGGAAAGGAGTCTGCGATATCATGCTCAGCCACGATCCACGCTCCGTCTGCCAACATTCCCAGCTCCTGCAACATCTCAATTTCTTCTACGATCTTTTGCTGGGCGTATGGCGGATCCAAAAAGACGAGGTCAAATTTTTGATTGCGGGTACTCAGTGTGCGAATAGCTCGCTCCGCATCCATTCGATATAGCTCGGCATAATCGTCTAGCCTGCAAGTGCTGACGTTTTCCTTTACCACGGCAAACGCTTTTTGATCTCGCTCCACGAAAACAGCTCGATCCGCGCCCCTACTCAATGCCTCGATCCCGAGACCACCTGTTCCTGCGTATAGGTCCAATGCCCATCCGCCATCAAAATACGGGCCAATCATATTAAAAATCGATTCTTTGACTTTATCGGTTGTCGGTCTCGTTCCTTTTCCCGGAACAGCTGCCAACCGTCTTCCTCTGTGTTCTCCAGCGATGACTCGCATACTCATTTCACCTGTCTGCTTTCCTAATATGTATGTTTTACGACGCGATTTTCTAAGACTGAGAATGATATCATACTATCACAACTGCATACACCCGTAAAATTAGCAACTGGAAAAATTTATCGCAAGAAAGGTATATAACCCCATTCAATTGGAAAAGATGTTGAATAGCGACGCAACGGTGTCGCTGACAACCGCGGAGAAGACTTACGTTTCCCCATAAGCTCTTCCTCCGGTTTCTCCTCTCCCATAATTGAAAGGCTGTTCACTTAGGCGCACGACGTGTCTGATAGGAGCATTTCGTGCCATCGCTCCCTTCACCGGGAGGAGTTGAACGGTCGCCCCTCGTCATTTGGCGATGGGGTATTTTTTTGTGTCCAGCACATACTACATATACCTGCAACACCTTCTTCATGTAGCTTGCCTGAAAGGAGTGAGTCATTCATGGCAGAAAAGCGACCGTCCGCACAAAAGCTGAAGGCGTCCAAAGCCCAGTCCATTGCAGACCGCACAGGCAAAGACGTCGAGCTGGCGCGTGACATGCAATCGCGTGCAGATCAATCGGACATCGTCAAACATGGACAGTAGCTGCATACAATAGCCAGCCGCATCGAATCGGCTGGCTTTTTACTTTTCCACCTTCAATTCCCTCGGCACTTCTTTTAAGCGGATACAGATACTATACAAAAATAACTGTGAAGGAGGTATCCGCATGCATACGGTGTGGAAGGGCTCAATCAGCTTCGGCCTCGTCAATATACCTGTTCGTATGTTTACTGCAACGGAAGAGCGCGATATTCGCTTTCGTCAACTGCATAAAGAGTGCAATACCCCGATCAAGTACACGAAAATGTGCCCGCACTGTCAACGCGAGGTCGATACGAGCGAAATCGTCCGTGGCTTCGAATACGAAAAAGGACATTTTGTCATGATCGACGATGACGATCTGGAAGCCATTACGCCAGAAACACGCAGAGCCATTGAAATTATCGACTTCGTAGACTTGTCGGAGGTCGATCCCGTTTATTTTCATAAGAGCTATTTCCTATCTCCACAGGACACTGGCGAAAAAGCATACGCCTTGCTGCGATCCGCTATGGAACAGACAGGAAAAATCGGCGTTGCACAGGTGACGATGCGTAATCGGCAAAGCCTGGCCGTTATCCGACTGTATGAACATTGCATCATGCTGGAGACGATCTTCTATCCAGATGAGGTACGTCCCGTCAGTCAAGTACCTGCCTTGCCTGAAGCCACTGTACAGTTGGCCGAAAACGAACTAAAGATGGCAACTGAGCTCATTAGCAATATGACGATCCCTTTTGATCCGGCAAAATATACGGATGAATATCGATCCGATCTGCAAAAACTGATTGAGAAAAAATTGGAGGGTCAGGAGATCGCCACTGCACCTACCGTGGCAAGAACCAATGTTATCGATCTCATGCAGGCCCTAAAAGAAAGCTTGGAATCTACAGCTGGTCAAGCCGCTATGCCCATCAAAATCGAGCCCGAACCAACTCCGTCAAAGCCTGCGCGAAAACGCACCACCGCTGCCTCCTCGTCCGAAAAAGAACAGGCATCGAAAAAGGCGGCACCAGCCAGTCCGAAAAAGACTACGACTACTTCTACAACCAAAGCACTCCGCAAAAAGAAGGCTACTTCTGGTTAGCTGCACACACAAAAAAACCTGCCCACACTGGACAGGTTTTTTTGTATTCCCATGACGAAATCTAGCTAGGCGCCATTTTTCTACACGGTTCAATATGGATATGAACGGCGTTAATGCGGTGAATCTTGCGCATCTGTTCTTCAATTTTTTCGGTGATGGTGTGACTCTCCACCACATTCAGACCGGGATCTACATGGATCACAACATCAACCAGCACGCTGCTCCCATGGTAGCGAGCTTTGATGTCACTGATATCCCTAACCCCTGAAATCGAGGAAATCGTAGCCCGCAGGTCCGCGAGCTCGCTCTCGTCAAAGCCATCTGTCAAACGGTGGGTTGCTTCCCTGAAAATGTCCCACGCAGTCTTCAAAATGATGAGACCAACAACAAAAGCAGCTAACGGATCGAGCCAATGCAATTGAAACTGTGCGCCAGCCACCCCGATAAACGTCCCGATACTGACGAATGCGTCTGAACGGTTGTCAGCCGCTGCTGCATCTAATGCTTGGCTGTTTGTTTTGATAGCGAGCTTTTTATTGTAGCGATAGACGAAAAGCATAATAACAGCAGTCGCAAGTGCTGTCCACCCTGCCAACAGGTCAGGAGCCGAGTGTTTTGGGTCAAACAAGGATGGTACTGCATTCGTAATGACCTGAACTCCAACAAATAGCATAATAAATGATGCGACAAGTGCTGAAATCGTCTCGGCCCGAAAATGGCCATACGGATGATCTTTATCAGGTGGTTTCCTTGCGATACGCAGCCCGATCAAAACAGCAATCGATGCGACAACATCTGTTGAGTTGTTAAGACCGTCGGCCATTAAAGCTTCTGACGCAGTGACATACGCAACTCCTATTTTTAATACAGAGCAGAAAATGTAGGCGAAAATACTCACCCACGCTCCACGTTCTCCTTGTTTTAGATCCGAATAAACATCCATACCTCATCACCTCAAAATACTTCTCCATCCTGCTTCGACAACGAGGAATATCAAAGCGCTGGAAGCAGTTGCTTTTTTTCGAACTTCATCGTAACAGATCGGAATCATGTGGGTCTACAGAAACAGTTTTAGTCCGGTTCACGAGAATAGGGGGGAGGAAAATGTGTTGCACACCTGCAATTTCCTCCTGGAAAATTTCCCTTGAAATTAGATGGACTTCCCGTTATCCTATTCTTGCAATCCAAAATAAAAAAGCACGGGAGCTTGGGATTCACCAGGCTGAGAGGATGGTACTGTGCCATCGACCGTTGAACCTGAACTGGGTAATGCCAGCGGAGGAATGTCATATACGACACGAAAAGATGCGCGTATCTTTAGGATACCCGTTTCTTCTCTACTCTCGCGTTGGCGTCGCATGTTGTTTATGCGGCGCTTTTTCGCGGAAGTTTCTTTCGCCTCCCTAACGGTTCTCACTTTCGTGCAACCAAAACAAGGAGGTTTTTTTATGTCATTGGTGTCATCTTTTCCAGGTAGTCGCAAAGTATACGAAACAGGTAGTCGTGCGGACATCCGTGTCCCGATGCGCGAGATTTCCCTTCATCCTACCGAAGGATTGTCTGGCTCCACACCCAATCCTCCTCTTCGCGTGTACGATACGAGTGGCGAGTATACCGCAACGGGTTACGTTCCTGACATTCAAGCCGGACTGCCCTCCATTCGCCATCAGTGGATCGATGAGCGAAATGATGCGGAAACGTATGTCGGTCGCGAACCACAACTAGTCGACGACGGAATCCGAAACGAAGAAAAGGCTGCCTCCCTCCCCACTTTCCCTCGAGAGGACTACAAACCAAAACGGGCAAAGCCAGGCAAAAATGTTACCCAGCTTCATTATGCCCGAAAAAATATCATCACACCGGAAATGGAATACGTTGCCATTCGCGAGGGTGTCTCCCCTGAATTTGTACGGGCAGAAATCGCCGCTGGACGTGCGATCCTTCCTTCTAACGTCAATCATCCGGAAAGCGAGCCGATGATCATTGGCCGCAACTTTCATGTGAAAATCAATGCCAACATAGGAACGTCAGCGGTCAGCTCTTCGATGGAAGAAGAGGTCGAAAAAATGATTTGGTCTGTTCGTTGGGGTGCCGACACCATTATGGACCTCTCGACGGGAAAACATATACATACCACGCGGGAGTGGATTATCCGAAACAGCCCCGTTCCAGTCGGAACTGTCCCGATTTATCAAGCACTTGAAAAAGTAAATGGGAAAGCCGAGGATTTGACATGGGAGGTTTACCGAGACACCTTGATTGAGCAGGCGGAACAAGGTGTCGATTACTTCACGATTCATGCTGGCGTTCTTTTGCGCTACATCCCCATGACGGCTAAGCGTGTTACCGGTATCGTCTCTCGCGGCGGGTCAATTTTGGCCGCATGGTGCCTGGCCCATCATGAGGAAAACTTTTTGTATACGCATTTCGCTGAAATTTGTGAAATTCTGAAGGCCTATGACATTTGTGTATCCCTCGGGGATGGACTGCGTCCTGGCTCTATAGCGGATGCGAATGACGAGGCACAGTTCGCGGAGCTTGAAACATTGGGAGAACTCACAAAAATTGCGTGGGAACACGACGTACAGGTCATGATTGAAGGCCCCGGTCACGTCCCTATGCATCTTATTCGCGAAAATATGGATAAACAGTTATCTATTTGCCATGAAGCCCCTTTTTACACACTTGGACCACTCACAACAGACATTGCACCCGGCTATGACCACATTACTTCAGCGATTGGCGCTGCCATGATTGGATGGTTCGGAACAGCGATGCTCTGCTACGTAACGCCCAAGGAGCATCTCGGCCTTCCTAATAAAGAGGATGTTCGCAACGGTTTAATCGCATACAAAATCGCAGCGCATGCCGCTGATCTCGCAAAAGGACATCCGCGGGCAAAACAGCGAGACGACGCTTTATCCAAAGCTCGTTTTGATTTTCGCTGGAACGATCAATTCAATTTGTCCCTAGACCCAGAGCGCGCCCGCGAATATCACGATGAAACGTTGCCAGCAGAAGCCGCCAAATCCGCCCATTTTTGTTCCATGTGCGGGCCTAAATTTTGTAGCATGAAAATATCGCACGACATTCGTCACATTGCTAATGAACAAGGATCTGCCCAAGATCCCGCCATTCTTGCAGGGATGCAGGAAAAATCGCGTGAGTTCCGCGAACAAGGAAGCCGTTTGTACCAGTCGTAATCAAGGGGGATGCCTATGGAGGAAGCCAGTCGTTTACGCGAAAAGATCATTCGACTAGAGGCTGAGCTAGAGCAATTTAAACAACAATTGCGGCTCATTCAACAAGACTGCAGCCACGTCTATATCGAAACTCCACTTACGCGAACATGCTCCAAGTGCCTGCAATCCGAAAGCCTCTATTATTAATAGAAAAAGGTCGAAATCCTTTCTGGAGGATCTCGACCTTTTTTCTTGCTTATTTCGCTATCCCGACCTGCAACGGAAGTCCTTCCTTATAATAGAGAGTAGGCGATAGCAGGATGAAGAAAATATGGACATGCAAAAAGCCTTGCTTCTTCAAAATGCCGTGTACGGCGCTTGCAATCGCATCATGTTGCTTTTGTTCGCGGGGGAACATCATGATCTCTACAGACAAAGGACTGTTTGTTAGTTGCTCTACCTGAAGCAGCTCCAATTTCACCTTTTCCTGAGCGACTTCAGCATTTTTGGAAAACTCTTCTATAAGAATCTGAGAAATGGGCTCTATGTCTTGCTTCGCAAAGCCTTTAAACCGAAGAAACGGCAAGTCAATTCCTTCTTTCGTAAATGAGTTCGCACAGTCATTATAAACAAGTCTCTAATCGTATATCAATGAAAAAAGGATTAAAGAAAGTGAACAACTAACATTCCCACCTGGAGCAAGAGACGCAAAGAGGGCCATATCAGAGAGCCGCTCCCTTCCCATGAGGTGTGGTGGACGTACCACGGAAGGAGGAAACAGCTCAACCAGATACAGCCCAAATCCGCTAAACCGATCAGTTACTTTATACAGAGTAGTATAGCTCGAATTCAATACTTAATCAATAAAAAAGTTTCGTAAAATTCCAACAAGAATCCATCCACTCACACCTAATGATCGCCCGGTGAATTTTCAACTTTCGGAATCAAAGTTTCATAGAAAAACATCCCACCATTTAAGATGAAGGATATTTTTTATGTTCCATTGTGTTGCACCATGAGAATCTACTCCAAGACACAGTAATCAACAGGTATATCAACAACTGCTTGAATACTCGGTTGCCGTAACGTATAGCCTTCTGTCCATTCCGCAAATTGCACCTTAACCGTGACACTTGGTCTCAGCCACACAGCACCCTTGAACCTTGCCGGGGTATTTACAAAGGGCCTATCATTTTGTATCAAAGGTACAATCTTTTCCGTCAGGGCCATCCAGTCATTTCGAGTTAATTTACCTGTTCCTGCGTGGCCTATATAAAATAAGCGGCCTTGGGGATCATACAGCCCTAACAAGAGAGAATTCACAACATTATCACGCAGCGTAACTCCCCCAACGACAGCTATGGTGTCCCGATAGTATTTTTTCTTTTGCCACTGCTTCTCTTTCCCACCAATGACGTATTTGCTGTTTAGATTCTTCACAACAATGCCTTCCATACCATGCTGTTTGATGACCTCATACATAGCGTTTCCATCATCATGACCGGTCACCAATTGTACATGGTCATTTGGAATAATGATTTCTGATAGTAAGTTGAGACGCTCTCTCAATGTAAGATCGTTTATCCACTCATTATTTGTAAATAGGACATCAAATATCATGTAGGTAATGGGGACAGCCTTCTGTGCCTGGCTGACTTTCTCCAATCGTCTAATCCCATCCCGCCGCATCACTTCATGAAATGACGGTTTTCCGTCAGCTCCTAGTGCAATCACTTCTCCATCTAAGATCACCGAGCGAGCATTGCAATATGTCTGTATTTCAGCTAACTCTGGGTATTGGTGAGTCCGCTCATTTATTCTCCGATTGTATAAACGAGTTCCCTGACCATCAAAGTAAGTTAGGATTCGAACTCCATCCCATTTAACTTGGGCGATCCAGTCGTCCCCTTGGGGTATTACCTCACAGCTAATCGGCTCCATAGGTATAATTGGATTCATTTTTCACCTCAAAAAAGGGGAATGTAGTATTACTCTTATACTCCTCTTTATGGGAGTATTTGTTGTTCTTCATACCAAATTCGATTTCAGAAATTAACGTTTTTGAAATTAACGGTACAACCTTACACCGCAAGCAATGCATAAAAATAAAACCTTAAACGCGTTGTCATATTGCATATCGAAGAGGTGATTCCACCTCAGCTTCGTGCATTTCTCGGATCGTTTCAGCTCTTTTAAAACCGACTGTACGTCGTCCATCCTGTCATCCACTATTTATTTGCTCTTTTCACATCATAAAAAAATCTCCCACCCTTTCGAAAGGTGAGAGTTTACATTGACTATAATAGATACGTGTGGTGATACCCGGTTTTCCTTTTTGCCTACTTGCTAAATTCAGCAAGTAAAATATTTTTAAAAGGATCAGGATTGTCAGCTTTTCCTAAGCTGTTCAAATTGACGGCTATCGTATGCTTACCTCCAAGTGTTCCTCCAGCAAAAGTACTAAACCCTGGTATGCCACCTGAGTGTCCCCATATCGAGACACCGTTTGGAAGCTTCGTTTCATAGATTCCAAGACCATATCCGACGATTGTATCACTTCCTGTAGGAACTGTAGTAAGCATTTGTTTTAGTTCCTGTTCCTTCATTAATTTGCCACTAAGTAAGGAAGAGAAGAATTTGTTTAAGTCGTCAGCAGTAGAAATCATATCTCCAGCTGAGCTACCTATACTTGGGTTATAATAAGTAACGTCTTTTAACTCACCTGCTCCGTCTGGTTGGAAATATCCACGGGCATGGCTGGTGCCTGGAATAACGCTTGAATTGCCAGGTAGAAATGTATTCGACAATTCAAGTGGTTCAATAATCCGATTTTCAATCTCTTCCGCATAGCTGTTTCCGGTTACTTTTTCAATAAGGATACCCAGTAATACGTATCCTGTGTTTGAATAAGACCAGCCCTTTCCTGGGGCAAAGTCTGGAGGCAGCGAAAGTCCCAACTTCACTAGTTCTTCAGCAGTAAACGTTTTTTTTGTATTCGTAAAGAAATCAGCTTCTTTTGACCTTGAGTATTCAGCGATACCACTTGTATGGTTCAATAACTGCCGGATAGTGATCTGGTTACCATCATATCCGTTTCCTTGAATGACACCAGGCAACCATTTTTCGATGGAGTCGTCTAGATTCAGGCGGTTTTCTGCAGCTAATTGAAGGACAACCGTTGCGGTGAACGTCTTCGTCACGCTGGCAATACGAAAGCGAAAATCTGTTTTCATTGGTTTCTTGGTGCTCAGATTCGCTACCCCAGCAGCATAACCCCACGTTTTTCCACCCTCAGAAGCTTTAGCAAGTATCCCCGGGAATCCAAAATGCAATGTATCCCGCATTGCTTGTTTGACGGAATTACGATCTCGCTGAGTGTGTGACGAACTAGATACATTTTCAGTGGGCTCTGCTTTTACAATTGAGGCCGGTGTTGTGTATAACAGGGAACTTCCAGCTATTAGAAGGGCAAGACTTGCATATTTAATTTGACTACCTGTTTTCATAAGGCATTCCTCTCCTCTATTCATATTGTATGGGTGGGTGTTGTTTGTTGGTTCGTACTAATTACATAGTGATCATCTCCAGCAATGACAAAAGGGCAACATGGAATTCGTAATTATCTTTATAATGATTTTTTTACATACGCCATATTCTGTCCTAACAAACGGCGAATCCCTCTTTTTTACAAGTATGTTAAACCCAGAAATGACTTCTTTTCCTTAGAACACTCTTATTACTAGATTTTTTCACATAAATATATCTTATCTAATCCCCCCTTTCACTCTTCTTTACACTTTTATCCTATAGAATAGAAATTTCTTTTTTCTTATCCATTCCTTACAAATTTCTTACGTTCAAAATAGCTTCTATAAATTAGGAAGCATCTGTGAAAATGCTTTTCCAATAAATATATTAATCAAAAAAAACACAGAAGTTTTTCACTTCTATGTTTCTTTTTTCGTCTTTTCATTATTAAAGATTCGATTTACTCCGAACATTGTTAAAATGGTCGATACCAAACCCTTTCCAGTAATCAATGACGTTGTGAGGGCTTAGTATCGTGAATCGACTGCTGCCAAACTTTAAGTCCCGTAATAGCGTGGCTCTGCTTTACTGACATAAATAGCTGACGTTATCCTCGGGTAAATCAAACGATTTTAGAGTCTCTATCTCGGTTTTAATTCCCTTGATCGTTTCTAAAATGCGGTCAATAGAATGATTCGCTCTGCGCTCACACCCGCCAATGAAATTAAGGACTGCCACCTGAGTGACAGTCCCACTAATTGACTTCAGGATGATACAGAATGTACTGTTCCTTACTCCCACCAATGTTGCATTCCACGGATTCCAACGTCCCACAGCTTAGCGTTTCCGGAAACGATAATGGTAATTTCGTTTACCTCGTTAAAAGGCAACTCCCTTAAAGCCTCTGCTCCTTGATAAGATTGTTCGTTTAACTGGGCTATTTCTTGTCCATCTACGATTATTTTGGCTGCACCCTTAAAGTCTCCATTGTCGGGAATACCGAAATAGAAATAAAGCCAGACATCTTCTTTGTTCCCAAGAATATAGTTGTATGTCTTGGTTGATTCACCTTCACTGCTATACACGTTCATTTTTGGCTCTATTCGCTCACCTGCTACGGTGAAACTTGGGAGATTTTCCGTCATAGGTGTAGCTCCTGTCATTTCTTTCATATCCGTTAATGAGTGAATAGGCCCTTCTCTTTTTTTGATGATTTCAGAGACCACCATGACTCCAAATAGAAGGACAACAATAGTTAGACCCGAAGCCATGAGCTTTTTATAAGAAATGTTTGAAGAAAATCCAACTCGATAGGCAACATAGCCAATCGCTGCACCTAATGTATTGGATATCACATCATCTACATCAAAGCTACCGAGATAAGTTAAAGCCTGAAGAGTTTATAGGACGAGAATCGTTAACACAAACAAGGATATGAACTTTCCAAATCTAACACTATACAACAGGGGAATTAGTATTCCAAAAGGGATAAAAGCAGCAATGTTTCCAAAAGAAAAAAGCCACATAAAAGTTAGTTTTGGAAATAGAAGCGGTACTCCTTCTGGAACAAGCATAAAGGTGTAACTATCTACACTGGTTGCACCCTCGAGCCTGTTAAATGCAAAGAACATAAAAAATAAAATGAAAGTCGTATAGTATATGGTGCCAACTAAGATGACTTTCCGTGATTTCGTTTCCATCATTGCAATCTCCTTAAAGCTATTTGTTTCTGAATGATTTTACTTTGAATTTATACGTAAGTGATTAGCTGTTACTCAAGGTTTTTCCTTATACTGTTCATACCAGGCCTGATCATGATTATGACAAGCCTGGTACGATGACGACACTTAATTTTTAAACAGAATATCGCCCGCATGTGTGGAAATGTTGAGCGTTGCACTCTCGGATTGAGCCTCACCCACATATCCATGGAGTTCTTTGGAAACAACCGTTGTGGTATTTGTTGCATTTTCAAGAGGAACCTGATTATCGATATTTCCTAGTTTTGTTGATAGATTTACATGTAGAGGTGCTGATTGATCAGGTAGAGCGAATTCGACGTTACCGAGGTTAGTAAATATGTTACTGCTTTCCAAGCCAATTATATCCGTTACGGTGATGTTGCCGGCACTGCTGCTCACATTTAAGTGTTGTACCGACAATTCTGACTCAACGGATATGTTGCCAATTTCATTATCTATCTCAATGGATTTGAAGTCTTTATAAGGAAGATGGATCGTTAAGGATGGCAATGGCTCCGTATTTATGATCTTCTGTTGTTTCTGTTTAAGCATAATCTGTAATGTTCCATTTTGGATTGACGTAGTCACGTTGGTATCTATACCTTGTGAATTGCCACTGGATAATTCCCATTCTGCTTGATTGATTTGTTTATCGCCTATGACTGTAACTATAGCAGCGTTACCCTGAATTTTTAGCGAATGAATGTTGTTTACATCTATTTGAGAAATATCCCCTTTTACTGCATTCGAGACATTTCTAATGTCCGATGTTTCTGAATTTACAATTGTGTTCGTCTGAATAGAAGCGTTTTGCTGGGACGCACTTGGTGTACTAGTGACGGAGGATTCTTTCGTACATCCGGCGACTACGATACTGGCAGCGACCAGGAGAATCATAGCTAACTTCATGTTGTTATTCAAATGTTTATCTTCCTTTCTTTTGCATTAGATGTGTTGTATACTCAGCCAAGTTAACAAATATCGATTTGATCCATTTTGCGAATCGCCATGTATCCGACCGCTATGCCAATCGCGGCTAGTAGAATGGGAACGATAATTATGTCATTCAAGTTGAATCCGCCAAAGTCCGAGCAGGTCAGCAATACGATGATGACGGAGGATACAATGGTCGTCGGAATAGAATATTTGCGCATCCCGAAGTAGAGTGGAATTAGCGCTATGAAACTTGCCGCCAACGCATGGAAGCCTATTTTCGCAGCGTGCTGCAACACCAGATTCAACGTCAGTTCACCCGATACGAAATGTGTGAATGAGTTGATGACAAAATACAACACACTCAAAATTATCATGGAAGCCACGATACATAGAAAGGTGAACGCGAACACGACCATAAGCTTTGCCGCAATGATTTTATGACGTTTGATCGGGTACATGAACAAGACGGTAATCGTCTTTTGATTGAACTCATCGATGACGAATCGCCCCAGCAAGACGGCCGCGAAAATAATAAATGTCCCTCTCACAAATACATCTATCATAGAAAACACACTGCTATAATTTTTAAGTACGTTTATGCTGTACAACTTAGGCGAATAGCTTATCAGTATCATAAATCCGAAAATGATCAGAGTAGCGATGGCAGCACTGCGAATATACCCCATGATCTTAAATTTTCTTAGCTCCAGCTTCATCAAATTTAGCATGTACTCCACCCCCATTAGATACTTGCAAAAAGTAATCCTCTAACGAGCCGCTTCGTTTATGAATCGAATCAATAACCACTTCATTCATGATCAAGGTTTTAGTAATTTCGCTTTGCGCCATATGCTGGTCATAGATTCGTATGAATTGATTGTCGATGACTCGGATATTGTTCAATTGAAGTTTATCCGTTAAGACATAAGCAGCTCGGCTGCAATCCGTCGTCATGATCTCGATGTAATTCGTCGTGTCGCCGCGAATTTCGTCCATCGCAATCTCACGCAGTAACCGACCACCTTGAATGACGCCAATTGTATCCGCAATTTGCTCGATCTCGCCTAGAATGTGGCTGGAAATCAATAGCGCCGTGCCATATTCCTTGCACAACATGCGGAAAAGGTCCCTTAACTCTTTGATCCCTAGCGGATCGAGTCCATTGATCGGTTCGTCGAAAATAAGCAGCTCCGGTTTGGTCGTAATAGCACGGGCGATCCCCAAGCGCTGTTTCATCCCAAGCGAGAAGGTCTTTACTTTCTTCTTGCCCGTATCTACCAGATTCACAAGTTCCAGCGCTTCATCAATCGCCTTCTTGTTGTAGTACCCCATATAATCGCAATGCAGTTCTAGATTCTCCCGGGCTGTCAGCTTATCATAGAACACCGGGTATTCAATAATTGTTCCCATGCGTCCCAGAAGATGATAGGAATTCGGCATTAGCTTCTCTCCAAATATCTCGATCTCCCCACTCGTCGGTTTGACGAGATTCGTAATCATCTTCATCACTGTCGTTTTTCCTGCGCCGTTGGGACCCAAGAATCCGTAGATTTCGCCTTTCTTCATATTCATATTGACATTCGAGACGACTTCCTGCCCTTGAAAAGTCTTGGTCAATCGATTCGTTCGTACTATATGCTCCATACTCTTTTCTTTTCTCCTCTCGCTCACTCATAACGATATCTTACAGAATGTAATCTTCTTTTTTCTTACGTCACTCTTACGAATTTCTTAAGCTACCTCTATATGCGGTGATGCTCATAAAAAAACTCATGAAATGAGTTAACCCTCCTCAATGCATGAGCTAGTATTGTACTTTTTTCAATTGAACGCTGAACACCGTTAACTCATAAGGCTTGCTGCGGAGGTGGATAGACCCGCCCATACTCTCCACCAACCGCTTCGTGATGGTAAGTCCCAGTCCGCTGCCTTGATAGAACTTATTCCGCGAATCTTCCAGCGTATACATCCGTTCAAACACATGATCGATATGCATCGCATCAATGCCTTTTCCCCGGTCCCATATATCCACATAGACAGAAGTTTCATCTTCCCGGAGCGTCAAACCGAGCTGCTTGCCTTGATTGCCATATTGAATGCTGTTCGAGATCAGATTGTTCAGTACGCGGTGGAGCGCCTCATCATTACCGAAGCCATAAATCGGATGATCCGGGATCTCGATATGAACGAGGTAACCTTGCTCCACAAGAATGTCGTAATAAGCCAGAATCGTCGTGCCACAGCGTTCATTCATGAGAATTCGGGTCATCGGCATATCTTGATCCCCGGACTCCAGCTTAGCCAAATCGAAGAAATCATGAATGAGCACCAACGTCTCTTGGGTTTTGACATACACTTTGCCCAGCAGACGTTCGCGCTCCGCTGCATGCATCGCCGGATCGAGATGGAGCATCTCAATATAACCCAGTACGACGGTCAAGGGGGTCTTCAGATCGTGCGAAATATTCGATACCATCTTTTTCATCGATATTTCCATTTTGGCATAGTCAGAGTACATCTGATGCTGCGCCTCCAAGAGTCGGTTGATCTCCATCAGCAGTGCTTTGAGCTCCGGATCGTTCGTCATGAGCAATAACTTCTCATGGTTAGCGGGGGATGATATGCGTTCGAGCTCTGATCGCAACCGGCGCAATTGCTTGCGGTGGCCCACGCGATTAACAGCCTGATACATGACTAAACAGATAAGAATCGCGATGATCATCAATAGAATAAACGTCATCTTAGCGAACTTCCCACTTGTAGCCAATACCCCATAGCGTCTTAATATACCGCGGCTCTGACGGGTTATCTTCTATCTTGTCCCGTAGCCTGCTCATATGAACATTAATGACATTCTCGTCGCCGTAATAGTCATCGTTCCATACCTTCGTGTAAATTTGTGCTTTCGTAAAGACGCGATTGGGATGCCCTGCGAATAGTCGCAGAATCTCAAACTCTTTGGATGTCAATTTTAACGGCTCCTCGTGCTTGAAGACGGCGAAATTATCGAAATCAATCCGTAAATCGCCCATGTTCAGGATGTTATGCTTCGGCGCAACCTCCGTCTCAACGCTCGCGTATTGCGTGGCCCGCCGGATGATCGCCTTCAGTCTCGCAGACAATTCGATCATCGAGAATGGTTTCTCAATGTAGTCGTCTGCACCGAACCCGAGGCCTAACGCCTTGTCGATGTCGCTGTCCTTCGCGGACATAATCAAGATCGGTACATGGCTGTAAGCCCGAATGCGGCGGATAACTTCCATTCCATCTATCTTGGGCATCATAAGATCGACGAGTAACAGATCAAATCGCCCCTGCGCCTGCTCGAATTTCCGAAGTCCCTCGTCGCCATCCCCGGCAACAGTCACCGCATATCCTTCTTTCGTTAAATAAGTCTCAACCATTTCTACAATGGCTTGATCATCTTCTATAATGAATATCGAATGATTAATAACGATCAATCCTCTCATCGCTTGCTATGACTAATCATTTCATTAGTATAACAAAAAACACCGTAAGTTTATTATAATCCGACATGCGTTATTAGTCGTTTAAGCAATATACGTAAGATCATGTTAAGGCTTTAAACTTAAGCGTTAAAACCGATAACGAAAATCCTCCCAAAATCGGTAGCATGCACCTATCTTTCCAATCAACTAAACATACTTGTTTTCAAAGTATAAAAATGTAGTTAAAATAATGGAAAAAAAGCGCATGGGAGGAAAATATGAAAAACTTTATTATCTTCGGAGCGAGTAAAGGATTAGGTGAGGCATTCGTCAAAGAATTACCTGATACGGGTGATAACGTATGGATCGTTTCCAGAAGTCGCCCAGAGAGTTTGAAACTTAACGATGGTGTCCATAGATATTGGATTGAAGCTGACCTATCGTTATCCGATGTAAGCAATAGGATTGCGAAGACAATAAATGGCGTTACCATAGACGTATTCATATATAATGTTGGGATCTGGGAGAGCAAAGGATTTAGGGATGGCTATGATTTTGAGAAAGATGATCCGGACGAAATTGCAAAAATTATTCATGTAAATATAACATCCGCAATTACTTGCATCCAAAAGCTGTTACCGAATCTAAAAAAATCAGATAACGCAAAAATCCTCTTAATCGGATCAACGGCAGGTCTTGAAAATAATGAATTTACACAAATTTCATTTGTAGCTTCAAAATTCGGATTGCGTGGTATTTGCAATTCTTTACGGGAACATGTAAAGAAGTATGGAATAGGTGTAACATGTATAAATCCAGGTGAAATTGCTACCCAAATTCCTTATGAAGACGGAATAGAGAAAGTATTATCGGCTTATCATGGCACACAGATTCCCCTTCAAGATATCGTTTCGTTGGTTAAATGCGTCATGAACCTTTCCAAGGCGTCTTGTGTGAAAGAAATAAATATACCAGCGATGCTTGATACAAATGCATGATTGTGCTAGCGGGTTCGTACAAATAGAACACTTCCTACCCACTATCAGAGAAACAACAAATTTGCAGAGTGGAAGGAAGGGCATTCCATGAGCCAAGCATACAAGGCTTTGTGGATACCCCTCCCCACCAGTGTGTTTCGGAGTAGGAAACCCCTTGGCTTTCGACCTTATTGTCGAAACGTTCCTGCCTGTTTTGCTTTTCCCAGCCTTTGCTTGCCATGATTAAGAGCCTGCATTTCCCCGTAGCTCGTAAACAGCGCTGTCAGTAAGAGGGCAATGTACACGAGAGCTGTCACAATCCCACCTATCGCTGATTTATCTTTTAAAAAGTCACCAATCAAAATGACTATCACGCAACCAATCAAACAGACTGTCGTGCCCCACACCATCGACCGGTAAAATCGATAAAGCTTCGTTCCTTCGGGAATGAGGCTTTGCTCTCTTCCTTTATTCTTACTTCTCACATGAATAAGCAAAAAGAGCGCCAACGGCAATTGGAAGCCGAGCACGATCATCGGCAAGCTATAACTAATAAACTGATCATTTTGTACGACATTTGGAAACCCGAGTATGGACGATACAACCATAAACCATCCGCATGGAGCATTGAATGTATTATAATGCCGCTGTCCCCCAAACGAACCAACCCCCACTAAAAATGCCAAGTAAGTGACAGTGACCTTGGTCGTAAAAGCAGGGAACCACACGCTAAACAGGATTATCTCGACCCTGTCCAAAAAATCTGTAACGTGGATTTGCTGGACGAGGATATGGATGGGGAAATTCAGTCGACCAACGATAATGAAGCCCAACACGCCAAGCAAGACAAGCAACAAAATTGTCGTCATAAAGCCAACGATGATGATCCCGTGCTTCATCGCAGCATGAAATAGTCGTGGCTCTACAATGGCATGTAAGAATGCCCCAAACAAAAAAATATCCCCATACACACCCAACGGAAACAAATTACTGATTACGATCCGGTCCAAGCTACTCGTCAGGATTGGCTCCAAACGCTCTACGTTGTATTCATTCATCAGCAGGAAATATAGCGATATCCACATGATGAAAAAAAGCGGAAAGTAAAACTCATTTACCCGTGCCGCCACCTCAAGACTTGTTTTTCCATAGTACATTAACAGCAGCACGAAGACGAGTAGAATGATCTCCATTGGTGTGGTTGGCAATAACGAGATATGTAAAAAATCAGCAGCCACTTTGATATCGAGCGCCAAGATGATCCAAATATAAAACAAAATGAGCAGATTGATCGTTCCACCAATCCACTTTCCACCAATAATAAACAAAATTTCAAAGATGTTTTTCCCCGGATACGCCTCAACCAGTCCACTCAAAACGTAAGCGATCAAAAACGCATAGAAAATCGGTAAAATTTGTGAGAACCAAGCATCCATCCTTGCTACCTGCACAATAGATCGCAATAAACTGATCATCATTCCTGTCATCAAGACACTACCGACCAGCCAGGCAATTTGTCGATGATTGACAACTTGCTTGTGAATCATACTTGGGCCTCCTTATATAAACTGTTCCACCCATCGCTTCACATAGGGAGAGAACATGTTCATGATACGACTCGTGGGGAGCACTTGATAATACTGGAATTGCAAGGCGATCAGACAAACAATGGTTAGGGTGTAGAAAATAACAATGACTCCCTGCTGTCTTCCATCCATGCCTTTTCGCTTCAGGATGAATTCTCCAAAGGAAAGAATCAGCATGAGGACAAAAAAGACCAGAAATATTCTATTCATGATTATCTTCACCTTGGGTAATATTTTTCGTTGTCTGTCCGATATTGGCCATGTTCACTTTTGTTCGGATTTCATAAGTGATTTTCGGAAGCTCTTCATTCCACCTGTTCCGATATCGCTCTTGCCACTCTTGCGGATAATTCCTTGATAATGTAATTCCTAACCCAATGAAGTCTGATCGATAATGTTGGATCGTTTGCATCATATGTTTCACACCGCTATTGATTTGTTCGTCAAGCTTCGCTTGCAGCATTCTAATATTTTTCTCTTTCTCGAGATCGAGGTTTGACATATTTTCCACCACTACGGCAGAAGCATAGAGGTCAATTTTGTAATGAATGCGGCCTTTCCTGATCTCGGGCTTGATTTTCGCCCTTCCTTTCGAAAGACTAATCGTAAGCCGTTCTTTCTTGTTAAGGGGAAGAATAAACGAAAACGGTGTAAAATCGCGTTGGAACAAGCGCAAACCGAGCAGTTCTCTCGGCTTAATGATGGCAACGAGCTTGTCGCTCCGAAATAGACCTACCCCCGTCGTCTCGACTTCTTTTGACTTCCCTTTCGGATGGGAATCCACTGCTGCCAGAACGGGTAAAATGGCATCAAGCCCTGGAGTACTGAGCATTTGGGCCACATCCTTCAACGTTACCGCAATGCCCCCCATCTTTACCAGCTCACGCATCGCTTCACCTGAAAAACGTTCAAATTGCGGCTGTGCGGTTAATAATTCAATTCCTTTGCCTTTCGTCATAACAATATAAGCTGTCAATCGGTTTTCGGGAAACCGTGTGACGATATCCAGCACATCCGACATTCCGTCCCTCGCCAATTCTTCGCCTATGACGATCATCCTGTGATGGGAGTAGTAAATTTGCCGAGACATTCTTGATTGGATAAATCCATTCGCTTCCCGAATTGTCCTGCCTACTGCGGAATCTACGTAATAACTCTTATCACCACTCGTCCCCCCACCACCTCCTGACTGTGCACCAAGGCTGCTGACCAGCGGGACCTGAATAGATAACCGATACCTGCCGTCACTTTCTTTATCCATCGCCATTGCAATGACGATAGCCATATCATTGACTTCACGCCGATCCCAACAGCCAGATACCAAGAACATACAGACCGTCACAACCAACATGCGGGTTACAGTCTTCACGATTCCCCCTCCTCGTTTGGATGACGGTTGCCTGTCACCCCTGATTGCCCTCCTCTTTGCTGAATAGAATTAGCAAACTCATCATTCATACGCCTTGCATTTTGTACGCCCAAAAAGCTCGGGCGTTTTTCCATCATCGACCATGGAGCTCTCATCAGTACATCTTTGAGATCGCCGATCGACATCGGTCCTAACGGCGATAAATAAGGGACACCAAAAGAGCGCAGGTTGGCCATATGCCCGAGGATTAACAATAACAATACCAGCATCCCATAGATGCCGAGGATTGAAGCTGCTATCATGATCGGAAAGCGCAGCATTCGCAATGAAATCGCTGCATTAAAATGCGGGACGGTAAATGAGGCTATCCCTGTGAGTGATACGACGATAACCATGGGGGCAGAAACAATCCCTGCCTGCACGGCTGCCTGACCAACGACCAGCGCACCTAAAATACTGACGGCTTGCCCGACCGTTTTCGGGAGACGAATCCCCGCTTCACGCAAGGCCTCAAAGGAAATTTCCATGATTAAAGCCTCTACAATTGCTGGAAAAGGAATAGACTCGCGTGCCGCCGCAATACTTAAAAGGAGCGTGGTTGGTAGCATCTGCTGGTGATAGGTCGTAATGGCCACATATAAAGCCGGGGTAACGAGCGAGATAATGAGAAAAACATAACGCAGCAATCGAACAAGGGTTGCCATTTGAAATCGCTCGTAGTAATCCTCGCTTGCCTGCATCATCATCCAAAACGTTACCGGAACGATTAAAACCATCGGTGTCCCATCCACAAATATCGCGACACGCCCCTCCAGCAATGCCGCAGCAACCGTGTCTGGGCGCTCCGTATACATAACCTGAGGGAAAGGCGAGTATGTGTTATCCTCGATCATCTCTTCGATATATCCGCTTTCCAGCACCGCATCTAAATTGATCTTACTGATTCGACCAGTGACCTCCTGTACGATCTCTGGATCAGCTATCCCATCCAGAAAAGCAACCACCAGATTGGTGTTTGTCTCACGTCCAACTACCAAGGACTTCATTTTCAATCGAGGTGTTCGCAATTTTCGCCGCAGCATCGACGTGTTCGTGCGAATATTTTCGATAAAACCCTCACGCGGCCCCCGTACGACGGCTTCTCCTTCTGGTTCATTAACCGAGCGTTTTTCTGCTCCACGAATGCCGAGCGTAAGTGCTTCTGTATTTCCCTCTACAAGAATACCTGTATCACCTGAAAGCACAGCCTGTAGTAGCTTTTTATAATCGTCTACTCTTCCCATCTGGGAAACAGGCAAACGTGACTCTTCTATCACTTTTATATCTTTATCGCCATCTTCAAGCACCATTAACGATTTCAGTGCGGAATTGACCTCTTTGGTATCAATGAGCCCATCAACGAAGACAGCAATCGCACGGACACTGTTTTTTTGGCAGAAATCTCGTATGACAAAATCGGAGCAATCAGCGAACATTTTTTTCAATAGCTCAATGTTCTCTTCCAATTTGGGAGAAATCGGTATACCCTCCAGCTCAATCAAGCTGCAGGCATTCATTGTCTCAATCAGTTCCTTCATTTTATCTTTCTTCTTGAATTTCATTTTCATCACCAACCATTGGAAAGCTACCCGTATTATGGTTGATTGGCAGGAAATATATGCAAAGAGCTATTCCCATCACATAGTGAATCGTGGATGGGAGATAGTAGGAACACCTATACCGTTTCAAAAGAAGGTGAACATGTCATTGTGTCCTGCAACAAAAGAGTACGAGCTGACGATCGACAATCACACTTTGTCCATCACAAACCCTGACAAGCCTCTTTGGCCAGAGGCCGAGGTAACCAAACTAGATTACTTGCGCTATTTGCTGATTGTTGCAGCCCCACTACTCCGGTATAGCAAGGATCGGCTCTTAACGGTCATTCGCTACCCTCACGGAATCGGTGACAAGCACTTCTATCAAAAGAACGCCCCGGACTATGCACCCGACTGGATACAAACGCATATGTGGGAAAACGTACGTTACGTACTGTGCAATGACCGAGCGACGCTCGTATGGATGGCGAATCAAGCTGCATTGGAATGGCACGTCTCCTTTCACCTCGCCAAGGATGAGACTCCGACAGAGCTCGTGTTTGACCTCGATCCTTCCACAGATGACTTTGCTGTTGTGATAGAGTCTGCCCTCTTATTGAAACAGCTGCTCGATGAATTACAGCTGCCTTCATGGGTTAAGACATCTGGTTCCAGTGGCTTGCAAATCTATGTTCCGATCGAGCTCCGCTATACGTTTGAACAGACGCGCCAAGTCGGGCATTTCATCGCATCCTATTTAGTCAGCAAGCATCCCTCCCTTTTAACCATCGAGCGCTTAGTGAAGAATCGGGGTGATAAGCTTTACATTGACTATTTGCAGCACTGGCGCGGAAAGACATTACCAGCTCCTTATTCAACCCGTGCAAAAGAACAGGCAACCGTCTCAACGCCACTCCTGTGGGAAGAAGTTCCCGATTGTCATCCCACAGATTTCACCGTTTATACGGTACCCAAACGCCTGGAAACATTTGGGGATTTATTCTCCTCCATATCTGTCCCAACAAAACGGGCCTCTCTTGATGCCATCCTCGGCTTTTTGCAGTGTCATTAAGCCGTTAGTTGGAATCATGCTGCCTATTTGTGCTATACTTGGCACAGATGTTTTGAGGCAAGGAGGCACATTCATGATTGATCCGATCGCAATTGCAATCGGCCCCTTAAAGATTCACTGGTATGGCATTATAATGGGGCTGGCGTTTTTCTTGGGTACTTATCTCGCTCGCTACAATTCCAAACGTTCTGGCATTGATCCCGATCACGTCTTGAACATGGTGGTTCTGATCATTCCAGCAGCCATCGTTTGTGCAAGATTGTATTATGTTACGTTTGAATGGCAGCAGTACAAAGACAACCCACTGGACATCTTCGCAGTTTGGCAAGGCGGCTTGGCTATTCACGGTGGTTTAATCGGTGGTGTTCTGGCAGGAGCCTGGTATATTCGAAAACATAAACTACCGTTCCTTCGTTTGGCTGACATTTTTATGCCAAGTGTTATTTTGGGTCAAGCCATCGGACGGTGGGGAAACTTTATCAACCAGGAAGCACATGGTGGTCCCGTCTCTGCTGAGTTTATGGAAAAGTTCCCTGCGTTCATCCGCGAACAAATGTTTATCGGTGGACAATATTACCACCCTACATTCTTGTATGAATCGATGTGGAACCTTGTTGTTTTCGCCATTCTCATGCTCATGCTGTACCGATTCAAAAAATTCGATGGACAGGTCTTGTTTAGCTACATGATCCTGTATTCGATTGGACGCTTCTTCATTGAGGGCATGCGTACAGACAGTTTGTTGATAGCCGATACCCTGCGTGTCGCTCAATTAGTCAGCCTGTGCTTAATTGCTGCCGGTGTCATCTTGTTGCTCGTGTTTGCACGGAAAAGCAAGCAGGCCGGACATTCCCAAAACTCGATCGAATAACGTCAATATGCCATATCTATTGCCACTCAGGTCAATCCGACCGGGTGGTTTTTTCTTTGCCTTGTCTGAATTGTCGCAATGCAGGCAATAACTAGGAGAAAGAATGAAAAAGGAGGGAAATAGGATGGATGACGGAATTTTGGAAGAGTATCTTGATCGCTACGTACGTATTCATTTTGCTCCTGATAGGATCGGCCAAGGATTATCCGCGTATGCAGAAGGCAAATTGTATGATTACAGCCCAAATGGCATATTAATTGAAGAACAGGATGGCTCGCTTGACTATATCCCATTCTCTGCCGTACGCCTCGTGCAAATTAAACCCAAGCCGGGCTTATGGGAGCGTTTAACGGGATCAAGTTAATGAAAAAGACACCTTCCCGCGTACTTTACAACGGAAAGGTGTCTTTTGTCTGTTGGATAAAGATGTTGCTCTACAGGAATACGTCAAACACGACGTAGCATGCAGCAGCCAAAAGTCCGGTAATCGGAAGGGTAATGACCCATGTGACCAATATTCGGCCAGCCAGGCCCCATTTTACAGCGTTCAGCTTTTGCGATGCCCCAACCCCCAAGATGGCGGATGTGATCACATGTGTTGTGCTCACTGGCAGTTTCAAAGCTGTAAAGATTGTGATAATCAAGGCAGAAGACAGGTCAGCTGAAAAACCGGAAATTGGCTTGATTTTCATAATCTTACCACCCAAGGTCTTGATGATCCGCCATCCACCAAAGGCTGTTCCTAATGCCATTGCAAGAGCAGCTGAAAGTTTTACCCATAGTGGAATAACGAATTCGCCCGGTGCTTGTACCAAGAATCCTCCAGAAATCAGAGCAAGGGTGATTACGCCCATTGTTTTTTGCGCATCGTTGGCTCCATGGCTGAAAGCCTGCCAAGAAGCTGACAATACTTGCATCGAACGGAAACCTTTATTGGTTTTGTGATACGCAGAGTTACGAACAAACCAAGACACAAGCTTGATCACCACAAAACCAATAGCAAAGGCAACAAGCGGTGATATGATCAACGCCTGGATAATGCTAATGAAACCTGACCAGTTAATGGCACCACTTCCTGCGGCGCCAAAAGCGGCACCTGCAACGCCTCCGATAATCGCGTGCGAGGACGAGCTAGGAATTCCGAACCACCAGGTGATTAGGTTCCACAAAATCGCAGATGTCAACGCCGCCAAAACGACGACCAATCCATTTTCCAGCTTGAATGGATCGGTAATGCTTCCCCCGATTGTCTTCGCTACCCCCGTATACGAGAGTGCACCAATCAAGTTACACAGGGATGCAATAATAATCGCGGTTTTCGGACTTAATGCGCGTGTCGAAACAGAAGTAGCAATCGCGTTCGCCGTATCATGAAAACCATTGATAAAGTCAAATGCTAGCGCCATGATGACGACGAGTACGAGAATAATCACCTCTGGCGAAAGATCAGGCATTCTTTAACACGATCCCTTCTACCAGGTTGGAGACGTCCTCAGCGAAGTCAGCACAGTCTTCGAGCTTATCGTAAATCTCTTTGAGTTTGATCGCTTCCATTGGGTTGGTATCAGGAGAATTCAACAAATCAGATACCATTTTGCGGTAGTTGGAGTCAGATTCATGCTCCAAATCTTTGATTTCCCCAGCGATTTGTGTAACGACTTTATGATCTAGCTTGCGCAGTGTGCGAATCAGCTCGATCAGCTTAGCCGAGCATTTCACCAAAATGTTGGCTTGTGCCAATACACGTGGATCTGGTTGAGTCACTTGGTACAGATACATACGATCAGCGACACCGTCAATGTAGTCGATCATCGAGTCCATCGTATGAGCGAGCTGGTGAATGTCTTCACGCTCAAGCGGAGTGATAAAAGTAGAGTTCAACTCGTTCATGATGCGACGAACGATTTCGTCTCCTTCTTTCTCGACAGCCTTGATTGCCTTAACCTTTGTTTCTAGATCTTGATAGTTTCCTATCATTTCATAGAAAAGATGAGTTCCTTTGTGTACCGTGGCAATCTGCTGTTCGAACAGATCAAAGAAGATATACTTGTTTGATTTCAACATACGGGACTTCTTCACTCCTTTGAATAAATGGCACCTACAAGATTATATCGAATGTTATTGTTTCCGTAAATTTAAAATCAAGGTCAAATGTGTATATTTTTCTTTAAGGAATTATTAAGTTTTTGTAAATGCTCTTTACAATTAAAAAAAACACTCGTGTCAAGAGAGAGGACGAGTGTTAGCCTTGCCAATATTTATCATTTCATTCGAAGCGACCATCATGCAATCTTTCCTTTTTTTCGCTTCATACATAAGCATATCTGCTTTTTTCGCTAACTCTTCCGCTGTTGCGGCATGGTGTGGATACGAGGCTACTCCGATGCTGACAGTGACCCCTGAAAGTGCGTCTCGCACTTGATTTTGAATTCGTTCTCCGATTCCCAGTGCTCTTCTTGTGTCTGTCTGCGTTAACAAAACGACGAATTCTTCCCCGCCCCACCTTCCAACAATGTCTTGTTTCCGTACACTTGCTTGCAAGATTCTTGCAAATTGGCAAAGGAGTCTGTCGCCTTCCATATGGCCAAATGAATCATTGAATATTTTGAAATTATCCAAATCAATAAACAATAACGTAACAGATTGATGATTGCTTTTTGCCAACTCTACTTCTGCGACCAACTTGTCCAGAAATCTGCGATTGACGAGAACGCCTGTGAGTGAATCGTGATAAGCCATCTGCCGCAGCTGATCTATATATTTCCCTATACGATAGGCAGCAAGCGTCTGAATGACAGCCACAAGAAAAAGAAAGACAACCATACTCTCATCCGAAGGCAATCCGTATCCGATCAGCCAAACCGAAATGATTCCACAGGACACACCCAAGCTAATCCAGCGTGAGCCCAAAGTACACTACCCCCGATCTATCCGATGTTCCCCTCTTTTCATTCATACATTAGACCTATCTACCAAAATCTACAGTAGGTCTTTTTTCATATAATCAGGAATATTTTACCTATCTTTTTTTATAAGTTCAAGCAAATCCACGAAACTGCCACTTATTCATTCAAATGAATCATAGAAAAATCCTGACAATCATCCTGCGGTCTTCGCACATGGTGCTGCATGAATTGGAACCAATTGGAAGGGATAAGCTAAGGGCTAATCAAAATAGACGGGAGTGAATGAATGGATGCCCCGTATAGAAGCAGTAGCTACAGCAGTACCTTCCCACGAGATTACACAAGAGGATTCCATGAAGCTGGCACGCCTATTTTTTCAAGATGCTTTTCCCGACATAGACCGTTTGTTACACGTGTTTGCACATAGTCACATTCAGAAGCGATATTTTAGTATGCCAATGGATTGGTTTTTGGAAGACCGACCGTTTGCGGAGAAAAATCAATTGTATATCGAGCATGCGGAAGCCTTGGCAGAGGAAGCAGCTCGAAAGTGTTTGACAAAAGCTGGGGTCGAGCCGTCATCCATCGATTGTCTGATGTTTGTATCAAGCACTGGCATTGCGACCCCAAGCCTTGATTCCCGCTTGCTCCATCGTTTAGGACTCCGTTCCCAAGCAACCCGTGTCCCGTTGTGGGGCCTCGGCTGTGCTGGTGGAGCGATGGGATTGTCGCGTGCATGCGAGTACACCCAGGCTTATCCCTCCCGGCGAGTATTGCTTGTGAGCGTAGAGCTGTGCGGCTTGACCTTCATCCGACAGGATTTGTCCAAAAGCAACTTGGTCGCAACCTGCCTCTTTGGAGATGGAGCCGCAGCCGTATTAATAGAAGGAGATCAAGTCTCGTCCTCTTCGGACACACCTAAGGTTCAATTCTGTGATGCGCGAACGACAACATGGCCGGACACGGTAGATATTATGGGATGGGAATTGACCGATCCAGGGTTAAAAGTCATTTTCTCTCGTGACATCCCTACTCTCATTCGTTCTTCGATGCGAGAAAACGTGGAGAGCTTTTTGTCACCGCATGGGATGTCTATTGACCATCTACGCCATTTCATTTTCCATCCAGGTGGCGCCAAGGTACTAACGGCTTATCAGCGGTCCCTGGGCATTGGCACAGAAGCCACTCGGTTTTCTGAAGATGTCCTAACCAATTTCGGAAACATGTCCTCCCCTACGGTTCTGTTCGTCCTGGAAAAAAGCATGGAGAAGGCGTGGGAGCCAGGAGATCGCGGATTGGTCGCTGCGCTTGGACCTGGATTTAGCTCCGAGCTCTTACTTCTGGAGGCGAGATAGTCATGTTGCTCTTTTTTGGATTTGTCATGGCTGGAGTCGTGTTACAACGGCTGGTCGAGCTTCTCATTGCCGTGAGGAATGCTCGCTATATCCGCTCAAAAGGGGGCTACGAAGTTGGGGCGCGTCATTACAAATACATCGTCCTTCTTCATTTTCTCTTTTTTCTCTCGCTCCTTTTCGAAGTGGTGGGGAAAGGCAGCGCAATGGTTCTGCCCTCTTGGTGGGCAATTCCGTTCAGCCTGTTTTTAATCGCGCAAGGACTTCGTTATTGGTGTATTCGCAGCTTGGGCAAACGGTGGAATACCCGCATCTTCATCCTCCCGGGCGAGGCTCCAATCAAGCGAGGTCCTTATCGGTTCATTCGTCACCCCAACTACTTGGTCGTATCGCTTGAGCTGCTGCTACTCCCGCTGACATTTTCCGCTGTGGCAACTGCCCTGGCGTTTTCTCTCTTAAATGCCTGGTTGCTCCTGCGCATACGGATACCCATAGAAGAAGCAAGCATCTACGATGGTCATCGTGAGTCATAAAAACGAAAAGTCTTTGGCACACGCACATGCCAAAGACTTTTTATCAGACAAAAGGTTTATCACTTATCATTCAACGGGTAAAGAAAAGAAGCTGTTACTCTTTCCCGTGAGGTGGATCAAGTGAATCGTACAACCATAGTGGAGCCTCAGGAGACAAAGCGGATCATCATCCGAGACTTTTTCGCTTTGATTGAAGCGGTACCCAACAAGGATGACCAGGTTAGTATTCAAACATTTCTCCGCTATTTACAAAGCCTGCTAAGAATCAAGCAAGTCATTCCACCGGTTGTGGAAATCATGACGGTCGTCAAACAAAACAAGCCACTTCTCTACCACGCGGCACGCAGAATTACTCTTCCTTCAAGCAATCTGCACATGCTATTTCAGTTAGAAATGGATATTATGCTTGCGCACGAAAGGCTCCGACAGTACGACAAATGATGGGGTAGGCTATACCTTACCCTTTCAAGTTTTCTGGATTCAGACATTCAAGCTCTGCAATGACAAAACGACCATCTTTGCGAATCAGGACGTCATCAAACCAGATTTCCCCTCCGCCCCAATCCGGACGCTGGATGGAAACCATGTCCCAGTGCACAGACGATTTGTTGCCATTGTAAGCTTCGTCATAGCATTGACCAGGCGTGAAGTGGAAGCTTCCGTCTATTTTTTCGTCAAACAAGATATCTTTCATCGGGTTGCGAATGTAAGGATTCACACCGATGGCGAATTCTCCAATGAAGCGCGCTCCCTCGTCTGTATCCAAAATTTGATTCAAGCGTTCAGTATCGTTCGCTGTTGCTTCGACAATTTTGCCGTCCTTGAAGGTCAGGCGAACATTTTCAAATGTGAAGCCGTGGTATGGTGTTGGCGCATTATGAGTGATAACACCATTTACAGAATTCTTCACAGGTGCTGTATACACTTCACCATCTGGAATATTGCGCAGGCCAGCACATTTCACAGCAGGGATGTCCTTGATTGAGAAGGTGAGATCTGTTTCAGGTCCTACCAAGCGTACCTTGTCTGTGCGATTCATCAAGTCAACCAAACTGTCCATTGCTTTGTCCATTTTCGCGTAATCCAGGTTACATACTTGGAAGTAAAAATCTTCAAAAGCTGCTGTAGACATGTTCGCAAGCTGCGCCATGGAAGGATTCGGATAACGAAGAACAACCCACTTCGTTTTTGGCACGCGCACGTTCATCACTGGCAGCTCATACAGGCGAGAATAGATACTCAGCTTGTCACTTGGAACATCAGCCATCTCATTGATGTTGCTCGCTGCACGAATCCCGATATAACCTTGCATTTTCTCCATGAGTTCAACTTCATGTTGAGCCATGGTCTTCAACTGCTCTTCATTACAATTCATTGCGATTTCTCGGCTTACGGCGGGATCAATCAATTGAACATAAGGACTGCCGCCTGCTTTGTAAATCTCACGCACGAGGGCTTGCACCAAATCCGGTGTGTCCCCTTTCGCGTTGATCAAAATGTTTTCCCCTGGCTGTACTCGTACAGAATAGTTAACCAGATTGTACGCTAATTGATCTAATCGTGAGTCTCTCATTCGTGGCACACCCTTTTTAAATTTTCTGATTCCTCTTGTATTCTTACCGATACAATCTACTAAGTCAATAAAAAATTTTTTATCAATGGAATAAAAAGCGGCCAGCCTCCTTGTATCCGGGCTGGCCTTGCTCTTTTCCTGTGCTTTTACATCGTCTGTTCTCTGTCCTCAATGGTTCCCATCTTGTACATGTCACTGACCTGCTCCTGCGTCGTAGCCAGACCAGCCGTATGTTCGTCTGCCTCTTGATAGTAGACGGCTGTGCCAGCATCTTCAGCCCCCAACTCTCTCGCCCTGGCCTGAGCCTGATCCTTATCATAACCTGCCATTTTCGTTCCTCCTTCCTTTTGATTTCTATCCGCTTTAGTTTGTACAGGAATCTCCAGATTTAGCAAAAAAAGACGCCTTTCCCAATCAAGGGACAAAGCGTCTTTATCTTCAGCTATGCTTATTTTTCGTTATCAGATTCTGGAGCGATCATTGCCCAACCAGCTGCTGGAGCACTCACAGGAGTTACGCCACCAGTGATAACATATTGATCTGCTCCTGGCATCATTGCCCAGCCAGCTACGTTAGAGATGACTGGAACATATTGACCACTCACCCATACATACTCATCTTTACCTGGCATGATGACCCAGCCACCTTGTTGAGTCAAACCTTGAATTGGAGTAACGGTTTGTGGAGTCGCAGGTTTTACTTCAGGTTTAGTTGCTGGTGCAGTTGTTGTAGCATCAGTTGCCGGCTTTTCTTCAGTAGCTGGCTTTTCATCTGTTGCAGCTTTGTCTTCTGTTGCCGTTGTTGTTGCTTCTTTTGCAGGAGTCGTTTCAGTAGCTTTTACTGCCTCTTCAGCAAATGCAGCTTGTGTGAAGAGAGCTGCTCCTAAGATACAAGAACTCATGATCAGTGTGCTTTTCTTTTTCATATGTGTACACTCCCATTCCGCGGTACACACTTTTGTCTTACACGAATGTCCCCAAACCCGAACTTGAAGGCATGCTATATGCACTGCTGCATTTTCCTGAGAAAATACGTAAACTGCTCTAACTCGTCGTCAGTCAGATTCTCCAGCAGCTTTCCTACTAGTGCTCTCCTGTGGCACAAAAGTCCTTCCAGGGTTGGAACGGCTTGTTGTGACAAAGTGACCCACACGACACGTCGATCCTGTTCATCTCGAACCCGGTCAATAAAACCGGCCTTGACCAACCGATTGAGTGCGATCGTGGTGGCACTATTGGATAACTTCAAAATAGTCGCCAGCTCAGAAACTGTGCTTCGTCCTTTTTGATGTAGCACACGTAGCAAGATAAACTGCTTGGGACTGATTGACTCTTCCTCTAGCCAATTGTTAATAAAGAAACGAGCAATCTCGACAAAAACTCGATCCAGTTCCTCAAGTTTACTGGCACGGGACAAATTGCTCACGACATCACCTATTTTCGGAAAATTAATAATATAAGTACTTTTACTATAAAACTATATAGCCTAAGTACCGGAAGATCAATAGGACTCCCGAAATTATTTCTTTTCACGAAAGATATGTATGAGCCAGACAAAGTGTTTACCACTTAATATTTTTATTGTAAAACTTATTTCAAGAACATCTTAACTCAAACAGGAAAAACTGACAATAGGTAAGCTAGCAAAATAATATTTCGACTTTTTCCAGCTTCATCCACGAACCAATTATTTCCTTGAATCATCTTTCGTATCTATTCGTATAGCATGTATAATGGGAAGACAGCCTTACACACACGAGGCAATTGACTCAGGCATATTTGCCACAGAAATCACATACATAGGAGAATTTCAATGGAACAAACCAACCCTACACCGAAATGGAAAGTGGAATTGCTTGATTGGTTAAAATCGTTTGTCTTGATTGGTGGATTGACAGCCTTCATCTACGTATTTGTCATGGCTCCCTACGTCGTCCAAGGGCGCTCCATGGAAAGTACGTTGCATGACCGCGAGCGTGTCATCGTAAACAAAGCGATTTACTACCTCAAAGAACCGCAGCCTGGTGATATCGTCATCATTCATCCAGATGCTACTGGCGACAACTGGATCAAGCGCGTGGTCGCAGTTGCTGGTGACACCGTTGAAGCCAAAAATGATCAAGTGTACGTCAATGGCAAACCGCTCAGCGAAGAGTATTTGGTCGAAAACAAGCTAAAAACCTCTGCGGCAGGTGTGACGTTAACCGAAGATTTTGATCCTGTGAAGATTCCTGAGGGCAGTGTGTTTGTCATGGGGGATAATCGCAACAACAGTATGGACAGCCGCGTCATTGGCCCTGTTCAACTGGATCATGTAGTAGGACGTGCAGAAGCTGTATACTGGCCACTGTCCCAGATTCGCCTTCCACGTTAACATGGATCCAGGCAGCAAAAAGCCGCTCCTTATCGGGGCGGCTCTTTTCGTTTTGATGATGTTATTTGTGGGCAATTGCCGCTTCAGAAAAATAATCCTCCAAAGTAAGGCCACCTGCCATAATTTCTTTTGCCATTTCCTTCCCTACATAACGCAAATGCCAAGGCTCATACGCATATCCAGTCGTATCTTCCTTGCCCTTCAAATAACGAATGACGAACCCAGAGTCTGCACAGTTGGCTGCAAGCCATAATCCTTCAGGTGTCTCACCAAACGATTCTTCCAGGCGTGTACTAGCATCATGTCCGGACACATCCATAGCCAAGCCAGTCTGATGCTCGCTCTTTCCAGGCACGGCACTGTAGGCAGCGGCATGTTCTGCACCTTGCGTCCTTACATACGTTTCGTACAGCGATTTTTGAGTCTTATATGAGCGATAGCCAGAAACGGCATACAGTTCAATACCTTCTGTCTTTGCTTTGGCAAACAGTTCTTCTAATGCTTGTGCGGCTTCTGCTCGCAGCAATCGCTTCTCCACTTTTTCATCAAAAGGAAACGGAACATTCGGCTCTACCAAATCCGGTGGAATATAATCGCCTGGCAATGCCCGCTGTTTATTTACGACAACCGAGAGATCTGTTGCATTCGTAACGGTTGGCACTCCATCCACATCTTTTATCGTCTCTGCAAGCGTTGCCCGTTGGGGACGTGTCGTCTCCTCTTTATTCGGCTCAACTGTCGTTGCTTGCGTGCCCTCACCTGCGGGCTGTCCATTCGACTCGCTGGAAAGCAATCCACTTAATGAGGGAGGTTCACATCCACTGAGTAGTGCTACTGATAGCGCTGCGATGATCGCAAGGCTGCTGGTGCGATTTTTGTTCATGATCGATCCTCCTGGTTCCTTACAGACACATACGTTCTGCTCTACCTTACCACGGAGTAGTACGAAAAAAAAGGTAGATAGGTCACGCTTTTTCAGCGGTATATTTCTCGTTTAGGTGTTTGACAAGCGCTGGTAACCATTCATTCAGCACCCAAAATGGAAAGCCCGCAGCCTTAGCCTTTCCGTTATCCATGTACAGGGATGCTAAAAATCCAAAGGGAGACGCGTCAGAAGCATCTGTCGTTTGTTCGATCCGGGCAGGTTTTCCGACTGTTTGCGCAATGGTCTCCATTAGCTTAGCAAGCGAAACAGTCCCATCCGAGCACGCATTCACTGGCCCTGTGATGGACGTTGTCGTCAGCCATGCCAAAAATTGAGCTGCTTCCTGTGCATGTATGAAGCCCATCTGTGCAGCGGGATTCGTGATACCAATCGGCCGTTCCTCTTGGACATGCTCAATATGAAACCATAGCCGCTGTGTGTAATCGTCTTCCGCCAGTACGATTGGAAAACGAACGGCTACGACAGGAAAGGCCTTTTCTTGAAAAAAGACGGCTTCTGCTTGACGCTTTCCCTCTTGATAGGTTGTCTCGTCTCTCGTTTTCAGGTTGATTGCATACGTGTATGGATCAAATGCTTCTTCCTGTAGTGGTTCCTCGGCATAATCGTAGACGGACAAGGTAGTGGTCAAAACGTACTTCCCCACTTTCCCCCGAAAAACCGTACACGCATCCAGTGCATTTTGAGAGGAATAACAGATGTTATCGTACACCACGTCCCACTGCTCTTCCCCTGCAGCCGCTAGCGAGTGGACGTTATCTCGGTCAAGCGTCATTCTTTTGACAGCGGTAGGCAACTCCACTTGGGTAAGCCCCCTTGTTGCCACGGTAACGTCTGCCCCCGCTTCAACGAGAAGCTGGACTAATCGCTTTCCAAAAAATCGCGTTCCGCCGAGTACAAGTACTTTCTTCATTTTTGCTACATCCTTTCCTTATCAGCCTACTTTTTGCTATTCAACTCGATGGACCGCTCTCCTTCCTTCCACATAACCGTATAGCCCAACTTCTCGCCAACTTTTTTGACAGGCAAGTAAGGAATTCCCTTCAACATGACCACATCTGACTGGAAGGACGTCACTTTTTGTCCCAGCCCTAACAGCAACTTGTTGGCGTGAACATACGCTACTCCATCTATCATCACTTTTTGATCTGCCGTGTATGGATAGACATTACCGTTTACTCGTAAATGAAAGGGCCCATCTTTTTCTTTTGGGGACTGGATTGGCTGAGCAGCCGTATACGCAATGGCATCGACCCCGAGTACAGTACCCTCGCGTGTGTTATCTGCTCCGCCGTACATTTTTCCCGTTTCAAAATCGTACACAATCGCTTGGACGTTGCCAATGTTTGTCGGTTCCTCAGCAAAGACGTGACCTTTTGCCATCAATTGCAAGATGACATCTTGCTCAATGCCCGCTTCCCACGTCACATTCGGATAGCTGCTAGAAAAAATGCGTGGTGCACGGATGGCATCCTCAATTTCCATTCCATGATCGATCACATTGAGAATCGTCTGCGATACAGAGGCGATAATGGTTGAGCCACCAGGGGAGCCAATTGCTAAAAAGGGCTTCCCTTCTTTTAGCACCATGGTTGGCGTCATGCTCGAACGTGGACGTTTGCCGGGCTCGACCTGATTGACTCCGCCAGGAATCGCGTCAAAATCTGTCAGCTCATTATTGAGCATGAAGCCATAACCAGGAACCATCACACCGCTGCCAAAAATATCTTCGATCGTGGTCGTATACGCAACGATATTCCCCCATTTGTCCATCACAGAGAAATGCGTGGTCTGCTTAACCGGAGATTGATCTCTCAGTTTCATGGACACCTCTGGCTTTTTGCCAGGATCGTACTTCCAAGGATCTCCTGCCATTACATTGGCATTCGCTGTCTCTTCACGAATGAGCTGGCGCCGCTCCTTGATGTATTCGTCCGCAATCAGCCCCTTTTTCGGTACTGGATAAACATCCGCGTCCGCCATAAACGCCGCCCGATCTGCGTAGGCAAGGTGATTGGCTTCGATCAGATGATGCAAATAGGCTACCGACCCAATGCCGTCCTTTTGGTTATCGTAGCCTTCCATCAGCTTCAAAATCTGAATGAGTGTCAAGCCGCCAGAGCTGGGGGGTGCCATCGAAATCACTTCATACCCGCGATACATGCCGCGGACCGGTTCACGCTCTTTTACTTGATACGCCTGCAAATCATCGAGAGTCATAGAGCCTCCCGTCCTTTGTACTTCCTCGACGAGTGCCTTGCCAATTTCCCCTTCATACAAGGCATCAGAGCCTTTGTCGCGGATGATCTTCAACGTTTTCGCCAATTCGGGCTGAACCAGCATCTCGCCTTCTTTGAGTGGAACGCCGTTTGGCGCAAACACCTGTGCAGCAGCCCCGTGCTTTTTCAGCTTTTCCATGGAATTGGCAATAAATTGAGCGGACACCCAGTTGACGCGAACGCCTTTTTCCGCCAATTCAATCGATGGTTCTATCACTTTTCCCAAATCCCATGTCCCATACGATTCCAACGCCTGCTCTACTCCCAGCAATGTGCCTGGGACACCTACGGCCTGACCACTCGTATGTCTCTCCTCAAATGGGATCGGCGTACCATCTGTCTGTAAAAACATATCGGGAGTCACCTTGGAAGGAGCCACCTCTCGACTATCTATCACCGTCACTTTGTTTTGATCCTTCATATAAATCATCATAAAGCCACCGCCGCCGATACCGGACATATACGGTTCTGCTACATTTAGCGCAAATTGGATCCCAACCGCAGCGTCAATCGCATTGCCGCCTTTTGCCAAGATATCTCTACCGACCTGTGCCGCTGCTGGATGAGAGACCGCGACAATTCCTTTTGTAGCTCCTTGCACGCCTGCTGGCACACCCGGGACTTTCCCCACAGCCAAATGAGGAAACGAAAGCACGGTAACAATCGAGAGGGTAACCATCATCCCTTTTTTCATGCGATCCCTCCTATTCCATTTCATTAACTCCTCCTATTATTATAATTTTCAGCAATTTTCAAGGTCAACCCACATTCACAGTTGCCTAGGCAAACTTTTCTCTACAGAAAAAAACACTCTTCTGCAACAAGACTTGTCGTCTTCGCAGAAGAGTGTTGCGATTTTTGCTTAAGGCATGACGACCAAATTGCTCACCACGCGTCGTTCTTTGCCGCCAGAAGGCTTGTTCAACAGCTTGCCGTTGTAATAAAACGCACTGGAGCCGCCGCCGTCGAGGTTATACGCATCCACGACATGCCACTCTTGCAGCTTTCTTTGCGCTTCCTCCAGCGTAACACCATTACTCCAGCCATCTCGTCTTCCATCAATGACAATCAGCAGCAAATCGCCGTTGTCGAAATGCCCGATCAATGTTCGCGGTTGACGCGCATTCGCCCATTCACGCGGGATAGGCAATCGTTTTCCACCCTGCAAAAGACGCGGCAAGAAGCTCGCTCCCTGCAATATCCCTTGTTGCGTAATTTGCGCCTGCGTCTTGATGCTTGTTCCGACCAGATGACCTTTGTTATTGAAACCGACAAAGCTCAGCTTCGCATTATTGGAAAAGGTTCGAATCTTGCCGTCAACAACCGTAATGCCTAACGGAGTCAGATTGCCCTGCTTGTCCGACATAAAGCCGCCTGCATTGATCGCAAGAATGGAGCCTGTACGCTTACCAGCTTGACTTGTTGTTTCTCCCTTACTTTTCACAGAGTTGTTGGCCAGCACCATTTTCAGCGCGTTTGGATCATTGAGGCGAACTTTTGCCATATAGCCGCGGTATCCGCCTTCTTGCAGGGAATATACCTTCACTGTCGAGTTTTTCCCGAAGTGTTGACCGATCGGCTTGCCAAGCATGTTGGACAAAATCGTGTCCAATACATCCGCAGATTTTTGTGTCTGGGATTTGCTCGCTTCAAGTGCGCTGCTAATCTTCTTGTTTTGTTGCTCGTATTCTTTCTGTTCCTTTTTCGAGCGATCCCGGATGTCTTCGATGACGATTTCTACGTTTCGAAGCTGCACCTTGGTATCGTTGAGCCGTTCCCCCAGCTCATCTGCTTGGCTCTTCGCTACGGCAGAAGAAAGCTTCAGTCCTTCTGTCTGGAGCTTGTCCACTGGATTGTCCAGCGCAAAAGCGACCAAAAAACCGAGAGCAGGCGCCAACAGAAAGAGAAAGAAACGGTTTATCTTACCAAGCACGGGCAGCATCCTCCAATTTTTTCAGAGATGCTTTCAAATCAACCAGCTGTTTGTTGAGTTGGTCAACCCGATCCTGCAGGGCTTCTTTGGTCTTGTTGGTGCCACCAATGGTTTCACCCGTCAAAGCCAAATCTTCTTCCAGATTTCCTAGACCCTTCTGGACATTTTGCATTTCTTCCTGCACGAGAGTCAATTGGGCTCCCAATGCCTTCATCTGCTTTTGATTATTTTCCTGAATTTGATCAATTCGTTGGTTTACAAATTGTTGCTGCTTGTCCAACGTATAAACAGCAAAGGCATATCCAGCATAGGCAAGTCCTACCCAGACCAGAACGGCCAAAACGATCGGTAGTAAAGGGCGCTTACCTTCTGTCTGGGAGGGAATCAATGCCTGAAAAAGACTGCCTCTTCTGCGTCTTCCTTTCTGCTTCCCGTTTGCCGGGAGTGGCAGTGTGGGTGACGAAGTCGATGACGCTCCCATGTATTTGTCGTCCATCGGCTCCCTCCTCCTTCCTGTGGCATAGAGTGAGGTTTCATTATAACATAGAAAGTTTTTGAAGCAGCATTTTGCTGAATAATGGGAAAATACGTCGAGAAAAGAAAATACCGCCACTATTTTTTGGCGGTACTTCGCTTTATTTTCGGAGTTGAAATTCGTTTTGTAGCTGATTGTGCAGCCTTTGCAAAAACAGGATCGGGTCTTCCCTGTTGGTCTGTTCGTCAACAAGCTCTAATTTTTTGCGCAGGATGCTGGCTATTTGATTCCCCAGTTCATATTTTTTCGCTTGAGATAAAGAAGATAATCTGCTAATGAAGGAGGAAAGCAGCTGCCAATCCTCTCGGGTAATCGCCTGTTTTTGGCGCTCATCAAGCACAAGTAGCGCATGATTCAAATCAAAGCCGTTTGGCTGTTTGTCTTTCTTTTTCTGAAAAAGAGTCGATCGCTGTCCTGACTCCACTACGACAATTGTGCCCGCTACCATATCGCCAATTCGCTTATCACGGGGGTGAAAAAAGCAGACGAGCGCCCCGAGAAAATAACCAGTCGGCATTGCGTCAATGATGCGAAACAGATTCCGGATCGTCGAGGAAACAAACGTCGCAGGCTGTCCGTTATCACGGATGACCCGGATTCCCACCATCCTTTTGCCAACGGTCTGTCCACCCCAGAATGCTTCCTGTAACCAATAGTAGCCAAAATTTATTACGAAAGTCACCAGGAGAACGATGGCCAACGTGTAGTTGCCAGAATCCAGGAAAAAATCATCTTCATTTCCAAATAAAACTATACCAAACAATATAAATACAGTAAGATTAACCAGGAACAAAATTCCTGTATCAATCAGCATCGCAGTGGCGCGACTGCCTAGACCTGCCGTCTGAAATCGCAGCATAACATGCTCGGGTGTCACGACAGACGCTTCTCGATTTGACCCACTGACGTATGTTGGTTCATTCATGATGTTTTTCTTCCCCCCTCGAAACTATGAGTTTTTTTCGAGTGATTACACACACGCTAATGAAGGAGGCATTATACATGGATATTACCTCATTTTGGCACAAGCATAAGGCCTCTTGGGCCGAACTGGAACAATTAGTGGAGCGTTTTACCCGACAGCCTCGGCACATCAGTGCTACCGATATTGATCGACTGACACAGCTATACAAGAAGACGTCTGCTCATTTGGCCTATGTACGCTCCTACCATCCTGCGGACGAGATTACCCTCTACTTAAACCAACTTGTCTTACGTGCACACAATTTGGCTTACAAGCAGCGAATAGGCAGCTGGCAACAGCTCAAGCATTTCTTTGGCAGCTACTTGATGGGTCTCGTACATATGCGAATGAGCTTCATTGGTGTGGCAGCGCTTCTTTTCATCATCGGTGGCATTTCTGGTTTTGCCGCCGTCATGGTCGATCCACTCAACCTGTATTATGTATTGCCACAAGGGATGGCTGAGCAGATCGATCCATCCAGGCTGGGAGAAGGGCACGAATCGCTCGACAGTCCGGTCATTTCCACGATGATTATGACTAACAACATCAAAGTCGCGATGCTGGCCTTTGTCAGTGGAATTACGTTTGGAATCGTTCCCATCTACCTTCTCTTATTCAATGGCCTTTTGGTTGGAGCTTTGGCAGCCGTCTACTATCAGGCAGATAGCAGCTACGCGTTTTGGGCCTACATTTTGCCGCACGGCGTGATTGAGCTGACTGCCATCTTTATTGCGGGCGGAGCAGGTCTTCACATGGGATACCGCCTGCTTGTGCCCGGTCGTTACGCACGAAGACATCAATTTTTGGAGGCGGCAAAAGAGTCTGCGCATCTGCTGTTGGCTACCATCCCGCTTTTGTTCATCGCGGGAATCATCGAGGGCTATATTACTCCCTCGAGTCTCTCTCTCGAAGCCAAGTACATCGTAGCTGTTGGCACATTGCTTTTGCTGATTGCCTGGTACCTCCTCGGATACAAGTCCGATTCTCACAAAGCTTCTCTTGATTTGATGTCCAAATAAGTATTGATAACCGTCAGCGTCAATTGATCGGCCGGAACGTCCAGTACCTGGATACCCGCGCCGATCATTTTTTGTTGAAACGCCCTGCGATCGAGCTGGAACCGTTGAGCTACCGCCTTCGTAAACGCCAAGCTGCTGTTGCTCGTGTCTATATGGCTCCATTCATGCAGCAGCGGATCTGCCAAAGACAGCAACAGGAGCAAATGCGAACGGCGCATCCGCCACAAATAATTGCTCAACTGATCTTCGACGAGGTAGTTTTCCATATCTGAAAAAAGAACGACCAAGCTCCTTCTCTTTTGCTGGCGATTCAAAAATTCAAGCGCCTTCGCTGGATCAGCCTCTACAAAATCACTCGTCAGGTTGTAGGTCGCCTCCAAAAGGGTGTGCAAGTGGCGCAGTCCTCTGCCTGGAGGTATGTACGTCTTGATTTCATGCGAATAGGCTAGTAGCGCTACCTGATCTCCTTGACGCAATGCCACTGCCGCTAACGTGAGAGCAGACTCCAGCGATCGATCCAGCCTCGTCTGATTATCCAGCTCGACGCCCATCAACCTGCCGCAATCGATCAGAATGGTAATCACCTTGCCATGCTCTGGTCGATATTGGTTCGTCATCAGACGTCGGGAGCGTGCAGAAGCGGACCAGTTAATCATCCGAGGATCATCGTCCGGCACGTAATCGCGGATCGCATGGAATTCCGTACCCGCTTTCTCCCTGCGCATGATTTTTTTCCCGTCGACGATCAAGCTCTCCTGCAATGAAGCCAAATAGCCACGAACGGCTGAAAGGTCGGGGTATACCTTGATCGTTTGTTCACACGCAAAGCGGCTTTGGCGATACCACAAGCCGAGCTTGCCATGCCAGCGCATATACAGCCAGCGGAACACGTACTCTCCGCGTTCTTTTCCTCTTGTTTCAAAACGGATGTTGGTTAAGGGTTGCTCCATCACGCCTGTGATTGGTCCGGTTTCTTCAAAAGTCAGCGGAAGATCTTCCACGATGGAGTACGAAACGGATTGCCCGCTATTATTGGCAAGCTCAAGCTCGATCGAAAACGATTGTCCGATATCCGTCTGCTCAGGCAAGATACGCCGGATCGACAAGTCTCGGCGTTTGGGGATGGTAACCCAATCCAAGATGCTGGCGATCAGGAGTAAACCGTTGTACAAAAAGAATGTCGAATAGCCAATCTCCAGCGAAAAACCGACGATCGCGATGGGCGTCCCTAGCAAAACTGCCACGAGTAGTCGCTTGGATGGCAAGACAAAACGGTCTGCCAAAAAATCAGCGAGGAACTGGAATAGCCGCCAGCGTCTCTTCGATGATGTGGTCACTGGTACCCCCCTCCAATTCTACCTGCGGTGACAGAATGAGTCGGTGCCGCAAAGCAGGGCGGGCTACCATCTTCACGTCATCAGGCGTCACGAACTTGCGATTGTCCAAAAGGGCCCAGGCCTTGCTCGCCATCAACACGGCGATTCCAGCACGAGAGCTGGCACCTAAGAGCAATCGTTTCGTTTCACGTGTATTGCGAATCAGTGTCGTAATGTACTCCAGAATCGAATCATCCACAACCACTTCTTCTAATTGGCGTCGCTTCTCCAAAATCGCCTCCCATGTAAAGAGCGGCTCTTGATTACGCTCGTGGCTGCGCTTGTTGGGAATATGTTTGGCAAGGATTTGCTTTTCATTTTCATGGGAAGGATACGACATCGTTAGCTTGAACAAAAAGCGATCGAGCTGCGCCTCCGGCAACACATACGTTCCTTCATACTCCACCGGGTTTTGCGTAGCGACGACAAAAAACGGATCAGGCAAAGGATAGGTGACACCATGAATCGTCACTTGTCCCTCCTCCATTGCTTCTAAAAGGGCCGCTTGGGTTTTCGGCGGAGTCCGGTTAATCTCATCAGCCAGCAATAAGTTAGCGAATACAGGACCTTTGATTGTCTCAAACTGGTTTTGCTGCATATTGAACACCACATGACCAATAATGTCCGATGGCATCATGTCAGGCGTAAACTGGACGCGCTTACTCTCGCCCCCCATCAACTCCGATAAGGTCTTTACCATTTTTGTCTTTCCGATACCGGGTACACCTTCTAGCAAAACGTGTCCGCCAGCAACCAAAGCGGTTAGCAGCAGCCGAATATTTTGTCGTTGACCAACCAGCTCTTTTTCCATTTGTTGCAACAATTGCTCCACCGTAATTGTCACTCCTTCTCCAGACGCTTCGTAATCTCATCCAACAAGAGACTGTCTGCAAGCAAGCCCTTGGGCGAGTATCGCCCTTCGTTTTTTGCCTGCTCCAATCGTTCCAGTAGATGAGCGAATTTCTCTACCTCTTGATTTGTCCATCTTGTTTTGGCATATCGCACGATTTCTACACGATCAGCTCGTTGGTGCACTCCCCACCGATCGTACAACAGCTGCCGCATGTATGCTTCTCGATGTCGTAACGCATCCTTTGCCAGCCCTCTTCGCTCATACCAGCTAGACACGGCGAGCAACGTCTCATCACCACGTCGTACTGTCCATTCCCTAAGCGTATAGACTGGTCCGAAACGTTTTCCTCTCCACCACACATACAGCAAAAGCAGGATACCGAGTTGCATGCAAGCGGCTATGAGCCATCCTGGATAGATCGCCAAAAAACCTGGTTTTTCTTGCAAGCCATGATGGTACTCGTCTACCCAAAGAACGGACCAATCTCCTTGTACATACGGCCAGATCGCTTCAAAGTGGGACAGTCGATCAATTTTTTGATTGGTTAGCCATTCCGGTACAAGAAAAAACGTGACACTGCCATCTCCTACCTCTGTTCTTCCCCCGAGTATCCCCTGGTCGTCGTAGAGAAGTGGCTCCATGTCGTCATCTTCTAAAAATCGCAATGGGGTCTCTGCTTTGCCCATGAACCTGCCTAAAACGAGAGATCCCTGAATGTTTCGCTCCTGATTTTCTTTACCCCGAATGTACTCCGTCTGAAAGGGAAGGTCTTCCCACTCTGGTCTCGATTGAAAGAGAATCAAGTCATTGCCTTCACTGACCCAATCCAGAATGTCTATCTGTTCCTCTGGAAGCAGTCTTTCTGGCTCTACTACAAGCATGGCCTGCCCTGTTGCTGTTGGTAAAAAACGCATAGGCTGGCGCCATTCCTTTACCTGCCTGCCTTTTTCCTCCAGTAATACGAGCACAGCCTTGATTCCGCTCGACTGTGCAGACGAAGCCAAGTACGGTGGGAGAGGGTCAGCTGTAGGCTTGACGATCAGCCAGCCCACGATGACGAGCAACAAGCTAGTCACAATGATTCCGACACGATAGGTGCGCAAACTATCCATGCTGTCCCTCCTCGCGCCAGATGCCTTCCAGTTCGTTCACACGCTGCCAGAACGACCCTTCATCAACAAGCGCCTGCCCGTACCAAACAGCGTCGAATTCTCGTGCGAAGCTGCCAAACACATCGCGTAAGCTCGGCTGATTTGCCTCAATTTCTTCTGCGTATTCCCAATTCGTTTTCCATTTCTCCACACGAACCCATGACTTCATTTGCAAATAAACCAACAACGCCAAAAACAACGAGCGTTCTCCTTCCCGCCATTCTCCTCGCGCTGCTTTTTCTTTCGCATCACGCAAATAGTCTACATGAGAACGTATTTTTTCACCGTCCATAAACAGCGGTCGATGCTTCTTCTGTTCCCAAATCATTCTGCGGAACAACCAGTAAATGATGCCGACCAGTCCCAGTACTGCCAGAATGAGCACGAGTGTAGATACGGTATTAGCCGCACCCGATGGAATGTGGGTCCACTGAAATAGCTCGGCGATCAACTCGATCACATACTCCACCGCTCTTTGAATCCAGTTCTCTCCACTTCCTTGGGGCAAATTGAACTCGTCTCTGGCTAGAATCTCTTGTAAATGCTCCTTGTCATCTACCCAAGGACTCGTGCTAATCATGTGTAACTCCCGGCTCTTGTGCAGGGGTAGGATTTGCTGGTTCTACTGGTGCGGATGTAGCAAGCTGACGGCTTACTAGCTCTTGTAAATCTGTCCCTTCTTTTCTCACACGCAGATCAAAGTAAGCCAAAGCGTAAACAATGGCCATCCAAGGGGTCAAGAGGCAGGTAAGTACAACTAGAATCAATTGCGTGAGGATCGATGTACCCAAGACGCCAGTGAGTACTAATTGGATGCCGCTAGAGAACATCGAGTAGATCACACTCAGAACAACAAAAATACCGAATAAGCGCCAAAAGTTTCCTTTTGTCATATTCCAGCTCTGACCAATTCCGACACCATCGCGTTCGAACAGAACGAGCGGCATATAAAAACCCCAACGAATTAAGAAAAAGCCTGGTACGAGCATCATCCCAGCAATTAAAAATAAATAGCCAAATAAAACCAGAATGATCATAAGCACAATGCTGCCTTCCTCTGACGGATTAAACATGGTTTCCAATGTCATTCCACCAGCGAAGGCGATCAGAAAGAAAATCAATCCATATACGATGACAAATGCTGTCGATACTGCAAATGCGATGACTCCATATAGGAAAGTACTACCTGCGAGCGGCCAAAATCGGCGAAGTGCCCCCTTCAACGCATCTTTTAAGCTCAATATCTCTCCCTCGAGGGCAGCCTTCGTCAGTAAAATCGAACCGGAAATCATTTGCGGATAGGCGATAATCCAAAGGATCGGTGCGACAAGGAAGAAGAATATGAGCAACATAGGCAGGCTTTGTGTCATAAATTCTTCTTGTCCGGCAAATCTTGCGCCTAACGATTCTGCAAAGTCCAGACCTTCTGTATCTTGTGCGAGCAAAGGCACTCTGGTAAAGTCAACCAGAAGCAGTTGCTGCAGGAGTAATAATGGACCGAACCAAATTAAAGCCAACAAAAAGAATGCTCCAAAATGCTGGCGATACACTGAAAAGCTCTTGTCCAACAGCTTCCCCACTCCCATGGGGGCAATCGGCGTACGATTCATGAGAAACCTCCATCTTTCTTTTTGAGATTACCTGATAAGTATACACGATTTTCCTGTTTTTTTAAAAAAATCATCTAATTTTGCTAATGTTTCCCTGCCTGATTTTGTCAAATCAGGTGTTAGTCCAATGCGGTCATCCCCCTGTTGAATATGATATTGCATGCATAGTTAGGAGGGTGTTGCCTTTGAAAGCATTGAGAAAGAAGAAGCTAAAAGCAAAGCAAGCCCGTTGCCGCTGCAAGAAGCGATCTACCAAACGCAAAAACAATAGTCTGCTCAGGAAACTACGACGTTTTGTGCGTATCCACGTTCGCGCACCTCAAGTGAATGTGACCACCCCCACACCTCAAGTAGAAGCGCCTGTCGTGCAAGTAGAAGCACCTGTTGTACAGGTAGAATCGCCTGTTGTACAAGTAGAGGCACCTTATGTACAAGTAGAGGCTCCTAAGCCAATCGTCATCCCTGCACCATTAGTGAAGGTAGATGTCGAAAAAGAAGAATCAGCGGATCAA
This sequence comes from Brevibacillus sp. RS1.1, assembly GCF_013284365.1. Lineage (NCBI taxonomy): Bacteria > Bacillati > Bacillota > Bacilli > Caryophanales > Paenibacillaceae > Brevibacillus > Brevibacillus sp. RS1.1. Next base: position 699,335 of record NZ_JABSVA010000001.1, read on the forward strand.
GCATCTATAGAAGGGCTTCGCCAAGAGCTCAGCAAATGCATGAGAAACGATCAACGTGTGGAGGTCTTGCTGACGACAGAATTGGGCCCTGAGAGTCGTTCTTACCGAGTTGGCAAGCTTCTTAGAGTGGAAGAAGGAATCATTGAATTACAGACCTCTTCACGATCGATCGTTATTCCTATCACCCATATCGTCGCGATTATTCCAAATGCATAAATCCAATTGAACAAGCTGATATTCTGCGAGGCTTTACGATGGCCTAAAGATACGGGGAGTCTGTGCGCAGTAGATTCCCCGCATCTCCCTCCATTTCGTTCAAACACATGCGGGACTAGCCCTTATGTTCAGTCAGGCCAGTCCACTCTGGTGGCATTGCATGACTCTTCGTCCTTAAGGTATGAATAAACGCCCACTTCTCCGTTCTCTCTTTAGGGAAGTGGGCTGTAGCATTCACTTTTTGGTTTTACCTACCGCTGTTATTCCATACGTCTAGCACATCTCTTGCGACTCGATCCCATGTAAATCTCTGTTCAGCGAGCTGGCGTCCACTTCTCCCCATTTGACGTTGGAGGTCGCGGCTAGACAATAGTTGTTTCAGCTGTGCAGCAAACGCTAGAGGGTCCTCCGGCTGCTCGACCAACAGTCCATTTCCTCCGATGATCACCTCAGCATTTCCACCCCGCTTTGTCGTGACAAAGGGCAGTCCGGCAGCCATCGCTTCATAATGAACACGTGCCAGCGGTTCCTCCCATTGCGATGGACAGACAAAAACGTCCCCCGCCCAGAACCAGTGGTGAATCTGATCTGCTGGAACAAATCCCGTTGTAATAACCGGAACAGGCGAACGATTCGCTAAAGAGCGTACATATGCTGCATAGTCACTGATTTTATTTTCTCCGTACCAGGACCCTCCAACCAAGACGAGGGCGATGTTGGAATGATAGGAGCGGAGTTCATTCATCGCACGAACCAGAATGTCTGCCCCTTTTTTCGGTGTCAGTCTTCCTACAAACAAGATCACTTGCTTGTTGCCAAGATTGTGTGTCGCCCGCAGTTCCTGCCGAATCTTTTGCGCCGTCTTGGACCCATCCACCGGAACGAACGTTTCCAAGTTCACACCTGAATAAATCGTGCGAAGTTTATTTGCGGCTTCTGGATACAACGAGGCAATGACCCGACCGACATAATCACTAATGGTGATGATCCGTTCTGTTTCAGCAACGGCTCTAGCAGCTTCTGCCTGCCCTATTTTTACTGGATCAAACATATCATTGTGCATACTTAAAATGATGCGTGCGTTCGGGCATACCTCACGAATGATGGGCACCATCCGCGGTCGGTTAAAAACATGGATGACATCATAGTTGTTCGCACTCAGAAAAGCGGCTACTTCGCGCGCATAGATCTCGAACACCCCTTGACCATCTACCCGGACATAACGCGCATTGCGAACCATTTCATCCTTCGGTAGCGTGGGATCCGACGTTCCCAGGATAGTCAGCTCATGATGCCTCCCTAGAATATCTGCAATCCCCGCAATATATGTCTGAATCGCTCCCCCTCGTATAGGAGGGACTGGCAATTTTTCTGTACAGACCATAATAACTTTCATCCGTATTCTCCTTTCCCGTACCGACCTCTTACATTAGTTGCCTTTCGATTTCTTTGATTTTTGACGCTGCTTCTTTATCTGCGTATTTCGGATTAGATTCGCTGTCTTGGCAACCTTCTTGCTTTTATTGGAAGTGACGGTCCGGGACTGCTGTTTAGATGTCCACACAGTTTCTTTTTTGTTTTTTCCAGCTTGACTAGCGGGTTTTACTTTTGGTGATTTGCTCTTTACTCCAATAGAGACCCGAACTTTGCTTAGAGACTTGCTTGACTTTTTGCTGCTTTTTGAGACAGCAGAGCTCATTACCCGCTTCTTGCTTTGACGGACGAGTTTTCGTACGTTACTTGGAGCAAATGGTGCTGATGGTGTGAACGGAGCACTTCCCGAAAATGAGATCGGACCTCTGCGGGTTGTGCTGCTATTTTCCGCACTTGCCCTTTCCTGCTGGCTTTCTTGCGGTTTATTTAGCGCTTTCTCGGAAGTCGGACGGGAACTGGCTACCTTGTCACTTACAGGCTTTTTGTCTTTGGACTCTTTGGACTCTTTGAGTTTGGGCTCTTTGTCTTTGGATCCCTTGACCTTTGACTCTTTATCCTTAGACACTTTGATCTTCGTGGACTTTTTGTCTTTCGGTTCCTCGACAAAAGCCTCAGTTGTTGGTGGTGTGGACAACCCAACAGGTAACAATTCCTTGATACCGGATGCCAACCTTTGCGGTTCAACCACTTCTGTTATTTGATCATAGTTGCCCGGTTCGTACTTACTAATGTCTTTCGCGAGCTCTGCCAATGCCGCATCTTTTGTTTGATCCCCCGTCAGTACTCGTTGCAGGATGCCTTCCGCCTCAGTCGACAAGAAGGTGGCTGGATCATAAAACATCTCTTTGAGATGCTTATAAAATTCGTTTGGTACTGCCATGTCATTCAAGAGCACTTCGAACGATTCGCGATCCAGTGGATTTGCCTTATGGTAGGCTTCGATCATGCCTCGCATCCAGGTAACATCCCAGACGCCCATATCATCCATCGTACTGGTGATGAGCTTGCGCAAATCCCGAAATGGCAAATCGTACGACACGCCATCCAGGTCGATGACCCAAAGCCCTCCAGGTCCATTTTGACCATTTGACCAGCCGTAATCTTGGTGAACCAATCCCCAGTGCGCCTCTCCCATTTTGATCATTTTCGGATAGGCAGACGCTTTTAATTTCTCTAAGGCTGCCCATGCTCGCTGTTCATAGTGATCGACGACGGCCAAAATGGATTTACTTGTTGGGGTTTCACTGTAGGCTTTTGCTATTTCCCGCATCCACCCGATTTTTTTGGCAATCTTTTGATAATGATTGGGCCAACGATATAAACGGGAGGAGTTTTTGGCTCCTGCGGGCGGAACATAGCCTTTCGAATGGCGATGAAATTCACCAAGACCGTAGCAAAGCTCTTGCGCGCCTACCAAATCTACTTTTGTCGCCGGCTGCAAGGCAATCCAATCGGTAACAATCCATAGTTTCCCGCCTTTTTCCACATAAAGACTTCCATTTCGGGCTGGAATCAGTGCTGGGACCCTTGCCCCCTGTTTGACAACGTATTCTTGGAAAGCCACACTATAGAGACTCCGTTCAGGCGTACGGTGCAGTACCTTTAGGCTGCGCGGTCCTTTATCTGTCTCGATGCGCCAAATAGCCCCGCCTTTGTCTGGCTTGGAAGTAATGAGTGTACGACTCTTTACCGACATGTCATACTCTTTGATCACTTGTTCTGCGATCACATCTACTTCTGGTGGCACTGTCAAATCCCAGTTAGCCGGCGTTTCCGCATTCCCTTCTCGGGTATCCCATGGCTTAATCACATATTGTTCCATTCCATTCCCCCCACACTTCTGTGGTGATGCTTCGTCCTTCTCCATAAGCTATTCGCTATGTCCTGATCTCGAACCGGACAAATATCATTGGGAGTCTGCCAATTCGTTATTCGCACAGGGATAAGGTCTCGCAAAAAAACAGCTTGACCCCTCGCTTGGTAGCGACAGTCAAGCTGTTTATGTTAAATCATCAGCAATTCGCGTATTTCTTGCTCGGTTAAAGAAGAGATTGCCTCTTGTCCCGGTGTAATGATTTCTTCGATCAAGTTTTTCTTTTTTTGTTGCAGCTCGTACATCTTCTCTTCGACCGTCCCCTCTGCAACAAGCCTAATCACTTGGACGACGTTCTTTTGTCCGATGCGATGGGCACGATCAGCTGCCTGTTGTTCGACTGCGGGATTCCACCACAGATCATACAGGATTACGGTGTCCGCACCCGTCACATTCAATCCTGTTCCCCCCGCTTTCAACGACATGAGGAACAAATCACGCTCCCCCTCGTTAAACCGGTTGCACAAATCTAGCCTCTCTGCTACTGGTGTCTGTCCATCCAAATAGAAAAACGGGACACCGTGGTAGCCCAGCTCACGTCCGATCATCCCCAACATCTCCGTGAATTGAGAAAAGAGTAAAACGCGCTTTCCAGCATTTTTGCATTCACCGAGGATCTCGAATAGCTGTTCGAGCTTGGCTGACCCTCCGTCATACTCTTTGACGAACAGCGCTGGGTGGCAACATATCTGGCGCAGTCTAGTCAAGCCTGCGAGAATTTTAATCCGATTTTTTTGAAAGCCTTTATTGTACAGATGCTTCACTGTTTCCTGTTGGAGCTGCGCCAAATAGGCGACATACAGCTTTTTCTGCTCGGGCAATAGCTTTGCGCTTTGCAGTGTTTCAATTTTTGCTGGCAATTCCTTTAAAACTTCCGTCTTGAGCCTGCGCAATAAAAATGGACGCGTTCGCTTCGCAATCGTTTCTCTCGGCAAGTCGAGGAATTCCTTTCGTGACGGAAAAAGCTCTGGGAAAACAGCATCGTAGATGGACCACAGCTCCTCTATCCTGTTTTCCACAGGTGTTCCCGTAAGCGCAAATCGATGCTTGGCTTTTATCCGTTTGACTGTCTGAGCGGTTTGGGTGACATAGTTTTTGAAGGTCTGTGCTTCATCCAAGATCAAGGTGTGGAAGGAATGCTCCTCGAACTGGGCATGGTCACGACGCAAGAGTGGATACGAAGTAATAAGCACATCGATTTCTGACTGCTCGTTTACGATTTGATTCCGCTCTTCCTTCGTGCCATCCACAATAACGCTCCGAATCATTGGCGCAAACTTTTTGATTTCGTTGTGCCAATTGTATAAAAGAGAGGCAGGAGCCACAATAATCGCCGGTAGCTTTTGTTCTCGGATTTCGGGCAGAACAGAGAGGAGGAAGGTCATGCTTTGCAATGTCTTCCCCAGACCCATATCATCTGCGAGAATTCCCCCAAAGCCGTAGTGTGCCAGTGTTTTCATCCACTGATAGCCGTACTTCTGGTAATCGCGAAGTGTCCCCTGCAAAGATTCGGGTACAGGAAAGTCCAGATTATCAGGGTTTCGCATATTCTCCAAAAACTGACGCAACGATTTTCCTAACTGAACAGACTGTCCCTGCATGGGTATATCCATCAAACGCAGTCCGTAAATAGCAGGCAATTGAAAGCCACTTCCCATTTGATCAGCGTATTGCATGCCCATCTCGTCCAAGAAACGATTGATTTGCTCAAATTCTTTTGTTTCAAGCGGCAGAAGCGCTCCATTCGACAGCCGATGATATCTGCGCTTTTCTTCTACTGATTGGATGACGCCTCGAATCTCAGACTCGGGTATGCCATCCATATCAAAGCGAAAATCCAACCAATTTGTTCGCTCATTCACATCTACTTTGACTTTAGGGGGGATGTGGAGAGGCTGAATCCTGATTTTTACGGAGGTCGTCGCGTATACCTTTAACAGCTTTTCCAGCTTAGGAACGACATGATAAAGGAAGTCATACTCAGCCTCCTCATCATCTAGAAAATACCCCTCTTCCGTGCGGGTAAAGGCACTTTCCTCCATCAGCTCTAAAATCTGCCGCTCCTTCTCCCCGTCACGCATCAAAATCAGCTCACTGCCACGTTGCCCTCCCCCTTCATGGCCTTCGAGCGGATTGATGACGATATCACCGTATTGAAACTCCAGTCCCGCCAGCAGTCTGTCTCTTACTCGATCCAGATACAGCTTGGCTTTTAACTGGAATTGCACGACCCGTTCGGAGACAGCTTTTGCAATATGCACGTTCCCCAGTTTCATCAAGGCCGGGACAATCTGCACCATGAATGGTTCGATTTTTTCAGCGGGAATGTGAATCCGCTCACTTCCATGGGATTCCAACAAGTGCTTGAGCTCCGCCAAACTGTGGCATTGTTCCTTGGGCAGTCTGTGCCATTTTCCATCTACGAGCAGCAGGCCGTAAGCTTCCAAGACAGTAATGTGCTTGAAGCCCTGCACTTCCAGTTGATATTGATCTGTTTTTGTCTGATCAAATTCGAAGTGGAGTGGCGGTCGATCATCTAGACATACGAACGTTGGATATATTTGCTCATGATCCTGAATGTGAACAGACGGAGCACTGAGTAGCAAGGCAAATAATCGCTCCCAGGTAAACGGCGGAACGAGAAGAATCCGTTCCCCACCCACATGCTTCTGTTCCTGATAACGGTCGCTCGCTGTCTCCCGATACAGTTTCTCCGCTCGGTAAATTTGCAGGAGTTCGCGAAGGATAGCTTCGTGCTCTGGCAAAAAACGATGCAAATTCGGATCATAGGTAAATTGGCTGGAGAATTGATACACCTGCTGCTTATCCACCCGTTCTAAAAATGCGCGAATGTCCTTTACGATGTACAACCTCTTTGGCCCTAGCTTCAGCTCTATTCCGATCATGCTTTTGCGAAAGCCATACCGAACGATTTTACATATGATTTCCAAGGCAAGCGTTGTTCGTGAATCCAGCAACACACGATGATGGCTCGTCCGAAGCGGGCGGTCCACAAACAAACCGAACAATCCCTCTGTTAGCTGAGAATCAGGCTGATCTGTCATGCCTGCTTGTTTCGTTGTAATGGAAGTGGAAAAGCTGTCAGGATGCTCGTCTACTAGTAGATCGCGCATGGTTAACAACGAGGCTGCGATATGTTGGCAGTACTGATCGTACGACGCCAAAGTCGGGCAGCTGCACACTGCTGCCATACCAGAGTCGTCCAGTTCAATAGTGACCTGATAATTATTTTTTCCGGCGTTCACTGTCGTTCTGATCCACGCAGGTTCCGGTTGAAAATGCTCCACAAGCACGTTCCCAGAACGGTAAAAAGTCTTTCCTCTCTCATATGAAAGGCGACCACACCATTCTTTTATCATTTGATGGCTCACTTGAAAGCTCATTTTCTGTTCCATCCTCATTTTGAAATATGTTTAATATTACAGAATGCAACTGAAAAAAGATACGCATGAAAGCGTATCTTTTTCCCCTTATAAAAATCAATTAGGCGTCATCGGAATCTTCGTCGTCAGAATCTTCTTCATCGGAATCCTCTGCATCAGAATCTTCTCCGGCATTGTCTTCTTCATCTTCTTCATCGTCATCGTCATCGTCGTCATTATTGCCGAAGTATAATTTTTTCGTAGTGCCATCTTCGTATTCGATTTTTACTTCCATTTCTTCTGCACCTTCACCAAGTGCCTCACGTAATTGCTCTAACCATTCGTTCATGTTAACTACACCTCCTGGTTATAGATGATCTCTTGGCAGCATTTGCCAACAGCTTTACTGTCGACATTGATACTATATGAAGAGTTCCTTTTTCATGTATGGACAGTTGTCCCCGTCCTCACAGTAGACTTTTACACAACTTGACCTTGCAAGTAACGCATGTACTTAACAAGCTACTGTTGCATACGTGTCGGTTACATATTTGGAAGTAGACTGGACAAACTTTTGATGGAATCGACTTCAATACATCACGACTTTCACAACAGAAGGGAGAGCTCATTGTTGGGCAGACGATGGATCAAAAGCTTGTTGGTCGGGATTAGCTTGTTGCTTACAAGTGCCTTGCCAGTTGACCTCATTATCGCCTCACCAGATCACCCATACCATTTTGGATTTAAAAAGAGCAAGAATGGTCAGTTACCCTCTATCAACGAGGAAGGCTTTAAAAGTATTGTGGATCGTCACGGTGCGGTTTTTTTAGGGGATACCACGAAAAAAGAGCTTTATTTGACGTTTGATAACGGTTATGAGAATGGCTTTACACCAAAGATTTTAGATACCCTTCTCGCAAAAAAAGTCCCTGCCATTTTCTTTGTGACAGGGCACTTTGTGAAGGAACAGCCCGAGTTGTTAAAGCGAATGGCAAAAGAAGGGCATCTGATCGGTAATCATTCCTGGAGCCACCCCGATATGACAACCGTACCGAATCAGAAAATCAAAGACGAACTGACGAAAGTAAGTGATGCCGTCCAGCAAGTGATCGGGCAAGCGAACATGCGTTACTTGCGACCTCCCAGAGGAATTTTCAGCGATCGCACTCTTGCTGTAACCAAAGATTTGGGCTATACCAATGTTTTTTGGTCGGTTGCCTATAGGGATTGGGATACCAAAGTCCAACGTGGGGCAAAATACGCTTATGATAACGTGATGGCCCAGTTGCATCCCGGTGCTGTTATTCTGCTCCATTCTGTCTCCAAAGACAATGCAGAGGCTCTCGGGACGATAATCGATGAAGCACGCAAGCAAGGCTATGAATTTAAGAGCTTGGATCAGCTACCGAAAAAGTAGCGCAAGCCTCCCTTTTGCAAGAAAAAACTCCCGCTGCTTCGCATGTGCAAAGCGCGGGAGTTTTTGGGTTTAGTCGCGATCCAGCAAGGATGCTCCAGCAATACCTGGATGCGTCATTTCAAATGGATCGAGAATCAGATCCAGTTCTTCTTCTGTCAGTACATTGTGTTGCAAGCACAGCTCACGTACAGACTTTCCTGTCAAAATAGCTTCGCGGGCAATGCGTGCAGCAGTCTCATAACCAAGATGAGGATTCACCGCTGTGATGACGCCTACGCTTTTTTCCACGTATTCTTTCATGCGCTCGCGGTTTGCCTCGATTCCTTCCAAGCAGTGACGCGTAAAGACATCGAATGCATTGTCCATAATGCTGATCGATTGCAGCAAGTTGAAGACAAGCACAGGCTCCATCACGTTCAGTTCTAGCTGACCTGCTTCAGATGCCAAACAAATCGTATGGTCATTTCCGATGACCTGAAACGCTACTTGGTTGATGAGCTCTGCCATGACCGGATTGACTTTTCCTGGCATGATCGAGGAGCCTGGCTGACGTGCTGGCAAGGAGATTTCCCCCAGTCCAGCTCGAGGTCCGGATGCCATCAAACGCAAGTCATTCGCGATTTTAGACATATTCATCATGCAAACTTTCAGCGCTGCTGATACTTCTGTATACGCATCCGTGTTTTGTGTAGCATCCACGAGATGCTCTGCACCTGTCAGCGGGAAGCCTGTGATATCGGCAAGATGCTTGACTACTGTTGTAATGTAACGAGGGTCAGCATTCAAACCCGTTCCTACCGCAGTCGCTCCCATATTTACTTCGTATAAATGCTGACGAGATTGCTTAATACGCTTGATGTCGCGTTCAAGCACTCGACGGTATGCTTCAAATTCTTGGCCCAAGCGAATCGGAACCGCATCCTGCAAATGCGTTCTGCCCATTTTAATGACATCATCGAATTCTTTTGCTTTTTGGCCAAATGCATCATGCATCTTATCCATCGTTACGAGCAACTTTTCCAACAGGGTGAGTGTTGCAATATGAATCGCTGTTGGGAACGCATCGTTGGTAGACTGAGACATGTTGACATGTGTATTTGGGCTTAAGTGGAAATAATCTCCTTTTTTCTCACCAAGCATCTCAAGACCACGGTTCGCGATCACTTCGTTGGCATTCATATTAATCGAAGTACCTGCTCCACCCTGGATCGGATCGACGATAAATTGATCATGCCATTTTCCTTGCATGATTTCTTCCGCTGCAGCAACAATCGCATTTCCTAACCGCGGATTCAATCTGGAAACTTCCATATTTGCCATTGCAGCTGCTTTTTTTACCATTGCCATTGCATTGATGAGGGAAAAATGAAGACGGTACCCGGTGATTGGGAAGTTTTCCGTTGCTCGCATCGTTTGCACGCCATAATAAGCATCTACTGGAATTTGCTTCTCGCCAAGAAAGTCTTTTTCCACTCGAAACGTCTGTTGTTCCATTGTTATCAGACCAGCCTTCTAGGAATAATGGTTGCTACTTCCCCTCCATTCTACCACAGTTTCATGCAGGAAGACTCATCCACCTGAAACTCTATTATTCGTTTTTACGTCTTACTATTTGTAGGTACCATTTCATACCAGACAGAATCGAGGGATACCATGAAAAAAATGCTTTTGCTGCTGTTGACGATCGGCTTGCTGCAAGGATGCTCGAGTGGCACAGATAGCCCTTCCACTCCAACAGAACAACAGAAGCCACCTGTTGCAACGAAGCCCGAGACACCTGCTTCTGAGCCACCCGCAAGCACCCAGCCTACAACGCCTGAAAAGCCACCAACGAATCAAACAGGTCAACAGGAGACTGTCTATGGCAATGATATTTTCCGCAATGTCACTGTGAAGAAAACCGCCCAAGACACGTTTGAAATCAAAGGACAGGCGAGCGTGTTCGAAGCTGTACTCAATTATGTCGTAGAAGATGGACACAACGAGCTGACGCAAGGTTCCGTGCAGGCTTCTACTGCTGCTCCTGACTGGGGAGATTTTACCCATACACTGAAAGTGAAAAAAGCGGAACCGAACAGCACACTGACACTCATCTTGTTTGAAACAAGCATGAAAGACGGTAGCCGAAGAATGGAACTGATCATTCCTCTCCCGGAATAAGGCCTGCAAAAAAATCAGACCCTCTCTATGAAAAGAGAGGGCCTGATTGAAAGGGTCTATTATTAGATAGCAGTAGACAGTCAGTTGCCGTATGCCTTGCTGTTACTTTTACTCGCCTTGTTCTTCCTTGAAGCATTCCATGCAGAGTGCACCATTGTTATCGATTTCATACTCGGTTAAGCGAGCTTGACAAGACTTGCATGTTTTTTCCGTGAGCACTAAGTTCAAGACTATATCTCCTCTCAATGATGTAAACTAGTCTATTTATATTATAACCAATGATTTATATCAGAAAAACTTCTATCTGTTAAAATTTCGTGAATTTTCAAATATAAAAAATAATAAACAAAGAGGAGCCCATCATGACCTCACCCTATTTTTCACTTTTCCTGACAGGAGAGCCGTTTCGGCTGTTTTCCTCTTCTCACGTTATTACCTTGATTCTTGTGCTCTGTCTGGTCATGCTCACCTATTTCTTTCGGCAAAAGCTCAAAGCCCCGACACATCGACTCACTACCCGTTACGTACTTGCAGGTGTCTTGCTTTTATCAGAGGTTTGTTATCAGCTTTGGCATGTTTATACCGAGAGCTGGACGGCTGCTTACACATTACCCTTGCAGCTATGTAGCGTGACTCTCCTGCTTTCTGCCGTGATGCTGATGATGAGAAGCTACCGACTGTATGAGATTACGTTTTTTGCCGGGATTGGCGGCGCGATGCAGGCATTGCTTACCCCCGAGTTGTTTTATCCATTTCCGCATTTTCGCTTTGTGCATTTTTTTGTAGCCCACGCGGGAATCGTCCTTGCTTGCTTGTACATGACATGGGTAGAAGGCTACCGCCCGACTGTCCGTTCGATCTGGAAAACGATGGGCTTTTTAAACCTGCTTTTGCTCGTCGCACTTTTCGTCAACCAATGGACCGGTGGAAATTACTTATTTGTCTCGCGCAAACCGGACAATCCCAGTCTGATTGACTTTTTGGGCCCGTATCCGTGGTACATCGTTTCGTTGGAAGGAGTAGCCCTCGCGTTGTTTTTCTTGTTGTACCTGCCCTTTGTCCGAAAGCAGCCGCTGGCGAAGGAAGTCAAGAGCGATTTGTCTGTCTGAATTACGCTTGCTGCTCGTTTACCCAATCGGTTACATACTGCAAGAAGCGTTTGGCAGCCGGTGACTGCTTGGCAAAAGAGGTTGCTGCCACCCCCAGCGAACGGTAATGCTCCCCTTCCAGCGGGATCATCCGAATATTGGCTGGCAAGCGAAACAAAATCATTTCCGGAAGAATGCTGATCCCAAGCCCATTTTGCACCATAGCAATAATTGCGTGATCATCCCCTACTTCATATTTGATTCGCGGCTCAATCTGATACTGCGCCAACAAACGCTGTATATCATTGTCACAGCCCGTCTTCGGCATGATAAATGTCTCTTCGGCCAGTCGGCTCACATGCACCCGTTCCTCTTTGTAGAGCGGGTGTTCCTCTGTCACCAGCAAATACATCTGATCCTTTTTTAAAGGAATCCATTCCAAATCCTCTGTTGTTGGTAAGGAGACGAAGCCAAAATCAATCTCTCCGGTTTGAATCCAGCTTTCAATTCCATCGTAATACCCTTCCATCAGCTTAATCTCGATCGCCGGATACTGGTCTTGGAACCGCTTAAGGATTCCTGGAAGCCATTGTGTGGATACACTCGTGAAGGTTCCAATTCTCACCGTCCCGACCTCCAACCCATTGATCGCAAACACCTCTTGTTTCATCCGCTCATGACAGCGCAAGGTCTCACGCATGTACGGAAGCAGTCGCTCCCCATTACTCGTGAGGCTGATACCTGACCGTCCTCTGGTCAAAAGCGAAAACCCAAATTCCCGTTCCAGACTCGCAATCGCATGGCTGATCGCTGATTGTGTTAGACCTAGTATTTCTCCAGCTTTGGTTAAGCTCCCTGACTCAATAACGGTGATCACTACCTCAAACTTGTTTAAACTCACCCTTCTTCGTCCCCTTTACATGAATCCGATTCATGAAAATCATCACAAACATTCATTTTTCTTATTCAAACGATACTCGTATACTGTTTATGGCGCAACATTAGGACCCGCTTTTTCCCGGGCAAGGAGGCTTATTTCATCATGAAACCGCAAGTGAAAGCCGATTTGGCAATGATTTTGGTCACCCTGTTTTGGGGAACCTCGTATGTGTTTATGCAAATGGGATTAAAGGATTTGGAGACTTTCAATCTGATCGGTATCCGCTTTGGCATTGCTTTTCTACTGGCAGCCGCCTTGTTTTATAAACGATTACGTGGCACGAATCGAAAAACAATGCTTCATGCATTCATACTCGGCGCGCTCCTTTTCGGGGTTTTTGCCACCATCACGAACGGAGTGAAATCAACGACAGCTTCCCAAGCAGGTTTTCTCTTTAGCTTGACCGTTATCTTTGTTCCGCTCTTATCTATTCTTTTGCGAAACCGTCCGGAAAAAAGAGTCTTTGTCGGCGCTGGACTGTCCATGATCGGTATTGGCCTGCTCACACTAAGCGCTGAATTTCGCATCAGCCAAGGAGACCTTTTGTGCATCGCTGGTGCCCTCTTTTACGCTACACATATTACCGTAACAGGCCGATGGGCCAATCAATCGGATACGATCCAGTTGGGAATTTACCAGCTTGGCTTTACGGCGCTGCTGGGCATTGTTTTTTCATTTACACTGGAGACCCCGACATTACCGCAGACTACAGAGGCTTGGATCGCCGTGCTCGCCCTTAGCGTACTGTGCAGCGCAATTGGCTTTGTCGTTCAAACTGTGGTCCAAAAATATACGACGGCTACGCACACGGGTGTTATTTTTTCCTTGGAGCCAGTCTTCGCTGCCTTGTTTGCCTTCCTGGTCACAGGCGAAACACTGTCTCTACGCGGGTACATAGGCGCAGGTCTCGTTTTGATCAGTGTGCTAATTGCAGAAATCGATGTGAAGAGCTTACTGCGCCAAAAGCAGCTGACAAAAAACCCGACTCACTTATCCTGAGTCGGGTTTTGCGTATGGGTCATACAAGAGAGCAATCTGAAAGAAATCCATGCCTGATTTATTTGCTATGATGGAAAAAATGAGTGTTTCAATGACGACACTACTTAGTATGGAGGGATGGACATGAATCAAAACAATGAAGCAAATAAAATCGCAACGCAAGTAGGCGAGTGCGAGATTGTGATCACCCGCGTGTTGGATGCTCCACGCGATCTCGTGTTTGATGCTTGGACGAAAGAGGAGAACCTGTCGAAGTGGTGGGGGCCTCGAGGTTTTACGATGACTTCAGAGAAGTTTGATCTAAAACTGGGCGGTACATGGCAGTTTATCATGCACGGTCCTGATGGCGTTGATTTTCCCAACACCAACGTCTTTGTCGAGGTCGTTCAACTTGAGCGAATCGTTTTCAAGCATACTGTATTTCCTCATTTTCTAGCGACAGCCATCTTTGAGGATCTGGATGGCAAGACCAAACTTACTTATCGCACCGTTTTTGAAGAAACTACGGCTGTATTCGATAAGGTGAAAACATACGCCGTCCCAGGTGCCGAACAGGCCATGGATCGTCTTGAGGAGCATCTGGCCAGTATGTCTTAACAGTAGATCGTTCCATAAAACAGCGACAGCCCAGGACTTTCCTTTCTTGTCCTGGGCTGCCGCTGCTCTGATTTTTCGGGTTATTTTTTCAAGACGTGTAGCACACTTTTCCACCAATGATGGTCATCATGACCTTTGTCGAGAGCAACTCGTCTGGATCAATGGTAAACAGGTCTTTGGAATAGACGGTCAGATCCGCATATTTTCCTCGAGACAGCGTGCCTTTGACATGATCCTCGTTGGTCACCTGTGCACTGCCCAATGTAAACAGATGAATGGCTTCCTCCATCGTCAGTTTTTCTTGCGGGAAGTATCCATCGTGCGTGTCTCCCGGTGCTTTGCGCGTGACGGCTGCGTGTATCCCCAACAGCGGATCGATTGGTTCTACCGGTGTATCCGAGCCCGCGGCGCAAATGATTCCATAATCCATCATCGTTTTCCAGATGTACGAGTGTTGAATCCGCTCCTGTCCTACCCGATCCATTACCCACGGGAAGTCTCCTGCGAGAAAACGCGGTTGGATATCTGCGATCCGATGAGGATGCTTCAAGCGTTCCAGCAGGTCCGGCCGCAAGATTTGTGTGTGTATGAGGCGATCCCGATAGGCGACTGCCGGAAACTGATCCAAGCTGTCCAGCACCATTTCCAGTGCTTTGTCGCCAATGGTGTGTACAGCAATAGGCATCCCGAGTTCACGTGCTTGCCGAACCAGCTCTGTCAGCTCGTCTTGCTTATGCACAGGATAACCGCTGGTGCTCGGATCATCAGCGTACGGAGCTGACAGATAAGCTGTCCTACGTCCTAATGCCCCATCTGCAAAAATTTTCACCGCACCGATTTGCACGTGAGCGTTACCGTAACCTGCCGTCATTTTTAAGTCGCGCAGCTCATGCATATGCGGATAGTAGACAAGCAGGTTACTGCGCAGCGCAAGCTCTTCACCATTAATGAGCTCATCATAGAGCCGATACGTTTGCGCAAGTCCGCCCAATTCACGCAAATCCTCCGTATGTGCCCCTGTCAATCCATGCGCCATTGCATAGCGAATCGAGCTGCGCAGGCTTTGCTTCAGCTGATCGTAGTCAGGTCTTGGAATATGCTTCGTAATCAGGTTGGAGGCCGTTTCCAACAACATGCCCGTTGGCTTTCCATTCACAGGATCATGTACTATGACTCCTCCCGCTGGCACCTCCATATCACGATGATAGCCGCATAGCTCCAATGCCTTGCTGTTGACCAAATTCGCATGTCCACATATTCGTGCCAGAAGAATTGGGCAATGTGGAGCAACTTGATCAAGCTCGTCGATAGTAGGAATGCCACCACCATCCGCGAATAAATTCTCATCCCAGCCGTAGCCTTGTATCCACGCATTTTCTGGTGTGGCTTGTGCTTTTTCTTTCAAGAGAAGCAGCATCTCGTCCTTGGAACGAGCTTTACTTAAATCTAGCTGCAAAAAGGTGAGACCGAGCCATCCCAAGTGCAGATGGCTGTCAATCAATCCCGGAGTAGCAGTATATCCTTGCAGATCTATGACGGTTGCATCACTACCTCCGTATTGAAGAAGCATATCCGCATCGCTGCCCAAGTCATGCACAATTCCATCTCGAACAACTAATGCTTGTACGAACAAATGCCGGGAATCTCCTGTGTAAATGCGTCCATTTCTGAAAATGGTTGTCGTCATCTCGTGACCTCTTTTCTGTTCGCTTCTGTTATTTTTCGTATGCCTATCCCCTCTTAATTTGTTTGCTGCTAGTCTTTTTCCTCCCTAAAATGAAATAACGTTCAAAAAATTGCGACCTTCGCTTTTTTATTTGGGAAAACATGGTGTTTCCTCACTTCCCTGTTGAAAGCAGCAGCGGTAGGGCACGTTATGTTCATGTCCTATTTTTACGCGGAGGGAACGTATGCAACAAAAAACAAAAAAACGCCTTCCATCCTTCCTTCAAATGCAGGAGTCCACTGGTCTAAAAATGACGCGCCATGAGCCTTCTGTGCAAAAGCCATCCGGTCGGCTGGACAATCAAGCCAAGCTGCTGCTCCTGGTCAACGCCGTATTTATTGCCGCTGGCTCCCTTTCTGGCACGTTTGTAAACGTCTATTTGTGGAAGGTAAAAAGTCAATTTGCACCGATCGCTTGGTTTACTTTTGCCGCCCATCTCGCGGGTGCTCTGACCTTCTGGCTTGCGGGCTGGTACGTGAAGCGTCTGAACAAAATGAATGTCCTGCGTGCCGGAATGGCCGTTTCTGCCCTTTTTTATTTACTCGTTCTTCTGGCAGGTCCCAAAGCTGTCTCTTATGCCGTACCGCTTGGGCTCGTTCAGGGTATAGCGAGTGGGTTTTTCTGGCTTTCATTTAATGTGGTGTACTTCGAAATCACGAATGCCGATAACCGCGACCTTTTCAACGGTTGGGCAGGGTTGTTTGCTTCCATTGGCGGCATGCTCGCTCCATGGATATCGGGCTTGCTCATTACGCGGCTTCCGGGGAACAGCGGCTACTCCCTTATTTTCGGGATCTCTCTTGCCCTATTTGTCGTCGGCGTGTTCATCAGCTTTTTTCTAAAAAAACGTCAATCGGAAGGGACCTATTCCTGGAGCTTTTCCTTACGTTGTTTGCGAGAGGAGCCCGAGTGGCGCTGGGCGGCAGGGGCTTTGGCTGGTCAAGGACTGCGTGAAGGTGTATTCGGCTTTGTGATCGGTCTACTCGTCTACATTTCCACGAGAAGCGAGATGACACTCGGCAACTACTGGTTGACTACATCTGCCGTCGGACTTGTGAGCTATTTTCTGATCGCCAAATGGTTCGCTCCTCGCTATCGCAAGTGGGGAATGCTCACTGGTTCTGTCATCATGTGGGGGATTCTCTTCGTATTTTTTTGGCAGGTGAGCTTTACGACTCTGCTTATTTTTGGAATTGCGGTGTCCATCGCTTACCCGCTGTTTTCTGTGCCCATGCTCTCCACGATTTTTGATCTGATTGGCACGAACGAAGAGAGCGCACGCAACCGGGTCGAGTATGTCGTGCTCCGAGAGTTTGCTCTGGACGTTGGTCGGCTGGTGGGGATTTTGATCTTTCTGCTAGTAACGTCCTTGAGCGTCTCTCCTCTTACACTGAACTGGTTGATTCTGTGTATCGGAATCGGCCCACTCATCGCGTGGGTGTGCATGACCAAGCTATTCCGTCACGTCCCTGCGACTAAAAAAGCAGACAACTGAACGAAGTTTGCGCCCATACCTAAACAAAACCCGCTTCGGCTGACTTTCCTAGCGGGTTTTGTCACTGATACTGATGTCCATCTTTATGAAAAACGTCGAGGCGTTTTTCACACAAAAAAACCTTTCCGACTTGGAAGCTTGCTCCTACAGGAAAGGTTACGTTGTTTTTTTCGATTATGGTTGGATTACTTTTTCTTTCGCTTTCGTTACGATGTGGTGACCGAGCGGCAAGCCACGCTGCTCCAGCTCATTAGCTGTCACAATATGGAGCGTCTCACTTTTACACGGCATGGGCATCAATCCGCCCAATGGACTCATCACTCTTCCGATCGTGTCTGTCTCAATGAGCACGTACAGGCCTTTTTCCTCCAATTGTTGCATGAATTCTCCCCAACGCTTGGAAGTAATCTGATCGGCGTGCTTGGTGAATATGACACCCATTTCTTGTGCTAGCATGTTAAATCTCCTTTGTTCTATCCGTCAAATATATGCTTCAAAAGATAATCTAACAATACAGGGAAACCTCCCTTCTGGCAAAATCCGTGTAAGCCAAAAAAACACGAAAAACGGCTGTTTTTGACCGCTTTTCGTTTCAGGAATCTCACATCTTCCTCGCACACACCGTTTCAACGCGGCACGCTGTTTTTTGCCGCTTGCTTTTGAAAAAGGGGCCTATTTTTGCCGATTTCTTGAGTAATTCTCATGCCTTGCCCATCATGTACCTGCATTTCCTCGATTTAGAAGCTCGCTTCCCGATGCTCCGGCAGCACAAACCGACTGGCCACGAATACATTTTCCTTTTTGGACACGCGTTTTTCCCGCGTTGTCGATAGTGGACGACATACATATGTCCCTGACGTCGTGAACTGCGACTGTGCACCCTCTTTGCCGCAGGATGCGACGTAGCTGGTGTGCTCATGTTGATCTTTCCACCTGCTGCGACAGCTTTATTCACGGATAAACCGACAGGTTGAGATGGTAACAATAGCTCTCAAAATGACGCATTCGCGCAGCCAATGACACCCCCACTCAGTGTTTAGCCGCGCCTACATTCTCGTTTTAGAGTTAATCCCCTCTTTTGCCTAAGATTTTGCATACAATGGTCCCCGAACTCCTAAATAGAGTTCGGGGACCATTGTTTTATAGAAGCTTGAAGTAAATTTTGGAGTAGGAAAAATACCTGAGCTGGATGATTTAACCATTGTATTACGAACATACATTCGGTATATAATAAGAACATATTTTCGTATTAATTTGGGGGTGTCACTGTGGTGCCCGTAATAATGTTGGCGGATTGCCAATCATTTTATGCATCTGTTGAAAAGGCAGCACGTCCAGAATATCGCAATAGTCCCGTTATTGTGGCCGGAGATCCGGCCAGAAGATCGGGCATCGTCTTAGCAGCATGTCCTGTGGCCAAAAAGTTTGGAATAACTACAGCAGAAACATTGGGTCAGGCTCTCGCCAAGTGTCCTGAAGCGGTCGTTATACGTCCTCGCATGCAGACTTATATCGATGTATCACTAATGATTACTGAGATCTTTGAATCCTTTACAGACTTAGTTGAGCCATTTTCAATTGACGAGCAATTTTTGGATGTGACCGGATCGCTTTCTTATTTTGGATCTCCAGAAGAAATTGCAAAACGAATACAAGTCAAGGTAATGATGTCTACCGGTGTCTGGATCAGGGTGGGTATAAGTTCAACAAAGATGTTGGCGAAAATGGCAACTGACATATGGGCTAAAAAAAGTGAAACGGGTATCTTCACACTTCCTAAAAGCGATATAGATAATCTGTTATGGCCTCAGCCCATCAACAAAATGTTCGGTGTAGGTTCACGGATGACGGCTCACTTTAACCGAATAGGCATTGCGACAATTGGCGATATAGCCAAACTTCCGCTTGGTGATTTCAAACGTAGAATGAAGCTTGTTATGGGTAAAAATAGTGATATACAAGCTGAATTGTATTGGCAAACTGCGAACGGCATAGACCCAAGCGCAGTTACACCAGGCACACACGATCATCAACAAGCTATTGGACATCAAATGACTTTGCCGCGTGACTATTCCCATAAGGAGGATATCGACGTCATACTACTTGAGTTAAGCGAAGAAGTTTGTCGCCGTTGTCGTGCCAAAGGCTATATGGGAAAAGTGGTATCCGTAGGAGCTCAAGGTGCTGACTTTGACAGACCTACGGGATTTTTTAGACAAATCACAATTGACGATCCAACCAATATCACCAATGAGGTGTTTGAAGCAGCTCGGAAGTTGTTTTATATCCATTGGGATGAACAACCGATTCGAAAACTTGGAATAGTGGTATCAAATTTGAGCCGTGATGATGAATACCAACTTTCCTTCTTCGGTAATAGAGAAAGGTACAAAAGGCTAGAACGCATCACAGATCAAATAAAGAATCGCTACGGAAGCACAGCGATTTTGCGCGCATCTTCTTTATTGGGAGCAGCACAAGCTCAAGAGCGTAGTGCGAAAATAGGAGGGCACTATAGATGAGTAAAAAACTTCAGAATAATGGACGATGGGAATCCAGTCGAATGATGCTTCCAGAACACCGGGAACAATACTTAAGCAGAAAGAATCAGCAACAAGAGCCGGTCAAACCAGAGTTGCCCAGCAAAGAAGAACTTGAATTAATAAGGGATTCTGTTCTTCTGCCGATGATCTTAACGATAGTCGATAAAAACAGTACAGAAATCGGCCTCTCATCCTTTTCATTGAAAAATCTTTACCTCAAAGCTTCCCAAGTATTGATGGCACAAATCCATCTGGATCTAAGTGAGGTCAGGAAAAAATTGAAGGCAAAAAATATTAAAGTATTTCAAGAAGAACGCATAGATAGCGCGCTGTACTATCGGTTTGTGTGTCGAGGTTATGAGGATACCTTCGCTATAGTGCGTGATGTAGCACGAGCAGAAATAAGTATGCGAATTTCAAAATATGTCTCTGATATGTTCAGAAATAGCGACAAGTAGACCAGCGGCTGCGAAAAGTGGTCGGTTTAAGACCACTTTTTTAAGGCAGTCTAATCAGCATTCTTTTGTTTTGGGATTATAATTTTCCTCTGGCGACAGGGTAGCCGTATGTTCGGCTGCGTTATGGAGCTCATTTTCTGTTTTGTGGGCGCAATCGTCCTGATATAAACGATTGGCGATGCGTCTATTTGGTGTATGAATCAGCTCTGACCAAGTTACCTCGGCGTTCGTTCGTAAAAATTTCTCAAATCTGTCCAATCGTTCTTGGTAGCTTTTCATAGTGTAAGTCACCCTGCACACTCCATACAACTTATGGCAAACGGAAAAGTCTTCTTCAGAATCTATTGTCATTTGGCTATGCCGTATTACCTTTCCAGTGCCATCGAGTCCATTTGTCCTTCTCTCTATTTGAATTAAATATCAAATAATAATTAATCTAATTAATTTATATATCAGCCAACAATATAAATCAACATTTTTTGTTATTTCTCTTGCATTTATAAGCTATTTTCTTAAGGATTTACGGACCTAAGTGGTTTGCAGTGTATCGAGGGGCGGTCAATATTCCACGTCCCGATGGGCTCAGCTGCAAAGCGTATATTAGTAACAGGGACAAAGCATACCTTTCGACCACTGTGTTAGAGTCTATTTCTGGATAGGGGGAAAGTGCACCGTACAGAAGTCTAACACTCTGCTTGGAATGAACAGAGGCGATTTACAGCCGTTTACTTTTCCTTGGTTACATCCGAGATATACTCGTATCTCGGATGTAATCTAAATAAACGAGCTTCGTTCCATCGTGGGAACTTGATTAAATCTCTTCATTTGTCTTTTATTAGGAAAATGATAGTTCACATGGTTAGTTTATAATCCCTTTTTTCCTAATTTCCACCTGAATGTTAGGATCGAACTTCACTTTTTGATAATAGCTCCCCCAATTTTCTTTTTGTTTTTTCCAAGTTTCAGGATGGTAAGCCATGAGCTGCCTGGCGATACCTAATCCATCGCAGCGGGCATTTTGCATTTTTTTCAGTGTTTTTTTAGCTAAATCAGTCATTTCTTTGGATAAAAGCTGGTTTAACTGTGCAATCATGGTTTTACCGTTCAAGTGATCTTTGGGATATTCCTCAACACTCGCTTTCCAATTTAAATCCAGCTTAACGGAAATTTGACCGTCCGGTTGAACAGACACTTCCATCTCTCGTTTTGATTTATCTACGTTAAAGGTTATAAAATCTTTGATGTTTGACTTGCCATTCTGCGCACTTATTTTTTGTGTGAATCTCGCCAGCTTCCCCTTGCTTGCTTGTAATAATAGACACATGGTTGATTCATCTGGGCTCAGTACCCCTGTCAGTCGTTGATCATGAAACATAGCAATCCGAGAAACGTCCACTCGGTTCCCTTTATGCATGAGGTAGGGAAGAAATGATCCCTCAATGTTCTTCACCTAGGTTCAATCCAATTTTCATTAATGTAACCAGTAGCATGTGTATTATTCCAACAAACCCCTGTTCCTCAGGAAATTGAAAACAAAAATAATCATTGGTGAAGTGACCCCAGAAATGTAACCTTGACGTTTGTTTTCCTCCTTTAAAATGGGATGCTTTATCGGCCCGTTTGACTGCCCCTTGATCTCTCAAATTTAACCTCCGAAATCAGCCAATCCAACGAGGTACTAAAAAAAGATGGTACTGTCTTGATCTCGGTTCCTTTGATATGTTTAACACCGTGCTCGCTATGAGACGACTGTTTGAAAGATGATCAGTCCAGTAAAGCAAAGGGTTGGAGATTCCATGAAAAAAAGTATTACATTATTGTTGCTTGTTGCGTTATGTCTTGTTAATTACAGATTGCTGGATACGATAGATCAGGATCCCTTTCTAATCACAGACTATAGCAGGCTGCATCCTGTAAAAGTCGAGCGAGTGGTGGATGGTAAAGAACAAGAGCAACTAATTCATTTACTAAAAGAAGCAAGAGATAAAAACCTGACCGTCTCCATAGCCGGACAGCGGCACAGTCAAGGCGGCCACACTTATTACAAGGACGGCATTGTCGTTGACATGACTCATTTCAACAAAATCGTATCGTTTGACCCAGCAGCGAAAGTCATTCGCGTTCAAGCAGGGGCAACTTGGAAAGATATTCAGGACAAGGTAAATCCCTACGGGTTGTCGGTGAAGACGATGCAATCACAAAATATTTTTACCGTGGGTGGCTCGATTAGCATTAACGCTCACGGTAGGGATATCCGTAACGGCTCGCTGATCAAAAGCGTAGAGTCCTTTCGGCTGTTGACTTCAAAGGGTGAGATTAAGCAAGTCAGCCGAACGGAGAATGCTGACTTATTTCCACTTGTCCTCGGAGGATATGGGTTATTCGGGATTATTTTAGATGTAACCTTGACACTTACAGAAGATGAAATCTACAGGACGACGTCTGAGGCCATGACGGTTGACGAGTACAGCAACTATTTCTTGAGCCAGGTCAAATCAAATCCGGATATTCACATGCATTACGCACGAATATCAGTGGCGCCCGATCATTTTCTTACAGACATGTATGCCATTAACTATACGGTGGACAAGACCGTCCCCCTGATAGAGCACAATACGTTAAAAGCGACAGAGGATTTGGTCATTCCTACTAAGCTTTTATTTCATCTCAATCGTTCTTTTGACTGGGGGAAAAATATGTTCTGGGATCTCCAGCAAAAATTCTTCCAGGTACAGCAAGGTAACGTAATCAGCCGCAATAACGCTATGCGTTCAGAAACAGAATTTATGGAGTACAGAGGGATTGGCAAGAACGACCTTCTTCAGGAATATTTCATTCCTGTCGACCAGTTCGCTGATTTTGTACATCACCTGAAAACGATTTTGCCACAGGAAAATTTAAATCTACTAAACATTACGGTTCGTTACGTGAATCAGGACGAGGAAGCGACCTTGTCGTATGCGCGTGAGGATATGTTTGCGCTCGTATGCTTGTTTAACGCTCCTTTGGAGGAGCAAGGGCAGAGCTCATTTAAAAAGGGAATCCAACGAATTATCGACGAAGTCATCAGGCATCGCGGAACCTATTATTTGCCCTACGCTGCTTATCCGAGCTTAGAGCAGTTCCAAGCTGCATATCCGCGGTATAAAGAGTTTTTCGTGAAGAAGGATCAATATGATCGGGAACATTTGTTCATGAACTATTTTTATGAACAATATAAGGGGGAATAGGGCATGACGGTAAAATGGCTCATTCGGTCACAAAGCGTCGTTACGCTAGCCGCGGGTATGGTATACCCGTACTATTTGCTATTTCTGAAGAATCTAGGTAACAGTTATTCCAAGTACGGACTAGCTTTTGCCGTCTTTACGATAAGCTCTGCGGCCATTTCCCAATGGCTTGCTCCACGATTGGACAGGCATGGCATTCAAATCCTCATGATTAGTTCTCTAGGTATGATGTTAGCGATGCTTGCTTTTCCATGGGTGACGTCATATGTGTGGGTGCTAGTTCTCCAGTTTGTTATGGGAAGCTGTAGTGCCATGCAAAAAATGAGCGAACGGCTATTGTTAGCAGATCACACGGAAAACGGAGCCCGCGGAACAATCATCGGTTCTTATCATTTTTGGACTTCGGTCTCATCTGGCTTTGCTGTGATTCTTGGGGGCTACCTCATCGACTGGCTAACAATAAATGCGTTGTTTTATACGAGCGCGCTATTATACGGCTTCAGTGCGTGGGCGTGTTGGCGAATACGAAAAGCCAATTCAGACATGAACAAAGAAACGAACGTAAACTAAATACGTTGAATGAGTTGCACGACAATCAAAAGACCAATCCCCTCGTCTTATCCCTGTTAAGTAGACAAAATAAAAAAGCATAAGTAACCAGTGTGTTTCGGTATTCTACCGGGGCACACTGGTTTAATTTTTTTCTGAAACCGTCCATGGTTATAAAACCAATTGTATTTTTCAATGACTTAAATGAGATCTTCTCTGTCTTACACTCAGTAAAGTACAATGTCTCAGTTTTGAGATGCGTGAAAAAGGATTCGACCTAGGCGTTATCAAGGCAGTTTCCATTGGGGAGTGGCTGCCACTTATGGCAAGTTCCTTTATTCGCTTATTGTATATTGGAAGCCCTAATCTGAATGTAGGGTTGCTTTCTACACGTCTCTTTCTTCTTCCACAGTAGTAAACTTGGTTCTTGGACGACCAACAAATGGAGTTGTCACTAGAACAATTCTTCCCTCTCTGATCGACAAAACCTTGACCACTATTTTTCTTTTGAACCCATTGCAGAACTTGCGTTTTACAAGGTATCCCAATTCTTTAGCTATTGCTCTATAACCCATGCCTCCTTGTTCGTACATGTCTACTGCTCAGCTTAAACTCCTCGGAATATCGCTTGAATGTTTGACCTTTTTTAGCCATGGGAAAATCCCCTCCAAGTAGGGTGTACCACCCAGCATTAGGTGGGAGGGCTTTTTACACTGTCTACTCAAAGGGGATAATATCAATTATTCATCGATTTTAACACCAGGGTGCTTTTCCAATGTCTACATTAAGGGGTGCACTACATTACCCAAGAGGTTTTTGACTGTTTCCTGTACTTTTATGCTTTGAACTTAGTTATGGATTGTTGCAATTCTTCCGCCATTCTGCTTACTACTTCAATAGCAGAAGCGATTTCTTCCATCGATGAATACTGTTCCTGCGCTGCTGCAGACACATTTTGTGTATGGGTCATAGATTGCTGTGAAGTATCTGCAAGCCCTCTTATCATTTTCACCACATGCTGCGAACTCGCCGTTACTTCTTCTACAATCGCAGACACTTCCTGTGATTGTACCGAAACATGTTCCACCATATTCGTAATATCATGAAACGCTTCACCTGCCTGCTGAACCATCTCAATCCCTTTATGAACAGCAGACGTTCCTTCTCCCATCGAACGCACTGCATGCCCTGCTTCTGCCTGAATTTCAGAAATCAACTGCCCGATTTCCTCAGATGCCTGTCCTGACTGCTCCGCCAGCTTTCGCACTTCATCTGCTACAACCGCAAACCCTCTTCCATGCTCGCCTGCTCTTGCTGCTTCGATCGCTGCATTTAAGGCAAGCAAGTTCGTTTGATTGGAGATTTCTGTAATCAGCGTAACAATCCGCCCAATTTCTTTCGACTTCTCACCAAGTGTATCAACAACTGACGCTGTCGTATTCACTTTTTGCTGGACAAGCTCAATCTGGGCTACTGTTTCTGTAACAACCCGGTTCCCTGTCGCCGCCTTATGATTTGCCGTTACTGTCAGATCGGCTACAGCCTGCATAGAAGATGCGGCTTGCTCCATTCCTTTAGAAATTTCTACAGCGGCTTGATTTACTTGATCAGCACCGGACAGCTGATACTCTGCACTTCCTGCCACTTCTTGAATTGTTGTTGAAATCTGACTTGCCGCGTATTTTACCTGTTCACCCGTTGCCAATAACTCCTCACAACTTGCCGATAATTCCATTGCATTTGTGTTTACCTGCTGCACGACACTACGTACACTGCGCATCATGTTGTTAAATAATTGGGTTAGCATCCCAATCTCATCTCTTGCTTGATAATCTCCTTGTACGGTTAAATCGCCTTGCTCCGCTTTTATCATTAATTCTTTCATCATGTGAAGCGGACGCGTAATGATGCGACCAATGACTAAAGTGAGAAGCGCACATAATACAATCGCAACCACTGTAATGATAACTGTCCAAGTAATCGCGCCCTTTGCATAAGCACTATTTGTCTTATAGAGTTCTTCCGCTCTTTCCTGATTGTAATCCGCCAGTTTCTCCAGCTTACCACTCAACTGCGCACGAGTCTCTCTAACATCTTGTACATAATATTGGTAAGCTTGATCATTTTTATTGACCATCGCCAGAGCAATTACTTTCTCCACATTTCCCCAGTATGTATTGCGCAACTCTTTATATTGACGAAATAACTCTTTCTCATGCTCATCCATTTTTGTTCTTTCATAGCTTTTTATCAATTGTGACGTGGCTAGCTTCCTGTCGTTCATTGTTTTCTTCATTTCTTCATTCTCTTTCGGGTCTTTCGTTAGTAATAAGCCTAATGTATTTACCTCAACGACACGATTATTCAGTCGGATTTCAGAAAGCCATCTTACTGAATTCATCCGATCTTCATACATTTCAGTTGAATTTTCCGCCATACTTTTGATGTATGTAACCCCCACGAACCCTACCATGGTTAAAAATACAACTGCCATTATCATAAGCAATAATATTTTTTTGCTTACTTTTATATCCCTTATCCACTGCATTTCATTTTTGCTCCTTTATGTACAAATTGTCTGGAAGTGAGCAGATAGCCACTTTTCCGGAAAAGCCGTTCATTCTTGTCTCAGAGGACCTAACGCCTTCGGAACCGTTGCATTTGTACGCGGTATCTCTACGGCAAAAGGCGGTTCCACGTCCCACACGGCAGCGTCCAATGTAGAGAGAATTGGTTTGTTCCGTTCTGGGTTTCAGAGTACAACAAATAATAACAGTCTTATTTTAGAAGTGCGAAAGATTCATTTATATTCAAATCACCGTATAGTTGGTCAAACAGCTACCGTCTTCTGACTGGGAATCAAACGGATTGGACTGTGGAGTTGTATACACATACACCATGTCATTTGATTCTGTAATGGATGTCCCGACAGGCGGACCTGCTTCGCTAGAGAGGCGAGTCCAATCCGTTTTCGTAAAAACGGAGATCATCAGA
This sequence comes from Brevibacillus sp. RS1.1, assembly GCF_013284365.1. Taxonomy (NCBI): domain Bacteria; kingdom Bacillati; phylum Bacillota; class Bacilli; order Caryophanales; family Paenibacillaceae; genus Brevibacillus; species Brevibacillus sp. RS1.1. The sequence goes on from NZ_JABSVA010000001.1 coordinate 726,437, forward strand.
AGCGTTTCAGAATCTTTTCCATCCTTTGTCGCATAATCGAACTGCACTACATGTTTGGCAGATGGCAGAATTTTGTCTGCATCTGCACCTTCGTATTGGTTCACCTTATAATTTCCGTTCCAAGAAGTTGGAGGCTTAAAGCTGAATTTTGCTTGAGGGTTAGTGTAAAGGTTAGTTTTTCCGCTTTCCTGTGCAACATGCTGTGCTGGGTGTTCTACTTTGTCATAGTTAATAGCGAGTAAGATGCCGATCACTACGCCGGATGTCAGTATGGTGCCGACGATGATTTTTTTGAAATTCATGTTGGGTTCCTCTCTCTTCGTATAAGGTGTGTCGATGTTTATGAGGGTATTATAAACAAGCGATATAATAAAGATAGTTGCAGATAAGTGACACTTTATTTCATAAAACGTTTTGGCGGGCATTTAAAACGTGGCATTGGACATCTGCCGGAATGAAATGTTCGTTCCCATAGCCATAAATATAGCCATTAAAATTATTGTTTCTTCCTGGAATGGAAATCCAACTCATTTATATCGCAGTAATTTTAGGTTAATATAATCAATTACTTCATCATTCTCCATTTTCTTCGTATAGACCATTTCTTTACTTAAAATAAGCCAATGCATATCGACCTTGTATTGAATTACCAAAGATACTAATACTTCTATAGAAGGAGTTGATTTATCTGATTCAATTTCGCTTAAACTTGCATGTGATATACCAAGACTTTTGGTAAAATTAACTAGAGTCATATCATGTTTTTTCTTACCAATTTGACTCGCTCACCAATAGTTTTTGCACTCATTATGTACACCTTGTACGAGACATCGTATGCCCGAATATAAAATAAAATAATTTGCGGCACTTGGTAGGGAATTAAATATCCCGTTCCACCCTAGAGTGTGAAACGGGATGTTTTTTGGGATTTTGTCATTCGGATTACCCTTTTAGGACAGCCCCAGGTAGTTCATTATTTTAACGTGGCATCCCTGAAGGTTTCTTCTCCTGCTTCCATCGTCAACAATACTTTTGCACTACCAATTTCTATTGAAGGAATCTTAAAGAGATTCTTATCGATCACAACAAGATCTGCTTCCTTCCCTTGTTCAATGGAACCAGTGATTTTATCTGAAAAGCTGGCATAGGCACCATTAATCGTGAAACTAGCAATCAAATCAGCAACCGATGCTCTTTCTTCAGGTCCGAGCACTAACTTAGGATCGGTATTTCCAAACGCCTCTCTGGTGACACCTACTTGTATTCCGTATAATGGATCAAATTCCCACGTTATCGGATAGTCACTGGCAGAGGCCACTTTCACTCCGTTATTAATCAGACTCTTCATCGGATACTCACGACTCGCCCGTTCCTCTCCGAGATAAGGCAGCTCAATATTTTCATAATAGCCTGGTGATTTAATAAACCAATATGGATTGGCGACAGCCACAACCTTCAATTTTTCTATGCGCAGAATATCACTTGGCTGAACAATTTGAAGATGAGTCATCTGATGGCGAGAATCTCTTTTTCCATTCTTCTCTACTGCGTATTCAAAACCATCCAAGGTTTCTTTTGTGGCAGCATCTCCAACAGAATGAACGTGCATGGCAAAACCTGCTTTATCCAATGCAGCAGCTGTCTCCTTAAAGACTTGAGGGTCCCATTGCGGTTTTGCATTGTGCTTATCCTTATATGGTTCAATTAGTGCAGCTGTTCCTCCCTCGATTACACCATCCATGAATACCTTCACCGAGTTTACCTGGACATCGGGTCCGTTTAGTTTCGCCCGTTCTTCTACCAACGATTTTACTTGTGACGGACCCTTGGAAGGGTCAGTGGCCAATGAAACACGATATTTGAGATGAAGCTTGTTTTCTGCTTCAAGAGCCTTTAATGCATTTAGGGCATTACTACCTGGAACAGCTAGTGCAAGATGGACAGAAGTAATCCCTTTTTCTGCTGCCATCTGCTCATACGCTAAAATCCCTTCCTTATACTCTTCTTCAGAGTAATCCGGAATAATCTCCATAACCAAATTTTGAGCGGTCTCACGAAGAGTACCAGTAGGTTCCCCCGTAACATCGTCTCGCTCAATTACGCCGCCGTTTGGATTCTTGGTATCCTTGGTAATACCGGCCAGTTCAAGAGCTTTCGAGTTCACCCACACCGAGTGATGGTCTCCTGAGGTCAAGACAACAGGTATATCCTTTACGATTTGATCAAGATCCTCTTTTTTCGGGCCCTTTCCGGGGAACACAGGGTTTACCCAGCCAAATCCCTTCAAACCTTTAAGATTAGGGTTCTTTTGAACAAATTCTTTAATTGTATGGAGATAATCCTCCCGCGATTCTTTTCCAACCAGATTCACTGAGAAGATTGTTTCAACGGTTGCCGTCACATGAGAGTGGCTATCAATAAAACCAGGAAGAACCATCTTTCCGCCAAGATCAACCACTTTGGTCTTTGAGTTTTGAAAAGGTTTTACTCCTTGATTGGTGCCAACATATACAATTTTCCCATCACTGATCGCTATAGCTTCAGCAAAATCACGCTTTGCATTAACGGTGTAAACAGTACCGTTTTGCAATATGACATCTGCCTTTTTACTGATGGGGTTCGTTGCATTTGTTTTGGCCTGTGCAAATCCTGAGAAAAGTGTACTCATTAAGAGAGAGGCAAGAGCAACACTCAACGTCTTCTTTAGCTTCATACAATCACCTTTCCTAGCGTGTCTACAATCCACTCCAGGAAGAATGATATATAAAATATAGGTAGAGAAATATGTTCATAGCAGACGAAAAATGAATACTTTTTCATCCACGGTGGAGGTTTCTTTGTTCGAATAAATCGTACAGCTTAAAGGCTAACATGAGATTAAACCGCTCTTCCGGATCATTCAGCTCCAGCTGTAATAAGTCTGTTATCTTTTCTAATCTATACTTCAGTGAACTTCGATGAATAAAAAGATATTCTGCAGTTTCTTTTAAATTCCCGTTCATGCTTAAATACACCCGCAAAGTATCAAACAGGTCTTTTCCTTTTTCATTTCCGTAGTTTAATAACGGGTCTAGATATTTCTTGATGAACAATTTTGTCGCAAAACTTTCTTCAAGATCAAATAAAATAGAAAGAGAGCCAAGATTGTCAAAGTTTTGTATATGTTTGTTTGAAACGCGGTTACTTACGATTTTCAAAGCTTGATGAGCTTGGCGATAACAAATGTGGTAGTCTTCTATGGTTTGTGTACTAGAACTTATTCCTAAAAAAATTTCAATTCCTTGTATCATTGGTGAAACAACATCTCTAATTTGTTTATGAATCAGTTTCCAATAGAGGTTGCTGTCTTTTTCTTTTTGGTCAGGAACAATCAGAACATAGCGCCCCTCTTTTTGCGTTACGATAATATTTCGATCAAAGAGGTGTAATGCTGTTCTGATTTTTTCCCATATCCAAGTCATCTTGAACTCAATTGATTGTAAATCCGCTTCTCTATGATTACATTCGATAGATAATACACCAATTCTATTAGGTTCAAACAGATTGAGATTAAACAGATTGGCATATTCGATCATTTTTTCTTTATCTTCAATCTTTTCCAGGAAAAGTTGATGGATAAAACCGTCCTTAACCTGTTCTTTTGCATCTGCCACAAGTTTTTGCTTTCTGATCTGAATCGCATATACATCCAAAGCGTACTTCAGTGTCATTCGCATTTCCAGATCGAACTCCTGTTTACTTGCTTTCACACCTACATACCCGGATAGCTCACTGCCACAAACTACCTTCCATATTCCAAGATGATTGTCTTCCCCATATTGGAGCCACTGCTCTCGATCAGGTATATTCATGATTTCCCATGCTTTTACATTTAGTTGTCTTACGATTTCCTCTAGCTCCTCATTACGTTCTCCTATGAAAAAACTGAAGATCGGATGCAGGAAACGATCAAATAGAATAACTGTTTTTCCAATCAAATGTGAGAAGGTTTTGGTAATCTCAAAGTAACCGTCACCTACCAGAGCCAGTGTTACTAATTCTTTATAGTGAATCATTCGTTTTTCCAAACGATTTTTGTCTTCCAGTTCTGCCTTCAATTTCTGCTTTTCTTTCTCTTTGTTTTTTACCATTTCCATTACGATTGCGAAATCTTTCCCATATTCCTCAAAGGACTTGTCCGCTTGGATATTCAAGGGAGCCGCCTCCCGATACCCAACAACACAGACATCAAAACTGGTGGAGTCGCTTTCCTTCATTGGAAAGGTAAACCAGGTAACAAAACCTTCATTCTCAAATTCTCTAAGCAGATCACAACTCTTCCATACATCGATATCATCCATAGAACAATGTGGTTTAGATAAACAGCATTCCAAACAAGACGAACACGATAATGGAAACTTCTTCTCAAAACTCTGTGAGTCTCCTCTTCTTATTTTAATGCTCAAGACATCCTCTGATTTTTGAATAATCGCAACGTAGTCACAGACAAACTCATCCCAAAATGACTCTACTAGAAACAGCAGTGCTTCATCAACGGTTTCTAGTTTGTGCAAGTTTCTCGCAGCATTACGTAAGTGTATATCGATATCTTCAATACTATTCTGCCCCCAAATCCTTTCCCATTTGTCCATTATATCCCTCATTTCTATAGTCAATTATGAAAGAAACCCAACCAGCAGCGTTGCCACAAACATCATAATTGAAATTCGTTCAAAACGCTGCCACTTAATTCAACAATCTTGCTACATCACTATAAAAAAGCGCCAGACTCTAATCGATCTGACGCATTTCAACGATATCTGATACTTCTATTTTCCTATTTCAACAGACGCATGAGTTGATTCTTAACAATCGGGACAAAATCATTTCCCAATACGTGAAAAAGTTATTTTCGAACCTCTATCATTATTTTTGTCACATACTCTTCGCTAGTATTTTTGGTTACCGCATCTAGTACGTATTCTTCATACGAATATTCCCTGATTTGAAGTTCGTGGGCTTTTATAAATGCAAGCATTTCTTCATAAGTTGCAGTAATCCTTTCACTCTTTCCAATATGATAGCCAACCACATACAACCCCTTTGGCTTTGTATAGCAAGTTATCGCTTCATGATTTTCTGTTTGTTTCATATATAAATTCGAATAGTTTTCGTAATCTGCTGACAATAGTTGATTACGTGAAACCATCGCTCCAATTGGATAACCCGTATCGAGCCGATGCGTATGGAGCGCATTGATAAAATCAGAAACAGCCCGTACAAAGTCTCGGTCCGTACAATCTAGAATGGCATCACTGGTAAATAATTTTTCCTCCGAAAGTTCTTCTATATGAATACGTGAAAAATCGGTTTTGATGGCTTCCTTGGTCAAGCTAAGCTTCGTTTCAATCATTTGTTGGATTTGCTGCAGGTTTTGAATTTTGCGATGAATTGTAGACGCTTTATCTTCTAAAAGGCTAACAAAGTTTTCTGGTGTTTTGTTTTCCAGAAAGGGCCTTATTTCTTTTAAGGGCATCCCGACCTCTTTTAATAGTTCAATCACGTTAAATAACTCAAACTGTCGATACGAATAGAATCGATAGCCCTTCTCATTTTTAATATCTGGTGACATTAACCCGATGTCATCATAATAAAACAATGTTTGCTTATTGACTTGACATAGCCTCGCAAATTCCCCTGTCGTGAAATATTTATGTGTCCCCTCTGACATACAACCCTCCCTCTCTTGACTATATAGTTACTATATAGTGTACATTTCTTACTATAAATTTAAGGGAAAGGGTTTGATAGTCATGAATATCATTATTCGTGACATAACGCCAGAAAATGTTCAAGAGATCCTGCAATTACGTGTCAAAAAGGACCAAACCTCATTTATCGAATCACCTCAAAAATGTTTACAAGATGCAAAAGCATGTAGCTATTATCAGCCAGTAGGGCTATATACTGACAAAGATTTAGTTGGATTTGCGATGTACGGGGAATTCCCGGGTGAAGATGAAATAGAAGATAAACGTGTTTGGTTGGATCGCTACTTTATTGACCACCGTTATCAAGGATATGGCTTAGGTAAGCAATCATTGGAAGCCCTTATTCAGCATCTTGTCAAACAGTATAACTGTAAAAAAATTTACTTAAGTGTATTTAAGGACAATGTCCAGGCCATTCGTATTTATCAAAAATATGGATTCAAGTTCAATCGAGAAATTGATATTAACGGTGAAAAAGTCATGGTGAAGAAAATCAATGTATAAATACGCTTGGAATATCTCAATGAATTGATGCGCTTGTGAGGGCCACCGTGTTAACAAAAAAGAATTATTTTACTATTTTACAGAGCCATGGGGAACTAAACCACTTCTTTGGCGTCGTATCTTCAGGCCATCTTGGCCAATACCTTGTTCTCCCCGATGCCTACCTGACAGTTGATTCCCGTCTCCATCCAAACGCGCTGCCGAATCTGTGCAGCCATCTGCAACGGATCACCAAACAGGTGGACGCTGCCTGTCACGTCGAGAAACTGCTCATCGATCGAGTACGGCTCCACCTTGTCAGTAAATGCCTCGAATATACGAGTGATTTGCATGGAGATGCGAATGTACATCTCCATGCGAGGACGAAAAACGACGAGCTGGTGCACTTTTGCTGCGCCTGCCACAGCGCTTCGGCCGCGACCACTCCAGCACACCTCGGCAGGTGTTCCACAAACGAGAGCGAATCCAATAAGGGGTTACTTTTTCACGACAGGAATCCAAATTTCGCTTCGAAATGTTGGTGATGAAGTGTCTTTGCTTTCGTTCCACAAAATCTCAGGACCCTCAGCCTGTTCATAACCGGAGGATAAAAACCATTCCGAATAAATCCGGGCCCAGATATCTTGCAGCGTATCAGGAAAAGGACCCACTGCTTCGAAAACCGCCCAGGTGGAAGCAGGAACTTCAAGTACTGCCCAATTGTCTGGATAAGCTTTTGTAGTAGCTACGCCGATATAGTGATCGAGCTCGTCATATTCCAGCCGACCTTCTGAAAAGTTCGTGGACGCACTGATCAGTCCAAGTGGTTCGACATCGGATAGCGATTTTAGTTGCTGAATCATCTCCATATCTAATGAAGCCCACATGGCCGCAATCTCTGGATTGACTCCACGATAAATCAACGGAACTCTTTTTTTCAGACCCACAATGCGAAATGCCTCTTTTTCTTCCATACGGTAGTTCATGGCACTGCCTCCTTTAATGGATAGATGAAAGGTCATTCGCGGATAAGCCTTCAAGGAATGGCCGATGTGTCTGGCTTCTGTCGGAGTGACTCCATGCACATTCTGAAAAGCTCTGGCAAAGGAATCAGCCGATCCGTATCCGTATTTGATCGCAATGTCAATGACACGCTCGTTGCTGTCCGCAAGCTCAAAAGCTGCAAGCGTAATGCGTCGGCGCCGGATGTACTCGGATAGCGGAACACCAGCGAGAAAAGAAAACAGCCTTTTGAAGTGATACTCGGAGCAGCAAGCCACCTGGGCGATTTCTTTATAGTCAATCTCGCTTGTCAAATGGTCTTCGATGTAGTCCAGAGCCTCATTCAGCTTCACAAGCAAATCCATGGTAATGACCTCCCTTTCTCCCTCAGAATAGCAGATGCAAAATCGGGCGATCCGACATTTCGTGCACGATTATGACGGGTCGACCTTGTAAAAACGACTATGGAAAGGAGCTTTATCCCAATGACAACGACTTCCCCTCTACTCCCCCAAATCGGAGCTATTTTTGTAGCCGTCAGCGACATCGAGCGCGCACGCGACTGGTACTGCCGTCTCTTGGGCATTCCCGCAGACGGTGAAATTATGTTTGGGCATATATACTGCATTCCTTTACAAAGCGGACTGACGCTCGTTCTGGATAGCAAAATCTTTCCGAAGCGCATCACAGATGATGCTCCCTTGTTTCATTTCAACACACAGGATATCGAAGCCTCTTATTCATTTCTCAAAGAAAGCGAAGTCGAAGTCGTCACTCCTATCCAGCATGGCCACTGGTTCAACTTCCGCGATCCCGACGGCAATCTGATCATGGTGAGCCAATGTTAAAGGACATGACCATCCACTTGCGCCGCACGACACCGGCAGACATTCCATTCGTATGCGAAGTAGAAAATGCGCCAGAGAATACCCCGTTCATTATTCCGTGGAGCGAAGATCGGCACCACAACGCTCTTGGCGACCCGGACATCCTCCATATGATCGCCGAAAAAAAAGAAACAGGCCACCCCGTCGGCTACGTTATCATCGCCGGGCTGACCAATCCTCATCAAAGTATTGAGCTTATGCGTATTACAATCGCAGTGAAGGGAGAGGGCTACGGACGCAACATCCTGCGTCAGATCAAGCATTTGGCATTCATCGAACAAAAAGCCCATCGACTCTGGCTGGATGTAAAAGAAACGAACGACCGGGCCCACAGCCTTTACCTATCGGAAGGGTTTCACATAGAAGGAACCATGCGCGATTGCCTGAAATCGGGCGATACTTACGAATCCCTGATCATTTTATCAATGCTGGCAACGGAATATGACGTGCCTAAGGGGCAAATGCGTCCGGAGTCGTGACATACAGCCATTTGCCGTCGTTGCTCGCTCCCAAAATCGATACACTTGCTGGAAGTCCCTTCACCAGCACAGCTTGTTGCTTACGATCGGCATCGAACAGGAAGAGCGACGACACAGACTCTGTTCCTTGCTCAGCTTTTTCCCAATCGATATAAACCAAATGGTGAGTGCCTGGAATCCATATCGCTTCTGGCTTCATTTCCATCAGTTTGAAGTCGCCCTTAAACACCCCTGCATTCCAATACATTTGATAGGCGCCATCTGTCGACTGGATATAGCCAGACCAAGCTTCTTTGGGAACGGGTGGATTCCAGCTGATCACTTTGCCTGACTGCCAATCGTAGCGTTGCCGAAGCTCTTCAAAGCTATCTTCCTCTGTTCTCATTTCAAACGTCGCGTAACGTCCATCATCCATAAAACGGACGGGCTGGACTTGCCCATTCATCTCATCTGTTGGAACCCATCCTTTGATAACCCCTGGGAGGCGCCGTTCTTTCCCAGTCGCCAAATCGTACACGACCAGATCGAGATCTGTTTTCTGTTCAGTCTTGCCTACTGCCATCAATACATGCTTGCGATCATGGCTAAAGCTGGCTCCATGTACGTATCCATCTACCTTGACACGAATGGCAAACTCGCTTTTCGGTACGTCTGTCCCTTTCGGTGGATGAGCGAAAAAGAAGCCGCGACGATCTGCCATGAAGTCGCCTGCACCGCTATAATTGTCAGTGAGCTCCACTGGATAAGCAGTCAGTACTTTTGTCTGTGTGTCATAAATCGAATACAGCATGGGGAAACGGGCATCGCACTCACAATATTCTGTAAATCGCTCCAGCAACACATACCGTTCCTCAGAGTCGATAAACTCCATGGGAGTCCTGACGGCAAAGTCCGTCATTTTTTCTTTCACCTTGCCATCGACTGAGACTCGCCATATCTGAGCCGGAGCAAACACCACCGCCGAGAAATTGTTCGTATCGTCAAACACGGTTCCCTTTACCGTCTTCGCTCCTGCTACGTTTACAACATACTCCGTCCAGCTTCTGTCTTTGGCAAGCGTATCAGGAAGGGTAGCCAGCAATTGCAGTTGGCGATCGTGCACCCAGTGAAACGTAAAAATCGGCTCCACGAATCCCAAGTTCTCTTTTTTGGTCTCTTCTTGAGCATTTTTGCGGATAGCTGCTTCGACCGTTCCACGGTTCACGGCTTCTTTAAAAAAGAGAGTGTACGCCTGTGGTGCAGGTCCCACGACCGTTCTTCGAGGAGAGCGGAGCTGTGGAGCATCGTTTAGCTGAATGACCACGTCTTCTTTCATCGCGGCGTAGTCGTAAGGCAGTTCCTTTTGCTTCCATTCCTTTGTTGTTTGGCTGGTCGTATGGGATGGGCCAGTCTGAGCAATCCGACTGTCCGTGGAAGTTGCTTGCGCGAAGTCGGATCCTGTCAAAATAATCAATGCGAACACAATGGACATACTCATTCCCCGAATTTTTCGCAAAGACAAAAAACTCGCCTCGCTTCCTAGAAAAATTTACCTTACAGAGGATAGACGTCGAATGCCAGCTTAAGGTTTCACCCCCCAATAGAAAAAGCCTCCCCACACGCTTGAAGTGGGAAGGCCTGCCTCTCTTAATCGAAGACGACACCGTCCAGTACGCCCTCATTCTTCAAATAGTCACGCAGCCAGTGATACTTTTCGTCCCGCCAGAAAGAATCCTCTGCTACCAGCTTGACCGTCTCCTGTCTCGCTACCTCCAGCGCTTTGTAATCACTTAATAAATCAGCGACTTTAAACTCTGGCAAGCCGCTCTGCTTGGTTCCGAAAAAATCACCCGGTCCGCGCAATTCCAAATCGCGCTGCGACAGCTCAAATCCATCCGTCGTCTCGCACATGACACGCATCCGCTCTTTTCCGATCTCGGATTTCGGGTCGGCGATCAGCACGCAATACGACTGTTCGGAGCCACGTCCTACGCGCCCACGCAATTGGTGAAGCTGAGCAAGACCAAACCGCTCTGCATCATAAATCACCATATAGGTGGCATTCGGAACATTCACACCGACCTCTACGACCGTTGTACTGACCAGGACAGCGTGCTCTGCGGCAAGGAAGGCTTGCATGACGGCATCCTTTTCCTTCGCTGGCAGTCGTCCATGCATCAAGCCTACGCCGAATTCAGGGAAAATGTGTGTGAGCTGAGCATGTACATCAATTGCATTTTGCACGTCGAGCTTTTCAGATTCCTCAATAAGCGGACAAATAACGTAGGCCTGTCGTCCTTTGCGCAGCTCATCCCGCATTTGCTCCAGCACAGCCGGAAACTGATCATGCTTTTTCCATGTCGTCTCAATCGGTTTGCGCCCCGCAGGCATTTGATCAATCGTCGAGACGTCCATGTCGCCAAATGCCGTAATGGCCAGTGTTCTCGGAATTGGCGTTGCAGTCATAAACAAGACATCAGGCGACAAGCCTTTATTCCGTAAAATTCGCCGTTGCTCCACACCGAACCGGTGCTGCTCGTCCGTAATCACGAGGCCAAGACGGGAGAAAAACACATCCTCCTGAATGAGCGCATGGGTACCAACTACGACATCGATTAACCCCATTTGCAGAGAGCCGATGACTTCGCGTCTACGTTTCGCCGTCAGTGAGCCTGACAAGAGCGCGACCTGAATGCCGTAATCGGACAAGAGCTTCGTCAACGACTGCACATGCTGCTCGGCGAGAATCTCCGTCGGTACCATTAGCGCTCCCTGATAACCTGCTTTCACCGCAGCAATCAGCGCAATGGCAGCTACGACGGTTTTCCCCGAGCCTACGTCCCCTTGCAGCAAACGATTCATCGCATGAGGTGCCCGCATGTCATCCAATATTTCTTTTACGACTCGTTTCTGGGCATCTGTCAACGGAAACGGCAACCCTTTGACAAATTCCCGTACCTCTTCCATTGGAATCGCCAGTGCAACGCCTTCCGTTTGCTGCCGATTAATCTTGCGCAATGTTTGCATTTTCAATTGGAATAAGAAAAGTTCCTCGAACATAATCCGTCGCCGCGCTTGACGACCATCTTCCGCATTTTCAGGAAAATGAATCGAATGAAAGGCATGAATCCGAGGCATCAATCGGTAGCGCTCCACGATATCCGCAGGAAGGATTTCAGGAATTTCCTTTCCGTACTGGCGCAACGCCAGTTGAATGGTTTTGCGCAGCAGTGTATGCGTCACATCGCCGCCAAGTGGATAGACAGGGGCGAGCTCGCCTCGTTTTGTCGCACGTTCGGAGTCTACCTCTGTCATTTCGCTCACAGTTATCTGCAGCTTGTGCTTGTCCCATTTTCCTGTGACGAGTATTTCCTTGCCTGGCGACAGCCTGCTTTTGACAAACGTCTGATTGAACCAGACAGCCGTCACTACAACACGGTCCATGACAACCTTGACGGACAATCGTGATTTTCTTTTTCCATAAAAACGAACAGAGGGTTCGCCGTACACCGTACCTGCCAGCGTGACCCTCTCTCCGTCTTTTACTTCTGTCAAATCGCGCACACGGTAATCTTCATAGCGAGACGGGAAATACTCCAGCAAATCACCAATGCTGTTGATTCCCAGTCCTGCAAATGCCTTCGCCCGCTCTTCCCCTACCCCGTGCAAAAGGGAAACGGGCGATTGATATGCACCAGCCATCTTACTTCTCCATCCGTACGCCGAACACTTTGGCTTCGATCATGCGGCCCGTTTGCGTAGCAGCAAGACCACCCTGTGCGGTTTCCTTCAGCGTAGTCGGCATGGCGCAGCCGATTCGGTACATGGCCTCGATGACTTCATCTGTCGGGATCACGCTCTTGATGCCTGCCATTGCCATATCTGCGGCTACCGTCGCAATCGCTGCTCCCATCGCATTTCGTTTCACACATGGTACTTCAACCAGTCCGGCTACGGGGTCACAGACCAGACCGAGCATATTTTTCAATGCGATCGCCACTGCTTGGGCAGATTCCTCAGGCGTACCGCCAGCCATTTCTACAATCGCCGCAGCAGCCATGGCCGTTGCAGAGCCTACCTCTGCCTGGCAACCACCCGCAGCACCCGAAATGAACGCGTTATTGGCAATGCAATACCCTATAGCGCCTGCCGTGAACAAATAGTTGACCATTTCCTCACGGGTCGGCTGTAGCTTGTCAGATACGGCAAACAACGTGCCAGGTACAATGCCGCATGCTCCTGCAGTAGGTGTTGCGACAATCGTGCCCATTGCTGCGTTTACTTCGTTCACCGCCACGGACATCGAGACAGCATTCAAAAGTGTAGGACCGGACAAAAACGTCTTGGTCTCCATATATGTTTGCAGCTTCTTCGCATCGCCGCCCGTCAACCCGCTATGCGAGCGAATATCTTCGGTAAGCCCGCGACGCACTGCTTTTTCCATCACATCGAGGTTGGCGTACATATCTTGCATAATGGCATCCCGACCGCGCTGGGAAACTTCCATTTCTGCTTCAATCATCACCTCGGAGATCTTCTTCCCCTGGGATTCGGCCAACTCAACTAGTTCAGCCACATTACGAAACATCTGGTTGTTCACTCCTCTAATCCTGCTCGTCCTTTTGCTTAGTTCAATGCGAGCAGGGATACGTCAAAGATATGGGGGATTTGACGAATTTCCTCCAGAACTTCCGGAGAGATCGTCGAATCTGTTTCGATTGCCATCAAAGCACGCGAACCGCGTGTGTGTCGAGACACTTCCATGAATCCCACATTAATGTTGTGCTGCGTCAGTACCTTTGCCACAGCCGCAATCATCCCAAAGCGGTCTTCATGTAAAACTAAGAGCGTCGGTGTATCGAAGCCCAACTGAAAGGAAAACCCATTCACTTCCAACACTTCGATTTTCCCGCCACCAATGGAAACACCCACGATTTCGATCTGATGCTCATCATCAGACAGCTTGATCCGCGCCGTGTTCGGGTGCTCTGTCAAAACATCAGAAGTGGACAACTCCACTTGCATGCCAGCTTTTTCTGCAATCACCAGCGAATTTTTCAGACGCAAATCCGACGTGTCAAAGTCAAGAATTCCTGCCACTGTCGCCACATCAGAACCATGTCCTTGATACGTTTTTGCAAATGAGCCGTAAAAAACAATTTCTGCTCGCAAAGGCATTCTGCCAAACAGCTTGCGAGCTACACGACCGATACGAGCTGCACCAGCCGTATGGGAGCTAGATGGCCCAACCATGATTGGACCGATAATATCAAATACGCTTTTGTACTTCAACCGGTTCTCCTCCTGAATCACAAGGGGTTCAACAAGATTCACTTTCATTGTATCCTACAGCCTTTGAAAGCGCTACAGAGGAAACTGTACGTAAGGCAATCATAATCGATTTACGCAGACAACATGCGGACAAATCAGGATAAATGAAAAAACTCCCAATGAAAAAAGGGATCCCACGACCAGCATGATATGCGTGCAAACTTCATAAATTTCATTTTATTTCTTTGGAAGTGAAGTTAGGAATACCTTTACGGGATCTGGTTCTTGGTCGAAATCTGCTTGAACATCATTTCCTTCGTTTGCTGTTTCTCCTATTGGAATTCCCTCATGATAAGGGAAGTGAATAAACTCGTTAATAATTGGTTCAAGCTCATCAAGGATTTCAATTTTTCCGCTAAAAGGGAGTCTTTCATGAATCTGAGAGATAAGATTAAATCTTAGTTGCGCAGCCTGCCAATCGAACCAAACATATAACAGCATTCCATGATCACTATTTGATTTTAAAATTTGCTGTTGTCTATTCTCTATTACTTTACGAAAAAAGTTCATGAAATCAAAAACTGTGAACTGACTAGCTAACTGCATACTTAAAGAAATAGACCACCTATTAGCAGAAATTTCTTTATTCAAATCATCTTTATGGCCCCCAATAAATAGAGAGTCATACACAATATCCTCCAACTCAATAAGGAATTCATCCTTATTCACCAAAACCTCTCCCTTATTTTTCATGACTATGAAAAAAAGAAGCCCCCTGCCTCAGGGAAGCTCCTCTCCATATCATATATGCCTTACTGATTTTTTACCATGACGATCCCGAGTAGACCTGGACCTGTATGCGTACCGATCACGGGACCAATCTCTTCCAACCAAGAGTCCGTTACCGAAAACTCTTGCTTGAGTCGTTCCAAGAGCTCAGCCGCTTGATCTGGAACACTGCTGTGCAGTACAGCGATTTTCACAGGCTCGCCTTGCGCGTATTCCTGCAACGCTTCAAATACGCGATTCAGAGCTTTCTTCGTCCCTCGTACCTTGTCAAAAGCAGACACGTATCCGGCAGGATCCAGCGTCAAAATCGGCTTGATATTCAAGAGCGAACCGATGACGGCAGATGCTTTGCCAATTCGACCGCCTTTTTGCAGGAACTCCAGCGTATCCACAATAAAGTATACCTGCACCTCATCCAAATAACGATCAATCTGATCCAGAATTTGTTCCTTGTTCTTGCCTGCTTGAGCGGCTTTGGCAGCCTCCACACAGATCATTCCATGAACAAACGAAGCTTTGCGAGAATCGATCACCGTAATGTCGATATTTTCGTCCAACATCGACTTGGCGATCATCGCTGATTGATACGTCCCCGATAAGGAACCAGATAAAAGTATGGCAATGATTTGCACGTCCTTGCCATATTTCTCATGGATCGCTTTGTACGCTTCGGCAAATTCAAGCGGAGACGGCTGCGAGGTCGTCGGCATCACGCTCGATTGCTTCAGCTTATCGAAAAACTCCGAAGACGAGATAGTGACTGCGTCCACATACGTTTCCGCCCCAAACATGATTTTCAACGGGACGGCCACGATCCCCAATGACTGCCTGACAGCTGCATCGATATCAGACGCGCTGTCGGTAAGAATCACAATTGGCATTCTCGATCGCTCCTCTCCCTATTCATTCGTGTTCAAAAAATTGGCTTTTACTCGACAGAAAAAATGAATGGATACAACGGTTGACCGCCTGCCTGGATCTCAACTTCCACATCCGGGAATGGATCGGACAATGCTTTTTCCAAAGCATGAGCCTGATCTTCTGTCGCATCTTCTCCTAAGAATATCGTAATGATTTCGGAGTCTTCATCCACCATTCCCAAGAGCAGCGTCGTGGCGCAAGCTAACAAGTCAGGACCTGCTGTGACGATTTCTTTCTCAGCCATGCCGATAAAATCGCCTTCTTTGATTTGTACCTCACCCATTTGTGTGTCGCGAACCGCGTGGGTCACCATCCCTGTTTTCACCTGGGCAATCGCCTTGGTCATCGCTTGCACGTTCGCTTCTGGTTCAACATCCACGCGGAAGCTGATCAGTGCTGCCAATCCCTGCGGAATGCTCTTCGTCGGTATGACAGAAACAGGAACTTCAGCGAGCTCGGATGCCTGCTGTGCTGCCATGATGATATTGCTGTTGTTTGGCAGGATGATGATGTGCTCTGCACGGAGCCCCTCAACGGCCTTCATGAAGTCCTCTGTGCTCGGGTTCATCGTTTGGCCGCCCTCTACTACCACATGCACACCCATGCTGCGCAGAATCGTAGCGATCCCCTCACCAGCAGCTACCGCGACCAATCCGTAAGGAAGCAGGTCTGCAACAGGTTGAGCAGCTGCTTCTGGCTTCGCCTGTCCTTTGCTCTCTTCCGCTTTGAGAATGTTCGCATGCTGCTCGCGCATGTTTTCTATCTTCAATCGATGCAGGCTACCGAATTGCTGAGCGTATTGCAGGACGCTTCCCGGATGCTCTGCATGAATATGTACCTTAACCACTTCATCATCAGAGACGACGAGCAGTGAATCGCCCATCGTATCCAGATGGTTGCGGAACAGCGCTTCTGAGAACGTTTTTTTGTTCGGCTCGGTGCTATGCGCGACATGAACCATAAACTCCGTACAGTACCCGTACGTGATGTCTTCCGTTTTCATGTGGATTTGCGCATTATGCTGCTCGGAAATGAGTTTGTCCAGCTCTTGCTGACCCATTTTAGGTACCGAACGCTCACGATCAGCAGATAGCTCTTCCCCGCGCAATGCTCGCAAAAACCCTTCATAAATAAACAAGAGACCTTGTCCACCTGAGTCGACTACGCCCACTTCTTTTAGAACAGGCAGCATTTCCGGCGTACGCAATAGCGTAGTTTGTGCCTGCTCGTATGTTTTTTCCATGACAGAGATAATGTCATCTGACGTGCGCGCTGCACGCACAGCCATCTCCGCCGCTTCACGGGCAACAGTCAAAATCGTGCCTTCTACCGGCTTCATCACTGCTTGATACGCAGAGTCAACACCAGCTTTCAAGGCATCGGCAAACTGACGGGCGTTAACCTCATCTTTTCCATTGACTGATTTGCTGAAGCCACGGAATAACTGGGACAAAATCACGCCGGAGTTACCGCGCGCGCCCATTAACAGACCTTTTGCCAAAGCAGCTGCCGATTCAGTGATTCGGGGGGATTCTTTTCGAGTTAGCTCCTCCACACCGGAAGAGAAAGTCAAATTCATATTTGTCCCCGTATCGCCATCCGGCACAGGAAAGACGTTTAATCCATCCACTACTCTGACGTTGTCGGATAAAAGGTTCGCCCCCAGGTAAACCATCCGGCTAAACAGCACGCCATCTAGACGCGTATGTACCAACTGATGTTCCTCCTTACATATCCCTGTCTGTACGAACTCCCTGCACAAAAATATTAACAGCAGTCACATCAATGCCTACCGTTTGCTCCAAGGTATATCGAACACGGCGTTGAACGTTGCCTGCCACCTCGGAAATTTTCACGCCATAGCTGACGATAATGTGCATGTCCAAAACTACTTCGCCATTTGTGTTATGAACGACGACACCTTTGCTCAGGTTGTCTCTTCCTAACAACTCAGCGATTCCATCTTTCAACGCTTTGCGAGAAGCCATGCCCACAAGTCCAAAAACTTCCATGGCCGCGCCTCCAGCAATCCGTGCGATCACGTCTTCGGTAACATCGATCTTTCCTAGCGATGTATTCATTTCCACTGTCATGCAAGGACTCCTCCTCTGTTAAAACAGCTTGACCGTCATAGGTAAGCGTAACCATGCTTCCTTACAATTCTACACTAACACTTAATAGAAATGAAGCGTTTTGTCGATCCTATCAACCCTACGAGAAAGACGGGGGAAATCATCTTGTCAAGTATTGCAATTGACAGCAATGGTGTGCTAATATAGTCGAGTATTTGTATTTCCCACAAAGGAAATCCCGTTTAGATGTAACAAGGGAGGTGGATCTTAATGGCACGTCGTTGCTTTGTAACAGGTAAATCTGCTAAAGCTGGAAACGCTCGCTCCCACTCCATGCGCGCAACTCGCCGCACCTGGGGTGTCAACGTACAAAAAGTGCGCATTCTCGTAAATGGAAAACCGAAGCGCGTTTATGTAAGTACTCGAGCACTGAAATCCGGTCTCGTAACTCGCGTATAGTTGATTTCAGCTATGCGAAAAAAAGCACCCTCGAGGTGCTTTTTTGCATTTCTCCCGTTTCTCCACTCTTCTCCCAAAGGGAGGCTCGGGGCCGAAGCTTCACTTTTTCTTGTTGAACGCCTCGATGATGCCCCGAATCATGCCACCCAGGAACTTCGGCAACTTGATGGTGTAAAACCGCATGCTACCCCTCCTCACCGAAATTACTACACACGATACAAATACACGCCGGCCCCTATGAGTGCTAATGCCAATAGGCTATACCAAACCCACGGAGGTGCCCAATACAGGAAGATGGTGATTCCCCCGACAGCCAACGCAACCCCGAGAACACGTCGCAAGGCGCCCCCCTGTCGCAGGCGATAGGAGCGCAATCCCATTTCGCGTAAGCACCTCCTTTAGGTGTTCTCAAAAACGTGCATATTACATCATATTCTGCTGTCGGATAAACATGTATCCTGCCACATGAAAAAAGTATATGCCTAAGAAGTAAAAAATCAGGCAACGGTAACTCGCTGCCTGATTACATTATGTGGATAGTTTGTACATGATACCGATTTTTTCCTTTTTTATACAACTCGATCGCGTGCGGGGAGCAGCAGCTGTGATGCACTACTAAGCACAATTGTCAGAACGACTCCCGCGAGAATCATTTCTGGCAGCAGATACGTGATGTTATAAATGAGGGAATATTGCCAGACTGGTACACCTTCTGGCGCATAGCTGCCAAACCAGATAATCCCCGATAGAAAATGGCAGACAAATCGCGCAATCACGCCGATGAACAAGCCGCTCCACAGTACCATGATTCGTTGCTTCGTTCCTTCGTAGCCAGACAGACGAAAAAGACCAGCGAGACCCAGCGCACCAAAAGCAAGCGGATAATCCAGCAACAGCTGAACCGGATGAACAACTGTACTGCCCAAGAGCAATTGAAGAAATCCGACAACAAGCCCTGTCACGACACCAGCAGCGAGTCCACGGCGAACAGCGATCAATGCGATTGGCACCATCACAAGGGACACAGAGCCACCCTGTGGCATTTCGAAAACCTTGATCTGACTAAACACAATTGCAAGAGCCGCCATCATCGCCATTTCCAACAAAATGACCAACCGTTGACGATCCAATATAGTCACTCCTCAAAATAGAATAAATAAAAATTTTTTTACACCGATAATGTTTCTGATTCTAGCCCAAGTCTATGCTCGTGTCAAAGAAAAAAGCCGCTGCCTCATCGGCACTGCGGCTAGTTGTATTACCGAACTTTCTCCAAAAACTGCTGGGCACGTTCACTTCTTGGCTTTTGGAAAAACTCTTTTGGTGGCGTATCCTCCAAGAGACGACCATCATCGAGGAACAAAATACGGTCTGACACCTCTTCAGCAAAGCGCATTTCATGCGTGACGATTGCCATAGTCATTCCGCTATCAGCCAGCCCCTTCATAACCTCCAAAACCTCCTTGACCATCTCAGGGTCAAGAGCAGAGGTCGGCTCGTCAAAGAGCATGATTTGCGGCTCCATCACAAGCGAACGGGCAATGGCTACACGCTGCTTTTGACCCCCTGACAAGCGCGAAGGAAAGGCATCCGCTTTATCTGCCAGCCCTACACGTGCCAATAGCTCGTGCGCCTTCTGTTCCGCTTCAGCCGCAGACATGCCTTTTACTTTCATCGGAGCATAGGTCAAGTTTTTCAACACCGACATATGCGGAAACAGGTGAAAATGCTGGAAAACCATCCCGATTTGTTGGCGAATGCCCATCACGTCCGCTTTTGGCGCGGTGATTTCCTGTCCGTTGATCGTAATGGTACCCGTCGTTGGTGTCTCCATCAGATTAATGCAGCGCAATAGCGTTGACTTACCCGATCCAGATGGACCAATGATGGCGACAACCTCCCCTTTACCGATATTCGTCGTGATGCCCTTCAAAACATTCAATTGTCCAAAGGACTTCGTAATGTTATCAATTTTAATCACTGAGTCTCATCCTCCGTTCCAGTACACGAGCTACCCAAGTCAGGATCATAACCATGACATAGTACAGGATACCGGCCATCATGTATGGCTCAAAATAGCGGAAGGTGACGCCTTTGACCACATTCGCGTTCTGCATGATGTCTGCAAGACCAATCGTGGAGACGAGTGCAGATTCCTTCAAGAGTGCAATCGTTTCATTGACAAGAGCAGGCAAGATATTTTTGACAGCCTGCGGCAAAATAATGTCGAGCATCATCCGGTGATAAGGTACCCCAAGCGCTTTAGCGGCTTCCCACTGCCCTTTATCCACCGCCAAAATTCCACCACGAATGGTCTCGGAAATGTATGCACCTGAGTTTAATGTAAACGTCAATACAGCTGCATCCAGTTGTGAAATATTGTAACCAGTAAGCTGTGGCGTTGCAAAATATACAAAGGTCAGTTGCAAAATCAAAGGTGTCCCGCGGAAAACAGACGTGTAGGCAACCGCGAGCCAGTTTAGCATTTTCACATTCGAAATTTTAATGAGTGCGAGGATGGAGCCCCAGAAAAATCCTAATACGACCGAAATCAAAGTAACAAGTAACGTGCCCTTTATCCCTTCCAATATGAAAGGAATATAGGGCACGATTTGTGCAAAATCCAAATTCATGCCCATTCTCCCCTCTTGCTGCTTATACAGTTATTCGTCGTTGTCTGGAGAGATTATTGACCGAACCATTTTTGAATCAGCTTGTCCATTTCTCCGTTTTCTTGCATCTTTTTAATCACTTCATTAAATTTTTGCACGTGCGGCGATCCTTTTGGGAACGCAACAGCGGAGCCATTCTTTTCATTTTCTTCCATTGTAGTGAATTGCAGAGAGTCATTATTAGCCACGAAGCCTTTCGCTACGGTGTCCTCAATAATGGCAGCATCTACACGGCCTGCTTTTACTTCTTCAACAATCTCAGGCAACTTGTTCAGTGAAGTGATCTGCAAGCCGGAAACAGTCTTTGCAAGCTCCTTAGCTGCCCCTTCTTGAATAGAACCGAGCTGTACCGCCACTTTTTTGCCAGCCAATTGCTCAGGCTTGGTCAGATTGCTGTCTTTCTTTGCTACGATCGTATTTTTCGCATCGTAATAGATGGTGGAGAAATCAGCGTTCTTCTCACGCTCAGGTGTTGCCGTCATGCCAGCCATAACGAAGTCCGCGCGATTCGTTTGCAGCGCAGGAACCAGTCCGTCAAAGTTCATGTCGTTGATTTGCAATTCGTAGCCAAGCTCTTTTGCAATGTATTTCGCGATATCAATGTCAAAGCCGACAATCTCGTCTTTTCCGCTGCTCAGATCGTGATATTCATACGGCTTATAGTCAGCAGAAGTAGCCATGACCAATGTTTTCTTGTCGCCAGCAGAAGACGCAGGTGCTTGTCCTGTTGCGGTTTGATTGCCTGTGCCGCATCCAGCGATCACGACTGCCGCAAGCATAGAAGTAAGTGCCAGAGAAATAAATGATTTTGTTTTCTTCATGATGAACCCCCGTTGTTATGATTTTTACGCATAAAACAGTCTATTTGCAGCATTAATTTGCATGAAAACTTATATTTATGCATTACAATGATTATTTTACTCATAATCTGAACAATTTCAATCATTTTTTACTTACATTTTAAATGCGGAATATCCAGAATTTTATATACAAATCTTTATTTTTGTGGCAGAAAAGCAAACAAGGCTTTATAGTGCTAGTAAAAGGAATTACAGGAGGCTGACATGGAGAAAAACTGGACGTCCTATTTTCAGCAGCAGCTCCCAGAAATTATCGAGGAACTGCATACATATGTAGAGATGGAAACACCCACCCATAACAAGCAAGCTGTCGATCGATTAGGCAGCCTGATTGCAGAACGCTTTCGCCAATTGGGGTGTCGGGTGGAAAGCTTGCCACAAGAGCAATACGGAAATCAGCTGCGAATGGAGTATGGAGACGGCGACGAACAAATCCTCATTCTCGGTCACTTCGATACCGTAAAAGAGGTTGGAACACTAGCAGTAGAGCCTTGTCGCGAGGAAAATGGCCGACTCTATGGACCTGGTACATACGACATGAAAGCGGGAATTGTGTTTAGCTATTTTGCCCTGCGCGCCATGATGGAACATAATCTTTCGCCCAAAAATAAGCTAGTCTTTTTTTGGAATACCGACGAAGAGATTGGCAGTGTTTCCTCCGAAATGCTCATTAGAGAGGAAGCAAAAAGGAGTAAATATGCATTGGTACTGGAGCCCGCCGCTGGAGATGGCTCTTTGAAAACAAGCCGCAAAGGCGGAGGAGACTTCATTTTAAAAGTAACGGGCCGCGCTGCGCATGCGGGCAATGATCACGCCAAGGGGGTCAATGCGATTGCTGAGCTGGCTCACCACGTCCTCGCTATTCAATCATTTACGAATTATGAAGCGGGCACAACCTTATCTGTCGGTACCATTACAGGCGGAAGTGCATCGAACGTCGTGCCTGACTTTGCCATGACGGAAATTGATGTGCGTATCCAAAGTCACGAGGAAAGCGAGCGTATTACCCGATTGATGAGTCAGCTGACCCCTGTCCATCCGGAAGCCAAGCTGTTCGTGGAAGGCGGAATCACCAAGCCTCCTATGGAACGAACTGCTGGTACTGAGCAACTATTCTTGCATGCACAGGAGCAAGCACGTCTGGAAGGTTTTGAATTGACAGAGCAAGGTGTCGGTGGAACTAGCGATGGAAACTTCGCCGCAGATACAGGAACACCAACGCTCGACGGTTTGGGACCTGTTGGTGATGGAGCCCACGCTTCCCATGAGCATATCGTCATTGACGCCATACCTGGCAGGATTGCCGTCATGCTTCGGATGTTTTTAACCTTGTCATAATAAATTTACAGGTGTATAATTTTATGGAAATTTAAGGCTCCGTCTACTTAACGACGGAGCCTTATCTGCACTATTTTCGAATGGGCAGACATATATATACCTATTCGAATAACAAGGAGAGGGAACCATGGAATCAAACTTCACATCGCCAAGCAATCCTGTTGGATTTTGGCGCCGGCTCGGTGCCGGTCTGCTAGATGCAATCATTATTGGATTACCGCTACTACTGATCACCTATATCATTACAGGCAATACAGAAGACAATCTTGTTACCAATATCATTACTTCACTTTACAACCTTCTTGTACCTGTATTTTGGCACGGCTATACAGTGGGCAAACGAATTGCCGGTATTCGCATCGCCCGAATCGATGGAGATCCTGTAGGAATCGGAACCATGCTGCTACGCAATTTGGTCGGAGGGATCGTGTACGTCATTACACTCGGTATTGGTATAATCGTCAGTGCCATCATGGTTGCTGTTCGTCAGGATAAACGCTCGCTCCATGATTTGATCGCCGGTACGTATGTAACATCGGATCAGCCTTAAATTACTACTCATCTTACATAGAAAATAGCAGCTCTGCGACGAGCCCCCTTCGATTGGTTATTGGAAAAACCACCCGTTTTCCGACGATTCTAAGGGGGTATTTTTATCAGATTGGCGCCTACAACAGCATGTTCCGACTAAAGAAGACCGGATATAATCATCCGGTCTTCTTTACTTTATCCATTTAGCAGTTTATTGGAACAGCACTTTATCTGTTTTTGCATCCATAAACACCATTGTTGTGTATGGCGGCAGGCTTGCACGCACAAGGATATAAGGTGTATGCAGCGCTGGCATTGTAATATCTTCTGGAGTAGGGTTTGTCAGCTCTACATAAACCTTGAGCATTTCCCATCCTTGCTCTGTTCCAACAACCTTCAGACTATAACCAGAGGTAGGCATTTCACCACGGGAGACTACATACAAGTCGCCTTGGCGATGTACACCCTTCTTATCTTTTACTTTTCCTACGAACTCTCGTTCAGCCGCTGACAATGTACCCTCTTTTTCGATAGACAATTTTTTCGTTTGCACGTCTACCTGAGAAGCCGAGATCGACTCCGAATGTTTTTGTTCAGCCTGCACGGCAGTTTGTGAAAATGGGAGGATGGAGAGAATGGTGAGAACCGCTACACTGTTTTTCAATAACGATTTCATACTTTATCAACTCCTGATTTTTTTTAGAGGGCAACAACATTACTTGATACTGGCCAGTATCTCTCAGATAGAATTTTTACCACTATCTGGATAATTTGATTTAATCATTATATTTATTAAAAAGCAATATTTTCCAAAATGTTTTATTTTTGTTAATTAACCTTTACTCATATATCACCAAAAATCCTTATTAGAGTAAGCATAATTTGATTTCATCCTATTTGTAGTTTGAACGATAATTATACTTACATTTTTATTATTAATTGATTTATCACATAATTAGTTAAAATATTCAGATGATTACAAATGAAATATGCACAGAGGAAAGCACAAAAAAGCTGACGCCGATTATATCGTCGTCAGCTTACAGCTGCTAAGCATTATTCTTACTGTCCACGAATCGCAGCGATCGCTTGACCGCGATTTTCCTGATTGAATACCGCGCTTCCTGCAACGAGGACTGTCGCTCCTGCTTCCTCGCACAAACGTGCTGTTTGTGCATTGACACCGCCATCGATTTCGATTTCCACATGCCCCAAGCCACGCTCGTTCAGCATTTGACGCAACTGGGCAACCTTTGGCACAACGCTGTGAATGAATTTTTGTCCACCAAAACCAGGGTTCACTGTCATAAGGAGAACCATATCCAAATCAGCAAGGACTGGCTCGATCGTGGAAATCGGTGTAGCCGGGTTCAATACCACTCCCGCTTTCACACCTTGCTCCTTGATCAAGTACAGCGTGCGATGCAGATGACGGCATGCTTCCTGATGAACAGTAATCCAGTCTGCTCCACTTTTCGCGAATTGCGGAATGTAGCGATCTGGCTCCTCGATCATCAAGTGCACATCGAGTGGCAGCTTGGTCACTGGACGAATCGCTTCCACAATCAGAGGACCGATCGTAATGTTTGGAACGAAGTGTCCATCCATCACATCCACGTGAATCCAGTCTGCTCCTCCCTTCTCGACATCGAGAATTTCTTCACCCAGACGGGCAAAATCAGCAGATAGGATAGAAGGTGCGATTTTTACCATGGTTTGTTCCTCCGTTGGTATTCTTTTAGCTCTTCGCGGAATTGCTTGTAGTGCTCGTAACGCTGTTCACTGATTTCTCCAGCCTCCAGCGCGGCCTGCACGGCACAAGCTGGCTCGCTTACGTGAAGACAGCCACGGAACTTGCATTCCGAGCTGCGATCGGCAAAGTCCAGGAAGGATTCCGCCAGGTCAAGCTCGGAGAAATCGATAAATTCCAATGAACTGAAGCCCGGTGTGTCTGCCACATAGCCGCCGCCCGCAAGCGGAATCAGCTCGACATGACGCGTTGTATGCTTTCCGCGTCCGAGCTTTTGGCTGACATCTCCTGTCTGCAAGCTGACACCCGGAAACAGCATGTTGATCAGGGAGGATTTACCCACACCTGACTGACCGGCGAAAACCGAAATACGGTCGCGCAAAATCTCACGCACGTCCTCTACACCGCGTTCATCCGCCGTTGAGGTCGGAATCACGCGGTACCCGATCGCTTCATACTTCTTCACGATTTCGGTGACCTCTTCTTCCGACACTTGATCGGCTTTGGATAAGACAATCACGGAATCAATCCCTGCATGCTCCGTGTGCGTCAGGAACTTGTCCAGCAGCAACGGGCTAAACATCGGCTTGTACATCGAAAAGACGAGTACCGCCTGATCCACATTGGAAATGGGCGGACGAACTAACTCATTCGTCCGTTCGCCCACCTCCATGATATAGCCTTCTTCCTCATTGATCGCATCGTAGACGACCCAATCCCCAACCAGTGGGTTTACTTTTGCATCTTTTTTCTTGAAGAGCCCTCGTGCACGGCAACTGTAGATTCGCCCTTCGTCGGCTACATAATAGAAACCGCTGAGCGCTTTCACAATCCGTCCTTCTGGCATTCATGTCCCTCCACTACACTATGGCAAGCTGTTATAGGAAACTGGAATCGTCTGGTATTCATTGAAGCCTTGATCAGTCGATCGTTTCACAAAGACCTTGACTACCGAGTCCTTCTGTGGCGCCAAGACGATTGGTACATCGTACTCTTTATTTTCGGTGATCGTCTCCGTCTGGAAAACTTTTGCCTCTCCACGAGCATCTGTCACTTCAATTTTCACTTCCAGTGGTTCACCAGGTACAACCTCTACATAAACCGGAACGTTTGCCAGCTTGGCGTCCTGCGGATATTGGCCATTGCTGACCTCAAGCGGAATCGCTACATCCTTTTGCACTTCCATTCCCGGATCGTAAGGGTGAGTGCTGAGAACAATACCTGGTTTGTCAGTCGTATAAGAAGGTACCTCGGTGATTTTCCCGACAGACAGCCCTTTTTTGAACAATTCTACTTGCGCAGCCTCTACGGATTTATTCCGGACATCCGGCATTCTCACGAAGGTTTTCCCTTTACTGATCGTGACCGTCACATTCGTTTTGGTCGGGAAGACCTTTTCATTTGCGGCTGGAGACTGCTTGATAACCGTCCCTACCTCAGCCTTATCGTCCTCTTCCTCTACGAAAGTGACATTCTCCAGTTTAAAACCATTGCTTTTCAATGCTTCCTCTGCTGTTGCTCGCGGCAACGTAACCAGATTTGGCATGTTGATCTCTTGTTGTCCTTTGCTTACAAACAAGGTCACAACGGAATTTTCCTTTAACCGCATGGGAGGCGCAGGGTCCTGGCGTATCACCATTCCCTTTTCTATCGTATCATTGGCTTCTTCGACGATACGGGCAACAAGTTTGGCATCCTGAATCTTTTTCTCAGCAAGCGTCACTTCGATCCCTTCCACATGAGGCACCTGTGCCTCTGGAACGGACGGGAACAGATTCAACAGTAAGTTAAATCCGAAGAATGCCAGTACGAAAAACAATCCGATACCGCCTACCCAGAACAGCGCTTTGACCCACCATTGTTTCTTGGCTGGTTTGGCATCCTCTTCTTCCGCACGCTGCTCATAGCGGCTACGTCCCGCTCCTCCGGTTTTGCCATTGGTATGGCCTTCGAGCATGTCAGGTGTGATGATCGGCACCACACGCGTCATTTCTTCATCCACCGGGAACGTCAGCTTCTCTTCGTTTAATCGTTCTGGGAACAGGCAGGTCTCCAAATCTTCTAGCATTTCACTCGCGGATGCATATCTGAGAAATGGATCCTTTACCAGCGCCTTCAAAATGACATTTTCCACACTCTGTGGGATAGCCGGATTGACTTGGCGCGGCTCTGGAAGCGGCTCCTGCAAATGCTTTAGCGCCACTGATATAGGCGAGTCCCCGGAAAACGGCAGTTCACCCGTCACCATTTCGTACAAGACGATCCCCAGCGAGTAAATATCGGATTTTTCCCCGGTAATCCCACCGCGCGCCTGCTCTGGCGAAAAATAATGGACAGAGCCAAGCATCGCATTCGTATGCGTAATCGTTGCTGAAGTAACGGCTCGCGCAATCCCGAAATCCGTAACCTTCACCCGACCATTTTTTCCAATCATAATGTTATGCGGCTTAATATCTCGATGAATGATCTGGTTTTGATGCGCATGATCGAGTGCATCGCAAATTTGCTCGGCGATCCGCACTGCCTCTTCTACCGGCAGCGCACCACGTTGAATGATGACCTCTTTCAACGTATAGCCTTCTATGTACTCCATCACCATGTAATGGGTATCGCCATCCTGACCGACATCATACACCCCAACCACATTGGGGTGAGATAAGCTCGCCACCGCCTGCGCTTCACGTCGGAAACGATTTACGAAATCTTCGTCCGTACCAAACTGTGAACGCAGTACTTTAACTGCCACTGGACGATTCAAAATTAAATCTTTGGCCTTGTATACAATGGCCATACCGCCCCCACCGACGCGGGATTCTATTTGGTATCGTCCTCCCAGTCGTTGACCTTCCATCTCTCTCACCCCTCTTTCTGACCGGCATCAAGCGTATTTCGTACGGCAACCAGCGTTATGTTATCTTCCCCACCAGCATCCAGTGCTTCCTGCACCAAACCGTCCACCTTCGCTTGTAACGATATCTGTTTCTGCAACTTTTCTTCCAAGGAAGGATGACTGACCTTGTTGCTCAATCCATCTGAGCAAATCAAGACGATATCACCCTCTGACCATTCAAACTGCCCAAGATCAATGAGTACATCCGGTTCTGTCCCGAGTGAACGCATAATAACATTGCGGTGAGGGTGGACAGACGCCTCCTCGGCTGTAATCTGTCCACTTTTCATCAGCTCATTGACAAGGGAATGGTCTTCTGTTTTCATGACCAGTCCGTCTTGGTTGTAAAAATACAGACGGCTGTCACCGATATGCGCGGTAATCACGGAGGATCGGTCGAACAAGGCAGCAACTACGGTTGTGCCCATGCCACTGCACTCCGGATGTTCAAGCGCATATTCATAGACTTCTTTATTCGCAAGCAGAACGGCGTTCATCAATTGCTCGCGCACATCCTCTGCTTCGAGGTCCCCATCTAGGTGACGCAGTTCTTTCACTATTCGCTCAACAGCTAGGCGACTGGCAATATCACCAGCCTGATGGCCACCCATACCATCTGCTACAATGGCGAGCACGCGTCCGTTTAAATCGGTCACACAGGCATAATAGTCCTCGTTAACCTGACGAACGCGACCAACATGGGATTTCATCGCGATTTCCATGGCATCACCCCACGGTTTCTTTAGCGTGTTGTGCCCTCAATTGTCCGCAAGCAGCAGCAATGTCACTGCCTTGCTCGCGTCTGATGGTCACATTGATTCCTTTTTCCTCTAAAATGCGTTTGAACTGAAAAATCTCATTACGTGGCGTCCGTACATAATCACGCTCTGGTACGTAGTTCACCGGGATCAGATTCACGTGGCAAAGCATGTCGCCAATGAGTTCGGCCAGCTCCTCTGCATGCTCGGGCTGGTCGTTTTTCCCGCCGAAAAGACCGTACTCAAAACTGATGCGACGCCCTGTCTTGTTAATGTAATGGTGACATGCCTCCATCAGCTTAGCAAGCGGAAAGCCACGGTTGATCGGCATCAGCTGGCTTCTCAGCTCCGTGTTCGGAGCGTGTAGGGAAATCGCCAGGTTCACTTGTCCGCCTCGTTCAGCAAACTCATAAATCTTCGGTACAATTCCACTGGTGGAAACCGTAATGTGACGAGCACCGATATTCAATCCACGATTATCGTTGATGACGGACAAGAACGCCATCAAGCTCTCGAAGTTCTCGAACGGCTCGCCGATCCCCATGACGACAACGTGACTGACACGCTCACCTTCCGCATCCAGTCTGCGTTGTGCCGTCAATACTTGAGAGACGATTTCACCTGCATCCAGGTTACGCTTCAGTCCACCTAATGTAGATGCACAAAACGTACAACCAATACGGCAGCCCACCTGTGTCGTAACACAAATGCTGTTTCCGTAGTTATGACGCATAATCACCGTCTCAATCGCATGTCCATCGACAAGCTGGAACAAAAACTTGATCGTCCCATCCTGCGACTCCTGATGCGTGATTTCCTTGAGTGGCTCCATACGGAATGTATCAGCCAGCTTTTCGCGCAGCTCCTTGGACAAATTGCTCATCTCTTCAAAAGAAGTGACGCGTTTTACATATAGCCAGTCAAAAATTTGTTGTGCACGAAATGCTTTGTCGCCTGCACTAACCAGCCATTCTTTCATTTCATCTTGCGTTAAACTGTAAATAAGCGGCTTTGCGCCAGTAAATGTCGTTAACGGCATTCTATCTCCACATCCTCAAAATCATTGCTTGCCTAAATCCATTCTATCATTGTACCTCGTGGGGCGTCTCGCTTCAAACGGTTTTGACATCCAGATTCACAAATGCGTCGCTTTTCCTAGTGTAAACCAATCCAAGCGCGCGCAAACAAAGGCAAAGGAGTGGCATTTTCCACCTGTTGGTGCGCCACCCCTTGTTTGTACATCCGTTACCTTATCCTCTTCGCTTCAATCGCGCGATAAAGAATCCATCACTCTCGAAATGGTGAGGCAAAATTTGCACGCAGGCTCCGGTTTCATCGACATGCCCTCTGACAGCCTCAGGCAGGTCTTGTGCCAGTGTATCATCAAATACGAAATCAGGGTGTTCTTCAACAAAGCGGCGAACAATCTCCTGGTTTTCTGCTGGCTCAATCGTACATGTGCTGTAAACCATGACACCACCCTCTGCGAGTAGCGGCGCCAATGTTTTGAGCAGTTCGTACTGTAGCTGAGCAATCGCACGGACATCTTCCGGCGTTTTGTTCCACTTCAGATCAGGCTTGCGACGAATCACGCCAAATCCGGTGCATGGCGCATCCAGCAGGATTCGATCGAAAGTTCCCAGCGCTTTTTCGGGCAGGTCTAGTGCATCACTTACGATTGGCTGGATGATCGTAATCCCGAGTCTTTTCGCTGCATTTGCAATCAGATCGCGTTTGTGCGGATGCACGTCACTCGCTATGATTTCCCCGCGGTTTTCCATCATTTCGGCTATGTGCGTTGTTTTTCCACCAGGTGCCGCGCAAGCATCCAGTACACGCATACCTGGTTGGGCAGCAAGAGCTGGTGCTACGAGCATGGAACTCTCATCCTGGATCGTGAAGTAGCCTTCCTTGAACAAGCGAGAGCCTGCTACATGTCCGCCTTCCATCAGAATAGCATGAGGACTGACAGACGACGCTTGTCCTTCCAGCCCTTCTTCCGCCAGCTTGTCCAGCACTTGATCCTTCGTCGTTTTCCATGCATTGACCCGGATAGAGCTATGCGGGGTTCTGTTGTTGGCTTCGCAAATCGCAATCGTCGTCTCTTCGCCATATACGTTAAGCCACTGACGCACAAGCCATTCCGGATGCGAATAGGCTACGGCGATTTGCAAGGCACGGCTGCCTTTTGGCTGACGCTCCCACACATCCGGCTGACGCAACACATTGCGCAAGACACCGTTGACCATCGAAGCAATCCCTTGGTGACCGCGTTTCTTGGCGATTTCAACCGCCTGGTGTACGGCAGCACGCTCAGGAATACGGTCCAAAAAGTGAATTTGATACAAGCTGAGACGCAACAAATTACGGACCCAGGTCTGGACCTTTTTATTCCCGACAAAATGGGACAGGACATGATCCAGCGTCATCTTGTGCTGTATGGTACCGTACACAAGCTCTGTCACCAGCCCTGCATCTGCTGCACTGAGATTTTCCCGATCCAAGACATTGCGCAGTTCAAGATTGCTGTAGGACTTATGTTCTTCTACCCTGTTCAAAACATCGAGGGCGATATCGCGAGCTCCCTTTTTTGCCACGGACTATTCTCCTACCTTTGTGCCGATTTCAATGCTGCTGCCCGCTCCGCGCAAAAAGTCGAGTGCACTCATACGTTTTTTGCCTTCTGGCTGCAATTCGGTTATTTTCACAGCACCGCTACCGCAAGCGACAACGATACCGTCTTCCTCACGGGCGATGATGGTTCCCGGCTCCTTGTCTTCACCGGACGCAGGCATTTTTTCTACCCACCACAGCTTCCAAATCTTTCCCTCGCATGTAGTAAATGCGACAGGCCACGGATTCAAGCCGCGGACTTGGTTGTAAATCTGTTCCGCAGAACGGCTCCAGTCAATTTTTTCGTCTGTACGCTTGATATTGGGGGCAAAAGTCGCTGCCGAATGATCCTGTTGCTCTGCTACAAGCTCACCAGCCAACAGGGGCGGAACAGTAGCAATCAACAGCTCAGAGCCTGCCGCAGCCAATTTGTCATGTAAGGTCCCCACTGTATCGCGCTCTTCAATCGGCACGACTACCTTGGACAGCATATCCCCTGCATCGAGAGCTTCCACCATGTACATGATCGTTACGCCTGTTTCCGCTTCTCCCTCAACAATCGATTTATGAATCGGGGCACCCCCGCGATATTTCGGCAAAAGAGAGGCGTGCACATTGATGCAGCCATATTTCGGGGCATCGAGCAGTTTTTTAGGCAAAATCTGCCCATATGCCGCGGTAATGATCAGATCAGGCTTGAGGGCCATCACTTCTTCAAGCGCTTCCTCTGCCTTGATTTTTTCCGGTTGCAATACCAAAAGTCCATGACGCAAAGCCGCCTCCTTCACGGGGGGCGGCGTCAATACTTGCTTGCGTCCAACGGGACGATCGGGTTGTGTTACGACTCCAATCACGTTGTAGCCTGCTTCGAGTACTGCCGTAAGACTCGATACAGCAAAGTCAGGCGTACCCATAAACAGGATGCGAGCATCTTTCAAATGGTTATTCCCCTTCCTGGTTCGGGTTTACTTTGTACACCTTGTCAGCTACATCGATAAAGAGGACACCGTTCAAATGATCGATTTCATGTTGAGCACAACGGGACAACAGGTCGTCTGCCTCGAGCTCAACCACATTCCCGTTACGGTCATGACCGCGCAGCTTGATCCACTTGTGGCGACGAACGTCTCCTTGCAGGCCAGGAATGCTCAAGCAGCCTTCTGGATAATCGTATTGCTCTCCTTCATGCTCAATGATTTCCGGATTGATCATTTCAATCAGTCCATCACCGCAATCCATCACGATGACACGCTTGGAAATGCCCACTTGTGGAGCAGCCAAGCCTACACCGTCTGCATCGTACATCGTGTCTGCCATATCATCAAGCAGCTTGTGCAAGTTGGAATTAAATTTGGTTACGACCATTGCCTTTTCACGCAAAATCGGATCTGGATGTTTTACAATTGTGCGAATCGCCATGTGTTTCATATCCTCCCTAAAGCAGTACGTAAGGGTCGACGTCAATCGTCATCAATACTTTCTGCTGTTTGTTCCATTCTTCAAACGCAGCCGTCGCCTGAGCGAGCAGCTCTGACAGTTGCGGTTCATCACGATATTTTAGCATGATCTGAAAACGAAATCTATCCTTCACCCTTGCAATGGGCGAAGCCACAGGGCCCAAGAGGATCGTTGTCTGTGCCAAACGCTGCCGCAAATAGTCAGCCATCGTATGCGCACCACGGATCACAACAGGTACCTCTTCGTGGCTAAACGTAATTAATACGAGACGGAAATATGGCGGGTAGCCTGTTCGTCTGCGCTGCATCATTTCATCCTGATAAAATGCGGGATAATCATGTTTAGTCGCATGAACAATGCTATAGTGCTCCGGCGTATACGTCTGAATCACAACATCCCCGTCCAGCTCATGCCGTCCTGCCCGTCCACCTACCTGCGTCAAAAGCTGAAATGTCTTCTCCGCTGCACGGAAGTCGGGCAGATGCAAAGACGTATCCGCTGCAATGATGCCCGCTAGCGTCACTCGTGGAAAATCAAGTCCCTTGGCAATCATCTGCGTACCGAGCAGAACGTCGCCTTGACCTGAGCGGAATTTATTTAGTAGCTCTTCGTGAGAGCCTTTTCGCGAGGTCGTGTCCACGTCCATTCGGATGACCCGGATTCCAGGGAAAAGTTTTGCCAGCTCGGCTTCCACCTTTTGCGTCCCCGTACCAAAAAAGCGGATATGCTCACTTTGACACTCAGGACAATGCTTAGGCTGTGCGATGGTGTATCCACAGTAGTGGCAGCGCGCCGTATGATTCGTTTTATGATAAGTAAGCGAGATGTCGCAATGAATGCAACGCATCGTATATCCGCAGGAGCGGCACATGACAAAGGTAGAAAAGCCTCTTCGATTAAGGAAAATGACCATCTGTTCTTCTTTTGCCAATCGATCCGCAATCATCTCATGCAGCTTCCGGCTAAACATCGAGCGATTCTGGGCCTGAAGCTCCTCGCGCATGTCCACGACATGTACCTCTGGCATCGGGCGATTCCCGACACGCTCCGGCATACGCAACAGCTCGTATCGGCCTCGCGTAGCCAATGCATACGTCTCCAAGGCAGGAGTCGCGCTTCCCATGACAAGGACACCCTGATTCTCTTTCGCTCGCCACAGCGCTACTTCTCGTGCATGATATCGCGGGGTCTCTTCTTGCTTATACGAGCTTTCATGCTCTTCATCGATCACAATCAAGCCAACATTCCGAAACGGAGCAAAGATGGCAGATCGGGCACCCACCACCACTTTGACTTGCTTGCGAATGATCTTGCGCCACTCGTCAAAACGCTCTCCTTGCGACAACGCACTGTGCAAAACAGCTACATCTGCGCCAAAACGAGCTTTGAAGCGCTCTACCATTTGCGGAGTCAGTGCAATTTCTGGAACGAGAAAGATCGCCTCGCGCCCTTTTTCCAACGTGCGTTCGATCGCTTCAAGATATACTTCTGTCTTACCGCTTCCGGTAACCCCGTGGAGCAAGTAAGAAGCATAGGTTCCCGATTCAATCGATTGCAAGATAGGTGTCAGTACCTCTTCCTGTAACGGGGTAAAGACAGGCTTCTGCTTTTCCTGGAATCGTCGATTCGCGTAGGGGTCCCGGTAAACCTCCACTTGCTCGATCGCGATCCAGCCTTTTGATTCCAGGCTTTTCAGTGGAGAACGCGTAATTCCGTATTCATCCCGCAGCATTTGTACAGATAAGGACTGCTCCTTGTGCATGAGCATCAGTTGAAGGACACGGCGCATCTGCTCTGCCCGTGCTGGCAACGAACCAATCGCTTCCTCCAGCTTCCCCTCATCCAATAAGCTTCGGACAAATGATTGCTGCTTGCGAGTTATTTTGTCTCTTACTTGATACTCCGTAGCAAGCAGACCGCTTTGTATCCAGCCCGGAACGAGCAAATACTCCTCTGCAAATTGTTTCTCCACTTCTGTCAGCGGTAGTTGCCGTTTGCGGAACAATTCCCACAGAAGCCCCGATCTCCCGCATGCCTCTTCGTCCAATGCGTCTGTCGCTGTCAACCACTTCTCCGACTTCCCTTTGAGCACAGCCGGAAGCATCGCCTGTACAGCTGTTACCCACGGACACAAGTATTGCTTGGACATCCATTCGCTCATCTTTAGCAGCTCTGGCGTGAGAGGAGGCGTATCGTCTTGTACCTGCACGACATCTTTTAGTCGCGAACGATCTGGTATGGCTTGGTCGTCCTCTACGATCCCGATAACATAGCCTTGCAATTGACGAGGGCCAAACGGGACAACCACGCGGCTGCCAATGCGAATCAGTGGACGCAACCAAGGCGGAACATGGTAATCAAAAGGTCGATTTGTTCGATTGACCGGAACGTCCACGATAATTTGGGCAATCATGACAGGTCTTGGAGCGGTCTATGCTCTTGCACGGCAAGGACAGCATCAAACAGCTTGTCTGCCACAGCCCGCTTACTCAATTTATCCAATGCCAGTTGCTCGCCGCCACGGGTTAGCAAGGTCACGATATTCGTATCGCTCCCCATACCTGCTCCCTCAAGCAACACATTATTGGCTACGATCATATCGAGATTTTTTCGCTCCAGCTTGGACTGGGCATGCTGTAACACATTTTGGGTCTCTGCCGCAAAGCCTACGACGAATTGCTTCGTTTTGCGCTCACCAATCGTCTTTAAAATATCGGGTGCTTTTTCTAGCACGAGGTCGAGTGGACCATCACCCTTTTTCAGCTTATGTTCAGCTACATGCTTCGGTCGATAATCGGAAACGGCTGCTGATTTGACGACAATGTCACAGTGTGGCAACTGCTCCATGACGGCATCGAACATTTCTTGTACCGATTCCACCGCGATGAATTCTACTCCATCAGGACGTGCCAAGGTTGTCGGTCCACTGACCAACGTGACCTTTGCCCCTCTGTCTCGTGCCGCTTCCGCGATGGCGTAGCCCATTTTTCCTGAAGCATGATTAGTTATGTAACGAACGGGATCAATTTTTTCACGAGTCGGTCCCGCTGTGATCAGTACGTGCTTGTCCTGCAAATCTTTTTCACGGATCGTTTGTCTGGTCTCATCGGAGGCAAACCACTGACGCACAGCTTCGACGATTTCCTCTGGCTCCGCCAAACGTCCTTTGCCAATCCAGCCACATGCCAAAAGCCCGACACCTGGTTCCACAAACCGATAACCATAAGCCGTAAGCTTATCCATATTGGCGATAACCGCAGGGTGATTGTACATATTGACGTTCATGGCAGGCGCGACCATGACAGGCGCTTTCGTAGCCAATACAGTCGTCGTCAGCATATCATCCGCAATGCCATTCGCCATTTTGCCAATCACGTTTGCCGTTGCTGGCGCAATCAAAATGAGATCAGCTCGATCAGCCAGTTCAATATGACTAATCACATGTGGATCTGGTTCCGTAAATGTATCTGTATAAACAGGCAGGTGAGACAAGGCTTGAAACGTCAAAGGCTGAATAAACTGTAAGGCGCTCTCTGTCAAAACGACATGCACCAATGCACCTGCTTGTGTCAGCTTGCTGGTCAGTGCAGCAGCCTTATAAGCAGCAATGCCGCCAGATACTCCAAGAACAATTCGTTTTCCTGCAAGCGAATGCATCTGCACTCTCTCCTTTCTCCCCTATCCGAAATCCGAAAAAAACAACCTCGTGAGGTTGTTTTTAAAGGTGACTGCTTATTTGCGACCGTCCAAAAACTCGTGAACGAGCTCGTCGGAGATGAACTCCTCCAGTGCCAAACCTACAAACTTTTTGGATTTTGGTCTCACGACTTGAACTTCGCTGTTTTCGCGAAGCTGACGCGCACGCTTGGATGCGACTGTCACCAGGATGTACTTGCTCTCTGCCTTTTCGGTCAATTCGTCAATAGATGGATACAACATAATTCTATTCAACCTCCTGTAACCATTTGCGATATTTGTGAACCTGACGATCTTTTTTCAGATGCTCCGCTGTAATAATCGCTTGGATACGATCACACGCCGATTCGATGACGTCATTGACGACTACATAATCGTAGTGGTCCATGAGCTCGATTTCAGCACGCGCCACTTCCATGCGTTTGCGAATGATCTCTTGTGATTCTGTCCCGCGTCCCACGATCCGGTTTTCCAGTTCGTTTAAATCAGGCGGAGCCAGGAACAGGAATGTACCTTGCGGGAAGCTCTCTTTTACTTGAAGAGCACCCTGAACTTCAATCTCAAGAATGACATCGCGCCCCTCATTGAGCATATCGTCCACGAACTGACGAGGGGTTCCGTAGTAATTCCCCACGTATTCTGCCCATTCCAGGAGAGCATCTTCTTCAATCATCCGCTTGAACTCTTCCTGGCTTTTAAAAAAGTAATTAACTCCTTCTACCTCTCCAGGACGCGGCTGGCGTGTGGTAGCGGAAACAGAATACACCAGACCAGGCATCACTTCACGAAGTGCCTTGCATACTGTTCCTTTTCCCACACCAGCTGGTCCGGAAAGAACCAAAAGGAGACCACGATCAACCATGCTCATTGTTTACACTCCTACTTTATTCGTCCGATTCGTCATCCTTCGTAGTCAAGCGTTGTGCCACCGTTTCTGGCTGTACCGCTGACAAAATCACGTGATCGCTGTCTGTAATAATGACCGCACGTGTACGTCTCCCATAGGTAGCGTCCACTAGCATGTTGCGATCGCGCGCTTCCTGGATGATCCGTTTGATAGGAGCGGACTCCGGACTTACAATTGAAATAATGCGGTTGGCATTGACGATGTTGCCAAAACCGATATTGATTAGCTTGATTGCCATGACGGCCCAGCCCATCCTTTCATGCTACTCGACATTCTGTATTTGCTCCCGCATCTTCTCCAGTTCTGTCTTGATCTCGACAGCTAAATGCTGAATGCGCAAATGATTCGCTTTGGAAGCAATCGTATTGGCTTCCCGATTCATTTCCTGGAGCAGAAAATCCAGTTTTCGACCAATTGCTTCTTCTTTGCCTAATTGATTGGCAAACTGTTGGCAATGACTATCTAAACGGGTCAACTCTTCACTAATATCACTTTTATCAGCGAAAAAGGCAACCTCTTGCGCTACACGAGCAGGGTCCAATTCAAAAGGCGTCAAACCGGCCCACTCACTTACGCGTTGCTCGAGTCGGCCCTTATAATCTTCCTTACAAAGTGGGGCCAACTGGGAGATCTCCCGCGTCCATGTGTTGACGGCAGTCAGGCGACTGGCTAGATCAGCGTGCAACAGTTTACCCTCGGTCTCTTTCATCGAAACGAGATCCAAGGCGGCGCCCCTGACTAGGTCTTGGAGCCACTCTGCCAGCTCCTCCACATTGTCGTCCTCTGACTCTTTGGTATGTATCACGCCAGGAAAGTGTAGCAGATCCTTGACGGTTAAAGGCGTCTCTAGCGCAAAACGCTGAGTCATCTCGCGGGAAATGGAGACTAGCTGTTCAGCTACATCCCAGTCAATGTCCATAACCGTAGCAGAAGAACTTTTCCCTTCCACTGAGACAGTGACATCGACACGCCCTCTTCTGACATACTGTGCAACCAGCTTACGAATCGAATCCTCAAGCATATTCCACGCTTTGGGCAGGCGCACGACAATCTCAGAAAAGCGGTGATTCACTGCACGTATCTCGACTGTTGCTCGAATGGAGCCTTTGCTATCTTCTTTTCTACCATAACCAGTCATGCTTCGAATCACAAGTTTTCACTTCCATAGACGCAAAATCGTTAATTTATTATAGGAGACAACTCTTGGCAGTGTCAACCGAAGCACCCCCACCACGATGAGATTCCTCCTTGCTCTGACTTATGCTACACTGTGACTGGCAGCTCTCTATCTATTATTCTAGCCATTTTTTTGATCTGAGGTGACTTTTGTGGCATTTGATGGCGTAGTAACCCGCTCTGTTGCGCGGGAATTACATAAACTGGTAGGAGGACGCATCTCAAAAATCCACCAGCCCCACCATAGCGATATTATTATGCAAGTACGGACACAAGGAGAAACGGTAAAATTCCTCCTGTCTGCAAACCCGACCTATCCCCGCTTACACATCACGACAGAAGAATTCACGAATCCGCTGGAAGCTCCGATGTTTTGCATGCTATTGCGCAAGCATTGTGAGGGCGGCGTAATTGAATCCGTCCAGCAAATCGGGATGGAGCGAATCATTCACATCGACGTACGCACCCGGGATGAGCTGGGTGACACGGCTGTCCGCCGCATTATTGTAGAGATCATGGGCAAGCACAGCAACATCATCCTCATCGATCCTGCAACCGGAATAATTTTGGATAGCGCCATGCATGTGACGCTCGCCATTAGCCAGTACAGACAAGTTACGCCCGGCAGACCTTACGTCACTCCTCCGAGCCAAGATAAACGCGACCCTCTCACTGTAACGGAGCAAGCGTTTATTTCTTCCCTCGATTGGAACGGCGGTCGTTTGGACAAGCAAATCGTAGATGGCTATACCGGGATCAGTCCCTTATTGGCAAAAGAAATTTTGCACAGAGCCGGCCTCGCGAATCGTGAATCACTGTGGGCTGCCTTTTCACAGGTGATGAAAGCAATCAGCGATCATGCATATGTGCCATCCATTGTAGAGGCAAACGGCAAAGCGTATTTTCACGTCGTCGAGCTGACACATCTCTCAAATGGAGTTACAACCCCCTATCCTTCCGTCCAAGAATGCTTGCAGGCATTTTACGAAGGGAAGGCGCTCCGTGACACTGTCAAACAACGTGCGCACGATTTGATTCGCTTTGTCACTGTTGAGCGCAATAAAAATGTAAAGAAAATCGAGAAGCTCGAGCAAACGCTGAAAGATGCGCATGAAGCAGATCTGTTTCGTCTGTACGGTGAATTGATCACCGCCAATATGCACCAAATGAAGCGAGGGGATCGCGAACTCGTCACAGTCAACTGGTATGACGAAGCAGGAGGTACCATCACCATTCCGCTCGACCCATTAAAGACCCCGTCGGAAAATTTACAGTCGTATTACAAACGGTATAACAAGGCCAAAAACAGCCTTTCCATCGTGAGTGAGCAGATTGAGCAAGCGCAGGCTGAACTCTTGTATTTGGACGGCGTATTGGTCCAACTGGAACATGCCACCCTAAAAGATGCCGAAGAAATTCGCGAGGAGCTCGTTGAGCAAGGCTACATGCGAGATCGTAAAAAACGTGGTCCGCGCAAGAAAAAAGATACCCGACCAGAGCTGGATACGTACCTTTCTTCGGATGGCATTGAAATTTTGGTCGGCAAAAACAATAAACAAAATGAATACCTGACCAACAAGCTCGCATCGTCGCAAGAAACATGGCTGCACACCAAGGATATTCCTGGATCCCATGTGGTCATTCGCGCTCGGGAATTTTCGGATGAGACGTTGCTTGAAGCAGCCAATCTGGCGGCTTTCTTCAGTCGCGCCAAAGAAGGAAGTCAGATTCCCGTAGATTACACGCTCGTGAAGCATGTAAAAAAACCGAGCGGGGCCAAGCCAGGCTATGTGATCTACGAACAGCAACGAACGCTGTATGTGACACCGGATGAAGCACTGATCCGCCGTTTAAAATCAAACACCTCTTCTACGAATAGTGCGACTACCTAAGTTCATACTAAGGGCATGAAAGGTGGTGTTCGCTCTTTGAACATCGTTCTCAAGCTCTTGTTTAACGGAATCATTGCCATTCCAGGGCTTTGGTGGTCAGGGACGTCCCTTATGTTTGCCGTGCTCGCAAGCGTGATTGTTAGTTTACTGGGTTATGTATTGGATTTGACAATCCTCCCTCGTACAAACAATACGTTTGCAAGCACCGCTGATTTTTTGTTCGTGTATGCCTCCTTGTGGCTTGGCTGTTACCTGTTTGGTCAGACCATATCCTTATCAGGTTTGCTGTTGACGACATTTGCCATTACGGTGGTGGAATACTTTTTCCATGGTTACCTGCAACGGCACGGCGTCCACCATTCCAAACATCCGGGCTGAAGCATCATTTCTATTTTGGAAGGAGGATCAGGATGAACGTTATTGGCATCATCCAGACCGATCTGAACGAATTCAACGTGCTGTTTGAGCAGCAAGGTGGACAAGGTGGAAACGGACAAGGACAGCAATCACACGACGGCGGACAAAACCATCAACAAGACCAAGACAGCGACTCGATGTTTCTCAGCTTTCTCGATGAACAACCGAGTTCAAATGAACAAAGCGGGCAAGGGAACAGTCAAGGCGGAGGCCAAGGCGGACAACAGCAAAATGGCCCGCAAGAGCTGACCGTCCGCATTAAAGGAATTCCTGAGGGACAAAAAGCGAATTTCCTGCAAATGTATCAAATTCTTCAAGATGCCCAAGACTCCCAAACCCTTGAAAAGGACCTGACCATTGTCGATCACGGGGATCAAGACCAGGGCGCCCAAAAACAAGGGCAGGGCCACGGCTCGGGCAAACAAAACAAAACCACTCATTAGTTTGAAGACAAAAAACAAAAACCACCTGGAAGCAGATTCCAAGTGGTTTTTGTTTTTGCTATCGGTCATTCATTGCGTTCATAAACGGCCAAGTCCCCGCTCTGCCGTTGACCTCATGTTTCTATAACCTGCGCTCACACAGGTGGGCGACCCTTCTGTACTTCAACCTTCCCATGCATCCAAAAAGGAGGTGGGCCTGACATCCATCACAGTTTCCGTCTCCCGAAAAACACGTATAAGGTTAGAAACATTTACGGCCTATCGTACATCGCAGGATCTTGATATCCCTACTTTAACACAGAATGGTCCTTTGCTCAACGGATAAAGTTCCCTTTGGACTTTTCAATCTAATCAATCCCATGAGCTAAGCATTTCCCTGCCAAAAAATCGCTATGTCCGCTTTACCTTCGCTTGTACAAGCATCTGAAATTCAGGACGTGCGATCAGGGATGGCTGCTGTTGCTTTTCCCATTCCAGGGCATATTCTAGAGCCTGTATCTGGCAGCGTCCCAACCCTTCTTTGGTTACGGCATACGCTTGTTTCGGCAGGCGACGTACCGCAGTAACCAATTTTTCCAGCTCACTTTCGACTTGACTGGCTTCAACGGCTCGATAGATCAAGCCGATTTCCTCCGCCTTTTTCCCTGTAATCCTTTCTCCCAGCAATGCGAGTCGCTTCGCCCACGCCGTACCAACAAGCCTCGGCAAAAGGTATGTCCCGCCAAAATCCGTCGTCAGACCGATCTGGACAAAGGGCTCCTGCAACAGAGCATCTTCCGTCGCAATGACAAAATCAGCATGCAACGCAAGATTGAGTCCCGCTCCGACGGCTACTCCTTCGATGACTGCAATCACAGGCTTTGGCATTTGATGCAAGTTGGTGATGAAATCATTAATGATCGTCAATGATTGATCAGCATCACTCTGATCCGTCAGCGCAGTCAATACGCCCAAATCCGCACCGGAGCAAAAGTTCCCTCCTGCTCCCCGCAAAAGAAGCACATCGACTTCC
The DNA here is from genome assembly GCF_013284365.1 of Brevibacillus sp. RS1.1. Taxonomy (NCBI): domain Bacteria; kingdom Bacillati; phylum Bacillota; class Bacilli; order Caryophanales; family Paenibacillaceae; genus Brevibacillus; species Brevibacillus sp. RS1.1. The sequence goes on from NZ_JABSVA010000001.1 coordinate 768,942, forward strand.
TCATCTGTTGAAGCTTTTGCGATCGCGTCCTGCAAAAGGGAAAACATTTCAACCGTCATCGCATTGAGGACGTGTGGCCTGTTTAGCGTCATCGTGCAGATTCCATCCGCTTTTGTTACGATCAATTGTGTTTGATGATCCTGTTCCATCCTTTTTCTCACCCTTTCCTATGAAGAAGCGGCAGGAATAACCCCCTGCCTTTGCAGCCGGCTCAAATCCTCTTCTGTGAGGTTCAGCTTGCGTTTTAGCAGCTCGTGCGTGTAATCGGTGTGCCATGGGGGTGACAACCTCTCCGCCCTATTGCGATGCGCGAAACTCCGCTCTTGATTGGGCGACTTCTTTTCCAAATAAGGAAGCGTATACGCTATCTCCCTGTTCGCAACGTACGGATTGTCTGCCCAGTTTTCCCAATCTTCAACGGCGGTCAGACAGCAATCCACCTCACTACCCAGCTCACTCCACTCAGCTTGGGTTCTGGACAGAAACAGTGCTTTCATATCGTCAAACATCTCTGGATGCAGAGCAACGCTAGCCCGGTGGCATAGCTCCCAGTCTGCTCTTCCTACCGCGCGGCAAAAATTGAGCCAGAACTTCTCTTCCAACGCAGCAAGTGCGACATACTGACCGTCTGCTGTCTCATAGACCTGATACGCCAGCAAACTCCCTCTCCCGGTCTCCCGTCCAATGGAGGAGCTGTATGACATAAACAGTGCGTGCAGCCCTGTCCAAGAGCTAAACAAGTCAGCCGATGAAACATCCAAATAAGCTCCCCGGCCTGTCCGCGTACGTTGCACAAGCGCCGCACATATTTGTTCACTGGCATACAGCCCGAGAGCGTAATCAGAAAGCGGAATATCTGCAACGACAGGCTTGCCTTCCAGATCGCGAACCAGTGAGAGAAATCCACTTACTGCCTGGACATTCAAGTCATGCCCCCCTATTTGGTATAGCTCGCCGCTTTGGCCATAGCCCGTCACAGAGCAATAAATGACCGCAGGGTGCATCTCCCACAGGTGATCGTAATCAAGTCCCAAATGTCGCATCACACCTGGTCGATAGCTTTCCACCACAACATCAGCCTGTCTGGCCAGAGCAAACGCGAGCGCTTTTCCCTCATTCGTCCGCAAATTTAAGGAAATACTTTTATGATTGCGATGTGAACGCAGGTAAAACGCTCCCGTCTCTCTAGCTTCCGAATGAGAAGGTCTGGTTAACGGTGAGTGAGCTTTGTCGTGAAACGGTTCCACCTCAATGACCTCTGCCCCCAAATCAGCCAGGCGCATCGTACAAAGCGGACCTGGAAGATGGCGAGAAAAATCAACTATTGTCACTCCCGTCAACATGATTTGACTCCCCCTTCACCGACTACACTCCCTTGTAATTCGAGATGAACGACTGTTCACCCTCTTTTTTAATGGAAAATTCAAACAAATACAAAAAGCCGTCCCACAAGGAACGACTTTCCCAAGATCGGTTATTTGATAAACCGGAGAGTGAGCGGGTAACGGAATTCTTTTCCTTCATTCGCTTTCACCGCAGCGATGATCACGAAGATCGCCCAAAAAATAAAAAGGGCTCCCAATAATAGTGCGCCGATAAAAATGATGATCAATAAACTTGAAATGGCGGCATAAATCATTACCGAGATGCTAAAATTCAGGGCCTCTTTTCCATGCTGATAAAAAAAGGCTCCCTCTTCACGCTTGATCAACCATACGATTAAAGGTCCTAATACATTGCCGAAAGGAACGACAAAACCAAGGAAGGCAGATAGATGTACGATCATCGCCCACATTCGTTCCTCTTTCCCATTCAGGAATTGCATATCCATACCTCCCTTAACCCTTTTCCACTATTGTACGACAAATTGCACGAAACTTGCGAAAAAACGAAAAAAGCGCCACCCCGGCGCCTTTCTCTATTAATACTTGCTCTCGTTACTTCCGCCGTGACTTCCACCGTAACCGCCGCCGTATCCGCCACCATAAGAGGAACCATAACCATCGAAGCCATCGAATCCGCCGTAACCGCCGCCAAAGTGTTCAAAACCACCAAAGTGACCGTGACCGTGTCCACAACTACGACCGTATGGCTTACAATGGGTTCTGTAGTGTGGCTTGTAGAAGCAATGCTTTCTGTACACTTTCTTTTCGCAGCATTTAAAGCATCTGCGACGAGATCTTCTGCATCCGCAACTCATTAACCTCACTCCTTCCTTTTCGTTACATCTACAAGGTATGTAGGTGATGACATATCGGCATGGACAGAAGTCTAGATTCTAGTCAAAATCAGCGGATGTCTCGTAGGCTATTTTGCAGTAGGAGTGGTCAAATGCTGATTGGATCGCTGTTTTTCCGAGCAAGACAGCGGACCAGACGAAGCGAATTCAAAACTTATCGTCAATTAAAAGGGAGGGCATTAAGCCTGTATACCGGGTCATACTAATGCAGATGACAAATCCTTAGGAAGAAGGTGCCTTCGTGGGAGAACACAGCCGTTTTCGTGAAGGAGAAAAGTCTCCGAAAAATGCCGTATACATGGAGATTGGTGAGTCCGGTGCAAGCGTGCAGGACCCGATGATCATCGAGCTTTCCAGAGGGGAAAAGTTTCCCGCTACACGAAATAAAAATCGCGTATGGACACAAAAGTAAGAAATGCAAAAACCAACCTGGCACTATGCACAAGGTTGGTTTCTCTTTTTTACGAATGGTCGTCGTCTTCGTCGTCGTTTTCTTCCTCTTCGTCTTCTTCATCGCCGCTTACGTAAATAATGGTGACACCCAAGCTCTCCAATAACGAAAGGACTTCTTTGTTCAACTCCTGATCCATGAGCAATCCTAGGCTTTCCACAAGCTCGAGCTCTTCCAGCTCGCCCTGTTCAGCATCCTCGATCAGTTCTATAATTTCGGTCATTCGCTTTTTTTCCAATACGGCTACGAGTTCATCTCTTGTCATAAATCGTTTTACACCTCATTTTCTACTCTCTATGCTTTATAATAGTACATAAACGATCCATTGAAAACCAAGCAGTGAGGTGAAGATCACCATGTATCCGCAACCGTATCTGGATTATTTGATCCAGTTTCATGTAGAACGCGATTATTTTGAGTGTCATGAGATTCTCGAGGAGTATTGGAAAAGCGCTCCTCCCCATGAGCGACAGCCTGTGTGGGTTGGTTTGATTCAAATCTCCGTCGCTCTTTATCATCAGAGACGCGGGAATCAGGCAGGTGCAATCAAGATGCTCACGAGCGCCATTTCCCTTGTCAAAAAGCATCATCTAGACATCCAAAAGCTTGGGTTGGATAGTGATAGTCTGGCGAGCCTGCTTGAAGAGCGTCTGACAGAAATGCAAAATGGTCAGCCCTATCGAAGCATGTCTCTGCCCATGTCCGATGCTTTGAAACAGGCATATCAAGAGGCTTGTACGATGCAAAATCACCCAGAGCATCGGGATAGCGATATGCAAGACGCCTACTTGCTGAATAAGCATACCTTGAGGGATCGCAGCGAAGTTATGGCAGAACGCCAGCACCAGCTACAAAAGCGCGAAGCACGTCGGAACAACGAGTCAAACTAATCTGCGCACAGCTGTAAATAACTGGATGGGACAGCGTCGCTCAAGCAATAGCGCTCACCCACTCGGTAAAAGCAAATGCCGGCTTCATGGGCTTCCTTTGCATTCACAGTGACGAGGCGCAATGTGTCTGTCGGCTCTCCTATATGCTCCGTTCTATCCGCAAGCTGCACATACTCACTGGCGATCGGTAACAGGCCGCCAGTGAGTACTTGTTTCAATAACTTTCGATGTGTCCCGTAATAGAGAACATCAGGTGGCACGATCTCCATGAGCCTGCTTTTTGCAATCGAGGGCAAAAAACCGTAGGTAACTCGAATGAGTGATCCTCCGTCCCATTCGATACTCCGCTCCGGATCGAATTCCACGACTTGATGAAGATCTTGCCTGGTTATGTATGCGCACCCTTTCAGCGTATGAAGATATTCCAGTAACGGCTCAACCGGGGTATACCCATACGTGTCATAGTAGAGTTGAAATGCTTCACTGTTTTGCCGAAGTATGCTAAGCAATCGCTTGCGAAGTCTTGTTTCTTCATGTATCGCCAGCATCATTTTCTCCCTCCTATCCGGTCAATAAATCCAGAGAACCACAGCTAGTGCGAGACCCAAATCCGCGAGTAAATGACTAATCCAGTTTGGATAAATCGAAGGAAACATTTCTTTCAGCCAGCCCCATATCAGCCCTACACCAAAAACCAACGACGTAATGAACAAGCCGTTTCGCAAACCAAATAGGAGCGTAGAGATAATCAGGTGATACAAGGAATAAAAAAAGCCAGAAAGAAAAATGGATAGGAAGCGGGATAAGGATGCACGAAACCGCTGCAATACGAAGCCTCGCCAGAACAATTCTTCCAGCAGCGAGTTAATGAAAATAAGATAGACGGAAAAAACCCAAATCCAGCGGCGCTTAATCCCCCATGCTTCCATGCCTGCTCGAACAGCTTCAGGTCTTCCCGGTTCCTGCAAGAGCAACCAAAGTCCAGCAAGCACTCCTGTCAACATCAGAACGCCAAGTGCCAGTCCGTATAAAGTACCCTGCCATTCAAAACTTCCCCACGCGGACTGCCATTGCTTGCGCAAATCTCCTTCCCACCATCCGTGAATGACGGGTATACAGATGCATACGAGCACATGAAAAGAAAAGAACGTGATAATGACACTATGCTTTTCCACCAGTCCGTAAAAGATCGTGAGTGTCGCAGCAAACCCATACACGATCAATAGTAGCAACGTTCGTTTTCGCGCCATTTACGAATATCTCCTTTTGGGCGTAATGGCCGCAGCATTGCGTTAGTTTGTCCGTTATGAATACGAAGAATACCCACAAAGACAATAAATATACAAGCGTTTGCATGAATGCTATACTAGAGAAATCGCTTTTTCTCAAATGAAAGGATCGGTTCAAATTTTTACCTAACTAACGAATGTTTGGAGTGGCTCTCATGTTATGGCGTAATCGTACCTTTCTGCTTTTAATGAGCGGAGAGATCGTCGCGGGAGCGGGCATGTGGATTTCGATTATTGCCAATCTTTCGTTCATGCAGAAACTTGTTCCTTCTGATACGGTGAAGGGCTTGATTCTGATGTGTGGATTGGTGGTCAGCATTCTCCTCGCCCCAAAAGCGGGTGTGGTGATTGACATGTACGACAAAGGCAAGATCATGCTGTTTGCCAGCCTGATCCGGACACTTAGCCCAGTCTTCATGTTCCCAGCTCTTGCAAATGATTCTCTTCTGTGGATGATCGTTTCTTTGATCGTGATGCAATGCTCTGCTGCTTTTTATTTTCCGACCGTGCAGGCTTCCTTGCCAGCCATCCTTTCTCAGGACGAGTTACTCAAGGCGAACAGCGCATATTTGAATATCTCTACGCTCTCGCGCATTGGCGGAACAGCAATCGGCGGTATACTCGTTGCGTCCATGGACCTGTCCATGCTGTATGTATTCTCTATCATCGCGTATGCAGTACTCGCTGTGGTCACGCTCTTTCTCCGCATTCCTCCAGTCACTTCTCGGAAAATTCAGGAAAAAGTGGAGTTTCGCGAAGTACTGACGATCTCGCGACAAGACCCGGCTTTGTTTGTCGGACTGATTAATAATGGGTTGATCACCTTGTTCCTTGGTGGTGTGAATTTGATGATCTTGAACTTTAGTGAGCTGCAACAGGAACCTCAGCTCATGGGATGGATCTATGCGGCAGAAGGAATCAGCATTTTGATTGGGGGACTCTTGGCAAAACGTTGGATAGGTCACAGAAATCTCGTGGCAGCTTCCACCATCATGCTCTTTTTCTTCGCCCTGTCCCAGTTTGGTATGTCATTCGCCGATAACAAATTCATGGTCCTTGCTTCCTTCTCCGTGTTCGGCTTTGTCGTTGCTTTCTTCTTCCCGGTCACCGCAACGATTTTCCAGAAGCGCCTGCCACCACACCAGCAAGGGCGATTTTTTTCTTTCAAAAGCATGCTAGATCGTGGATTTTTCTTGTTGGCTCTTGCGATTACAGGAGTTGGGCTGGACCTTCTCGGCATTAGCGGCTACCTCCTCTTCATCGGCTCGCTAACACTGCTCTTTGGCTTGTTAACTTTTATTTACAGTAAAAAGCATAAGCTGGATGTTCGCTCTCATGATGAAGCTGCTGCCTAATATCGGAATGGAACGTACCATGACAACCGCTTTCCTATCGACCATGCTTTGGTGTACACTAGTGAAAGTACGTTGAACACGAATGGAGGCGTTTTTCCATGCAGATCCTTTCCTCTCCCGTTTTGGGAATCCTGCTGCCTCTCGTGATGGCTATTGCAGTGATCTTTTTGAGAATGCGTCGGCAAAAAAAGCCAGCTTCTGCAAAAAGCATTATTTTGCCACCATTCTTTATGGCGACAGGGTTTGCGATGTTCTTGTTCCCAGAGGCGCAATTACCGCCCAAGTTTGATATTGCAGCCTTTGTGGTTGGGGTAATCTTTTCGATTCCGTTGATTATGACGTCACGTTTCGAAATCATTGGGCAAGATGTGTATTTGAAACGGTCCCGTGCGTTTTTCTTCATTTTGTCCGGTCTGTTGGTCATCCGGCTGATTATTAAACTGTTGATCAATGATAGCTTTACACCGATTCAAACAGGTGGACTGTTCTTCTTGCTCGCATTTGGTATGCTCGTGCCTTGGCGTATCGCGATGCTGGTGATGTACCGGAATTTAACTAAAAAAACGTTTGGTACCTAGTAAAAAAAACCACCTCCATTTCGAGGTGGTTTTTGGTTTGCTCCCTGCCCCGGAGCGTAAAAACGGGACAACGTCGCTATGACGAACGACTACTTAAACGAATCCAACTTGAGGAGAAGAAAAAACAGCTTCACTAGATGATACAGATATTAGACAGAGGACTGTTAGGAAGGGGAAGTACAAGAGATGATTTCAAGAGAAGAATTGGAAAAAAATCAAGTATGGCTCTATGCTTTCGTACTACTTATTGCCGCTGGAGTAGGCTTGTTATGGCCAGAATCCAGTGAGAGCTTAGATAGCATGATTTCATTGATACTTGCCATCTTACTGTATGGGATGTTTGCCCAAATACCGTTTTTTCGTTTAAAAGAGGCACTATCGAATCGAAAGTTCATTTATGCACTGCTTGTTACGAATTACATAGCTGTACCTATCCTTGTTTGGGGGTTGACCTATTTTCTTCCAAACGATCCAGCAATACGATTAGGTGTACTTCTTGTTTTACTTACTCCCTGCATTGATTATGTTATCGTCTTTACACAACTTGGGAGAGGGAACGAAAAGCTTGTTTTGGTTTCAACCCCTATACTCTTTGTCACCCAAATGCTTTTATTACCTATTTATTTAGGGCTTTTTATGGGCAAGACATCGGCAGAAATTGTGAGTGTCGGACCGTTTTTCGAAGCATTTTTTGGTCTTATTGTTGCTCCACTGGTACTTGCTCTCCTTACTCAATGGTGGTCTAGACGCCACCCATACGGAGAACGTTTTCTTGATGCTACAGCATGGCTTCCTGTGCCTTTTATGGCACTAACCCTTTTTATTGTTGTTGCATCTCAAATCTCTAAACTATATACCTCTTTTCATTTTATTAGCCTAGTGATTCCCGTTTATGTAGCCTATATGGCCATAGCACCGATTCTTGCACGTATCGTTTCTCGTATATTCCGTTTAGATACTGGAGCAGGGCGGGCTCTTATCTTTAGTGCAGGAACCCGAAACTCTCTTGTCGTACTTCCTTTTGCACTGGCGCTACCTGAACCTCTAAACGGGGTAGTGTCTGCTGTAATTGTAACGCAAACCATTGTAGAGCTGATTGGGGAACTAGTATATATTCGTCTTGTTCCACATGTACTTTTACGAGAGACGAAGGGAAATGCTGGTTAAACTATCTACCAGGGGTGGTGTCAACTTCATTGGTACCACCCCTTGTTCTAAATAACTATTCCAGCTCTGCTAGAAAGTAAGATCCTCCACCAATCTTATACTCACTATTCGTCCCTCCTCCTGCCAACCTCGCAAAAAACGGTCTTTGCCCGCGTTTTTTCCATGCAGTCTGCGCCATTCCCTCCTCAGTCGGTTGGCAAAGTACTACATTTCCACCCGGAAGTTCAAATGCTTGGCAGATGGCCCCCAATTCTTTATCGTGTAATACTTCGCTCTTCTCCCACCCAAACCAGCTTTGCCAACGTGCTGTTGCTTCTTCCAGATCCGTCACGGCATACCCTACAGACTTGAGATCGGCAGCACCGTTCGGATGTGCGCCAATGATGCCGCGATTAGTCAAATCTTCTCTTCTCTCTGGATCCGTTTGCGACCATTCAATGAGAAAGGGCGGGAGAAGAGTACTATCTGCATCTTCAAGGAACAACATCCGCCATCGAAGCGTCGTGCCATCATCACGCGTACGACTTCCCGCAACAGGTCCAGTAACCCGCAAGCCTTGGCTTCGCAAGCGCTCTGCCCACGCATCCATCTCGTTGGTCCGAAGGGCAATCTGGCCAAATCCTTCTCCCTTTGCCTCATCCTCGATGCATTGACGTATGAGCGGATTCTCTGATTGTCGAGCAAGCTCCTGATGTTCAACCGCCAAAAACTCAACATAGGAAAGCCCGAAATAGCTAAGGCTATTCCATGTCCCCCAAGACGCATGACGCCCTCCAGCTACCGTATGAAAACCCGCTTGGCAAAATTGCTCCGCTGCTTCCTGAGGAGTCCGATGTACAAAATGAACCAAATGATCAAAAGTTAATCGCACCTTTTTTCTCCCCTTTTTCGTATTACTTATAGGATATCAAAATTCATTTATGTAAGGATAGAAAGACAAGGGGGAAAAATGAACGAGAACAGATCAAGCCGGATACATGCTCGGCGCAAACGCTCACGCAGAAAATGGGCACGTGTGGGAAAGAGCACGCTCCTCTTTAGCGTGTTGGCCATCTTCGTCGTCGGAACCTACTACTTATTTCAAACTGCCATGGATGGAGAACATGCCAACCCGAACACCCAGCCTGATCCTGATAATACCGCGAACCAAAAGTCTTCCGTGCAGCTCACTTTTGTCGGTGACATCATGATGTCAGGAAACGTTGAGAAAACCTTACTTGCAAATAGCTATGACTACCCATACAAACATGTAAGCTCGCTCTTTTTGCAAGATGATATCACCATTGCCAATTTGGAGACGCCGATCACCGACACAGGTGTTGCTGCTCAAAACAAGGAGTATGTTTACAAGTCATCGCCACTTGCTGTTCCTGCCATGAAAAACGCTGGGATTGATGTGGTGAATCTGGCCAATAACCACTCCATGGACCAAGGCGTTCCGGGATTGCTGGATACCTTTGACGCTTTGGACGAAAACCGTATAGAATACGTCGGTGCCGGTAAGGATGCAAGCCGCGCCTATTCACCTGTTTTCCTAGAAAAGAACGGCATCAAGATCGCAATTCTCGGCTTCAGCAGGGTCATTCCCGAAACGAGCTGGTTTGCAGGGAATTCCCAGCCAGGTATGGCCGCTTCCTATGATCCTACACTGGCAGTGAAAGCGATCCAGGATGCGAACAGCCAAGCGGATCTCGTGGTGGTGATTGCACACTGGGGCAAAGAACGCTCCGATTATCCTGTCGATCATCAAAAGGAGCTGTCTCGTGCCTACATCGATGCTGGTGCAGATTTGATTGTCGGCGGTCATCCCCACGTACTGCAAGGCTTTGAACGATACAACGACAAATGGATTGCGTACAGTCTTGGCAATTTCATTTTCACACGTGCAAACGAACCCAAGACTTGGGAAACGATGGTCCTGCAAGCAAACTGTACCAAGAGCGGTGATTGTGAGCTAACGATGCTTCCATTTCATGCAGAATTGGGACAAGCTGTACCCATGAATGAAAGCAACGGCGCTGCCCTGTTAAAACGCATTGAATCCATTTCTGAGCAAGTCGACATACAAAGTGACGGGCGTGTGCAGCCACATGCAAAGGCGGTGGAGATTTCCCACTGATAAAAGAAGCCGTGTTTCCAGATTCCTAGAAATACGGCTTTTCTTCTTATGGTTCCTCTTACTTACGCAGATTCAAGAATAGGGAAGCAGCGCACTTCTAAGCCAAAATCATTTTTCAATAAGGACTCATGCTGTTCACTGATTCCCGTCACGATCAACCCTGCGCGCAAGACGCCTCCCAAATCGAATTGGACTTTTAGTTTATGCACGTTCACCCCGGCCTGCTGAAGGAAATGCAAGACCCGATCTGGCGTCGCAGTATGACATGAGCCCTCCAGATAACATAGGACGTGTTCTGTCGAGTCCAACGTGCCTCCAGCTTTGTCAGCCGTTTTTTCTTTCCAGGTAGGATGCGGCGTGAATGGCTGTGTCAATAAATAGGCCAAATCTTCCACGACTGCACTTGCTGTAGGGAGCTCTCCTGCCCCTCTTCCTGTAAACAACAGGTCTCCTACGATGTTGCCGGATAGCTGGACAGCATTAAACGCATCGTGGATTTGCGCCAACGGATGGCTCAGCGGAAGCATGGTTGGTTCAACAGATAGGCGAATGCCTTTTTCGGCTTGATAAGCCTGCGCGATCAGCTTGATCCGGTACCCTAAGTCGCTTGCAATCCGAATGTGACCTGCTGACAAATCTGCAATTCCTTTGCGAACAACATCCGCTAAAGGCAGCGATTCTCCATAAACAAGCTGTGCCAGGATATACAATTTGTACATAGCATCAAAGCCTTCTACATCCGAACGAGGGTCTGCTTCCGCATAGCCCAGCTCCTGTGCTTGCTTGAGCACCTCCTGGTAGGAGAGCTGCTCTGCTTCCATTTTCGTCAAAATGAAGTTCGTTGTTCCGTTGAGAATACCGCGAACGCCTTGGATATCGTTCGTACGTAGGAACTGCCGGAGCACACTCAAGATCGGGATACCCCCAGCCACACTCGCTTCATAGGCAAGATGCACTTGATGCTGATTTGCCAAATCGACTAGCTCTGTTCCTTTTTTCGCCAGGAGCTCTTTGTTGGCGGTTACCACATGGCAGCCCTTTTCGATCAAAGCACGTACGTAGTCATAGGTAGGTTCTACACCGCCCATAACCTCCACCACGATATCCACATCGCTTCTCAATACATCCTCAAAATCTGTCGTCAGTAAAGCCGGGTCGACATGAACCGCCCGCTCTTTTTCCGAGTCACGCACCAATGCCTTGACGATCTCAATTCGTTTTCCCAGACGAGAAGCCAGCTTCTCCTGTTGTGAACGGATCGTTTTGATTACGCCCCCACCCACTGTCCCCAATCCCAATAATCCCACGCGTACCACTTCTGCACTCATCCTGACCACCCCATACCCCGAATTTTAGATAAAAAGAAAAGCCATCTTCGATAAGAAGAAGGCTTGATAGCAGTTAATGCTCCCCCTCCTTATCTCCCAGGACGTAAATGTCCTGCAGGAATTGGCACCTTGTCACAAAATATACGTGACGGTTGCCGGGCTTCATCGGGCCAGTCCCTCCACCTCTCTGGATAAAGAAAATATGAAATTAAAAAAACCTTCTTCGCTAAGAAGAAGGTTCATCTACTAATAGAGTAACCCGCTTCTTATCTTTCGAGACGAAACGTCTCGCAGGAATTGGCACCTTGTTGCAATATGCAACGGTTGCCGGGCTTCATCGGGCCAGACCCTCCACCTCTCTGGATAAGAACCATTTATGCTGTTGAGCTTTATTCTAAGAAATTCCAAGGCAAGCGTCAACAAAATTCTTTCTTTTCTGATTGCAAGCTGATTTGGCAAGGATTTCAGTTGTGGGTGAACAGGCTTTCTACCTCTTCCATACTGCAGCAAGCACAATGAAACACGCCCTCCTGGCATTCCTCAGGCTGCTCTTTTTCCTCAACATATCCGCACCATTGGCAAATAAAAAGTTGTATCATTGCTCGCCCTCCTCTTCTATTATTCTGCCCAAAATAAAAAGAGCATTTTCCGCTCGACCGTGACGATCGTTAGAAAATGCCAGAAAAGGAGGGGCATACTTGTCCACTCGCTGTTTTTCGCAAGCCATCTCTAACACCTCCCTATCTCCCGTAGGTCTATCAGTGTTGTCGAAACAGGCAGGTCTCCTGACTATGGGTTCATCGCCTAGCGTCGCCTTCCCCGTCTATTTTGATAGACCAGTGGCTTGTTGGACGCTGACTCCCCTCTTACAGTGGCGGGACCGTGTCGGATTTGCACCGAGCTTCCCTATTATCCTTGTGGCGAGTTGGTTACGCCCTAAGGAACCTGTTTCCACCTATGAAATTGTCTATTCTCACTACTACCTTCAGATTTTACCTTCCCCCAAATACCGCTCTTTCAAAATGCGAGTGTGATGAGCTTCATGTCCAGCAATCACATAGGCCAATGTCCTTGCAGATAGCTTGTTTCCGTTGGCAAGTCCTGTACACAACCACGCTTCTGGAGAGATCCCTCGCACCAAAGCGATGGTGGAAGCACGGACAGCCTTATACTCTTCCAGTAAATCAGACAGGTCTCTTAGCTGAAAACACCCGTGTTCAACAAAAGCATTCTCATCAAAACCGACGAGGGGTGTCTGATCCCCTCTCGCGATTCTCAGCAAGCGATAGCTCATGATGCGTTCTGCATCGATGAGATGACCCAACACCTCTTTAACCGTCCATTTGCCTGGCGCATACCGATAATCAATTTGCTCGGGGGCAAGGGACGAAAAGAACGCGACGATCCTCTCTCCTTGCTGCGTGAGGATCGTTTGGAACTCCCCCTCCGGTACAAGACCCATGTAATAGTCAAAATAAGCAGCGTATTCATCGCGCTCTGGTCGTCTGAGCATCTGTTTCCCACTCCTCGTCATTCAGTTTCAATAGACAAATTACTATGTAACCCTTCAAACAATAGGACCCTTGCCGGGGCTGCATCCGTGCCGACCAGCTTGAGTGGTGCAGCTACCAGAAAATACTCGCCTGGCGGGACCTCTGCTAGCCGCAAGCCTTCCACGACAATGACTCCCGCTGCAAACAATTTTTTATGGGTGGGGTGACCTTCCTGGCTGCGTTCGATTCCAAGTGCATCGGTACCAATGCCACGAACCCCCAGCTCACTTACATATTCCGCACCCTCTTCAGACAGAAAGATAAATTCAAAGGAGAACGCCTCTTCAAAAGAGTTTTTCGTTTTAAACAGGACAAAATCTCCTCGCTCAAGATCGAAGCTCTCCAAGTCAGCGCGAGTGATCCTGTCCTCGACCGCTGTGAGATCAAGAACTTTACACTTGCCCACTAGCTTCTCCAAGGAAATACTCTCAAATGTATCACCAGCATTCACCATATGCAGGGGAGCATCCACATGGGTACCTGTGTGGAGGTCCATGTCGATTCTCGATTCTGTTACATAACCGTTGGTAGCGGTACGTATTTTCGGCTGCTTTTCCGGCTTGTTTTTATACACCGTCATTCCTTCGTACACGGTGGCGGTCACATCATACATTTTCATCCCAAACGCCCTCCCTTTTGCCTACTGTTTTTTTCGATCCGCTGGAAAAACAATCCCCATCTGCCTTCTCGCTTCATCCATGACCTGCATGGCCATTTTGGAAACTTCATGCGAATTCGTTGCAGATTGTCTGGCCCCGATCTTCGCCAAGTGTAGGAATTCTCTTATTTCATAATGCATGGTCTTCGGGGTCTGCGGCCTTGCTACTTGCTCGGTTCGACCTTCCCTGTAACGAATGTCCACTTCTCTGAGATGGTTGATTCGATCGATCACCATCGTAGCGTCCTCCCCTTGAATTTCTGCTGGCTGATAGGAGGTCGTAATTTTCGAGAAGCTAATGATGGCATCCATCTCTCGATACTTCAACAACATACTGCCTTCTCCGTCCACTCCAGAATCAAGCACGATTCCTTCTGCTTTGATCACGTCTGGTCTGCCAAAAAGGATGAGTAACGGATAAAGACAATAAATACCGATGTCCATCAAGGCTCCGTTTGAAAAAGCAGGATCAAAAGCACGTAAAACCTTCCCTTCGCGGTAGGCGTCATAGCGCGAAGAATATTGGCAATTGCTAGCAATAAAACGTCGTACTTTTCCCAGCTTGTGCAGGTTGTCTTGTATCGCAAAAAAATTCGGCAACAGTGTAGATTTGACAGCTTCCATGAGCAGCACGTCATTTCTTTTCGCTGCCTCGATCATTTCTTCTACCTCAATCGCATTAGAAGCCAGTGGTTTTTCACACAATACGTGCAGCCCCGCTTCCATGCACTGGATCGCTTGTTCCGCGTGGCAGGAGTTGGGGCTTGCAATATAGACCGCGTCCATATTTTTGCTTGTAACCATTTCTTCTAGGCTGCTATAGGCGAATGGAGCATGGTACTTGTCCGCGATTTCTTTGGCGCGTTCGATCGTACGTGAATAAACAGCCTGAAGAGAAAATCCTTCTACTTCTTGACCAGCCTGGATAAATTCCTCGGTGATCCAGTTCGTTCCGATTACGCCAAATCGCATCTCATCCGCTCCCTTTTCTTTTTCTATCTCGTTGCAGTGACTGGCAGTCGTTCTTCGACCTTATCCAGCCACCACACGAATCCGTCTGCTGCAAGCAATTGCTCTGCGGCCTTTGGTCCGAATGAGCCTGCTTCGTACGTAAAGAGCGGCACCAAATTTTCAGCGAAGGCTTCCAAAATCGGTGTCACCCACTCCCACGACAGCCGGACCTCATCCCAATGCGCAAAGTAAGTGGAATCCCCCCGGAGTGCATCGAACAAGAGCAGCTCGTACGCTTCTGGCACGTCTTTTGTCCCTGAACTGAAATCTACCGTCACCGGCTCAATCTTACCGCTATTTGTCGGATTCTTACTATTTACCTGCAAAGCAATACCTTCATTTGGATTCACACTGATGATCAACAAATTAGGCGATGGCGTTTCATTTTGCTCCTGATATAGCTTTTCGTGCGGATTTTTGAACTCAATGACGATCCTGGTTGATTTCTCTTGCAGTCTTTTTCCCGTGCGAATATAAAAAGGTACCCCTTCCCAAAACGGGTCATCAATCCAGACACGCGTGGCAATATACGTTTCTGTCAGAGAAACGGGATCGACACCAGGCTCGTCCCTGTAGCCAGCTACAGGCGTTCCTTGAATATGACCTGCGCTATACTGACCGCGAATCACGTGGGTCCCGACTTCTTCTTTCTTCATCGGGCGCACGGCTTCCATCACCTTGCGTTTTTCTTCGCGGATATGGGCGGATGTGATTCGCTTCGGAAGCTGCATGGCGATAATCATCAGCATTTGCAGCATGTGATTTTGGAGCATGTCCCGCAGTGCTCCGGCTGGCTCGTAATATCCAGCCCGGTCCTCGACGCCGACCGTTTCATTCGCCGTAATTTGTACGTTGGCGATGTATTGATTGTTCCAGAGAGCCTGGAAAACCGGGTTCGCGAATTCGAGAGCTTCGAGGTTTTGCACCATCGGTTTCCCCAAGTAATGATCAATGCGATATATTTCTTCTTCTGAAAATGCTTTTCCCAGCTTTTCATTCAATTCTTTCGCGGATTGCAAATCATGCCCAAACGGTTTTTCGATGATCAGACGCTTCCAGCCTGTCGTTGAACCCAGTCCGCTGTCTTTGACATTGGTTGCAATTCCCTCGAAAAATTGCGGGGCCACTGACAAGTAAAACATCCGGTTTTGCGGAATCTGCAACTCTTGCTCTCTTTGCAGGACCAGATCATGTAACGTTACATAAGCACGCGGTTCCATGACATCTACTTCCGCATAGCGACAAGCAGACAAGAAAACATCTAGCTCGCGGGAATCAATCTGGGCGCGACGGGAAAATTCATGGACAGACTGGCGAACAGATTCCTGAAATTCGTCATCAGACCAGGCCCTTCTTCCCACACCAATAATCGAAAAGGCAGCAGGCAACTTTTGATCTACAAATAAGGTAAAGAGCGCAGGGAAAATTTTGCGTTTGGCTAAATCTCCTGTCGCACCAAAAAGGACAAAGGTCATCGCTTCCATCTATTTTTTCATTCCCTTCATACGTACGCCGTGATGATGGTTTTTTTGGTTACCCTGTTATTATTCGAGAAAATCACTGCTTTATCAATATGTAGCGTTACGAACGACGCAAGATTGCACGTACCGGACTTCCATCTGCTTCTACTAAAGGTAGCGGCAGTGCGATCAATTCATAATCACCCGGTTCCACATGATCGAGGAGAAGCCCCTCCAAAATATGAATATCATGCTGGTGAAGCCCATGATGAGCAGCCAATTCCTTGCTGTCCAACGGATCGACAGATGGGACATCCACTCCGATCAGCCGAATGCCCTTTTTGGCAAAGAACGCTGGCAAGTCCGCTCGCAGATGACAGATCGTTGACGGAAACTGATTGGGGTCGCTCCATGATAATGTTTTGAGCAGCAAGCGTTCCACCCCCTCCAGATCAACCTGGGCAAAATCTTCTGGACCAATGCTGGAGTGTCCAGTAAGCTCTACCACTCTTGCCTCTCCGATGTACAAGTCTAGAGGTAATTCAGCTATTTTTCGACCCTCATCATCGAAGTGAAATGGAGCATCCACATGAGTACCTGTGTGAATACTCATGGTTATTTTGCCGACATTGACTGAGCCACTCTCCGCTTTGGGCCAGTTTACGACATAGTGAAAGGGAGTGTCCCCTGGCCAGGTCGGCATACCTGCCATGAACGGACGGGATATATCTATTATTTTCATCGCGTAACCTCCACCTTCCAGCAACTGTTCAAGCCTATACTCAGCGTACAAAAAAGACTGTATTGAGTCAATATTCTAACATTTGTACCAAAAAAAGACTGCAGCTTGATAGCGTGCCGACAGTCTTTTCGTTGATTTCAGATTCTACTGTGAAGAGACAGGTAATCCCACACTTCATCATAAATTCCGTTATCATCCACTTGTTTCAAATGTTCTTTCAAAGTCCTCAACCACTCAATGGTTGTTGGATACGTAGCTGCAATGGCCTCCCGTAGATCGCTCATTTGAATGGGGCGGTCGACCCCTTTTGTTACGACATCATGCCATACCTGCTCCGTCGCGAGCTCCACTACATACTCGATGTCTGCCCCCGAATAAAACTCCGTCCATCCTGCTAACTGCTCATAATTTAGCATCTCAGTGGGACGGCCCTCCAGTTTTAGGCGAAAAATATCCTCCCGTGCTTGCCGATCTGGCGGTCCGACAAAAATCCAGTGATCAAAGCCGGCCGCTCGGAGCATGGATGGCTCCAATTCCCACGGGACGTTGGTTGCACCCATCAGGACGAATCGTTCGTTGTACTCGCCTACCTCCGCTATCTGCTGAAGCCATTTGGAATCGATCCCCTGTCTAGGATAGGAGTTCGCATGCTCTTCGTAATGGCTGGAAGCCTCCAGTTCATCTAAAAAAAACAGAAACGGTTTATTGGCAGGGGCTGTTGCCAGTAAGTCATGGATGTTGAACTGCCTGTTCGACGGCGTATACATACTTCGACCGCCTGTGTTCGCCATGGAGAAAAAATGAGCCTGGCATTCTTCTGAGGTTGCTTTTGCCAGCAAAGATTTTCCACACCCCGATGGGCCGTAAAGTAAGATGGTACTTTTCTTTTGAGGCAACCGTTGCGAAATAGGCTGTAGGAGTCTTTGAAAGATTGCCTCTTTTACTCGTCCAAGCCCGCCGACCATTCCAAAGCCCGCCGTTTTCTCAACGAGTTGTACCGATTTCGTGGTGGTCTTCCCTTTTCCCCCTTCAATGACGCGTATCTTAGGTGAAAACATCGTAGTGTATGTAGAGGAATCCTTCTGATTGATCCCTTTTAACGTCCGCGAATAGGGGGATTCTTTTTGTAGCTTGTTGAGCTCGATCACAATTTTTTCCTTCATCGCTTCATTACCATAGGCAAGGGCCTGCGTAAAGGCCTGTAAAGCCTCCGTACGATCCCCCTGCTCAGCATGCTCTAACCCTAACAACAGCCATACTGGTGCATTGCGTTGATCGCTCGTCAACATGCTTTTCAGTATTTCTATCTTCGTCATCTGCTTCATCCTCTGCGATCGTTCTGCTTCAAGCGATCGTTTAGTATCACGGACATATCCATTATAATGCATACGTCTCGCAAGAAGAATACGAAAAATAGGAAAAGATGGAAGAAGGGCTGTGACCGTCACGTGAAAAAGACGCCTCCAGCTGCACAGCATTGGGCGTCCAAAATTCAGTCTCTATCCTTTCGCCGGATAAACTCCGCCTTCCACACAAATGATGAACGAGAGTCCGAGATAAGGTTGCATATTATTATGAGGCTGAGCCCCGCCTGTGGTTCCAATTGCTTGCGGGCTAAGCTGTGTCCCATCACTCGTGTTGGAGTAAGGAATGATACCTCCCCGGCCACCAGTGGATGACCATTTTGCCCCTGTTGGCGTATCCCCTGTAGGCGTTGAGCACGCATTGGGAACATGCGTATGCGCCGGAATTTCGTTTTGTAGCAGTGTTATCTTGGCTGCGCCATCTGTCTGACCTGCCGTACGCGGTGTCAATCCAGGTCCTTCCCCCTGGTTCATCGGGGCTGTGCCTCTTAAATTGGGAAGTGCAAATGTGGTCTTGCCATCGCCGCCATACTTTGTTCCCAATATCGAATACAAAATAGGATTGGAAGGGATCGCAAGCAGTTGTCCATCACAAAAAGCCCAGTCCCTCGGCGGGAAGTTGCCAGCGAAGATACGAATTTCTCCAATATACGGATCCATATGATAGTGCCTCCTCTAGTTTCTTGGCGGGTAAATCCCTTGAATCGCGATGCAAAAATTCCCGACCAAATACGGCTGCATATTCGTATGAGGTGCACTGTTCCCTACCGTTTGCAACGCACTCTCACTCATCGTTGTATCAGGGGTTGTCCCATAGGTAGTGGTAGATGCTTGTGCCCAGTAGTTCCCAGCGCTAATTTTTTCATTGGCTCCTGCATTCGAGCCCGTCGCGGTATGGGTATGAGTGGGTATTTCGTTTGTTGTTAATACATGCGTTTCTTCTCCTGCTGACATACCAAGCGGTACCATTGGACGATCTTGTTGATTGTTTTTATGAACGGGGACACGTCCTCTTAAATCTGGTAAAGCAAAATTGTTTTTCCCGTCCCCTCCATAAACAGCTCCTAACAAGGAAAACAGTGCCTGGTTTCCATTGAGAGGCAACAACGCACCATTACACAAAGCCCACCCCTTTGGCGCAAATGGAAAGGGAAAAAATCGAATTTCTCCAAGAAATGGTTCCACGTAAAATCCTCCTGTTCGATTGGAATGTTAATTTTGTTGAGGATAGATCCCATACAGGGCAATGATGAAATTAATAACCGTAAACGGCATCAGGTTACTGTGTGGTTGATTTCCACCTACAGTACTCAAGCTGGACGCGTTCATCGATCCATCAGGTGCATTTGTTGAATATAGCTGCGTATTCTTTGCCCATACAGCATTGGCAGGGCTATTCTGCGTTCCTGGCTGCGATGATGCATGGACCGTATGCGTATGCGCGGGCAATTGTGGGACGTTTAAGGTGACGGATTCTACACCATTTTTTTCACCTATCACGAAGGTAGTTCCTGTACTCGGATTTTTCCCTTGATGGAGCGGGATACGCCCTCGTAAATCAGGCAACGCAAAAGTCGTTTGTCCATCCCCGCCATATGTGAATCCAATCAAACTAAACAATGTGTCGTTTTCCGAAATAGATAAAATCTGTCCCTCGCATAATGCCCATCCTTGTGGTGCATAATCTCCCCCAAACATCCTGATTTCTCCAAGAAATGGCTCTGCCATGTTGCTTCCTCCTTATGTAAAGTGGTTATTTCCCTTGTCAAACGAACAAACCGGTCATTTTTGCAGAAGTGGCTGCCATTCCATTTGCATATACAGCCCCGTTGAGTCGGTCACGATGAAATGAAGTCGTTCATATAATCGAAAGGCAGGATTCCCGTGTAAAACATGTAAACGGATAGGTAATTGGATAGCTTCAGCCTCTTTTTGCAAATCGCCAATAATGCCAGAACCAACACCCTGGCCCCGATAAGCAGGCAGCAAAGAAATATCAACAAGATGCAGTGCTTCTCCGCTCGCATCCGTGATCAAACGACCGATAGGCTGCCCGGATCGCAGAATGATTTGATGATTTTGAGCGGGAAATTGCATTTGGTAAGATTTCTGCTGCATGATAAACTGCGACTGTAAAAAAGCAAGCTTGTCCGACTCACTCCAACCCCAAAGTGCCATTTCTTCGGTTCTCGTAGAACAGTACAATTCCCAAATAAGTGATTCGTCTTGCTCATATTCAAAAGGTCTGGTATGTACCATAATCCTCCTTGTAGTAATCGTTGTACTTTTCTGAAATCCTTCCTGATTAAATAGCAATCATCAATCATGATATCATTATCCAAATTCTTTCTAACACTAACTAAAGTTAGCTCTTTTACATGAAAAACGCTTCGTCCCGAAAAAGAGAAGAAGCGTTTTTATCGCTTGCAAAAATAAGGAAGAACTCATATACTTTGGTTTAAATGATTAAGTTTATTAACGGAGTGTGCAATGACGAATCCAACCTGCAATGAAAAAGCGACGCAAATATTTATGGAGTTAAGTCCATACTTCCAAGGCTTGGGTGATCCGATTCGGCAGCAAATCGTAGCTCTTCTCATCGACAAGGAAAGCATGAACGTAACACAAATTGCCGAACATATTCCCATGTCTAGACCTACGGTGTCTCATCACTTGAAAATATTAAAACAAGCGGGCCTAGTAAACGTTCAAAAGAAGGGAACGGAGATGTTTTATCGGCTTGAATTTACAGAGGCGATCCGTCTTTTTAAGCAATTGGTGACTTTCGTCGAAGAAGAGTGCAACTGAATAGGACGTCACGAGAAGGGACAGTGTGTCCCTGTTTTTCACAGCTATCCGTTAATAAACTTAAACGAATAAACATTTAATCAAAGGAGAAATCGTCATGAATCCCACCAAAGTTTTAATTGTCGGCGGCTACGGAACGGTTGGGAGCCAAATTGCCAAGATCCTGCACGATCGCCACCCTACTCTCGAATTATTGCTGGGAGGAAGGTCTGCCGGAAAACCTTTGCCTTTTGCGTCCACGAGGCTAAAGCCTTTTCTCTTGGACATCTCCAAATCTGATCCTCTCGCCCATGCTCCAGATGATTTGGCCTTGATTATCAGTGCAGTAAATGATCCAGATGACAAACTGTTGCTTGCTGCGGTTCGCCGACAGATCCCTTTGATTGACGTCACGCGTTGGACAGAGCGATTTACACGGTCAATCGACCGATTGAAGAAGGAGAACATGGGCTCTCCAGTTATACTCGCCTCAGGATGGATGGGGGGAACTGTAGCCCTTCTTGCAAGCATACATACCTCTTCCCTGCAAGATGTCCGGATTCATCTTCACGCACTTTATTCTCTTCAAGACAAAGCAGGTCCAGATTCCACCGACTATATGGATCGTATAACGATCCCTTTTACTGTCACCACCCCCACTGGCGTAAAAGAAGTGACACCCATGTCAGATCCGGTACCCGTGACCTTTCCGAATGGGTTTCATACGAAATGCTATCGTCTTGACACACCGGATCACATGACGCTCGTGAAAGCCCCAAACGTAACTGCCGCTGATTTTCGGATCGCCTTTGACAATAAACTGTCTACTTTTGCCCTCGTTTTATTGGTAAAAAGCCGGATATGGGACATGCTTGGCAAAAGCACACGTCAAAAAATACTGTACAATCCGGGTGCAGGGTCACCTCACCATGTTGTCATCCAAATAAATGGGCGCAATGAGCATGGCATGAACGTGAAACGCCAAGTCGAGATCACTGATCCGAAAGGGCAGACTCACCTGACCGCTTTGGGAGCTGCCATTTTTGCACAACCAGTCCTTCGGCAAAGCGAAAACGAAACGGTTACGCCCGGTGTTCTTTTTCCAGAGGATTTGAGGCATCTCGAAATGTCTGCCGAGGATATCCTCCAGTTCTATCGATCCGAAGGGGTCCAGATTACGATCCATGACGAAACAAAAAAGAGTAGGACGGTTTGACCCCGCCCTACTCTTCATCATGTCTCCCTTATTCAAAAAAAGTACGCGGGGATTTCCGCCATTCGCCCAATACTTTTTCCTGTTCGCTAGTAATAACCCCTTGCTCTGAAGCTACTTCCAAAAGCGCTATATAATTCGAAATGGTGGAGCAAGGAATGCCTGCTTCCTCAAACAAGGCTTGGGCATCCGGGAATTGATAGCTGAAAATGGCTACGACCCCCAGTACCTCTCCACCCTCTGCCTGTACCGCTTGCGCCGCTTTCAAGGAGCTGCCTCCTGTGGAAATCAGGTCTTCAATCACGACGACCTTTTGACCAGCCGCCAATGCGCCCTCAATCTGATTTTGGCGACCGTGGCCTTTTGCCTTGTCCCGTACGTAGATCATAGGCAGATCAAGCAGCTCTGCTACCCATGCAGCATGTGGAATACCAGCAGTCGCTGTCCCCGCCACGACTTGCGCATCTGGGTACTGCTCCTTGATCAAATCGGCAAATGCTTTCGCAACGGCACGACGCACATGCGGATAGGACATCGTGATCCGGTTGTCGCAGTAGATCGGGGATTTAATCCCGGACGTCCATGTAAAAGGCTGCTCCGGACGCAGATGAACTGCCCCGATTTCGAGAAGATTCGCTGCAATTTGTTTAGCGGTTGTCATTGTCGTCATTTCACTTATTCCCTCCAGCTGGCTACTTTACGAACGATCTTTTTCCACTGCTGCGACGATACTTTGCCATACCCCTACCGGATCTTTAGCACCCGTAATGGCGCGTCCGATCACGAGGTAATCACTACCCAAGCGGAATGCCTGTTCTGGCGTCGTGATACGCGTCTGATCACCTTGATCTGCTCCCAGTGGGCGAATTCCTGGCGTTACGGTTACAAAGGCGTCTCCGGCAGCTTTTTTGATTATCGGTACTTCTAGTGGAGAAGCAACGACCCCATCCAAACCTGCTTGCTTGGTCATCCGTGCATAGTGCACGACAACATCTTCTACCGCACCTGGTATTGCCAATTCTTGATTCATCGTTTGCAAACCAGTGGATGTCAGCATCGTTACACCGATCAGGAGGGGACGAGCAGCACCTGCCGCTGTCCCTTGCTCCAATCCTTCTCTCGCTGCCGCCATCATGGCTACGCCGCCTGCCGCATGAACGTTTACCATGTCTGCTCCCAGTCGCGCCAGGCTTCTCATCGCGCCTTTTGCTGTATTGGGAATATCATGAACCTTCAAGTCGAGGAACACGTTGAGTCCTTTTTCCTTCAAGAAGGAAACGATCGCTGGCCCTTCTGCGTAAGCGAGCTCCATCCCTACTTTTACATAACGGATATGCCCCTGTAGCGGCTCGATGCACTTCTTGACTTCATCCAGTGTGGAAAAGTCGAGCGCAACAATCATGCGTTCGCGAATATCGGTTAGTTGTTGTTGCACGCTGCTCTCCCCTTTTTATACGGTTACTGCCACTTTGGCACCAGCACGCTGGGCTGGCATTGCTTCTGTAGAGAATGTGATCGTCTCCAGTACGTGCAGGAGAGCGGAAGCTGTATCGAGTGAAGTCAAGCATACGGCGCCGTTCTCGACCGCTTCCCGACGAATGCGGAAGCCGTCGCGTTGTGGCGTTTTGCCTTTTGTCAGTGTATTGAGTACGATGTTCGCTTCGCCTGTATGGATGACATCCAACAGATTTGGCGTGCCTTCGGACAATTTGCTTACGCGTGTGACTTGCAGTCCCGCTTGCTCCAAATAATCGGCTGTGCCTGAGGTTGCCATCAGCTTGAAGCCGAGGTGGCGGAAGCGTTTCACAATGTCCAGCGCTTCTTCCTTGTCTTTGTCAGCAACAGTCACGAGCAAGGTGCCTTGTGTCGGGATATTCATGCCTGCTGCGACCAAGCCTTTGTACAACGCTTTTGCCAGAGTGCTCTCGCGTCCCATGACTTCTCCGGTCGATTTCATTTCAGGGCCGAGCGTAATATCAACGCGGCGCAGCTTTGCGAAGGAGAAGACTGGTACTTTGACAGAAACCATCGACTCCTCTGGATGGTAGCCCGGTGTAAAGCCTTGTTCCATGATAGAGTGACCAAGGATCGCTTTCGTCGCGATGTTCGCCATTGGAATCCCCGTTACTTTGGAAAGGAATGGCACTGTACGAGACGAACGCGGATTAACCTCAATTACGTATGGGCGATCTTTATAGATGACGAACTGGATGTTGAGCAAGCCTTTGATTTGCAGGGCACGCGCCAGCTTCGTCGTCATGTCGATCAGCTCATCCTTAATCGCTTGGGACAAGGATTGCGGAGGATATACGGCGATAGAGTCGCCGGAGTGCACCCCTGCGCGTTCGATATGCTCCATGATGCCTGGGATCAGAACGTTTTCGCCGTCGCAAATCGCATCGACTTCCGCTTCTATTCCGACCATGTAACGGTCTACCAGTACAGGGTGATCAGGGTTTACCTTCACCGCTTTTTCCATATACTCCAACAGTTCGGGCTGGTTGTAGACGATTTCCATCGCACGTCCGCCAAGTACGTAGGATGGGCGCACCAGGACTGGGAAGCCAAGACCCTCTGCCGCCACTACTGCCTGATCGACTGACGTAACCGTTTTGCCTGGTGGTTGGGCGATTTCCAGCTCGCGCAGCAGTGCTTCGAACTTCTCGCGGTTTTCCGCTGCGTCGATGTTTTCCAGACTCGTACCCAAGATTTTGATTCCGCGTGCAGCCAGCTTGTCAGCCAGGTTGATCGCGGTTTGTCCGCCGAATTGTACGATGACACCCTCTGGTTTTTCCACATCGAGAATGTTCATGACGTCTTCGATGTACAGCGGCTCGAAGTACAGGCGATCAGAGGTGTTGAAGTCTGTAGAAACTGTCTCCGGGTTGTTGTTGATGATCACTGCCTCATAGCCCGCTTCTCTCAGTGCCCAGACGGCGTGTACCGTTGCATAGTCAAACTCGATTCCTTGACCGATGCGGATTGGTCCGGAGCCCAGTACCACCACGCGTTTTTTGCCTGTCTCGATGCGCTCGTCTTCTACTTCATAAGCGGAGTAGTAGTACGGTGTTTGCGCCTCGAATTCTGCCGCGCAAGTATCTACCATTTTATATACAGGTACAAAGCCTTTTTCTTTGCGCATGGCGTGTACCGCTTCTTCTGTCTCACCGCACAGCTCAGCAATTTTGCGGTCCGTGAAGCCCATGCGTTTTGCTTCGTATAGCTTCTCGCTCGTCAAGCCTTTTGCCAGTTGTGCTTCAAAGGCAATCATTTTATGGAACTTGTGCAAGAAGAACAGATCGATCTTGGTCAGGCTGTGCAGTTGTTCGATTGTCCAGCCACGGCGCAGTGCTTCTGCCAGCAGGAAGAGGCGTTCGTCATCTGCGTGCACCAGACGAGCTTTCAGATCTTCCTCGCTAATTTCGTCTGCTCCCTTGATCTCAATGTGATAGCTGCCGATTTCCAAGGAACGGATGGCCTTCATGATCGATTCTTCAAAAGTTCGACCGATTGCCATTACTTCTCCAGTCGCTTTCATTTGCGTACCGAGCTTGCGATTGGCGGATTGGAACTTGTCAAACGGCCAGCGTGGGATTTTGCTGACGATGTAGTCCAGTGTTGGCTCGAAGCATGCATATGTTTGACCTGTCACCGGGTTTTTCAGTTCATCCAACGTGTAGCCGATTGCGATTTTGGCTGCCATCTTTGCAATTGGGTAGCCTGTTGCCTTGGAAGCCAGTGCAGAAGAGCGGCTCACACGCGGGTTCACTTCGATCACGTAGTACTGGAAGCTGTGCGGGTCGAGTGCGTATTGTACGTTGCAGCCACCCTCGATACCGAGCGCCCGAATGATGTTCAGAGCCGATGTGCGCAGCATTTGATACTCGCGGTCAGCTAGTGTTTGGCTAGGTGCTACTACGATGGAGTCACCAGTATGCACACCGACTGGGTCGATGTTTTCCATGTTGCAGACGACGATGCAGTTGTCGTTGGCATCACGCATCACTTCGTATTCGATTTCTTTCATGCCGGCAATGCTTTTCTCGATCAAGCATTGTGTAATCGGGGAGTATTTCAATCCGCTTGCGACGATCTCGCGGAGGGTTTCTTCATCATCACAAATTCCGCCGCCTGTACCACCCAAGGTGTAGGCAGGACGAACGATGATGGGATAACCGATTTCGTTTGCAAAATCAACCGCTTCTTCTATCGTGCTCACGATGACTGATTCAGGTACTGGCTCGCCCAGTTCATTCATGAGGGAGCGGAACAGGTCGCGGTCTTCTGCTTGCTTGATCGATTCCAGCTTCGTTCCGAGCAGCTTTACATTTTCTTGCTCGAGAACGCCTGCTTCTGAGAGGGCAACAGCCATGTTCAAGCCCGTTTGACCACCAAGTGTAGGCAGTAGTCCATCCGGCTTCTCTTGACGAATGACGCGCGCTACGAATTCAGGCGTGATTGGCTCGATATATACTTTGTCCGCCATGTTTGTATCAGTCATGATGGTCGCCGGGTTGGAGTTGATCAGAACTACCTCCATACCCTCTTCTTTTAACGCTTCGCATGCTTGCGTGCCTGCATAGTCAAATTCTGCAGCCTGCCCGATAACGATTGGTCCAGAGCCGATTACGAGGATTTTTTTCAGATTATCTTGTTTTGGCATGAGTTTTTTCCTCCTTAGCGGTTTCCATCATCGCAAGAAACTGGTCGAACAGGTAGCCGGAATCATACGGTCCTGGAGCTGCTTCTGGATGGTACTGTACTGAGAATGCATTCTTCGCGGCATGACGTACACCTTCGATGGTGCCATCATTCAGGGCGATATGTGTAACTTCCAGCTCCGTGCCTGCGAGCGAGTCTTCTTTTACTGCATAGCTGTGGTTCTGGGATGTGATATAGGTGCGTCCGGTTGGCAGCTCTTTTACTGGATGGTTGCCGCCACGGTGTCCGAATTTCATTTTCGTCGTGTCAGCGCCAGATGCCAGCGCGAACAGTTGGTGACCGAGGCAAATTCCGAACAGAGGATATTCACCCAAGATTTCGCGAATCATCTCTACAGCTTGCGGTACGTCCTTCGGGTCCCCAGGGCCATTGGACAAAAGTATCCCGTCCGGTTGGATGCGGCGAATCTCTTCTGCTGTTACATTGTAAGGCACAACGACTACGTCACAGTTGCGCTTGGTCAACTCGCGCAAAATCCCGTGCTTGGCTCCGAAGTCTACCAGTACTACCCGATGACCTGAACCTGGGCAGCTGAAGACGCTTTTCGTAGAAACGCGTGATACTTGGTCTGTCATCAATGTCGTGCCGTTCAGGACAGCAACCAATTCAGCCAACGGGGCTTCACTGGTGGTAATCATGCCCTTCATCGTGCCGTGGTAACGAATTTTTCTCGTCAGCATTCGGGTGTCAATTCCAGCAATGCCCGGAATTTCGTATGTTTTCAGCAGTTCATCGAGTGTGTTCGTATTGCGCCAGTTGCTCGGTGCCTCACAATGCTCGCGAACAACGAAGCCGTGAATGTATGGACGAACAGCTTCAAAGTCGTCTCGATTGATCCCGTAATTTCCGATTAGCGGGTATGTCATGGTGACGATCTGTCCGCAGTAGGATGGGTCGGACAAAACCTCCTGATAGCCAGTCAGCCCTGTATTGAAAACCACTTCCCCGTAAGACTCCTTTGTCGCTCCAAATGCCGTCCCGATAAATTCTGTTCCATCTTCCAAGATCAATCTTGCACGCATTTATGCTCCTCCTCCATTGTCGTGTAAAAACTTTTGTCTTGTCTGTCAGTCGTTTTTACACGTTTTGATATACGATCTTTCCATCTACCAGCGTCAGCGTCGGCCAGCCTTTGCATACCCAACCAGCAAATGGTGTGTTGATTCCTTTACTTGCGAATGTGCTTGGGTCAATTGTTTTTTCCGTTTCCAGATCCATCACAGTCAGGTCTGCTGGTGCGCCTACTTCCAGACGTCCATATGGCAGTTTGAATGCTTCTGCTGGCTTCACGGTCAACAGCTCAACCAGCTTCTTCAAGGTCAGCTCTCCCGTTTGTACGAGATTGGTGTACAACAGTGGGAAAGCTGTCTCCAGTCCGACGATTCCGAATGGTGCGCGGTTGATCCCGTTGGCTTTTTCCTCTTGGGTGTGTGGTGCATGGTCGGTTGCGATCATATCAATGGTACCGTCTTTTAATCCCGCAATCAGTGCAGCACGATCTTCACGAGAGCGCAGCGGCGGGTTCATTTTCCAATTTGTATCCAGATTGTCCGGGATATCCTCGTCGCACAGCAAGAGATGATGCGGACTGACTTCACACGTTACATTCACGCCAGCGCGTTTTCCGTCGCGTACCAGACGAACCGATTCTTTTGCACTGATGTGACATACGTGGTAGTGCACACCTGTCTGTTCTGCCAGCAAAATATCGCGGCCAACGTGGATGGACTCTGACTCAGAAGGAATTCCTGGGAGTCCGTGTCGAGCTGCAACCACCCCGTCATGCAAAGCTGCTCCCGGGATCAACAGGTCTTCGTCCTCACAGTGAGCGACGATTGCGATACCGAGCTCTGCTGCTTTTTGCATAGCTTTTTTCATCATGGCGGTTGATTGGACACCCACACCGTCATCTGTCAGCGCGAAGATCCCTGCTTCTTTTAACCCAGCGAAATCCGTCAGCTCTTTTCCCAATTGGCGAACAGTAATTGCACCATACGGGATGACGCGCGCCATACCTGCCTCGCTCGCTTTGTCCAAAATGTAGGTCACAGTCTCGACACTATCGATGGATGGTCGTGTGTTTGGCATGCATGCTACCGTTGTAAATCCGCCTTGTACGGCTGCTTTTGCCCCTGTTTCGATCGTTTCTTTATGTTCAAAGCCTGGTTCACGCAGATGTACGTGGGCATCGATGAGACCCGCGCTAATCATGCCCCCGTGGCAATCGATCCAATCATGCCCCTCGCGATCGAGTGTTTCTCCCATCGCTGTGATTCTTCCCTTTTCCACCAATATTTCCATCGGGGTGAGTTCCCCCGCCTGATTTAGTACGTTGCCGTTGCCAAGGATGATTCCCATGTCATTTCGCTCCCTTTCAAAAGAGTTTCTAGAACTGCCATTCTTGCTGCGACTCCGTTGGTCACTTGGGTTTGGATCAAGGACGTTTCGCATTCTACCAAATCGGTATGAATCTCAACCCCGCGATTGACGGGTGCCGGATGCATGATAACTGCGCCGGACTTCATCATTTTGGCTCTATCCAGTGTGAGCCCATGTGCCTTGTGATATTCTTCCTTCGATAGATAGAGGGATTCCGCATGGCGCTCCAGCTGCACGCGCAGCATCATGACCACATCTGCGGTTTGAACCGCTTCTTCCATTTCCACGATTTTCACACCTTGCGGGATATGCGCTGGCATCATCGTAGCGGGACCTGAGAGCAGCAGATTCACACCGAGCTTCGGCAGCGCATGCAGGTGAGAACCGAGCACGCGGCTGTGGCGCAGGTCTCCAATGATCGCAACCGTGAGACCAGAAAGCTTGCCAAACTGCCTTTTCATGGTCAGAAGATCGAGCAGGCATTGGGTCGGGTGCTCATTCGTTCCATCTCCTGCGTTGATCAGCTTCAGGTCTACGCTTTCAGCCAGCTCTTGCAGCAGGCCTTCCTTCTTGGTGCGGATCACGGCTGCTTCCACACCCATTGCTTCCAAGGTGCGGATTGTGTCATAGACCGTCTCGCCCTTTACAGTAGAGGAGGTTTCCGGAATGAAGTTCAAAACATGTGCGCCCAGTCGCTTTTGTGCTACTTCAAAAGAAAAGCGGGTTCTGGTGCTGGCCTCGAAGAACAGATTCGCGACAAACCGTCCGCGCAGGATATCCGCTTGCTCAGTTGGTCTGGCAGCCCAATACTCTGCTCGCTCGAGGAGCTGGATGATCTGTTCTTTCGATAAGTCTTTGAGGCCAATCAGGTGCGCTACATTTTTCATCATGAATCCCTCCGATTCTTTAATGTTCAAAAGAAAAAGCTTCTTGGCATCGCTTTGCATCTGGAGGCAAGCGAGACAAGAAGCTGGTTGAGTGCCTTTTTGGGCAGCCGAAACAGCGTTCTTTGCCTTGCCAGCCTCTCTGGACTGGATTTAAAGGATTGGGAACGTATAGGCTATTTATTTTTGTTCTTCAAGATGCGCTTCTCCCATCGCGGACGCTTTTCCTGGAAGGATCAGGTGCAGAATAATTCCCAGGAAGGTAGAGAGTGCGATATTATCGATGGTCAGGTCGCTCAGGAAAGCGATACCTGTACTCGCAAAACTGATTTTGTATCCGCCGATTCCCGTGACGAGGATGACGGCTGCGAGAATCATGTTCCGCTTGTCTGCAAAATTCACTTTGTGCTCGACGTACATCCGCAAGCCTTGTGCCGCGATGATACCGAACAGGATGATGGAGACACCGCCAAGTACCGGCGTTGGAATCGTCATTAAAATGGCGCTAACCTTACCAGCGAAGGCGAACATGATTGCCAGTACAGCCGCAAGACCGATGACCACTCGGCTGTATACCTTAGTCATTGCAAGGACACCGATGTTTTCTCCATATGTCGTTGCTGGCGGACCTCCCAAGATAGCTGCCAGTGAGGTTGCCACCCCGTCTCCGAGCAAGCTGCGGTGCAGACCCGGATTTTTCATCAGATCGCGATCCATGACCTTGCTCGTTACCAGCAAGTGACCCAAATGCTCTGCCAGCGTGACGAAAGCGACTGGCGCGATGACCAGTGCTGCGATCCATGCAGAGCCGTCACCTATCACACTCATCACTTCGGTAAATTTGAAGTGCTCCGCAAACATTTTTTGTGGCGTGATGAACCAGTCTGCTTCTACTACTTTTTGAAAGTTAATCAGTTCAGGGTGACGCAGTAGTGTGTATACATAACCTGTAACCATACCGATCAAGATGGGGATAAGACCAAGGAAACCGCGCAGCATAACTGCTGCAAGCACTGTTATGACCACAGTTACCAGCGAGATTTCAATCGAAGTCAATGACATTTGCGATTGACCATCTACAGTAACTTTCGTTGCCATGTCTACTGCTACGCCAGCCAGGCTCAGACCAATCACGACGATGACAGAGGCGATGACAACTGGTGGCAGTACCCGATCAAGCCATTTGACCCCTGCCTTCTTCACGATTCCGGCGACGATGATGTACACAATCCCGGAGAGGAAGCAGCCTAAGAGTGCGGTCCCTACTCCATGTGATTGACTCACGACGATAATCGGACCGATGAAAGCGAAGGAAGAACCGAGGTAGTTCGGCAGCTTTCCTTTGGTGATCCACAGGAACAACAGGGTTCCAATCCCACTTGCCATGAGCGCCGTTGCAACATCCAGCCCCGTTAAGATCGGCACCAATACAGTCGAGCCGAACATCGCGAACAAGTGTTGAATACTAAGTGGCAGCAATCGCGAAATATGTGGTGTTTCGTCTACATCGATGTAATTTTTCTGGCTCATGCCTGTATGCCCCCTGTGTTGTTTCATTCAAAACTTCTTTTATACAAAAAGCTTCTTTTTATACAAAAAACCTCTTTGTGCGGGCACAAAGAGGCTAGCTTCGCCATAGTCATGGGAAGTATCTTGCCTCTTGCCGACCTCACAGGATCGTTTTTAAAGAGGAATCCTATTCTTTTTAAAGTAGCTGTCGGATGGAGACAATGTCCATAACGTCCACTTCTGCCAATTGTACATCGACAATTTCCGTTCTAGCAGTTGGGAGGTTTTTTCCGACGAAATCAGGGCGGATTGGCAGCTCGCGATGACCGCGATCAACCAGAACAGCCAGTTGAATCATCCGTGGGCGACCGTTATCAATCAGTGCATCCAATGCGGCACGCACCGTTCTTCCCGTGTAGAGAACATCATCGACCAGAATCACAGTCTTGCCTGTGATTTGATCCGGTAGCTTGGAGCCTTGCAAAATGGCATCTTCGGACTTGTGCTGAAGATCGTCGCGATAAAACGTAATGTCCAGCTCACCGACTGGGACTTTCACATTTTCAATCATTTCGATTCTTTCCACAAGGCGCTGCGCGAGGTAGATCCCTCTGGTCTTAATCCCCACGATAATGAGATCCTCGACGCCTTTATTTCGCTCAATAATTTCATGTGCGATTCGCGTGAGCGCGCGGCGGATCGCCGCTTCATCCATAATAACGCTTTTGTTGATCATCTCAATATCCCCCTTTTCGACGGGAACAGTGGACCTTACGAAAAAAGGCTCCTTGTCAGGAGACAAGAAGCCCTCGGACAAACTGACCGGACTTTTAAGCGTCCCGCCTGTTTGTCATTCCGTGCCCTTGCCAGCCTCACTGGACTGGATTAAAAGGTTCCATTCGTCATGTAGAATTATGTCACGATTCTGGACGGGTGTCAATGCAGCCCGGAAAAGTCTAACTATTCCCAATAGACGCTGACCCACGGTGGCAAGTAGTTCGCATAATAACCAATGTCCCCTGTCATGTTTTTGATCAGCTCGACTTGTTTGTCCGCATTCTCACCAATTCCTTGGATAAACAAGGAGCCGTGCTCCGCTCGATCCAACCGCAGGAAAAGAAGCTGTTTTCCATCTGGAGACGGCGCAGGATAGTAGTCCGCTGTATTCGCTTCCCCTTTTGTCACCTGCTGCTCCACTCCATCTGCGGACCGCCGCCAGATGCCTTGTTCCGGTACCATGACCTTCTTCGGATCATATGAATACTCTGTAGCCAAGCCTCTGGTGAAAAGCAGCGTGTACGGAGCTTTTGGAATCCATACCGGATAAGTGTCTACCACCACTGGACCAGGGCTGACCGTTTTGACCTTTCCTGCTCGATCTGCCAGCTTTAACTGCTTGTTAGTCGTGGCGGTTCGGTCAGTGCCATCGACAAAAGCGAGCTGTTCGCCATTTGGTGTCCAGGCAAGCCAATCAGGATAAGCCAATCCTGTTCCTAGGTCTATTGGCTTTTTGGCAGGCTGTGTCAAATCAAACCATTGAATCGGTACGCCATCAGCAGACAAGGAGCCTGAGTTATACCTGACAAAGTAGGCCACAGCCTTCCCATCCGGCGATACTTTTAAGCCTGTCGCTGCCCATGGGTAGATGCCTTCCTCCACTTTTGGCGGTTCTGCAATCGGGTAGGCAGCCAACGGTTTACCTGCAAGTGTGCGCAAGGCCAGCGTCATCGGCTTATTTTTTTCGGCTGGTAGTGAGACAAGCATGTTTTCCCCATCCGGCATCCAGGCGAAATCTTCGAAGTCAGCCTTCGTTGTACTTTGCAAAGCTAATTCTCCATGCTCTTGAACGTCTTTTACGATCAGCAATAGTCTCGGGGCTTCATTACTGCCGACATTCACGGTGTACGCGAGCTTGTTCGCTTTCGGAGACCATTTTGGCGTTTCAAAAACCGCTCGCTCGTCTACCTGCACAGCTTTGCTGCCGTCAGCTCTGACGATCCACACATAGCCTGGTGTCGAGTAATTGTCGTTGCCTTTGTATTTCACGAACAGGAGCCACTTGCCATCTGGCGACCAACCCACGATCTGTGCATAGCCATCCTTGGTGATTTGCTTGATCTTTCCCGTCGCATCCCGTCCATCTACCAAAAACAAATGCTGGTTGCTCGTAAATGCCATTTTTACCGGAACGCTTACTTCCTTGTTCACACGCTCCGGCCCTTGGCTTTGGGCTGCCACCTTTGCTTCACCGTTTGCTGTGACAAGTACAACCAAAAGGACAAAAAGACCGAACAGCTTCCCCCATTTTCCGATCACAGGCATTCACTCCTTACACTCTCTATTGAAAGATGAAAAAAACGCCAGAAGAAAGTAATAAGCTCTCTACTAGCGTTTTCCAATCCAACTGCCATTATGTAAGTGTCATAGGAAGACTTGCTGCAACAACAAGAAACGATTGCCATACAGATCCTTGAAAATAGCCTCTATGCCATACATTACTTCATTTGGTTCACTCACAAACTCCACGCCGCGTTGACGCAGTGTTTCGTATGTGGACCAAAAATCATCCGTATGCCAAACCCACATTGGATTTTTGCCGACCTGACGAAGCATTTCCTGCGCAACGTCTTCCCGATGCCAATGGGTAGGGTCATGCAATACAATCTCTAGCTCCTGCCCTGGAAGACCGACGGTGAGCCAACGAGAACCATCATCCATCCGAGAATCCATGCGTTTTTCGAAACCGAGTTTTTCCGTGTAAAACCGCAATGCATCTTCACAGTCGTGAACGTACAGTGTCACATGCGCTAATCTTTTTAGCACGGCTATTCCCCCTGTTCTCTACGCTTGTCTGAGAACTTCGATGACGTCAAGCATTTCCTTCGGCATCGGCGCTTCGAACTCGAGCTGCTCTCCTGTACGGGGATGGATGAAGCCTAGCGTTTTCGCATGCAAAGCTTGTCCATCGAGCTCCAATGTATTTTTCGGACCGTATTTCGGGTCGCCCGCCAGTGGATAGTCAATGTACTTCATGTGTACGCGAATTTGATGGGTACGCCCTGTTTCGAGTTTCAATTCCACCATCGTGTACTCTTTGAAGCGCTCCAGCACGATAAAATGCGTAACAGCCGGCTTGCTGTTTTCAAAAACGACCGCCATTTGCTGGCGATTTTTCGGATCGCGCCCGATCGGTGCTTCAATCGTTCCCATTTCATGCGGGATGACCCCATGAACAAGCGCGACATACTTCCGATTGACGGTATGTGCTTTCAACTGTTCAGCCAACCCCATGTGTGCCTTGTCGTTTTTGGCTACCATCAACAGGCCGGACGTATCCTTATCAATGCGATGGACAATTCCCGGACGCAAAACGCCATTGATTCCGGACAAATCCTTGCAATGAGCCAAAAGCCCATTGACGAGTGTCCCACTGTAATGACCAGGAGCAGGATGCACGACGAGACCACGCGGTTTATTTACGACCACGACATCGCTATCCTCGTATACAATATCAAGCGACATCTCTTCTGGCTGGATCGCCATTTCCTTTGGCGGCGGAACACGGAGGGTCACTTCGTCCTCTGCCTGTAGCTTGTAGTTGTTTTTGATCGGTTCACCATTTACAGTAACACGACCTTCCTTCACCCAAGCCTGTACCTGTGAACGGGACCAATCTTCATTTTGCAGCGTGATAAACTTGTCAATGCGCTCGTTCTTATCTGCTGGGTCTACCGTCCAATCGTAACGTTCAAACAATTGCGTGTCATTCATGTATGTTCTCCACCTATCCGAGCTTTCCCACTATTATTCTCATGACTATCTGTTTTTCTTCCCATCCAGAAAAACATCGAGAAGCAAAATCCCCACACCAATCGTGATGGCCATATCCGCCACATTAAAGATCGGGAAGTGAATCAACGTAAAATCGAGAAAATCTACGACTTGACCGGACATCGCGCGATCAATGAAATTCCCGACGGCTCCACCCAAGACAAATGACAGCGCCAACGATGCACGAGGTTGTTTTTTTCCCAAGCGAATCAAGGAAATGACAATCCCAATCACAACGACAGCGGTAATGGCGATAAAAAACCAACGTCGATTTTGCAGGATACCAAACGCCGCTCCCATGTTTCGATGGGAAGTTAGATGAAAGACGTCCGCGATCAAAGGAATGGATTCTCCCAGTTCCATATACTTCACGATTAAATAC
This sequence comes from Brevibacillus sp. RS1.1, assembly GCF_013284365.1. Lineage (NCBI taxonomy): Bacteria > Bacillati > Bacillota > Bacilli > Caryophanales > Paenibacillaceae > Brevibacillus > Brevibacillus sp. RS1.1. Next base: position 804,853 of record NZ_JABSVA010000001.1, read on the forward strand.
TTTGTAAACTGATCAAGTGCAATAATTACTGCCGCAATGAGATAGTACCACAATGGAATGTCCTCCTTATTCTGCTTCGACCAGCAACTGTACAAACACAATGTCAAATGATCATTTTACCAGAGACCGCCTACGTGAACAAGCGCTTTCCTTTTTTGAACAGTCGATAGCCTTTGCGTACGACTTCCAGCATCCACAATGGAATTTTCCATCCACGATCCTTGATAAATGGCAGATACACCTTGTAATACGCCTTGCGTAAATCACGCCATTTGGTGTCTGTATCATTGACATAGTAATCCGATACGTCAATCAGATAACCTCGTCCCTGATCCATTAATACATTTTTCCCATGGACATCATGCGGAAACAAGCCCTTCCTGCGGGCTTCTTCTAATGCTTCCTCCACGTCTTCAATCACCTGCGGAGGAATCGGAATACCAAAGCGGACACAGTCAAACAAGGGGATACCGTTCATCCGCGAAATGACCAAGTATCCTTCCCCATAATCATAACAGATGGGGAAGGAACGAGTCTCCCCTAGCTTGCGATAGACTTCGATTTCCTGTTCGGCTCCTGGTCTTCCAGGTGCGTACAGCTTGATTACTACCTTTGGATAGTCCGGGTGGGCAAATACGGCAGCATAATTGCCGGTACCAACCAGTTCCCACGGGTATGGCGTGTGGTGTACAACGACAGGATCATCTGGTGACAGACTCTCCACTTGAACTTCCTGTAAAAAAGCTTGTAATATATGCTGATCGATCCGCATCGTTTCTCATCATCTCTCATCAGTTACCGACTTCGAACTACGTTAAAACAAAATTAATGAAGGTTCATCTACTACGATCATTCAGACATTTCCTATAAGGGGCAAAAAATCCTTTGCACTGGTTGGGGCCAGGAAGTCCTGTCCGATTCCAATGAAAGGATTGCATATGGACAAGAATACCTCATTTTTTTGATTTGGTAAATGGGGCTCTTGTACGTTGCTGTTGTGGTGGGGAGGAAACAGGAGAAAACGCTCAGATTCTAGGGCCACCCCCTGTGGGATTGACTGCACGACTCCATGCAAAAAGCGAAACCGCGTCCAAAGTGGTCTCTTCAGGATGTGTTTCAGAGGTGGACGCTAAATGCGTGTTTCACTTTTTGCATTGCGTCTCGGTCGGTGCCCCTAAGATCTTCGCTTTTTTCTCCTGTTTCCTCTACGAGCTTTCTATTTAATCCCGATTTTTTAATACCTGAAAAGAATTGAAGAACCTCATCTGTTTCGGCAGAGAAGAATCCTTAAGTAACTGTTGTGGTGGGGAGGAAACAGGAGAAAACGCTCAGATTCTAGGGCCACCTCCTGTGGGATTGACTGCACGACTCCATGCAAAAAGCGAAACCGCGTCCAAAGTGGTCTCTTCAGGATGTGTTTCAGAGGTGGACGCTAAATGCGTGTTTCGCTTTTTGCATTGCGTCTCGGTCGGTGTCCCTAAGATCTTCGCTTTTTTCTCCTGTTTCCTCTACGAGCTTTACGAGTTTCCCCCGCTTTTTAAAGCTTTGAAAGAATGAAGAACCTCATCAGTTACGTCAGAGAAGAATATTTCCAGACGTAGCGACTTGTGGAGTCCTACCAAGCGGAGAAGGGATTTGCGGGCAGAAGAAACGCAACCGTGCCCGTACGACGAAGCGGCTACCACTTTTGCGTTTCCCCGCGAATCCCTTCGGAGCGGACAGTCTAGCCCACAGCAGGACGTAGCCTGGAGCCTAGACTGGAAATATTCTTCTCTTCTCCGCAGCCGCATAGAAGGACCCCACGCAAAAAGAAGAACCTCGCACATTATGCAGGCTCTCCTCGTCAACTTTTTACACATTAATCTCCAAAAACCATTCATGAATCGCATCTTGCAGCTTCTGCAAGGCTGTCGCACTCGTTGCTTCACAATAAATGCGCACCAAAGGTTCCGTGCCAGACGGACGGATTAAGACCCAATGTCCTTCCTCGAGCAACAGCTTGACCCCATCCACTCGTTGAATCTCCAAAACCTGATAAGGACCAATGAGTGCAGGTGGCTTGGCGATCATTTGCTGTACCCATTGATCTTTTTCCGGCAATTTCATATCAAGCCGCGTGTGGAACAGCTCGCCGAATTGCTCGTATACGTCTCGCAGTATTTGATCGATTCCTTTGTTTTCATACGCGCACATCTCGGCGAGCAGCAAATTGATGAGTACGCCATCCTTTTCCGGGATGTGACCGAGAATACTCGCCCCGCCACTTTCTTCTCCACCAATGAGCACGTCGCCTTTGCGCATTTCCTCACCGATGTACTTGAAACCGACCGGCGTCTCTACGAGCTCCAGACCATAATGCGTAGCCATTCGATCCAGAAGATGCGTGGTTGCAACTGTCCTGACAATCCGTCCGGTCAAGCCTCGATTTTTTCGCAAATGATAGGTGAGCAGGACCAGTGCTTCATTTGGCGTGAGATACTGTCCGAAGCGGTCGACGACTCCGAAGCGATCTGCATCCCCGTCATTGGCAAGACCAAGAGATGCCTGGCGTTCTACGACTTCTTTTTTTAATAACTGCAAATGCTTATCGTTTGGCTCTGGCAAATCCCCTCCAAAAGCCGCATCCGGGACTTCTCTGATTCCGACGTTTTTTACCCCCGCTTCTGACAAAAAACCGCTCACGTAGCCCATACCCGCACCATGCATGGCATCGACAACAACGGACAAGGACGAGTTATGCAAAACATCCATGTTTATCATGCGTCTCAGATGCGCCTCGTAATGAGGACGCAGCACAATGACTTGCAGAAGCTTGCGGGCCTTTGCTTCCGCGAGGGAAATCGCACGCACCAAGTTGGTCTCGTAGGTTTCGGTGATCCATTCTTCCAATCTTTGCGTGATCGCAGGCGTTGCAGGTCCAGCGTACTCCGGAATGTATTTGATGCCGTTATATTCGGGTGGATTGTGGCTGGCCGTGATCATGATTGCACCACTCGCTGCAAAATGCTTCACTCCAAAGGCTACGGCAGGCGTTGGCGCTGCTTCGTTCACCAAATAAGTCCGAATGTCATTGGCGGTCAGGACAGCTGCAACCTCCTCGGCAAAGCGTCTCCCCAGAAACCGCGTGTCATGCCCGACCAAAACAGGCTGCTCCTGTTGTCCGATTTCTTTGGTATAGCTGGCGATGGCTTGTGCGACAATACGGACATTCTCGACGGTAAAGCCATCTGCGATTATGTCGCGCCAACCGTCCGTACCGAAACGGATCGTTGTCATCTCCTCATCTCTCCCTTCGTTACCGCAACTCATTCACCTTCTCCAAATAACGCAAAACAGTGGCGACATAAGTAGCATGCGACCACGTCAGGGGTGCAACGGATACGGGAGCACCTGTATACGGATCGAGCTGTTCGGATAGCACGCCGCTTTGTAGGGCATGCCGTACGACCCAGGCCAGTCTGTTCTTTGGCTCTTGGAGTTCATCGAGTGATTTTGCCTTGGCAATTTCCCAATCAGCCACCCATAAGGTGCAAATGATCCATGGATTTCCCGGGACCTTAACCGTGTCATGTGATTTTTTGAAATAGTAATCCCCTTGATAGCGAGCGATTCCACCGATCGCCGTGTCTACGTGCAAACTCTTTTTGACAGCTTCCATTGTCTGCGCAACTCTCGGATCGTCTACAGAAAACACATCAAGCGCAAACAGAGCGAACAAGCTGCTCTCCACCGTGAAATCTTTTTCGACACTCCCATCTGCTCTTACATAAATCCCACGCAGAAAACGCCCGATTTCAGGGTCGTACAGATGTTTTTCCATTGCCTCACGAATGCGCTCTGCCCCTTCTGTGTAGCGTTTGTAGCGTCGATCATCCCCGAATAGCTGGGCGAAACGAGCCGCAGCCATCAAGCCTGCGAAAACCGTAGCACTGGTAAACGTAAAAATTCCCCGTCGCTCTTCCCATAAGTCGTAGCTTGGTTTTGGGAGTTGCAGCTCTGGATGGACATACTCTAGCAAAAAGCGAGCCGCCGGACGAACCAGCGTAGGATAGAGCGCTTGGCAATCTTCAATTTGCTTGCCGCTCTTGTATTGCTCCCAGAGGGCGTACAGTACGAGTGCCGTCTCATCCTCCTGGATCGGAAGCTGAACCTCTCCGTCAACAATATACGGATGCCAACTGGAGCCAACAGACCCGTCTGGATTGTACTTGTGCTGCAAATACCCGTCCTTGTTCAAGGCGTCCGCGCAAAATCGAAAAAATGATGCGACCACTCCCGTGTAGCCCGCTTTCGCCATCGCACTCGCAATCAAAGCCCCGTCTCTTGGCCACATGTAGCTGTAATGATCGCGATTAAATTGGAGAATATCCGAGTCATTCGCAGCGAGAATCGCTCCGTTCTGATCGATTTGCGTACGAACGAGAAGCAAGCTGGTCTTGTACAGATTGACAACCTCTGCCGGAAGATCAGCAAAGTCCCGCTCTTCCTTATTGACCCAACGCTGCCAATACACAGCGACCCGACTGAGCAAACTCTCCGGATCACTTTCGAGTACATATTGGTTCAATCCTTTGACATCCTCATACGATTCACCAATGCACATCCAGTAAAAGAGTGCCTTCTCTTCTTGAGGTTGAAGGATGAGGGAAAAAGAGATCGTACTATCTACGGAGCCTTGTGCAATCGGATTGCCGGACAAAAGGCCATCCTCCGCGTCCCTCCAAGTCCCCTCCGCATAGTTGAACCGCTTGATCCCGACGCTATATTGATCGATCCCACCCGTATCCGTTTTTCCATTCGCCATGATATACACATTGCGCTTGTAGTGATAAATCGTACGCAGATTGGGATCAAAAACAGCAGTATCCCCTACCTCTGTCTCATTCAAGCTGAAATCGTGATTGAAAAACAGCCTGACCTCCCGAACCTCGCTCGTCAAATTCCGAACGCACACCTTTTTCAAATAAATCGGGTCACGCTGATGCACCCCATCTGCGATTTGCAAGGAGATACCCAGATGTTCATGATGCGCATGAACATCTGTCACCAAAGACTCCTGTCCGTATCCGAGCCTCCGCGCCCAGCCGTCTTCATCCAGCCAGGAAAAGCGACCTTGCACCCAAATCCCCAGCTTGCTAAAGTGTCCCCCAACATGATTCAGCTGACCAACATACGGAAAATACAGATCTCGCATGTGCAGCTTGTCATCAAAATTAATCAGCAGTTTTCCGTTCCCGACGACGAGCGGTCTCGGCATGCCTTCACGTCCTTTTCGTTATAGGCTGTCGATCTCTCTCTTTTCGTGAAACTGATATTCGGCAATTCGTCTCGCGTAGGAAGAAGCAAGTGTAGCCGCGGTCTCTGCGGTAGCCCCTTGCGAAATTACCTTTACGTGCGAATCCTCTGAATCGGGTAAAATCAGTACCCAGCCATTCGAATCGTATACCTTGATTCCATCAACGAGCTCGAGCAGCTTGCCTTTGTTTTCTTCCATCACTCTGCGCATGACCTTCCCTTTTGCTGCCCATGGGCAAAAAACAGTCTTTTTCTCCATATGGCACGCTGGCAACAATTCCAGCAGAACGCTAAGCGGCTTTTCCTCAGAAGCCAGATAAGAAAGAATTCTCATGAGGCTGTACACAGCGTCAAACATTGGATGAAAACGCTGTTCGCTCGATACCTCCATCATGGATCGCGGTGAAACCTTGGTGCGTACAACCTCCATTTGCAACAGCTGGGCCATATGCTCCAATTCAATCGGTGCACTCACAGGAAGGCCAATTCGCCGATGTTGACCACTGCACGCCAATAGCTGCAGTGCCGTGATCTGTTCGGTTGCGAGCTTCTCTCCATGCTCGGTAAACAAGACAAATTGCTCGCCATTTTTATCGAGACGAACGCCCAAATCCGCTCCCTTTTTACGAATACCTTCTTGTATCGAGCTGTAATCGACAGTAACTCCCAGTGCATGCAAAAGAGGCGCAAGAAAAGTCGGGAAAAAACGCTGTTCACAATCGATCAGCAGGTGGAAGCGCTGACGCTGGATGGACGATACATTCAACTGTTGGACCAAAGCATGGAGATAAGCTTCTTGTACGTGATGCTCGACTTGCAGTGCTCCCAACCGATTCAGGTTGCGAATATAAGTCTCTTGCCAGTAGGCATTCTCAATTTTGCGCTCCAGATCACGAGAAATCGGCAAGCCTGCATGATCGATGAATTGGATAACAATCTCTTTATCATCCACTGGCTCTGCCATATAAATATGTATGCCGCCTTTGCAAGCCAGAGAGCGCACGCCATACCGGATCAAGGGTGAATTCCCAATTCCGAGATCGACCGTATCAATTCCGGAAGAGCACAAGCTCGTCATGATGCTATGCTTCAATAATTGAGCAAAAGGGTGTGCGCATGCCGAGAGCGCAATTTTGTCCCCCGCTTGTAGTAAATACGCATAGGCAGCAGCAAGTCTTGTAACAAATTCGGGCGTGATGTCAACATTACCAATGCCCTTGATGCCGTGCGTCCCAAACAAATTTTTGGTTTGCTTGGCACCGTAGATAAGCGAGGTGGTGACAGTCGCATTTTCCCCGACTTCCTTATCCGGCCAAATTTTGATTCCTGCCTTTACCACTGACTTCGCCCCAATGAGGCACTGGTCTCCGATGACCGCCCCTTCCCCGAGTTGTACGCAATCTGCAATTCGGGTGTTGCGGCAGAGAGTCGTTCCTGTGATCTCTGCTTTTTTCCCAATGACACTGTTTTCCCAAATGATCGTTCTGGACAGCTTCGTACCGGAAGAAATCACCGTATTTTTCCCCAGAATGGAATAAGCACCTACGGCAACGCCAGCTTGCAGGTGTACATTTTCACCGATATAGACAGGGCCTTCCAAACGGACCGATGAATCGATGCGAACATCATTTTCCAAGAAAATACGCGGTGCGATTTCCTGTGCTTTTATTTCGAGATGTACGCGTCCATCCAGCAAATCAAACTGGGCTTGTTGGTATACCTCTAAAGAACCAATATCAGACCAATAGCCGCTTGCCTCATAGCCATATAGAGGCTTTGCTGCTTGTAAAAACGACGGGAAAATTTCCTTGCTGAAATCCACTTCCCGCTCCTCTTCTATATAAGACAAGACCTCTGGCTCGCAGACGTATATCCCGGTATTCACCGTATCGCTAAAAACCTCCGCCCAGCTCGGCTTTTCTAAAAAACGGGTAATGCGTCCGCCCTCGTCTGTCATGACAACGCCAAATTCCAGCGGTGTTTCAACCCGCGTCAAAATCAACGTAGTCAGTGCATTATTTTGCTCATGAAAACGTATGGCTGCCGACAAATCGATGTCTGTCAACGTATCTCCACTGATCACGACAAAACGCTCATCGAGAAAATCCGCGCAGTTTTTCACGCTGCCTGCCGTGCCCAAAGGAATGGCTTCTTCAAAATAGACAAGCGAAACACCGTAGCGAGATCCATCACCAAACGTATCGCGGATGACGTCAGGCAGATACTGGAGTGTCACTGCTATCTCTGTAATCCCATGCTTTTTCAATAGATCAATCGTGTACTCCATGCAAGGCCGGTTTAAGAGTGGCACCATTGGTTTTGGCGTGTGGCATGTTAACGGACGTAGTCGTGTACCTTTTCCCCCAGCCATGATTACTGCCTTCATCTTCTTTTCTTCCTCCTTCATCGTTGCAATCTAGGTTGTCATGCCGATTTCCGCAGGTACGCTAAGTGAACGGTATAGATCGATGGTTTGACTAGCCAGAAGTGTCCAGTTGTAAAACTGCTTAACATCTTGCATGGCCGTTTGGGCCAGTTGATGCCGCTGATCAGGGTCGCACAGTAGCCAGCGGAGTTGATTCGTCAAGGATTCAGGGTCGCCTGTGTACATCATGGCGCCGTTTTCGCCGTGGCGAACGATCTCTCGCAGCCCTCCCGTATCCGCAACCAGAACAGGAGTCCCTAGAGCCATCGCTTCCAGCGCAACAATTCCAAAAGGCTCATACAAGCTCGGGAATACTGCCACATCAGCCAGGGCGAACAGCTCATCTCGCCTTCCATCGTCTACGAAGCCCAAGAAGCGGACCTGTTCAGAAAGTCCCATCTGATGAACCAATAGCTTCCACTCGTCTTGCATCGGTCCTCTGCCTGCTATGAGCAACCTCGCATGCGGAAACTCAGCGCGTAGCCTTGCCATAGCTTCTAACAAGAGGTGAACACCTTTTTCCTGAACCAAGCGCCCTACAAAAAAGAGAACAGGACCATCCCCTATCGCCAATTCCTGTCGAAGCTGTTCACGATTTATCTCCGTTAGGGGAATGAGATCGACACCATTGTGAATGACACGTAAATGGGATGAAGGTGTTCCGAACAGGCGCTTGACTTCCGACTCCATATACTTGCTGCAAACGATCATTGCGTCAGAGCTTTGTGTTAGCGTACGTTCACACTCATGGATCCTTTGTTGCAACGGTGTATGAATACCTTGATGCCGACCATGTTCCAAAGCATGAATCGTGCTGACGAGCGGAAGAGAGTACCTCTGTTTCAGTTCGATTGCAGCCCAGCTAACTAGCCAATCGTGAGCGTGGATGACATCTGGTCGCACCCCGAGTGACCAGAGCTGATAGGCAGCATCGACCATCGCCAAATTCAGTTGAAACACCCATGCCAGAAAGTCGGCTTGTTCAGAAGGAATGTACGTAGGCAAACGGTGTACGTGAACCCCTTCCATCATCTCCTCTACGGCGCATGAATCTGTCGCACGTGTCAGCACATGCACCACGATTCCTTGCTGGGCAAGATGCCTGGCGAGATCGTAGACAGCCCGACCTAGCCCCCCTACTACATGAGGGGGAAATTCCCATGCAAGCATCAAAACTGTTTTTGTCGAAGACTGATCTTGCGCAGCCGCTACCAATTGACGCGATACGTTCACTCTATGCGTTTGTTTAGGCAAATAGAACGTGATATCCACGTTAGGAAAGATCGGAAAGTCAGCTTCTGCTTGTGTAATTGCCTCTTCATCCAGTCGATGCTCTCGATACATCACCAAGAGAGCCCGCATGCGAACCAAATGGTCATGAACGCGTTGCACCGCATACCGAGTGACCGTTTGACCGTCTAAAATAAACGCCCAATCACTGCTTTGGGCCAGCATCAATTCCCGTGCAGCCTGCTTGAGGCACCGTAACGCAAGCTGATCTCCTTTCTTTTCAGAATAGGTAATAATCGCTGTGATCAATTCCCGCTCCGCTTGATGCAGATGCCTGTATATCCAGCCATTGTTCTCGTTCAGCCAGACTTCTCCGTAGCCATTTCTCCCCCATGTTGACATCGGCAAGTGACCGCGATCCTGCTCTGGATACTCCTCCAAATATTCAGATGGTGTCATTAATTTCACTTCTTTTGAATCACACACCGTTTTGCGCATGAGAAAATCCAAAAACTGCGGACCCTCGAACCACCAATGACCAAACAGCTCCGCATCATAAGTGGCGACGACCAATGGCTTGCGGTCCATCCATTGACTGGCTTCCTCCACTTGACGCTCTCGGTGATACAAGAAATGTCCCGCATGTGACGCTGCTTTTTCGCGCGCCCAGCTTGGCTCATACCAGTCTTTATCCCCTTGTTTTCCGGTGATCCGATAATATTTCAAACCGGTATGCACGCGAATGCCTTCAGGATGGATGTACGGCTCGATGTAGCTCATCTCCCTGTCAAATCCGATATCCCGGTAGTATTCACGGTAGTCATAGTCCCCTGGATAACCATCGATCGAGCTCCATACCTGGCGGGAGGCCACTTCATCACGGGCAAAGGCAGCCACATCATGCGGCGTGAACAAGGGAGCCAGCAACCCTCTGCGAGGTAAAGGCGTCGCATGCTCTATCGTGTGACTGTCTACAAAGAAATACCGAAGCCCTGCCTCTTTCAGCAAGCGATCCAGTCCAGGTGTATACCCGCACTCTGGCAGCCAAATTCCCTTCGGACGTCTTCCCAGAATCCGCTCATGCGTATCGATCCCTACCAGAAGCTGTGCCCGAATCGCCTCTTCTGTTTCCACATAGGGCAAAAAAGAGTGCGTGGCTGCGCAAGTGATGAGTTCGAGGCATCCACTGTCCGCGATATGCCTAAAGGCCTTGATCAGTTGAAAATCCCACTTGCGGCAGTAGGCAATGATCGTTCGAAAACGCTCCACATACATTTTGGCGATACGGTTTTCTTGAGGTTGACCTGCGGTTCGTTTGACTTCCTTCCCAGCCAATTCAACGGTTTTCGCTAGATGTGTGCGAAAACGCGTCACGATCAGATCATCATCCAGCATGGAAAGTAATGTCGGAGAAATAGCAAGGGTCATGCGAAAAGCGATGCCGTCTGAGAGGAGCTTGTCGAAAACCATGAGCAAAGGAAGATAGCATTCCAGCATGGCTTCATATACCCAGCGCTCTTCCAGGCGATCGTCCCGATCCCCGTGTCGGACATAAGGCAGATGGGCATGCAACACGAGGGAGAGATAACCTTTGTGCACAAATGACACCTCACTTATTTGATGTTTTGGTATACAACGAGTAGGAGGAAAAGTTCTCAAACCAGGAAGGTGTAGCTGGATCGTGGGCGGGCTCCACTAACGGTTCCCCCCAGCTAGCTTTTGAATGGCGTGGAGTAACTACCGTTTCCGAGCGTAATATCGGACAAAACCGATTGTGTTCATATAACCCAAAATCAACCATATATGTACGTCCTGGCTCTACATCTTTCACGTACCAGGAATAAGCCTCTTCATGTACGAACACATCTCGGACGGAATGCGCATTTTTTCCATCAAATAAACGTTCAGTCACATCATACAGACGCAATCCCTTCTGAATGTGACGATAATCGGCTTGGAGGTACGAGGCGACCATTCTCATGCGTGGCCAAGTGATTTCCCAATAGATGAATAACACAGTCGGTCCTTGTGCCATGACTTTGACAATGTCCCGACCATAAAACGCAGGTAATTGCCATTCCAATTCCGTTCTAGCGGGAGGTGGTGCCTCTGGCTTCGCACGGTCTTTTTGCAGGCGATACTTCACTTGACCGATCGTTAAGCCGATCTCTTTGGCAATTTGTGCAATGGACATGGATCGTGAACGCAGTTCGAGAATTTTTTCCAGCATCTTCTAACACTCCCCTCCGCCAACTTCGCCTATCTGTGCTTTCCCAATGTCAATCATAGCCAATGCTGCTAACAAAGACTGTCGAATGCTGAATGCACATCCCTTCTTCTTTTGTCGATCAACAATCATGTTTTCGTCACAGGCATACAAAAGTCGCTCTCCTTCCATTCTTACAAAGCGACTTCTCGAGACATTCTTTTCTTTTTACCAAATAGGAATAAAGTTCTATATTCCATCACCTTTTGTTTTATTTGTAAGTATTTTCATGTTGGATACCGATACTATAAAATATTCACTTATACTTCCAAAATGAATGAAAAAGGAGTCAACAAAAGCTATGAATCGTTCATGGATTAGCATGGTAACAGCAGGATCAATTGCCATTTCAACGGTAGCAGCAGGCTTGCCACTAGCAGCTCAAGCTAAAAGCACGCAGCAACCCCCATCCCAAGAGCCCATCGATTCCCAGATTGGTCATACACCCGTTCAGGAAAGCATGTCGAAAGCACAGTTACGCCAAGCAGCCAAACAGGAGAAGTACAGCATCTCGCATCTGAAAACATTGGACAATTCAGAGCTTGTTGAATTGTTGAAGGAAATCAGTTGGACGCAAATCCCTGAGCTGTTTACTTACAACGACGACACCCAGGAATTTTATGAGGATCGGGAGCGGGTTCAGGCCATCATTGATGCGTTGCAAGAGAGTGGCAAGAACTTCACCAAGGATGACGAGCAGGGCATCCATACCTATGTAGAGGTTTTGCGTTCGGGGTATTACTTGGGGTACTACCATGATGAATTAAAGTATTTGATGGAGCCAAAGTATAAGCAAAAGATTATTCCAGCACTTCAAGCTATTACTGCCAATCAAAATTTCGCCTTCGGGACAAAGACTCAAAATGAAATCATTAGTTCAACGGGAAAATTAATTAGCAACACGACTGTTGATTCAGAGACAATCGGTACTCTGTCAAAAGTAATGGAAGACTTTAACGACAATCGGGATAAATGGTCAGATGATCGCGTAGCAAGCGAGGCCTTTTACAGCGTCCTTCAAGGTATTGGCTATGTTCTGATTTGGGGAGTAGATGATTCAGGAAGAGATGAGCTGAAAGGTAACATCGACGCATTTCTTGACCCCATTTTTGACATGGCAGAAAATGGGGAGACTTCCGCTGATCATGTATGGTTGACGAACAATGCCCTGTATTACACAGGGAAATTAGGTAGCTACTACAGTGATCCAGACAAAGCCAATGACATATTGACGAAAGCGATGAAAACGTATAAAAAGATGAGCGAGCCGTACTTCACTGCGGCGCAACAAATCGCGGAAGCATATGGTGAGGATGCCAATGGCCAAAAAATCGATCTCGAGGAAATAGTAAAGGAAGGCAAAAAGCATTATCTTCCGCAGCAATTCACCTTTGATGACGGAGCCGTTGTGTTCAAAACGGGAGATAAACTCACAGAAGAACAGGTTGAACGCTTGTATTGGGCATCCAAGGAAGTGAAGGCACAATTTCATCGTGTCATCGGAAATGACAAGGAGCTGGACAGCGGCAATCCGGATGATGTACTGACCATTGTCATCTACAATACGCCTGATGAGTATAAAATGAATCGCTTCTTGTACGGGTACGACACCGATAATGGTGGTATCTACATCGAGGGTACTGGCACTTTCTTCACCTATGATCGGACAAAAGAACAAAGCATCTACAGTCTGGAAGAGCTGTTCCGTCATGAATTCGTCCACTATTTGCAAGGCAGATATGAAGTGCCGGGCATGTGGGGACAAGGAAAGATATATGAAAACAGTCGCTTGCCTTGGTATGAAGAAGGCGGAGCTGAGTTTTTCGCAGGTTCTACCCGAACAGAAGGAATCAAGCCTCGCCAGTCAGTTGTAGGCAATATTCGAAATGCAGCGCCTTATCTCGATTACACTGCGGCCGATATGATGCATGCCAAATACGGAACCCTGGCATTCTATGACTACTCCTTCGCGCTTCAGTACCATCTATTCAAGAATGATTTTGCTCGTCTGGATAAAATCAATGATACGATCCGTTCCAATGATGTATCTGCTTATGATGACTTAATCGAAAAATTCAGCCGTGACCGCGCTCTTGAACGTGGCTATCAAGAAACAGTAGAAGATTTGATCGAACAGTATGAAGAGTTGGATGTTCCTCTCGTTTCAGATGATTACCTACAAAAAGTAGACGTGACGAACAAAGAAGAGGTTTATCGTCAAATCGCAAAGGTTGCTTCTCTGGCCGATGCAAAAACAGATGAAAAAGACTCTGGAGATTTCCGCAGCTTCACGTTGCGTGGGGTTTATACAGGTGGAGCTTCCCAAGGGGAATATCAAGATTGGCAAGAAATGAACCGCCTCACAGATGGCTTCCTCAAGGAGTTATCGGATCTTTCCTGGAATGGCTACGACACGGTTACGAGCTACTTCACCAATTATCGTACGACAAAAGATGGACGCTTTGCCTATGATGTCGTGTTCCACGGGAAGCTGGCTCAAGAAGATGGCTCCGAAACGGAACAGCCAAACCCAAATCCAAATCCTGAAGAGTCTTCCCTTTCATTAGGTAAGCCGATCACGGGTATCATTCATCCACAAAAACCGAGTCAGGAGTTCCGTCTCGATGTGAAATCAGCCCAACAGCTTCAAGTAGAGATGGAAACGAAGCAAGGAGATGGCGTGGCATGGCTTGTATTCCACGAGTCCGATAGAGAGAACTACATCTCCTATCCCACCAAGCGTGAAGGCAACAAGCTGATCGGATCATTCGATGCGAAACCAGGGACTTACTATGTGACTGCTTATACGTATCGTACAGAACAAGAGGACCAACCGTTTCGCTTATTGGTTACGGGGGAAGATCGCCCACAAGAGCAGCTCTATCAAGAAAACGAGAGCAATGATTCTACCGAGCAAGCAAATGGTCCATTAAAGATTGGCACGACTGTTTCAGGGGACATGAAAGGAAACGATTGGCAAGATATCTTTGCCTTCCAAGTAGATAAACCAGAAGAAATACGTATTTCTTTAAACCCTCAAGAGGGACAAGGTGTGACTTGGATGCTCTTCCATGAAGGAAATCTGGATCAGCCTGTAACGTACCCGCAAGAGCGGGAGGGAAATCTGCAAAGTGCCCATTATCAAGTAAAGCCAGGCCGTTACTTCTTGTATGTGTACAAATATCAAAATGAAGATATTGTGTATACGGTAGAGACCAAGCAGCGTTAATCAGCAAAACAAAAACACCCCCAAACGAGCTATCAAAATCGTTTGGGGGTGTTCGTTTCTCTCTTGTTTTTACAGTTATCGGCGTTTTGTAATCCGCCCAGAGCCCCCCACCTTCGTTCGTGGGGGCGATTTACTTTTCGGTGGGGAAAAGCTCGAACGTTTGGAAGAGAAAGAGTCACTCGAATTCGACGATTGACTGCTGGAAGAACGAATAATTTTGCCTGAACTACCGCTGGAAGATGAATCCGCCTTCTTCTTAAAAATGCTGCCGTCAGAACCTACCGTACCATCCGAGTTCTTCGCATTACCCCGTTTGAAAATACTGCCCGTACCCTCTTTGGTAATCGGCGGCGCTACTTTCTTGTCCTCGATTGTAGGCACGCGATACGTACCGGAAGGCTTGTATATGTCCTTGCTAGAGTAGCCACGATAGCTGCCCTTTGTACTTTTCTTAAGTCCGTCGAACAAATCATCCAGTACACTGGCTACAATATATCCCTGCAAAAACGAAGAATCGTAATTTTGCCGGACGTACTCTTTGCTGTCGACCTCGATCAACGTATCTGTCGGCTTGGCAGCGTCTTGCTGCAAATGGTAGATCTCGTCCGGATAAATGAGGAACATATGCTGCGGATCTTCTTTGGAGATTTCATCTGGCGTATTCTGTTCCGCCAGCTCCGAGGCTACTTCCGGTACAGTCTTGTCTTCCGCACGGTAGATGCGTGACGACTGTCCATTGTCCTTGGTGGAGACAGATTCAAGCGGATATGTCTCGCCAACCCCAGGGCTGCCACAACCCGCTAACGTAAGGAGGAACAACGCCGGAATCAGTAGGAGCTTGATTGATTTCATCCATGGATTTGGCATGTACTTGTCCCTCCTCTCTATGTGCCGCGCAATACCTGCACGTCCGCTGGTAGAACACTTTCTCCCTCATAGAGCATGAAACGGCCATCCTGCCACTCGATCCGCAGCAATTGGCGTTGATCCGATTGGAATTGCCAGATGTACTGCTCCCCTGATGTGTGAAACGGCGCTTTTCCCACAGTCTGGACGGCGCCATTATATTGCTCCTCCAAATGGTAGGTGACATCATCCATCTCGATTGTGGTCGGTACCTCGTCTATTGAATCCAGTCGTCCATCAATAACGCTATACAGCTGATAGACGATCTTCTCCCGTTCTTCGATATACAGGTAGCGAATGGTCGTTCCATCCTGCAAGGTAAGCATCGTGGCTTTGCGACTCGCATTGCTCGCCTTCCCGATTACTTGATACGTAACGAGCGATACATCGACCACATCACCTGGTCCCACCGTCAGGATGCTCTTCTCCGGTGCAGGAGGCTCATGCTTGGCAAAAATGTTTTGGATTCGCTTCATCAAACTCATGCTGTACTCCCTTCCCTTTCACGTCTTACAGACATGCAGCCAAAATCAAGGCACCCACGAGATGGAATGAACCAGCCATCATGGCATGTGCCACCTTTCCTTCCTGCGTCCCTTTTTCCAGATCCAGTCCGGTTACTTGCTTTAACAGCCATTCCACGATTCTTTCCAAAAGGAATAAAATAATAAAGGAGACCACAGAAAAGAGCAGAGCTGTCCACAATGAGTTGGAGGTAATGATAGATTGCGATAAGATGTATCCTTGCGCAAACAGCTTCATAACAAAACGCGTCGTGACCGCGATGTTTCCATTTTTGATTTCCGTGATGTCCTTGTATTTCGTAAACAACGAATCGATCCACATCAAAACAAAAAGCAAAATGCCGCCGGCTCCTGTCCAAACCAGCATCCCTAGTATTTCTGTCCACGTCAAAGCGAATCACTCCACTTTCATCAAAGTGTATAAGGTCTGAAAAAAAGGGAAACCGCTTGAAGCGGTTTACCCCTCATATTTTTTCAACAGAGCAGCCAGTTCGTCCTCAACGGCTTGATCCTTATTCAACTTCGCAATTTCATCATCTAAAGAGCTCTGCTTTTTGTAAATCTCGCCGCTGGCTTCTGCTTCTGCTTCCATTTGCAGTGCTTTTTCTTCCATGCGTTTCAAGCCAGACATAGCCGAGTTCGTGTCGAAGCTACCCATCGCCTGATTAATCGTCTTTTGCGCTTTGGCTGCATTGACGCGGGCAACCAATGTCTCACGCTTGTTTTTCAGTTCGGTAATCTGTTTTTTCATCTCAGCCAGCTTCTCGCGTAATCCATCGGCTGCCAGCTTGTTTTTCTCGTAGCTGTCCTTGTATTCGTTCATTTTTTGCTCGGCAGCTTTCTTTTCTTCCAGAGCCCGTCGAGCCAGATCAATGTTCTGTGCTTGTGCTGCGATGTGAGCTTGCTCATCACGCTTTTTCACCAAGGCTTCCTGTTCTTCATACAGCACCTTGAATTTCTTTTCCAATGCAATTTGAGCGGCAACCGCTTTCTCTGCTTCACTCAAGTCTTCTTGCATATCACGCAAATACTGGTCTGTCATTTTGATTGGATCTTCTGCTTTCTCAATCAAAGCGTACAAATTGGACATGGTCAAATCACGCAGTCTTTTAAAAATGGACATGGATTATTCCTCCTTAAGTACGTGCTAGGTAGTTCGGCCTGAATTTGCCGTCCCCGTTATACATGTATTTACGATGGTTACGCAAGTAAGTTTCAACAATTTATTTTTTTATTGGCTTACTTTCCTACTCGAAAGTAAGCTCGCCCGATTCTACACTTTTCAAAATAAGTTTTGCTTGAAATGGTGTTCCATCCTGACGCTCAAGCTTCATTTTACCCGTTTTGCCTTTTTCAATGAGTGCTTTAATCTGTGTATCCGTCAGCATACGCCCGTAATTCTCTTTCCATATAACGAATTTACAGCCCACGTTGTAATTCGAACATCCGTAACCTTTGCGTCCCATGAAAATGGAGCCTCCGCAACCCGGTCGCGGACATTTGGTGATGATACTCGAAGTTGTAGTAGCGGTCTTTGCTGCGCTTCGAGTTGAAGCCCTTGTTGTGGCAGTACTGCCACCTGATTTACCTGTACTGCGCCCGCCAGCTCGTCCTCTTGTTTTCGAAGATCCTTTTTGCGTGGTACTCTCACTCTCAAACAAGGTCTTTTCAGCACGAGATTGTACGCGAACCTTTTCTACGATCATCGTAGCGAATTTCTTCACATTCTCCATAAATTGCCCGTCGGCGGCGGTTCCTCGGGAGATCTCATTTAAGCGACGCTCCCAATGCCCCGTCATTTCAGGAGAGGTTAAAAGTTCGATACCTGCTCCCCTAATCAATTCGATAACGGTACGGCCTTTTAGCGTAAGTTGAACCTTTTTCCCCTGCATCTCAACGTATCCGACCTTTTTCAACCGTTCGATGGTGGCGGCACGAGTTGCCGGGGTTCCCAGACCAGATTCCTTCATCGCATCACGCAATTCCTCGTCCTCGATTTGCTTGCCTGCGCTTTCCATGGCCTTTAGAAGCGTTCCTTCCGTAAAATGCTTGGGCGGCTGCGTTTCTTTTTCCTTTACCATCGCATCCGAGCATACTACGCTGGCATCGGATTGAATGATAAAAGGCTCGTTCACTTCAATCTCTTCTTTATCCTCTTCTTCTTTGGCCGTACCTTTTCCATTCTTGGGCTTTTCCTTCTGCTGGTCGGCATAAATAATCTTCCAACCGAGACTTTTCCGTTCTTTCACCGACGTTCTGAAAAACTCATTTTCCACATCGGTTATGACCGTATGCATCTTATATTCTGCTGGCGGATAAAACTGCGACAGAAAGCGGCGAACGATCAAATCATATAACTTCTGCTCATCTGGCGTAAGCCCTGAAGCCTTACGATTTGTCGGCAGGATAGCATGGTGGTCATCTACCTTTGCCGGATTACATATAAATTTGTTGCCTTTATGAACCAAACTACGGTTTGCACCCTTTACCAGAGCGTCATATCCAGTGCCTTGCAAGGACGACAGGGTGTTGTGCATTTCAGGAATATTTTGCTCTGTCACATAGTTGGAATTCGTTCTCGGATAAGAAATCACCTTGTGTTTTTCATACAGCGCCTGTGCTATATCCAAGGTTTTCTTGGCGGAAAAACCGTATTTGCCATTGGCCTCACGTTGCAGCAATGTCAGGTCATACAACTTGAATGGATACTCCTTGGTATCCTTTACTTCGTAGGAGGCGATCCGCCCTTGTTTTCCTTTCACTTTACGAGCCAACATTTCTGCTTTAGCTGGATCGGTTAAGCGATCACCTTGCCAAAGACCCTTGTACATCCTCTCCCCCTGCGAAAAATGCCCTTCTACTTGAAAAAACGTAACCGATGAGAAAGCCTCAATCTGCTTCTGTCGATCATAAATGAGCGCAAGGACAGGGGTCTGTACTCGTCCTACAGAGAGGAGCACGTTATGTTTGGTCGTAAATGCACGTGAGCCATTCATCCCGATTAGCCAATCCGCTTCACTACGAGCTTTTGCTGCCCTCGTTAAGTTTTCATAGGCTGCGGCATCCTTCATCTCTGCGAATCCTTTCCTGATCGTTTCAGGGGTCAAGTCCGAGATCCACAGTCTTTTAACGGGTTGCGTCAATTTTAGATGTCGCTGAATGAGGGAAAAGATGTGTTGGCCTTCCCTCCCGGCATCGCATGCATTAACCAGCAGATTGCTTCGTTTGGCCAACTGCCCGATTATTTTTAGCTGGTCGATTGTTTTCCGATTGGGTACTAGCTTAAACGGCTCGGGAATGATAGGAAGATCATTGATATTCCACTTTTTATATTTTTGGTCGTACGCCTCCGGTTCTGCCAGTTCAATTAAGTGCCCGATTGCCCACGTAATGATATATTTTTCACCTTCTAAATAGGTGCGGTTATTTTTCGCTTTAGGATCTATTGCGGCAGCAATATTTCGTCCCATGTCAGGTTTCTCCGCAATAATTAGTGTCTTCAAATGATAATCGCTCCTTCTAAAACTCTCTAAGCAACGCGCCGAGGATCGGTCTAGCGTTCTGGATTCCTCTCTATTTTACTACAAGTTAGCCAAGTAATCTCGTCCTGGCTGCGACAGCCCACTCGATTTTTGCCAACGCCTGGCAATGCGCCTCACTCATCTCTGCTGTAAATGCTGTCTCCTCCACTCGCGTCAGCACATGCCATACATCGCTCTTGTTTTTGTACCAATCTAACGCCTTTGGCGGCTCATGGTGGATAGGTCTCCAAACTTGACGCAGCGTTGGGGAAAACAGCCGCTTTGCCCCTTGGCGCAGCTGACAGTTCGTTAGCTTTACCTGATAAGACGTACCAGGAACTGTATCATTCACATCGTGAAAAAGATGCGGCCAATAATCTTTTCGCGAACCTGTGTGTGGCTGTTGCAATGCCCAAGCGTACGCTGCCTCCTGCCTATTCGCACCACCGAACAGCAGACTGTACAACCTTTTTCCCAAGCGGATTCTCTCTGGTAAGGAGGCAAAATGAAACACTCGCTCACCGGCGAGCTGCAAGGAGCTGCCCTGCTCATCGACCACTTTCCGCTGGGGAAACAAGATCAAATTCAGTTGCAAAAGCTCCTGCAGGGCAAACGGGATTGTGCGGACAACAGAATTTTGATAGGCCGGGTCTTTCATGACCAGTTCTTCCAAATAGTTTTGTTCATTGATGATCAAAGCAATGGCGAGCAGCTCTTTATCTGTGGTCTTCCAAAAATGATTCCAGATCGCCTGCATGAACGTAGAGACGCCCAGATGGGGCAGTAAATAAAAAAGGTTGGTCTGTTGCCTGACACTCTCTTCATACAGTAACAATTGAGGGTACGCATCGTGAAAAATCAACCAGTTTCCCCGCTCCAAAAACGAAAAATAATCCTGCTGCTCTTTTGTTCGAAGCAAGCGAGGTAATAATTCTCCCCGCAAATCAGTCATACTCCATCCCGCATTGCGCGATACGAGATGTGCCAATAGCGCCCAGTGAACCTGTGGATGCTTTTGATAAAACGACAAATAGGCGCGCGTTCTGTCTATGTTGTCACGGTTGTGGGCGTCTGTCTCCTGTTTGATCTGCTCTACCGTTTTTTGATCCTGTGCTGGCAATGGTGCTGTCGCCGTACGGACTTTCCCCAGATTCATGGCAAGCGGCAGACGTGATGCGTATTGGTACCACGACAAACCCATCGATGCCCTTCCCCCTCTCTTCCTCAGGCGCCGTATTTTATCGGGAGGTGAATGAGTTGCGTGAAGTCCAGCAAGAAATCAACCGCATTCAAGCCTTTTTGTTACAGCGCCAACAAGAGGATGGCACATGGCGCTTTTGTCTGGAAAGCTCACCGATGACAGATTCTCACATGATCATCCTATTGCGTACGCTGGGTATTCATGATGAACGTTTGGTGGAGAAGCTCACGACTCACATCACGTCTCTTCAACACGATAATGGGGCATGGAAGCTGTATCCCGACGAGCAGGAAGGCCATCTGTCTACGACGATTGATTCGTATTACGCTCTGCTGTTATCAGGCAAATATACGAAGAACAAACCCAGAATGGCTCTGGCTCGCTCGTTTATTTTGGAAAAGGGTGGGCTGACACAAGCAAACATGCTGACCAAATTTGCTACAGCCTTGACTGGCCAATACCAGTGGCCCTCGCATTTTCTCGTTCCCGTCGAGATTGCTCTCTTCCCCCCGAGCTTCCCTGTCAGCTTTTACGATTTTGTCGGGTACGCACGTGTCCATCTTGCCCCCATGATGATTGTGTCTGATCGCAACTATGTAAAAAAGCCTGACAATGCACCAGACTTGTCCGATCTATACGCAGATACACCGATCTCTCGCGGTCTATATCCGCATCGATTCCTAGAGAATTTTCTCAAAGAGGGACAATCGTTTCTCGCCACCATCCACGATTCCTTGCAGCAGCTCCCCTTTTTACCCGGACAACTACACAAGCTTGCTTTACGTCGTCTGGAACAATATATCCTGGCGCGAATCGAGCCGGACGGTACGCTGTACAATTATTCGACCTCTACCTTTTTCATGATATTTGCGCTACTTGCACGGGGGTTTTCTCCGAAAGACCCACTGATCCAAAAAGCGATGCAAGGGCTTACGGGTAGTGTCTATGATTATGAAAACGGTGCACACTTGCAGCTAGCTACTTCAGCCGTCTGGGACACGGCGCTCTTGACTTTTTCGCTGCAAAAAAGCGGACTTACTCCCACGCATCCCGCGATTCAAAAAGCAAACCGCTACCTTCTCCGAAAACAGCAGCATACGTACGGTGACTGGAAAATTCGCAATCCAAATGGAAAGCCTGGCGGTTGGGGCTTTTCTGATTACAACACCATGAACCCGGATATTGATGATACGACGGCTGCGCTGCGCTCTCTACGCCTGCTGGCCCGTACGGATGTGACAGCAGCAGCCGCTTGGAAACGCGGTCTCGAATGGCTATTATCCATGCAAAACGACGATGGAGGCTGGCCTGCTTTTGAACGAAATACAGATGCTGATTTCATTCGCCACTTGCCTATCGAAGGAGCTGATACCGTCAGTACAGATCCGTCCTCTGCAGATTTGACAGGGAGGACCTTAGAATTCCTCGGAAACTATGCCGGACGAACATTGACTGACCTGCACGTAGAAAAAGGAGTCCGCTGGCTTCTCAAGCATCAAGAGTCAGACGGCTCCTGGTATGGACGTTGGGGAATTGCTTACCTATATGGTACTTGGGCTGCCATTACCGGGCTGATGGCGGTTGGCTTCTCCCCTACTGAACCCGCCATCCAAAAAGCGGTGGCGTGGCTGGTTGCCAACCAAAATCCCGACGGCGGCTGGGGGGAATCTTGCCAAAGTGACCTAAAGAAAACGTACGTCCCCCTCGGAGCAAGCACTCCCTCGCAGACAGCATGGGCAATCGATGCACTGATAGCCGTGTCATCCAAGCCGACGGCAGAGCTGCAACGAGGAA
Organism: Brevibacillus sp. RS1.1; assembly: GCF_013284365.1. Taxonomy (NCBI): domain Bacteria; kingdom Bacillati; phylum Bacillota; class Bacilli; order Caryophanales; family Paenibacillaceae; genus Brevibacillus; species Brevibacillus sp. RS1.1. Next base: position 827,244 of record NZ_JABSVA010000001.1, read on the forward strand.
TTCGCTATTTGCTCACTCACAATCAAGCAAATGACTGGACGACACGCTACCCAACTGGCGGGGGTCGCCCTGGCGGCACTTACTTTGCTTATCACAGCTATCGCTGGATTTGGCCGTTGCTGGCTCTCAGCCACTATCAGGCTAAATACGCGAACACGTAAAAACCACTGCTACCCTCTTCGCAAACCAAGGTCTAACGGCCGGATAGGAACCTGGGGTGAATAAATCACGGCGTGTAGCGGCGTATCAAAAATAGTGTAGCAGGACAGGACATCGGTGTCCCCAATCAGCACAATCGACGACTGAGAAACCCCACCAAAGCTGAAATCACCGACGTCTATTTTTTTATTCGTCACCTTCATATTCATGCAACTTTTTCTCCTTTTCCTAAAACTCGCCTATCCATACATCATATGCTGCTCGCACTGGTTCGGTCGCAAAAACAGGTATGAACACCCAATGGCCTACGACATACAATACAGAGAGGATCTCTCCCAAAAGGATGTGCCGAACATGCCAGCATTCGTTGGAGTCATCAATGTAAACAACGTGAGCGGCGTTTTCAATGTCGGAGACGTCCGTAAAATCGCACCTACCAGCTACACAAAAACCTTCGCGGGTGGAGGATCATTTAATTCCGGTACGAATTTGTCCTTCAAAATTCCACGTAGCGTCGTCTACGTCAATGATCAATCGGATAATGACATTCCTCTTTTTGTAGAAGAAACGAATGATTACCGGGCAAAGGGACGAGATTTCGCATGAACTTTTTTGTCACGCAGCATATCGTAATCAACTCACTTAAGATCGATGGCATTACCAACTCCTCTGTGTGCCAGATCGGAAGTGCAGGTATTATCAAGCCATTATCCAAGCTCTACAATACAGGGGGATTTACAGAACCAGCACCACCAGCAGGACCTCTTCCACAAGCTGTTTCGGAGGAGTTCGTTCCACTGGTCCCGTTGGTAGAGCCGTCACGCATTACCCCACGTATGTCCCTACGGCGTCGCTAAATACGCTTTATGCTGGCTGAAGAAGGATGATCGTCATGTACATGGAACACGAAATGATGCAATATATTCAACAGCTACATGACTATATACAATCGCAAAACAAAAAGATCGAACATATGAGGCAGATGCTTGAACAACTGCAACAAGATGTCAATGACCTCAAGGAAAGGCAGATTCCTCCCGTCATTAAAAATGAATACAAATTCGACTTGCTCAAGGTTGAACGTCTCGAAGGGACTCTCAATATCGGATTAAATCCAAAAGGAAATGATTCTGGGATCGGTGATTTCTCCATCAATCAGTCAATGGACATCCCTGATCCTCACCAAACCAGCGCTCCTCTTTTTGACCGTGTACAAAATGAGATTTATCAATATTTGGAGGGCGATGCCTACCTCGTTTTAGAAAAAATTGAAACGGAGTGCAATTACCCACTTGACCAAAATTATCGAGCGTTTATTTTAGATGATATTAAAAAGCAGATTGATCAACGCATCAAGCATTACCTAAACGATCTTCCTACTGATGAGCTGGAACCGGAGCAGCACGACATTTTCGTGCAAACGATCGTTCAAAAAGTGAAACGCGATATCGATAAAACATGCGAAACGTTTGTAAAAAATTTGCCGCGTGAGGTGAACGAACCTTGATCATGTATCAGGTGATTAACGAAGCCATTTGCGTGAAGCGAGTCACCATTGAAGCTCTCTCCTCTGCCGCCTCTTTATTTATCGGAGACACCCAGACGGTGAACCTCCGATCGATTTATGAAACGCCGCCTGAAAAAATGATTGTAGGTGCCACTATTCCCGTTGATACGGCAATTCCTGCTCCGTAAGGACGTTGGTCACCATGTGCCGGAGAACCAGTCATATCCACAAGGTAGATGTCCTCTCAGGAGATGCCTCATCGGTTCTGCAAGTAGGTGATTCCCAGTGCCTTGATGCTGTTTCCAATATTTTGGCGGTCCAGCGTGAAAAGGCCATCTTTTACGAAAACGAATTTATGTTCGAGGATTACTCTGCCTTCTCCATTCCTTTAGTCGCACCCAGCCCGACTGAACCGATTTGCATCGATACGTTCCATGACTGTCCTTACATTTTTGTTCGAAATGTGCGGGTCCCTTTCTTAGCTGCTGCCTCTGTTGTCCACATCGGTTCAAACGAGTCTATTTCATTAGAAACACGTGTGGTAAACATTCGCCACCTGTTCCGTGAAGAACCATATACTGGGGGGAGGAGATAGCCTTTGCCTTCTGTCATTGGAGCTGTCAATATCAATAACAATTCAGGTACCGTTAACTTCGGAGACACCCTCAACATATCGCCAAAAACAGCCGCCAAGACATTCTCCGGTTCAGGAGGCGGCAACACAGGTAACGTCGTAAATACGCTCAATGGCGTCAACGCAACCAATACTGTGGACTCCAATCTCGTCGATCAGCCATTGTTTGGGAACATCTAATCCTTGCAGTGTTAATGTTTTTTCATTGACACTGTTTTTATTTTTGCTAAAAAACGAAACAAAAAAGGAGGCACAAGGCCCCCTGACTACAATATTTCAATATACCCTTCTGTTCCATGCACGCGAATTCGTTGTCCGTCTTTTATCAGAGTGGTAGCCTTTTCCACGCCAACAACAGCTGGTAAGCCATATTCACGCGCGATAACTGCTCCATGTGTCATCAGTCCACCGACTTCGGTGACTAGACCTTTTATCGATACAAACAATGGTGTCCAGCCAGGATCAGTAAAGGCGGTGACTAATATATCGCCATCTTCTAAATCAGCATCTTCCATATTTAAGATGACGCGTGCTCGCCCCTCTATGACTCCGGTTGAAACAGGTAGACCTACAAGCGCATTAGCTGGCAGATTTTCTCGCTTGTACTCACCAGCAATAATTTCACCATCAGACGTGATTACACGTGGGGGAGTCAGTTTTTCAAAAAACTTGTACTCGTCTTTTCGTTTGTTGATGATCTGATCATCCAATTTGTCTGTGCGTACGACCTCATGAAGTTCTTCAAAAGTGAGATAGTATATATCGTCTTTTTCATGAATGACCTTTGTTTGTACGAGTTGTTCAGCTTCTTTCAGTAAAGCCTGCTTATAAACGAAGTAGCGATTCATCATGCTGTACTTTGGATATTCTCGATAGCCGATGAAATTCCGGATGAGGTCCATCATTTGTTTGGTTTCTTTTGCTTTTTGTTCACCATCCGGTAATTGCATGAGTCGCGCTAATAGCTCTTGTTCTTTTTCCAAAGCTTCCTGTTGTCCTTGCTCGAATTTCCGCTTGCCAGCATTCGGTTCAAAGTTTTTGATGTTACCTAGAATCATGGGGACAAGCATGATTGGTTTTTCACTCCAACGGGTTTTCGTTATATCGATTTCTCCGGAACATCGCATCCCGTATCTCGTAAGATACGCATAGATTGCGTCTTGCGTCTCCTGTCCACCTTCAAACTGAACCAGTTCATGTAAAAAGTTATCATCTTTTACATGCTGTAAAAAATCAATGACTTCTGGATAAGGACGAACGATATCCGCAACATCCATGAGCGCCAGACCCATTTCCGAAGTAATATTGTTTGCCACAGATTGAGTAAGCGTGTCTGCTACGTTTTTTTCCCCCAACCACATGTTCATGTTTTCATTGATCCATTTTGAAGCATTCATAGCAGCCGTAATCACACCAATGTTTTGTGGATCAAATATAATCTTCTTTAATTGCTGGATGTCTTCTCGAATAAAATCAAATAAATCCGACCCTGATTTCGTTTGGATGTTATGCTTTACCTCTTCAATCGATTTTTGACTGCGCTTAATCAAATCAGAAACAATTGTCGGATCGTTTTCGAATTGTTCTTGAAAACCCAAAGCCGACATACCATTATTGCTTGTACTGGGATTCTGTTCATTTGTATCATTTGGGGACGATTGTATAAAATCGCCTCGCTCTATGACGGTCATCAGTGCGTCTTTGATAAGCGGATCGGATTGTCCCAGGGTATCTAGTATGGTTTGTCTGCTGTCAGGTGAAGCCAACATTTTTGTAACATCAACAAACAACCTTCCCCCCGCTTTACTCATGGGTGCAGAAGTCGTTAACAAGAAAAGAGACAGTCCTAATGGTTTCATAGGGTCGGTCATCATTTGTTGATGGCCAACAGATACATAGACGTGATTTTCTTGATCATTCGCTTCAGGGATCGGGTATAAAGTCGTGATCGGCCGACTCTGGACAATATAAAAGGTGTCATCAACCAAACACCATTCGATATCTTGCGGGGACCCAAAATAAGCTTCGATCTGTCTTCCAATGCGTGCCAGTTGTAAAATTTGTTCATCGGCTAGTGTTTGCGTCTTTTGCTGATCAGGATCGATCTGCTGTGTCTCTGTTCCGCCTTCTTTTCGTCCATAGATAGCCAATTTTTTGGTTGCTATCCGCTTATCGACGATTTCTGCTTCCTGCACTTTATAACAATCAGCAGATACCAGGCCAGAGACCAGTGCCTCTCCAAGTCCAAAACTGGCATCGATGGATAGCAACTTCCGGTTGGATGTAATGGGATCAGCGGTAAATAAAATCCCCGAAGCCTGTGGAAAAACCATCTTTTGAACGATAACCGATAAATAAACGTGACTGTGGTCAAATCCATTTTGCATACGGTAGATGACTGCGCGATCCGTAAAGAGAGAAGCCCAGCATTTGCTGATGTGCTGCAAGATTGCTTCTTTGCCGATGATATTTAAATAGGTGTCTTGTTGACCAGCAAAAGAGGCATGTGGTAAATCTTCAGCTGTCGCACTAGAACGCACTGCATAAGCATGCTCCTCTCCAAATTGGGAGAGATAGTGAGTAACGGCTTTCACAACATCGGAAGGAATCTCTGCTTCCATAATACTCTCTCGAATCTTCCTGCTGATTTCTCCAACTTGTTCTCGGTCTTGTACTGTTAACATGGTTAGTTGATCCAACAATGCATGATACATGTCGTTTGATTCGACCATCTTTTGATATCCCACTGTTGTCACGCAAAATCCCTCTGGTACTTGTATTCCTTGAATTTTTGATAATTCCCCTAAATGTAACCCTTTTCCGCCAACGAGCAAAAGCTGCGTCTTTTTCATTTCCTGAAAACCGAGAACCAAAGAACTCATTCAATATCTCCCCTAACCATTCAAATGAGAAAAAACATTTGACAAGAGTTCAGCAGCATGATACGATGATGATATAAGATGCAATAACTACGATCTCATATACAATAACAGTCGTGAACCGATTATATCATCGCGTCTGTTTATGTGCAATAAAAAGAACCTGGCGGAAAAATCCAGGTTCTTTTTTGATGTTTCGACTACACCTGCTGTTACAAGCTCGCCTTAAATGTTGTTTTTCCTTCGTTCGCAGCCCTACCACGCATCAAATAGATTTCTAACAATCCGTCCTGATATTGGGCCCTCATCCCTTTTGAACTGACGGAAACCGGAAGAGCCAGCTTTCGATAAAAGGGACCGTAGCTTCTTTCCCCTTGTGTACGAAGCCCCTGGTGCTCATTCCCCTTGATGATCCCCTTGACCTCCAACCACCGTTGCTCGGAGAGAGTAATCTCCAGACTATCGCGATCGAAGCCCGGCAGTTCACAGGAAACAATGACCATTTGCTCTGATTGGAAGATATCCGAGACTGGGGAAAAATGCGAATCGTCAGCCTGCACGAATCGCATCGGTTTTTCCTTCGTCTTTTTTTTTCTCTTTTTCACGGGTGGTACAGTTGGCGCGGCGTCGGCGGCCGTTTTTTGTGCAGCTTGTTTATTAAGCGTCGCGATATTCTCCCAAAAGTTTGTATCCAGCACCTGTCCCATCTGGCTCAATGCTTTCCACGGGTGATCTGGGTTAAAACCGAGCTTGGACAAACTTTCGGATGCTTTTTGCAACTGCTTCATGGTCTCTTGCAGATTTTTCATCACGTACACACTCCCCTTCCCAGCAGAGGCAAGACAGTCTATGTATGATAGAATATGTGCTTTTGCCTGGGGGGTGTGCTCAAGATCATCCAGTTTGCCCGATGTCAGCACTATCTGTCGCCGGTGCAGGCGGAGCCAAAATATCTGGTGGCGGCATATTACTATCCGTCGGCCCAGGATTGAGTTCGCCATTGCCATCTGGAACAGTCGGTGGTGTTACAGGCTCCTGTTTCGGTTCTGGATTAGGTTTTGGTGTTGTCGCTGGTTTTGATGTTTTTGGCTGTTCTTTTGTCCCTGTTGTAGACTTAGAATTTGAAGCTGGCGTTCTCTTCTCCGCTTTCATTTCGACCTTTGCTACTTCTGCTACAGCTGCATCACTGAGCTGTTCGCCCGGTCCGGTTACACCCACTTCTGTTTGCAGGGCAGTTCGGACCGCTTGCATGTTCTCCCTCGGCCACAAGGAATAAGGAGAACTCCAGATCGCCCCATTATTCAAAGTAACCATATTGCTTGACGAAAAGCTGGCAAAATCGAGTGCCAATCCTTTTATTTGGTCTTTCGAGAGATCGGTTTTGATATGCTGACCAACGGTATCCAGTACAACTGTCAAACTCGATAATCCATCCATCGACATGCTCTTTTCTGCCACGGCACGAATCACCTGCTGCTGTCTGCGGTTGCGATCGAAGTCGCTGGAGTTGTAAGCGTCTCCACGTCTGTCGATGCGATGACGGACGAAGCCGAGTGCCTGCTCGCCGTTCAATAATTGTTTCCCTTTTTTCAAATTGCGGTATACACCTTGCTTCGGCAATTCGTATACGAGATCGCGATCTACGTCAACCGTAATGCCACCTAGCTTGTCAATGACCGCTGTGAAGCCTTCGAAATCAAGCTGTACATAATGCTCAACCGAGATCCCCAGCATGTGATTCAACGTTTTTTTGAGCATCGTCATGCCATTTTCTGTGACAGGCTTCCCTTTGAATTCTGCATCTTTCCTAATATTTTCCCCTAATGCAAATACTTCATTGACCTTGTGATAGCCTGGATAGCCTGGGATTTGAACGCGGGTATCACGGGGCAACGAAACCATGCTCAGCTTTTGCGTAACCGGATTGGCGACTGCAACGATAAGGACATCTGTGTTCAACATGCCGATGTTTTTGCGCGTATCCACCCCGACGATGACAAAAGCGATTGATTTCTTTTGCTCGTACGGCTTCTCTACAGCGGGTTGATCCGGCAGCTTGTAAGGGTCTACCGTTACGACGTCCAGGGTCTTGTCTAACTGGTTGAGGGTGAGGCCTGCTCCTACGGCCAACAAACAGAGGAATAAGCAACCCGCCAAGAGCAGATACATCCGCTTGCTTCGCTGGCCACGCTTCATCCGTTTACGCGGCTGTTTTGCAGGAGCTTGAGGCTTGTCATTCTTGGCTTGCACGTTCGGTTCACTCCTTTTTCGTATCACGGGGTCCATAGTGCTTTGGGCTTTTCATTTTTCAATATATTCTGGAAAACTTCCGTCTCATTTTACCACAATCTTCCGTTAAAATGTAGAATCCTGCCGATTCAACTCGAGCGGTTTTCCCTCTGAGTTCTTGCACTTGCGAATCGAAACAGGTAGTCTAAAACTGAGGAAAATCGGATAGATGAATAAGGGAATCGGAGGGACTAGAGAGTGGAACACATACAGGTGCTGATCGCAGGTGGCGGCATCGCAGGGTTGTCCGCAGCAATATGGTGCCAACGATTAGGTCTTTCTTGTCTTCTTATCGAAAAAACAGATAGACTCGGCGGCCAACTGCATCACATATACAACGAGATTACCGACTTTCCGCCCCTTGTATATGACCAGGGAGCTGCCCTTGTAAAGGTACTGATCGAACATCCTTTCATCCAGCAGCAAAACATACGATTCAACGAGACCATTCTTTCCATTGATCAGGAAACGAAACAGGTGACCACTTCAAAATCCGTTTATCGTGTCGACTATTTACTCATTGCTACAGGCGTTGGTTGGAATGAAATCCCGACCCTAGCTGGTTGTCCGAGCGTCCTGTCGCCTTGGTTTTCTACAACTGCCCAAGCGCACACCATCGCCGGGCAAGATATCGCTGTTATTGGCGGAGGAGATCGTGCGTTAGAGAGTGCTGCGAATTTGAGTTTGCATGCCCGACAGGTGTATCTGTTGGTTCGGAGCAAGAAGTGGCGTGCTCGGCCGGAGTGGCAAAAGAAAATCACAGGCCTCCCCAACATTCAAGTCCTGTGGGAAACACAAGTTAACGACTATCAGGACGAAGAGGCACGGACTGTTTTGTCACTCACCTCTACGCGAGAAGGTAATCCGGAGACGATCGTAGTCGATTGGATTCTGCCACGAATTGGCGTTCATGGAAACACAGCTGGTCTCAAAGGCTTGGACACGTTTGGCGATGAGTATTTGCAAACCGATTCGTATCACCGAGTCAACTCTCCATGGATATACGCAATCGGAGACGTGAGCAACGGAGCCGCTTATGCGAGTTTGTCTCTAGCAGTTGGTCAAGCGATGAAGGCGGTCAAACATCTTTCCTTGCAAATCCAAAACACGAAATCAATGAGCCTGTAGAAGGAGAGCATTGCATGTACGCTTTTAACGACGATTTCGGCTTACCTGTCAAGCTAACCTTTTCCCCAGAAGAATATCGTAACCACCAAGCCGGTCACGTGCTGATCTTTGCTTTTTATCAAGGTAAGCTGTTATTTACGCGCCATCGTAAACGCGGTGTGGAGCTACCAGGGGGAAAAGTAGAACCGGGTGAAAACAGCCTGGCAGCGGCAGTTCGTGAGGTCTATGAAGAAACTGGCGCTATTCTGGAAGGGATTGAGCGCATCGGACAGTACACCATCGACGACTCGATGCGAAAAGACATTTATATCGCCAAGGTAGCGCATTATACAAACCAGCCAAGTGGCTCCGATGTGCTTGCCACCATTGTGTTTGCGGATATCCCGCGGGATGTAAAAGCCAATCAGGAGTTTAGTCGCATTTTGCAAGATGATGTGTATCCGCTTGCACTCGAACGAGCTTTGCGTCATCCGTTCGCTGAGTCCTAGCCATCATAAACAGGCTTGTCCCTACCGCTCTCCGACATTGTATTCGGTGAGACTGACCGGCAGAGACAGCCTGTTTATTGTTTTTCCTTTTCCTTCTTTCCCGACAACACTCGCTTGACGAGCTCATTTGGGTCAAAACCATACCTTTCGATGGCTCTCTCACGTTGTTCCTCATGTACCGTTTCCGGTTCAATTCCCAATACCTCTGATAGTTGCCGCCACGCTTTCGTCTCGCTGTCTTTTGTCCCCTGTCCTTGCTGCTCGACCTGCTTGGGCTTCAAGAAAAAGATCGCAACTACTGCGAAAACGAGCGATAAACCTGCGATTGATAGAAACATGACCGTTCGGGAAATTCCGAGCAACCAGGTAAAAATAGGCGGGCCAATCGCAACACCGATAAAACGGACACCGCTATACAAAGAAGTAATCATGCCCCGCTCTGTTTTTTGTACGGCCCCAACGATCATGGAGTTCAAGCACGGTAAAATCATCCCTGTCCCTACGCTGCCGATGACCAAAATGCCAATCAGGATATAAGCCCCTTGGACAAAGCTGGCCAGAACGTAAGACGTAGCCAACAAAAACATGCCGATTATCACAAACAGACGCATCAGCTTCAGCTTCTTTTTAATGATGATTCCTGTCACGTATGCCGCTATACTCATTATGAGCAAGGGAATGGCCAAAAAGAAGCCTTTGATGACACCATCAATCTTGTATTTTTCCTCCAATAAATCAGAGAGGTAAAACAGTACACCAAACAACGTGAACAAGCAGATGCTCCCTATAAAAAACGCGGGGACAAGCCATTTTCCATGCTGCTTGAACACTTGCGCGATTGAATGCATGTACTGCTTGACGGGGAGCGGCTTCTTCTCCTGTTTCTTTTCCTTGGTCAAAAATAAAAACATCAGGAGGACGACCCCACAAATAATCGGAAAAGCTAAAAAGACCATGTACCAAGAAATGAGAGCTAGCAAGGAGCCAATAATCGGACTTAATACTTTTCCCATCCCATTGGATGTCTCCAAGAGCCCCAATGCCCTACTCTCCGATGCGCCATCGAACAAATCCCCTACCAATGCCATCGCGATGGGGGCTGTTCCGGCGGCACCGATCCCTTGCAGAACACGCCCCCCCATGATGGCCATATAAGGTTGATCGATCCACAACGCGGCAAGCCCTGCGACCAATCCACCCAAACCATACAGGGCAAGGGAGAGGATAATGACAATTTTCCTCCCAAATCGATCCGACAAATAGCCGGCAAAAGGGATAACAATACCTGCTGCAATCGAAAAAGCGGTGATCAACAAGCTCGACTGTAAGGAAGTGAGCTTCATTTCCGTTTTCATTGTAGGCAGTACAGGGATCAGCATCGAGTTGCCCAGCACCATAACTAATGGAACCCCGACAAGCCCAATTAGGTTTTTCGCATTTTGTGCCATACGAAACTCCTTGTCTTACGCATAAGCGCTACCGTCCCAGCGCAACGCGTTAATAATCTCCCAGTCAGGTTCAACACCTATTCCCACGCCACTGGGTAGCGTCACTTCGCCATTTATGGGTCGCAGCGGAAACAATTGTGTAAAGGGGTTCTCCATCACATCCCATTCCACAGGCTCAATGGGATGGCTATCCATCTTGGTCCATGCTAACAAGCAAGCTTGTGCAAATAACGTATACAATCGTGCCAGCGAGCCATCAAAGGAATGCGGAGACACGCGATAACCAAACTGACGGGCCATTTGCAAATGTGTTCGATAATCGTCAATGCCCCCTGTATGCATCAGGTCAGGCTGTGCAATATCGATGGCCCCCTCCTTATACAAGGGCAAAAACTGTGTGCAACGGATCAAGTTTTCTCCGCCAGCAAGCGGAATGGATAATGACGAACGAAGCTTGACATATTCGTTTGTACGATCCATAGGCATCGGCTCCTCCAGCCAAAGCCAATTGCCATAACGGGAAAAAAGCCCTGCCCACTTCCTTGCAGTCGCACAGTCGTAGCTCTGATTGGCATCTATTGCTACTTGAACTTTTTCGGGAAGGATTTTCATCAGTTTTTCAATGTGCGTCTGATCCTCTTGAACAGAGCGGCCGCCAATTTTTACTTTCACCATCTTGAAGCCATCGTCGACTTGCTGGCTGACTTGCTTCCATGACTGTTGCATCCAGTCTTCTGTTTCACGGTAGGATTGGAGGGAGGCATATACCGGGATACCAGAATGAATCTGCCCTCCCCACAGTTGGCACACAGTTAACCCGGCCGCTTTCGCCAAAATTTCCGTAAAGGCCATACTGACACCTGAAGCCGATCGCTGATGCCACTTTCCTATGACATCGACAATGGCTACTCTGTCATCCACCTGCTTCCCGAGCAAGTACGGAATAATGCGCTCACTAAAGCCCTTGTGGAGCGTCGGCAGCCAATCGATAATTTCTCCCCAGCCATCTATTCCAGCCCGTGTGATAATCCGAATGAGATAACTCGTTCGATAACGCTTATACCCATTCGCATCACCGTAAGCTTGCGATAAACGATGAAGAAGCGGATACGTTTCCACGCGCTCAATTTGTAAGTCTGCGATCGCTACCTGATCACGAATAGTCATCCATGCCCTCTCGCTCTGCTTGCTCTCCCTCATAATCGTCATAGGAGAGGAAGTTTCCTTTTCCTTCTCCTTTTCTCATGTACTCCTCATACGTCCCGCTTCTCATAAAATGCACACTGTCCGGTCCGTGATAGCCCTCAATATCGGTATAACCGATCTCCTCTACGGCTTCTACAAAACCATCCGGCTCATTGCTCTCGATATACATTTCGTCGTAATCCGTTTTGTCGGGTCCCTGGTACGAAAATGGCGTGCTGGATGTCCCCCATGACTCGACAATTTGCCAAGCATCCTCACCGTCGAATCCGTTTTGTCCTTCTTTTTCATCTAAAGACGTACGTCCGAATGGTGGCTGCAAAAACTCCTCTTCAATCGGGCGCGACTCATTGACTATTGGCGCTGGTGCGTGCTCCTTGCACGTTTGTGACTGTGGCAATGCTTCCAGTCGCTCCACAGGTATTTGCTCTCCACAGACGGTACACAGGCCGTAGGTGCCTTCCTCCATACGCTGTAGCGCTTGATCAATCTCTTTTAACGTCTCACGATCGAGACTGTCTAGAGCCAAATCTTTTTCCCGTTCAAACATCTCGCTGCCGATATCTGCCGGATGATTATCGTACATGGAGAATTCCTGCAAAGAGGTTGTCATCGGTTCTCTCATGCCATAATGGTCCTGTACGCGGTCTTCCAGTTCTTTTTTCTGTTCCAGCAGCTTTTCCCGGAAGCTGGCCACCATCTTTTGGTCCACGCTGTACACCACCTTTGTTTGGTTTCCTCAACAGGTAGTATGTCTTGGTCCCGAAGGAAATATGACCAGCAAAAAACCTGCCACCCCCAAAGGGAATGACAGGTTGATCAACCGATTTTATTCTGTTACATGTGCGTAATGTTGTTCGACCACATCAGCACAACGTACGCAGAGCGACGCGTGCGACTCGCGAGTGCCAACATCAGGTTTTACTACGCGGCAACGCTCGCATTTTCCACCGTCTGCGGCAGAGACCACAGCAGCAATTCCTTCGAGTTGTACTGCTTCTGCCGGAGCAGACCCGCTGTGTACATCCACGTGAGCCACGATGAACAGGTCAGCGAGATCGTCCATTGCTGCCAATGTTTTCGCAACTTCTTCCGTTTGTGGGTACAGAGCCAGCTTCGCATCAACGGAGTTACCGAACACCTTGTTGCGGCGCGCTTCTTCCATGGCTTTGAGAACCTCGTCACGGATCGCCAGGAACGCATCCCATTTGCTCTCTGCTTCTGCTGCAAAGCTGAGATGTTGTTCGTCGCCTTCTGGCATATCTGTCAACTGCACACTCTTCTCTTCCACGCCTGGAATGAACGCCCACACCTCATCTGCTGTATGCGGCAAGAGTGGAGCAACCAGCTTCACCAGACTGAGCAAGCAATCGTACATCACTGTCTGTGCAGCACGTCGTTTCAGACTGTCTGGTGCTTCTACATACAGGCGATCCTTGCAAATATCCAGATAGAACGCCGACAAATCAATCACGCAGAAGTTGTGAACCGCATGGAAAACGGTATGGAACTGATATTCATCGTACGCTTTGCGTGTACGCTTCGCGACTTTTGCCGCTTTCGCCAGAACATAACGATCCAGCTCTCCCAGCTCTTCGTACGCTACGCGGTCTGTTGCTGGATTAAATCCATCCAGGTTACCCAACAGGAAGCGGAACGTATTGCGGATTTTGCGGTACACCTCAGCGATCTGGTTCAGAATCGCATCGGAAATGCGCACGTCAGCCTGATAATCTACAGAAGCTACCCACAGACGCAAGATATCTGCGCCCATCTTGTCAATCACTTGTTGAGGCACGATGACGTTACCAAGGGATTTGGACATCTTGCGTCCTTCTCCATCCAATGCAAAGCCGTGGCTCAGGACGGATTTGTAAGGAGCTGTGCCATGCACAGCAACCCCTGTTGAGAGAGAAGAGTTAAACCAGCCACGATACTGGTCAGAGCCTTCCAGATACATGTCAGCTGGCCAAGCAATGCCTCTTTCGCGCAAAACAGCCTGGTGGCTGGAACCGGAGTCGAACCAAACGTCCATAATATCCGTTTCTTTGCGGAATTCGTTGCAATCGCATTTGGTGCAAGAAAGCCCTTCTGGAACGAGCTCATTTGCTTCACGGGAGAACCATACTTTCGATCCTTCTTTGCGGAACAGATCAGCAACATGGTTGATCGTCGTGTCGTTAATGATCGGTTCGTTACATGCTTTGCAATAGAAGATTGGAATCGGTACACCCCAGACACGCTGACGGGAAATGCACCAGTCGCCACGATCCGCAATCATGTTAGCCAGACGAGTTTCTCCCCAATGCGGAATCCATTTTACATTTTTAATCGCTTCGAGCATTTGCGTACGGAATCCGTCGATCGATGCGAACCATTGCTCTGTCGCGCGATAAATAACCGGTTTTTTCGTACGCCAGTCATGTGGGTAAGAGTGCGTGAAGAAACTGAGCTTCAAGAGTGCTCCGTTTTCTTTCAGCTTTTCGGTAATCACTTTGTTGGCATCTTCATAGAATAGACCTTCAAAGCCTGGTGCTTCATTGGTCATTTTACCTTCGTGATCTACCGGGCAAAGGACACCCAAATTGTATTTTTGACCAACGTTAAAGTCATCTTCCCCGTGTCCTGGAGCAGTATGAACGCAACCAGTACCTGCATCCAGGGTTACGTGCTCACCCAGGATGAGTGGAGACTTGCGATCGTAGAATGGATGCTGCGTTTCTACACCCTCCAGCTCTTGACCTTTAAAGGTCGCAAGAATCTCTACGCCTTCCCAGCCAATTTCTTTGCTCGCAGCTTCAATCAGACCGTTGGCTACCAGGAATTTGCGGCCATCTACCTTCACGACGTTGTACTCGAGTTCTGGGTGCAAGCTGATCGCGAGGTTTGCTGGCAATGTCCACGGAGTCGTTGTCCAGATCACAACACCTGTTTCTGTGTCCAGCTTGCCTTTTCCATCTGCGACTTGGAAGCTGACGTAAATAGAAGGAGAACGCTTGTCTTTGTATTCGATTTCTGCGTCAGCCAGAGCCGTCTCAGAAGACGGAGACCAGTATACGCAGCGCAGACCTTTGTAAATATAGCCCTTCTTCGCCATTTCACCGAATACGCGAATTTGGTTGGCTTCATACTCAGGCAGCAGTGTTACATAAGGGTTTTCCCAATCTCCGCGAACGCCCAGACGCTTGAATTGATCGCGTTGCTTGTCGATATAGGACCAAGCATATTCTTCACAGCGCTGGCGGAAATCGTTCACTTCGATGCTACGACGATCCAGCCCTTGTGCATTGATAATCGCTTGCTCAATCGGCAAACCATGTGTATCCCAGCCTGGGATGTACGGCGCATAAAAGCCTGCCATTGATTTATAGCGAACGATGAAGTCCTTGAGGATTTTGTTCAGTGCGTGACCAATATGAATGTCTCCATTCGCATATGGAGGGCCATCATGCAAGACAAAAGACGGGCGGTCTTTTGTACGATCCAACACTTGTTGGTAAATATTTTGCTCTTCCCATACCGCTTGCATCTGTGGCTCGCGGCTTGGCAAATTTCCACGCATAGGGAAATCGGTTTTTGGTAGCGCTAAAGTTTTGCTGTAATCCATGGCCTGATTCACTCCTTAAATAAATAAAAGCCTTCACTCATCCCCTAAAAGGGACGAGAGAAAG
The DNA here is from genome assembly GCF_013284365.1 of Brevibacillus sp. RS1.1. Taxonomy (NCBI): domain Bacteria; kingdom Bacillati; phylum Bacillota; class Bacilli; order Caryophanales; family Paenibacillaceae; genus Brevibacillus; species Brevibacillus sp. RS1.1. Next base: position 842,650 of record NZ_JABSVA010000001.1, read on the forward strand.
CTCCCGTGGTACCACCCTGATTGAACAAACCCGTACGACAAAAAAGCCTGCATCGGATTCGTTCCACTTCACTCATTCGTAACGGGAATGACGCGCTCACTTACTCACCTGTTCAACCATCAAGGTTCACCGGTTTTCGGATGTTGAACTCCCGGGTGATTTTCTGCGAAAGCAACTGGCCGGGTTTTCACCTTTTCCCGACTCTCTAGGCAGTGCTGGCTCACGTACTCTTCCCGTTCATCGTCAATGATTTGTGATTTATTTCAAAAAAGTTGTCTTTCATTATAATACCATCATTGCTCGAACGTCAATGATTTATTCAACTGTTACAGGAGAATCAACCTGTGGCTGTTCGATGCTGTCCCAGTCGCCATTCTCCAGCATTTCCAGTTGCGCTTCCAAAAGCGTCCGAAAGCGCATACGGTAAACCGAAGCACGTTTTTTTAATTCTTCGATTTCGATTGCGATTTTGCGCGACTTCGCCAATGCTTCATTGACGATTCGGTCTGCATTTTTCTCCGCTTCTTTTAGGATGAGCTGCGCTTCCTTGCGGGCATTCGACTTCACATCCTCTGCTGTCTCCTGCGCCACCAGAATCGACTTGCTCAAATTTTCTTCCAAACTCTTATAGTAATCTACGCGCTCATTTAGAATGGCTACGCGCTCTTCCTGTTCTTTTTTCTCTTTTATCAAGAGCTCAAAATCTTTGATCACCTGATCGAGAAATTCGTTCACTTCGTCAATGTTATACCCACGAAAGCCTGTGCTGAATTCCTTATTGTGTATATCCAACGGCGTTAATGGCACATGAACCCCCCACTTTTCCCGATAATTCGTCTCTAATCATTTCGACAGGATTAGCAGTGTTTCCTGCCGTATTTTACAATTTTTTGCGCCTTGGTCCATCTTATGTAACCAGTCCGACAATCATTCGAATTCGTCCGCTGCGCGTTGGACCTGCTACCTCAAGAATTTTGAACCGACCATAGCCTGCAAGAGATACCATATCCCCCATCTGGAGTTGATAAGACGGATCTTCGATTACTTTCCAGTTGATTTTTACTTTTCCCGCTCGAATTGGCACCAGGGCTTTTGCGCGAGACATATTGTGTACTTCTCCGATGATCGCGTCAATTCGACATGATGGCACGGTGATTGTTTTTTCTACAAACTTGGGTGCAGGAGGTGTGAACGCCTCCCATGCTACCCGCTCAAACTGAACAGATGTCCGGTGAATTTGTGTCACCTGCGCACAGACAAAATCAGCAACTTCCTCTGCTACAATCGTATAGCTGCCCGCTGAATCTGTCAGCATATCTCCGAATTTCTCCCGCTTCATCCCGACACCCAGCATCGCCCCCATCACATCTCGATGCTCCAGCACATGAAAGCGCTGATCTGCCTTGATTGCCAATAAGGTAAGGCGATAATCATCAGGGTCGACTGGGAGGTACTCCGGATGGATGATAATACGAACTCGCTCGGCACCTTCGTATCCTCCATATGGAGAAACCTTTACATCTCTTACTTGTGAGGATAGACTCTGAAAAATCAGCAACTGCCTCGGGTCTACAAAATCAGTAAGGCGCATGGCCTGCTTCCGCTCTACTTGCGTCAGCATTTCCAGCGCCCGTTCAACAAAGGGACGTTCTTCTTTTGAAAAATGGTCAAATATGCTCATCGTTTCACTCGCCTAGAACATGATTTGTTCCAAAATGGCGTACAGGCCAGATTGGGCAAGACGCAGGGCAATCAATGCGACAATCGGGGAGATATCGATGAAGCCGAGCGGTGGGATAAACCGGCGAAATGGCGCCAAATAAGGTTCAACCAGTTTTTCCAGTAACTGACCGATGCCTGTACCTCTCATTTGAGGAACCCATGACATTAAAATGTAAGCAATAATCATGTATTGATATACCGTAAAGGCAAAATTTAAAATCGAAATGACAGCAGTCATTAGCTCACCCTTTTACATTCGTCTTAAATGGCTACTCTTCCAGCACACTGGAGATCGTACCCTGAATATCTACATGGTCAGGTGTGCACACGAAGATCGTGTCTCCGACCTTTTGGATATCACCGTTTAATGCATATACCGTCCCGCTCAAAAAGTCGATAATTCTCTTGGCTTGGTCTTTTTCCACGCGATGAAGATTGACCACAACAGGTCTACGATGACGTAGGTTGTCAGCGATATCCTGTGCGTCGCTGTAATGACGGGGTTCACAGAGAATCAAACGGATTCCCTCCTTTTCCCGTGCTTGAAACGGTACTACGTTGTTAGTTCGACTGATCGCTGGCTGGCGTTTGTGCGAGGACTCTTGCTCTTCTCTTTCCTCTTCCACCGTTGTTGTCTCTTCGATGTATTCCTCGTTTTCTAACCCCAGAAACCCCATCAATTTATTCATAACACCCATACTCTTCCTCCTCTCTTACTCCGTGGTTTGGTCTGCTTTCTTTTACTCCGGCTTGACCAATACCGATCCTAAACGAATATATGTAGCTCCCTCTTCAATGGCCACTTCAAAATCACTAGACATGCCCATGGACAGTTCTTCCACCTGTGCGTGCGGGAATGCCATTTCGTTAATCCGTTGCTTCCACTCATAGAGACCACGGAACACCTGTCTGGCTTCCTCTTGGTTTTCGACAACAGGCGCCATTGTCATTAATCCAACGATACTTATATGTTTCATATTACTGGTTTCGCGCAAAAAAGCCAATACGTCATTGGGACTAAGCCCAAATTTTGTCTCTTCACCGGATATATTGATCTGTAAAAAGCATTTTACGACATGATCCAGTGCTTCACCGCGTCGATTCAACTCTTGTGCCAAAGAAAGTCGATCCAGAGAATGGATGTACGGGAATTTCCCTACGACTTCTTTTGCCTTGTTCGTCTGGAGGTGCCCGATAAAATGCCAGATTCCTTTATCGCCGTGTAGTTCATGCTTGGGCAAGGCATCCTGCACGCGATTTTCTCCGATATTCTCAACGCCTACAGCGAGCAAGTCGCCAATAGCATCTGCGTCGACATACTTGGTTACGGCAATAATTTTTACTTCCTCACGCTTGCGGTTCGCCCGATCGCAAGCAGCCTGAATTCTTGCCTCGATGGATTGCAGTCGTTCTTTTAACAATTCTTGTTCCTTGGTCATAACGAACCCTTCCCTTTCTTCTACAGGTTTTCCTTCCAGCCGATATAGGAAGCCATCCGTCCGGTAGTTCCTTGTATCCCAGCTTCCTTGCGATGAGAGAAAAACAAGTCTGTTCTGCAGCTTGTACACCAATTCGTGGAGAAAATATTCCCGGAAGAAATTCCAACTTCGAGCAATATCGCTGTGTTCAACTGACGGAGGTCCAGCATATATCGATCCCCAGTGGAAGAGATCACTGCTTTTTCCCAATCGCCTGCACAAGTGCGAACCTGCGTCATGATTCGCTCATCGACTTCATAGCAACAGCCGCCAATGGATGGGCCAATTGCGACGAAAATGTCCGCTGGCTTGGCCTGATAGTGCTTCGTCATTGCCTTCACCATTTCCTCGGCAATACGGCCTACTGTTCCCTTCCAGCCTGCGTGGGCAAGTCCGATTGCACCTGATTGAGGGTGTAGAAAATAGAGAGGCACACAATCTGCATAAAACGAGGTCAGCATGACTCCTTCTTCAAGGGTAAACAAACCATCTGTTGCAGAAATGACGTCCTCCAGACTTTCTTTTCCCGCCCCGCCTGCTGTAACCTGGCATACCTGATTCCCATGCACTTGATCGGCGCATGTCCACGCCGAAAATGACATCCCGACTTGTTCTGCCAGCTTGCGTCTATTGGCTACTACGTTCGCAGATTCATCACCCACATGCAGCCCCATATTAAAAGACCCGTACGGTTGTTCACTTTCCCCGCCTGAGCGAATGGTAAACCCCGCCACTAATCCAGGAAATTGTTGCTCCCACTCTGCTAACGATAAGATTGACTTATCCTCTACCCTGACAAATGGCTCTCTCATGTTGTCACCTTCCTCATATGGCTAATCATACCATAGCCGAAAAGAAAAGAAAGGCTATCCGTGCCTTTCTCCCTTTCACGTTAGTATTCATCTCCGCCTGAAGTTTTTACTTCAACTTTAAGTGCTTCTTCCATCCGAACAAGAACCACATCTTTCCCGATCTTCACAATATTGCGCCAAGGAATGACATAATCGTTCCCGGCAGAAAAGAAGCCGAGAAATTTTCCTGGTCCCGGTACGACGATAGCCTCTACGCGCCCGTGACGCAGATCGATCTCCAAATCTGAAATTTGCCCAAGCCGTTTCCCATCGAGAATATTTACCACTTCTTTGGTCTGGAAGTCAGAGATTTTTACCATTCTTCCTCACCTTCTTTTCTCCGTTACTTTCAGTATATGAGTCCAAATAAGAATATGTCCGCTTCTTTGCCAAAAAGTAAGGCGATAGAAATCAAACGTTTCCGCTCGTACAAAAAACCCGAACGGTACAAGACCGCCGGGTCACCTATGTCGTTTCTCATTACGATTGAACGTGCTTTTGCATATGGGCAATTGCCGCTTTTTCTAATCGGGAGACCTGTGCCTGTGAGATACCGATTTCCTCTGCTACTTCCATCTGCGTTTTTCCTTCGTAAAAGCGCATGGATAATATCATTTTTTCTCGGTCACCTAGCCGCTGCATTCCCTCACGAAGTGCAATTTCCTCTACCCACGTGACATCTTTGTTCTTCTCGTCACTAATCTGATCCATGACGTAAATCGGATCGCCACCATCCTGATAAATCGGTTCAAACAATGAAACCGGATCTTGGATCGCATCGAGTGCAAACACGACATCTTCTTTGGCTACGTTCAATTCCTGAGAAATCTCGATAATGGTAGGCTCTCGCGAATGTTTGTTGGTCAAATTGTCACGCACCTGCAAGGCCTTGTACGCGATGTCTCGCAAAGAGCGGGAAACACGAATCGGATTGTTATCCCGTAAATAGCGGCGAATTTCTCCGATGATCATCGGTACGGCATACGTGGAAAACTTCACATTTTGCCCGAGATCAAAGTTGTCGATCGCTTTCATCAACCCGATGCAGCCCACTTGAAACAAGTCATCCACGAACTCTCCGCGATTGTTGAACCGTTGGATTACGCTAAGCACCAATCGCAAGTTGCCGTTGACCAGCTTCTCGCGAGCCGCCAGCTCCCCACTTTGCAGGCGCTCAAACAATTCCCGCATCTCTTTGTTTGTCAACACCGGAAGCTTGGAGGTATCTACCCCGCATATCTCTACCTTATTGCGCGTCACGTCTTTCCCTCCTCGAAGCAAGAAAAAAGTCCCTAACCCGGTTGTCTTGAAAGGCCGCGTAACTGACGCGTAGCCGACCAAGAAGGTGGCAAAAACCACCATCTGTTTCGGTTTAGGAACAGTATCCCCCCAAGCTGGGAAAATATGCGTTAGACCATCTTGTTGAATTCTTTTCGCAACCGTTTTATAATTCGCTTTTCCAAACGCGAAATATACGACTGTGAGATTCCCAACAAATCAGCTACATCCTTTTGTGTCTTTTCCTCTTCTCCCGCCAAGCCGAAGCGCAGCTCCATGATAATTCTCTCGCGGTCAGACAGTTTATCCAGTGCTTTTTTCAGCAGCTTTCGATCCACTTGGTCCTCGATGTTTTTATAAATCGTGTCATTTTCCGTACCCAGAACATCTGAGAGCAACAGCTCATTGCCATCCCAGTCAATGTTAAGGGGTTCATCAAAAGATACCTCTGAACGAATTTTATTATTTCGGCGAAGATACATGAGGATTTCGTTTTCGATACAACGAGAAGCATACGTTGCCAGCTTGATGTTCTTGTCTGGATCAAAGGTATTCACTGCCTTGATCAAGCCGATGGTGCCTATGCTAACCAAGTCCTCAATGTTAATTCCCGTATTCTCAAACTTGCGGGCGATGTAAACGACCAGACGAAGATTGCGTTCAATCAATATACCGCGGACAGCCGGATCACCAGACGGCAGTCGTCCGAGCAGCAGCTCCTCTTCTTCTCTGGTCAACGGTGGAGGCAATGCTTCACTCCCGCCAATATAATAGACTTCTTCGGCGCGTACACCAAGCCAGAGCAAGATTCGGTACCAGGTCAATTGGAGTTGTAGGCGAAGTTTTACATACATGATTAGCCCTCCTGTTTGAGAATAAAGGTTGATTCCTCTGTATAAGTTTCCATCATGGCTGGGTGCACGATGGCCTGATACTTGCCATCAGCAGCCAAGGGGATCGGGTTAAGCCCGATTAGCACCCGTTCTGTTTCAAAACGAATCCCGTCTTGCACGACCATGACACGGTCTGGCTTGATTGCGAGTAAAAAATCCATTCCTCTTGACACACTACGATACGGGATCAAGCGTACCCGAGACTGCCATTCCAGCGGCAAATGGTCCCAAGATCCGTCCAGCTTCTCCCACACTCCACCGTTTTCATCGGCTTGTCGGAGAAGCGACGGCGGAAGCAAATGTGCGAACATGCGATTTTCTATAATCATGACGGGTATGCGTGTAATCGGCTCGTGGAGCTGGTTTCCTGTGTCCACAAGTCCACGGCAAATGACTTTTTCCCCTGCTAGCGTGACGACGACATCGACAAGAAAGGTTTCGATTCTTCGTGGCTCCTGGATTGCACGGTAGCTCCTTTTCCCGAGGAAAAAGATCAGGATAAAACCGACCAGGACAATCCCCAAAGTAGGCTTGAATCCGACGCCAAACCCATCATTATGCGTGACAACCAGTCCATTGACAATTTCACTCTGCGGTGCCAAAAAATACTGTAGCCCAAACACTCCCCCTCCGAACACAAATGCGACGAAGTAAAAAATGATCAAGTTTTGCGCAAAGGACAACAACCTCCTGTTCCCAAAAGCAATCCACAGCATGATGACAGAAAAGAGTAGTTTGACCCACCATTGGTACATGGAAGAAAACACAGGAAAAAAGAAAAAGACCAGATACGCGGAGCCAAACAGAGAGGCGAGTATCATTCTCCACCACACCATGCGCTCTTTGCGAAAATAAGCAGTAAACCAGAGTAACAAGGTATCAATAGCCACATTCAGGAGTAGAATGATATCAAGATACACAACCACTTGCTTTCCCCCTCATCTTTTGACCGACTTGGCAGCAAGCATGTGTCCTAGCAAAAATGGTAAATAGTAGGACGACTTCTATCAGTAAAAGCAGTATATATCAATGTGTATGTAAAGTCTGTCAATTCTTGACGGTGTTTTTTTGGTTTTTTTGTCTAACATTTTTCATCTAATCAACGAAAAAAAGCCTTGTCCCCACTGACGGGAACAAGGCTTTTGACAGTCATTTATCACTTTAGTTTTTGTTGCGGCGACGATTGCGCAGGAATGCTGGAATATCCAGATTATCCAGGTTACCCATGGAGAAGAAGGACTTGTCTTCCTCTTCTTCCTTCGCACGGCTGTTATTCGTATTGGAAACTGGTGTCGGACGATTGCCAGGCGTGTTGATCGGCTGTTGTTGACGGCGCGGAGCTTCCGCCGCGCGTTGACTATGCTCGAAGCCTGTAGCAATTACGGTCACTACCAATTCATTTTTCAGATCCTCGTTAATCACCGCACCAAAAATCATGTTAACATCTGGGTCAGATGCAGAAGATACGATGTCGGCTGCTTCGTTTACTTCGTACAGGCTCAGGTTGGTCCCGCCAGTGATGTTCATGAGAACACCGCGTGCACCATCAATCGCAGTCTCGAGAAGTGGGCTGGAAATAGCCCGACGTGCAGCTTCAGCCGCACGATTTTCGCCACTGCTTACACCGATACCCATGAGAGCAGAGCCGCGCTCAGTCATGATCGTCTTCACGTCAGCGAAGTCCAAGTTGATCAGTCCAGGTACCGCAATCAGATCGGAAATACCTTGAACCCCTTGTCGCAGTACGTTGTCAACTTCGCGGAATGCTTCGAGCATTGGCGTATTTTTATCAACGATTTCCAAAAGACGGTCGTTAGGAATCACGATCAGTGTGTCTACTTTTTCTTTCAGAGCAGCGATACCGATCTCACCGTGCTGGGAACGTCTGCGACCCTCGAAAGAGAACGGACGAGTTACTACACCAACTGTAAGAGCACCCATTTCTTTGGCGATCTCTGCAACAACAGGTGCTGCACCTGTACCCGTACCTCCACCCATACCGGCAGTTACGAATACCATGTCAGCTCCACGCAAAGCGTTCTCAATCAAATCACGGCTTTCTTCCGCCGCTTTTTTACCGATCTCAGGATTCGCACCTGCTCCCAGTCCACGTGTCAATTTTTCCCCGATTTGCAGCTTGATATCTGCACTGGAGAGCTGAAGTGCTTGCGCGTCAGTGTTCAAGGTGATGAATTCTACACCCTTTACTCCACCGGCGATCATGCGGTTTACTGCGTTGCTACCTCCGCCCCCGCAACCAATAACTTTAATTCGTGCAAAGGATTCCAAGTCCATATCAAATTCCAGCATATTGCTAGTCCTCCCCAACTTCAACATAAGAAAACTTCGTGGCTACAGAAGCCTGTCAACTAAACACAATGGAACGAATCGATACCCGTCTTCGTCCTTGTAGTTAAGCTCGATAAAGCGAACTCCATTAAATAAATTCGCTAAACCAGTTTTTTACTTTTTCCATCAAACCGCCGCCTTCTTTTGGCTTAGACGAGACGGTTTGCTTCTGAGTGCCCTTGAATGAGGGGGTGACGCGAATGCTGCGGCGCTCCATCAACTGCAAGGCATATTGAATCAAACCTACCCCGGTGGTGTAGGCAGGATCTCGCACTCCGATGTAATCAGGAATCGCAATTCGAACAGGTGCGTCCAATTCTTCTTTTGCCAATTCCAACATGCCCGGCATAGCTACGGTACCACCCGTAAGAACATAGCCACCTGCAATTTCGTCGCGATAGCCCAATTTGTATACAGCATCCTCGACTAATTGGAATATTTCCGCAGCGCGCGGCTCGATAATATTGGCCAAATCCACTTGCGTAAATTGCTTTTCAACTTCACTGCCAATCCGGTTCACCTTGAACTTCACATCTTCGGATGCTTCGTCAATAAGGGCACAGCCGTTTTTGGTTTTCACACGATCTGCCACATCTGTATGCGTTCGCAGTCCGAGTGAAATATCGCTCGTAATGTGGTCGCCACCGATGCCGATCACGGTGGTCGCTGCCAGTTTCCCTTGCTCGAATACACCGATCGTGGTAGAACCCGCACCGATGTCGACAAGAACGACACCCATATTTTTGTCATCTTTTGATAGAGCAACAGTGCTAGCCGCAAGCGGTTGCAAGAATATTCCAGCTACACGCAGATTAGTTCGTTGAGCACAGCGAACGATGTTATGTACGACCGTTTTCAACCCGGTCACAATGGTCCCTTCCATTTCCAGTCGGACACCAATCATCCCACGAGGGTCCTTAATGCTCCCTTGTCCATCAACGATGTACTCCTTTGGGACTACCTCGATGATTTCACGGTCTGGAGGAATAGCCACGACCTTCGCTGCCTGAATTACGCGTTGAATATCTTCTTCTCGTATCTCACGGTCTTCGCTGGATACAGCGACAACCCCTTGGGTTTCATGCAGATCGATATGGTTTCCAGTGATCCCAACATACACTTCTTCGATTGAAACGCCAACCATGCGTTCCGCATGATCAACCGCTTCCCGGATGGCATGCACGGTTTGGTCGATGTCTACAATCACGCCCTTCTTGATTCCTTCTGAGTGTGATTGTCCGACGCCGATGATGTTGATGGAACCATTGTTGATCTCGCCGATCATGACGCGTACTTTGGATGTTCCAATGTCTAGGCTGACTATGAGTTCATTGCTTACCAAACCTGTGACACCTCCCCTGCTACGTCTTTTTTCTTGCTAAAGTGAGAACACCTGCATAAATTATTCCACACAGGACAACCATTCCCTTTTTTTCTTATTGATTTTTTGCAAAAAAATGACCATCTTCCCATTTTTCTTCGCGTTATTCTTGCTGATTGATCCATTTGGATAGAACAATTCTCCTAATGACAGCGAGATTGTTGAACAAACGGACCCCGAAAGCCACGATCGCAGCCAAATACAGATCAATCCCCAAGTACCCTCCAATGAAGGCCAAGCCTGCTGCAAAAAGTGTGTTGAAAAAGAATCCAGACATGAAAATACGAACGTTAAAAGTACGCTCTAAAAACGAACGAATCCCCCCAAAGATCGTATCCAATCCAGCCAAGAGGGCTATTGATAGATAGCTGCTATACTCCTGGGGCACACGCCAATCCAGTAGGAAGCCGACAACAAGACCGACAATCAGTCCGATAAGCGGGAGCCACATGGTTACGAATCTCCTTTTTGTTTTACAGGTTTCATAAATTGAATGACACGAGTTTCATTATTCGCTGAAATCATCAGCTTGTCCCGTTTTTCTGCCAGCACCTTTTTATTCGCCAGCTGGAAGTTTTCCTCTACGCCCTCCAGCTTCAATGCGGACAACAATACTTCAGGCTCCCCCAATGCTTTTATCTCATACGGAGCCCTGATCGTCCTGGTATCGATTTGGATGACGTCTCCCACATTGCGGATCGCAGTGGTAGCAATCAGTCGATGGCCATTAATAGAAACAGCTTGTGCTCCGTTTGCAAACAGGATATTTACCAACCAGCGCAAATCTTCATCGTCAATCGTATAGTCTCCTACAACAGGCACAGGCATATGTCCATCCCCAACTGGTTCTGCAGGTGTATGGGCATCGACAACATCAATAACGATGCCTTCTCCCTCCATCCCTACCATTCCAGCCATTCGGCGAGTCCGTGCCAACTCCTCTTTCATAACGGAGATACTTTCATCTTCACTGAGTGAGGTTTCGTATTGGTAGTACAGCTGATTATACTTTGAAATGTCTGCGAGCAGGTTTTTGTGTTTCTCCAGTTCTTTTTGCAACGTGGTCCGAAGTTCCGCGATGCTGCGAGACTCTTTATGAACAGGATGAAGACTGCTTCGTAATTGCACAGTCAACATCACACCTATGATAGCACTAATGATGGCAAGAATAAATGTGATTTTACGGCTTTTTTGTAACATAGGTAAACGCATCCTTTTATTTAGGAGTGTTTCGTTTTCGCGTCACCAACAAAGGCAGGTAGTTCGACCCGCTCTTTTTTGGCTATGCTTATTTGTACAAAATCTTGCAAGGAGTGTAAAACACCTCCCGGTAAATTCAAAGCACTGTCTAGTGTGTCGGGATTCCCTATCGCTGTTACCACGAATGGAGCGGCCGATTTGATGCCGTTTACGATAATCGTTGGTCCAATGCAACGAATTTCGGAATTGCTTACCACACGCTGCCCGTTAATGCTGATGGCCTCTGCTCCTGCTGCACGCAGTTCATTTACGACCAGGCGTACGTCCTGCTCATGCACGATGTAGTTTGCGATGTCTGTGCTGTTCGCTGCATTCTGGCTATCCTGCATCGTTATGACAATACCTGGCCCTTCGACAGCTACTACCCCTGCTAGCATCCGCGCTGCATCCAGTTGACTGAGTGTTTCAGCAGCCTCCGATTTGCGCTCCGCCATCGCCTCTTCCACTTTTCCCACCTGACGTTGCAAATCGAGCAGTTGATTTTCCAGATGCCGATTTTGCTCCTTTTCAGCCAAAATCCGGTCATTCAATTGCGTTTCCTGTTGGAACAGCTGATCATTCATCCGTTCTTTGCGGGTAAGCTTGTTCGTTTCGAAGGAAGTGGCCACTAGAAAGCCGGTAGATAACGTCACGATGGTTAAATACAAATGAAATTTGCGACGACGACTCATGTCTACTTTCCCCTTTTTCATTTACTGCTGTGGCTGCTGTGGCTGCTCTTGCCCTTCCTGTATAGGAATAGCCCCTTGAGCCCCGTACGGAATAAACCACGGTTGCTCAAACAAAGAGAGCACCCCTTTTGTATCTGGCGGCAATTGTTTCATGATCGCCGGGTACCAGTTCATCATCTTGTCCAGCTTGTAGATGACGCTTCTTACTTCATTCCCGTCGCGCATGTACAGCGTTATGCGTTGCTTGTCGTAAACCGTCGGCGTCAATGTAATATCTGAAATCTCCGCAAGTACATTTGGCGATAATTTCGATAGCGACTTGGCGAGATGGGGAAGGAGCTCCGGTGAGGCCCACGAGCTAATCAATGGCCTGTCCACTACGCGCTTGGCGAAATTAACCTGTTTGAGCACATAGCCATTGTCCAGTAAGGCATAGCGGCTTCCGTCCTGCCCACTCCAAAAAGCGACGCGCTTTTGTTCGGTTATATGTAGCGTGATCAACCCGGGGAAAGAACGGCTCACCGTCACATCTTTAATGGCCTCTAATGGTTTCAAGTTATTTCGTACACTGTTCTCCCATACGTTTAGAAACTGCATGTCCTTCATTAGGCCAGATTCTGTAATGACTTGCTCTGCCGTATAAATATCATTACCAGTCACTCGAATCTCTTGCACCTTACTGTAAGGGGAACGGATAAAAACGATGATGAGAATGGTAAGAAAAAACAATACCAGCAGAAAGACCAGTTTGCGGTTGCCCCTTCTTCTGGGGCGTTGTTGCTTGACTTGCGGAATGCGTTCCTCATATACCGCCATGGCCGTACCCTTCCTCTTGTTTTTTAGGCTCATTGCCCAGAGCAAAGTAAATTACTGGATGTCCTTCGAATAAATGTCATTTAACAAAACAGGGAAAGCGGCATAACATTATGCCGCCCACTCTCCCTCGGTTACATCGATACTCGTGATATATCGGCTCCTAATTGACGCAACTGCTCTTCCAGCCGATCGTATCCACGATCAATATGATGGATCTGGTTCACCGTGGTAATACCTTCTGCAGCAAGCCCCGCGAGGACTAAGGCAGCACCTGCTCGAAGATCAGTAGCTTCGACATTCGTAGCGGTCAATTTATTGACACCCCGAATAATTGCGGAGCCAAGATCAACGTATATAGAGGCGCCCATTCGCGCCAATTCATTCACATGTTTGAATCTTCCTTCAAAAATGGTCTCTTTAATGACACTCGTTCCCCTAGCCTGTGACAGAAACACCATCAGCTGCGCCTGCAAATCGGTCGGAAACCCGGGATATGGCGAGGTGATGATCCGGTCGTAGGCACGTGGACGGGAGGTGCTTTTGATTTCCATTATATCATGGCGGGTCTTGATTTCAACACCGCAGCTACGGGCGACCTCAATCAATGCCATCAATTGCTCAGGCAGTGTATTGGTCAATTCGATATGTCCCTGTGAAATACCGACAGCCAGCAGATAAGTTCCTGTCACAATCCTGTCCGGTATGATCCGGTAACTGACGGAACGCAAACGAGGTACACCACTGATCTCAATCGTATCGGTGCCCGCCCCTCTGATCCTTGCTCCCATTGCATTCAGGAAATTCTGGAGGTCGATGATTTCCGGCTCACGTGCTGCATTACAAATTCGGGTAGTGCCTTTTGCCAGCACAGCCGCCATCATGATATTTTCCGTCGCGCCCACACTGGGGAAGGAAAGAAAGATATTGGACCCACGCAATTGTTTGGCCCGAAATGTAATGTAACCTTCCGATTCTTCAATTTTGGCTCCTAGCGCTGTCAATCCAGCCAAATGCAAGTCAATCCTGCGCTCTCCAATGTCACATCCACCTGGCCTGGAAATCGTGACCTCACCCAGACGTGCCAGGAGTGGTCCCGCCAAAAAAATCGAAGATCGCATTTGGCTCATTAAATCATCCGGCACCTGCGGGACACAGACAGACGTTGTATCCAGATCGACACATCCGTCCTCATGCTTCGTATTCGCCCCAAGCAACGTCAAGATTTCGAGCATGACCTTAATGTCTTTTAGATGGGGGACGTCATAGATATAGAATTGCCCTTCCGCGAGCACAGCAGCGGCAAGAATGGGAAGAGCAGCGTTCTTAGCACCTTGGATCCGAAGCGAACCGGACAGAGGTCTTCCGCCTTCGATCGCAAAAGTCTCCAAACTTTCACCTCCGTGTTACCCCTCGCCCACCACCAGGACTTCCGGATGCAGGTCAATCCCATTTTTCTCGAGAATCGTGCTCCGAACGTGATTAATCAAGGTGAGGACGTCGGCAGCCGTTGCTCCTCCGCAATTCACGATGAAGTTGGAGTGTTTTTCTGAAACCTGAGCTCCTCCGATCTGATAGCCCTTCAGCCCAGCTGCTTCAATCAGGCGACCTGCGTGGTCATTAGGCGGATTTCGGAACACACTGCCAGCACACGGCATCTGCAATGGCTGCGTATTGCGCCGTCGTTCCTTATTGACAGCGAGTGTGGCCGCAATCTCCTTGCGGTCGCCCGTCCTCAATTGAAAACGGGCCTCTAGCACGATCCCTTTTTGCTTTTGCAAAAGAGAAGTCCGGTAGCTAAAGCTCAGTTCCTCATTACTCAACACTTTACTTTCGCCGTTTTCGAAAAGGACCTCGGCCTCAATAAGAATACGTGAAAGATCAGATCCGTGTGCCCCCGCATTCATATAGACGGCGCCGCCTACCGTACCAGGAATCCCTCCTGCAAACTCCATACCTGTTAATCCCATCTTGCCTGTCTCCACCGCCAGGCGGATCATGGAATATCCGGCACCCACACACACCTCTTCGCCCCTGAACTCACAGTGGCTCAAGCCCTCGGCCACTTTAAGCACGGCTCCACGTATCCCTCTGTCCCTCACCAGAAGGTTTGAACCGCGCCCGATTACACTCCAAGGAATTTCATGACGATGGATGATCTGCAAGGCCTTTTGCAAGGATGCTTTATCCTTGGGTTGGATTAACAAATCAGCAGGACCCCCGATCCGCCACGTTGTATGATTAGCAAGGGGTTCATCGGTCCACACTTTTTCGATTCCTGCTTGCATGAGCTCATCTGCGATTTTTTTCATTTGTGAACCTCCTGATACGTTTGCTAGGTCGGACCTAGTCTTCTCACGTGTTTGCTCCATACTATGCTTTCGCCCAGATCGGCGTGACAATCGCCTATCTGATCATTTTTTTCGTGTCATCGCCTCTAATTGACGAACGATCTCCGTCGCTGCTTGCGGCATACCCAAGGAAAGTGAACTATTTTTCATCTCTTCCCATTTCGCTGGATTGGTAAGGATATTTTCCAAGGAAAGTAGCAAGCTCTCTCCGGTAAGGTCACGCTCAACGATAACATGAGCGGCCCCTACGCGCTCCAATCCCCTTGCATTTTTCTCTTGATGGTTGTTCGTGACGTACGGGGACGGAATCAAGATTGAAGGCACACCTAGTGCCGTTATTTCTGCCAAGGTAGATGCTCCTGCGCGACCAACCAATACATGCGTCGCTGCTAAAACATCCGGCATATTATGGACGAACGGAAGCACAGAAATGTTACTTGGAAGTGTTCCTCGTTCACCAAGCTGTGCCGAAATCGCCTCAAAATGAACATCGCCCGTCACATATACAAAATGAGTATCGGTGTATTTACCTAACTGCGTAACAACCGAAAGCACTGCCTCATTGATTGCACGCGCTCCCCTGCTGCCACCAAAGATCAGCACGATTTTTTTGCTATTGTCCACACCCAAAAAGCTTCGACCCACCTCGGCATTACCGTGCATAACTTCCGTTGCACGTGGATTTCCGGTCAGTACCGTTTTAGACGGGGGAAAATGGGCGAGCGATTCTTTGAACGAAACGGCCACCCGAGTAACTGAGCGAGAAAGGAACTTGTTGGTCAAGCCCGGCACTACGTTTTGCTCATGGATCAACGTTGGAATCCCCAAGCGCGAAGCTGCATATACGACTGGACCACATACGTAGCCACCCGTACCAATTACGACATCCGGTTTGAACTCGCGCAGCATTTTCTTGGCATCCCCAACAGCCCGGACGAATTTCCACAAGGTCTTCAAGTTGTCCAACGACAGCTTGCGTTTCAATCCGCTAATTTCTACGGATTGGAAAGGAATATTGGATCGCGGAACCAAACCTGCTTCCAAGCCTTTTTTACTGCCAATATACAAAAAGGCAGCCTGCGGATATTGACGAGAAACCTCCCTCGCCACCGCAAGCGCCGGATAAATATGTCCACCTGTGCCACCGCCTGTTAAGACGACACGCATTACGTTCACACCCTTTTTTGAGAAGGAGTAGCAATAGGCTGCTTTACATTCTTATTGCGTACTCCTGTTGAGGTTTCTGTTATCGAGAAAAACGAGAGATGTTCAACAAGACACCTACACCTGTGAGCATCAGTGTCAGCGAAGAACCACCGTAGCTTAGGAACGGCAACGTGATTCCAGTCACCGGAAACATTCCTGTCACAACACCAATATTGATGACAACCTGGATGGCAATCATGCCAATGATCCCTAGCGCAAGCAGGCTTCCGAACAAATCTGGAGCCGTAATTGCCGTTCGCATTCCCCTCCACAACAAGAGGAGAAATAGCAGGAGAATGAGCGTGCCTCCGATAAAGCCCAGCTCCTCCGCGACAATCGAGAAAATAAAATCATTGTAAGGCTCAGGCAAGTACAGATGCTTCTGTCTGCTTTGTCCAAGGCCAAGACCCAACAAACCGCCGGGACCTATTGCGTAAAGAGATTGGATGATTTGATAGCCCGTATTGAGCGGATCAGACCACGGATCGAGGAAGGACGTAATCCTTTTGATTCGATAAGGCGCTGACAAAACCAAGCCGATGAAGCCAACAACTCCGATCATTCCCAAACCGACAAAATGACTAATCCGCGCACCTGACGCAAAAATCATAACGACGGCGGTTCCCATCAAAACCGTCCCGGTTCCCAAATCCGGTTGCAGCATGATCAAACCAAAACACAGAACGGGAATTCCCAAGGCAGGCAGAAGACCTTTTCGGAATAAGACAATTTGCTTCTGATTATCTGAGAGCCACTTCGCCAGAAATGCAACGACGCCCAGTTTCGCAAATTCCCCTGGTTGAATTCCAAAAGCACCGAAACCAAGCCAGCTTTTCGAGCCATTTACTTCGATCCCGATAATCAAAACCAAAATCAACAGACCGATGCTTACCAAATACCCTGGCTTGGCCCATTGCTTCCACACCCAGTAATCGATATTCATCGTAATGTACATGGATGTAATCCCTAACAGAGCGAAGATCAGTTGCCGCTTGGCGAAAAAATACGGATCGGAAAACGGCGGCTTTTGCGCCACGATCGCGCTGGCGCTATACACCATCACGATGCCAATTCCCAATAAAAAAAGTGTTGCAAAAATAATTACGAAGTCGGGGGCAGAGCGTACCTTGCTCATTGTGCCAGGTCATCCTTTCTCATGCCGTCCCGCTTTTGTCATATTCGTGATGATACCAGTGGGACGTTATGCTAGGCTTGTTTTAAGTCTATGCACGCCGTCCTTAAACATGCTCCCCCTTGTCTCAAACGAAGGAAACATGTCCCAACTCGCACAAGCAGGGCTCAGTAAGACCACATCACCTGATTCGGCCAACTGGGAAGCAGCAAGAACGGCTTTTTCCACAGTATCGACATGGATCCGCTCATTAATCCCTGCTTCCTGCGCACGTTCCAGTAAAATCGGAGCCGTTTGCCCGAGAGCGATGACTGCTTTTACCCGACCTTGGATCACTGGCAGCAGTTCCCGAAAATCAACACCACGATCCAGCCCACCGCAAATCCATACGACCGGCTCCTTGCACGCTTGCAAAGCGCGCGATGCCGCTTCCGGGTTGGTCGCTTTTGAATCATTGAAGTATTTGACACCGCGAATCGAGTCCACGAACTCCATCCGGTGCTCTACCCCTGGGAAGGTAGTAAGAACTTGTATAATCGATTGCTTGTCCGCGCCTGCGAGCTTCGCAACCAGAATCGCTGCCAGTGCGTTGTCCAAATGAGGAACGGTAATATCCGCGATCGCAACGATTGGCTCTGTATTCCCATTCCCATCCGCAAACAGGATCAAACCATCCTTGACAAAAGCTCCCTTTGGCACCTCTTGACTCTTGCTAAAGTAGTAGATGGATGCAGGGAGGTCTTTGCATTTTTCTACGATCTCTGGTTGGTCATATGGCAAAATAGCTGCGTCTTCTGCCGTTTGGTTAGCAAACATTTTCAGTTTGGCTGCCAAATACTCTTCCATGGTGTGATGGTAATCCAAATGAGCAGGATACAGATTGAGCAAAACACCGATATGCGGGCGGAACTCTCTCGTCCCCATCAGTTGGAAGCTACTCAATTCAGCAACGAGCCATTCGTCGGGACCAGCTTCCTCCGCCAGGCCGCACAATACGGTACCAATGTTGCCTCCTACCTTCGCATCCAGACCCGCTTCTTTGAAAATCAGTCCGACGAGCGTCGTAGTCGTGGTCTTGCCATTGGAGCCTGTAATGCCGATAATCGGTGCCTTGGCAATCTGGGAGGCCAGCTCCACCTCCGTCACAACAGGAATACCGAGTGCCTGCGCCTGCTTGACGGGTGCTGCTTCATACGGAATCCCCGGATTTTTGACCACAAGGGATACGCCTTCATGAATGAGATCATCGGGATGATAACCACAAATGACCGGAATCCCCAACGATTCCAGCTCTTCTACCCCGACCGCTTCTTCACGTGGCTTTTTATCATTTACGACGACATGAGCACCAAAGCGGTGTAGCAGTTTTGCCACTGCGACACCGCTCTTTGCCATACCAATAACGACGACATGCTTATTATGAAAACGCATCATCTGATTGTCACCACCTCAAGGTATACACCCAATCCAGCAAAGAACATACCGACGAGCCAAAACGTGACAACCACGCGCCACTCTGACCAGCCTGTTAATTCAAAATGATGATGCAGGGGACTCATACGGAAAATACGCTTTCCACGTGTCTTAAAGGAGACTACCTGCATAATAACAGAGAGCGTCTCGACAACGAATACCCCACCGATAATAGCCAAAAGTAATTCCGTCTTGGTCATGATTGCAATTCCCGCGAGCGCTCCACCAAGTCCAAGTGAACCCGTATCACCCATGAAGACGCGTGCCGGATGCGCATTGAAGACGAGGAAACCAAGTACCGCACCTACAACAGCCGCACTAAAAATAGCAGTGTCATAATCTTGACCAAACCATGCGATGATCGCATAAGCACCAAAAGCAATCGCTCCCGTCCCTGCCAATAGTCCATCTAATCCATCTGTGATGTTAACGGCATTCGTTGTACCTACCAAGAGGAACAACAGGAATGGGAAGTAAAAATAGCCGAGCTCGAGCTTCCACGGTGTACCTGGCAGATGGATGGACGTGTCATGCCCCATCATAAGCAGCAAAATATAAGCGCCGATTGCCAAGACAATCTGACCAGCAAACTTCTGTTTGGCAGTCAACCCGAGGTTGCGTTTTTTCTTGATTTTGATGAAATCATCCAAAAACCCGATTAAACCGTATCCGAGGGTCACCAATAACAGGAAGTAAATTTCCATTTTCGCATTGGCAAACTTCAACACGGTAAATATGAGTGCCAAAAGAATGATGGTGCCTCCCATGGTGGGAGTTCCAGCCTTCTTAAAATGGGATTGCGGTCCTTCCTCACGAATTGCCTGCCCAAATTTCAGGCGGCGAAGGAAGGGAATAAACAATGGGCCAATGAGTACGGCGATGAGAAACGCAGCGACGATCGTGACGATTAGGACGTTGTCAACGAACATGCCCGAGCCTCCTTTCTTTCGATGCAGTGTGTGGCATCTGTTCTATTCTTGGTTGTACCGGGCAATCGCTTCGCGCGCAACTTCACGGTCATCGAAGGGCAACACCTGGTCTTTAATAATTTGATACGTTTCGTGTCCTTTTCCAGCGATCAAGATCACATCGTCCGGCTTTGCAAGCGAAACTGCATGGACAATGGCTTCGCGTCGGTCTGTCAGTGCCGTATAACGATCAGGTGCCACTTCTGACAAACCAGCCAGCATGTCATCGAGAATCGCCTGCGGCTCCTCCGAGCGTGGATTATCTGATGTTAAGACGGTCAGATCAGCATATTTCGTTGCAATTTGCGCCATGATTGGGCGTTTGGTTCGATCCCTATCGCCTCCGCAGCCTACAATGCAAAATACGTTGCCACGGGCAAATTCCTTGACAGTCATTAATGCATTTTCCAAGCTGTCTGGTGTGTGGGAGTAATCGACGAGCACCGCAAACGGCTGACCAGCATCTACTGCTTCAAATCGCCCATTTACGCCCGCTACCTCTTCCAGGCTCGCCTTGATCGCTTCGAGTGGAATACCTTCTGCGAGTGTAACCGCGATGGCTGCCAAAGCGTTATACACATTGAACTTTCCCATCAGCTTCAAGTTCAGACGCGCACTGCCAGCGAAGCTTTCGACTGTAAAAGAAGTTCCTTTACTTGTGATTTCGATTTGTTTTGCCCTTACATCTGCTGGTTGATCGATGCCGTATGTAATGACTCGCGCCGGTGTAACGGTGGCATATAATTCGGACGCCTCATCATCGGCATTCAGTACAGCTGTTTTTAGACGGTCTGTGTCATAGCCGTTGCCCAGCTGGGAAAACAATAATGATTTGGCGTAGCGATAGTTTTCCATCGTTTTATGGTAGTCGAGGTGATCCTGCGTCAGGTTGGTAAAAACCGCTGTATGGATTTCGCAACCGCGGACTCTTCCCAGCTCCAATGCATGAGAGGAAACCTCAATAATCGCATAGTCTGTGTTTACATCGCACATGCGACGAAAGCTTCTTTGCAAATCTATGGCATCTGGAGTCGTATTTTTGACTTCCTCCGTAACGTCTCCAATTTTCATATGGATCGTTCCGATTAAGCCTGTTTGCTTGCTTTGATCGCGCAAAATTTTGTCGATCAGATGCGTTGTGGTCGTCTTGCCATTTGTCCCGGTTACGCCAATGACTTTTACTTCTTTCGTGGGAGATCCGAAAATACGATCAGCCAGCATAGCCATTGCCCGCCGGGTATCCGGTACTTTGACAATAGTCGCTGGCACGTCCAGATCTTGTTCGGATAACACGGCGACGGCACCATTCTTCACCGCCTGGGCCGCGAACGTATGTCCATCCACGGTATATCCAGTTAGACAGACAAACAAGTAGCCGGGCTTTACCTGGCGCGAGTCTGCTGTCAAACCCGTAATCTCCATGCTGTCATCCCCCGAAACCGTTACTGGCAACAAAGGCATGAGCAGATCCCGTAGAAACATGAAACAGGCACCCCATTCTCCAACTAGTATAGACAGAAATTTGAACATTTGTACTTGGCTACGCCGATCATTTAGGCGCAGTCTTGATGAACAAAGGCAGAGCGAACGTAGACAAGCCTACTCCCCTCCGCCTTCGAAATCTCATTTTATAGCTAATTGGTCGATTTGTCACCAAGGTATATGCGAATTTTTCCGCCCTCATCAATTTTCACTCCAGGTGCTGGGGACTGCTGGATGACGTACTGACCTTTACCTGAAACGACTAGCGGCAGAGTATCATACGTTGTCACTACGTCTCTCATGGATTGTCCGACCATGTTTGGTACTTCGATTGGCGCCCGTTCTCCCAGTGCTTTGTTAATTTCCTTGGGGATGCCATCTTTTCGTTTGGGTACATTCAAATGCTCTAGGGAGGATTCCATGATACTTTTTACACTCGGGGCAGCAATCAATCCACCAAACGCCAGTGCTTTCGGATTATCTACAGCGAAATATACGACGAGCTGTGGATCATCAGCCGGCGCAAAGCCGATAAACGACACGATGTATTCGCCATCGACGTAACGGCCATTTTTTACTTTTTGCGCGGTTCCCGTCTTACCTCCTACCCGATACCCTTCAATAAATGCCTTATTTCCCGTTCCTTGCGCGACCACACTTTCCAGCGCATGCCGAACTTTGGCCGAGGTCTCCTCGGTAATCACTTGTCGAACCTCTGTCGGCAAAGTCCTCGCTACCACATCGTGTGTCACACTATCCCGCCATTCTTTAGCGACAAACGGCTTCATAAGTTTGCCACCATTGATAGCGGCTGAGACCGCAGCCATTTGTTGGATCGGCGTTACCGAAACCCCTTGACCGAAAGAAGTCGTCCCCAGCTCTACCGGTCCCACTTTTTTCAAGTTGAATAACAGCCCGTTTTCTTCGCCGATCAAATCGATCCCTGTCTTTTGTCCGAAGCCAAATTTTTTGATGTAGTCAAAAAGTCGTTCTTTTTGCAGTCGCTGGCCCATCGTCACGAAGCCAGGGTTACAAGAATTCTCTACCACTTCCAGCATCGTTTCCTGTCCATGCCCCTGACGCTTCCAGCAACGCAATCGCTTCCCTGCCACGTTTATGAATCCCGGATCGTAGAAGCCTTCGTTCAGATTGATAACGCCTTCGTTTAAAGCAGCGGCCAGTGTCACAATCTTGAATGTGGAACCAGGCTCGTATGTTTTCCAGATAGGGAGATTTCTATTGTACACCTCAGAAGGATAGTCCCTGTACGCATCCGGTTGAAAAGTCGGGCGACTCCCCATCCCCAATATTTCCCCTGTCTTTGGATTCATCGCGATCGCCAGAACATCATCTGGCTGATAAGCGACTACTGCCTGATCCAGCTCGCGTTCGATAAACGATTGGATGGCACTGTCGAGTGTTAAATACATGTCCATCCCATTCACGGGTGCTACGTAGTCTTCGGTTCCACCTGGCAGTACGCGCCCTTTGGCATCTGACGGAAATGAGATATGTCCCTCGGTCCCCATCAAGAAGGGATCATAAATTTTTTCAAGACCTGTCAACCCTTGATTGTCAATGCCTGTGAAACCAAGTATATGGGCTGCCATCGTTCCGTTCGGGTAAAAACGCTTCGTATCCCCTGCCAAGTATATCCCTGGCAAATTCAATTCTTGTATTTTCCTCGCCTTTTCAACAGACAGTTTTCTTCCACCTGGAATCTGGTTGTTGCTCATTGCTTTTTTCGTAATGGCACGAAATACATCTTCTTCTTTTTGCTCCAAAATGACGGCGAGCTGTCTCGCTGTTTCTTTCGGGTCCTTGATTTGCGCCCCTACCGATACCAGTGTAGGCACGGTCATATTCGTCACGAGCTCATTTCCGCTTCTGTCTAAAATGCGACCACGATTGGGTTGAAATTTAATCTCTCGTTTGAGAAGTTCATCTGACATCTGCGAGAGTTTCGGTCCTTCTATCAATTGAACATAACCCAAACGGGTGACAAGTGCCGAATACAAAACGACTCCTACAATCAAGATGATAAAAATGCGACGGCGTACAGTAGCATTGGATACCCGCAAAGCGAGTCCCCCCTCAAATAGGTTGTCTCTTCTTAACCTTATTCGCAGGGGGGACTAGTTAGAACTATGGAGTTGTCGGTGTTTGCGTTGATTGGTCTCCTGGTTTGTCAGGTGGTGGTGCCTGTCCAGAAGCTGGCGGCTGTGCTGCTCCACCTTGCCCGGTTTGCTGACCAGAAGATGGTGGAGCCGGATTATTTCCTCCTGTTGGATTTGTAGGAGGATTCGCTCCTGTATTGTTCGGCGTTGTTGTAGCAGGCACTGTGCTGCCCTCCTGACTAGAAGGAGGTGTTGCCGGTACAGGTGGTTCCGACACGGATTGCAGCGTCACCTGAAGCAGCTCTGTACCCTGGAGCACCGTTCCCGGAGGAATACTTTGTTGGCTGACGAAGCCAGTTCCAGTTGATTTCACTGCGAGATTGATCAAAGAGGTAAATTCCATGACGTCCCGCAATGATTTTCCTTTGAAGTCAGGCATCTTCGTTCCTTTTACCCTGTCCGTTACAAGGATGATCTGTTCACCTGGAACGACCTGATTATAAGCTTCGGGATACTGTTTGACGATTTTCGTACCTGTTCCGGCTACCGTGACCGGCAAATTGTCCTGCTTCGCCCGCAATTGTGCGGCTGTCGTGGACATCCCTTCAAACTTAGGCAATGTCTTCTGTGTAGCTGGTGAGGATGCCAGCGCTGCCTGTACTTCTTTTTTTGGCGTCGGTTTTTTAGTACTATTAACTACCGACAGATCAGGCTGCTGCTGCAAATATTGCAGGCTGCGCTCCATAATAGACGTAAACATCGGCGCAAGCATCATTTGGCCCCACAATGCATACCATGCATCTGTTTTCGGATCGTCAATGACAACATAAACTAACAACTTCGGATTGTCTTTTGGCGCAAAACCGATGAAGGAAACCACGTAACGACCATCCAAAATTTTCCCATTGTTAGGATTATATTTTTGTGCAGTTCCCGTCTTTCCTGCTACTTGATACCCTTCGATCTGATATAGTGTACCAGTTCCAGGTTTTTCTGAGACAACCTTGCCCAAAATGTCGCGTGTCTGTTTTGCAGTCGCTTCGCTTACGACCCGATCCACAACCTCACGTTGCGTGCGTTCGACAACGGCTCCTGTGTGAGGATCACGCATTTCTTTTAAAATATGAGGTTTTAGAAGCTCTCCTCCATTCGCGATCGCCCCCACAGCGGCAACCTGCTGGATCGCCGTAACCGTCGCTGCTTGACCATACGTTGTTGCAGCCCAGTCACGCGGTGACTGAGGTTTATACAGGTTGATTAAATTTCCTTCTTTTTCGTAAGGAAGCTCAATTCCGGTTTTTTGACCCATCCCGAATTTTTTGAAGTATTTCTTTAGACCCTCCAGCTTCAACCGTTCATAACCCAACTTAACGAACAATACGTTACTCGATCGCTGAACCCCTTCTAAAAAGCTGATGGTCCCCCAACCGGCACCATTGTTGTGGTCACGGATCGGAATCTGCCCCTTGATGGTGTAAGCACCTGATTGATAGGTTTCATTCTGATTAAACATTTTTTCTTCAATCGCTGCCGCCAGCGTAATAATCTTAAACGTAGAGCCCGGCTCAAACATTGTGGTGACCGCATGGTTGTTGTAGTTTTCAATCCCGTTGTAGTACGTATTCGGATTAAACGTCGAGCGGTTGCCCATCGCCAATACCTCGCCCGTTTGCGGGTCGGCTACAACGACCGTCATGCCCTGCGGCTTGTACTGCTGCTCCACCTTATCTAGGGCTTGTTCTACATAATCCTGTATCTGGCGATCAATCGTAAGATATACATCTACGCCGTCTATTGCCGGAGTGTACTCTCCTTCTCCGTCCGGCAGCTGGTAGCCTGCGCGATCCTTTTGGTAGGCAATATGTCCCTTTTGGCCAGCCAATTTATCGTTAAATTGCAGCTCGATCCCCATTTTCGGTTCATCATACAAATCAAGATAACCGATCACATGGGAAGCGAAGGCGTTATTCGGATAAACCCGGCGAGTCGTTTCAGTCAAATAGATTCCTGGGAGCTGATTCTTTTTGAGCTTCTCACCACTTGGCAGTGTCGGATATTGCAAATTTAGAATTCGGTTCTTTTGCTCTTCACTGATCTTTAGCCCGAAGCGTC
Source organism: Brevibacillus sp. RS1.1 (assembly GCF_013284365.1). Lineage (NCBI taxonomy): Bacteria > Bacillati > Bacillota > Bacilli > Caryophanales > Paenibacillaceae > Brevibacillus > Brevibacillus sp. RS1.1. The sequence goes on from NZ_JABSVA010000001.1 coordinate 868,187, forward strand.
CCAATTCCACGACTTTGTTCGGCTTAGTCAAATTCTTCACTAATTCAGGAACAGGCGCATTCAAAATAGGAGCCAACATATTCGCTGTATAGTAAGGATCTTTCACAAAATCTTCGTCTTTATCATTTCGTGGCTTCAGTTTTGCGTTTACCGTGTATGCCTTCCCGTTATACGCCAAAATCTCGCCGTTTCGATCATAGATCGCCCCGCGCTTGGGCTTCAAGACTTGCTCCCTGTCCCACTGCTCTTGAGCCGTCCCCATGATTTCGGTAGCTTTGACAGTCTGAAGCCAGTAGATTCGAAAACTCAACGTCGAAAAAATCAAAATCGTACATAAGGCTACCATGAGAATTCGCCAATTTACTTTTCGCTTCCATTCCATCTCCGTTCATCTCCATCGCATCAAAGATCGCCCGCTCCCTAAGCCAACTAGCCCAGCTAAGAAAAAATGTTACCGCACATAAGGCGCAGTAACATTTAAGGTTTTTTGGGTTGTGGTTTTGGCAGACTCGCCTGTACTTCTAGGTTCCCGATCGTATGTACAGCTGCTGGATTGTATACCATCCCCTGCTTCTCTGCTTCTTTTTGCAGGCGATCCCGGTTGGTCATTTGTTCAATTTGCAATTTCAACGTTGCATTTTTTTCTGCCGTCACACGGTTTTCATGTTTGGTGGTCTGGATTTCGTAATTCAACTGGGAAATTTGCGAGTAGCGGACACCCACTAGACCCAAGCCGACGACGGTTAACGAGATAAATAAGAGATACAGCAATTTTTCTCCGGTCGGAATCGTTGGCTTGATTCGGACCGTGCGCTTTGTTGTTTTCGTTACAGAGCGGGATTGTTGTTCCAGCTCCATAGCTAAATTCCCTCGGTAGTAATAACTCATCGCTTCTCCCTCCCCTTTCTCGTCGATCCCGGTCTACAGCTTCTCCGCTACCCGTAGTTTAGCTGATCGTGCACGTTTGTTTGCTTCTAATTCTTCTTCTGATGGCAAAATCGGCTTTCTTGTAATGACTTTTACTACTGCTTTATTTCCGCATGTACAAATCGGAAAGGCTGGCGGGCACGTGCACCCTTTTGAAAAGTCTTGATAAATTTGCTTGCAGATTCTGTCCTCTAAGGAATGAAACGTAATGACACTTACGCGACCTTCTGGATTCAAAACCTCAATTGCATCGACGACGGCCTCTTTGAATGCATCCAATTCATCATTGACAGCGATCCGAATTGCCTGAAAGGTACGCTTCGCCGGATGGGGTCCGGTACGGCGCGCAGCGGCAGGAATTCCTTCCTTAATCAACTCAACGAGTTCACCTGTTGTTTGGATCGGCTGCTTCTTCCGTTGTTGAACGATTTGCCGGGCAATTCGGCGGGAAAACTTCTCTTCTCCGTACAGCCAAATGATCTTGGCAATCTCTTCTTCATCCCACTCATTGATAATGTCATAGGCGGACAATGGTGCTTGCTGGTCCATTCTCATATCCAAGGGCGCATCGGCATTGTAGCTGAAGCCTCGCTCTCCCTCGTCCAATTGTGGAGAGGATACCCCGAGGTCAAATAACACCCCGTCTACACCAGCCAAGCCTAAATCTCTCACAATGTCTTTGATATGGCGGAAGTTGCTCTTTACCAGCGTGACTCTGTCCATATAGGAAGCGAGTCTTTCACGGGCATTATCCAGTGCCCAGTCGTCCTGATCGATGGCGATAAGACGACCGCCCTCCGTCAGCTTGGAAGCAATCAAACTGCTATGCCCAGCTCCGCCGAGTGTACAGTCTACATAAATGCCCCCAGGACGAATATTTAGCCCTTGGACAGCCTCATCCATCAAAACGGTTACGTGATGAAACGACAATGTCGTCACTCCTGTTCTTCTCGCTGCTACAAATTAAAATCAACCAGTTTTTCGGCAATTTCTCCAAAAGAGCCTTCTGACTGGGCAAAATAATCTTCCCAGCGTTCCTTGCTCCATACCTCTACACGGTTTGATACCCCGATGATCACACATTCTTTTTGCATGCCTGCATGCTCACGTAAATTGGGGGGTATGTTTACCCTTCCCTGCTTATCCCACTCACATTCGGTGGCACCTGAAAAGAAAAATCGTGTAAATGCGCGAGCATCTGCTTTTGTAAATGGGAGAGACTTAAGTCTTTCCTCTAGTTGTTTCCACTCATCTTGCGGATAAGCAAACAAACATTGGTCCAGGCCGCGGGTAATAACAAAGGAAGTACCGAGCCCTTCACGGAATTTGGCTGGGATCGTCAGGCGGCCTTTTTCGTCGATGCTGTGCTGATATTCCCCCATGAACACGCCCTGGTCCCCCACTTTCCTGTCGGTTGGCTCCACTTTCCCCCACTTTTCCCCACCTAGTACCTATTTGTTATTATAAAAAAAAATCCTGCGTTTGTATGCAGGATTTTTTCGCATATTTTTTTGCCGGGAAAAGACGGGATTCGAGGGACTATTCGACCCAGCTTTCCAGGTAGGATTTTTGCGCATCTGTCAATTTGTCGATTCCGATGTTCAGAGCTTCCAACTTGTACTGAGCAACCATTTGATCCAACTCGAATGGTACGTTCAGCACTTTTTTGCCAATGTTTTTGTACTGTTCATTGACATAAGCCAAGGATACCGCTTGCAAAGCAAAGGTCATATCCATGATTTCAGCCGGATGTCCGTCGCCAGCAGCCAGGTTCACGAGGCGGCCTTCTGCGAGCAGATACACTTTTCGACCATCAGTCAAGACAAATTCTTCAATATCTTTACGCACAATACGGGAAGAAGTCGACATGGCATTCAGGTCAACCTTGTTTACTTCGACATCGAAGTGACCTGCGTTGGACAAGATTGCGCCATCTTTCATCACAGCAAAATGCTCTTTGCTAATGATATCGCGGTTACCTGTCACTGTTACGAAGTAGTCACCATGCTTCGCAGCTTCGAGCATCGGCATTACTTCAAATCCATCCATGTAAGCTTCTACCGCTTTGATTGGGTCGATTTCGGTTACGATTACTTTTGCGCCCAAACCTTTTGCACGCATTGCTACACCTTTACCGCACCAGCCATAGCCAGCTACCACAACTGTTTTACCAGCAACAACGAGGTTTGTTGTACGGTTGATACCATCCCATACGGATTGACCCGTACCATAGCGGTTGTCGAACAAGTATTTGCAGAATGCATCGTTTACGGCAACCATTGGGAACTCCAGCTTGCCTTCTTTCTCCAACGCTTTCAGGCGCAAAATACCTGTTGTCGTTTCTTCTGCACCACCGCGTACTTGAGACAGCAGATCACGGCGCTCGCTGTGCAAAATCGTGATCAGGTCGCCACCGTCATCAATGATCAGGTCAGGACGAGTTTCCAGCGTTTTGATCAGATGCTCTTTGTATTCAGCAGGATCTGGATTGTATTTCGCAAATACGCGGATACCGTCTTCCACCAATGCTGCACAAATATCATCTTGCGTGGACAGCGGGTTGGAACCAGTAATGGTTACTTCAGCGCCACCAGCTTGAACTACTTTTGCCAGATAAGCTGTTTTTGCTTCCAAGTGCAAGGAGATCGCAACTTTCAGGCCTGCAAACGGCTGCTCTTTTTCAAAGCGCTCACGAATGCGGTTTAAGACAGGCATGTGTTCTTTTACCCAATCAATTTTCAGATGGCCGTTGTGCGCCAACGCCATATCTTTTACGATGCTTTCAGATACTGTGTTCATGTACGGATGGACCTCCTTTTATCTCATAAAGCAACCTTGTCTATCATATCATACGCAAGTTCAACCATCATCAGTTTTTCCAATTATTTTCCTATTAGCGGTAGTTTACGCTCCGCGGTTTCTACCGTAAGTAGCTCCAAAAAGCGCAACAAAGCCTGCGGCATCCATTTCTTTTTATGGTAGACCAACTGTCGGAAAACACGGATATCCAGATGGGAAAACGAGAGTATTACTAGTGTACCATTTTTTACTTCTTCTTGTACGACAATTTTCGGAAGTAACGCAATTCCTAAATCATAGGCAACGCATTGTTTAATCGCTTCCAGACTGCCAAATTCAAAAGAAGATTCCACGGTGGCGCCGGCTTCACGTAACACCGATTCCATCATCCCGCGGTAACTGCATCCCTTTTCTGTAAAAATCCAGGTTTCTCCGGTAAAATCATGGGTTTCTACCTTCTCTTTTTTCACAAGCGGATGGGTAGGGGCAGCAACAACAACTAGTTTTTCCTCACCTAAAACGACAGTTTCCAGCTCAGATTGATCTTGTAGCCAATCGAGCACAAAAGCGAAATCGAACTTTCCTTCCTTTACTCCCTGCCTCAAGTCTTGGCAGATACCCGGTGCAAGCATGATCCGCATACGCGGCTGCTCCAAGCGGAATTTTTGCAAATAAGGAGGTAAATAAAAGGCTGCCAATGACTCCACTGTTCCGATACGCAACGTTCCTGCCAGTTGCGCTTGCTCTGACAGATTCGCTTTTGCCTCATCTAATACGGCTTGTAGCTGTTCGCTGTAGCCTAGAAGCACTTCGCCTGCATGGGTAAGCCTGATCTTTTTGCCCCAACGCTCGAATAGGCTGACACCGAACTCCGACTCCAGATTTTGAATTTGGGTCGTCACACTCGACTGCGCGTAGCCCAACACTTCTGCTGCACGAGTAAAGCTTTGGCATTTTGCTACTTCACGGAAGGTTTGCAAATAACGAGTATCCAGATTCCCCCCTCATTTCATCGGAAAAATCGATTTGAATCATCTAATATTATAGATAACTCCGATAATTATGTCTATGCTACACTTCAGTTATCAACGACAAGGTAAGTAAAAAAAGTGAGGGATCTACCTATGGGGAAATTATCCACGCAAGCCCCCGGTCTAGCTAAAACACTGCGACTTCCGCAGATCGTCGCCTTATACATCGGGGCTGTGATCGGTTCCGGCGTATTGCTCATCCCTGGACTCGCAGCTGAGAAGGCTGGTCCTGCTTCCATTTTAGCTTGGCTCGTCATGTCTATTCTCGTCCTGCCCATGGCCATTACGATGGGGCTGTTATCTGCTCGTTATCCGAGCTCAGGAGGAGTCTCTACATTTGTACGGACAGCGTACGGAGATCGATTCGGAAACATGGTTGGCTGGTTCTTTCTCTTATCTGTCCCGATTGGCGCACCGATTCTGAGTGTGACAGGGGCCAACTACATTGCCATCTTGCTGAACTGGAGTGAGTCGCAAATATATGTGGCGGCTGGTCTGCTTCTTCTCGCTGTCCTTATGATGAATGTTGTAGGCTTGCATGTAGCTGCACGTGTCCAAACCGTTGTTGTCTCGCTGATTATCACGATTTTGATTTTGGCTGTTGTCGCCAGCATTCCGCATGCCTCTGTCACTCACTTTACCCCTTTTTTGCCAAACGGTTGGCTGAGTGTCGTGCAAGCAGCAGGTCTGATGTTCTGGTGCTTCATTGGGTGGGAAGCCGTGACGCATCTCTCAGAGGAATTCGTCGATCCTGCAAAAAACGCGATCCGCGGTGTTTTGTGGAGTGCGGGAATCGTCGCTCTCTTGTATTTTGCCGTAGCCTTTATGACTGTGGCTACGCATAGCTACGGGGGCGGTATCTCCGCTGCCTCGCTTAGCGTCATGGTTCAACTCTCCTTAGGACCGATCGGCGGGTGGATTGTAGCTGTAACCGCCTTGTTCATTTGTATCGCAACAGCCAACGCTTACATTGGAGCAGCGTCGCGCATCGCCTATTCGTTGGCCCAAGAAAAGATCGCTCCTCGCTGGTTTGGCACTCTTCACGCCAAATACCGGACACCAACCGGCGGACTTCTGTTTCTCTCTCTTTGTTTTATCGTCGTTCTTGGCGTACTCTATTTCGACGTGATCGACTTGTCGAGACTCATCGAGCTGCCCAATGCTACCTTTTTTGCGACTTACATCGGCGGGTGTCTAGCAGGGGTCCGGCTCTTGCGCAATAGTCGCGTAGGCAGAATCGCTTCCTGGACTTCTCTCGTCTGTACAGTAGGACTCTATCCTTTTTTGGGGTGGTCCGCTCTCTATCCGCTTGTGATTGCACTCGTGCTTTTTATCTGCCAAAAACGTCATACCTGAAAGAAAAAAGGCTGGGGTCATGTCCCAGCCTTCTTTTCTTATTCATCTTTTCCAATCAGCCGGAACGTTTTGCCATCACTGGAGGTGAGGTAAAACGTACGATCAACACTTCCGCCCAAATCTCCTGCGTAATATTGAACCGTCATTCTATATTTATTCATTCCGATTTTGGCAAAGTACATCAGCTCATTAAACTGCGGAAACCGGACATAATCATACACTTCATACTGCATAAACGAAAAATGCTCGCGTAAAAACGATTCGCTCACAGCCAGATTGTTTTTCTTTACATACGCGACCAAGTCATCATAGCGACGAATCTTTTGCTTATCCATCACGTCACCTACAAATGACGAGACTGCTTGTGTTATTGCCTTTTTCTCGCTCTCCGATACGTTGCCAGGGTACAGCTCATCGATTTTTGTTTCCAAACGATTTAACAGGACGACTGCCTGTGCTCTGTTGATTTTGTCATCAGGACGGAAGCTTCCATCTGGAAAGCCAGCCAAAATCCCCATTTTGTAGGCAGGGTAGACCGTCATCACCTGTGTTTCATTTTCGACCGAAAGATCCGTGAAAAATTTCGCAGTCGTTCCCCGATATTTTTCCCCTTCTGATTGATGCCCGATGGCCGCCAGCAAGGTTCTTGCCGCTTCCAACCGTATCATGCTTTCCGTCGGTTTCCCGGATGGCATAATACCCGCTGAAGCTAAATGGTGGTAGGTTTTTTCTGACCAACGTCCCGCAGCAGCCTGCAAGTAGGTCTCTTTGATATAGCTTTCAGGCTCATGGCCTGTGAAGGAAGGTATGACGCGTTCAATCAGGGATAAAAACTGTTCTTGCGTCACCGTTTGCTCTGGCTTAAAGGTTCCGTCGGGAAAACCTTTGATCAATCCTTTTTTGGTAGCAAACCCTATTTCCTTTGCCGCCCAATGTCCATTTGTGTCGATAAATGCAGGGGAATTGGCCACGTATTCTTCCCGTGCGTCGGCCTTTTTCATTCCTACGGTTGCTATGCCCGTCAATAAAACCGACAAGCTAACAACTAGTAGAGTGGCTTTTTTCCCGATTTGTTGTAATGTAATCTGCATCCCGAGTACCACCTTTCCCCAAAAACAATCCATTACTACTAATACGCAGAATTTGTCGGAAAAGTTTCGGCATAATTGGAAGAAAAGTTTTCCATCTCCTTAAACAACAAAAAAATAGTCGGGTCCACTTCTAGGACGATCCGACTATTTTGCGCTGCAATTTACAGGTAATAAAGTTGATGAGTACCATCATGCGCGAATGGCGCATCTACTAATCGGTCAATCAAACCAAGACCATACTTATTTGCAAACAGGAAAAACGAATGCTTTCTTTCTTGCAGTCCACCTTCGGGCAACAAAGCGGTCTCAATTCGTTGGACGCGTACGTGCTCTACGTCATCCTTTTGCTGTAGCGAACGAATCAAACGCTCTTCCAAAAAAGAGACTTGCTCTAACAGCAGCTTACTATTTTTCTCCGCCAGACCACGCAATCCGCCATCCAGAGAAACGACTTCCTCTACCAACGGACGGTAGATCGACATCATCGACTCCCGTGCCGAAGCGAATTGCTGCTCCAGTGGATGTGGTGCCTGGTTTTTGGACCACTCGGTTTTCCAAGCGGCGAAATCAGTCAAGACTCGTTCAACAGAAAGCCCCAAGCTATCCAGCAGTCTCAGTTGAGCACCTTCCACAAGGGTAATGGACATCCGAGGCAATACGATCGGCATCTGCATCCCAAATAGCTCAAATACCTCCCGATAAAACGCCCAGTACGAAATCTCGCCCGGACCTCCAATGAAGGCAAGCGTAGGAAACAGATGCTCCTGCATCAACCCACGGGTTACAACATTTGTACTAAAACGCTCCGGGGAATCTGCGACCTGCTTGAGCAATTCATCGCGACTGTAAGCACGTCTCCGATTGATGAAGCGCTCTCCGTGACGTTCCAGCAGCAATCGATCATCGCCCTCATAGACGAACAGATTGGCCTGATGCTCTTCCACCTGCAATTGAAGCGGATAGCCAGCAGTTGAAATCCGATCCGCTGCCCGCAGCAACACCTTCGTCAATTGCTCATTGTTTTCAATGATCTGTGAAAAAATGGGTTGCTGCAGTTCACGAACAAACGGCAACGAGGATTCAACCAGAACGAGACCGTGCTTGCCAAACATTTTTGCCATCAAGCGGGCAAACCACTCTGCGACTGTGCGCGAATCTGCCGCGGTCTGCGTCAGCAACTCACGAATCTGTTTGGTTTCGGCAGTCTCTGTTTGTCCCTGGAAAAACTTCTCCAGGAACTGCGTACACAGCTCAGGGTCCAAGGGTAGCGTACTTACCGATTGGCGGCCCTTTTTGTTCAGAGCCAGTCGCTCTTTATGCAGGCGCTTTCCATCGTCCGCTCCCCAGTACACATGATCGATCTCATCGATGTCATGGTCTTCGCCAGCAATCCAGAACACCGGAATGACGTTCGCCTGAAGCTCGGCAGACAACCTCTTCGCTGCCTGGATCAGATGAACAGCTTTGTTGACCGTATAGAGTGGTCCACCCAGAACTCCTGCTTGCTGACCGCCGATGACCACATAGGTGTCCGGCTGTTTGAGCAACTCGATATTTTTTAGTGCTTCTGAGTGAGTACCCATCTCTTTATTAAAACGATATAGACCTTCCACGAGCTGGTTCCGGTGAGGATAGGATTGACTTTGGAGCCATTCCACGCGTTCTCGGTAGGACTGTTCACGGTAGGGATTATGCGCAAAAAACTGTAATGCAGAGGCATTTTGCTGCTGGTACTCCTGTGCCAGCGGATTCGCCAATGGAAGCGCAAGACATTCAACATTCATGCAAGCTCACCTTTCTTCGGGCCATGGTCAACCAAAATTATAACATGCTCCACAGCCACAAAAAACAAGACAACCCACTTTAATGGGTTGTCAAAGTGTAATACAAGCTTGTTTGCGCTTGCATTAAAATTGCGGTGGGTTGACGGACCAGATTAACAAAGCTTCCGTTTCTCCTGTATTTTCGATTGAGTGCGTTTTACTGCTGTCAAATGAAATACTGTCTCCTGCTTCCAATACATGCTCTTCATCGTTGAAGCGTGCTGTCACACTTCCAGTGATGACCGTGAAGCACTCTTCTCCCTCTGACTGCACGAACTTGTCAACAGCCATTTCTCCAGGCATCAGTCGCACTTCCAGCATCCCCAGCTTGGCACTACCTCCCATCGAGAGTAGCGAATAAGTGCCCGTCGATTCAGGAAAGACCAGTTGTCTGCGTTTTTGCAAGCGAGTCACATGCACCTGCTTTTGATCAATATCTTCGAAAAAATGAATGATGGGTGACTCCAGAGCTTTGGTGATTTTCCACAGCGAATCCAGTGACGGCTGCGAAATTCCACGCTCTACTTGGCTCAGCAAACCTTTGCTCAACCCTGTCTTTCCTGCCATAATTTCCAAGGTAAAGCCGCGTTCTTTCCGAATCATTCGAATCTTATGACCGATGGTCTCGATGGGAAGTCGCATAGTTCCAACCTTCTTTCTTATCGGAATAAATACGATATGTATCAACAGTGCTTTACACGACACCCATCGTTTTGATAATTCCGGTCGTAAACAGCACTATGTAGACGATTCCAAACCAGAGAAACGACAATCGCCAGGCTGAAAATCCTACCTTTTTGAGGGAGAGCCGCCCCTTCAACTTCATCTGTACCCACCCAAGGAGCATGATTACCACCAGGTAAAAACAGAATACCCACCACCAAGCGGAAAATGCCTCGGGCCAAATCAGTTCGTAAGTGGAAACGGCAGAGCGAATCACCAAAAGATTCGTGATATTTATCGCGAAGCGGCCTGCCAATTTCTTGTTCCGCGTCATTCCATACAAGATGAAATAAACGATCGGAAATCCGAGAAACGGCACAACCGTCAGCGTCCCCCACAAATAGGCCCAGACATTCGCCAGAAAGGTCATCTACTGTCGCCTCCCTCCTTCCGTATTCCCATGTCTGACTTAAGAAGGATAACGCGAAGCAAGGTTTCGTGCAGCGGTGTCGGAATCCCGGCCTTTTGTCCTACTTGGACGAGATAGCCGTTGATAGACTGCACTTCCGTCGGTCTGCGCTTCTTAATATCCTGCAGCATGGAGGAAAGATTACGGGAAGTATTTCGGCAAATGGAGACAATTTCCTGCAAGTCTGCATCCTCGATTTTTTGTCCGGCATACGCAGCCACTGTAGCTGCTTCCACAAATAAAGCACGCATGAGCTGTTGCGTATGTGAATTTTCGAGGAGAGCACCATTTGGGATTTCAAAAAGCGCGGTTAACGGATTGATCAGCGCATTTGCGATGAGCTTGCGCCAAGCGAAGGGCTGTATTGCCTTTTCATAGACAGCCTCCATGCCTGTTGATATTGCCCACTCAACAAATGTGCGAATCAGTGGATCATTGCAATCAGACGTCTCCCAAGAGCCTACGCGCAAAGTACCTGTACCGGTATGCACGACTTCTGTAGGCGACAATCTCCTTGCCCCTTCCGTATTAATCGCAAAGAAGCACTGTGTCTCCGTTAAAACGGTTCGAAGCAATTCGTAATGACCCATGCCATTTTGCAAAGCGATCACTCTTGCCTTGAGGTCTAACCCTCGTAAGGCTGGGAGCACGCTATGCAAATCTGGCTGCTTTACAGTTAACAGATACAGCTTCCCTTCAGGCAATCCTTCTTCAATGGGGCTCGCGGTGACGGAAACAGTGACTGTCTCGCCATTCAGCTTTTGAAAGCTGAGCCCGCGTTCATTTAGCTGATTCGCCTGGAGTGAACTGCGTGTGACAATCGTGACAGGTTGTCCAGCAAGTGCGAGCCTCGCTGCATACAGCAGCCCGACAGACCCACCACCTACGACTACCACCTGACACGTCATTGGTTCTAGCAGCATTTGTTCACCCACATTAATCAATGCTTATTTTTCAAGAATAACAGAGTTTTCGGGATTGTTCAATTGATTGCCACAAAAAAAGATCGAAATTATCGAAATATTCCTAGGCCCTTTCACATTTTTTGTAAAAAAATAAGACTATCGCCCTTTGACGATAGCCTGACCCCTGATTTATACGGGGTAAACTGCATGCTTTCTGTCCGAAAAAACGTGACGCTTTTCCTTGTAAACCTCGTAGCGTTGGATTAATTCGCGCCTCAGTTCGCTTGGAGGTACAACAGCATCTACAATCAAGTTCGATGCCAGCAAGTACAGATCGATGTCTTCCTGATATTCTCTACGTTTTTCCTGAATAAACGCTTGACGCTCTGCCGGGTCCTCAATCGCCTGTATTTTGTTACTGTAGACGGCATTAACGGCTGCTTCTGGTCCCATCACGGCGATTTGGGCACCGGGCAGTGCGAGGCAAGCATCTGGTTCAAATGCAGAGCTGGCCATTGCATACAAGCCGGCACCATACGCTTTGCGTACAATGACGGATATTTTCGGTACCGTTGCTTCCGCCATGGCGGAGATCATTTTTGCCCCGTGTCTGATAATGCCTGCCCGCTCTACGGCTGTCCCAATCATAAAGCCAGGAACATCCGCCAAGAACAACAATGGAATGGAAAACGCATCGCACAGTGTGATGAATCGAGCCGCCTTGTCAGCCGAATCGACAAACAAAACGCCTCCCTTCACACGCGGCTGGTTGGCAATGATTCCGACAGGCTTGCCATCCAGACGTGCCAATCCGGTAATCAGCTCTTGAGCAAATAATTTTTTGATCTCAAAGAACGAATCCTCGTCGACCAATGCTGTAATGACATCATGCATATTGAAAGCTGCATTTTGGTTCTCGGGCACGATGCTCGTGATTTCTTTCGCTGTTGACACAGGGGCTTTTGCCAGTGCAGTCGGTGGGGTCAATGTATAGTTCGCCGGGAAGAAGCGCAGATAGCTACGCGCTGCTTGAATCGCTTCTTCCTCATTGGCCGCTAGTACGTCGCCACATCCGCTGACGGAGCAATGCATGCGTGCACCGCCCAACTCTTCCAAGCTCACTTTTTCTCCGATCACCATTTCCGCCATACGCGGAGAGCCCAAGTACATGCTCGCGTTTTTGTCGACCATGATGACAATGTCACAAAAAGCTGGGATATAAGCGCCACCAGCAGCAGAAGGTCCAAACAAAATGCACACTTGTGGAATTTTGCCGGATAGCTTCACTTGGTTGTAAAAGATTCGCCCAGCCCCCCGGCGGCCTGGGAACATCTCCAATTGGTCCGTAATACGCGCTCCTGCTGAATCGACCAGGTAGAGAAGTGGAACACGCATTTTTTCGGCTGTCTCTTGAATGCGAATAATTTTTTCGACGGTCCGCGATCCCCAGGACCCGGCTTTCACTGTTGAATCGTTGGCCATCACGCAGACAGTTTGACCATTTACCTTGCCAATTGCGGTCACAACTCCATCGGCCGGCAGATCGCCTGCCATGACATTCGCGAACAACCCATCCTCGACCATGAACTCGTCATCGAACAATAGCTTGAGGCGATCGCGAACGAATAGCTTGTTTTGCTCCTTGAGCTTGTCATGATACTTGGCATCGCCCCCTTGCACTACTTGGGCGATTTTTTCGTGCAATGTGTCTTCCAAATGTTTGGTCATCAGCGTAATCCCCCTCGTCACTCTCCGCGGTATATCGGTTTTCGTTTTTCTTGAAAGGCTGCGAGTCCTTCTAGGCGATCTTTCGTTGGGACGAGCAGCTTGTACGCGTTGCTTTCAATCTGAAGTCCGCTTGCTAGCTCGACCTCTCCTCCACAATCGATGGCAAACTTGGCTTGGGCTAGGGCAAGTGGAGCATTCGATGAAATTTGCTCGGCCAAAGAAATGGCTGTCGCCATGAGTTGATCAGCGGGAACTATCCGATTGACTAACCCGATGGACAGTGCCTCCTCCGAAAATACACGCCTTGACGTAAAAATCAGTTCCTTGGCGACGCCTTTTCCAACTAGCCGAGGTAAACGTTGTGTTCCGCCAGCACCCGGGATGATCCCAAGCGAGGTCTCCGTTAATCCCATCTGGGCCTGTTCACTCATGATTCGCAGATCGCACGCCAGCGCCAATTCTGTACCGCCTCCCAGCGCCAGCCCGTTAATCGCCGCGATGACTGGTTTCGGTAGCTTTTCCAGCTCTGTGAACGTATCTCGAATCGTTTGGATATAGACATCGACCTGCTGTGGTGACATGGAGCGCCGCTCTCTCAAATCTGCACCGGAGCAAAACGCCTTGTCACCAGCACCTGTCACAATGACTGTCCGGATGTCACGATCATAGCTGATTTCACTGATCAAGCCGCGCAGAGTCACAAGTGTTTCAAGATTGAGGCAGTTAAAAACTTCTGGCCGTTGCAGCGTTAGTACGCCGATCGCGCCCTCTCTTTGCAGGGAAACCGTCATCTTTTATCCCCTCTTTGCGAATGTGTGGAAAATACAGATCATCCAGCTGGTTTGCTTGCGAGAGATGCCCGCAGCACTTTTGAGGGGAGCTCTTTGCCCAACTGCTGCCCAATATACGCACCAGCCTCAATCAACTTCTCGAGATCGACGCCCGTTTCATAGTCCATTCCATGCAGAATGTAGACCAAATCTTCAGTCGAAATGTTGCCGGCAGCTCCTGGCGCATACGGGCATCCGCCGAGGCCACCGATTGAGCTGTCAAAGATGCGGATTCCTTCCTCTAGCGCTGCTGCTACGTTCGCCAATCCCGTTCCTCTTGTATCATGGAAATGGGCGGCTAAGCGCTCGTTCGTAACATCTTTCACAAGCTCTCCAAAGACCTCATGAACCTGCTTCGGTGTTGCAACCCCGATCGTATCCCCGAGAGAAATCTCGTACACTCCCATTTCCAACAGAGCCTCTGTCACCCTGCGGCTATTGTCTAGCGGAACGTTTCCCTCGTACGGACAACCGAATACCGTTGAGATATATCCGCGAACTTTCATCCCGATAGCCAGCGCTTCCTGGGCAACCTCCCGCAGGATCGGATACGTGTCTGCTATCGGTTTATTGATATTTTTTTGATTATGCGTTTCAGAGGCAGACATGAACAGGGCAATCTCTGTCAGTCCGCTTTGGCGCGCCCGCTCCAGGCCGCGAATATTGGGTACCAATGCACTAAGCGTTACCCCTTGGCTGCGATTGATTCCCTGCAAGACCTCGTCAGCATCCGCTAATTGCGGTATCCATTTCGGATTCACAAACGAACTTGCTTCTATCCGCTTCAAGCCTGCTGCCATCAGCTTATGAATCAGTGCGATTTTTGCCGCTGCCGGAACGATCGCGCTCTCATTTTGCAGCCCATCACGAGGACCGACCTCCACGATTTGTACACGCACAACAAGTCACCTCCTTCGCCTAGCGGCCGCTCAGTTTAGAAGTATTCTAATCCTATTCCAAAACGACGATGATATCGCCATCGTTGACAAAATCGCCAATATTCGCTTTTACTTCCACAACCTTGCCTGAGGCTTGAGCCTGTACAGGAACTTCCATTTTCATCGATTCCAGTACAAGAACGTCTTGTCCTTCATTAATCTCGTCACCTGGCTGCACCAGGACGTTTATAACGGTTCCTGCCATATTGGCTGCTACTTGTTTCATAGATGGTTCTCTCCCTTACATATCATTTTTGTTAGCTTAACGTTTTTCCGAGCTTGACGCGGCTCCACGCTCAGTAACGAACCATGTCGTATAGTTACCTGCTCGGAATTGTTCGTCCTGTAATACTTCTTGCAAAAACGGAATGTTCGTTTTAATGCCAGTAATCAGAAAATGATCCATAGCCTTCTGCGCCTGTTGCACAGCCTCTTCTCTTGTCACCCCAGATACAATGACCTTTGCAATCATCGGATCGTAAAAAGGAGTCACCTGTGTACCTGTCTCTACCCCATCATCAATTCGTACATCCTCAAATGCTGGTGGCTGGTACAACGTAATCGTCCCTGGTGAGGGCAGGAAGGTGACAGGGTCTTCCGCATAGACACGCAGCTCAATCGCGTGACGCAGAGCCTTGACGTCCTCTTGCTTGATTGACAGCGGGTGACCATCAGCAATGTCCAGTTGGAGCGATACGAGGTCAATGCCCGTCATTTCTTCCGTCACGGGATGCTCCACTTGTAAGCGTGTATTCATTTCCAAGAAGTAAAAGTTTTTCTGCTCATCTACGATAAATTCGACTGTTCCTACACCCGAGTAGCCCACTGCTTTCGCTGCTGTAACCGCTGCATCGCACAGAAGCTCTCGCGTTGCTGTGTTCAAAAAGGGCGAAGGGCTTTCCTCGAGCACCTTTTGATGTCTGCGCTGTATGGAGCATTCCCGTTCTAATAAGTGGATGACGTTTCCATGCTGATCGGCGACCACCTGCACTTCGATGTGGTGCGGGCGTTCTACGTATTTCTCCAAGTACATCGCATCGTTTCCGAAATACGCTTTTGCGCGACCTTTCGCCGATTGGTACGCTTGACGCAGCTCTGCCTCGTCTCGACAAATGTGCATCCCGATTCCTCCGCCGCCAGCACTGGCCTTGAGCATCACGGGATATCCGATGGACACCGCGATGACAGCTGCTTCATCTGGAGAATCGATAGCCTGTTCGCACCCTGGAACGACTGGTACTCCCGCAGCCTCCATCATACGTCGGGCAGTCAGCTTGTCACCCATTTGACCGATAACCTCGGGGGTAGGCCCAATGAATAGGAGACCTGCCTCCAGAACGCGGCGGGCAAAAGCTTCGTTTTCTGACAAAAGACCGTAGCCTGGATGAATAGCATCGGCACCGGTGCTTTTCGCTGCTGCAAGAATGGCCTCTACGTTCAGGTAACTGTGTGGAACGGGCGGTGGACCAATATGGACGGACTCATCTGCTTCACGTACAAACGGCAGATCCTTGTCTGCATCCGAATAGACAGCAACCGTAGCCACTCCTCTTGCCTTGCATGTACGGATAATTCGTCTGGCAATCTCACCACGGTTTGCGATTAATACCTTATTCATGGCAACGCTCCCCTCTTTGACAAACCGACTACAACCGTAAGCGCTTCCAAATTGTTTGCCTGGTTTGTATCATGTGATGCTACTTTCTATTGTGCCACGAGAACGATCATAGTTCTAGAATGAAATTTTAAATTTTTCCAAGATAGCGAAATCATTTCCTGCCAATCCCTCCAATAAAAAAAGAAAAACACTTCGGAAAAGCCAATCATCGTGTATAATAAAGGGGCGGGGCCAAAAGGTGGCCAAGGCAAAGAGCTGTGAGAGGAGTGGCTAACCATGTTTGAAGTAAGACGTTTGCAAATCAACTATAAGACACTGGAGGAATTCCAGAAGTTTCGCGAATTTGGCCTGGAGGAGCTTTCTATGAAGGAAGACCTGGAGGCGAACATCGTGGAAAACGATTCGGAATCTCCATTTTACGGTATTTATGACAACGATCTTCTGGTAGCACGTATGAGCCTCTACAAAATTGACGGGAAATACGACCGTTACTTCCAACCTGCGCAAGACTATTACGAGCTGTGGAAGCTCGAGGTCCTGCCTGATTACCGCTCAAAAGATTACGGAACTGCTTTGGTTAACCACGCGAAGAGCTTTGGGGCTCCTATTAAAACCAACTCCCGTTGTCGCGCAGACGATTTTTGGTTGAAAATGGGCTTCACGCCTGTGAAGTACAACCTCATGCGTGACCGTGGCGAAAACCCGTACGTATGGTTGCCAGAGAGCGTAGAGCTGCAAGACTAGCTCCCTCTTTATCAATGAATGCGTAAACAAAAAGAAGCGGATCAGCACCGCTTCTTTTTTCATGCCTTGCGCTTATTTTTCCACGCGCTCTAAATTTCCGTTTTCATCCATTTTGAAGATCGCTTTGTTGGAATCCTCTTCTTGTAAAAAAGCAAGCTTGCGTGCACGTTCCATGATCTGTACCAATGCACGGTAGTCATCATTGACACCCTGAACCTGATCCAGCTCTTTTCTAGCGCGTTCATGGGCTTCTTTCAATTCTTTTAACTCCAACTCTTTTCCTTCCAACTCTTGTTCCAATTGTCGCAAGCGACGAGTCAATTCTTTTTGATTGACGAGCATGCGAATGACTGCTTCAATCTGCTGTTCCTCAACATCGGTGTACATTTGTACCTCTGCTACTGGTGTCTCAGCACGTTTTGTATGCAACGTGACGACCTCGACCTCAGCAACCACAGGGGGTGGTGCTTGAATCCTCCCGAGCTTTTTCAACTGCTGCCTTTGGCTTTTCGCAATCGAAATGGCCGCATCGTACCGTTTGCGCACGCAACTGTTCCAGCGGAAGCCGCACGCAGCTGCTGTCCTTCCCAACCTTTGACCCACTTCTTCAAATGCAGCAAGCTGTGTGCCGCCTTCGCGTATGTGGCGCAAGGTGACTTCCGCCAACACTAGATCGTCATCTTCGGTCCATGCGTCTTGTCTGGAAGCTACCATATGAGTCCCTCCCGTTACCTTTAAAAAGGATGATGTAATTCATCCTATGCTTTTCCCTACTCTTGTAGAATCGCTTTCTACTAGAAAAAGTATGTCCAAGCAAATAAATGTTTAAACGAAAAGGACTATATCGATCAGGATGTTGGGCGCTTTGTCAGGAAGCTTTCCACTACAGCGACGTGTTCGGGGCTGCCCCATAGATGCGCACATTGACTCACTTCGCGCCGGATTCGTTCTTCTTGCGGAAGACCCATACGCTTCCACTTCAGGATCTGCATGTAAGCCTCAATGCCAGTAAGCGGCTGGGCAGCGATTTTTCGAGCGAAACGATATACTTCCTCATGCAGCTTCTCTTCCGGATATACCTCGTCAACAAAACCGTAGGACTTGGCTTCCTCTGCCCGCAATCTGTCTCCAGTCAGCAGGAGAGCGAGTGCTTTTGATTCTGGCAGCAAGTCCAACAGCCGACTTCCTCCACCCCAGCCTGTCGTAATGTGCATGCTGATTTGTACAAACCCGAAGGCGGCCCGGTCACTGGCAAAACGATAATGACACGCGCCCGCAAACTCACAGCCACCTCCGACCGCAGCACCATTTATCATGGCTATCACCGGTTTGGAATACTGATCAATGGTCGACAAAAGCCCCGTCACTTTGCTGAGCAAAGGATGCGCCTGTTCAAAGCCGCGCGCTGCAATAAACTGATTCAAATCGCCTCCGGAAACAAAGCTTCTGCCCGTCCCCGTCACAATCAAAATCTTCACCCGAGGATCGGCTTGGCAATCTTGCAGAACCTGATGCAGCTCGTCAACCAGCTCCACGCTGATGGCATTATGAACATGCGGCCGATTTAATGTGATTGTGGCAATACCGTCCTGTTTTTGCAAAAGCAAGGTCTCCATATGAACTCCCACCTTTTTATCAGCTAGTGGCTTTATTTTACCTTTCGATGGACAAACAAAAAAGAGGAGGCCTTTACCCCCTCTTCATTAAGACAACAAATTTTGCATGGCAGAAGAATTGAATCCGACGATCAGGTTTTCACCGTCAGTCAGGATCGGACGTTTCAAAAGCTGAGGCTCTTCGCTAAGCATTTCGAGCAATTCCTTCACCGACATATCATTAATATCGACATCCAGGTTTTTAAAACGCTGACTTCTCGTGGACAAGATTTCATCCAAGCCATTTGAAGTCATTTTAATAATATCCAGCAGTTCTTCTGCTGTCGGTGGATTTTTGAACAAGTGACGCTCTTCATAGTTCACTCCGTTTTCTGCCAGCCATGCCTTCGCTTTGCGACAGGATGTGCAGCTCGGATAAGTAAAAAACGTTAATTTTTGTGTTTGTGTACGTTCAGCAACTGCCATTGGTTACCCCTCCATCTCAACTATCACGAATGATTTCATCTATAAAAGTCTTGCGATTTGCAGTTCATGATGTTTCGTTCGTTCTCTTACGAAAGGTTAGTCAATTAATTTTCCTTCCTTACTTTGGATTTTACTGCTTCATTAACACTATGTCAATAGTAGTTAATTTAAAAACTAGATGAAAATTCGTGTGATATGCTGTTGTAGCACACTGCTACCTTAACAAGTAACACAAAATGGGATACACTTATGAAGATCTTCAAAAAGTCGTCTTTTGATCACGAAGGAGCCCTGAAAGCTTGGGCAACATCGAAAGAGGCGTTCACCTTCAAAGTCTGGTGCTCATGTAGGTCCCCTACACTCCGCTCCTCCTTTTTCAGGTTCTCACCACTTTCTCGGTGCTGAAAAGACGACTTTTTAATTTGATCTTATGAAGATTGTTTTGAGAAAGGGGTATCGGCATGGACCACGATGCGCAAAAGTTAACCAGTGCTTTAGCTGACCCCACCCGTTTTTCCATTTACCAATTTGTCGCCTACAGTAAAGATCCCATTACGGTTCAGGATATAGCTGATCACTTCTCTATCCACCCAAATGTGGCACGCTTGCACTTGACGAAGTTAGAGGACGTAAATTTACTCACTGCTGTTACAGACAAAAGCGGTAAGGGAGGACGTCCCAGTCGGTTGTACTCATTATCTGAACAGGTTGTGAGTCTGCAATTCCCACCTCGTGACTATCAGCTGTTGGCCGATATCGCGATTGAAAGCCTGCTATCGCTCGGCGAAGCTGGCGAAGCCGCTCTCATTAAAATGGGACATCGCATTGGAACAGAAATGGCAAAACGGGCGGTTGTCCGAAGCGGAATCAATTTAGAAACAGCCTCTATGGAAGAAAAATTGGACCTGGTCCATCGGATTGTCGTGGCTCAGGGATTGAAACCAGACATCGAAGCAATGGCTGAAGGAAAGCTGCGTTTTCGCGTGAATAATTGCACCTTCTCTGACAGCGCAAAAAAATACCCGAATGCCGTATGCCAGATGCACAACGCTCTCTTGATGGGAATATTCGAAACGTACTTGGGGAACATTGAATTACGTGAGGATGATTCCAAAATTCGCGGTTGCCAATCTTGCAACTACACGGTGATTCAGTATTAGCACCGCAAGTCCAGTCTCTCCTTCCCGGGTGACATTAATCCGTCATACCTTTATCGTTTACACGTGTTCACCTGTCCTATATAATGGGGGAGGAATCTTGTAAATCTTACCGTTGGAGGCAAAAAGGGGGGACAAAAATGGATCGTATGTATCGCGTTCTTGGTTTCTGGACCATTGTGATCGCGTTGATGGCGTTTTGGGGGGAATTGTACCCGATGGCGCTCATCTTCTTCAGTTTGACTGCTTTCTTCGTAGCGTTGAGCTACATGAACCTGACTGAACGAGTATACTTAAACATTTTCTTCGGCTTCATGTTCCTGTCTTTTGTTGGATTCACGTATTACACGTTCTTCGTGATGCCTGTTGGCCCACAAGAACACGCTTTTCTACAATTGATTATGTAAAAAAAGATGCTCGCCTTGAGCATCTTTTTTTGTGTTCACTTTTTCTTTTACTCCCGAATGCCTTTTCCTTGGACCATAACCCAAAAACGCCCACCCAAGCCAGCAGGATCGATCAACTGCTGAATAGCCCGATTCCGTTTCATCGCAACGCTCGTGAAAGGGTCCCTATCCATATGCGCGACCGCTTTATGAAGCAAGCCATTCCGCATTAAAAACCGATCCTGCCTCATATAGTCTATTTCCTGTAAACCAGCCTTTTCTCCATACTCTTTCCACGCAGAAAAATTCACATGTGTCGTTAAGTCTTGTTCACCTATGTTGAGATACGGATTCGTATGAGCCTGATGGCGATGATAGCACATCAGTGTTCCGTTTTTTCGACTGGGATGGTAGAGCTCCTCTTGCAGGTCACCGTAATCAATCGTGATGACGAATCCTTTTTTCAATAGGCAGGAAACATCTTGTGCCGCTTGCTCCATCGCCAAATTTATCTCGATCCGCATGCCGATTGGCAGCTTCAAGTTCAGCCCACGCAAATATTCTCCTAGCGCTGGTGTCATCTCCCCCAGACACTCTTCCAACCCGTCCTCGCCAACACGCACCCACACTTCCTGCCAGCCGGATTTGGTTTTTTCCACAATATGTACCGGAAATGCGTCCAGCCATTCATTTGAGAAAATAACCCCTTCTATTTTTTCTTGTTTGGCAGCTTCATTCACGGAAGAATACCAACGCTTCGGACCCTCGTGCCACTGAAGCGCCTCCTGCTGCATTTTCCGGTGATACGGACTCGCCTCTATCAAAATGACCGTCAATTCTTTGTATATCTCTGGCTTGCACGCACGGATGCGCTCCAGCATGTGACGGCAGACAGCCCCGGTTCCACCACCAATCTCTACGAGAACAGGCGAAGTGATATCCGCCTCCTCCCATAATGCCAAGACAGCATCTGCGATTGTTTCCGCAAAGACGGGATGCACCGATGCACTCGTATAAAAATCTCCCGCTTTTCCTACTTTCGGTTGTTCGACCATATAATATCCATGTGTGTCATGGTAGAGGGCCAACTCCATAAAGCGCGCGAACGTAATGGCTTTTCCTGGTTGGCTTTCTATTTCCTCGCGAATCAGTTCGATCATCGTCATCAGCTCTTCTCCTGCTATCCAAATTCAACTAGATAAGGCTATAATACGAAAAGAAGCATACAATATGGAAAGGCAAAAGCAAAAGGTGAAATCATGCGCAAAATTCTACTCGTCTTATTCCTGCTTGTATGTCCACTGACGGTGTTCGCCCAGGAAGAGCCCGCTACCTCTTTGGAACAGCTCATCCTGCAGCAGCATTTTACACAAAAAGAGCTGGAGCGAACCCTCACCTTACTTAAGGAAGAAGAGACGCGGACATACGGGAAAATCGCTCAAATGGATCTCGACTTGCAACGGCAAAAGCTGGTGATGGAAGCGACACAACGTCGTGCCGGTGAAGTAGCGCGGGCCTATTACATGGGCGAGCGTACTAATCTTCTGACGTTACTATTAAATGCGGAAAATTTCAATCAGTTCTTATTGATGTACGATTTCTACGAGATCTTGTACGAGCGTGACATGTCTCGACTAGAAACCTATCATACTGAGCGCACGAAGCTCACCGCGATGCAAACCGACAAAAAGAATCGATTGGAACAACTTCAAGCACTGCGAAAAAAATACGAGCTTCAATTGTCAGAGATGCTCGCTGTTGCCGCTGAAAAAGAAAAGAATGTACAAAAACTGGATGACCCGACAGTTGTGGAATCCATGATGAATCACTTGATTTTAGACTGGGAAAAACGTGGTTTGCCCGCTTTCCAGACCTTCTTCGGAATGCTCGCGCAGGTCATGGTTCAAGTTCCCGAGTTGGCAACGCCGGATCGAATTTCGTCGGAAGGTCTCCTCAAGCATACGCTAACCATCAACCAGACTGACTTCAACAATTTTTTGATAGAGAAAGACGCCTTGTTTAAACAATCCCATTTCTCCTTTGAGGATAACAAGCTGACCGTGGAAGGTACGTATGATCAGATGGAGCTCAAACTCGTTGGTAACTATGAGCTCGTCTCTCCCACCCATCTCAAATTCCACATTACCGAGCTGTACTTTGACGGCTTTGCCTTGCCTCCTTCAACCGTGGAAGAAATGGAGAAAGCGTACGATCTCGGATTTTATCCGGAGCTGATCTCCCCCAATATCCAAGTGCAGGGCATCACGCTGATGGACGAAGAATTAAAGCTCCAGCTACAATTTAATCTTCCATTTGGATTTGGAAAGAAGTAAAGCCAGCTATTCGTTAGCTGGCTTTTTTCTGGGAGACAACCTTATTGATATGAACCGGCATTTCCTGCTGCAATTGTGTCATGTACTGGATCGCTTCTTTCGTCAGCGTCGGGTATTTTTGCCCTTGCTTTAGCTTCTCCAATGTTTCTGACACTGGGTAAATGACATAGTTGCGCTTGTTATTTTTCCGATAAAAATGAACGTAGGTCGGGATCATTTCAGCACTTTCGATGCTGGCCTCTCCTGACTCATTCTTGTACAGCACAAGCTTCAGAATTGCCCCAACATCCTTGTAGTCCCATCGCTGCGCGGAGATGAAATTGCCTAACGAGTAGGTGATTAGCCCTTTGTGTTGACGTCCATCTTCGAGGGTAACCGTCTTCCATTCGTAAGGTTGTACCACATGTGGATGCGCGCCCAGTATGATATCCGCTCCAAATGTCAGAGCTTGCTCGGCAGTCTTGATTTGTTCAGGACTGGGCATCCGTTGATACTCATTTCCGAAATGAAGCGCCACTGCAACCAGATCAGCTCCTTTTTCTCTTGCCCGTGCGATGTCTTTCTTCATCAGCTCAGGTGAAATCAGATTGATCAGATACGGCTTGCCCTCTGGAATCGCGATTCCATTCGTTCCGTACGTATACGACAGCAAGGCTAGTGTGAATCCGTCCTTGCTCAACAACAAGGGCTCATCTCGATCCTCGGGATTTGCAAACGTTCCCGTGTGCGGTAGACCGGCTTCATCGAGATATTTGATGGTTTGCAGAACCCCTCGTTCTTTGCGGTCCATCGAATGGTTATTCGCTGTCGTTACCGCGGTAAATCCAATTTCCTTCAACGTATGTGCAAGCGACTCAGGAGAATTAAACATCGGATAGCCTGAGTATTTGGCCTCGCTGCCGCTCATCGTTGTCTCAAGATTGCCGATGACCCAGTCTGCCTCGCGGAACATCGGGATGACATTCGGGAAGAAACGTTTAAAATCATAGCTTTTCGTCGCTGGGTCCCAGACGGCATCCAACTGCTCCTGATGCATCATGACATCCCCAACAGCGAGAAGGGAGATACGCTGTTCCGGAAATCTTGATGGCAAAGTCGGAGGTTGTGTCTCCTGTTGATTGGTTGCTGTCTGCGGTGGTGTTTCGGGATCAGGCACTTTCACGTTGGGAGCTTGGCTCGTCTTATCTGCTTGGGCGACGGGTGCCGCACACCCAACCAGACTCGTGCAGGCGATAACGAGAAGGAGTGCCCATTTCCATGTTCGCTTCATAATGAATAGCTCCTTTGGTAAATGGTGACCCCTTCCTTTTCTCCATTACCTGACAAAATCCTCTCACAGACTTATAAAGAATGATGAAATGACTAACGAAGCATGCCTGTGACAAACGGATTGTACGTTTTCTCGTAGTCGATTGTCGTCTTCGGTCCATGCCCTGGATAAACAATCGTTTCATCATCGAGCTCAAACAGTTTGTCCTGGATACTGATCATCAGTGTCTCAAAATCTCCTCCGAAGAGATCTGTACGCCCGATGCTCTGGTTAAACAGAACGTCCCCACCGAAGCAGTGTTGGCCAATTACGAATGAACAACTGCCTGGTGAATGACCTGGCGTATGCAGCACCTGAATATGAAAACCTGCCAGTTCCAGAGTCTGACCATCCTCCAGTTCGTGCTCGGCCCGCTCACATATGATGAGCTCCGGCAGATTCCAGCGTCGCGATCCGTTGAGATCAGGGTTTGTGAGCCATTCCTGCTCCAGTGGATGAATGTAAACGGGTGCTTTTGTTAATTCTCTTACTTGGTTGAGTCCACCAATATGATCCAAGTGGGCATGCGTTAAAAGAATGGCGACGACGTTTTTATTTGCGAGGGCGCGGAGCAACTGATCTGGCTCCATGCCCGGGTCAATCACAATGGTTTGGTTGGTAGTGGTGTTTGTCACTACATACGCATTCGTTTGAAATGCTCCCAACGCATAGGATTCAATGGCAAGATTTTGATTCATCACAGGAAACCTCCTTGATTTTTTGATACGATAGAAAAAACACGTTTGCAAACATGGGGGTATGACATGCGCCATATGTACGGAATTGAACTGAATGTACCAGCTGGGAAGCTCCCTGGCTTCTATGCTCAAGTCATACATAAAATCGGAGATCATGTCAATGTCTTTGATCGGGACAAACTGCTTTTTATTGTCGAGAATCAAGCCGAACAGGAGAAGCTGGAAACCATTTTGGAGAAGTCCAACATGTTAGGCGATGCCTTTTCTCTATTGCTGCTGCCGTCAGCAACCACAATCGAGCCACTTGATGATATCGGTTTTGTCTCCCAAAATGAACATTTGTATGTATATGCAGATCAAGTTGCCATCGTAACGCTGGTGGCTCCATCCCAATCAGAGGATCAGTGGGCTGCCATAGAACAACTCCGCGAGCATGTTCTAGGGGTGATACCCGAAAATACAGACCAACCCGAAGCCTACCTGATCGATCAAAACTTGATTCCACTGGCAGAGAAAATCGCGAAGGCTTATCAAGTGAAGCTCGTTTGGCTCCATCCGACTAAATAAATCCTTTCCATGTAAAAAAGGGAGCGCCTGATAAGCGAACTCCCTTTTCCTTATGACGACGATTTACGATCAAACCGGAACCATGCCACTTGATTATTCACAAGACCAAAATTGGCGATGTATTTGCTGCCTTCGTACACCACTTCTTGCTCGTCTTTTCCTTTTCCGTACAGCTTCTCTAGCTGCCGAGCACTGTCAAACATAGCGAGTCCTCGATATGTTTTGAATTTTTGCACGTCCTCACGGGGAACTCCTCCCAGCATAATCGATGTCAATTCACCTTTGTGAACTTTGATCATCATCTGGGTCTGATCAACCAGCAGCATCCCCATCACTGCATCTCCCGCACCCTGCGCCATCTGCTCTACCGTGTAGCTTTGCCTTGTCACCATATCCATAAAATCAGCTTTTGTCGGCTTCAAAATATCCATTGCTTCTTTTACGTTCTGCCCGAGATAAATGCCGTTTACTCCGTATTCCTTTTGATTTTCGGGGTCAAATGTAGCAGTTGGTTCCGATCGGGCCGAACATGCCACCAAGACAACTACTGTCACCACCCAAATCACAGCCATTCGCAAGCATTTCCCTATCATCCTTCTGTGCCCACCTTTGCTACCGCTCTTTTGGTTATCTTAGCGTATCCAGCAAGCTTCGGGCAACTATGGAGAGACGAGCTTATTCTCGTGTTCCGCTGACTTTGCGGCGCGGTCGATTAGGAGGCAGATTGTTGTCTACCGATTGTTTGAAGCTCTCTAGTATTTTGAGGAGTGATGCAAAAAAAGGCGAGCCAAACACCGCAACAATCCCCCACATCCATGTTCCTAACTGCCACGAATTTTTTACATAAGCTGATTCCGCCCCCGTTAAAATAAGGGCTGGGTCCAGACCTAGCATGCCAAAAATGACACCAGCAGCCAATACGGAAATGACCAAATTGAAAAATCGTTTGTAGTGCATCAATCGAGCAGCGTGATACTGATCCTCCCAGCAATTTTCTTTCGCCTCATAATCCGTCGCCAAAAAGGGAATGACTGATTTAAAAGCTTCTGTAACCCCTGCTGCCGCGCTGGACACCGCTGTTATATAAATCAAGAAAGAAATCGATGAATCCAACGTAACCATCATGCTTCCCTCCTTTTTACATATGTATGGAATTGGAGGGACAACTTGCAAATTTTTTTGCAGTTTGTATATTTCCCCTTTGATGTTTATGCGGTAAGATGTGAAGTGCATGTAAATATAAGGAAGGGCAGGGATTGCAATGCAGGACTTTTCATTTGTATGGAATCAGTTCGACTTGATTCGCGGAATGTTTTTGGCGAGATTGACGGAAATAACCGAGGAAGAAGCAGATGTGGTTCCAGTTGGCTTTAAAAACAACATTCGCTGGAATATTGGTCATATTCTTCTGACACAAGATTTCTTGCTCTTCGGACCAGAAGGAATGAAATGTCCTCCGCATTACGCTGCCATGTTCGCTCCAGGAACCAAACCCGCTGATTGGGAAAAAGAAGGTCCTTCCCTCGAAGCCTTGGCTGCCGAGCTAAAGGAACAACATGTACGTATCAAAGAAGAATTGCATTCCCGCTTGAATGATCCATTGCCAAAGCCGTTTGAACTAGGAGACAAAGGCACGATGCATACTTATGGGGAAATGATGGTCTTCACTCTTTTCCATGAAGGAATGCACATCGGATGTATTTCGTCATTGCGAAAAGCAATCGCAGCTGCTAAATAAGGAAATCGGACAAAAACGCGGATTGTTTATCCGCGTTTTTCTTTTTACCTGCCAAATGCTCAAAAAAATGAAAACCGCTCCAATGAGGAGCGGTCCTTGTCGAGCCCGAATTGCTTATGGGGTTCTACCGGTTATTCTCTTTGGCTCTTCAACCTCCATCGTAGAGAAAAGTAGCTAAAGGAATCGGTGTATTTCCATACGACTTTCGTCGATTGCTTGATCATGATTATCCACGGATCTTCGCCTCCTGCAAGGCATTTCGCCGTTTACTCACATGAATCATCGGGCTCGACAAATATAGTATGACCTCCTCGTGATTTTTCATACATCCTCTTTACAATAAATCCGCGGCAAGCTGTGCAAGCACACTCCGTTCGCCTTTTTCCAACTGGATATGTCCAGCCAGCTTTTGATCTTTAAATACCTCTACCACGTAGGTTAAACCGTTGTTGCTCTCATCCAGATACGGATGATCGATCTGCTCAGGATCACCCATTAGCACAATTTTCGAGCCGTCCCCCACCCTCGTCAGGATCGTCTTTACTTCATGCTTTGTCAAATTCTGTGCTTCATCAATGATAATAAATTGTTCAGGGATGGAGCGCCCCCGAATATACGTCAAAGCTTCCACCTGCAAACTCCCCATGCCTGCCAAAATTTTATCCAGATCACCTGGGCGCTTCGTGTTAAATAAATATTCCAAATTATCATAAATCGGTTGCATCCACGGTCGAAGCTTTTCTTCTTTTTCGCCGGGCAAATAACCGATGTCTTTTCCAAGTGGAACGATAGGTCTTGCCACTAACAGTTTTTTGTATTTTTGCTGGTCTTCGATTTGCAGCAGGCCCGCTGCTAATGCCAGCAAGGTTTTTCCTGTACCGGCCTTACCGGTCATGGTTACTAAAGGAATATCATCTCGTAGCAGCAATTCGGTTGCCATCCGTTGCTGCACGTTACGGGCTCGGATGCCCCAAATCGGATCATCATCTGATACAAGCATTTCTAACATCTTTCCGTCTGGGTCGACCTTTCCAATCGCTGAAATGGATGGGTTGCATTCGTCCTTCAGCACTAAAAATTGATGAGGGTAAAAGCGATAGCGCGGAAAACAGGAGGCCAGCTGCAGTTTTTTTGTTGCGTAGTAAGTCTTGATGATATCGGACGCTACCATCATCTTCTGATACCCCGGGTAAATACTGGAGAACTCCCCCACAACTCGATCCGAAAGAAAATCCTCTGCGGAAATATTCAATGCATCAGCCTTGACTCTCATGAGCGCATCCTTACTTACCAGAATGACTGGTCTTGGCTGTGGTTTTCCGTTTTCCTCCTCTTGTAAGTTTAGTGCAACCGCTAAAATCCGGTTGTCATTACTCATTTCGGTGAATTGTTTTTGAAGGCGGTGGAAAGAGGAATGATTCAGTTCCACTCGAAACAATCCACCTGTTTCAAGGGTAATGCCAGTGTGTAATTGCCCCAGCTCACGAAAACTGTCAAAGAGCCGAGATACGTACCGAGCATTGCGGCCAATTTCATCCATGTACCGCTTTTTGGAATCGATTTCTTCCAATACGACAGCTGGTATGACGATTTCGTTGTCAGCGAAAGAAAACATCGCCCTTGGATCTTGCAGGAGTACGTTGGTGTCCAGTACGTAGATTTTCTTCAAAATCTCGCCTCCTATTACCCTTCTTATATACCCTATGCAATTTTTGGAGGGATGCTCAAGTGCGGCGACGTGATGTACTACAGTCTATGTTCAGGTAGACAGAGATAGACGACCCATTGGCAGAATGAAAATGGACAGCCCAGAACAAAATACTTGTAACCCTGCCCTCCTAACGAAGGAAGGCAATACTGGGAAAGGGAGAATGCCTGTGAAACGGATCATGATCTACTGTCTCGGTTTTAGCTTGTTGCTTACAGCATGTACGTCAGGCAATAAAACCCCGACGAATCAGGCTGCACAACAGCCAAAGCATGCCACTCATACTCAGCGTGTTCAGCAAACAGCTCCTCAGCCTGCTTATAATCAATCTTCCCAAGCCACCGCTGATCGTCTCGCCCAACTAGCAACACGTGTGAAAAGGGTGCACAGCGCCACGGCTGTGGTCTTGGGCAAATATGCGGTAGTCGGTATTACTGTGGATCCGAATCTGGATCGCCCAGAAGTTGGCGTCATTAAGTATACAGTTGCGGAAGCTCTGAAAGAAGACCCTCAAGGAGCGAATGCTGTCGTTACTGCAGACCCTGCCATCGTCCAGCGTTTACGGGAAATGAGAGATGATATTCGTCGTGGCCATCCGATTGCCGGAATTACCGAAGAGTTGGCGGATATGGTAGGTCGGATCATTCCCCAACTGCCACGCAGTGTGCAGCCTCGTGAAGAAACCCCTTCCCAAGTAAAAGAAAAGCGCATGCACAAAGAGCCACAAGGACAAAACAAAATCAACGCAAATCGTACTGGAACACCTTAAAGAAAAAGAGGTATCCCCCGGATTTAAGCCCGGGAGAATACCTCTTTTTCTTTATAGGCTGGTGCTTCAGATGGCAAATGATCCAGTGCTTGATTCAAATCTGCCACCAAGTCATCGAAATCCTCTAAACCAGCTGACAATCTGATCAAACCGTCTGTGATTCCCCTTGCAGCTCTTTCTTCAGCGGGCATCGCTGCATGTGACATCGTAGCTGGATACGAGAGAATCGTTTCCACTGCCCCGAGGCTGACTGCCACAATCGGCAATTTCACGCGATCAAACAGCGCTTTTGCACGCTCGCGGCTCCCTACATCAAAGGAAAGAACAGCCCCATGACCAGTCGCTTGTTGTGTTTGAATCAGGTGACCGGGATTATCCGCCAGTCCCGTATAGTAAACGCGACTTACTTGTGGATGCGTAGACAACCAATCAGCCAAGCTCGCGGCTGTCTTCGTGCTCACATCCAGTCGGGCTTTCAATGTTTTGAGCCCTCGCATCACGAGCCAGCAGTCCTGCACACCCAAAATCGCTCCCATGCCATTCTGGATAAAGTAGAGCTGCTCCCCTAACCCAGCTTCTCTGGTCACGGCCAGACCAGCCACGACGTCGCTATGCCCTCCGATAAACTTTGTTGCACTATGAATGACCACATCGGCGCCAAGTTCCAATGGTCGCTGGTAATACGGGGTAAGGAACGTATTATCGACAATGACGAGCAAGCCCCGCTCCTTCGCAATACGAGAAACCGCTGCAATATCTGTCACCTTTAAGGTGGGATTGGAGGGGGTCTCCAGGTAAACCCCTTTCGTTGCCGGTGTAATGGCCGCACGAACGGCTTCTGTCTCTGTCGCATCCACGAACGTTACAGAGATGCCCATTCTCGACAATACCTTGGTCAAAAACCGAAACGTGCCACCGTATACATCTTCCGCTACTACAACATGATCTCCGGCAGAAAACAGCATGAACACGCTGGAAATGGCAGCCATGCCAGATGAGAACGCGAAACCGCGTGCGCCTCCCTCCAGAGACGCAATGGCTTCTTCCAAAGCCTGCCTGGTCGGATTGCCTGATCTGGCATAATCGAATGCACCTGGCTGATCGATATCAGCCTGATGAAACGTAGAAGCTTGATAAATCGGAACCGACGACGCACCTGTGAACGGGTCAATGCAAGTGGAACCGTGGAGGATCTTGGTGGCAAAATTCATCGTACACTCCCCCCTACGACCAAACTAGCATTCAAGGCCTGAAACAAATCGGCTACGACATCATCTGGATGCTCGATGCCAACCGACAGCCGCAACAATCGATCACAAACACCGACATGCTCTCTGACTTCTTGCGGGATATCCGCGTGAGTCTGCGTCGCCGGATACGTACACAATGACTCAACACCACCCAGGCTTTCAGCAAAGGACACGATTTGCAGATTTTGCAGGAACAATCCCACCTGCTCCACATCGCGTACGCGGAACGATACCATCCCACTATGCCCTGTCGCTTGATTCACCTGGATCTCATGTCCCGGATGCTCTGGCAGACCCGGATAAAATACCTCCGCTACTGCCGGATGCTCACGCAGCTTTTCCGCTACAATCAAGGCATTGGATTGATGGCGCTCCATCCGCAATGCCAATGTTTTCATCCCGCGAATGAGAAGCCAGCAATCTTGAGGTCCGAGTACAGCACCGATTGAATTGTGCAAAAACCGGATTTTTTCCGACAACTCTTCTCCTTTTGTTACGATGAGTCCAGCCAACACATCGTTGTGTCCTGCCAAATACTTGGTCGCACTATGTAAGACGATATCTGCACCAAGCTCTAGTGGGCGTTGACAATACGGGGTTAAGAATGTGTTGTCTACAATCGTCAGGAGACTGTGCTGCTTCGCCAATTGTGCTACTGCTCGAATATCGGTAATCTGCATGAGCGGATTGGTTGGTGTCTCGACGAAAATAGCCTTTGTATCTGGGCGAATCGCATTTTTCAGTGCACCAATGTCACGCAAATCCACGTACGAAAACGTCAGACCGTAACGAGAGAGCACTTGCTCGAACAATCGATAGGTTCCCCCGTACAGATCGAGCGAAACAATCAGATGATCTCCTTGGGAAAACAAACCCATGACGGTATGAACAGCAGCCATTCCCGAGGCGCAAGCGAATCCTGCATCTCCTGATTCCGCTATAGCGATGGTCTCCTCCAAAATGGCGCGAGTAGGATTAGCTGTGCGCGTATAGTCATAGCCAGTGCTCTGGCCCAAGGCAGGATGACGATAAGCCGTTGCATAGTAAACAGGAAAGCTCACCGCCCCTGTTTTTTCGTCTTTGCCTACTCCCGCCTGAATCAACTTTGTTTCCAATTTCATGTCTGTTTCTCTCCCTCCAATAGTGTACGAGGGCATCAAAAAAGCCCTCTTTCCTCTGAAAGAAGGCTTTGTTTACGTCACCGTAAGCAAATCCTTCTCATCTTTCAGAGTTTGATAACTCTGCAGGAATTAGCACCATTATCTCCCTGTTAAAATACAGGTGATTGGTTGCCGGGCATCATCGGGCCAGTCCCTCCGCCGCTCTGGATAAGAAGATTGCTATTCAATTCGATTGACCCTAATACTAATGGATCGGCAGGATTCTTGTCAACAATTTATTTCCACCCGTTAATTTGCATCTTTCAGGGCGGTCATCACTTGATTGTCCAGCTTCGCTGCTGCGTTTTTGTCATACGTCTTTTCATATTGTGGTTCTGCGGAAATACGGGAACCGTAAAACATAATATCACGAACAGCCTCAATTTTGATCTCTACCATGGCCAGCTTGAGCGGAACACCTTCCAGGCGGTCTGTTTTAACGACAGCACGACCATTAATGGCGAAAGACGAGCCGGCACCGATCAAGTGCAGGACAACCTGCGGTTCCTTCGCAATATTAGCCAAAATACGTGAGCGATTATCCACGGCAAAACGAATCGTATCGGCGCTGACAGCAAACGTCCAGGACAAGGAACTGAGCGATGGTGCTCCTGACTCATGGTCTACTGTGCCCAAGGTAACAAAACGCTCTTTTTGCAAGAGCTTGAATAAATCTTCGGAAAGAGTTTGGGAAACAGTTTCAGCCATTTCAAAGCCTCCTATCAAACGTTTAGTACGTTCATTTTACCCTTCGCATAGCTGATAGGCAAACGTTTCCTCTCCACCTTGATTCTCGTTATCTTTTTCCCTAGACTGGTAGGTAACGATACCGAATGATGGAAGGGGATGGACAGCTTGTCGCCTACAGATCGCCTCATGCAGCAAATTGACCAAGTACTTGAAGAGCTTCAGGAAGTTCGGAAGGTAAATGAGCGGATGCACAAAATTGCGATGTTCTTAGAAGATATCCGACTAGCAGATGTGATCCAAAATTACACAGCCCCGCGCAAGCTGCTCTGGATCAATTTCCTCGCAGGTCTTGCCCGGGGTCTGGGATTGACGATTGGTACTGCTATCGTTTTGGCTTTCCTCGGCTCCCTCTTGACGCAATTTCTTTCGATCCCCATTTTGGGGGATTACATCAGACAATTGGTGGAGTACGTCGAGACTTACAAGCAACGGCCTTAATGATAGAGACTAGTCTCTGTCCTCGTCATGATCGTCATCATCGTGATCTTCATTCCATTCCTTACCGTGCTTTTTCCAATAGCCATACGCATTGCCGTTGGGATGCTTATCTTTATGCTTCCCTTTTTCTTTTTTCTTTTTGTCATCATCATCGTCTTCATCGCCATCTGTAGGCTTCACAGGCTCGACAATGACCTTTGTGCTGAGTGCAACGTCAGCTTTCTTAATCAGCTTATCGTCTTCATACAATGCGAATTGAATCGATTTGGCACTAAAGGAATGATTCTTGTAAGACAACGTCAAAGAGAACTCGCCTTTGTCATTCGGTTTGATCTCTTTTTTCTTCCCGTCAGGAGCGATCACAACCAGCTCAGCATCGTCCTTTTTGTTCCAGCCGCTTACTGTCCCCTTCACCTGGATGGACTTGGCGGCAGGATTGTTTACAGCAGTCGCCTTGATGACATATGTGGTCGCTTGATCCTTATCAGGAGCGTTAACGATTTCTACCTGAACGGATTCGGAATCAACCTTCTTGCCATCCTCGTAAACCTCGATCAAGGCTTTTTGATCTTTTGCGGCTTGTACATCCTTTACTGAAACCGTAAAGCTGCCTACACCATCCCATAGCTTCTTCACGTTTGCGTCTTTTTTCACGCCATTATAGGTGACAGTTACTTTGTCTGCCCCCTGCTTGACAATTCCTTTTACTTTTAATTCCTTTTTCTTCGCATCCAATACAGACATGGTATGGATGATCATTTCCTGATCTTCTTCTGCTTTTGGAACGATCTTTACCTGTTCGCTATCGACCAGCTTGCTGCCTGCATAGGCGCTTACGGTTACATACGGCTCATAGGATGCATCCGGAGCTTCAAAGCTGACCGTAAAAGAATGCTCGTTGGTCGGAACGACTTCAATGATGTCGGAATTCGGCTTTTTCACTACCACCTTGGTGACATCCGAAGTCACAATCCCCTTTATGTACACCTTGTTATTTTCAGTCTTGGCATTTACGCTCACGATTTCTTCTGCATTCTCTGTCAGGCGCACTTCCAGCCAGATGTCGCTGTAGTACTCGTTGTAGATACGCTCCCACTCCGCTTTGTTTTCTTCCATATACGTTTGGAGCTTCGTATTCAAGTTGATTTCATCTACAATGATGTACAAGTGATCCGCTTGATTTTTCAAGAGCATGTTCAACGTGGTTGGATCATTTTGGGCCAGTTCTTTTAAATTGTAGCGCGTGACTTGCTTCCCCTCGTCATTCATGACTACCTTTGTGGCACTTGGACTAGCAATCGAGCTTGCATTGGCAAAAATTGGCGTTAAACAGCCAAGAATACCTGCCGCTGTCACAACTGCTAATACGGGCTTGGTCATGTACTTCTTCAATGGTAGTTCCCCCTTCTAGTCTGCCAAAATCCCCCTGCTTGCTTGGGTCTTTCATATTGACGGGAAATCATTTTCAAAAGTTGCAGCATCCAGGAAACCGCGTCTTATTACCTATGAAAAGCGCTTGAAACAAAAAAACTCCCCCCAACTTCCGAATCATTTCGGCAAGTGGAGAGGAGTCTTTGTCCCGTTAGTTGCAGTTGTACTTGGGCTCACTTTCAATCGCGACCAATAAAGCTTCGACTGATTCAGCAGGGTATCGCACTTCCACGGACTGTGAATCAGCGTTCCCCGATAGCACATACCAGCTACCTTCCTGACGGTAACCGATATCGCTCATTTGATGATCCTCATGTAGCAATTGCAAGAAAAAAGCAGCTGTATCCAAAGCAGAGCGGTCCTCTGGTCGCGCATCGGCAACCAATTGAATTTGGAGCCAATTAAAAAGTGCATCTTCACGCTTCACGCGATTCTCCTCACTTTCGCCCAGTTTGCTCCGGTTTGATCCGTACCTTTACAATCACGAGAATCGCGATCGCCACCAGCATTGCACTTTTCACAGGAAGCTGCACATCCAAAATAGCGAAAATGAGAGCTCCAACAAATAAAAGGATGTACAAGAGCACATTTTTCAAAATAGGCATACGGATACGGGTAGCAAAGCCAAGATAATAGACAATAATTAATTCCGCAAACAAAATCCAAGCGCGATATTTATCAGCCCACATGCGAAAGCTGTCAAATGCTGTGAGCTGATCTGGATTCGTTGGCACATAGGTTGATGCGATTTGTATCCAGTCCATCACTTATCTCTCCTGTCTTCAAGCGGTGAAACCCCTACTGCTTCACATGCCACCTCATAGGCGGAATGAAACGAATAGTCACTCCTTTTTTCTTAGGAAAACGCTATCTTTCTTACTTTATCAGGTGGTGGATTCTGTGTCAAAAAACGGTAGGCCCTTCCATGTGGCTGGCATGATTTTCGCCGTACATGCTATGATGAGGATATGTCAGTAGAAAAAGGTGGGAATAAGATGAGCTTGTATGATATTGCCGTCAAAACGATTTCCGGTGAAGAAAAGACTTTGGCCGCCTTCAAAGGCCACGTACTGCTAATCGTGAACGTCGCCAGCCAATGCGGACTTACCCCTCAATACAAAGGGCTACAGGAGCTGTATGAGCGTTATCAAGATAAGGGTCTCGTCGTTCTCGGCTTTCCTTGCAACCAGTTCGCTGGGCAAGAGCCTGGAACAGAAGAAGAAATCGCAACGTTCTGCGATCGCAATTACGGCGTGACGTTCCCGCTTTTTGCGAAGATCGATGTCAATGGTCCTGGTACCCACCCGTTGTATCAGTACTTGAAGGAACATGCTCCAAGCGAAGAAAATCCAGATATCGAATGGAACTTCGCCAAATTCCTCGTGGATAAAGACGGTCGTGTCGTGAAACGCATCAGTGCTCGTACTCAACCCGAAGAAATCTGCTCAGATATCGAGAGTCTGTTGTAAGGACAAGCCCAAACAAAAACGCCACTTCATCCCCAACAGGATCAAGTGGCGTTCTTTTCTAATCAATCTTACGCTTGCGGTTGTGCTTCATAGCGTCTTTGCTTCTCATAGCGCTCACGATCTGATTTGTTCAGATATTTTTTGCGCAGACGAACGGATTGAGGTGTGACTTCGCACAGCTCATCGTCGTTCAGATATTCCAGTGCCTCTTCCAAAGACAACATGCGAGGAGCCTTCATTTTGACAGTCTCATCCTTGGTCGCAGAACGTACGTTGGTCGCATGCTTTTCTTTACATACGTTTACAACAAGATCGTTGTCACGGTTGTGCTCGCCCACGATCATGCCTTCGTATACTTCTGTACCTGGGTGAATGAACATCGTTCCGCGATCTTCTACGGACATCAAGCCGTACGTGGTAGCTGTTCCTGTCTCGTGGGAAATAAGTACCCCTGCGTGACGTCCTCCTACCGCTCCTGGTACAAGTGGACGATAGCTGTCAAAGGAGTGGTTGAGAATACCGTAACCGCGTGTAATCGTCAAGAACTCTGTACGATATCCGATCAAACCGCGGGATGGAATAATGAATTCCAGACGAACTTGTCCGAAGCCGTTGTTGATCATGTTAACCATCTCGGCTTTACGTTGACCCAATGTCTCCATAACCGGCCCTGTGTATTCCTCAGGCACATCAATGATCAACAGCTCAGCCGGTTCCATTTTTTGTCCATCGATCATACGAATGATAACCTCAGGCTTGGACACACCCAGCTCAAAGCCTTCACGACGCATGTTCTCTACCAAGATGGACAAGTGCAATTCACCGCGTCCAGAAACCACATACGCATCTGGCGAATCTGTTTCATCTACACGCAGAGATACATCTGTCTCCAGCTCAGACATCAGACGATCACGCAGCTTGCGGGAAGTCACGTGCTTACCTTCGCGACCAGCAAACGGGCTGTTATTCACAAGGAACGTCATTTGCAGAGTTGGCTCGTCAATTTTCAAGAGTGGCAATGCCTCTGGATGATCAACGTGGCAAACCGTTTCCCCTACGTTGATATCGTCAATACCAGAAATCGCTACGATATCTCCTGCTCTTGCTGTTTTTTGCTCAACACGTTGCAATCCGGAGAAACCGAACAGCTTTTGAATCCGTGCTTTTTTCACTTCGCCGTCGCGTGTAGTGACAGATACCATTTCATTCAGGTTCATGGTTCCGCGATAGATGCGGCCAATCCCGATACGACCCAAAAAGTCGTTGTAATCCAGCATGGTTACTTGCATTTGGAGCGGAGCAGATTCGTCTGCGTCAGGAGCAGGCATATGCTCTACGATGGTGTCAAACAGTGGGCGAAGGTCGCCTTCCAGTTTATCTGGCTCAAGTCCTGCAATCCCTTGCAGACCGGAAGCATATACGATTGGGAATTCCAGTTGGTCTTCCGTCGCATCCAGATCAATGAACAGGTCGTACACTTCGTTGATAACTTCTTGAGGACGTGCATTGTCGCGGTCTACTTTGTTCACGACAACGATAGGGGTAACTTTTGCTTCCAGCGCTTTTTTCAATACAAAGCGCGTTTGTGGCATACAGCCTTCGAAGGCGTCGACGATCAACAGAACGCCATCCACCATGCTCATGATACGCTCAACCTCGCCACCGAAGTCAGCATGGCCTGGTGTATCCAAGATGTTAATCGTGAAATCATTGTATTTGACAGAAGTAGTTTTCGCCAGGATCGTGATTCCACGCTCGCGCTCCAGGTCGTTAGAGTCCATCATTCTCTCTTCTACCTGTTGGTTCGAGCGGAATGTGCCCGATTGGATCAAAAGTTTGTCAACCAGCGTGGTTTTTCCGTGGTCAACGTGGGCAATAATTGCAATGTTGCGTATGTCAAGACGCTTCATGTGAACCTCCTCTATTATGCATACCTTCCATATTAACAGGTAGTGAAACGCGGCACAATGGGCAGTTTTTTACGGGAGCCACTTCCAGAGTAGGGAACTTTATTTTCGTCATACTAAGGAAAATGGAGGTGGCATACGTATGAATCGGTACGGCCCGAAATATTTGGTTGGCTTGCTAACGATTGCAACCATGTTGACCGGATGCGCAAGCTCGAGCAGCCATCCAAAAAATCAAGCGCACACACAAAGTACCACCTATCAGCAAGCCCCGGGTGCCAGGACAAGCCTTGCTCATGATTATCATGCCTACACTGGCGGAATCAATGCCCGCAATTATCACAAAGGCTATACGGTCAATGGTTTCAATCAGGATTTGGCTGAACAGCTCACCTTGGTCGCAGATGAAGTACCTGGTGTGGAGCGGGCTACTGTTCTCGTGAGTGGAACAGATGCTGTCATCGGAATTCGTGTTCGAAAAAATTTTGGCCCTGAGCAAACGCGCATAATCGAACAGCAAGTCCACTCAGCCGTTCGTTCACGTGTTCCCCACTTCTCCATCCAAGTAGCCTCCGACGCAGCCACATTTGATCGGATTCGTGCCATCCATGCAGATATTTATGAAGAAGCGACGCATCGGACCAATCAAGTTGATGTGAGACCCGACATGAACAATCAAATCACCAATACATCCACGGAATTTCGTTCTCTGCTCCACGATATGGGTCTCAGAATTCCTACTGTCACTCCATGATGACAAATAGGAATCGAAGCTCCATATAAAAGAGGTGCGGATTTAGTCCGCACCTCTTGAAAACTTTTCCATTTGTTACTTACTTTGCCGCTTCAACCAGTTTCATTTCTGGCTCAACAACTTGCAGTTCACCCAAACCACGAACTAATTTCTTCGCGTAAGTTTTTTCCGGCTTCAGCACGGATACCAAGTAGTCGATGGCGATTTGCGGATCAACGGTTTCCCCACACGTGTAGCAATCCAGAGCAGCAAAGCCGCGCTCAGGATACGTATGAATGGACAGGTGGCTTTCCGAGAGAAGAACCAGTACGGTAGCACCCTGAGGAGAAAACTGCTTCGCTTGCACACTCAGTACCGTAGCACCGCATGCCTCAGCAGCCTCAATCATTTCCTTTTTCAAAAATTCTGCGTCGTTCAACAAATCAAACTGAACTCCCCATGTGTCAACAGCAACGTGTCTTCCGAAAGTCGAATATTCCATCTTTCGGTTCCCCCTTCCTAACGAGTGTAATGTTAAACATCGCTAGGACCTGCGTCATT
The DNA here is from genome assembly GCF_013284365.1 of Brevibacillus sp. RS1.1. NCBI lineage: Bacteria > Bacillati > Bacillota > Bacilli > Caryophanales > Paenibacillaceae > Brevibacillus > Brevibacillus sp. RS1.1. Next base: position 907,554 of record NZ_JABSVA010000001.1, read on the forward strand.
CACTAACGGGGGCGGTTTCCGTTGTTATCCACCCTTTAAAGTGAATCCTGGTTCCTAATCCTGTTTCCAACGAAAACAACAATACCATGCATCGGCCTAGTTTGACAATACCCTTTTTCAATAATCTATAAGAACATTACAAATAGGCATGACGGCTGTCTCTACAGAATGGAGAGCGACGCCTGCTACAAGTGGCTTTCACCTATTATGATATATGCTAAACTTTTAGAAAGGAACCTGAATGGAGAGGATTACAACACATGATTACTATCCGTAATGCCAAACCAGAAGATTTGCCAGCACTAATCGCTATCGAGCACCTTTGCTTCTCACCAGAAGAAGCTGCAACACAGGAAGCATTTGAGAAACGTATTCGTTTGATTCCTGACAGTTTTTTTGTAGCGGAAGCGGATGGGATCATTGCGGGTTTGATCAATGGACCCGTCATCGAATCCCCCTTCATTACTGATGATCTTTTTCAAACGATTAAAGAAAATCCGGCATCTGGCGGTCATCAAACGATTTTAGGTTTAGCGGTTTCTCCCACTTTTCAAAATCGCGGCATTGCCTCCATGCTCCTAGCACATATGGAAGCATCCGCAAAAGTTTCCGGTCGCGTGACGATCACTCTTACGTGTAAAGATAATTTGATTGGCTACTATGAAAGACATGGATACCTCAACAACGGTGTTTCCAGCTCAGATCACGCCGGAGAAATTTGGTACAATATGAGCAAGCCATTACCATTGCGCTAAATGTGAAGGACAAATAGTAAAAGCGGGCACCTCTTGTTAGGAGGAAACCCGCTTTTTCTTATTCGCTACCTGATCACATAAATAAAAAAGGGCGCCCCGGGCACCCTTCTTTCACTAAACTTCTAATTCAAATAGACGTCGCGATAACGTTACCAGTCGAACATCAATTGCTGGAAGTTTTTCTGGGGCAGTTCTCTTTGCCCAATTACGCAAATCCAGCCATCGGTCCGTTTCTTGACGTAAGGACTCAATCTCCTGCTCGCTACCATCCTGCTGGAACAAAGCCTCCAGCTCATTGGCCATGTGCAGAGAGTTATTTTCAAAGATGGACACTTCTTCGTCTCCGGTTAGCTCCTGAATGCTCACAACCGATCCTTGATCGTAGTGATACACCATTGTGAAGCCGTCGTAAATCCGGTGGACAATTCCATAGCCTCGGAACGCTTTCATTGCTTTTCTCATAGCATTTGCCAGTTGCCGATCTTGGATCAGATACGAGCTGTCGCATGAGTAGCGGCTGCCAACCCGACAGAAACTCAATTGAATTTCGCCGGTCTTGTCATTCAAGATTACGTCACGATCGCCATTGTCACACACTTTGACTTGGACTGAAATGTGTTCATTGGTGAAAAGCGAAACGAACTGGTTCAGCTCTTCTTCATTCACCGTAAAATAGGCCTTGGCGTAATTAGTTGCTAAACGCTGTGCCATAAATATCTCCTCAATTCTTTTGGTTTGCATGGGTCGAGTATGACCGAACAGTTATCCAAAACAGAGGAGATACGCTAAGTATCAACAAAAGAACGCTGTAGAACCTGGCCTTGCCCTCCGCATCGAAAATCGATTTGGGTAATGAAGGCGGATCACCTACTTTTTGTTTTTCGCAAAAAAGCCATTTCTGACATCTTTATTATACCTCAGGTGCCCTCAAAAGTCTTGAGCAAAATGACGATGAATTTTAGCAAAAAACCGGAATATCCGCAATCAGAAGCAGGGAAATGAAAAGAACTCCCTGATTCACTCAAATGCTTGCTGTTTCATTGAAATTCAAAGCGACTTATATCCCTGCGGTTGAGGTCATCGCTTTTTTGATTGCTGCCTGTTCTTCTTCAGACAAATGGTAGGTCGATGTACCCTGCTCAAGCGGCTTGGCGTACACGCGAGATTCTTCTCGTCCAAAAATGCTGGTGATCACGACGCCGTTCCCAGCGTCATCTGTTACCGCCAGCGAAAAGCTAAGATCACTGCCGACATCCCCGAAGGCATTGTAACGGATAATCGCTACTTTGCCGCATTGCGCTGCCATTCGTTGTGACAGACGATTGATGGCAAACTGCTGATCGCTATGCTGCTTTTTCATTTCCTCTACCTGATCCAGCAGTTTATGCAAGCCTTCCTCGAGATTGGCTCCTCCCGTCCCTGTCATAATCCGGTTGATCGATTTCCTCAATCGACTGGTCCGAACTGACTGCATAATCACGATCCATAACAGGATCAGTGTCAATGCGATGATGGCTAAAAGCAGGATCGCTACAGTGGGGATTTGTGATAGGAATGCTTCCAAAACTTTTCTTCCTTTCCGGCGCGTACGTAAATATGCTGTTAAAAACCTTCTTTATTGTACAACCGTCGGGCCTCCCATTCAAACAAGTCTTTTATAAAAACAACAATTACTATAATGAGCGACTTTTCCACCAAAAAAAGCGACACCCTCATTTGTTTGAGATGTCGCTTTTTCATTCCGTATTGGTTTGTGTCAAACTCATCGTCCTTTGGCTATCCTCCAGTCTGCCTACGCTTCCAAAAGCAACATTTCCCGACGGAGCTGTTTTAATCGCTCTGTGGAGTGTTTCATCTGACTTTGGTCTTTGGCTTGCATCGCGTCATACAACGTCGCCAGTTCATAATCCAACTCCAGACGCAATACCGGGATGCGTTCTTCCGAGTCACGTCGTTTCATCGCGGCAATTACCTGATCCATCGTTACATTGCAAAATTTTTCATAGATCACTTTTTTCTCAGCTCCTTTTAATTCCACTATTCTGATAACTTCTCCGTACTGGATTTGCTTCAGCAAGACGCACTCCTCAAAAGTGACCTTGATCATGGCATGCCCTTTTGCCCGCTCTACAAAGTGGTACAGTACGAGTGCCACCCGAGAATCATTGACAGGAATGCCTGCAATGTGCAGCTTATAGGACCCATTTAAACGCTGCATTTTCCAGTCGGATCGGCCATCTGTGGTGTTCACGAGGAGGTGAAACTGCTCGGGAGATTCTTTCCACGTGACGCTCACCCCTGCTTCCACCAGGGCCTGCACCATCGCGTGCAATGTTTTGCGGTCAAACCAAACTGCCAAATGGAAATACTCCAACTCCATGCCGAGATTCATCTTCTACAGGCCCCTCCCGTTGACAGAATACTCAGATATCGTTTTCGCCGTAAGGGAGTGAGTGGTATATCATATTATTCAGGCTTTGGTTTTGCTATTCATAAACTCGGCATGTATTTTTTTCCGGGATGGTATGATATCATATGGTGGATTCCAAGCTCCCTTGACGGGGACGATCGCCCTTTTCTTTCCAGTGGGGTTTGATGATGCTTAAAAGAGGTGTTTGTTACATGCCAACGTTTCCAGGTTTTCGTCAAGAAGATTTTGATGTTTTTGCCATTGATGGACTGGATGCTCGGATGGACGCGATCAAAACCAATATCCGTCCCAAATTCGAAGTACTCAGCCAACACTTTGCGCCTTTTCTCTCCGTAGCAACCGGGGATGAAATGTTTACGCACATAGCAAAACATGCACGCCGTACGGTGAACCCACCAGCTGATACGTGGGTTGCCTTGGCTAATGATAAACGCGGTTACAAAAAACATCCGCACTTTCAAATCGGCTTGTGGGGAACACATTTGTTCGTTTGGTACGCGGTAATTTACGAGTCTCCTTCCAAAGAGATCATCAGCCATGCGTTTAACAAGCATCTGGATGAGGTTCTTGCGATGGTTCCGGAGCACTTTCACTGGTCCCCGGATCATATGCAACCAGCAAGTACGTCTCAAAAAGAATTGGGCACGGCTGGCGTGAAAAAGCTGGTGGACAGGCTGGCACAGGTAAAAAAAGCGGAGTTGCTCTGCGGAATTACCATTGATCGTCATGATCCGATTCTTTCAGACGGAGAAGCATTGGTGAGTCGACTCGAAGAAACATTTGGCGTGTTGAGTAAGCTCTATACATTAGGAAATTCTCGTGGATAGAACGCTTACTGCTTTCTTTAATTAAGTTATATGCAAAAGAACAGGTCCGCTTTCATTTGAAAAACGCAGGCCTGTTCTTTTGTTTTATGAAAAAGACCGCAGTCGATCCAAAGACTTGTTCACATCGCCAAACATGCGGTCAAACAATTGTTGGACACTAGGTACATCATCAATCAATCCAATAACCTGACCAGCCCACCCAAAGCCTCGCTGGCTGTCGCCCTCATAAATAAAGGTGCAATTGCTCTCTCCACTGATGAAGCTCTTTAACTGCTCGTAGCCTGCCCCTTCTTTTTCCAATTGGAGAATATGATCAGAGCCTGGTGTACGAACGACCCTCGCAGGTGCCCCCAGTGTGCGCTTGATAACTGCGGTATCGTGCTCGGTTCCAGTAATTAACGCCTCTTTATAAGCAGAATGGGCATGGACACATTCTTTCGTCGCAATAAATCGCGTTCCCATCTCCACACCTTCTGCACCAAGTGCAAGCGCTGCCAAAATTCCCCGACCATCACCGATACCACCGCTAGCCAATACCGGGATTTTCACGGAATCCACCACACGCGGAATCAGAACAAACGTCCCGATATCATCTCTTCCCAGGTGACCCCCACCTTCTTGACCAACAGCCATCACAGCATCCGCGCCGATCGATTCAGCTTTTTGTGCTTGGCGGGCAGATGCAACCAAGACAAGCTTTTTGATGGGATGACCATCGAGTCTGCGCAGCAGTGGCTCTGGATTTCCTCCTGTTACCGAAACAGCTGTCACTCCTTCTTCAATCGCCACATCCAGCATTTCTTCAAACGGCCGACCGTGTTGACCAATTGCGTAATTCACACCAAATGGCTTATCGGTCAATGCACGAACCTTGCGAATCTCCTCTCGCAGCGCTTCAGCCGATGGCAAGGACATCGCCGTAATTTGACCGAGTCCCCCCGCATTTGACACAGCCGCAGCCAAGTCTGCGTAAGCTAAATAAGCCAAGCCGCCTTGAACGACTGGGTATGCTATTTGAAGTAGCTCCGTTACTCTCGTTTTCATCCTTTTATCACCTCGTGTAAATGACCTTCTCGGCTTACAGGCTAAACTCCTGCCACCACACGTAAACCTGAATAAAAATTCGCTTGCTTTCCCCCCCTATTTTGCTATACTCAATTTGTTTGTTTTTCCCCTTATTATTCTTGATTAGTAAAGTGAGGCGATCGTAGTGAGACAAATGAAAACTCCTTTGTTCAGCGGGTTGTTGGAGCACGCCAACCGGAACCCGATTCAATTTCACATTCCGGGCCATAAGAAGGGTATGGGTATGCATCCGGCATTTCGCGAGTTCATCGGGGACAACGCTCTTTCGATAGACCTCATCAACATTGCGCCATTGGATGATTTGCATCACCCGAAGGCAATGATTAAAGAAGCACAAGATTTGGCAGCCGAGGCATTCGGCGCTGACCATACATTCTTTTCCGTACAAGGTACAAGCGGTGCCATCATGGCGATGATTATGGCGACCTGCAGTCCTGGCGACAAAATTATCGTACCGCGTAACGTGCACAAATCGATTATGTCGGCGATTATTTTCGCTGGAGCAATCCCCATCTTTATTCACCCTGCCATGGACGAGCGTCTGGGTATTTCTCACGGAATCACAGTGAAGGCCGTGCAAAAAGCACTGGAAGCCCACCCTGATGCTGCTGCTCTGTTGGTGATTAACCCAACGTACTTCGGTATTGCAGGTGACCTGCGTGAGATCGTGCGGGCGGCGCATAACTATGAAATTCCTGTATTGGTCGACGAAGCTCACGGTGTGCATATTCATTTTCACGAGGAGCTCCCGATTTCAGCCATGCAAGCAGGTGCCGACATGGCTGCAACCAGCGTACACAAGCTGGGTGGCTCTTTGACCCAAACGTCGATCTTGAATGTACGGGAAGGGCTCGTCGATGTGGATCGGGTGAAAACGGTCATGAGTATGCTCACAACGACCTCGACGTCTTACATCTTCCTCGCGTCGTTGGACATGGCGCGTCAGCACTTGGCCCTCAACGGAAAAATGCTCGCGGATCAAGCGATGGAGCTGGCAACAAAAGCACGCGATATGATTAACGAAATCCCGCGTATTTACTGCGTTGGCAAGGAGATTCTTGGAAAGCCTGCGACTTTTGCGATGGACCCAACCAAGCTCCTCATCCATGTACGCGATCTCGGAATCACTGGATGGGAAGTCGAGAACTGGCTGCGTGACAAGTATAACATTGAGGTAGAGATGAGCGATCTGTATAACATCCTCTGCTTCGTTACTGCCGGAGATACGGAAGAATCCATCCGTGCGCTGGTAAATGGCTTGCGTGATCTGTCCGTTGAATTTTCGCACGTACAAGCAGAAGACAAGCCGACCATCTCCCTGCCGAATATCCCTATGCTGTCCACCACCCCTCGAGATGCTTTCTATGCAGAAACAGAGACGATTCCATTAGTGGAAGCAGCAGGTCGAGTCATCACTGAGTTCATCATGGTGTATCCTCCAGGCATCCCGATCTTCCTACCTGGGGAGGTAATCACCGAGGAAAATATCGCATACATCCAGGAGAACATTCGAGTCGGATTACCCGTACAAGGTCCTGAAGATGAGACACTGAGAACGATCAAAGTCGTAAAAAGACAAACCGCCATTTCTGGCTAAGCGATCCGAACCGAAAAACGGCTGCCTCTTTCACGAGAGAGCAGCTTTTTTATTTTTTATGCAAGCATTTTGAGATAAGATGAAATTGGGAAAAATCAGGAAAGGTGTGCGATGCTGCCATGCCAGACTGGTCGTATCAAACGATATTTCGGCCACTTCTCTTTCTCATGCCACCCGAACGGGCCAGATCGATTACCTTGAAATCAATCGGTACTTTGGCCAAAATTCCGGGTGGTCCGTCCATCATCGAATGGATGGGACATATGGAGCCACCCTCGCAGCTCTCCAAAACAATGGGCCCAGTCACGTTCCCTACCCCAGTCGGGTTGGGTGCAGGATTGGACACGGAATGCATCGCCATTCAGGCGCTGTCCAAATTCGGCTTCGGGTTTCTAGAGCTAGGACCTGTGTCCAAAGATCCGATCGTTTCTCACAGCACCGTTCAACGTGACATTACCGCCATGAGTATCCACTATTCCGGTCATTTGGTAAATAATGGTATAGATGGCCTTCTGAGGCGCCTGACGGGGTCTGCTGGCATCAAAATTCCGATCGGAGTCAGATTGGCCTGCCAACCAGAAACCAGCCTGAGAGAAGCCACAGAAGAGCTTCAGGAGCTGATCGGCAAATTAGAGCACATCTGTTCGTTTTTCACAATTGATACGCGCGCGAATTTGGGACAGCCAGAATGGAGCCATACAGCGTGGAAGGAACATTTTTCCTGTTTGCGCAGCCAAACGGATCTACCTCTCTTGCTGGCGATTCCTCCGAGCCTTTCAGAAACGGAAGCACTCCCGATTCTCACCTCGGCAAAAGAAGCAGGACTCAACGGTCTAGTTGTCGCTGGCGGCATCATTCAGGAAGATTCATCATGCGCGAACACCTTTGTTTACACCACGGGGAGGAGTTCACACAAACAAGCGGTTAAATTTGTCTCCTGGACACGGGAACAGTGGCCAGATGCTCTTATCATTGGATCAGGTGGGATTCTGGAGCCACAAGATGCTCTGACCTTTCTGGCAGCGGGTGCCGACTTTGTGCAGTTACACAGTGGCTTGGTCTATTCTGGACCTGGCTTGCCAAAACGAATTAATGAAGCCATCTTGCAATCACAACCAGCCACAAACCCTCGACAAGAAAAGCGACCTGCTTTTTTATTTCCTTCTTGGGTATGGGGCATCTTGTTGGGCTTGGGCATGATGATCGGCGGTGCACTTGCCTGGCTGGTCGCCGCAACAACAGTTGTCCTCCCCTACGACGAACGCTTTCTCGGGATGTCAGCCGACCAGCTTGCATTTTTAAATGCGCAAATCCTCTCTTTTATGTCACACGATCGGGTAAGTCTGGCAGGAACGATGATATCCATAGGAATTTTGTATAGCCAACTGGCTTACCATGGCCTACGTAAAGATATTCACTGGACGCGGACCATCTTGGTCGTCTCCGGAGCCGTTGGATTTTCCAGCATCTTTTTATTTATTGGATATGGGTACTTCGATTACTTGCACGCGATTTTAGCGCTCGTATTGTTCCCCATGTTTTTGCTCGCATTACGGACACCAGCGAAGGTTCATTTGACTCGCCTACCTCCTCAGCTTCACAATGATCGAGATTGGCGAATGGCACTATGGGGACAGTTGCTCTTTGTCATCATCGGATTTGGTTTAACAGGGGCTGGTATCATCATTTCGATCATCGGCGTCACTGGTGTCTTCGTTCCTTCCGACCTCGTCTTTCTCTGCGTGTCAGCTGATACCTTGCAGTCTTACAACGAGCGATTAATTCCGGTCATTGCTCATGACCGTGCTGGCTTTGGCGGGGCATTAGTTTCGAATGGCCTAGCCGTCTTGCTGATCAGTCTTTGGGGGATCAGGCGAGGAGAAGCGTGGATTTGGTGGACATTGTTTTTAGCAGGCATTCCAGGCTTTGTTTCTGGCATAGGCATACATTTCACCGTTGGCTATGTTGATTTTATTCATCTCTTGCCTGCTTATGTCGCCGTCCTTTTATTTCTCATAGCACTCGTCCTTTTGAAGCCGTATTTATGCCGGACGTAAAAGAAAACAGACGAAAGAAATCCTTTCGTCTGTTTTTCTCTCAGAGAGCCTGACTCGATTTATTCAGAATCAGTCCTCGTCTTTTTCATCATCATCGTCGTCATCGTCAGCACCCGAAGCGAACGCCAACGTGTAAACGTAAGGAGTTTTGTCGCGATCATCTACCCAGACAATGCGATTCCCACCCATGCGCGGGCTTTTCAATTCCGCATCATCATCCCACTCGATATCGCTAAATGAACCCTCTTCGAAATCATATAGCTCAAAGTAGAACTGCTTGCCTTTTCCGGACAGACGATTGTCTTCAAACAAAATCATATTTCGTGAAGCCTGTGGATTTTTCTGGTCGCCATCCGAATAGCGTAGCAGCGGATTGACTTTTTGACGGTCGATGTTGTAATAGTACAAATCCCAACCTGCTTTGGAATTGCCAGTATCTTCGCTCCAAACCACGAAATCATCGCCAATAGCTGCTTTCTCTATTTTTACGTTTTTACGAATTTCTCTTTCTCTATCTGCCTCGATATCGTAGAGAACGATCGACGCATTCTTTTTGCCTTCTTCGACTACCCAGGTTGCATAGTCCTGAGAAATATCAACACTTAACGGTTCACTTTTCAGCCTTGTTACCTCAGTATGCTTTCCAGTGGACAGATTTGTGATGATCACTTCTGCTCTGCGATCGACATTAACCCACAATAGACGTTCTCCGTCGATTTCGTAAAACTTCTCACTCGGCTTTTGATCATCATCTTCGTTTGTGATCTGCGTTTGGACGCCTTTACGAATATCGTAGGAGAAGAGTGCGTCTTCCTTCTGATCATACCAGACAACATAACGAGAGCTTACGACAGGGCGAGCAGCATCTTGATCTGAACCACTGATGGCTTTGCTCGTTCCTTTTTCCATATCGTAAAGAACGATCGCATTGTTATTCTTAGACTTTGATACATATGCGACATAACGATCGTGGCCAGCTGGATCAATAGGATCGCCACCTACATTACCCAGCGGAACTTGCTCTTTATCGTCCAGATCATACAGATGAAGCTGGAGCTTTTTATTACTGTCCTTTTTGGCATACAAAATGTAGTCACCATAAATTTTCGGCCCTACATTTCCAGAAAGGTTGGAGTCAATCTTCTTTTTGGACGATTTATCGACGGTACGATAGATCAAATCATTACCTTCCGCATACACATAATCGTCTTTGTACGTATGTACAAATTCTTTGTCACTTGAACCGTTCGTCAATTCCTTGTTTCTGCCATTGCTAATGGTATGCACGTAGATTTGATTATAGGAGCGATTCTCATACAAAATTTTATTTGTGGAAAGAGTAGGACGCCCTTGATCGCCTTTTTGGACGACAGCTTCCTTTTCTTGTTTGGCTTTGATATCGTAATAGTAAATATCGCTGTTGCCATCTCGCTCATCTTCCCATGCGACATACGCATCACTTACCACTGGGTTGCTTGCTTTTCCATTCGCAGATACGACCTCTGTATCACCTGTAGAAATTTTGTACAGATAAACATCCCCGTTATCTGTCCAGACGACGTTTTTATCCCCGATCTCCACACCATCGACAGTTGCTGACCCATCTGACAAACGGGTTTCTTTTTGCTTCGCGATGTCATACAAGTAGACGTCCGAACCTCCATCACGGGAGTCGATCCACACGACATACTCACCATCGACTTTCGGATTCGTCTTTTCAGATTCCTTGTCGCCAATTTGCGTTTGTGTACCTTTATCGAGATTGTAAAGGGTTACGGTTTCTTCCCCTTCAACCATCCACACGGCATATTTTTTGGAAATGTCATAACCGGCTCCGGAAATCTCAGGCTTGCTCGCATCGATTTTTTCTTCATCACCAATACTGTAGGCAAGCGCCGGTGTCCCGCTCCACAGAGATGTGACCAAAAGTGCAGCGGCCAGCATTCCCTGCATCGGTTTTCGCTTCATGAAACAATTCCTCCTTTTACAACGATTTTCACTCTTCTCCATTATCCTCCATACGGAAAAGGTTGTCAAAAAAAACAGGCCTCACCGTAGGCCTGTTGACTATTTTTTTATTCTTTTTCCTGTCTTTCACCAGGTCGGCAGTCACAGTTGCACACCGCATAAAGCGTTTTCACTGAGTTACTTTCAAAATGCTCGATGATGGTTCCGCAAGTCTGACATACGATAGTTCCCATCTATGTCCCCTCCGCATTCAATTGATTCGCATATTCCTTTAAATGTTATGTTACATTCATCTTAATACGCTACAACGTTCGGAGTCAAGATGCATTTGTTGATAATTAGTATGTCACATTACAACGGAATATTGTCATTCAACCAGGTCACGATTTTTTGCAAAACTTCTTCCTTTTCAGGTTCATTCAAAATTTCGTGTCGCAAGCCTGCGAATCGCTCAAAGGTTTGTCTGTCTGAAAGGCCGGCTGTAAACTGCTCCACAGCATCCGCATCAACCAATGTATCAGCACCAGCCTGCAAAACAAGGACAGGATGCTTGATTCGATTTCTTTCCTCCCACGCCTTTTCCATAGATCGGTTTAATTCCGTGAACCATCTGACACTTACCTTGGAATAATTGAGCGGATCGTTCCGATAAGCTGCCTGAACAGCTTCGTCGCGCGATACCATATCGGGAGTGATTCCATTCGGCATGACAAGGGTTGGCCAGACCCGATCGAGAAATTGTGCCAATTGCTCCTTCCACGCCGGTACAGCCAATTTGAGCTTCATGCATGGAGATGTGAGAATTAACCCTGCCAACTCTTTGCTCCGCTCATCCGTCTGAATAAAGCGAGTCGCGATGAGACCACCCAGACTATGCCCCATTAAAAATACTGGCTTCTCCCCTGATGCATCGGCAAGAGCGGTACTCGTCCACTCACGTACACGGGACAAATAGTCTTCGAATGATTGAATATGCCCCCGTCTCCCAGGAGAGCGCCCCCATCCCGGCAAATCTTCCGCATATACGTCCCAGCCTGCCTGATTGAAATAAGCCGCTACATGCTCATAACGCCCATGATGCTCTCCCGTTCCATGGACGAGAACAATGGCTCCACGAGAATCATTGGCCGACCATTTATGTACACCCATTCTCCCTGTTCCTCCTACTGCTTGATTTCTTTCGATTATACTAAAAAACAGAGGATCGCATTTTACAAAAAAAACCAAAACGAGCAGAAGATAAACTTCTGCTCGTTACCTAATACTGATTTTCTTCAAATGGAATGGATGGTAAATGCTCCTGAAAAAACTCAGCAAGCGCGACTGCCTCGTTCTCCGAATCCAGCCTGAAAATTTTTTGCAGGTATCCTGGATTCACCGCATCTTCAGAACTGAGAAGAGTCGATTGCCCTGTCTGCATACAGATCACCAACGGCTTCCCATAAAACTTGTGTGTAAATACCATGCCAAAGTCGTATCGTGTTCCCTCTGAAATAAAACCGAGAAAACGTACATTAGCATTCTCCGATACGTCGTATAAGTGGTCGTAGTGCTCCATCAGCAATCCCTCCTCAACAGTATTTTGGCCTCCGAATTTCGTGAAATATTCGGATTATTCACTAGTATAAGCGAAAAATTACGTTTTTGCCACCCAAACAGCATCATTTACCAGACGTGTCGGGTTCATGACCCTGTCTTCGCCTTCTTGAATCCATCTTACTTTTTCTGCACCATGCAACGATTGCGCGACAAAGGAGAGACATTCAAAGAACAGTTCAACTACTGCTGTACTGTATCGTTCCTCCATTTTCTCCAATGCATACGTCAATCTAAAAATATCTGGTACACTTCTTCGACTGGCTTCCAATACTTCTTTTCCTTTTTCAGTCGGGTATACGTGAACCACACGCCCATCCAACTCCGACTTTTCGATGGTCACCATGCCTTTCTCCATTAATTTCTTGATATGAATGACAATCGAAGAGGGATGCCAGAAGGTCCAATCTGCAATTTGCGTGACGCGTACACCTTCATAGCAGTAGATGATCCAGAGAATGTTTAACTGCACGGAGGAATCCAATTCAGCTTCCTTCGCTGCCCGCTCCCAGTCTTCTTTGTTCACCACATCGATGGCGCGCATGGTGTTTAAAGCTTCGAATACATGTCTAATTGAGGCCTCCTGCATGCGTATATTCCTCCATGATCCTTTATCGTTCATCTAACGGCATATAAATATGATATATATTTTACACTTTTCAGAAAAAACGCGCAATTATTTTTGGTCGCCAACTGCCTCATTGCCAAAGAGTGGAAGACAATGCTACACTTAACGCACAGAATACCGGTACTAGGAGTGAGTGCAGTCGTGAAACTTCAATCGGCCTACATCTATTTCGTTGATGGTTCTACCGCAGCATCTGCAAGTATTGACGACGTGAAAGCCAAGTTTACGCGATACGTTGACATGACCACAAAAACTGGAAAGCAGTTGGGCTGGACCTATGCTGACGCCGCTTTCCCTTACACCCTAGAAGAACGCCCTGAAGGAAAGGACGCGTGGTTCCTTCTCAAAGGAAAAGACCCAAATATGTACAAAGCCATCGTTGTTGGAGTCGGGAGCAAAAATGAAAACGGTTCCGAAAAGCACTACATACAAGTGTCCCTCCCTGAATCAGCCACACATGGCGACAAAAACAAGGCAAATGAGTACTGTCGATACTTGGCACGTGATTATAAAGCAGAGCTCCACCTCTTCAACAACCGCATTCAATATTTCCAACCTCGAAAGCCATAAAGAAAAACGGAAAACAGTCGAATCATATCGACTGTTTTTCATGTTCAGGCCTATTCCCCCCGACCTCTTTTTTTCATACGAATAGAGAGGAAAGGGGGGAGCTTATGGATGCCCAAGCATTTATTCAGCTGATTGCTGACCACGCCAGAAAGTCTTATCAGAACCATCGTATATTCCCCTCCATTACAATAGCGCAAGCCGTACTCGAGTCAGGTTGGGGTCAAAAAGTACCTGTTGACCCTGCCACTGGGACATCCTCGTACAACCTCTTTGGAATAAAGGGAACGGGACCTGCTGGCTCTGTCACCATCGAAAGCAAAGAGGTAGAAAACGGAAAGACGGTTACACGTACTTCCCAGTTCCGCGCTTATGAAAATTATCAGCAAGCCATGGAGGACCATGCCCAGTTTCTACGCAAGCCCACTTACAAAAACGTGCTTGCAGCCACGACTCCCGCACAAGCCGCACAGGCTTTAGAGGAAGCCGGCTACGCTACCGATCCTGCGTACGCTGAAAAGCTGACGCGCCTCATTCAGACGTACAACCTGACCCAGTACGATCAATTCGGCCCGGAAGAGCCACAATCGATTCCTCCCTGGAAACGGGAGCTGGGAAATCGTGCGTTACAGGAGGGCTTGCTGACCTCGCCGGATTGGCTAAATAAGCTAGATGAACCAATGCCAGTATGGGCTTGTTTTAGCAATTGCCCTGCGACTGCTGGACAAACAGCGAGAGAAGCCATGAGTCCATGAATAAAAATCAAAAGCCCCATTGCCACAAGCAAATTTTGTGGGTAATGGGGCTGTTTCGTATAAAAATGCAGTTGCCTCAGTCGTAACGTTGCTTGAGCACGTTGATCAAATCATTTGAGACCTGGACAGCGAATAAAACCTTCCGTCCACCATCCGAATTCCCAGATCGACGCAATATTCCAATCCTTGCGTCACTCCGTACAAAATCCATTCGGAAGAACGGTGGTTGATATCAAAATCAGTGTAAAGGTCAGTGCCATCATTTCGGATCTCTTTGCGGTACGTCACATCAAAAAGGCGTAGGACAAAAGGCAGTTCAGCAAATGGAATAGCAAACTTTCGCTCTATTTCTTGCTCGAACTCCTTCGTCATGCTCCACTCTGCCTGAATGGACTGCTCATCTTTCCAGGCAATGCGTATACTCGGGCCTTCTACATCCGTGGACGATCGCGGGGGATTTGTCTCCATTCGCTCCCATCGTTCCTTTCTTTTACTTGCTATTACCAAGTATATTGGCTTTTCCGTATATTATAGCACGGGGACATGTAAAGTGGAAACGCATCCAAGCCATAATTTTTAGCGTCCAACTGTAAATGTATTTTCACCGACGGTTACATAAGAAGTGAATTTCTCTGATTTCATTTGAACTTGTACTTTATAAGTGCCGTATGCTTCGAGTTTCGTAGATACAAAAGGCTCGGAAAAATAAAAACTGTTTGCATTCTGTGTGGAGTATTTCCACTCTTTCCCTTTAGACACTTCTTTGCCGTCTGGTCCGACCAACACGAGCTGCATGCGCAAGTCTTTGGCGATAGGCGCGTCATCAACCTCTACGAAAACGTTAAACGTACGAGGGACATTTTTATCGCTGTATCCTTTGACAGGGTTGCTGAAAACGACATTTTTATTGCGGGTCTGCTGAATCCCTTCGACCACAATAATATTTACGTTTGGCTTAATCACTTGCAATTTGCCAGATTGCTGATCGTAATCGACGAAACCACCGAGCTTGTTCACTATTGATTCTACCGATTCAGCCTTGGATGCTGGCATTTCACTCGCTACAGTTTCCGCACCGAAAAATACGCGCATCGCACCTTCTCCCAGCGCAGTAGTGCTCCCCACCCCTGCTGCTACAGTCAACGCCAACAAGGCCGATAACCATGCTTTTTTCATGTCAATAATCCTCCTGTATGTGTGCGCGGCAGCGCTTGTTTTTCCGGAATTTCTTCTCCCTAGTTTATACGTTTGGAAAAGGAAATAGTTGTGCTGCCCTGATAAGTTTTTTCAACAATATCCACAATATCCACAAACACAAAAACCTTAGGAAGAAAGACTTATACACAGAGATGTTAGTAACTACTTCTTACTCTTGACCAAAATATAGCTGGGAATGACACAGCAAAAAGAGCGGCTATCCAGCCACTCTTTTTTTTACTCCTGACACTTGCTACTCCTGTTGCGAAAGCCAAGTAAAATACCGGGAGACCAGTCGAATAGCAACCTCGATCGCGTCTTCATTGGGCTCAATTTTGGAATGGTGCAAGCCGTATGGCGTTTGCACACCCAGCCAGAATAAAAAGCCGGGGATTTCTTTCAAAAAGTACCCGAAGTCTTCTCCGGTCATAGCTTCCTTGCAGGCGATGAGAGTTACATCATCACATTGCTCCTGTACCCATTGCATGAAGTCTGTCGTTAGCTGCTCCTCGTTGTAAACCTGGCAGTAACCAACGCCATAGTCAATCGTTGCCTGGCAATCAAAGCCTATTTCCACTCCCTTTACGAGAGATTCAATGCGGCTTTTGACAAGTGCCATCGATTCCATCGAAAAGGTTCGGATCGTCCCTTCTAGCCTGGACTTCTCCGCGATAATGTTTTGCTTCGTCCCGCTCTCCAGCTTGCCAATCGTTACGACGGCAGAATCCAATGGATCGATATTGCGCGAAATAATCGATTGAAGCTGTGTCACCAGATGGCTTCCTGCAACCACCATGTCATTCGCCTTGTGAGGGAAGGCTGCATGCCCCCCTTTGCCGACCAGATCAATGTACAACTCAGAAGTGTTGGCAAACAAAATTCCTGGCTTTGTCGCAATTTGACCAACTGGGTATTCTGGCGCGATATGCAGAGCAAAAATGCAGTCCGGTCGCCACTCTGCAAACTCTTCACTTTCCATCATCGGCCAAGCACCGCCAGGACCTTCTTCTGCCGGCTGGAAGAGGAACAGCAAATCATCTGCGATCGAATGCTCAGTAAAATGCGTCAGGAGGCCAAGAGCAATTGCCATATGCATGTCATGGCCGCAAGCATGCATATACCCTTCATGAAGCGATCGAAACGGATAGGACGTTTCCTCTACGATCGGTAGGCCATCCATATCCGTCCGCCAGGCAATTAGTCGTTTTGGCTTTGTTCCTGCCAGCTTGACCAAAATGCCTGTCCGCCACGTTTTGATCTCGATTCGCTCCTGAGGCAGCTTTTTCAAATAATCGAGCAAGTATTGCTGCGTCTTCACTTCAGCGAAGCCTGGCTCCGGTATTTGGTGCAAATCTCGGCGAATTTGTGTAAACAAGGAAGTCGTCATGGTCTACGCCTCCTTTTTCGTACCTGTTCTTGCTGTTAATTGCTCTTCAAACACAGCAAGGAAACGGTCGACATCGGCTTTTGTCAACGTCAGTGGCGGCAGCAGGCGAACAATCGTTTTCTGCGTCACGTCTACAAGGATTCCTTCGTCAAGCAATGCTTGCTGCAAGTGGCTTACCTCTTCTGGGGTGGAAGAGAGCGGAATTCCAACCATCAAGCCTTTTCCGCGAAGGGATTGCAGTTGATCTGGAAGACGCGTTCGCAACGCTTCCAACCCCGACCACAGGTACGCAATCACTTCTTCTACATGAGCGATGAAGGCTGGATTAAGCAATTCGTCCAACACGACATTCCCCAGGGCAGCAGACAATGGCGATGGTGCAAATGTCGTTCCGTGATCCCCCGGTTTGAACTGGTTCATCAGCTTTGGACCAGCGATGACACCGCCGAGTGGAAGCCCTCCCCCTATGCCTTTGGCGAATAGGATAAGGTCTGGCGTTACGCCTGCATGCTCATAAGCAAACAGCTTTCCTGTTCTGCCCATTCCTGTCTGGATTTCGTCCATGACAAAGAGCATGCCTTCTTGTTCACAGATGGCAGCTACCTCTCGCAAGAACGCTTCTGTTAGTGGCACGACACCGCCGGAACCCAAGACTGGCTCCATAAGGACTGCAGCGGGTCTTGCCTCCTGGCAAATCGCTCGCAATCCTGCCGTGTCCTCCACATCCAGTTCATAAACAGGAAAAGCTGGCTGAGGAAAGTCTTGATAGACGTGAGCCTGCCTCGTCAGACGTACTGCTCCAAGTGTTCGCCCGTGAAAGCTGTTGCGTAAAACAACGATGCCTTCACGACCTGCTCCCTCGTTTTTCGTCCATTTATGAATCAGCTTGATCGCAGACTCTGTGGCCTCCGCACCAGAGTTGGTGAAAAACACCTTACCGCTGATGCTGTTTGCAACCAAACGCTCCGCTAATCGGATAGCCGGCTTGTTTAAAAATACATTGGAAATATGCAAGAAGCGCTCTCCCTGCTCACGCAGAGCCTGTACAATGCGCGGATGAGAATGCCCCAAAACGTTTACCGCGAGTCCAGTAAACAAGTCGAGATAACTCTTCCCGTTCGTATCGTACAAGTAATTTCCTTCGCCTTTCTCTATGGCAATCGGAATTCTTTTATAAGAGGAGACGATATATTGTTCATCGAGCGAACGCCAGTCCATGTGCACTCTCTCCCTTACAGCTGACGTAGCTCCTGCTTGATCTCTGTCTTGGAACGAGTTTTTTCATCGATTTGCTTGATCACACGTGCAGGTGTTCCCGCAACTACTACGTATGGAGGTACATCTTCAATGACGACAGCACCTGCTGCAACAACAGCACCTTTTCCTACGCGTACACCTTCCAGAATGACAGCATTTGCTCCGATGACAACATCATCCTCGACAACAACTGGCTGTGCAGACGGCGGCTCGATAACGCCTGCGATAACCGATCCAGCGCCGATGTGGCAGTTTTTCCCGATGGTTCCACGTCCACCTACTACAACATTCATATCGATCATCGTACCTTCACCGATCACTGCACCGATGTTAATGGAAGCACCCATCATGATGACCGCATTGTTACCGATTGTCACTTGGTCACGGATAATAGCGCCTGGCTCAATACGCGCTTGAATCCCTTTTGTATCCAGCAACGGAATAGCGGAGTTGCGACGATCGCTTTCTACTACATAATCTTCAATTTTGTCTGCGTTAGCAGCGAGTACTGGCTCAATCTCTTTCCACTCACCAAAAACAACACCAGTCGGACCAGTAATGAAGGCTTTGGAACTCGCACCAAAGTCGATTCCCTCCAGGTTCCCTTTCACATATACCTTCACAGGTGTTTTCTTTTCGCTTTTTTGAATAAACGCGATAATTTCGTTAGCATCCATCATGTTCATTGTTACATCCTCCTCAAAATAACAGCATGGTAAATCAAAAAAAGCAATGAGTGCATTCGCTATCTCATTGCTTTTGATACTACGTAAGCAAATCATAAATAGCGCTCCACAAAAAGATGTAAGGTCCCTTGTGACAGGATGTTCATTTTTCATGAAACACCCCAGCCTGTGCTACGTAGGGGCATAGCATAAGCTTCGGCGCTTTAGCCTTTCTTCCTTCTCCTGCCCCCTGGCAGATTGCGAAAAGGCTTACTCTTCTTCGGCGCACCTCTATTTAGTGTACATTATATTAATTTTATTTAACTCTACCAAAATCAATGAAACGTGGCAAGATGAAAAAAGTTATTGACAACGATTCTCATTTTCATTAATTTTATTTGTGAGAATGATACTCATTATCTAATTGGAGGTTTTACGTTTTATGAGCATTTTGATGGTATACGCGAGCATGACAGGGAATACACAGGAAATTGCTGAAGCAATTGCAGAAGGTATTCGTTCAACTGGTGCTGAGCTGGAGATAAAAGAAGTAATGGACGCGAATGCAAAAGAACTCGAGGCTTACGACGGAATCTTGCTTGGTGCCTACACATGGGGCGATGGCGAACTCCCAGATGAATGCCTGGATTTCTATGAGGAGATGGACGATATTGACCTTAGTGGGAAAAAGGTTGTTGCTTTTGGCTCTTGCGATTCCGCTTACGAGCATGTCGGTGCAGCTGTTGATATTTTGCTGAAAAAGGCGAGTGAGCGTGGCGCAGAAACTCCTCTGGAAGGTTTGAAAATCGAGCTTTCTCCTACAGCAAAAGAAGTGGAAACTTGCAAAGCATTCGGGGTATCGTTTGCTGAATTGCTCGGCTAATCGATGTTTCCCAAATACTCTGGCACATGCTATACTATCAATCCAACTTTTTAAGGAGGATTGATCTCATGTCACTACATACAGACGAGATTCTGTTACGACCTCTCCACCAACAAGACGCAGCCGAGCTCCTAGAGCTTCGGCTGCGTAATCATGAATTTCTCCAACCATTTGAACCGATCCGCCCCGCTTCATTTCTGACCCTTCCAGCACAGCAAGAACAGATTTCACAAGCACAGAATGATTTTGAACGTGGTACTGCCTATGCTTTTGGTGTATTCTCCCGGGAATCCGAAAAGATGATTGGACGTGTAGCGTTGTCGAATGTCGCACGCGGCGCATGGCAAAATGCGACGATTGGCTACTTCATGGATCAGGCCTGCAATGGCAAAGGCTATACAACACTAGCTGTAAATCTTGCCCTTCGCTTTGCTCTAACGGATGTTGGGCTACACAGGGTACAAGCGGCTGTCATGCCTCGCAACCAAGCTTCCATTCGTGTCTTGGAGAAAAACCGGTTTCGCCAGGAAGGGCTATCGTTACGCTATTTGCAAATTAACGGTGTATGGGAGGACCATCTCATCTACGCTCTTACTGCTGAGGAGTGGTCTGTGTAATCTCCTTGCTCTTTTCAATCTCGCGCAGCCGCTCCAGGATGCGCCGTTTGCGGTACAGCATCATCCCCGCTTCGGCGACATCCTTTACGGTTGAGCGATTCAAATACGCTCCGAACAAAATACCCGCAATAGGCACCATTTGAAATAACTTTTTCCACCCGAAGTTTTCTGTGTACGTAACCACGACTTCACGCCATCCCTGCAATTGTGCCATTACCTCTCTCTGCGCACTTGGTTCATCAAAGCGGGAGAGCTCAGCGAGTATCGCTTTTTTCCCTACGATGTCTGATGAAGCAAATTGCAAGCATTTGACGACAAACAGCCGCTCCCTCTTCTCTTCCGGTCGATAGCCATAGGCAAGCGCCGTCTCTTGTAATACTTTTAGGGATGTCCCCATCAATAGCGGGATATCGATCGCGAGGGTAAATATCCCCCCGAAGCCAGTCGTCGCACCTTGCACTGTGGCAAAATTCGCACGTGAATCCTTCAGCTCCATTGCGACATCATTCATGATTGTAAGCGGTACAGCAGCAATCTCCTCCTTGCCAATTACAGAAGTACCGGATCCCTCTAACCGTTTGTCAAACCGCTTGTATATTGATTCATCCTGCACCAAATAAGTCCCACCTGTCTCGAGAAAGGCTGCCATTTCATCTACGGCTTTTCCCAGCTTCTCCTGAACAAATGCAGGCGTAATCCGATCCAAGAGAACAAAAGGAAGTCTGCCAAGCTTTTCCCAGAACCACAAGTCGTTCTGATCCTTCTCCCAGTCCTCCACTTCGCGTAAGGCCGTAACCAATGTCTCCCTAGACTCTTTCAACCCCAACAACCTCCCTGCCTGCTCACTCAGATTCTCCTCGCTTCCACTGACATTGGTTGCGCAAGATGGACTTGATATAGTCCTGCAACTCTTCTGGCGTGGCGTGGCAGACGAATTCTTTTATATTTCTTACGATCCCCAGCTTCAAATGTTTCACTTGCTCTCCTTCGATCCGAAAGCCGAACTTTTCCAAGATTACCTTCTGTTCATTTGTCACAGAACTTCCTCCCCTTGTAGTCGAAAACCCCCATGCCAAAATGCAAGGGGGTTTTCCTATCTACTATTTCACTTCAATTGTAAGCGTCAATGTTTCATTACGCTCATTTACATCGTTTTTCTTCGTGTACTTTCTTTTGGAGTTGATAACCGTGCAGGTCTTATTGCTGAGCGTATTCGTTACCTTGATCTTGTATTCCCCAGGCTTATCCGTATCGATATACCTGTTCAAATTCAGTGATTCAAGTCCCTCGCTATCGTCGACATCACCTTTGCTGGGCTTGATGCTGGCGATCTCTTCTTCCCCGAAAAAGATTTCGATCCGATTTTCTGAGGAAATGGTACCATTACTGTGCTTCCGGTTGGCACCAATACCGATCTCGCCATGTTTCCATTCAAATTTCGGCATATAGTAGGACTTCTTTTCGCTCTTATCCCTGATCTTTTTGGATCCGACTAGCTCAGCATGAGTAGCGATCAGCCTTAGGTCTTCCATTTCGAGATCATCGCCTGCGTTCACGGTAATCTTTTGTCCGTCCCGGTATTCCTTGCCGCTCTCGCTTCGAAGAAGAAGTGGCGAACTTGGCGGACTCACACCTGTATCCCCTGGCTCACATGCCGGATACGACTTGATTGGAGGCGAATCTTCTATCACTTGAACATAGCCGCACCAGACTTGCGCTGGGTCTCTTTTACTATAGTAGTTGACTTTGTAGCGACCTGGCTTGTAGCCAGACAACAGCAATCCCGTGTGATCCCAATTCAATTTGCTCTCATCGACAATGACGTTATCGATCGCCCATACACCCGGCCCCTCATCATCATCTGCTTCACTTCCCTTTTCAATGTGCTCGGCAGCAGTGGTCAGCCAGATCAGATGAACAGGATTCTGATACAGCTTGACTGTATTATCAGAGGAATACAGGTTCATCTTTTCTACCGTCGGTGTTGATTTTTCGTTTTGCTTCATCAACACATCCATCGTGACATTTCCATCAGCAGGGCCGCAGGCATTTGGTGCACCTGGTATTTCTATTTGAACCGTTGTCGCTGAAGTATCGCCCCACAAAGACGATTTCTCTTTTTGCCCCGAAACAGGCTCAAACGTGACAGCGATTGTGATTCCAGCCAATCTCTCAGGAATGTCCACCTCAAAATATTGCGCGTCTGTCAAGGTTTGTCCTGTCCCGTTCACCGACCATCTTCCTGGGATTGGCGAATACAATGGAACCTTCCCTGGTGCTGCTGGAGCTGTTATTTTCTGATCTTGCGTCAGCTTTTGACCGCTTGCATCCGTTCCCATGTACAGCTCTGCAACGCCTACTTGAATCGTTGTCATCCAAGGTGACATGGTTGTATCATCTGGAACAAAGAGGAGCTCATACTGCCCCGTCAACAATGTCCCCGTCGAAAATATTGTTTCTTGAACAGACCTCATCTCTGTACTCGTGGACTTATTTGTTAATTTCCACGTGCCCCGTACAGAACTGGTAAAGTCGTGTGAACCCATCATTCCAAAAATCGCCGTTTGCCCGCCACTTGGTACTGGTTCTCCCTCTGCCTTTTCCCCGTTAAATATGCTCGGGTAATTTATGGCCTCTACCAGAAATCGCACATGCACTGTGCTGCTCTTCCCTTTGGCATCTGTCACAACAAAGGTCAAGGTATGCGAGCCAGCAGACAGCTTTTGTGCTGGAATGGTAAACCGAGGTACTTGCCATTTAAAAGTAGCTTGTGACGAGGTATTTTCGGCTTGATACTCCGGTAACTCTACGCCATCCAATAAAACTTGCTTCCGATTGATGTTGGTGCCAGTTCCATAAGTAGTCTGTATCACGTCAATATCAAGTGGTGTCTCGGGAGGAAGAATAAACTCATCATTCTTCACCCAGTTCCAACCATTTGAGTCCAGTCCTGCAACCTGATAATCGTTAAAGATAACCATATCGTGAACAGGCTGCTGCCGGAGTGGCTTAGATACTTGGCTGTTTTTTTTCATGGATGCTGTTGCCCCGGCCCCCATGGCTGGCGGTACTGACACACCTGACAAAAGGGTGCCCGTTGCCAAACACACTAGAAGTGCTTTTACAACCCATTTTTTCACGAATTGTCCTCCTACTTTCTTCCTTACAATTTTCAACTGTGATCATTCGACAAAAACGGCGAAATATCCTTTACGATCATAAAGCTTTTTCACGCGCTAGATATAGTTAAATACTATCCGGTTTATAATTTATATAGATTTGACTTATATCTCCCTAGTCGGTAAAAATGGATGAAAAGGAGGGGATTCAGATGGTACAAACCAATCAATGGAATGCCGGACTGTACGACGCCAAAATGAATTTCGTTTCTGAATACGGCAAAGGGTTAGTGGACTGGCTACAGCCGGCTCCTGGAGAAAGCATTCTTGACTTAGGCTGTGGAACAGGCGACCTGTGTGCCGAACTATCGCTTGCAGGAGCATATGTGACAGGAATCGACTTTTCTGCAACCATGATTGAGGCTGCTCGCAAAAAATATCCGCCGTTTGCTTTTGAAGTAGCCGATGCGCATAGGTATCGTACAGATGTCAGTTACAACGCTGTCTTTTCCAATGCCGCACTCCACTGGATGAAACGCCCTGCAGAAGTCGTTGAAACCATTTGGTTGGCTCTTGCTCCCGATGGACGCTTTGTTGCCGAATTTGGAGGGCACGGCAATTGCGGACAAATCACAAAAGCATTACGGACTGCTTTAGCACGAAGAGGAATATCTGCTGATGAGCGCTCACCTTGGTATTTTCCAAGCATTGGAGAGTACACGACCCTTTTGGAGAAGCAAGGCTTCCATGTCGTATTTGCCTCCCATTTTGATCGTCCGACAGTCATGGCTGATGGGGACTTGGGGCTTTCGCATTGGCTGAATTCTTTTTGCAGTCCTTTTTTTGCTGGACTGTCCTCAGATGATATCCAGCAAGTATGTAGGGAAGTCACTGACATACTGCGTCCTGCTCTGTTTCAAGAGGGACACTGGGTGCTCGATTACAAGCGTATTCGCGTCCTTGCCCATAAGAAATCAGAGAAGGATACTCTACAAGGAGGAGCTGTAAAATGACCAGGATTGCCTGTCTCCATGGACATTATTCGAATATTTCCCTCTTATCAGATGCGTTCGCAGCCTTTGAAGTAGAGCTCCTTCATTTTGTTGATCCAGGTTTACTCCTGCAAAACGCGGGAATTCCTGTCCATACCACGAAACAAGCACAAGCCAAATTACGTGAGCAGCTAAACTGGATGCAGAGCTGCGCAGTCGATGCAATCGTGATCACTTGCACGCAGTATGCCGCACTGGTAACACCAGAGGTTGAAGCAACTGCCACTGTCCCACTCTTCACGATCGATGGACCATTTTTTCATGAGCTTGCCCGTCATCCTGAGCCACAAGTTCTGCTGTTCTCCAATCCCGCTACTGTCCAACCTACGATGGAGCGTCTCGTGAAGCTCGCCCATTCCCACAACCTTCATCCAGAGGTACAAGTATCTGTCGTCGAAAATGCTTTTGCCCTGCTCATGGAAAACAAGCAAGAAGCGTACAGAGAAGCAGTAAAAGACGCCTTGTATCAGCTCCGCCAAACGTTTCCAGATCAACCAATTGCAGTGGCACAGCTCTCCATGGCACCTGTTGCTGATCAATTTGCAAAGGAAAACGACTGTAAGATTTCCCATCCTTTACATAGTTTGACGTCGAAAGTGTCTGCAACGTTACCATTACTTTTAAATTGTTGAAAATCGTATGCGCGTAAAAAACAGCCCCGTTTCCTTAGGTTTTTGGCCAGTGGCAACGGGGCTGTCTCTATAAACGAATTCAATTGGCTTTTACATGCCTTCGGCGTTGGTCACCAGAACCTCGTCTCCCTCTTTCAAGCCGCCTTTGATTTCAATAAAATCATAACCTTCAATCCCGATTTGTACGTCTTTCGGCATCGGATCTCCGGTGCTCGGATCTTTCACCATTACGGTACCCTGACCTGGCCCCAGAATTTCAACCGCATTGCTTGGCAAGCGCAGGACATTCTGTGCTTGAGCGACGATAATATCGTTGTCTCCCGTCATCCCATGCTTAAATTCAGCCTTGTCTAGTAATTCCACTTTTACCGCGAAACGAACTTCCTTGTCTTCTTTTTTTCCTTCTTTCGGAAGCTCTACGACTTTGCCTTTAAACGGCTCTGTACCAAATGCATACACGTAAACATCGACATTTTGTCCGATTTTAATCGCGGGAATATCAAGCTCTCCAACGGCTGCCATAAAGTAAACAGAAGTTGTGTCCATAATAATGGCCGCAGGTTCTGACCCTGGCGCTTCGCCTTCTTTTACACCTAGCTTGGTGATGACACCACTAATTGGCGCTGTTACTTGGTTCTTCGCAATTTCACGCTTTTTCTGCTCCATGTTCAATAAGGACCCTTTTAGCGCTAGTTCTTTTTCCATCAGCTCCATGCCGGACGCTTCCATATCCATCTTGAACAGTTGTTGCCCTACTTTGATTACATCGTCCTTTTTCACGTTGACCTTGCCGATTTTCCCGTAAGTACCAGCCAATATCTCCATTTCATCTGGCAGCTGGAATTCCTTCTGATTTCGGCTTACATATAAGAGTCCCTTATCATCCGTGTACTGTACCTCACCCTTGTCCCCAACATAAATGGCTCCAGGCTTCTTGACCAATACCTCGACATTGTGAATTCCGCCAGCACCTTCTACTTTTTCACCTATTCTATCCACTTCCGTGACAACACCATCCACAAAATACATGGAAGTCGGAATGAATACCTTCACTTTTGTACCTACATTGAAGCGTTCAGACTCATAGGAGGTAAATTGCCCAATAATTTTCAAATAGTCGGTATTAGCAAGTTTGGCGACTACTGTTTCTGGTCTGACATCTTGCCCTTCTTCCACTGTGACTTCGATGACTTTCCCTTCCTTGGTAGCCGTGATCTTATCTTTTTTCTGTTTAATTTCACTTAGTTCTTTTTTCGCTTTTAAAATTTCCAGCTCTAGCTTTTGAATCTCCAGCTGTGCATCCGAGCTGTCTATCGTGAACAAGACATCCCCTTTTTTCACAGACTGACCTTCCTTGACTAGCACACGTTGCACCTTGCCATTGAGCTCTGGCTTGACTTCCTCACGCGCCTTCGCTTCCACTGTACCTGCTGAGTTGATCGTCTTCTTGACCTCACCACGTTCCACGAGCGCTGTCGGGAAGTTCGGTTTTTCTTCTGGCTTTTCTTCTGTAACCTCTTCGCCCTTGAAGTACGAATAGCCGTAATAGCTTCCTCCACCAAGAACGGCCACGACCGTGGCGATAATGATCCATTTTTTCTTGTTCATCTTACGTTCCCCACATTTCATCACTTATTCAGATCGAATCGCTTGCAGTGCACTTAAACGAGATGCGCGGATTGCCGGGAAGATTCCCGCCAACACCCCAATAACAAAGGAGAAGCCAATCGCAAAGAGTGCCAGCCAGCTTGGAATGACCGCTAGCTTTGCCGGCTCAGCCTCAGGATCTCCTCCACCGCCATAGCCCATGTTCAGACTATCCAAAAGACCGCCAGACGCTCCGAAGTAGTTCACGAGCTCAACAGCTCCCCACGCCATGCCGAGACCAGCTAGTCCACCAATTAAGCCAATAAAGCCTGACTCCATTAAGAACAGCCAACGAATATTCAACACAGTGGCTCCGATTACTTTCATGATGCCAATCTCTTTGGTTCGCTCTAAAATCGACATGATCATCGTATTGACGATTCCAATAGTTGCGACAAGCAGGGAGATTGCTGCAATTCCTCCGAGGACCATCTGAATCACGAAGAAGAAGTTATTGATGGTTTCCAGCTCACGTGCAGGCGAATATACTTCAAAGCCATTTTCCTTCAACGCTTTGACTACACTCTCGACTTTTTCACGAGATTCTACTTTGACTGTAATTCTGTCAAATTCAAAGGTATCCTTTTTGGCTTTATCGCGTGATCTGCGCGATGCTCCCTCTTCGACTTCGTCACCTCGACTGCGCGTGACCCACTCGTTCAGCTCTTTCACTACGTTAATCGGTACATAAACCGCGGCTGACGAGTTACGTTCTTCTGACTTTTTCAATTGACCGACAACCTTCACACGCAGTTCTTTTTTCTCGTATTTCGGTTCATCGTCGATGCGATATTCGCGTGACAAGATGAGAGTCCCTGCTCTGTCTACGAGATTGAAGGTCAGTGCATCTCCGCCCCCTATATCAGGAGGTGGCATCTGGGACATTTCATGCCGTCCAGCTCCGGCTTTTCTTCGCCGTTCCTCGCGCTTTTCCTTTTCTATGTCACGCAATTCTCTGGATACATCGAAAGCAACCACTATTTCTTGTGGCGCCCCTGTCAGATAGCTTCCTTTTTCAATGTCATTTTTGCGATAGGCAGCCGACTCGTTCACATCCACCCCAATTAGCTGTACGTAACCTTCTCGTCTACCTACCTTTAATTTCGCTTGCTCTCGTAATTCTTTTATCGGCATAACTGCCTGAATACCAGGAATCTTTTTTAAATCCTGCACCGCTTGCATATTCAGCTTCCTGACCTTATCCTCTGGGACATCAATCCACTCGCCATTTTCCTCGTACCAGCGCAATGCATCGACGTCCATTTCTGTCAAGTTCCCGAAGTTCTCCAAGCTTTTTACCGCACTTTCCTTAAGCCCTAAACTAAGCGCCATCATCGCGACGATTGCAGCCGTCCCGATCATGACACCAACCGACGTGAGGGCTGTCCGTAGCTTCATTCGCCACAGATTCCTCCAGACGATGCGAAAAGAATCCATTACCTTCACTGTTTGTTCACCTCATACCCTCGCCTACGCTGGTCTTGTCCTTTTTTGTACAACCCGTCCGTCTTGGAGATAAATAACGCGGTCGGACTGTTCCGCGACTTCCTGCTCATGGGTAACGATGATGAACGTAGTCCCATTTTCCTTGTTCATTTCTCTCATTAAAAGGAGAATCTCTTGTTCTGTCTTCGAGTCCAGGTTCCCCGTCGGCTCATCCGCCAAGATGATGCCAGGCTGATTGACGAGCGCTCTTGCAATACTGACACGCTGCTGCTGTCCACCACTAAGCTCATTGGGTCTGTGGTCGATACGACCTTCCAACCCTACGCGGTGTAGGATTTCAGTTGCTTTCGCCCGACGTTTTTTCTTGCTTTCGCCTGCAAATATCAAAGGAAGTTCTACGTTTTCCAACGCTGTCAAATTTGGGAGCAGATTGTATGACTGGAAGATGAAGCCCATGCTTTTCCGGCGAAACATGCATAATTCGTTTTCGTTGTAGCTGGAAATCTCTGCTCCGCTAACCATGACACTCCCTTCCTCCGGCTTGGTCAAACCTGCAAGCAAATTCAAGAGCGTAGACTTCCCTGACCCCGACGAGCCGCACAGAGCTACGAATTCTCCCTGGTTGATATGAAGGTTGATATCATACAGCACGGGCACTTTGATTTTTCCCGTTCCGTAGCTGTGATTGACCCCTGTCACCGTCAGCTCTCCTGTTGAATTGACCATCGTTTGTCGCACCTCATTCGTTCTCTAAAAATGGAAGCTTTCGTAAACATCACATACTAAAGACGTAACATTTCGCAAAACGTAACGCTTCTTTCGGAAACATTTTACGATTTACAGAATAACCATGTTTTCTTCAAAAATATGTAACAGCTATGTAACCTCTTGCAGCCTGTTACGTATTACAATGTAGATGTCAACAAACCATGGAGGTCGAAAAAGATGACTATCTATCGCTTTTTATTTGAAACAGCAACACGCAGATGGGTTGAAATCATCAAGGCACCCAGTATGTTTGAGGCAGCAAAACAAGCCAAACAGCTTGCAACCAAGCGTTCCAAGTCCATGTCCACTACCATCAGCTTCTCTTTTCACCACGCTGCTTCTCAAGCATAAATGCACACATACATAAACCGCTTTCCCTCTAAGGGAGGCGGTTTTTATATTTTGGGGATATTATTGACAGCACCGATTTCTTCCTCTTTAATAGAGAGAGAGGCATTACAGCGCATGACAGTATAGATCCGCTTCGATTGTGCAGCGGTATACAAAGGGAGATAATCACAATGACCATGAAGAAAGCACTCACCATTGCAGGTTCCGACACCAGCGGCGGAGCTGGTCAGCAAGCAGACCTCAAAACGTTTCAGGAGCTTGGTGTTTTCGGGATGACCGCCCTCACCGTTATCGTAGCCCAAGATCCACATAACGAATGGTTTCACGAAGTGTTTCCGATCGATGTTGCGATCCTAGAAAAACAAATCGAAACCGTACTCGCAGGAATTGGCGTAGATGCTGTAAAAACAGGGATGCTCGGAACCACTGAATTGGTTGACCTCGCTACCCGTAAAATAAAACAATACGATTTGAAAAATGTTGTCGTTGATCCTGTGATGATCTGTAAGGGTGCAGATGAAGCACTCCATCCAGAAATCGCAGTCAGCCTGCGCGAAGTTTTGCTCCCGCATGCAACAGTTGCGACTCCTAACCTGTTCGAGGCTGGTATTCTTAGCCAAATGGGCGCGCTGAAAAGTGTCGATGACATGAAGGAAGCGGCGAAGCGCATCCACGACTTCGGCACCTCTTATGTCGTGGTAAAAGGTGGAAGCAAGCTTCAAAGCGGAAATGCCGTAGATGTTTTCTATGACGGGAAAACGATCGAGGTAATGGAATCAGAGCGCTTTGAGACGAGCTTTACTCATGGTGCCGGCTGCACATTCTCAGCTGCAATCTGTGCTGAATTGGCAAAAGGAAGCTATGTACACAACGCAGTAGCTGTTGCCAAAGAATTTATTACCGAAGCGATTCGTCACTCGTTTGCGCTCAATCAATATGTGGGCCCTACTAATCACGGCGCGTACCGCATGAAAAAGCACGGCGAAGCGATTTGCTAATCACATCTTGGTAAGCAAAAACTCCTGACCAGCTCCGAGTCTTTCTCGGCGGGCCAGGAGTTTTCTTATGGTTACGCTTGTTTTTTGATAGCAACCTCGGGATTGATTGGGGCAGCTTTTCGTTTAATACGTACAGAAGACACTGTAAATACGATGAGCGCAGACCAGATGAATCCAAAGCTGATGAAATGTGTTTGAGTGAAAGGCTCACCGAACAAGAAAACAGCTGATAAAAGCGATATCGTAGGCGCCAAGTATTGAATGAAGCCCACAACGGAAAGTGGGAGTCTAGTCGCTGCTTGGGCGAACCAGTAGAGCGGCATGGCAGTAGCTACCCCCGCCAGTGTCAGCAACAAAAGTTGCCACCACGCTAAGGATGTCATCGTCTCTGTCCCATTAACCTGTAGCATCAACAAATAACCGAAAGCAATAGGGGCCACAAACAGCGTCTCCCACGCCAGTCCGACCATCGCCTCCAACCGGACGAGTTTTTTCGCCAAGCTGTAAAAAGCAAAGGTCAGAGCAAGTGATAAAGAGACCCATGGAATCTCACCGTACTGGAAGGTGATGAACAGGACTCCGAAAGCCGCGAGTATAAGCGCGAACCATTGCCCAGCATGCATTTTTTCTTTTAAGAAAAGGACTCCAAGCAGTACAGTGATGAGAGGATTCATATAGTAACCAAGACTCGTTTGCATAACATGATTGTTATTCACTGCCCAGATAAAAATAAGCCAGTTTGCGCTGATTAGCAGTGAACATATCGCTAATGCTCCGAACATTTTAAAACCAGTAACCGCTCCCCACATACTGCGCCAGCGTTTCGTTACCTGAATAATGATTGCGACAAAAATAACCGACCAGACGATTCGATGAGCGAGTATCTCCCATGCCCCCATTGCCTGAAACAGCTTCCAATAGAGCGGGAGTAACCCCCAAGCCAAATACGCCACAATTGCATAAATAATCCCCTGTCTCATCCTGCTCCTCCATGTGTTTCGCCTTCTCTTTCTCTATAGACGACTTTTAAACTTCTTCTCTATGAAGTAGTGTAACGGAAATACGAAAAAACAGCTATGTATTCTCACGTAAAAGAAGGTGTCCCCTACACTTTCATCCGTTACCATATTACCAATGTACGCAGCTATCTAATTACCTTAGTAGCATAGTAAAGTGCAGACAAAAATTTTATTGTACCACTTTTATACCTGTAGTACAATAGTCATTATTCTTCCGAGTTTAGTCATACGAAAGGAACTTTTACTTATGACATACTGGCGATCTATCTTTTTAGTTTTACTCGGTGCGTGCAGCTACGGTGTCCTCTCGATCTTCATGAAGCATGCTTTTCAACTCGGCTTTACGCCGTTTGAAATGAGTGGAAGCCAATTGATTTTTGGCGGATTGATCATGACGGTCATGGCCATCTTTTTCTCCAAGCAACGGTTTTCGTTCAAGTATTTGTTGCTTTTGGCACCAGCCAGCCTCATGATGGCCTCAACCAGTCTTTTTTACCATCAGGCTGTTAGCCGGGTTTCTGCTTCGCTCGCAATCGTTCTCCTCTTTCAGTTTACCTGGATCGGCGTTTTGCTGGAGGCGATTGTGGATCGCAAATGGCCGACCGCTGAAAAATGGGTGTCTCTGGCTATGCTTGGAGCAGGGACCGTTCTTGCAAGTGGACTTAGCGAAAGCGGAATTCAGAGTGTAGACATGGTCGGACTGATCTTCGGTCTGATGTCAGGCGCGACCTTTGCCTTGGTTATTTTCTTTAGCGGGCGAATTCTTCCAGGAATGGACCCCTACTTGCGAAGCGCGATTTCGATTAGTATGGCTGCCCTGATGCTCTCGATCGTTTATCCACCAACTTTCCTGGTAAATGGTCAGCTTCTGCAAGGTTTGCTGCCGCTTGGTCTTTTGGTTGCGATCTTCGGTTCGGTCATTCCCATCTTCTGTTTGGCTGTCGGTGTGCCACGGATCGGCAATGGACTGGCTACCATTTTAAGTGCAGTCGAGCTACCCACTGTCGTGCTCTTGTCGAGCTTCGTACTTCAAGAGACTGTCTCTCTCCCTCAATGGGGTGGCGTATTCATGATCCTTGCTGCCATCTGCGTACCGCAAGTAAAATGGCGGAAACTATTCTCCCCTTCTCACGCCCTCGAGCAGGAAAGAATGTAGCGCCGTTTCTTATAACCGCATACAAAAAGCGTGCAGACGAATTGGCTCTGCACGCTTTTTTGATGATGCTCCCTCTTTTTATGGAAGGAAGGTAGAATCTTTGACTCGAATTTATTTACAAAGACTGCCACTCTAGGGGGAAAGCCTGCTGATTGGGATACGCAGCCACCGAAACTCGCCGTGCTCTTCTCCCTATTACAAGAACAACCTCAGAAGATACAAGCCGCTTACAAGGATCGATTAGAAGCAGAGTTTCCCGCAACGGAATCTGACATGCATACGATTTCACAAGTGCTTGTCCGAACGATTTTTCACGAAGGGATGCACCTCGCCTCCCTCAATACAATCCGGAGGTGTCTAGGCAAATGAATCAGATTATCACGCCGATTTTTCGTATGTTTGATGTTGAGAAGGCAAGAGAGTTTTACGTGGATTTTCTAGGTTTTCAAATTGATTGGGAGCATCGTTACGAGGATCATTTTCCTTTATACATGCAAATTTCCTCTCCATCGTGCACACTTCATCTGTCTGAGCATCACGGGGATGCTTGTCCTGGCTCAGCGATTCGCGTACAGGTAGAGAACATTGAGCTTTTTCATCAGTCCCTGTTGCGCCAAGAGTACAAGTATGCTCGTCCTGGTTTAGAGGAGACGCCGTGGGGAACGCGTGAAGTGAGCGTGACCGATCCTTTTGGAAATCGCCTTCACTTTTATCAGCCAGATCACTCGTAAACAAATACAAAGAAAGCCCAGCCGGAGTTCCTTTACAGGAGCCACCGCTGGGCTATTTCATTTTTACATTTTGAACATAAATAGATGGGGCGATCGATGGGACTTGAACCCACGAGTGCCGGAGCCACAATCCGGTGCGTTAACCCCTTCGCCACGACCGCCATATATAGGGTTTGCTTGGTGCGGTCGAGAGGACTTGAACCTCCACGGTGTTGCCACCACTAGAACCTGAATCTAGCGCGTCTGCCAATTCCGCCACGACCGCATATAAAAATGGTGGAGGCTGACGGGATCGAACCGCCGACCCTCTGCTTGTAAGGCAGATGCTCTCCCAGCTGAGCTAAGCCTCCAAATCACCTACAAGATGTAGGGATTTTTCTAAGTGACCCGTAGGGGATTCGAACCCCTGTATGACAGCGTGAAAGGCTGCTGTGTTAAACCGCTTCACCAACGGGCCAAGTATGATGGCGGATGGAGTGGGATTTGAACCCACGAGACGGTTCGACACCGCCTACACGATTTCCAATCGTGCTCCTTCGGCCGCTCGGACATCCATCCATTGAGCCTGCAAGCGTTCGCTTCGGCAAGAATTAATCTATCATATTCACAACATGATATCAAGTGATATTTTGAAAGTTTTTCCCTTTGTCCATCTCCGAGCCATTCATGTCAGGCGATTATCTATCGAATCGAAACGAAAAAAGGGAGATTGCCTAAAGCAACTTCCCTTCTTGTTCAATATGATACAAGTAGTATTCCTTTACAAGACGGAGTGATGTTAGTTGTCAAAAAGAAAACACCGTTCAGTAGGCTTCCCCTGTTTGTACGGAAACTGGTGTGGGCCTGGATGCTCCGGGCCGGCTGCGCCAATTGATAATGTCGACAGATGCTGCAAGAGGCATGATGAATGCTATGTAAAGCACGGCTATTTCTCTTGTCACTGCGATCAGGAGCTCGTACGCTGCCTTCGAAATAAAGTAAACAACACAACGGAAAAAGGGAGAATGGCCGGAATCATCTCGAATTTTTTCTCTCGTACAGGGTGCTTTCCCAGCAATCCTCGCTAGCCTTTTCTGAATCGTTTTCCTTGTCAGTTTTCATCCAAAAAACGGTAACAACTTGGACATGATTCAGACATAATTACCTTGTTTTTCCTTGTATTTTTTTGGTACTCTATTGAATGTCCAAGGAGGGTACGCAGCGTGGAATTGCACATACGAACAGACGCCAGTGTGGCACTGACGTTAAAGAGAGAAATTATTTGTCATGGTATTTCCCGTTTTTATGTCCGTCCATACGATGATGATCACGTTGAATTTATATTCCTATCACTCTCAGAGCATCAGAAGAAGCTGCTGTCTTATTCACTACGAAATTACAGCTACTGTCTAACATATCTAGCTTAATCGTTCTACGGCCATTTTTCTCCCCTTTTTTAAAGGGGAATTTTTATTCCCTTTTTTCGATGTATCCAAAACGGCGAACATCGTCTGCGGTCAAGTTATGCAAGGCATTCAAAAATTCGATTTGGAAACTGCCTGGACCTACTCCTGCTGCTTTCTCGGCTGCCAGCTGAGCAGCAACACCGTAGCATACCAATGCCGCAGCTCCTGCGATCAGCTTGTCTTTTGCAATGGCTGCAAACGCTCCCATAACAGACGTTAACAAACAGCCTGTTCCGGTCACCTTCGTTAAGATTGGATGACCATTATGGATCGAGTAAGTCGTTTCTCCGTCCGAAATAACGTCAACCTTGCCCGTAATCGCAACGATTGTTCTTAGTTTTTTCGCTGCTGCTCTCGCTAGGTCCTCGACATCTCCGCCTGCTTCCTTCGCATCTACACCTTTAATCTCCCACCGCTCCCCGATAACGTTCGCAATCTCGGCAGCATTTCCTCTTATGAGGGCTATATCTAGTTCCTGGGCAAGACGTTGACTTGTCTCGGTTCGATACGATGTTGCTCCCGCCCCCACCGGATCAAACAAAACAGGCACTCCATGCTGATTCGCGGATTTTCCTGCGATTAACATCGCTTCGATCTCGTGCTCATTCAATGTCCCTATATTCAATACAAGAGCTCCGGCGATCTTTGCCATATCTGCCACCTCTTGTTTGGCGTACGCCATGACAGGGGATGCACCGAGAGCTAACAAGCCGTTCGCTGTAAAGTTTGTGACAACTACGTTCGTTATATTATGAACGAGTGGATTTTCCTCGCGCACTTTAATTAGTAATTGCCCGATTGTCTCCAGAATCATGATCGTTACCCCTTTCCTCCTGAACAGAGACTCGTGGAATCATCTTGTACACCTCGATGACTTCTCCTAATATAGAATGCTCTTGTATGACGCCAATGATGATATACGTGTGTTTTAAGATGGGTAATTCGCGCATATTCGCTACGATTTTCCACACCTTCCCATCATCATCCGTCACACTAGCACTGAACGAGACTCTTCCCGCCCCTTCTTTCAAGATATCCACGGCATCAAGCACTCCGCATATTTTCATCCGATCATCTGGATGCATGATCCGGTTTTCCTCGACCCATTTTAGCTTCATTTCTTCTACTTTTAGTGTTTTCCATCGATCAAGGAACTCCCAATCCTTGGAATGCGGAAATATATGCTTCGTTTGCTCAAGGAAGGTGTTGTACTCTCCGTGTAGCTGATCTACATAATCATCTACATCCTCAGAAATCACGCGAATCGAATTTTCTCCGCAAGTACGGATGTGGTGAGCCAGGTATTTGAAGGACTCGATCATATCAAAGTTTCCCCAGCCCCAGGCCTGTTCGCCGAAAACTCCCCCCCGGGTTCGGCATTTTAGGCAGGTGAAGTAATAGTATGTAGGCATATCTGTTCCCCTATCTCCCCTATTTTGTCTCTCTTTTGGTATCGGTTGAGGAAGCGATGCAATTTATGTTACATTCGAACCTATTTTTTGAAACTTTTCAGCAATTTGTTCACAATTTAATTCCTGTATTTTAGTGTAAGTTAAATCACAAAAGGTGGCTCCCCCAAAATTTTCAGGAAGCCACTCTTCATTATACTCCTTTTATGGCAATAAGAGGGTTACATTTTGCTACGACAGTGGCAAGATTTGCTCCCACAACGGAATCAATGATTTGATCCACATCTTTATAGGCTTGCGGGCATTCATCAAGGATGGAAGCGAGCGAACGGTGATTCACCATGATCTCATCTTCCTGTCCCACGCGCATTGCCTGCTCGAATTGATCGATGGTCACAAGCTCCTTGGTTGCTTTGCGGGAACGAACACGCCCTGCACCATGACAGATCGAATAAAAGTTTTTGGCGCCAGCCTCCGATCCAACCATGATATAGGACGATGTTCCCATAGAACCTGGAATCAATGCTGGATGTCCCGTTTTACGGTAAGCCTTCGGATTTTGGAAATGGCCTGCTGGCAACGCCTTTGTCGCTCCTTTGCGGTGGACGAGCACCGGCGAATTGCGATGGAATTCTTTCAAGGCGTAATTATGCATCAGATCATACAGCACTGGTGTACGCGTCTCTCTACCAAAAATATCGCGAAACGCCTGCTCTACTGAAAATCCAATCATATGCCGATTCGTTACCGCAAAGTTCAGCGCGGAGTACATCAAATTCAAATACTGTTGCCCTTCCTCGCTTTGGATCGGAGCATACACCAGGCTTGGCTCGGGATTATGAATCCCCCATTTGTACATGACTTCTTTGAAGCTTTTGGTGTAATCCCTCCCTAACATAGCCCCCCACGCCCGCGAACCGGAATGAATCATGATGACGACCTGGCCGTCGAACAGTCCCCACGCTTTCGCAATTTCCCTGTTCTCCTCCGCGATCTCGATATGCTGGATTTCAATAAAGTGGTTACCGCCCCCTAATGTTCCCAACTGGCCCCAGGCACGACTCCAAGATTTTTGCGGTATTTGCTCCAGGAAGGAATGGTCGAATTCAAATGTGTACTTTTCCACATGCGAGAAAGAACGGCTAAAGGTGTCAGGCGCTGCTTCTGTGTCTGGAATGTAGTTGCTCGGCAGTCCTTGTAAGCCATGCTTCACCACTTCCTCCAAGCGAATATCCGTAAAATGCGTATTTCCCCGCTCGTTTGTCGGGACGTACGCTTCGATCGCCTCGATCAATGCCCGCTTTAGGCTCTTGTCTTTGAGGTCGTCTCGATGCAAGGGAGTCAGATGCACACGCATTCCACATCCAATGTCTGATCCGACGATGGATGGCGAGACAAATCCATCCGACAGATTCCAAACCGCTGTCGTCCCAATGCAAGTCCCAACGCCTACATGCGCATCAGGGGTATACGAGAAATAAACATTTCGCGGAATACGCAAATTATTGTCTGCCATTTGGTATACGCGTTCACCGAAGCTCGCAAAGACTTCGTCATTCGCAAAAACGTGCACATTTCCATGCTCCAGCTTCACTTCACGATGGTTGTTTCCATGCAAAATTGTTTTCATCATTATTTCTCCTGTCTCTCACAGCTGCGCTGTTTTTCATACCCTTATTTTCCATCTGCGCATGTGATTTGAACATGGTAAAAGTATTACGAACCTCACTTTCTCATTGACTTCTCTCCAGCCTCTTCGTAATATGAGGACTAATTTGGAAATAAATGACGAGTGAATAAGGATGAGTGTAATGGCACGCGAAAGCTTTGACAAAGAGCTGCAATTGCTCCGTCTCCTGTTTTTAACCGCTGGTGCCTACAATCGGCAACAGTTAGCCGAGCGACTCGGGATCTCCGTTCATACGCTTGATAAAACGATGAAAAAGCTGAAGGACATCCAATCGACCTTTTATCAGCATGTCGGCGATGAGGAGAAAAAAGAGTATTACACGCAGCTTCGTTACAACTATTTTGAGGTGACGGACAATTTCTTGATGTTTTTGTACCATGCGAAATCATTGAAGGATTCGGAAGTAGAGCGACTTTCGCACATCTTGGAAAAGCTTAAACAACAGCCCCTCTCCATTAAAGAATTACTGGAGACGTTTGTAGATACAGAGCCCGATGAAAAAACAATCCGCCAGGACATGAAATACCTCGAAGAAATTGGTGTGATAAAAAATGTTAGTGAGGTCAGACCGTACGTTTATCAATTCGATGACGAGCTACTGGACTCATTGACGGACGATGAGCTTTTGGATCTGTACGATTTCATCGACTTCATGGCCAATACCCAACTACCGGCTGTCCCTGGTTATCTTCTGCAAGAAAAAGTGAAACGCTATCTCAAGCATCGCTTGAAGTTAACCGATGCATCTGCGTTTTTATACAAATATCATTTCGTCTCACGTATTCTCGATGAATATCAAGCTTTACTTCTCACGGAAGCCATTCGTCAGCGAAAAATCGTTGAATTTCACTACTACACGCCCAAACGCCGGAAGTTTTACGATTCTCAAAATACGAATCCGACTTTCCAACGGGATACAACAGGGCAACATCAAAAAGCAATTCCACTCCGGGTTATTTTTGATCATCAATACGGCAGATGGTACTTGCTGGCACAAGGATGCGGCAATGGTCCGCTGCGCAAATACCGTGTGGAAGGTATGACCAAGCTCGTAACAGGCAAATCCGTTACGCCGGAAATCTTCACTTCCTTGCAAGCAAGTGCAGATGAGCGTATTGCGCACAGTTGGCTGATTGATACCGGAAAACTCGTAACGGTACGCCTTCGCTTTTTTCAGCCTCGCGACACGCCTCATTCCTTTATCCAAGAGCGAGTGGAGGCACAGGGTCAATGGGGGATTGTGACAGAAGAATCACGGGAGAGCTTTGTATACGAGATAAACGTGAACAGCACGATGGAAATTACACCATGGATTCGCAGCTTCGGTTCGAGCGTGGAAGTTCTTGAACCGCTGTTTCTTCGCAAGCAATTCCAAAAAGAATGGGAGGAGCTGCTCGCCTACTATGAATCTGTTTGACAAGATACATAATTACCAACTAGTGA
Source organism: Brevibacillus sp. RS1.1 (assembly GCF_013284365.1). Classification (NCBI taxonomy): domain Bacteria; kingdom Bacillati; phylum Bacillota; class Bacilli; order Caryophanales; family Paenibacillaceae; genus Brevibacillus; species Brevibacillus sp. RS1.1. The sequence goes on from NZ_JABSVA010000001.1 coordinate 946,733, forward strand.
CACGACTGGATGAAGCGGGGGTTTATCCAGTCACCTCACACGAAAAAGCGTGGCTCTCCCTGATGCTGGCGAATCCGTCTGCGGCAGAAATTTTCGAGCCCGCTACACTCGATAAGCTTCGCCGTTTGACACATACGCCAGAAAATGAATGGACCGAACAAGAACGATTCGTGGAAAAAGCGCAAACACAGGCCAAACAGCTCTGGAGCCCACTCGTGCGCCCCCTGCGACGAATCATTCTCGGCAAGAATCACATAAAAATAACCGCAGCCACGAACAAAGGCCCGGTTTTTCGCAATCAACGAGGGGTTCCCTACAAGCTGGAATATTCACTTGCCAAGAAGGCCTGGTACCTGATCTGGCTAAACATGTCTACCAATCGCCTGATCACGACTCCGCTGCATCTCATTCGCTCCGTCGATGAGCTTTACATAGAAGATGTATGGTATGACAGTTTTTTACCGGCTATTTTGGAACAGATCCAACAGCGCAAGCAGATGGCAAAAATTGTGGTCATCCGTCGTTACAACGCTGAGCTCCAGCGCATATTGTACGCGTTTTCTTGCTTTGACAAAGAGGTCGCTTTTGACCCAGAATCGCAGGTGTACACGATCACCCTGCACTTTCTTTCCGACGAACAGGAGTTTATTTTATCACGCATTCGTTTTCTCGGCCTGCGGGTAAAAGTAGTAGAAAACGATCAGCTCAAACAGCGAATGGCAGAGTCGGCAACGAACGCCTTGGCAAGATATACCGAAACTCCATTTTAATTGTCCCAAAAAATCAGGAAATCATACCCTATTCGATTTCCTGCATTTCCCTTATCATAGTTCAGGTGAGATATAGCTAATCCAAGTCAGAGGTAGAAATGATGAAAACAACATGTAAAAAAGCGTCTCTCCTATGTGGGCTATGGCTTATTCTGTCATGGCCGTTTCATACGGAGCCGGCGCAAGCAGCAAGTGTCATTCAGGCAAAGGTGGTCGCGACCTCTCTGAACGTTCGCAGTGAACCAGCCCCCAATGCCTCTGTTGTCGCTACCGTGCCGCAAGGAGCCGTCGTGACCATTACGGATGAAGCATATGGTTGGGCAAAAATTAGATACAATCAAAAGGTAGGCTGGGTCGCGGGGTATTACTTGCAAAAAGGAGCGGTAACGAGTGCGGGTTCAGCTTCTTCACCAGCCAAAACAGCCACTGTCAAAGGCCAGCAAGGTACGGTTTTGGCCGATTCGCTTCGAATGCGCAAAGGACCAAGCACGAGCCATGAGATTGTCCTCTCGCTACCTAGAGGAACCCGTGTAGATATTTTGAAAAAGCAAGGTGACTGGATCCAAGCGAGAACTTCCAATGGACAGACAGGCTGGGTGTCTGCGACATATATTGGCGATGCCAAGGCCAACGCTCCGGTGACCAAAAGCACCAAATCGCCAGGCTTAAAAGGAAAAGTCATCGTCATCGACCCGGGACATGGCGGTTCCGATGTCGGGACACAGGGAACGAAGTGGAACAGCATGGAAAAAACGTTGAATTACAAAACGGCCATGCTGCTCGCCAGCAAGCTGCGACAACGGGGTGCGCAAGTCTTCATGACGAGGACAAGTGACACAGAAAAGCCTTCGCTAGCGCAGCGTGTCGCTTTTAGCGAATCAAAGGGAGCAGATGCCTTCATTAGCATCCATTACAATTCTTCTGTGAAGCCAAATAGCGGTACCCTCACGTTTTATTATTCGCAAGACAAGGATGAGCCATTAGCTCGAGCGATTGAGTCTCGCTTGGCAGGTGGCATCGGTTTAAGAAGCAACGGCATTTCATTCGGCAATTATCACGTCCTGCGCGAAAACAATGATCCGTCCGTCTTAATTGAGCTTGGCTTTCTATCGAATCCAAAGGATGAAGGCATCGTCCGTTCATCGTCCTATCAGGACAAAGCTGCCCAGGCGATTACGGAAGCCCTAGCAGATTACTTCGGGCGATAATCGTACGGCTGGACATTGTAGGAAAATAGCTTCCGCTCGAATTTCCCTTTGGCACCAATGATCTGATACCAGGTCTCGCCGATCAACAAGTCGGTAGCGAAATCTTTGTCCAGCAGATTGGTGATCGTCTCCATGACCGCTTTTTCATTGTCCTTTTGGATTTTCAACGACAAGGCCAAGACGAAATATGCCTGGTCTTCTTCCATTTCCAACAGATGCAAACGGGCTGTACCGCGGCGTTTGGCGTTGAAACCCTCGATCACATTCGACAGCCCTTTTTTTGCCTGCACTTTATACTTTGTCGCTTCCTTCCAAGAGGAAATAACCGCATCGTACAACGAAAACGTCAGGATGAAATGGCTAGCGTAATCGTTCGGGCTAAAAGGCTCCGGTCCCATTTGCTTCTCATCCGCCGGTATGACGACGAATGCTTTATAGTTGCTAAAAAACGGATCGCTCATGGCAGGTCCTTTCCATCGATAGTATCTGTGTTGGTTAGTATCCACTAGGAAAGCAGGATATTATGTACAAAAACGGTCATAAACACTCAAAAGACCAAGTCGACATGAAAACCGACTTGGCCTTTTGCTTGCTTTTGTATAGGCATGTTTTTCAACTGAATATCTACTCATTACTGGTGGGTCATCGAGACGCTGCCATGCCCGTGCTCCTCTTCCATGACCTCCACGCCTGCACCATGATTGACGGTCCAGGTGATGACTTGGCTGGAAATGACAACGGCCAAAATGGTATACATCATCTCTTTCATCGGTACGAACCAGAACGACATGCAAAGCACAATAACGTCCAGTAAAAGAAAGACCGTACCAATGGACAATCCCGTGTACTTACTGATCAACAGGGAGAAAATATCGTCTCCACCTGTCGCAGCTCCATAGCGCAGAACCAATCCGGTACCTAGCCCGGTCAATACACCGGCCAAGACAGACGCCAGCGGCATCATTCTGCTCATATCCATGACAATCGGTGAAAATCGTTCAAACAAATCGTAAAACACGGTAAAAGCAAGTGATGCAAAAATGGTGTCCCAAATGAACTGGCGGCCTCTTACTAACCAGGCAACCAAAAACAGTGGAATATCCAGCAAAAGCATCACCATCGCTGGCGACAAGTCAAAGGCGTATTTCGCCAGTAACCCCAAGCCAACAAACCCACCTTCAGACAAATGGTTCTGAAAGTTAATGTGATAATACGCAAAAGCAAGTAAACAAGCTCCAAACAAAATCATACTATAACGCTTAGATAACTGCAGCGCTCTCCTCATCATGGTTTCCTCGCATTTTTGTCGGTTTAGGCACAGACGACCAACCGACTACCGAGGAACATCGCAAGTATAAGTCGCTATTCATACAAATGGCCTCGCTTTCGTAGTAGATTAGTCGTCTTCAGTGACGATCGACTACTACGAAGCTAGATGTAGGAGAGGTCAAAACGTTTCCAGATCGTCCTATGGGGACGCATGGTATCCTGATCCCTTCCATGGCTTTTCTTGTATTATATCATAAAAAAGGTGAAAAGACGACTCGAAACCGTCTTTTCACCGCGTTAAAATCGGAAAGCTTGTCCTTTTAGTTCCACCGGAATCCCTGCTGTGACAAGAAAAACTTGATCGGCAACAGCTGCCACACGCTGATTCATCAGCCCCGCCAAGTCTCGGAACATACGGCCTAACGGATGTTGTGGGACGAGTCCGTCGCCCACTTCGTTTGTCACCAGCAAAACGGTGCCATGGTAGTCTTTTAGCTTGTTTACCAGCACATCCACCTGCTGGAGCACACCCTCAAACGACTGCTCCTCCTGATCATGCAAAAGCCAATTGGAAAGCCAGAGGATCAAGCAATCAATCAAAATCACTGTCTGCTGTTCTTGTATGTCCTTTTGTGCTCCGAGCTTCGTCAGCCATTCTGTCAATGCATACGGCTCCTCAATCGTTTGCCAAGGAAAGTTGGACTGCAAGCGGCGGTCGCGATGGTGCATGATCCGCTCTTCCATTTCCTCATCGGTGATTGGCGCGGTCGCGATGTAAACACCTGAGGAGCCCAAATGTGCCGCGTATTTTTCGGCAAACGTGCTTTTTCCGCTGCGTGCTCCACCTGTTATCAGTACGATCATGCTTCTTTCTCCTTACACTTGCGATTGCAATATAATTTGCGGCAAATGATGGACAGGATGCTCCATGACAATCGGTCTGGTTCCGTATACAGCCTCTATTCTGTCACTTTGCAAAATGTCTTTTGGTGTGCCGACGCTTATCTGCTTTCCTTTATGCAGCATCAAAATACGATCGCAGTAGAGGGAGGCCAGATTCAGATCGTGCAGCACAGCAATGACCGTCACCTGGGTCGTCTTTTGCCATTTGCGCACGATGTCCATAAGCTGAATCTGGTACCCGATATCGAGGTAAGTCGTGGGTTCATCGAGCAACAGCACTTGAGGTCTTTGGATCAATGCCTTCCCCAAAGCTACGCGTTGCTTTTCCCCACCACTCAACTGATCCAGTGTGCGCTCTTCCAAATGTTCAAGGCCGAGCATCTGTACGATTTCATCAATGAGCGATGCGACATCCTGCTTCTCTTCCCCCAGCCAATTTTGGTATGGAAAGCGCCCCATCTCCAACACCTCTCGGACACGAAAGCCGACTGGCGGCAAACCCTCTTGCTCCAATACAGCCAGTATTTTGGCAAGCTCTTTGCGCGGATAGGAATGAAGCTTTTTCTCCTGAAGCAAAATATCTCCTGCATCTGCCTTGATGACCCCTGAAATCATTTTCAGCAAGGTGGATTTACCACTTCCATTTGGTCCGATAATGCCAAAAAATTCTCCCTTGTCCACGCAAAAATCGATTCCGTGCAAAACTGGCGTATCCTGATACGATTTTTGCAAGCTGTGCACATTGATCATTGCATACGTTACCTCTTCCTAAAGCGTTTATTTTGCTTCAATAAATACGCGAAAAACGGTGCACCCAGAAATGCAGTCACGACACCGAGCGGGATTTCCGTTGGACTTAGCAGCATTCTGGCGAGAGTATCAGCCCACAGCACATAGATACCACCGCAGATCGCAGCCATCGGCAGTAAAATTCGATAGTCAGGACCGACAAGCATACGGACGAGGTGCGGTACCACCAGGCCAACGAACCCGATAATTCCCGCGATAGAAACCGCCGCTGCCGTCAGGAGTGTCGAAACGACCAGAACCACCAGCTTCGTTCGATCTACATGGACGCCGAGATGCGCAGCCTGCCGCTCGCCTAACGCAAATAGGTTCAAGGAACGCGCATAGCTTACCAGCACCATTCCGCCTATGACCAAGTACGGAATCAAGACATACGTGAAGGCCCAGCCCCGAAATGACAAGCTGCCCATCAGCCAGAACACGATCTCATTCACCGTCTGATCCGATAGCGACACCATAAAGGAAACGAGTGAGCCGAGAAAAGCCTGCACCACAACACCAGACAAAATCAGGGTCTCCGTTTGCAGCTTTCCTTGCGTGTTCGCGAGTCCCAGTACGATCCATAAACTGAGCAGTCCTGTAAGAAAAGCGACAACAGGCGTGCTCCATGCACCCAAAAAGCTGATTTGTAAGCCAAACAGGATCAAAAAGGCTGCTCCGACAGCAGAACCTGATGCCACGCCCATCGTAAACGGATCGGCGAGCGGATTACGCAAAACTCCCTGAAAGCCCGCTCCCGCAAGTGACAAGCAAGCACCAATCAAAACAGCCAATACAACGCGTGGAAAACGAACCTTCATGACAATTTGCTCAGATGACTCCGGCCACGTTACGGTGATCCACTCAGACAAGCCCGAGATTTGGTGGAGCAGGATGAGCCATACTTGCGAAATGGGAAGGTGTGCCGCCCCCATCGAGATACTGATGACTATTGAAGCCAGAAGGACGAGACAGCTGGCTCCTCCCCATATGAACAATCGTTTCTTCATTTTATTTCACCAAGTCAGGGTAAATCGCCTTCGCTACTTCAATCAAGCCTTGTGTAATACGCGGACCAGGACGGGACAAAATATTTTGGTCCATGCCAAAGATTTGTTTTTCACGAATCGCCTTCATTTTATCCCAGCCATTACGCTTGGCAATCATATCCTCCAGCTTGACGCCAGTCTTTTCATCGGTAATTCCGCTCGCATACAAAATGACGTCTGGATCGTTTTGCAAAATCTTTTCTTCACTGATCGGATTCCAGCCCTGTGTATCAGAAGCAATGTTCGTCGCTCCAGCCAGTGTGATGAGCTCGTCCATGAATTCACCTTTTCCGACTGTCCAGCCTGGGGAAAACTCAAGGTATACCTTTTTCTTCTCTTCTGGTTTTACATTTTTCACTGCTTCTTGAACGTACGCGATATCTTTCTTCATTTGCGCGACAACTTTTTCGGCTTGTTCTTGTTTGTTAGTGATAACTCCCATCGCCAACACATTGTTTAGGATGTCATCCATCTTTGTCGGATGGGTAATGTAGACGGGCATCCCGAGAGATTTGAGCTTGTCAGCCACTGGCTTCTCCATCGAAATCCCACCGACGACCATATCTGGCGTTTGAGCGAGAATCGCTTCTTCATTCGGTTTGACGACGCCGCCAATTTTCGGTTTTGTCTTCGCCGCTTCTGGATAATCATCATAGTCTGAGACAGCTACGATCCGATCTTCCAAGCCTAATGCGAACAAAATCTCTGTCTCGGCAGGTGATGTGGAGACGATTCGCTCAGGAGCTTTTGCAAAGGTTACTTCTTTTCCTGTCGCATCCTTGACTGTCAACGGATACGTTGTTTGTTTTGCAGACTGCTCGGCTGTATTCTCTTGCGGTGCACTTGTTTGTCCACCAGGTGCTGGCTGGCTGTTATCGTTACCCGCACAACCTGCGAGGCTCGCCGCAACTAGTAGTGGGATCATGAATCGCAATGAACGTTTCATATGTAGAACTTCCTTTCTGCGTGTCTGATTGACTGTACCTTCCAATAAAAAAAGCGACCCTTGCTTCCATTCGGAAATCAAAGGGTCGGCACCTCAGGGCAAACAGACAGGATGGTCTGCTTCCTGAAATAGGCCGATCCTTTCCGCGAAGGCAACAGGCACAAAAACAAACAGGCAGGTCTCCTGGCTTACGGCTGAGGAACGAGCCGATTTACAGTGGCGGGACCGCGTCGGATTTTCACCGACTTCCCTTTTCACCCGATCTTTTTGAGAAAAGACGAGGCACCTATTTGCTGTTACGTTTGAAATTGTCACAGTCCATGACTCATCCTACATCATAGCATTCCTTGGATGAAAAAAGAATGACAAACACGTAAGCCAATACTTTCTTGCCTGCTAAAAATGAAAACGCCTGAACAAAAAGTTCAGGCAAATAGAATGCTTTTGGCAAAGCTTTTACCCTCGTTTGTGCAAATAATCCAGAATGCCCATGGCACACACCTGTAAATCCAGCTTGAGTACTTCGAAAACTTCGTGGTCATCATTGATGCCTTGTGACTGTAGATGCTCCGAGACTCGTTCCAATAACTTACGAGACAGATCAGCATATGTTTGTCCAGCAGCAAGTGTTGATTCTCCTTCCGCCACAAACACGGGGAGCCACTCACGTATTTGGCGGTACACATCGTCTACCTGTTCAGACATCCCAAAATGACCAAAGTAAATGCGATTCAGCTTGCGCGCTTCAAATCGACGTAGAGACGCTAACATGGCATCCGGGTCAAACTGATTCGGAGAAGTAGATGGCAGCACGAGGTGTATACCATCCTTTTTAAGCTGCGGATAAAGGACACCTGCCGTGTCACCTGTGAACATGCCGCGGCTAACGGGATCGTAGATGCTGAAGTGATGATTTGCATGCCCTGGCGAATCCAGAAACTCCAACATGCAATTCGCCCCGATCTTTAATGTATCCCCGTCTCCACGAATCAAAATCCGCTCTTCGGGAACAGCTTCAATCGGATCAAACAATCGATCAAAATCATCATGGTACACCGCTCTCGCCCCTGCGATCAGTCGGCTTGGATCAACGAGGTGACGTGCACCTTTTGGATGGACGACGATCTTTGCGTTTGGACAATCCTGTAGAAAAAGTCCCACTCCTCCCGCATGATCCAAATGAATATGCGTCACAATAATGTATTTTACTTGTTCCGGGGTAAAACCGAGCTTGGCGAGGCCGGTCTTGATGTATGGGACGGAGGGGCTTGGCCCTGTTTCAACCAAAGTCAGTTCTTCTTCAGCGATGACATAAGTCCCCGTGCGTTCCGCCCAGCCCATATCGAAACCGTCTATTAAATGGATGCGCTCCCCTAAGTAAATTGGCTGTGATGATTGCATGTAAATGCTCCTCCTTTTCAAAGGTGATTTTGTTGCAAGAATATTTATACTTTATCATCAATTTGGGACGTACTGGGAATATCAACACAAATTCTTCATATTTTCATCGTAATATGAGGGTAGTAAAAACAATTCCTTTACCTGGAGGGGTGCAAAATGGGTCAGCTTTTCTCTGAGTTACGACCTGAGCATGAGAAGTTTATCAAGAAGCAGCGAATGTTCTTCGTTGCCTCTGCTCCTATGGACACAGATGGTCACGTGAATCTTTCACCGAAAGGGTACGATTCCTTTCGCATCATATCGCCTACCGAGGTGGCCTATTTAGACCTGACTGGAAGCGGAAACGAAACCAGTGCTCATCTACAGGAAAATGGCCGGATTACTCTCATGTTTTGTGCATTTGAAGGCCCTCCTCTCATCATGCGCTTATTCGGCAAAGGAACGGTTATTCTCCCAGATTCGCCTCGGTGGGATGAGCTCGTAAAAGACTTCCCGCTTCTGCCCGGTGCTCGTCAAATCATTACCGTAAACGTACAGGAAGTAAAGACTTCTTGCGGCTGGGCTATCCCCTTCTATTCCTACTCAAAAGAACGCGACACCCTTCAGAAATGGACTTTGGCTAAAGACGAACAGGAACTGCTTGCTTATCAAAAGGAAAACAACGTAGTAAGCATGGATGGCTTGCCAACACCCTTGGGACAAAAGCTTTTTCCTGCAGTAGGTGGGGATAACGAAGCGTAAAACGCAAAGAAGCTGCCTTGCTCGCAGCTTCTTTGTTTGAAAACTCTTTACTTGCTGGTATAAATGACCACTGCATCGCGGAGAAACTCGGCTACACCTGGCTGTTCCTTGTCATAGTAAGCAGTAAAGCGCGGGTCATCGACGTACATCTGGGCAACACCTGCGTGCGCTTCTTTGCTGTAACTGTCCCAGTAAAAGCTGAGCCATTGACGGTGAAGATCTGCTGCTTTTTGCGCCAATTCATGAGCAGGATCACCTGTCGAAAAAGCCTGCGCCAATGTATCGTGCAGCTCTGCGTTCAATTTCTCCAGCGCGGCATACTGTTCTTCTGTCATGCCTTTGACCATCTGATTCGATTTTTCGATTTGGTCATTTCCGTATTTCGCTCGAATTTCTGCCCCGTACTTCTCTTCATTCTCATCAATCATCTTTTGCTTGAAGCCTTCAAATTTTTGTTGGTCACTCATCGTTTTGGTCCCCTCTCTTTGTGCTAATGTCAAATCGACATTGGCGATTAACGCATCCAATTGCGCTCGCCTTTCCAGGAGCTTCTCGCGGTGCTCCCACAGTGCTCGGTCAGCATCAAAGGTTGGTGAATCCAGGATCTCCTTGATCTCCTCCAAGCTCACACCCAGCTCGCGGTAAAAAAGGATGTGCTGCAATCGATCAACCTCAAGCTGTCCGTAAATGCGATACCCTGACGAATTGATTCTCGCCGGCTTGAGAAGGTCAATTTCATCGTAGTATCGGAGCGTCCGGGTGCTGACACCCGCCAGGAGTCCTAGCTTTTGCACCGTGTATTCCATGTTCATTCCTCCTGACAAATTGATCGTACACATTTACGGACCGTCAATGTCAAACACATTTTCAGCATAAAATTGTCGTTACTCTCTATCCATAATTTGTTAAAATAGAGATAACGCCATACAAGGGGGGACTTCGATGCTCTATATCATCGGTTTCATTGTAGCCGTAGTCGGTGCCGGATGGGGATTAACAGGGCTGCTTAGCCTCAAAGCGAGAGATAAACATGCCATCACCCATTACAGTGACGATGCTTATGCCCAGCAAAACTTGTTCCAGATGCACAACAACCCTTCTCAAGGAATGTAAAAATAAAAAATGGCTGCCCGCATCCTGTGCATGGCAGCCACCTTTCTTTTTTACAGAGCTTGGAATGTATCAGTCAATACCGGTACGATTTGCTTCTTACGGGAGACAACGCCCTTCAGAACAGCTTTGTTGTCCACCAATGTTACTTGGTACGCTTTTTCTACCGCTTGTGTTGCGCTACCAAGAGCGATCGCAACAGAATCGTTGTTCAAGATATCCGTTACAACAAACACGAACAGGTCCAAACCTTTTTCAGCGATGTTTGCGTTCATAGCTGCTTCCAATTCGCTTTGGCGTGCAAGTACATCATTGACATCTACTGCATTGACTTGCGCGATTTCTACTTTCGCATTGCCCATTTGGAACTCTTTTGCATCCAATGTGAGCAATTGTTCGATTGTTTTGTCGCTCAGGTCTGCCCCCGCTTTGAGCATGTCCAGACCGTATGCTTCCAGATTGACACCTGCGATTTCAGCCAGCTCATGAGCAGCCGCTACATCTTGCTCCGTGCAAGTTGGGGATTTCAACAGCAACGTATCCGAAATGATAGCAGAAAGCATCAAGCCCGCCATCTCTTTTGGAATGTCTACGCCGTTTTCTTTGTACATTTTCTTCAAAATGGTAGTCGTGCATCCAACCGGCTCGGCACGGAAGTAGAGAGGATTGCTCGTCTCAAAGTTCGCAATACGGTGATGGTCGATCACTTCTACCACTTGCACTTTCTCAATGTCATTTGCGCTTTGTTGGCGCTCATTGTGGTCTACAAGGATGACTTCATTTACTTCATTTGCCACTGTTTCTACGAGGCGCGGCTCTTTTACTTGGAAGTAATTCAACACAAACGCTGTTTCGCTGCTGATTACACCGAGGCGTACAGGCTCTACATTCGCGCCCAATTTTGTTTTCAAGTCAGCGTACACAAGTGCTGAACAAATGGAATCTGTGTCTGGATTTTTATGACCGAAGATTAGTTTTTTTTCCATCATCCATACTCCTTAATCGTAATTTGGCTCCCAAATTATACCACAACTTAGAGGATATGCCCAAGATACATTATAGGTTCAAATCGGATCATTGAAAATACGATTTTGAAGATCAATCAGGAATGAACGGGAGGCGATGTGAGATGAAAGTGGCAGCTCTGTATGACATTCACGGGAATGCCCCTGCACTACAGGCTATATTGGTAGAACTGGAATCAGTGAAGCCTGATCTTATTGTCATCGGGGGTGATACGATCTCAGGCCCGATGCCCGTCCAAACACTTGAACTGCTGTTCCAATTGGATACACCCGTGCAATTCATCCGTGGTAATGGCGAGCGTGAAGTACTTCTCACATTTGACGGAGAGGCTCAGACCTTGGAATTGTCCGATTCTGTCCGAGAAATCACGTCATGGGTTGCGGAGCAATTGAGCCGCTCTGATCGTGACTTTCTGGCGCAACTCCCTCTTACCTATACGTTAAATCGAGAAGATTTCGAGGACGTGCTATTCTGCCACGCGATTCCCACCAATGATGAAGATATTTTCACTCCACTCACTCCGGATGCAATTGTGGCCGTTTACTTTGAGGGGACGCAACAACGAACAGTCATCTGTGGTCATACACATATCCAATTTGAACGTCGCCTTAGCGATCTGCGTATTCTCAATGCCGGAAGTGTGGGCATGCCGTATGCCGACAAACCGGGGGCATACTGGTTATTGCTTGATGGTGACAGCTATGAGCATCGCTTTACACCCTATGACGTAGAAGCTGCTGCAAAACTAATCGCTTCTACGAACTATCCGCAAGCTCAGCAGTTTGCCGAAGAGAATGTCCGAAAAATACCTGCGGTTCAAGAAGCGATCGAATTTATAGAGGCCCTGGCACAAAAAAACCGACCCTCTACTTAATTAAAGGTGCTCCTATCGTGGTCATGACTACTTATTTCATAGGATCTCGCTCCTTTTTTCGACTGGTTGTTTGATCTCCTTACTCATAAAAAGGGCAGCTGAGAGAAAAAAGAGACAGATTAGAAATGGATGAGAAAATAAAGAAGACCTCTCACCGAATCGTGATTGCCGGTGAGCCACAGCGATTAACAAAAAGAGCGAGTGTCTTCTACTGGCAAAAACGATCTATTCCGGCTGTAAATCGACGCAAATGAAGCTTCCGCACTTTTGCGTGCTTTCCGCTTTTTTCCGTATAATAAAAGCAATCGAGAGGACAACAGTCGGCTCGATGACATACGAAAGAGAGCGTGAATGGCAGTGTAATACATATCGTTTCTAACTACTTTCTATTTTTTCTTATATGAGAAGGAGAAACGATTTTTCGTGGAATCACCCCTTTTGAAAAACATCTTTTTTTGAACCTATTTTTTCGTAACGATGCATACAGTCATCATGTCCGTTATGACCTTAGAAGTGAAAAACCCAGCACGAATCCAATTGGCACAAGCAACACAAGCTATCTCCTCTGCCTATACGGAATCAGATAATCGGAAATGAAAAAAAGCACTCTACTAATCTTGTAGAGTGCTTCTTATATGGTTACGAACTTCAGGGAGAATTTCTATTTGCCGAGATTGTTCTTAATGGCTTCCAATCCAGCAATTTCCCCCAGGAAGAACGTATCGCCCGCGAGTGTATCCATCTTGTAAACCTGGTTGTTTTTCACTGCTTTGAGGTTTTTCCAGACAGGATGATCCTTCCAAATATGAATCAACCCTTCCGGCTCCTCCGCTTTCGCTGATCGGCGGTTCTCAGCAATAAAGATATGATCGGGAGCGAGCTCACTCAACGCCTCGATTCCGATACGCCCCCCAATCTTTCCATCCTCGGGCAATTCTGCTATCGTCGTTAGTCCCACTTCCTCATAGTAAATCGGGAAGTTTTTGGGATGCATCACCGTAAAATCCTTGCCATTGGAAACGAGGAATAGCACCGTTTCTCCTTTATGTTTGTCTGCTGCTGCTTTTGCTTCGCTTTTCAGCTTATCAAAATCCGCCAAAACTTGCTTCGCCTTATCTTCTTTGCCAATAACTTCAGCTATTTTCATGAGGCGGGTGGGTGCATCCACTGAGAAATCAATGACGATGGAATCAGCCATTTTGTTGAATTCCTCAAATCTGGAGCCTTTTCCGGTGCTTGTCATGACAATAACCTCTGGGTCCATCTCCAACAAAGTCTCCAAATTTGTTTTTCCACCCAGATCCTTCACCGTTTTCCCTTCCGCATACTTCGCAAAAATGGGTGACTTGCTTTTGGTCGACTCATAGCCTTCCGATACAATCGGAGCAAAATCTAGCACGAGGAAGTAATCTGTTCCCATGATATCGACAGAAGCGACACGCTCCGGCTTTTTCTCCAGTGTGACTTCCCCCATCGCATGCTTGATGGTTCGAGGATACACAGGCGCCTCTGTCCCTTTTGTATCGGGTTGTGATGCTCTTGCCTCAACCGTTTGCGCTTTATTGGTAGCGTTTGTGTCTGTAGTCGACTGTCCTGCTCCGCAACCTGCTACGACGGCTGTGGCTAAGATTACGGACAGAATGCCTGATAATTTCTTTTTCATATCGATTGAACTCCTTTTTTCATCCCCTGATTTCAACGTGTCTTACCCCTTTGTCCGGATCAATAAATACAGAAAATAAGGCCCCCCAATGAGGGAAATAACAATACCCGCTGGTACTTCTGTAGCTGGCATGATGCTTCGCCCTATCGTATCCCCGGCCAATACGAGCAATGAACCGACGAGCGCCGTAATGGGCAGCATGTATTGATGCTGGGGTCCGACCAATCTGCGCGCGATATGCGGACCGAGCAAGCCGATAAAGCCTATGCCTCCACCTGTCGCTACACTCGACGCAGCCAAACCAACCGCCCCGGCCATCAAAGCCAATCGCTCCCGTTGAAGAGATACACCCAGACTTGCTGCAATATGTTCGTTCATACTGAGCAGGTTCAGCACATTTGCCTTCCAGTACACGTACGGTAGCAGAATCACCATCCACGGCAAAAGTGCCAGCACGAACTTCCAATTGGAACCCCACAACGATCCCATTTGCCAAGTGACGACAAACTCGAGGTTTCGTGGATTCAACTGAAGTGTCAAAATAATGCTGATGGCGCTAAGTCCCGCCCCTACTGCAATCCCTGTAAGCAAAAGACGAGTAGGAAATATGCCGTGCCCCTTCTTGTATGCAAGGATATAGATGATGGCTGCTGTGGCAGTGGCACCGATGAGTGCGAGAAATGGCATCAAAAAAGGCGGAGCCATGTTCGTCGCGGGATAAAGAGAGACGAACAACAATACGGCCAGTCCAGCACCTGAACTGATTCCAAGAATCCCAGGGTCAGACAGACCATTGCGAGAGATCCCTTGCAAAATCGCCCCCGATACAGCAAGCCCAGCCCCAATCATGACCGCAATCACCATACGAGGAAGCCGCAGCTCAAACAACACGAGACTCTGCTTTTTCGAGCCCTCCCCGAGCAATGTCTGCAACACCTCAAAGGGCCCAATACTGTACGGTCCCGTGTTCAAGCTCAGGACAAAACCGACAAGCAAAAGTACTGCGAAAAGAAGGATCAGTCGGACACTACGCCTTTTTCTTTTGTGAGAAAATGGATCGATGTCCACTACCACTCCCTCCTTTCCTTACGTGCCAGGTACAGGAAGAAGGGGACCCCGATGACAGCGATAATGGCGCCAAGCGGTGTTTCGTAGGGCATCGCTATCATTTTGGCTCCGATGTCTGCAAAAACAACCAAAACGCCTCCCATGACTGCCGAACAAGGAATGATCCAGCGGTAATCAACCCCGACCAGAAAACGGACGATGTGCGGGACGACAAGACCGACAAACCCGACACCGCCAACCGTTGAAACCGAAGCACCTGCCAGCACCATGACGACAACCGCCGCCAAACCCTTCACCAGTCTGGTCTTTTGTCCGAGTCCCGCTGCAATCTCTTCCCCCAGACTCAAAATGGTAATGGAGCGAGACAGGATCATGGCCACAATGATTCCTCCCACAATCCAGGGCATCATGACGGATACTTGAAACCACTCCGCTGTAGAGATCCCCCCTGCTGACCAGAATGCCAGATCGTAGTTGATCTGAAAGAGGAGGGATATCGCCTGACTAATCCCTGATAGGATAGAGCTAACGACTGCCCCCGCCAACGCGAGCCGTAAAGGTGTCAAACCGTTTTTGGAAAAATAGGCCAGTCCATAAACAAGCCCTACTCCCAGACCCGCTCCGATAAAAGAAAAGAGAATAATAGACTCAAAAGGGAGTCCTGGTGCAAAAGCAAAAACGAGTACAAGCACGAATCCAGCCCCTGCATTAATGCCCATCAAGCCCGTATCCGCAATCGGATTTCTCGTAACCCCTTGCATGATGGCTCCTGCTACGGCAAAAGCAGCTCCCACCAGCGCTCCTGCCAAGGCACGCGGCATTCGCAGTGATTGAATAATGACGTGATGCTCGTTGCTAGAATCGTAATGAAAAATCGAGTTCCAAACGGTGGTAAACGAGATATTCGCCACTCCTGTGATAATGGATGAACCTAGCCCGAACAAGATGCCGCAGATCCCCGCAACAATCAACACGGTCGCCATCCACGGCCTGGTTCGAAGCGAAGTATTTTTAGTGATCGGCTGTGACAGTGACATTTCCCTTCTTATCCTCCAGAGCAACGTTCGAATGAATCACGGTCAGCTTGTCGTTTGCAGCCGTTCTCGCTCGTGCTTCCGGGATGACCTCCGGAAAGCCAAGCTGAAGCATTCCTACGAGCTTTTCCTCCGCACGTACCCCTACCGCTTGCAAAAATCCTGCTTGATACGTGAACGGTTCCGTTTTCCAAACGACGCCCAACCCCCGCTCCCACGCCGCGAGCTGAAAGTTTTGAATCAACGTGCAGGCAGCCGCATAGTCCTCTTCCCGTTCTCTTTGCCGAGAGTCTTCATGAACGATTACCAAAAGATATGCCGGGACGCGTAAAAGCAATTCCGGATCTCTTTTTTTCATGGCGTTTTGAAGAATGGCATCGACGACAACCTGCTTGCCTTCCTCCATATACAGAACGAATCGCCAAGGCTCGCGTAGTCCGTGGTTAGGTGCCCAGACAGCTACATCCAGTAACTCACGAATCAATTCCAGTGGAATCGGGTCTGGCTTGAATTTCTTTATGGTTCTGCGGTCACGGATCGCTTGTGCAATCGGATACAATGATGGTTCCATCTCGTTCCCTCCAATAATAGTGATACTCATTCTCAATCATTATCACAAACTTGTGGACGCAAGAAAATTGAAGAACCTGATTCCTTTTTTGTACATTCCTGTGACTCTGCAAGATGCGTGAGCGCCTCTGATATGGCCTGCTCATGGCCGAGTGCGGAATAATGCAGCCAAGGATATACCCCTGCTCGATGTACATTTCCCTTTAATCGATGCTTGCGTACATCCGTTCGAATTTTCCTTTCGTCGAAAAGCAGAATATGATCAGCTTGAAAATCTTGTAGCTCATCCAGACTCGCGATATCCAGAAAGGCAAAATGATCTGTTCCCACCGGAGGTCTTACCTGAAGATCTCCGTACAAAATATCGGAAATTTTCCGCCTTCTCGCACCAAATATACGGGCTCCTCCATCCCAAGCCCTCACTGCCATAACGGTTTCATTCCCAATTTTTTTGCGGATACGCTCGCGGGCTGCAACTGCTTTCAGATCATAATAATAGAGCCAACTCGTCGCCACCTCTGTAATTCCCAGCATGGCAGCTACCTGCTGCAAATGATCTCGCCAGGTCGTTGTTTTGAAAGGAATGAGCTGTGTCGGTGCAATGGCTTCCAATTGTTCAAGCCAAGGTGCAACCTGATCTGTACCGACAATCAAATCCGGCTCCATCTGGCGTAGACGGTACAAGTCAAATTCCAGTGTGGCTGCTTCCATCTGGGAGTACGGCCTCTTTTGCCGATGCTTTTCCCAAACAGGAATCAGATGTTGGACCGAAACCCCCAGTGCGAGCAGATCACCGATGATTGCTGGATGGAGTACGGCGATTTTCTTTTGTAACGATTTCTTGAAGCGATAAGGGGGAACACCAACGATCTTTTTAAACATCCGACTGAAATAGTACACATCCCGATAGCCCACTTCATTAGCTACCTCAGGAATTATCACGTCCTCCGCCACCAGAAGCTGACAAGCCTTCTCCATTCGTTTCCGATTGATGAATTGCAAGGGAGTGAGCGAGGTGTACTCCTTAAACTGCTGATAGAAAAGGGTCGGCGTCATTCCTGAGTAGCGAGCCATCTCCTCGATCTGAAAAATCTCCTCACAATGCTGCTCCATATGCTCAGCGATCCCTTGAAGAAGTTGCTGACGATCTGTTTTTTTCTCTTGCAGCGTAATTCCAGCCATAATCGCTTGCCATAGCTTCCAAAAAAGAATTTGCATGGTTGCCTGATCGAGGTGATCTTTTCGCCATGCCAGATGCAATTGTTCGATGTGATGGTGAATCAAGGAGATTGTTTCGATATGGTACTTCCCCTGGATCGGTAGCATCACTTCGTTTATGAGCCACCCATCCCTTTCTTTTCTGGCATGAGCAGCAAAAAGCGCCACGTAACAAACATAGATGCTCTCCGTAATGGGCAAAAGGGCGAGCCCTTCCTGCCTATCCTCTGGAGATATAACCATGCAATCTCCTTGGTTAAGCATCCCTCCTGTCTTATCCAACCGAAACGACGCCCTGCCCTCTATTACCAACATGATTATTTGTTCGCTTCTATCTCTCGCTTCTACAAGCTTCCATTCTTTTGAAATGGACAAAACTTGCACATCATTTACAGTGATGACATTCGGATCACTATATGTGTCTGTTTTTCTCATAAATAACTCCTCTTGAATCATGATGCAGCAATTGATAACAATTCTCACCAATTGTACGAGAGACTTGGCAAAACTGCAATTACACTTGAGTGAGAAAAAAGCAAAAAAACGCCAAACGATCATCAAGATGACCACTCGACGTTTTCTTTTTCCACGTAAGCTATTCACATGACACTCTTTGTAGACAAATATTTCTGAATGATCGTATATTTTAACAAAGCATCTCATATTTTCTACCTATGTTTCTACTAAAACACAAACAGAAAGAGGTACAGGTATGCTGAGCAATCAAAAAGTAATCGTAACAGGAGCAGCTTCTGGGATCGGGAAAGCCGTAGTGATGCACTGCTTGCAAGAAGGGGCCGCTGTCATCGCGTGTGACCTCAATCAGGAAGCTTTGCTGGCACTGGAAGAAGAGATGGATCGAGCAGAAAGACTACATACGTATTGTGTGGATGTTAGCAAATATGAGGAGGTCGCGGCTTTTTTTGCGCATATCGAGGCAGAGCATGCGGATTGTACCAGTCTCGTCAATAACGCAGGCATTTACCTGGCGAAAAACATTCTGGACTACGACCTCGACACAATTGAAAAAGTGCTCGCGATTAACTTAAAAGGTAGCATTTATTTCTCACAGATGTTCGGAAAGCTCCTTTTTCCTGCCCAAAAACGAGGAACGATCGTCAACCTGTCCTCTGTATCCGGAATCGAGGGCAGCTCGGATGCAGTCTATGGAACCTCGAAGGCGGCAATTCTCGGCTTGACGAAAAGCTGCGCAATGAACTTCGCTCCCTACATCCGGGTCAATGCGGTAGCACCCACTATGGTTGCTACACCGATGATGGACACCATTCCAGAATGGCGTCGGGCAGAATATCTCGCTCACGGCCTCATCGACAGCCCTGTAATGCCAGCGGACGTGGCAGATACCGTCGTTTTCCTGTTATCGGAGAAGTCCAAACACTACACCGGAGCGACTTTTGACATCAACAACGGCGGATATCTGCGGTAATAGCATGGCAAAGGGGCGTTTAATGCCCTACCATCCAAGGGCGTTTGCCCCCACGACTGTGAGAATGTCCCTGATGTGTCTGGCTACCGTGGCTATGGCTGCACCCTGCTCCTTCATGGGAATGCGAATGCTTCCGTACCACTTTTGGTTCCACACCACGCTCAATACGTTGTCGCAGCGCTTGCGGTGTCATGATCAATCCTGGTGCGGCATACAAACGCTTTGACGGTAGCCGGCAGTTGGGGCACGCAATGCTATCTGTCAGCTCGCTCATCTTCAGCCATTGTACAAATGGACCACATTCCTCGCACATGTAATCATATCTCGGCATCGTATTTGGCTCCCTCTTTCGCGTTCTTTTTCCTGGCTACTTCGGCAAAATATCTCGATCAAAAATGCTTGTCGGGATAGACAAGGTGCAGCACGCATTCGGAATATCGACGATTCCCGCAATTCTTCCCTCCACCGGCGCTGTTCCCAGCAGCATGTACGCCTGCTCCCCCGTGAAGCCCATCGCTGTTTTCAAATACTCGATGGCATTCAGGCAAGCATTGCGGTAAGCAACATGCGCATCCATGTACAGCTGCTGCCCTGTCGTCTCGTGGACGGAAATCCCTTCGAAAACGAGGTATTCTGTATAGCGAGGTTCTACTGGACCCGGCTTGAATACAGGGTTGTTCACGATGTTATACTTCGCCATCCCACCCTTGATGATGTCCACATGAAGATCCAGCCACCCAGCCATTTCAATTCCGCCACAGAAGGTCACTTCTCCGTCTCCTTGTGAAAAATGCAAATCGCCCATGGACAGCTTCGCCCCATTTACATAAACCGGAAAGTAAATACGAGTGCCTTTGGATAAGTTTTTGATATCGCAGTTTCCGCCATGCTCACGAGGGGGGACAGTCCGAGCCGCTTCTCTGGCAATCCGATCAAACTCCGCTCCTTTTAAACTACCCAACACGGCACTGTGCGGGGTCGGCAAATTCGCGAGTGGCGGCATTCGTTCAGGATTTGTCGCTACAAGGTCGCTCTCTCTTCGATTCCAGCGATCCAATAGCTGGTGGGAAGGTGCGGTACCAATCAAGCCTGGATGAAGAATGCCAGCAAATTTGACTCCTGGCAAATGGCGGGAGGTCGTGTAAATGCCGTGGAAGTCCCAGATCGACTTGGCCGCTTGTGAATAATGATCAACGAGGAAGCTCCCGCCGTTTTCTTTGGCGAAAATCCCGTTAAAGCCCCATTCCGATTGGGGAAGTGCCCCGATATCGAGAATATCGACAACCAAGAGGTCGCCTGGCTCTGCTCCATTCACCCAGACAGGTCCACTAAGTACATGGACGCGATTGAGGTTCACATCGCGAATGTCGGAAGGGTCATCGTTGTTCGAGATCTGCCCGTCCGTCCAGTCCTTACATTCCATGCGAAAAACAGCTCCCGGATTCACGGAAACGGTTGCTGGAATGTCTGGATGCCATCTGTTGTGACCAGGTGTATCCTGCTCCTCCATCGGTTTGTTCAAGTCAACTCGAAATAAAACTTCTGGCATGCTGCTTCCCCCTCACTTGTTCGAAATGGCATATGCGTACATACACAAAAAGAAGCAAAAGACATGCCAATGCTTGCTGGCCCCGATAAAAATTTAATCGTACCGATTCTTTTGGCTATTTTCTCCTGTATACTTATGACAAAGAGCTTGTCGCAAAACAGGTCATGCAGTTGATCTGCCCTTGACCAGAAAACTCCCTCTTCTCTTGTATCGCTTTCGTCTTTGTGTGTCGTTTGTTTCACCTTCCTTGTCGGACACCTGTCCCACGATCGAACAAACAAACTATAACCAAGAAAGGGTGCGAGAACGATTTTTGAAGCCGGCATGCTTCTCTCTTCTTTCGATTCTTCCTCCGCATTCGAGCGTTCCCAACATCGCGCGATCTCTCATGCTGTCTTTCATTCTCTCTATCAGCAATTACAGGCCACCACGCATCTCTCACCCTACGAATTTTCTCTGATCAAGGACGCGCTAATCCATTTGCTACAAACTGATCATGCGATTCCAGCCCTCAGACATGCCTCTCATTCTGTTCCCAATTGGAAGAGTCTTCTTTTCGCATGGGCGGAAAATAGCCAAGAATGCCTCATCGCCCTCAGTGACAAGCGCAGCGTACTTTTTGCTAACAAGCGGGCAAAGGAACGCTTTTCGTTAGTGGAAGGCCTTGTGCTCGAGGCGGATTGGGAACAAGAACGCTTACCCAATTGGTATGTAGAGGAACTCGATCTGGGGGAAAAGACGTGGTATCGCCTCTTTTTGATTCGCCCAGGTACGTCAACCTTGTCAAAGACTACTAGCAGCTATTCGTTTTCAGAGATACATACGAATAGCCCCCTCTATCAAGCTCAACTGCGTACAGCACGTATTGCTGCACAGTCGCTATCGAATACGTTATTGCTCGGAGAAACAGGCTGTGGCAAAGAAGTCCTGGCACGTGCCATCCATTCCTCCAGTTCGCGAAAAGACGGCCCTTTTCTTGCCGTCAATATCGCAGCACTTCCACGCGAACTGATCGCCAGTGAGCTATTTGGATACGCAGAAGGAGCTTTTACGGGAGCAAAAAAAGGAGGACAACCAGGAAAATTTGAAGCGGCAAATGGAGGAACGCTATTTCTCGATGAAATCGGGGAAATGAGCTTGGAGCTTCAAGTGCTTTTGTTGCGGGTACTCGAAGAACGAAAAGTGACGAGATTGGGTTCCCACGAAGAAAAGCCATTGGACATTCGTGTGATCGCTGCCACCAATCGTTCCATTGAAGAAGATGTACAGAATGGTCTGTTTCGTGCAGACCTTTACTACCGGCTAAATATCCTGCAAATACGCATCCCTCCCCTGCGTGAACGCAAAGAAGACATTGCAGCCTTGGCTAACGAGTTCCTTCAGCTGCTTCATACCCAATACGCTGGCGGTCCGACAGGTATCTGTGAATCTGCCCTAGCGATCTTGCAGCAGCATTCATGGCCTGGTAATATTCGTGAGCTGCGCAATATCGTGGAGCGAGCATTTTTACATGCGTACGGTGATCCGTGGGTCACCTCTCACCATCTCCCGAGCGAATGGCAGCAGCAATATGGTCTGCAAGAAGCATCCAGCAAACCTTTGCCATTATTGCGCGAATTAGAGCGACAGACAATCCAGCAAGCCATCACAGAAGCTCCATCTATCAGCGCCGCTGCCAAAAAGCTAGGTATTGCGCGAAGTACTCTGTATCGAAAAATGGAAGAGTTAGGAATCGGATAAGAAAATCGGGGGATGAGCGTAAGCCGCTTTTCCCCCGAAATCGTTTACTGATGCTCTATTCGTCAGCGAGCGCTCGCCGTATCGTCTTTCTTGCTTCCTCTGCTACTACCTCATCCTTATGATCAATGGCTTGCATCCAAAGCAGCATCGGAATGTACACAGCCATCATCCTGGCCAATATTTTTGTCTCTTCATCCACTTCTCCATACACCTGGAAAAACGATTGGCGGGCATGTGGCGGTAAAAAACTGTAGACCACATTTAAATCCGCTCCTGGATGCCCCACATTGAGATCTCCCCAGTCAATGATGCCTGATATCTGCCCGGCTTCATCTACCAGCATATTTTTCACATGGAGGTCTCCGTGCAGCAGCACTTCACGCGGACTTATTCGGTCTATCACGACTTGTCGTAAATAATTCGCGATCGCATCCCGATCTTCTCCAGAAATATGTACAGCCAAGGTAGACAAGAACGTCTGCATTTTTTCTTTTCTCTGTGCAATGTCCAGGAGGTTCCTATGATCTTGCTCGATCCCGTTCTCGCGGGCACGCTGGGTCGGAAACGCGTGTAAGCTTTTTAAAAACGTCGCAAGGGCCACTGCCGATGAAGCATGCTGCTCGTCGGTCAAGCCCTTTGGAAACGTTCCTGGAAGATACGTGTACCCCAAAAAAGGGAATGGGTAGTCGGTGGTTGGTTCTCCATAAAAAACTGGCTTCGGATACGGTAACGTCAGGAATGCCGCAAGCATTGGCAGCAGCATCCCTTCCTTTTTGATCAATTCCACAGCGACATTCCGCCTGGGAAAACGGAAAACAAAATCGTCCCCCACTCGAAAGACCATATTATCCCAACCACAGCCGATCAGCTTGATGGGCATAGAGGAGAGCTGCGGAAACTGACGGAGGATGAGTGTGCGTACCAATGGTTCAGATACTTCCCAGTCAGCATCCCATGGATTCGCGTTGGTCATTATTTTCGTTCCCTCCCCTTCGTCGTTTCATCTGCCATGATAATGCTTACAGCTACGATTGTGTAGCATGAATCTGATAGACACATCTCTTTCCGCCGATTGCCACGCATTCCGTCCGTTCTACGCTCGTTTGGAGTAACTCTCGGTAACAAGCAAGCTCTCTTGCACAAATCATCTGATACCGATCTGCTACTTTAAAATAGGGACAATTGTACTGTGTAATCACATATTCCTCATCACTGACCTGTTCCCATCTCGCCATAAATCCGTTGTCATCTTGGATGCGCGCCATCTCTGCCACCTTTTCAGATAGCGTTTTCCCTTCCATTTGTCCCTCGTATTTCTGGATAATCTTCTCTTGCTGTCTTGCAAAAAATTGATCCACACGGTCTTCCCCGTCGGCCAGCACGATATGCTCCATCAAATCCACGGCCAATCGCCCGTAATCATTCGGAAATTGTTCGTTACCTTGCTGTGTCAACGAGTAGTAGTGCATGGGTCTGCCTGCTTTTTGACGACCTACTCTGCAAACAACAAAACCGTCTTTTTCCAAGTAGATCATTTGCCTGCTGACAGCTACCTTTGTGAGCTCCAGCCTGTTTTGCAAATCCTTTGTGCTGAGCTCCCCTTCCCTTTTCAGCAGCAAAAGAATGTATTCACGTGTGGATAGGTGTCTATATCTCTCCATTTTCTCTTCGCCCCTTTATTTGGAAAAGAACGATACGCTCACAGTATATGTCCTTTGTATAACTAATTCAACAAACATGTTTATAAAGTGACATTCTTTGTTCATCACGAAAGCTACGCAATTGCAATTTATTAAACATTTTAGTTGAATATATATAAAATTATTCCTATACTGTGATTGAAGTGCAAGGTGTTTTTTTCAAGAAGGATAGGTGAAACAAATGAAACCTGTATTCTCCCTTCTCCGTGAACGACAGGTCGAAGTGACTTATCAAGAGCCTTTGGCGGCACATACTACCTGGAAAGTTGGCGGACCTGCGGATTTACTGATTACACCGAGCAGCAAATCCCAACTGATCATGGTCCTACAAATCCTGAATGAACATCATGTTCCATGGATGGTGATGGGAAAGGGCTCCAACCTTTTAGTCACAGACAAGGGTTATCGTGGCGCGGTCATCAAATTAAACAAGGCTTTGGACTATGCCCGAATCGTGGGAAATCAGATTTACGCAGGGGCTGGCTACTCCTTGATCAAGCTTGCAGCATTGGCAAATAAGCACAGGCTCAGTGGCTTGGAGTTCGCAGGTGGAATACCCGGGTCTGTAGGCGGAGCCGTGTATATGAATGCAGGCGCGAACGGATCGGATATATCGGACATTTTCCATTCAGCTGAAGTAATCACGCAAACGGGAGCCATTCGCTCCTTGCGTGACGTAGATTTGGATTTTTCTTATCGCCACTCTTCCTTGCAAGATGCTAATGCGATTATCACGGAAGCCGTTTTTGAGCTGACTATGCGCGACAACGAAAGCATCAAGCTCCAATGGAACCGCTATAAAGAAAAACGTTTACAAACACAGCCTCTGCCGTTCGACTGTGCGGGTAGTGTATTCAGAAATCCTCCGGGCCATTTTGCGGCAAAGCTCATTGAAGATGCTGGTCTTAAGGGCATGCGGTACGGAGGCGCGGAAGTATCGAGCAAACATGCCAATTTTATTATGAATACTGGCAATGCGACTGCACTTGATGTATGGACACTCATGAGGCAGATCCAGGAAAAGGTTCACAGCCAATCAGGCATTTACCTTGTACCTGAGGTTGTAATCGTAGGAGAACAGTAAAAATAACAAAGGGAGGCCTCACAATGATTCACATAAGCGAAGCTGCCGTCACTCGCCTTCAACATATGCTCGAACAAGAAAGCTCTACTCTCTTCATTCGTTTTGGCGTAAAGGACGGAGGCTGTTCCGGGATGACCTACGGACTCGGTTTTGATGATACGTATCAAGAAGGCGACACTACAATCGATATGGATAGTGTGAAGCTGGTCGTCAATCCGGAAAGCTATCCGTATGTCGATGGCGTCGAAATCGATTACAAAGAAACAGGAATGATGGGTGGATTTACGATCCAAAACCCCCATGCAATTGCAACCTGCGGCTGTGGAAGCAGCTTCCGTACAGCCCTACAGCGTGGGAAAAGAGAAAAGTGTGAGTAAACTACCAGACGAAAATGACTTGTCACCGCTTCCTAATAAATGCTATTCTATTGAAAAATTTCCCCCTATTCATTATGTAAGGTGACAATATGCTTTCATTTTCCAGATTGATAAAATGTAAACCCCCTATCCCGTAATCTCCCTCCTACGCTGTTTGAGATTTTCGGAATATAGGGGGAATGTACAAGTGAATAGAAAAATCTCAACACCATCTTTACTACTGTTGATTATCCTGGTGGGTTTTCCGCAAATTAGCGAAACGATCTACACACCTTCGTTACCTGATATCGCCAATAGTCTTCATGCCAGTAACAATATGATCCAACTGACACTCAGTATTTACTTCCTCGGCTTTGCCTTTGGTGTATTTTGCTGGGGAAGACTCTCTGACTCTATCGGTCGACGCCCTGCCATGCTCTGGGGAATTTTCGTTTACGGACTTGGCAGCTTGGGTTGCTACCTCTCCGATTCGGCTGACTGGTTGTTATGGAGCCGGTTCATCCAAGCTTTCGGTGCGAGTGCAGGATCAGTGGTAACCCAAACCATCTTACGAGAGAGTACCGATACCACCACGCGGCATGCTGTTTTTGCTCAGATTTCCGCTGCTCTCGCTTTTACGCCTGCAATTGGGCCCTTAATCGGTGGTTGGGTGGATCAATCATTTGGCTATCAGGCTGTCTTCTTCACGCTGATCGCAATGAGCGTAGTGATTTTTGCTTACGCATTTGTATCGTTGCCTGAGACCAAAACGTCTACAGCTTCAAAGATAAGCACGCTAGCTGTAGCCAAACGCCTTTTTACGGACAAAAGGATTTGGGCTTTTGGCTTCTTAATCGGGGCGACAAATGGCATGTTGTTCAGTTACTATGCCGAAGCGCCATTTATTTTCATTGGTTTTTTCGGCATGACGCCTGGTCTGTTTGGGTTATTGGGTATTTTCGTAGCTTTGGCCTCTGTGATCGGGGCAATGCTCTCGAAAAAACTGCTAACCAAATACCCGGCTGAGAGCCTAATTCTAATCGGCTCGCTGGTAACGACGTTTGGGGCAGTATGCCTTACAAGCTTCACTTTGTATGGCGCGAGTCCTTCCGTTGTCTCGATGGTGATCATGGTAACCTCTCTCTTTACCCTTTTGCTGGGGATTGGGATCGCGATTCCAAACTGCCTGAGTTTAGCTCTTGTCCACTACGGTGATGTACTCGGAACTGCTGGCGCTATTTTTGGTTTGGGCTACTATCTCATCGTCAGTCTCATCACGAGTGGTATGAGCTATTTTCATAACGGCTCGCTGGTCACCATGCCTATCTACTTCTTGCTATTGGCGATCATGATGGTGCTTGTAAGTAAACAAATAACGATTAGCCATACAGCCAAATAGCCTATTCGCTCTGTTCAGCAACTTCAACATCAAAAAAAGCCGATTCTCTCTTAGAGAAAATCGGCTTTTTGCCCATACTCATTACTCCTCCCGCTTCGTCTCGATCGATAATCCTTCGACATGCTTGCGACTCATCATTTTACGTTTCTTCCGGTTCTCTTTTGTCTCGAAAACAATGTCCATGTCATAATCCGCCGGATACAGTTCTTTGCCCTCAATATGCAAGACGAGGCGATTTTTGTTGATTTTATATTTCTGATTTTGAATCATGACGCCAACGATACCTTTGGAGTCCTCCGCACTAAACACGATGCCGATTCTCCCCAGATAGGAGATAAATACACAATCACCAACAGCAAATGGTTTGTCACGCTTTGGCGTGGCTGATGTGACTACGGCTTCTTCTGAAATCTCCCGTGGAAGCTCCTCTCGTCTTTCCTCTTCCACCTCTACTTCCACTTCTTCTGACTTTTCTATTACTCGTGTCTCCACATAGCTTGGAGCCTCATCCGCTTCCTGCTCGACGTCTTGGTATGGTTCCAGCCTTTCCAAAGTAGTAGTCGTCGTCATGAACCCATTCCGAGTAATTTCCCGAGAACGCTGAATCATCTCAGACGGGATACCCAGCTTCAATGCGATCAGGAATGCGTAGCTCTGGCCAGCTTCTCCGATTCGCAAGCGATATAGGGGCTGCAAGGTCTCCTCGTCAAATTCCATTCGTGCATTTTGGAACCCGGCAGTTGCGGAGGCAAAATTTTTAATTTCGTTAAAATGTGTATTCACGATTACCGTCGCGCCTCTTCGGTGCAGCTCCTCCAAAATCGCAATCGACAAGGCGACTCCTTCTCCTGGATCTGTACCCGTAGCCATCTCATCAATCAAGACGAGAGTCGAGGCGTCAGTAATTTTCAAGATTTCCAGGACGTTATGAATATGCGCCGAAAACGTACTTAACGCTTGCTCGATGCTCTGCCCATCGCCAATATCTACCGCGATGTTGCGGAAAATGGAGAAATGACTGCCTTCCTGTACGGGTACGAGCAAACCCGACTGTACCATCATGGTTAACAGTCCGATCGTTTTTAACGTCAATGTTTTTCCGCCTGTATTGGGACCTGTAATAATCAGCGATTTGTACTCTCGACCAATCTTCATGTGCAGCGGCACCATTTTCGGGCCGAGTAGCGGATGCCGTGCTTCCTTGACATCGAGGATCCCTTTTTCGTTTAGTTCGACATTCGCGCCTCCGATTGCCAATGCGTACTTCGCTTTTGCGAAAAGGAAGTCATACATTCCAACGGTCTCGACATTCACGGTGAGTTCATGGGTGTATTCTTCTGCGAACGCGGACAATTGCATCAGAACTTTTGTTACTTCACGTTCTTCCTCTGCCTTGAGTGCTGTCAGCTCGAACTGTACGGTGCTGATCTCCGTCGGTTCCATATAGACGGTTTGACCGCTCGCTGATTCATCTAAGACACTGCCAGCCACTTGCTTGCGATGTTCTTTTTTGATGGGGATGACATAACGTCCATTGCGTGTACTAATCACATTTTCTTGCATGATCGAACGATATTTGTTCACGATCGAATCCAGTTGTCTTTTCAGGCGCTCTTCAAATACGACAATGCGTTTACGCACCTTCAACAAGTCTTTGCTGGCCGAATCGACAACTTGCCCATGACGGATGCATTGTTCGATTTCGTTCCTCAATTTTGTGGCGTCGTACATCGATGCTGCATAGGTGCTTACCCGTGGCGCCAATTGTGCTTTTGTCGCCATGTACTTCATTAGTTGTGAGCAACTTGTTAGGAACAAGTACAGATTTGTAAAATCGTTTACGCCAAAGACATATCCCGTCCCCAAGAGGGAAAGGATCTTCTCCATCCCTTCCAGCGCGGGAATTGGTACACTGGCTCCGTTTTGCAGGATGTTCTTGGCTTCTGCTGTTTCGTCCAGCTTACTACGCACTACTTTGGCAGAGTCTATCGGCATCATTTGTTCTACATGCTTTTTCCCTGCGTACGATAAGGCGTATTCCATTACCTTTTCTTTGATCTTGTCGTATTCGAGACGCTGTAATGCTTTTTCATTCATGGCTGATTTCTCCTTTTTCATGGAAAATAAAAAAGGGCGGAGAATGAACAAATGTCATTCTCCGCCCTTTTTTTGGGATACCTAAACAAAACGCAACCAAATAAAAAACCGCGCTGAACACAGCACGGATTTTGGGCGCAATGATAGGATTTTCACCTAAGGCATTGTATGATATCCGTTGTTCTTAACTAATTCCAAGGCCGATTATCACCCAGCACAAAGAAACTTTGCTACATGGCAAAATTTCAAAGGTTGAATCAAGACCTTTTGTATGGAATTGCTTTAGTTAAGAACGACCGCCGACATCAACATCTCTCCCTAGATATGGTTCTTTTTACTATAGCGCATGTGATACTCTGGCGTCAATCCGCTTCGAATTTGTACAGCTTCACACCATAACCAGTAAAAATCTCGTCAAGCTGCTTACTCACCACATCCCAGTCCCCGCCTGTTAATCCGCAGCCGATCCCGTATGGTATGGCGATAGTCAGATTTTCTTTTTTCGCGAGGGAGAGAACTTCTTCCAACCCTTTTTGCAGCATGTCATATTTCGTGTAGACTCCTTTTTTCCCATAACCGAGCTGTGCGAAAAGGTTGGCAATGTACTTCCCTTCCCCAACCTGGCAAAGCAGCACTTGTCCAAGGAGGTCGCCACGTGCATCCGCATACTGCTCGCAATGCCGCTTATATTCCGTATAAACACTTGGATATTTGGCTCTTATTTGCTTGGCAAGCCCTGCTCCCATTACACCCCTGCAGTTGACCTGCTGTACGATGATATTTTCCGTAGCCTCCAAAATGTTGCCTGACACGACTTGTACCCATTCATTCATAACACTTACTCCTTTCCTTACGCTACATGTAAGGCTTTCCTTTTACGTCTTAAGAAGCGCAGGCAAACAAAATAAAGCAAAGATGCTGCTACGCCCAGAACATAAAACTTGGGAAGCAGCGTAAAGGTATGCATAACGATGAAGAAAAGCATCACGGTTGCGATAATTCCAGCCACGATGTACAGCAATGCTTCTAGTAGGAAAAGGAGACTTCCCTTGTTCCTTGGTAATCGCTTCATGATCCAATCTATAATGATAGATTGCGGAATCCCTAACAGAAACACAGTCGGGAACGTAAACATCGCAACGAAAAGAACCGCGGATCGATCCTGAAAATACAGAAGCGCAGCCCCAAACGTAAATAAAAAGCTGGCCAGTATACCCGCAATAAACCTTTCAGCCATGCGGAACCATCCCTCCTTCTTCCTATACCTGCTCACGTGTAAACAGGTCTGGATAGTTTAGAACCAACCCGTTTGTATCAACCGTGATGTTTTCCACGAATGTTCCTGCCCGATATTGATAGACAGACGAGTCCTCTTTGCTTTCTAGCAGCGTATATTGTTGCTGAACTTGTCTATACGTCAGCTCATGGGCTGAGAAATAGACTACCTGGATAGACTGTGGTTCCCCCAGAGAATACGACAAACGCCGGATTGGCAGTGTATTTGTGAAAGGTGTACAAGAAATATCGATATCGATACAGCCATCTAGCTCAGGAATGGGCTCACCCACCTCGTTTGTCCAATTTCCCTTGGCATCCGATGAGAGATGCAAAGCTCCTTCTTCACCCACAATCGCCAGGGAAACCTCTCGTGTGGCCCAATTTGAATCCAGGACCATTTCATATTGGATTCTGGTAAGGGTAGCGTCATCCAGCCTTCCGATCACCATGCTATTTACGTGGATTCTGTTCGACCCCTCCCGTATTCTCAAGTGCTCATATCCGACACCTGCCGTCGGTTTCCAGATAACATTCGTTGGTAACACGCGAAGCCCTCCGATCATTTGTTCCCCTTTTCTCTATCCTATCATTTCTTGGATGAAAATGGTAGAGCCCTGTATGATCGGCTTACACAACGCATACCTGCGTCATCCATGGAATAGGATCATAGTACCGGAAAAGAATGGAAAGGAGACAATCGATGGGTAATCCCTCCTTCTCCTTAACACAACCTGACATGCTGTCCATTATTCGCAACGGTCTCCCAAAAACCCACTCCCCCCTCCATATCATCATCGTTGGGGCTGGAATGGCTGGTCTTGTTTCTGCCTCGTTGCTTAAAGCAGCAGGGCACAACGTAACGATTTTGGAAGCTGCGGACCGGATAGGCGGGAGAGTTTTCACACTGCGCTCTCCTTTTACCCATGGGCATTATCTAGAAGCTGGGGCCATGCGTATTCCTCATACGCACGAACTTACCCTCGCATACGTGAGGAAATTCTCTCTTCCCCTTCATCCATTTGTCAACAGCTCTTCCAACGACATCCTCTCTATAAATGGCATCAAAACAAGACGTTGGATCTATGAACGCAATCCCGACATCCTCCGCTTCCCTGTAGCCCCGCATGAAAAAGGCCGTACTTTCAATGAGTTAGCCGGTCAGGCCATTAATCCTGTCATCGACTTCATCAAACTCAATCCAGCGACGAACTGGCCCATCGTCGTCCAAAAATACGATCGTTTTTCCATGGATCAATTCTTGCGCTTCAATCCTGTTGGCCCTTCCTTATCCTCCCCTGCTATCGATATGATCAAGGTCATGACTGGCTTCGAGGGCTTCCCTGAGCTCGCTTTTCCCGAAATTCTACGAGACTTCTTCCTGTTCGATCCTTCTACACGTTTTTACGAAATAACAGGGGGATTTGACCAGCTACCACAGGCATTTCTCCCACAATTACAGGACCATATATACTTCCGGCATAAAATGACGCGAATCGTCCAGACGGGAAACCAAATAACCATTTCTGGCGTTCGTACTGACACAGACGAACGATTTCAGGTGACCGGTGATATCACGATTATTACCATCCCTTTTACCGTCTTGCAGTTTGTTCAGGTCGAACCGTACGACCTGTTTTCCTATCAAAAATGGGATGCCATTCGTCAACTCCACTATGTTTCCTCCTCTAAAATAGGCATTCAGTTTTCTCAGCGTTTCTGGGAAGCACAGGGAATAAGGAGCGGACAAACCGTAACGGATTCACCTATTCGTCTCTCCTACTTTCCCAGCCACGGGTTTGATCAGCCCGGAGGTGTCGTATTGGTCAGTTACACATGGGAGGATGACGATCTGCCATGGCTCAGCATGTCGAGAGAAGAACAAGTGATGCAAGCGGTAAAGCATCTGGCTGACATTCATGGGGAGCAGGTGTACAATACCTTCGTAACGGGGGTCACACATAATTGGGCGTTGCAGCCTTATGCTGCTGGTGCCTTTGCCTTTTTCAAACCGTTGCAGGAGACGGAATTAACTCCCTACATTGGTGCGCCTGAAGGAAAAATTTACTTTGCGGGGGAGCACACCTCGAATGAACATCACGGCTGGATTCAAGGGGCGATTGAGTCTGCTGTACGCGTGGCTGTAGAGGTGGGGAGAAAATAAGCGGAGGTCTGTACAATGAAAGATTCCGTACATTCCCCCGCCACTTATCTACTACGATTCTTTTACGAATTCCATTCATATTCTTTTCGAAGCAACGCCAGCTTCATAAGATCAATGTACATCCCATTTTCAAATTCCGTTTCTCGATGGATTCCTTCCACTTGAAAGCCAAATTTCTGGAGCAAATGGATCGATGCCGTATTTCGTGTATCTGCGTCGGCTTCTATTCTGTTTAGATGCATATGCGTAAACCCGTACGCGATAATGGGCCGCAGTGCTTCCGACATGATCCCCTTATTCCACCACGAAAAATTCAGATCATACCCAATCTCTGCTTTGTTATGTACCGCATGATAATGTTTATAGCCGCAGCTGCCAAGAAATTTTCCAGTAGAACGATCCGTGACCGCCCACCTGATTCCCTGCTTTTGTTCAAATAAGTCTCGATACCATCGAAGTTCATTTTCAGCATCTGCGCTCGATTGAAACCTCGCGATCCCTACATATCTCGCCACATCTTCATGTGACAACACTTCAAAAATATCTTCGATGTCTTGTTGATCAGGTTGGCGAAGGATCAATCTGTCTGTTTCGATGATAGGGAATTGATCGAACATCGTCGGGTTACTCACGATAAGAACCTCCTCGAAAACGTATGATGAGAGATTTTTTGTTCCTATTACAGCATCTTACGAAAGTGATATTCCATTTCTCCACCCAAGGCTGCTAGAGTATCACCTGTTTCACGGAAATCATGGGTATAAATCGTTTCAAACGGCCCAAAATCCGTTTGCTTATAAAACTCAAAGCAAGGGAAGCCATCATGCGCTCCTTCAATCTGCACAAGACCATCCCTTTTCGCCGTTACCGACAATAAGTAGTCAACCGGTGGCGCATGCTCATTCAGGGGATTACTCGCGCTTGCGCTCATTTCAAAGCTCACTTCTTCATCCGTTTTCCATACCATATTCCTGCACAAAATACCCTCCGTACTCGCTTTTCCCTTTCGCAGCTGAATCGAGCCATCAGGATTCGTGATTTTCTCTGTTGTGATTCCCGTATTCTGATAAGTAAAAATTTCTTTTTTCATAAAGTCTACGACAACCTCTTGCTCCACTCTGGAACGCATGGTGTTAACCGCATACGGGGTAAATTCACGCGAATCGCCTTCGAATTGAATGATTCTTCC
The DNA here is from genome assembly GCF_013284365.1 of Brevibacillus sp. RS1.1. Taxonomy (NCBI): domain Bacteria; kingdom Bacillati; phylum Bacillota; class Bacilli; order Caryophanales; family Paenibacillaceae; genus Brevibacillus; species Brevibacillus sp. RS1.1. The sequence continues at coordinate 980,369 of NZ_JABSVA010000001.1, forward strand.
TGTTTGCGGATCAGTCCTTGGTTCCGTCCATGATACGGGGATAAATACACTTGCCCTGATTTTGATCAGGTTCACCATACTTTGACACCTCCATGTGTGATTGTTCTTCTAAGACAAATATGTGATGTTTTGATGCGGAATGAACTGATACCGCCATGAGCAACGCTTTTCTACAATGATCCTGGTTTAATTTACGCACGAGTAACTCACAGATGATAGCTGTTCTCTTCTCCTCGTCATATTGTATGGCGAGATGATAGTACCAAAATGGTATACCGGAACCCCTTATGGTGCAAGAGGTCCCGGTCTTCTAAATCACCAGGTAATTTTAAATTTCTTTCCGGATCCACAGAAACATCTACGATTTAATTATCCTTACGCACTAACAGTGAGCAACACTCCACATGACTGGACGGATTGGGCTTCATTTTCGTAAGGCGAGCTTCGTTTTACCAACCGATCTTACATTTGCTGAATTCCGTTGGACTGTCTTCCGTCGGTTTACCCTATTCCTAGACCCCGGCCCTCGAAGGATTGCAATTACACTTGAAGCGGAGACTCCAGGAAAAGAAGGGAGTGCAGCGGTGACGATAACTGCTCTGAATCCAGGTTGATCAGGGTTGATAAACGATCTAAATTTTGCCGTGAAATTTCCTTTAGCGTCTGTAATAGTAAAGGCAGGGATTACGACACCAAAAGTATTTTCGGTTGCAAAAACGACTACGATCCCTGCTTTAGGACGTCCGTTCACCTTGACTTGTCCCGAGAGATTCGATGTTTCCCCGGCTACGATTATGGTTGGTACGGCGATCATGGTCATCGTAGCTTTTTTTCGTTTTGTTCCCTTTATTGAACTCATACCTCAACACCTCCATTAACAGTTATGGTATTACACAGCATTACCATATGAAAATGGGGGGAGGTTTGTCTGTGTGAATGGAGAGATGTTTGCAGGAAATGCTAGCCCTCTCCGCTTAGAGCAGATGCATCTTGGCTTCGCCTCGTCCCACTGCTCTTGTCATTGTTTCCAACCTAATCAGAATGTCATCTATTTCTATTTGCAAATCAGTCATTCCCCGCGCAGAAATATTATCCTATTTGTGCCTCTTTTTCTAAATCGCGTTTTCACGACCGCCATGATATGATTCAAAAAGCTAACAATTATCCAATGATTTCCATATATAAACTCACATAACATCAAATAAGTAAGGTGGGATGATGATGCAAGAGAATGCCAATGTTCACGCTCCAGAAAGATGTATTTTTCTCGTTACGGGGATTATGGCTTCGGGAAAATCAACAGTAGCTCAGTTACTTGCTGAAAAGCTGAATCGAGGCGTTCATTTGCGAGGTGATTCGTTCCGACGAATGATTGTAAATGGCAGAGAGGAATATATGCCCGAACCGTCAGAAGAAGCCATTCGTCAGTTGTGGTTGCGCTACAAAATAACAGCCTCTACGGCAGACACTTTTTTTGAAGAAGGATTTAATGTCGTTGTACAGGATGTTGTGATTGGCCCCTTTTTAGGCGAATTTGTTGAAATGATTCAAAACCGTCCGTTGTATGTGGTAGTACTCACGCCAAATGAAAAAGCGGTTGAAGAAAGAGAAGCTTCCCGTCCCAAAACAGGGTATGGTGCTTGGACGATTTCCCACCTGAATAATATCTTGCAGACCGAGACACCAAAGCTCGGCATGTGGATCGATTCTTCCGAGCAGACGCCTCAGGAAACTGTCGAGGAAATCTTACTCTCCGTGAAAAAACCTGAGTTCGGTGAAATCCCGAACTCAGGCAACCAGATCGTCTAACTTCTTACACTGCGTACATGGTTGGCCAGAAGTACTCTACGCCTTCCGCGTACAAGAACGCTTGGAACTTTTTCAGCTCATCGGGAGTGTTACGGACAGCGCGAGGAGTCAGGCCATGTTGCAAGCAATAAGCTGTCAAATAACCAGCTACCTCACCGACGTTCCACTCTACTGGGTGGAGACGGAAGCATCCATTTGTAATATGCGTAACCCCAAGATTCTTGCCCGCTGGCAGCAAGTTATTTACACGAACAGGGATTAGGCTGCCCAATGGAATTTGGAACGGATAGGTAGACACATCGACGTAATTGCGGTTCGCTGTGCTCGGATGCAGGTCGATTCGGTAGCTACCGACACCAACAGAATCTTCGAAGGCTTCTGCTTTGCCTGTTTTGCGGACAAATGCGCTCACATGTTGCTCCAATACGGTGAATTCTGCTTTGATCCGGCGGGATTCACGAATATAAGGATACATGGCCAGTCCATCCTCTGTTCCCATTACATCCTTGCGCAGTCGCAGTCCTGGATACCCTTGTCCACCATCTGGGCGAGGAGCCTCTGTTTGCATCCAATACAGAAGGGAGAGACTCAACTGTTTACCGCCGTAAAGGTGACGCTGACGCTCTTCCTCTGGCACATCAATGATCGAGCCGAGCCAGTAATCATTTTGCGGCCAGTTCACAGTCGTTACGCCACTCTTGTACAATCCGGTTTGGAAGTTCTTCGGATCAGCAATCTGACGATACGTGAAGAGTGGAAAATATTTAGTGCCTGGGAACAGCTCATATCGTACAGAGTCAGCAGTATTTCGCGGATTGGAGCCTGTCCAGCTGAGCAGCTTGTCCGGCCAAAAATCTGCTTTGTAGTTTCGCCAGAAGTCATACGTTTCCGGCTTGGCAATCGTATGATTTTCTCCCTCCAAATAATCCATGGCAAAGCAATACGTAAACGCCTGAATATCATTTGGCTGCGGCGGCCCGACAACAGCATTTGGCTCTCCTGTTTGATCCACTGATTCAGCGCCAAGTACGTATTCTACCCCGGCTTGTGGGAGCACATCTCCACATTCTGTCGCGTCCAAGAAATAAGGTGCTACCAGTTCATGCAAATCATGATGCTTCTGATCTTCTACTGTGATCGACAGTACGTTATCGCCAGCCATGCGAACGGCATGCAGCTTGTGATTCGTCAGAATAGTAAGTCTACCACTGTTAATATAAGGAGCAAGCATCTGATAAAAAACAGCTAGCGCTACTTTTGGTTCGTGGCAAAGGCGACTTACCGAACCGTTACCAGGATCAAGATTCGGGATGACGCGGGCTTCTGCCGTCATTGGATAGTGGTTACGATAATAATCACGCACGCTGTCACGGAATGTGCGATAGCTGCGCGTGCAACCGAATTGTTCGATCCATGGATGCTCATCTGGCGGTACTGCTTGGCTCGTAAATTGACCCCCAATCCAGTCAGTTTCTTCTGTCATAATAACTGATTTTCCTGATTTCGCTGCTGCCAGTGCTGCTGCGCAGCCACCAGTACCTCCCCCAATAATTACCACATCAGCATGAAGTTCTCTCATTCTACTTCCCTCCACATTCTCTGCTTTTTGGTTGTTTCTTCCAGATTGTACGCAAAAATTGACAAAAGGTTACAATTTTCTCAAAAAAACAAAATAATATTTTTCATTGGCTTCTACTTGTGCAAACTTTGATTCTGCATTCGTGCCTCAAATTTGCCTAGGAGTTGCTGCCCCTTTTCATCCCCTTCCTGCTGTCTCTTACCAAGCCAGCATCCTACATCTCTACCCTGAAACTTGTATCGTTGGGTGAGATTTCCTTTGCAAAGTTTTTTAAAACAGGAACGTACGTTCTTATATAAAGATATACGAACACGATGCGAACAGTCAAGAAATTATTTCCTTTTTTCTCTATTATTTGTAAAGCTCTAAACGGTTGAGAGTAAGCCAAAGTAATTGTAAGCACAAAAAATCCCTCCAGCTTGACTTTCTCCAGCATGAAGGGATATTTAAATCGTCTTTATTTAAACAAATTAATCGTAGTAATAATGATTGGCATCGCGAACACGTCAATCAGGAAGGCACCGACGATCGGAACGACCAAGTACGCTTTTCGCGAAGGACCAAATCGTCCCGTTACGGCCGCCATATTCGCCATTGCGTTTGGAGTAGCGCCCAGACCATGCCCTGTAAAGCCTGCGACCATGACTGCGGCGTCGTAGTTTTTGCCAAGTAAACGGAACAGAACGAAAATCCCAAACAAAACGATGAAAACTACTTGAACAAATACGATTACGAGCATTGGAAGCGCTAGATCGGCAACTTCCCACAGCTTGATGCTCATCAGTGCCATGGACAGGAAGATTCCGAGTGTCACGTCACTGATCAGGTTGATGCTCTTCATGTCGATTGCCTTTGGATTGAGCTTGTCTACGATATTACGGACAATCACCGCTACAAACATCGCTCCCACATAACCTGGTAAAACAAATCCGGTTGCAGTAGAGAACAGCTCTCCCAAATACGTTCCCAATGCCATACAGAACGTAATCAACAGGACTTGGATGAAGAAGGTATTCGAGTGAATCGGTTGTCCTTTTTCTTCTTCTGTCTCTACTACTTCTTCCGTTTCCGTCGGTTTCAGATCGTGTTTGGCAATTAAATATTTCACAGTCGGTCCGCCAACCAAGCCCCCTGCTACGAGACCAAAGGTAGCTGCTGCGATCCCGATCGCCAACGCAGATTGAATGCCCATATCCTCAAGCGTTTGTCCAAAAGCGCCAGCCGCTCCATGTCCACCTTCCATCGAGACAGCCCCTGCCATCATCCCGATCAACGGATGAATACCGAACACGGAAGCTAAAGACACACCGATTACGTTTTGGGCCAAAGCCAGAAATCCACAGGCGATCCAGTAAATAACGAGCAGCTTACCACCAAGCTTGATCAGCTTAAAGCTCGCTCCCAATCCAACCGTAGTAAAAAACGTGAGCATGAACAAGCTTTGCAAGGAAGTATCCAATGTAATTTGTAAAATTCCGGTCGCTTTCAAAGCCGTTGCAATGATAGCGAACAACAAGCCCCCAACCACTGGTGCCGGGATACAAAATTTTTGCAAGAAGCTAGCCTTTTTTACGAGAAATGTACCTAATACGAGAAGTGCTACTGCGAGAAAAATCGTCGTTACTTGATTAAGTGCTAACGTCATAGTTGTCTCCCCTTAGTTCTCTAGTAATCCCATGATGGCTTCATTCGTCAAGTAAGCACCTAACTTTACTGTTCTTCCGTTTTCATCTAAAACCGGATTCACTTCACAAATATCAAAAGAAAGCGTTTTCTTATGAGCGGCAACGGTACGGATCAAAGTGCGAACAACCATCGGTGTTAAGCCGAAAGGAGATGGAGCACTTACACCCGGTGCAAAAGCTGCGTTTAAAACATCTGTACACAACGTCAGCATGACATGGTCGTGCTTTTCGATGAATTCGCTTACAGATAAACAAATTTCATCCATTCGTGCGTCTCTCATCTCTTCTTCATACACATAGCGCACACCAAGCTCATCTGCTTTATCAAATAGCTCCTGTGTATTTCCGAAGCGTTGAATCCCCAGCACATAATAGCTGCTATTTTTGTCATGCTCTAGTATTTGCCGAAACATCGTCCCCGATGAAGGCTGAACTTCATAGGAACGCAAATCGAAATGAGCGTCAATATTGATAATGCCCAGAGAAGCCTCTTTTCCAATATACTTCCGGACACCAACGTAATGTCCATACAAGGTCTCATGGCCTCCACCTAAAATAATGGGCGTCATGGCTTTGGAAAAGATCGCAGAGACGGCATTCCCCAACTCTTCTTGGGCAGCTTCTAGCTCTTCGTTTGGACAAGCAACATTCCCCACATCAACAATCCGTTTTCCTTCCTCCACCTTCCAAGGAAGGCTTGCAAGCGCTTGCCGAATTGCGTTTGGAGCTTTGGCTGCACCTAATCGTCCTTGATTGCGCCTTACTCCCTCCTCGCATTCAAACCCAATGATAGCAACTGTGCGATCCTTGGCAGCTTGCAAGGTATCCAAGTCCGTTATTTCTACAATCTGATGGTAGCGAAAACTACTTCTTCTCTCCGTATGGTCAGTCCGGCCGGTCCACAAATCTGCTGATACATTCATTGGCAAGCTATTCACCCTTTCTGAACCTTTTGTTTATTGATTATATAATGACAAACTTATTATTTCTAATATATAATTCAAATAAATTGATAGCTTTAAGCTATAAATAAGGGTAGGCGATCCAGTTGGATATCAAACATTTGCACTATTTTGTGACAGTTTGCGATCAGTTGAGCTACTCCAAAGCCGCACAAAAACTGCATATTTCACAGCCTTCCTTAAGTAATGCGATCAAAAATCTGGAGCAAGAAGTCGGCTCTCCACTGCTCGAGAGAAACACGAGGAAAATGGAACTGACGGATGCTGGTAAAATCTTGTATCAGAAATCGTTGCTGCTTCTTTCCCAAATGAACATGCTGAAAAAAGAGATGGAAGAAGTAAAGCTGACCGGGAGCGGCGATCTCATCATCGGCATCATTGAGTCCGTGAAGCATTGGATTCCAAAAGTCATTCGCGGATATCAGGGGCGTTTTCCCTCTATTAACATCAAGCTAATCGAGGTACTAAGCGGGAAGGCTGTAAAGGAATCACTGCGGAAGTATCATACGCACTTGCTCATAACCAACCAATTCATCGATGAAGACGATATCGAATCCTTTCCTCTGTATGATGAGCGCTTAATGCTGGTGCTACACAAGGATCATGCGCTGGCGGAAAAGGAATCCGTTCGCTTGAAAGACTTGGCTAATGAGCCATTCATCATTAGTACAGAGGGATTTCAGACGAGGGAGGATATTTTAACAGCCTTTTCGTTTGAACAAGTCAACCCGCAAATCAAATTTGAGATTGAGCGCTTTGAAACTGCGTTGACGTTAGTGAGGGAGAATCTGGGGGTTACGATTATTCCGGAGAACTATTTATCTGGATCAACAGATGCTTCGCTTGTTCGGAAAACCATTGATTCGCCTGCGTTGGAGCGGACGGTTTATTTGGCGTACTTGAAAAATCGTTATTTGGCCCCGGCGATGCAGGCTTTTCTAGAGGAGGTTCGGGGGAAGTTTCCATCCAGAACATAGCCAATACCCTCTACATCACATAGAGGGTATTGGGTTACTACCTTTGAGGAATCGTCAGCGTTAACTCTTCTTCTGTATTCTTCTGATAATCTTTCTTCCAGTAGAGGAGCTCGGTTTCACTCTTCCATTCGAGTGGGAAATAGTCCGTATGATCATCGGCTTGAAGCAGCTTTTTCTGCTTCATGGTAGCCAAATCATACAGCCATATGTCTTCTGTCTCTTCGTCTTCCATCCCGTATTTTTCTTTCGCTACTTTCCCACTTAATAAAGAAAATGCTGCCCATTTCGAATCTGGTGAGAAACGGAATTGGAAAATATAAGAGAAGGGCTCACTCATTTTATCGTTTGCTACCTGATAGATTTGTCCGCCGCGATGTCTGCTCGTTCCCGTATCCAATAGGAGATACTCAGAATCGGGAGACCAGGTAAAGAAATAGCGGTCAATGACTGCCTCTTTTATTGGGGAGGGTGAATCGTTGCCAACCTTCCAAATGTATGCCTGACCCTCTTCGGTCGTTCCCTTATAATAGGCAACTGCCTGAAAGTTCGGCGACCATTCGGCGTGAAATATATCCTCGTTTGTATACAGCTTCTGCTCGATCTTGTCCATTTTCTGCCTTGTTTCCGGATTCACCTGTATACTTTTTGCCTCCAAGGTTGTCTGTGGATAAGTAGCGGGATCAAAAAGATGATAGAAATCCTTCAAACCATCTTTTCCAAGTACTTTTACATGGTGAGTCGAGCGTTCATAATAGCGGGCGTTTCGGCCATCTCCATCCTTGTCTGGTAGGTGAAATGTGTATTCATCCTCTTTCCACTCCCCCTGATATGTTCCCCCTTTCACTTTTTCTATTTCCCGGATTTTATTAAGTACTTGATAAGGAGACAGAGGTTCTTTTCGTTGTTCTTCCACTGGTTGGTTGGTAGGGACTGTTGTGTTTGGGCTAGAGACTGGAATGGGTTCAGATGTTGGTTCTTTCTCCGTTTCTTGATTGGGTGTAACGGATGGAGTAGGGCTTGGTTTTGTTGTGGTCTCTGTTGTTTGGCCGGTGCTCTCCGATGTGATCGGTTTGGTCGGTTCCTGTTGACATCCGGTAACCAATGCGATCATCCCGAGCATCGAAAGCCATCTTCTTTTATTCAAAGTTTTTCTCAATGGTTAAGCGCCCCCAAGGATGGTAAGAAGTAGAAATAATACATTCAGATTATACCAATTTTTACGCGGATAGAATAAATTGATTTCACAATTCGATCATCTTTTTATATAATTGGGAAAGTCTTGAATACATTCAAAAGCAGGTGATCCTTTGGTTAGTGTAGGCGATGCTCCTTCTACCTTTTTTGTGTTTCTCCCCGTCCTTCTCCTCTTATTTTTGAACGTGATTAATATTGTCATCAGCATTTGGGCATACCGTGATGCAAGGAGACGAGGGAATAGCAAGGAGTTCTCCATCATCGTGCTTATTGCTTTATTGTTTTTTCCGATTATTGGGTTGATTGTTTATTTGTTGATTCGAAAAGATAAGTTTTGAAAAGTAAGGAATTCCCTGTCCTTACTTTTTTATTTTTCTCTTCGTACATCCCTCCACATTTGATTTTCCGAAAAAAAAAAGCAGTTAAACAGGAATCTCTTCCTGCTCAACTGCTTGATAAGAAAATATGATTGATTAGTCTCTCGTCACATGGAGGATCAGATCGTTCTCAAATCCGCCGATTGAGATGTCAGAATAGCACTTGAGCATTTCTGTTAGCATCACCTTTGCTTCCAGTCTGGATAGTGGTGCTCCCAGGCATAAGTGGCAGCCTTTTCCAAAGGATAAATGCTTGTTGCTATTCGGTCGATGGATATCGAATTGATCTCCCTGTGCAAAGGTATTTTCATCACGATTGGCAGAACCGAGCCATGCCATGACGATCTCTCCTTTTTTCATCAGACTTCCGAACATATCCGTATCTTCTTGAACCTTGCGCATCAAAACCTGTGCTGGCGGACGGAAGCGTAACACTTCCTCGATCGCTTGATCTACCAGTTCCGGATTGTCTCTTAATTCACGATATACGCCTGGTCGATCCAGTAAAAAGCAGTAGAAAACACTGAACAAGAGCGTACTTGTCGTTACATTTCCTGCGAGCAGTAAGCTAATTGCAATATCAATAATCTCGCGGTCAGATAGTTTTTGGCCTTTATATTCTGTTTGCGTTAAATCGGAGAGGAAATCTTTTGCCGGGTTCTCTCTTTTTTCTTGAATGATCGGCGAGAGATAAACAGCCATTTCTTTCATAATTTCTTCTTTTTTAAGGGTAATATCCTCATACGTTTCGCGGGTCCCGGAAGTGATGAGAACATCGGACCATTGTTTGAACAGCATCCAATCACTGGACGGTACACCGAGCAAATCGGCAATGACAATCACCGGCATAGGGGTTGCGAGATCACCTAAAATCCTGATGCTTTGCTTTTCTTTTACTTCCTCTAGCAAATGACGTGAAATTTCTTGAATGCGCGGCTCCCACTCCTGAAGTGTTCTGGTTGAAAAGGCCTTTGTATAAAGCGCTCTCCTTTTTCCATGATCAGGCGGGTCCATCTCTGTGATGCCCTTTTCTTTCAATGCGAGGGAACCGGCGATTCGTTTGCCTGTATCGCTTGAAAAGAGATGGTAATCGGTCAGCACACGTTCTACATCCGGATAGAGAAATACGTTCCAAACCTGTTGCTTTTCATCGTAATGGACCGGGCTATTTTTTCTCATTTCCGCATACCAGCCATATGGTTCAAACTGTTGTTGCAGATTCTCGGCACCTGATATTTCATTAGGGAATACTATTTTATTCATTTCAATCACTCCTTATTTAAATAAGTAGGGAATTGCTGCAAACTGCTACACTCGGTAGGACTTGATTTCCTCTATCATGGTATCTAGGAGTTTTTCTATTAACCCACTATCTGTATTCGATTCAAAGAAGGAAATAGTGAGGGTTATGCAATCTTGATACGTACTGACTCCAAGCATCAATCCTGGTGCGTAATAGGCTGGCGAGACGATATACGCCCCTGCGACTTTCACATCATCGAATGTTATTTGACTCGTACTAATCATACCGAAATTTGATAATATTGGTGTACTTTTTCCATCTGCTACAATTTGTTTTCTTACATCCTGAATGATCTTCAAGGTGTGATCGAACTCGAAATTTTCCACAAAGGCAAACGTGTTTACCGCATCATGCAAAATCTCTTTATTATCGCGTTGATTCTTCATGAATTCGGCCACTTCTTTTACCTTATCTGCAAATGTCCCTTTTGCTTGATTCATAGTAGCGTGAACAACGCCAGACAAGTTGTAAATCGCGTCTGCCTTGCCTTTGGGTAAGAATTTCCTTACATTAACTGTCACCATGACTTTTATTTGCTCAGCCGGAACATTCTCCATCTGTTGATATAAAGCTCGCATGTAGGCAGCCAATAGCACATCATTTACCGTGAACCCTTTTTGTTTAAATCCATGCGCCAGCTCCAGCCACACTTCGCGCGGTATTCTGCGAATGGCTTGTCTCCTTTTGACTGGTTCTCCAGGCGTAAACGGAAGTGTTGGTCCCTGGGGTTCTGGGGCTTCCGGCATCCCGCCAGCTGGGATACCCATCTCCTTGAACAAACGGCTCTGATCCCTGCCCTCCGGGTTTGACTTGGGAGCGTAGCGAGGGTTTTTGGCAAGCTCACTATATAGCGATGCTAACAAGTGAACATACTCGATCAGCCCTGCTCCATCACTGCATAGATGATTCAGTTTGATGCAAATGATATCTTTGGTCAGGGTACGCAGAATGCGAATTTTGACCATCGCATCAGCATCGATGTCTATTGGGCTCGACAGCCACTCCTGTATGGCTTTCTCTACGGAATCGGATTCACTGAGAAGTTGTAAGGAACACCAACCGCTTGACGCCAAATCGCTGCGTCGCTCCCAATAGGGGCGGACTGGATCTTTTATAAAACGGCAACCAATGATCGGTTCCGCAATGGTGCTTGCCTCCATCGCTTGAAGCAATCGCTGTTGATTCACCTGTCCGTCCATTTCCAGCACCATTTGTAGCTGGCAATCGGAAAGATAGCTAACCATGTAATTAAACCTGTCACTCCCGTTTGCAGGCAGTCGTTGCGGGATTGCCATGTTCTGATTTACTTCACCGACATTCATTTCTTTCACACCCCTTCAACTAAAAAACATCCTGACTGTCCTTTTTATCAGCAGATTCTTGGGCTTCTATCGAATGGAAATCTTGTATTCCTCTAACCACATATTTATTTGGACGAGGTATTCGATCAGTTTGGTTGATTGAGCGAGATTCATAGGGGCTTTACCATCCAGTACAAATTGGATCACAGACTTATTAATCAAGGGTAATAAAGGCGAATTGGGATTCGCCAGAATTTGCTTCATATGGTCCAAAATCGCATGGTAATACTCTGGGTGATAGGTCATCGGATATGCGCTTTTATTGCGGTACAATACTTCCTGCGGCAAATAGCCTTTGAACGCTCTGCGAAGCAAGCCTTTTTCGATTTGATCAATATTTTTTACTTTCCATGGGACATTCCATAAATATTCAACCAAGCGGTAATCACAATAGGGAACACGTACTTCAAACCCCGTATACATGCTCATTCGATCCTTGCGATCCAATAGCAGCGGGAGAAAGCGAGTGATAAAAAGGTACGACATTTTGCGTTGTTGAGCTTCCAGAGCTGTCTCCCCTTCCAAAGGGTGCACCTCTGCAATCCCTTCCTCATACCGCCTGCGAAGGTATTCTTGTGGGCGAATCTTCTCGATGGCTTCTTCATTTAAAAAGGAACTCCACCCGTCATGCTCCATCCAAGGGAATTTGCCTGAATTCAAGAATTTCTCCTTTTGAAACCAAGGATACCCGTTAAACACTTCGTCTGCCGATTCACCTGATAGCGAGACGGTCGCTTTTTTCTTCATTTCCCGGCAAAACAAATAGAGCGAGGTATCTGTCTCCCCTAATCCCGGGAGATCACGCGCTCGCAACGGCATATGAAAATGAGTGATCAGATCTTGAGCGTTGAAGGTAATCTCTTGATGTCTCGTTTGTACATGCTCTGAGACTTTTTTTGCCCATGGCGCATCCAAGCTAATGTGCAGCAAGCCTTCTTCAAAATGCTGATCATTGTCAACAAAATCTACCGAATAGGTTTGCAACGTCTGCCCTTTTTTACGAAGCTCTTCAGCGGCTAAAGCGACCAGGCCACTAGAGTCCAAACCGCCAGACAGCATACTAACCAATGGCAGGTCAGAGATTAACTGACGCGTTACCGTGTCTTGTAACAGGGCACGTATCCTTTCTGTCGTTGTATCCAAATCATCGGTATGCACCTTGCTCTCCAGTTTCCAGTATGGCCTTGTCCTGATTTGATCCTTTGTAACTGTTACACAATGTCCAGCTCGAACCTCATTTACATTGCGGAAAATACCAAATCCAGGCGTTCTCGCCGGACCGAGTCCGATAATATCTGCTAACCCATCCGCTTCAACTTCAGGCTTCACTTTTGGATGGGCAAGCAAGGCTTTCAGTTCAGAGCCGAACAAGAACGAGCTCCCACGTTGACAATAAAACAATGGTTTTACACCCAAGTGGTCACGTGCTAAAAACATGCGATGATTTTTTTCGTCCCAAATGGCGAATGCAAAAATTCCATTGAGATGACGGACACATTCCTCTCTCCATTCCAAAAAAGCGTGCAGTAATACTTCCGTGTCAGAATTGGTTTGAAAAGTGTGTCCAAGCAGCTCTAACTGGCGGCGCAGCTCCAAATAATTGTAGATTTCGCCATTGAACGATAAGACACATGTCTGATCTCCTTCTCGGTAGATCATGGGCTGCTTGCCACCTTCTGGGTCGATCACGATCAGGCGCCGATGCGCAATTGCTGCCCGAGGAGACAACCAATACCCCTCTTCGTCTGGCCCGCGATGCTGGATCGCTTGAGCCATTTTCTGCAAAATAGCATGCTGGGATGACAAATCGTCATCCCAATCAAGCCATCCCACAATTCCACACATAGTAACCTCTCCTCTTGTTCGCAAATTTAGTGTTGGGGATGATGCGTTATCGCACGGACTAGCTCGCTTACCTTTTGCTCTGGGTTCGCTACCAATCCTTCTAAAAGAGCATTCAAGTGCTGCAGCATACTGCTAATTTCCTGATCGTTGAAGAAGCGACGATAGTAGTTGATATGCAAGACTAGCACTTGTTCATAGAAAAGGATCTCGACTCGTAATGGATGCTCCGTCTGCGCGATCGAATCATAGATGGTAGCACCGAGGACATCATTAAATCCTCTAAACACGGAAGAGAAATCCGGGAGCTGTTCGCTTACCAGATAGCTGTCAAACAAAAGCCGATCCCGTGGAATATCGCACCACTCGTATATTTTTTTCAACGGCGTGTATTCATACTGACTCGTCTCTACTACCTTGGACTGCATGTTTTGGAGCCAGGACAAGAACCTCATGTTTTGCTCAATGCTCACGCGAATGGGCAGAATATTGAAGAAAAGCCCGACAGAATGCTCGACCTCCATCATCGCTATGCTACGGCCGGAGAAAATCGTTCCAAATACAACGTCTTCCTTGCCGCTGTAATGGTGGAGCAGCAATGCCCAAGCTCCTTGTACCAATGTATATGGCGTCAGATGGTACTTCTTGGACAAGGATAACAACGCCGAGGAGACTTCTGGTGATACGATGAACCTTTCCTGAGAATAAGGAGGCTCGTCGGCAGGAAGATTCTTTCTGCTCGCCTGTGACCATTCAAGCGTGGAGCTGGTCATTCCTTTCAGATTTTTCTTCCAAAACAGCTCGGCATCTGTTAAGTCCTGCTGTTTTTGTAGCGCAACATAGTTCCGATACGGATATACAGGCATAATCTCAATCGCCTTCCCTTGGGAAAACGCTTGATAATATTCAAAAAGTCTCTTCACGATCAACGTATAACTCCAACCGTCCTGCAACATCAGGTTGAAGACATAAATAAAGTAGTAGACATCCTCTCCTACTTGAAGCAGAGCCAGATGCGCATGTGGTGCTTGGCCCATCTCGAATCCTTGTTTTCTTAGCTTTTGAATATAGGATTGCAATTGTTCCTGTTGATTTTCTTCCGGAATGCCGCGCCAGTCTTCCTGTTTGATGTGGATATCTACTTTCTCATGCACGATCTGCATCGGTTCATCCAGCTCTTCCCAGACGAAGGAGGTTCGCAAGGCAGGGAATTGTTGGATGAGATGCTGCCATGCCTGCTCAAATGCAGCTACGTGGAAAGGACCACCCTCGATGCGAAAAGCATGATGAACCACATTTAAACCAGGCTCTGGATGATGTTTGTATCGATAGAGCATATTCTCTTGCATGATGGTCAGCGGATATACATCCTCCATATATGGGTTGTCTGCTTTTATCCGATCCAGCTGATGTTTATCAAGCGTGGGTAACTCTACTGTTGCCGTTCGTTTCGCACTTTGGGTGGAAGCCGCACCTGCAACCTCTGCCAGTTCAGCTATCGTCTGGAATTGGAAAATTTGCTGTGGAGTCAATTCCAAACCGTGTTGTTTTGCTCTCGCAACCACTCGAATGGTATGAATGGAGTCGCCACCCAATCCGAAGAAGCTATTATGTATGCCAACCTTGTCCAAGCCCAATATTTCAGCCCAAACATCGGCAAGAATTTTTTCCGTCTCCGTTGTTGGTGGTACAAAATCCCCCTCCATCTCTGGCACTTCCATAAGCGGCGTAGGAAGTGCTTTGCGATCCAATTTTCCATTCATGTTCACTGGCATTTCCTTGATAAACTCAAAAATGGACGGAACCATGTAATCTGGTAGCTTATCCCGTAAATAACTGCGCAGCTCTGGAATGAACTGGCGAGCAACTCTGTCTGTCAAAGGATCGTTCGCATACGATTCGATCGGCTGGTAGTTCTTCACTGGACGGTGCCACGGGGTGACAACTGTGTTACGCTGTCTTTTTTCTAGTAAATGCTCAGGTCGGAGCACAGCTTCATAGCTGCCATCCTTTCTATCCCCCATCCAAGCGATATCTACGCTGTATCGAAGCTCAGCACCCAACTTCCAAAGCTCCTCAGGGTCTATTCCAATGCCTGGAAGGTTTTGATCTGTTCTTAGCTCTTCCACCGTTTTGACTACATCTTTGTCAGCAAGCAACGACTGGTATCGATTCGCCCTGTCCAACCGTAGATTAGGAATATTCGTAAGACCCAAAACTTGCGGTTTATACTTGGTCATGATTTGGCGAAGTCCATCTATATTTTGGAGTCCCTCTTCATGCCAATCCAGCCAGGAAAAGTCCTCAATCGGCTGCACTTTTTTGCCAAGATGAAGAACCACATCATAGCGATAGCGTGTTAATTCATTATGATGACTTCCGCGCTTCAGCTTGATTTCTACATGGCTGATTTGATGCAGCTGCTCTTGAAGCGCATAGAAAAAGGCAGGATCGATAACCAGCTCCTGCTCTTGTCTCATTCGTTTCTGTACGCGGCGCTGCAATTGATCCATGGTCAACGTCGCCGGTGACTTTTCCATCTCTACCTCAGTGAAGAAGGTTTGCAGTAAAGAAAGATTACGAACATCACCGACAAAAATGGTTCCTTTGTCATTCATGGCGTGTATGGCCTTTTTCAGCACATCCAACAGGTAGTCCGCATCCGGGAAATACTGCACCACAGAGTTGAGCACGACCACATCGAACTTCTGTCCCTTTAGCCCACTAAAATCATCCGCATAGCTCTTACGCAATGTAACATTGGATAAATCCTCTCGTTGGTTGATCAGATTCGCAGTAATATAATCCAACGCCATCGACGAAAAATCCGTTCCCCAATATTGTTCACAATGAGGCGCAATTCGAGATAACAACAGCCCTGTACCGCACCCGATTTCGAGTACCTTTTTCGGTTGCAGGGCTAGGATACGATCCACCGTCGAATTGACCCATTCGCGCATTTCTTCCGCTAAAAGAGGCTCACCTGTATAGCTGCTGTTCCAGCTGGTGATGTTGAAATCGGCCTCATATTTATTTTCATCATCATAGGCTTTATCAAAGACATCCTGCCATTCTGATACCTGTTCTGCAGGAAGCGCTTCTTCTGTTGCCTTTTTCAGTTTTTCCTTGGACTGTGAATCTGGCACGATATAAGATACCAACTGCTTATGCCCTGGTCGCTGCTCGGATTCATGAACGATCACAGCCGATTTTTGTACACGTGGATGTTCATCTAATACAGCTTCAATCTCACCCAGCTCGATACGGAACCCTCTGAGTTTGACCATAAAATCAATTCGGCCTAAATACTCGATTGTTCCATCCGGCAGGTAACGCGCCAAGTCCCCTGTTTTATAAAGGCGTGCCCCTTCTTTTTTGCTGAACGGATCAGGGATGAATTTCTCTTCTGTCAGCTCAGGTCGGTTATAGTATCCGCGAGCCAGTTGCACACCACCGATGTGCAGCTCGCCAGAGACACCTACGGGAACAGGCTTTAAGTGCTCGTCTAACAGATAGATTTGGGTGTTTGCCACAGGACGTCCAATCGGCACGGATCTTAGCTTGCTTCCTTTTTGACATGCCCAGTACGTGACATCAATCGCCGCTTCGGTAGGACCATACAGGTTGTGCAATTCCGCATCGAGACACTCGAAAAAGCGCTCCTGCGTTGAATAAGATAAGGCTTCCCCACTGCAAATGACGCGTCGAAGCGTATCGCAGCCACTAATTTCCGTCTCCTCCAGGAATACTTGAAGCATCGAGGGAACAAAGTGCATGGTGGTGATTTTCCCTTTTTTGATCAGGCGTGCCAGATAGGTCGTATCCTTGTGTCCTTCTGGACGAGCTACTACCATGCAGGCGCCCGTCATTAACGGCCAGAAAAATTCCCATACCGATACATCAAAGCTGAAAGGCGTCTTTTGCATCACCCGATCGGTTTCATTCAGTTGATATTGTTCCTGCATCCACAAAAGTCGGTTGACGATACCACGATGGGCATTCATCGCCCCTTTTGGCTTACCAGTAGAACCTGAGGTGTAAATCATGTACGCCAAATTATCGCTGTTGACTCCGCTTCCGGGCGCCACATGGCTCTCCATGCCGATTGTCTCCCAATCTGAATCGAGGCAGATTAGTTGTCCATCGTATTCAGGCAGCGTGTTCTTCAGCGCCTCCGCAGTCAAGAGGAAAGAAGGATTCGCATCCGTGATCATAAAGGCCACCCGATCTTGCGGATAGCTCGGATCTAGGGGAACGTAGGCTCCGCCTGCTTTGAGGATACCTAACAACCCAATGACCATCTCCAAGGAGCGCTCCATATAAATACCCACAAGCGTTTCCGCTCTTACACCCTGTTTACGTAGATAATTCGCCAGTTGATTCGCCCGATGATCCAATTCAAGGTAAGTGAGTTGCGCCTCTTCAAAAATAACGGCTGGCGCATCTGGTGTTTTGGCAGCCTGCGCTTCGATTATTTCATGAAGACACATATCTTGCTCTGGGTAGTACGTCTTCGTATCGTTCCATTCAACTAACAGCTTTTGCTCTTCAGCAGCGGTCAAAATCGGCAGATCTGCAATCGGCTGGTTCGGATTCGCGACAATACCTGCCAGCACGATTGTAAAGCTTTCTAGCAGACGACTGATTGTCGATTCATTAAAAATATCAGAATTGAACTCAACGTCGAGGTCAAGGATATCCCCTTTTTCTACAACCTGAATCCAGAGGTCAAACTTGGATGTGTTGTTACGGAACTCTTCAAATTTGACCAAGGAAAAGCCTAATGCAGACATGTCCGATTTTTTCGGCATAGGAAAGTTCTGCAACACAAAGCAGACTTCAAATAGTGGATTTTGACTCATATTACGCTCAGGCTGCAATTCATCCACCAATCGTTCAAACGGTACGTCCTGATGCCTGTATGCGCTGTTCGCTGTTTCTCTCACACGTGACAACAGCTCTCTAAAGCTTTGATTGCCGGAAACATCCGTTTTGAGAACCAACGTATTTACAAAAAAGCCGACCAAATTTTCTATTTCCACTCGGTTACGGTTTGCTACGGGCACGCCCACCCGGATATCATTTTGCCCGCTGTAACGGTGCAGCAATATTTTTAACGCAGTGATCATGACCATATACAGCGTGGCATTTTCCTGCTCGCTCAGCGCTTTTATAGCATGGGAAAGGGAAGAGGGAATTTGTAGCTTTAGGCTCCCTCCTTGAAACGTTTGGATGGGAGGTCGTGTACGGTCTACTGGCAGCTCTAACACGCTGCTTTCTTTTCCAAGAGTGTCTCTCCAGTAAGAGAGCTGTTTCTCCAGCACTTCTCCTTGAAGCCACTCCCGCTGCCAGCTTGAAAAATCGGCATACTGGATCGGAAGCTCAGGCAACGGGGAAGGCTTGCCCGCCAGATAGGCCTGATAAAGCAGAACCATTTCTCTGAAGAAAACCCCGACTGACCAACCGTCAATGATGATATGGTGAACGTTTAAAAGCAGGATATTCAAATCCTCGCCGAGTTTGAATAACGTAACACGCAACAGGGGTCCCTTGGTTAAATCGAAAACATACAAGCTTTCCTCTTTTGCGAGTCGGCGAAACTCATCCTCCCTCTCCGGCTCGGGATGTCCTGTAAGATCGACGATGGGAAAAGGGATTTGCAAGGCAGGAGCAATTAGCTGATACGGCTCTCCGTTTGCGACTTGAAAGGTGGTTCGCAGGGCTTCATGGCGCTTCACGATCTCATTAACACACCGCTCCATGATGTTTGTGTGAAGCTCACCCGATAGATGGAAGGCGGCCACCACGTTATAAGCAGGGCTGTTTGGTACCAACTGGTCTAAAAACCATAGTCTTTGCTGGGCAAAAGAGAGGGGCACGAAGCCCTCTCTTGAACGCCGCGGAATCCCCGTCTTTTTCGTCTCCAGTTTTGAGCCTTTCAGCTTCTCCAGCAAGGCCAGTTTCTTCTCAGAAAGCTTCGATCTGCTCTCGGCAAGTATCTCATCTCTTGATTTCGCGGATTCCTTTTCGTTGATCATCGGATTGCTCCTTCCCACATGTTGAATTCATCAACTTAATAGCTCCAAAATCGCCTCTTCTGGAAGTTCATCAATAACAGCAATCAGTTCCTCTTCAATAAGCTCTGCCATTCCTGCAACAGTTGGCGCCGAAAAGAGATTGTCCAGATTCAAATCAACCGGGAAGCTATTTTTCAATCTGGAAATAATCTGCGTGGCCATGATTGAATCGCCGCCCAGGTCTTGGAAGTTTTTATGGATATCAACCTTCTTCACGCCAAGTACCTCTTCCCAAGCTGCAGCAATTTTTCTCACGAGTTCGTTACGTTGTGTATCGTCTTCGTCAGTCTGAACACGAGTTACCTCCGTTGGTTGGGCTATATCTGCTGCTCTAATCCCCTGTTTATCTTCTGTCAGTTCCGTGGTGGCGGCGGCTTCTTGATGGGTTTGGTTGCGTACGACAACTTTAGGTAAACGGTATCGCTCCTTGGCAAATGGGTAGCTTGGCAGACCTGTTAGACGGCTCACCATTCCTTTTGGATAGACAGCTTCCCACTCTATTTCGTTCCCATGAACCCATAGCTCTGCCAGTTTTTTGATCTTTTTGTTCAAAGCGAGATTGCGGATAAAATCCCTTCCCTCTTCTGTATCACCGATCTTGATGCCGCCCGTTTTGTTTCTTTCTCCGATAAACAGATCAGCCGTTTTTTCCCCAGTCCCTTGTATGAATTGCTCTAACTGTGCAATGAGGTGTTCTTTACTGTGTACCACGACTGCTACTCGATGAGACATGGGTTCCCTTGCAGTCTGATAGGTAAAAAGGAAATCTGCCAGGTTCACATCAGGGTGCTTCTCTACAAATGCCTTTGTTTGCTTGGCATAGGTCACTAATTGCTCACGTGATTCAGCTGACAGCACGAAGACTCCCGTCGCGATCTCTTGACCCTCATCAGGAGTAGCGGATCTTATGCTACTTCTATCAAACTCTTCGATCACTAGATGAGCATTGGTACCGCTAAAGCCAAAAGAGCTGACCGCAGCCAATCGAGAGCCTTTGGAATTGGTCTGCCAATCCTGCAGCTTGGTATTCACATAAACAGGGCTGTTTTCAAAATCAATGTGTTCATTCTCTTTGACAAAATGAATCGAAGGAGCCATCTTCCTGTTTTTCATGCTGAGTAAAACCTTAATGACACTCAACACCCCAGCCGCTGCTGTGGTATGCCCGATATTGGCTTTCAAAGAACCAATTGCGCAGAATCGTTTCTTCGGCGTGAATTGGCGGAACGATTCACTCAGCGCATGAATCTCTACAGGGTCCCCTAATTTTGTCGCGGTTCCGTGTGCCTCGATATATTGAATGTCTTCCACTTCAATCTGTTTTTTCGCGTAAATGGATTTTTGCAGGTCGCTTTGCGCTTGGAAGCTAGGCACGGTAATGCCCAATGTCCGTCCATCCTGATTGGTTCCACTGCCGCGGATAACACCATAGATGCTGTCGTTATCCCGTACTGCATCTTGCAATCTTTTTAAAATCACAACACCAACCCCATCCCCAACGACAATGCCATTCGCACCATTGTCAAACGGGCGGCACTCCCCTGTAGGAGATAGCATCCTTGCGTTACTCATCGAGATAAACGGAGCAGGATGGGAATAAATCGTAATTCCTCCTGCGATAGCCAGATTGACCTCTTCCGTCTTCAGCTTTTGGCAAGCAATATCGATCGCCACCAATGAGGATGAGCAAGCTGTGTTCACAGCTAAAGCTGGTCCTTTCAGGTCAAGGAAATAAGCGATTCGCGAGGCGAGTATACTCGTATCTGATCCGAGCATGCCAAAATGAGAGAAATCTTGTTCTACGGTCATTCCCGCCATCGCGCCAATGATCGTTCCAACAGGTTGTCCCCTCAGCATGGACGGGGTGTAGCCTGCGTCCTCTAATGCTCTATAGCTCTCTTGTAAAAGGATGCGCTGCGTGACATCCATCGATTGGGCTTCGGTCGGAGAAATTTTGAAAAAAGCTGGATCAAAATATTCAATATCCTCCATCGCCCCGTATTTGATCGGCATATCGACGAGTGCATTTTCTTTGAAAAAGGCACGCCAGTCTGGATTGGTCACTTCTTTGATGCAATCTCTGCCCTCACTGACGAGCTCCCAGAATTCATCTTGCCCCCGAGCACCTGCTGTGCGGCAGGAAATCCCAATGATCGCAATATCATCGGAGGCTGCTCTAGGTGGATCGTAGCCAATATTTCGCAATGGGACTATCTCTGTATACGTTGGCTTCGCTTCAAGACTATCAAACACTTCTGCCTGCGCTGGTTGTCGCTCTGGTAGCTGAGTCGCGATGTAGCTCGCCAATGCTTCTAGCGAATTATGCTCAAACACGACGCTCGTTGGTAGTTTTAAATGAAACTTGCTATTGATAGCTTCGGATAGTTGAACGGCATTGAGCGATCCAATACCCAAGTCCTTAAGGGTTTCCACTTCTTCCAGCTCTTCTTGACTCAAGCCTAAAACGGTAGAAAAGACCTCAATCAGGCTCGCTTTGATTTTTGTCCGATCTGGAATGGACTGATCTGACGACAAATTGCGTTTTCGTTCAGAATATTCAGATGATATTGGTTGATTTTGAGCATCCGACACTAATTGTTTATTTGGATGGAGCTGGCTAGGCTCGTCTTGCTGCAAATGGCTAGCAATATAGCTCGCCAATGCATCTAACGTATTATGTTCAAACACAACGCTGGTCGGTAGCTTCAGATTGAATTTACTGTTAATCATTTCGGATAAGGCAACGGCATTAAGTGAGCCAATCCCCATATCCTTCAGGGTCTCTACTTCTTCCAGTTCTTCTGGTTGAAGACCTAAAACGGCAGCAAAAGCCTCAACCAAGGATTCTTTCATTGCTCGCCTATTGCAATGAAAGCTATTGTCATCCTGATTTGGATTCGGCTGAGTTCTCGTTTGCTGTTTCGGATACGGAATATAACCGCTGTTTATCATTTCCGCTAACGCTTCTGGATAAGGTCTTTTCTTCGATAGTTTGCTGGCATTCCATTCACAACGCTTCGTGTACGTAAGATGCGGAGCCTTTTTCAGCTTAAACAAGCAATAGCTGATCCACCCTCGTTCGAGCGAGATGGATTGATTCACCGTATTGATATACAAATCTTGTACAGCTTTAGGCAGATGCTTGATGTACTGTTCCACATCGGGATCATGCAAGGCGTTAGCAATCTGCGGCGATACGTCAATGATTTCATCGATCACTAACTGATGCTCCGCTAAAAGCTCAATCCATTCTTGTACGGTAGGAATGCTGACTTCGACGTTCTGGTCTACGATTGGTCCTCGCGTATTGGCTATGTAATCGATCAACAGAACGGTTCCTTCTTCGTTCAGAGAAGAGGAGATATTTTGAAATAATCCGTGTTTATTTCGAATATGGAAGCTCACTTCAATCCCGACGATCATGTCGTAGAGATCGGGAAAGGCATCCTTAGAGCTGTCTTTATTGAAAATTTTCGCACGAGCCCCTAGATTTTTCTGCGCGATTCGTTGATTGCCTAGCTCAGCTTGCGCCTTCGTAATCGTAAATCCATGCGTTTTGATATGCGGATAGAGCTCTGCTATTTGAATCACATCTGTCCCGTGACCGCATCCGAAGTCCAGCACTTTTTGCACACGCGAGAAGTTCTCTTTACAAAAAAGCACCTGGCGCATCTCTACTTGCTTCTCTCTTACCATTTCTCTTTCCAACGGATATTTTTCCGGGTTCAAAATGACGCGGCTCATTGAAAAGCCTGGAATCTTCTTGTCAAATGGACATACGGTCAAGTAATCCTCCGAAAACTCCGCATCGCTGCTATTGGCGCTATATGTGTATATTTCAACGGCTTTGTTTTCGAATTCTGGATGAGCGGATCTCATGCTCGTCTCCCTCCTAGTGCGATTCGTTTGATTGCGTTCTATCCAGCACGTTCTTCTCTTAAATGGATAGGTTGGGAGCTTAGCTACTCTGGATAACTCCTTCCCTTCATGCAGCTTCTGCCAAGGGATAGGATTGCCTAGAACCCACAATTTTGCCAATTCCCTTATATCTCTCGGTTTGACTGCCTGAGCAACTCGGTCTGGGATCATTTCTTTGGTTTCCTTGAGATCGCCAAAAAAGCAATGTTCCGTCTCTTCTTGATGTTCCAACCAGCGTTCCAGTTGCTCTAAAAGCTCTGTCTGATTATTGGTGATGACGGCCAAACGGCAAGGCATTTCTTCTCTTCCGATTTGCAGGGTGTAGGCCGTATTCGCTATATCCAACTGCTGGTTCTTATGCAAATAACCAATCCAGCGATGAATGTATGCTTGCAATCTTTCTTTATTCTTCGCCGAAAAGACAAACAGCTCTGGTTCTGACTCGTTTACTCTCCTCGATGATGGATTGTGCTTGTATTCCTCCACGATAAGATGGGCATTCACTCCACCGCCGCCAAAGCTGGTAATGCCCGCTCGGCGGGGGACTGTCTGCCCATCTACTGTGACCTGGATCCATTCCGATACCTCTCGCTGCAATTGAAAGGGAAGTTGATCAAATGGAATATTCGGATTCAGTTCGTCAGGAATCAGGGTTGGAACCAGCGTCTGATGCTGTAATGACAAAATCACTTTCATTAGCTGCGACATGCCAGAAGCCGATTCACAATGCCCGATATTCGGTTTGACCGAACCGATTCGATAGTTCCCTTCTGCTCCTTGACGGTTGTGAAAAGCTTTCGTCACCGCTGTCATCTCGACGGCATCAACGATGTCTGATCCATAGGCGGAAGCTTCCAGGTAACTAATGGATCGAGGGTCCAGTCCACTTTCTTTCAACGCTTCTTCCATCACATCTGCAATGGGGAGGGGGCTTGGTGTCATATAGCTATTGGCTTTGCCCTTATGGTTGACAGCGGTACCGCGTATCACGGCATAAATATGATCCCGATCCTGTACAGCCTGATCGTAATCCTTGAGAACAACTGCCCCTACTCCCTCGCCTGGCACAAAACCAATTCCGCCGTTCCCAAAGGCAGCACTGTCAGAAGTATGGGAGATAAGCTGCCCCACAGTCAGACCGAAGTAGGTAAGCGGATGTGTGTACAAATTCACTCCACCAGCAATCGCCATGCTTCCCTTCCCTTTTCGGATGTATTCACATGCTTCATGAATCGCTACAAAAGCGGAGGAACACATCGTATCGATCGGCATACTCGGACCCTGTAAGTTTAGATAGTACGAAACCCGATTGACCATCGACGAATACGAGGTTGTCGGAAAGTGATGAGTAGTCTCCGTACTATACAAATGAAAGCCTTGTTTCGTAATGCCACCAAAAACCCCTGTTCGCTTACGGAGCTCCGTAGACATCTTGGATGAAGCATAGCCTGCATCTTCTAACGCCTTCCAGCACTCTTCTAAATATAGGCGCTCTTGAGGGTCGATATTTTCTGCTTCTCGCGGAGTCATCTGAAAGAATAACGGATCAAACTGATCAAATTCCTCTAAGAACGCCCCCCATTTGCTATAGCTTTTCCCTTGGGAAATGGCTTCCTCTCGATTTGGATGATAATACGCGGTCCAATCCCAACGCTTACTTGGAATTTCAGAGATAGACTTTTTCGCATGCAGTAAGTTCTCCCAAAACTCGTCCAAGTTGTTCGCTTGAGCAAAACGCCCACTCATGCCAATAATCGCTATTTTACTGGAGGATGCAGGTCTGGACGTCGTCCTTTGCGAATGGGCAGATGATGCAAATGCTCTCGTTTTTCTTGTGTCTCGTTTCCCTTCAGCTTTCGGCAATGAGGCAAACGCAACATGATCTTCCGTTTGATTTGGCTCCTGCGTCTGCTTGTGATTATCCAATCCTGTGAGCAAAATCAGCGCTTCTCTTTGTGTCTCTAGTAAATGCTCGACTAAGTCATCTACTGTCTGATATTCAAAAAACAAAGTACCGCTGATGGTTTCGCCGAAAATTTTCCGAAATTGATTGATCAGTTGTACAGATAAAATGGAATCCATACCATATGCCTCTAAAGGCTCGGAAGCATCCATCTGATTACTCGGCATTTTCAGTGTTTCAGCGATCTGCTGTTTGATGTATTCCGTACTTTTTTCTCGTAGGACATCCTCGATTGCCTTTCCGTTAGGAGCGGAGGGTGTGTTCAGCCTCTTTGTTTTTGGTTGTTCCGTATTTACGCTCGTCTTCGGTTTAGGCCGTTGTTTTATTTGCTGCTGGCGGATCACGCCGTCGCTTTCGGTCACAATAATCTGCTGCCCCATCGCGTGCGCCTCTTCTGTTGGGAAAAAGACTGACTGAAATCCTTCTTCCTCCAATACTCTCTGCCACGTTGCCGAAGAT
Organism: Brevibacillus sp. RS1.1; assembly: GCF_013284365.1. Classification (NCBI taxonomy): domain Bacteria; kingdom Bacillati; phylum Bacillota; class Bacilli; order Caryophanales; family Paenibacillaceae; genus Brevibacillus; species Brevibacillus sp. RS1.1. The sequence goes on from NZ_JABSVA010000001.1 coordinate 1,005,875, forward strand.
AACCCAGGGCAGCCTGGAAGGCGCAGCTCTGGGTCTTCGTACAGCCACCATCCCTCCAGCAAGCCAAAGGTAAGATGGAGGAAGATGGAGTTTTTACTCATTTCATTAAGGAAAAGCAAGCCGTTCTTCTTTAGAACGGCTTTCGCGTTACGCACGGTTTGGCGAATATTTTTGGTGGCGTGCAAGACATTTGCTGCAATGACAACATCATATCCGCCCAAATCAATTCCTTGTCCTGACACCGGCTCTTCTACGTTAAAAATCTGATAGGTCAAATAAGGATTACTTGGGCCATACTCTTTTTCTGCATGCATGAAAAAGGCTTTGGAGAGGTCTGTGTAGCAATATTCCTGGATATGCGCTTCATACGCCTTTAGTTTTTGGAAAACGACGGCACTCGTTCCTCCCGTACCTGCGCCAATCTCGAGAATGCGAATTCGGGCCGCAGAATCCTGGCTCAGCCGTTCCTCTACAAAAGCAACCACTGTATCCGCAAGTACTTCATTGAAGTAGTCAGAAACGGTGTTATTTTTGTATACCTTCTCGACTAATTCCATCGATGAATGGGGAAAGATGACCTCTGTCGCCCTCACTTTTCCAGTGAGAATTTGCGGTAAAGCACGCAAGGTTGCCTCGACTAGCTTGACTTGCGCGTTCGTATCCGGATTTTTTAGCCAGACTTCTTTTTCTTGCTCCCATTCCTGCCAGACAGCCGTACTGGAAATGGGAGCAGGATCGATCACGGTAGACGTAGCTCTATCGTAAACGAGATAATCATTCCGGGCCAAAACAGAAGCCGTTTCTTCGAGCCACATGTCATATAAGTCAAGCAGACCGCTTTTTCTTTTGAGATCGCTGAGCGCTTGATTCTTTTCCGTAAAGCAGTCAAGCGACTGCATTTGACCCCACAGTAACTTTAAGAGAAGCTCGTCCATTTTGTTCATTCTAGGCACTCCTTCGGCTTACACGTATAGAACCGGTTTGTCCTGTTCTCTGTCTGTTTGAGATTTCAGGGTGGTATTGACTAGAAATTCAGTAATGTGCTTAAGCGTTGGATAGTCCATCATCACAGCAGGTGTCAGCTCAAGCTTGTACTTTTGATTGATTTTGGCAGAAAACTCGGTGAGCTTGACTGGGTCGAATCCGTACTCCTTTAGTTCAATATCCGTATCGATTTCTTCGCTCTCTACCTTTAGGATGAGAGAGGCGAGTTGAATGATCGTTGCTTGTACATCATCAAACAAGTTGTTCCTGTCTGTATCCATTTCTGCTGTTGGTATCTCTTTTCTTTTTACCTTGTTTTTAATGCTTGCCATGCTTGAGGAAATTTTGTCAGAAACGATTGCAACAGATTCGCTTGTATTGATTCCTTCCATCACGAGTGGCTTGGTCGTTTTCATCAGCGCCACTTGATTCATCGGACCCGATAGCAGGACTTCCAATGCCTCCATCCCTTCTGAAGGTTCAATCGAGCCAATGCCGATCTGTTCCATTCTTGCCTGGTAGTCCTTGGACGCAACGATTCCGACACTGCCCCAGTATCCCCAGTTCATTACTTTCACCGCACACGTCCATTCCTCGGCAAGCTGATGGGCGAAAGCATCTTTAAAGGTGCAGCCTGCGGCGTAATTGCTTTGCCCAGGCGATTTCGTAAACGAGTTAATCGAAGAGAAAAACAGGACGAAATCCATTGCTTCCTCGCCAAACACTTGGCTCATCCGCACACTTACCTCCACTTTTGGTACCAGTCCGGCTCGGAAGGTCGTCTCGTCCATATTCGCCAGACTTCTATCAAAGAGAACAATGGCAGAATGAATCACGCCGTTAATCTTGCCATATTGCTTCTTGATCTCTTCGTAAGCAGATTGCAGCGACTCGCGATCCGTAGCATCGGCTTCGATGTATAGCGGTTCCGGTCCTAGGGTTGCCAGTTGATTGATTTTGTTCTGAATCGACTCCTCTTTTTTACGACGACCGATCCAAATGATTTGTGCTTGATAGGTGCGGATCATGTATTCGCTCCACGCTTGTCCAATCCCACCTGCGCCTCCAATCACAACATAGACCCCATGCTGTTTGTAGACGGTTTGGTGAATGGAAGGACTCTGCACGGGCAAAAGCTGCTGGCGGTACCACGCGTGTTCACGATATGCCCAAGCGTTTCCATGTGTATCGGCAGGCAAAGCAAAAATATCACGTAGCGGCCACTCGGCATGCGCCTCCAAATCGACGAGTCTTACCTTCCAGTTCGGATATTCCTTCGCCATCGATCCGATCAATCCGTGGATGCTAGCATGTGTTGGATGGATCGTCTCTTTTTTGTAGATAGCCTGCGCTTGCACAGTAATGATCGTCCAGCCCAAGTCTCTCGTCTGATACCCCAACGCAAGCAAAGCCTTGATCAAGCGAAAAACTTGAATAACGCCCCGCTCCTGGTCGTTCATCAAGGACTCGTCTTTTACAGATTCCGCACGAGTGTCAGGAGCCACCCACATGATGTGATCGATCACAACCTGCTCTTCCAGCTTACTTGCGATTACCTCTATCGAATCACTTGGCTCAAGCTGGATAACCGAAGCTCTGGGGTAATGACGTTGAAGGAGACTTCTGTCCTTTTCTTCGGCGCAAACGATGACGACTTGATCACTCGTTGCTGGAATGACTCCCCCTTTTTCTACGGACACGGCATTCCATACTGGAGTGAGCATCGTGGTTCCAACCGTCGTATCCCGTTTTTCACTCCCCATTGAAAAGCCTCTCATCCTTACGCCTATTCTGCCTGCCTCATCGCATAGTTCGATATCGAGTGTCTCGGTCTCATTCTCTGCTTGGACATTATCACTGAATCGAATGAGAGCATACTTCACAGCAGGATGATTCTCGTAGATCTCCAGCTCTTCAAGGGTAAAAGTACCGTCTAGTTGGATGGAGCGAATGCTGTCAGATGATGTAGCCTCCGTGATGAGATAACGAGTTGACGGCAACAGAGACTCCAGCAGGCTAGGATGGAAAACGAGTTGTTCGGCTGTCTCCAAGGTAATCGAAGGCAAGGAGAGTTTTACCAGAACATGTCCCTGCGCCCTGTATACTTGGTCAATCCCTTGAAATTCAGAATGATCAGCCATTCCAAGTTCTTTTAACAGCTCGTAGCATTGTCGGGCAGTAAGTATCTCACTGCTCTCAGCTTGCAAGGCAGGTAGATCCAACGTTGGTACTTCAACGAACGAAGTGAGTTCGACCATACCATGGCTATGTACCACTGACTTGGTATCATCTTCATTCGATTCGCTGTAGATTTTATAAGCAAGCTCTCCTGTATCCTCTGGATAGATACCTACGTGTACCTGAGCCAGATCGTCGCCCACCAATAGCGGATCATCTGTGACAACATGAGACATTCGGATTCCAGATAAAGTCCCCGCTCTATCTCCTGCTGCCTGTTTCACTGCCGCCCGTGCCATTTCCAGATAAGCAGTGAGTGGAAAGAAGCGCTGCCCGTTTCCTAGATGGTCAGCTAAGAACGGCTCCTGCCCTGTAAAACTCGAGCTGTATCTCAGCTCATAGAGGTCAGAAGTGTTCTTATGAAGCAATGGGTGGAGGATATCACCGCTAGCGGAAGAAGCCCCAGTCCCCCCTGTTGCCATTGGCTTTTGAACATCTATCCAGTACCGCTCCTTGGCAAAAGGATAAGTAGGCAGGCTGACGCGGCGCGGCTTATCTTCGCCATAAAGCTTGTTCCAATCAAAAGAGACACCCTTGACCCAAAGGTTCATCAGTTTTGCGAATTTCCCCTTGGCCATCCATGTCTCTACTGTTTGTTTCATATCTTCATCAGCAAAAAGGGCTACCGTGTCATGGTTACGTTTCACCCGCCCTCGATACAGCTCGGCAATGTTCTCTGCGCCTTCTGCAAAATGCGTTAGTTTTTCCGCAAGCTCATCCACTGATCTGACGATAACAGCCAAGCGTTCCTCCAGCGCTTCCCGCCCTACTTGAAGCGTAAAAGCGATATCAGACAAATCGGCATTCGTGAATGATTCTTCTTTGACCGCCTTCAACAATCGATTCACTTGAGCAAATAGGCGCTCTTCGTTCTTCGCTGAGAGCACAATCACTTTTGGATGCTGTGGCTGAATGTTACGATCGGGCTGTCTATCTTTTTCGCGATACTCTTCGATGACGATATGGACATTGGCTCCTCCCGCCCCAAATGATGATAGCCCAGCGATTCTCGGATACTCCTTGGTTACTCCGTTGATTTCAATGACTGGTCTTTGCCACTCTGCCAGCTTTTGTTGAACCGCAAATGGTGTATCCCTGAAATCAATGTTTGGATTCTTGACCTCAGCGTGCAAGGATGGTGCGATTTGACCATACTTCATTTGAAGCAATATTTTGGTTAATCCTGCAATTCCTGCCGCGCTCTCCGTATGTCCAATGTTTGACTTCGCCGAGCCGATGGCGCAGAATTGTTTGTCTTTCGTGTATTGTCCAAATGCGCGAGTCAGTCCCGCAATCTCGATTGGATCGCCCAAAGCGGTACCTGTACCGTGGGCTTCGATGTAGCTGACGGCACGAGCATCCACTCCTGCCCGCTGCAATGCCTCGTGGATGACCTGCGACTGCGCGATGGGGTTGGGAACGGTATATCCATTTGTTTTGCCGCCTGCATTGAGCATGCTTCCCTTGATCACGCCGTATATATGGTCTCCGTCTGCAATCGCCTTTTGCAGAGGCTTCAATACGATAGCTCCCACACCTTCTCCATCTACAAAGCCGTCCGCTTGGTCGCCAAACGACTTGCAGCGGTCACCAGCAGATAGCATTGTCGCTCCAGACAGTCGAATATAGTGGAACGGATCGACAATTAAATTGACCCCGCCAGCGATGGCACATTCACTTGTACCGCTATACAAGCTTTCCAAAGCTAAATGAATCGCGGTCAAAGAAGAGGAGCACGCTGTATCTACTGCTAGACTTGGTCCTTGGAAATTGAACAAGTAGGAAATTCGATTCGCAATCGACCAGTAGCTCGTTCCTGCTGGGTAATTTCCATTCATGACACCCACAAACACACCAATTTTTCTACTTTCTCCTAACGTGGCAGGCGTGTAGCCCGCATCTTCCATGCTGGCGTATGCCGTTTGTAAAAACAAGCGCTCTTGTGGGTCCATCTGCTCTGCTTCGTTAGGCGAGATTTGGAAAAAGAGCGGGTCGAATTTATCCATATCCTCGATGAAACCGCCCCATTTGGTGTACATGTATCCTCTTTTTCCTTTTTCTTCGCTGAAATATTCTTGCCAATTCCAACGATCCTTCGGCACTTCCGTGATGCAATTCTTCCCTTCTTTCAGGCGAGTCCAAAACTCCCAGACATCCCCCGCTTGCGGATAACGTCCTGAAAGACCAATGATCGCCACATCCTGTCTGGACGGCGCTGCTGGTTTTTCTGCATCCGTATCAAGAACTTGCAGGAAACGGCGGGACCTTGCTTTTCGAACTGCCGAGCCAGCTTGCTCTCTGGTTGGCTTTGCAGAAGCTGCTGCGTTGGTTATTTGCTTTTGAACAGACTGCTGTTCGTCTCTCCCTACTAATGCTAGTAATTCATCCGCTTGTGTTGTCATGAAATGCTCGACCAGCGCATCAATCGTTTGATATTCAAAAAAGAGGGTCGTACTGATCTGCTTTAATTTTTTCCGTAGGACATTCGTCATTTGCACAATCATAATCGAATCAATGCCATACTCCTCCAGAGCGGCAGAAGAGTCGATCTGGTCAAATGGAATTTTCAGTGTTTCTCCGACCAATTGCTTGAAATAGGCTGTGCTTTTCTCACGAAGCAAATCCTCCGTGCTTGTTCCTCTGTCTGCATGAGAAGGAATGGCTAGAGTTGAGCCAGATGTCTCCATTAATTTCTGCTGTTGTTTGGACTTGCGGACAACGCCGTCACTCTCCGCTATCATCATCTGAGGATAGGAAACGACTCGGTAGCCCTGATCTCTCAATGCTTTCTGCCAAGCTTCCAGAGGGAGTGAAAGACCTGCTGCGAGGTCTTTGCGTACGTTTTGATCGGTCATCTGTTCTATTAGAAGCAGACCATTTCTTTTTAAGAGATTTTTGCAGGTACGCAGGGTTTGGCGGATTTGTTGAGCTGTGTGTAGGTTATCAGCTGTGATAATCAGGTCGTATTCACCAGCAATCCTTCCTTGTTCACCTAACGCCGCTTCTGGATCAAAAACGTGGAAGCTCACAAATGATTGATAGGCATGTAATTTTTGTGAAAGCAAGGAACTGGTAGATTCTGTGCCCGCTCCTTCGAGTTCGAGAATCCGCACTCGCGCTGATGAATCCTGCTTCAATCTCTCCTTGATAAAGGCAATCACGACATCAGCAAGCCCTTCATTTTCATGGGCGGACAGCTGTAGCATGGATGGATACTGTGCAGAATGAACATCCACCCATTCCTCTACCTTCATCCCTTCAATGACAACAGGCTTCGTGATCTTCATGAAAGCAATTTGATCCATGGCTCCTGCGAGAAGTGTCTCTATGGCTTGCATTGCTTCTTGCGGCTGAATTAGGCCAATGCCGATTTGCTCCAAGCGACGATAGGTTTCTACCATCTCTTGATGACTATCTTCCACTTGCCCACTGCTCCAATATCCCCAATTGATCAGTTTCACCGCACTTGGCCATGCTTGGGTCAATTGATGGGCATAGGCATCCTTAAAGGTACATCCTGCCGCATAGTTGCTTTGCTTCGGCGCTTTCGTAACCGCCATGAGCGAAGAGAAGAATAAGACAAAATCCAAAGGCTCCTTCTCAAACACCATTGCGATGTTCACACTCACATCAACTTTTGACGAAAGCACTGCTCGGAAACCTTCCTCTTGCATATGTTCCAAGCTCTCCTCCACCAAGACCATGGCAGAATGAACAACACCGTCAATCCGTGTATACCTTTGCTTGATCTGTTCATAGACTTGTTGCAAAGCCTTCTGCTGCGTTGCATCCGCTGCTATATAGTCTGGTGCTGGTCCAAAAGTGGCAAGTCTATCTATCTTCGCTTGAATCTCTTCATTTTTTTGACGACGACCAATCCATATGATCTGGGCTTGATAGGTACGAATCATATATTCGGTCCATGCTTCGCCAATGCCACCGGCTCCGCCAATCACCAAATAAATGCCACCCTGCTTCATACGTGTTTGATCAATCGGAGGATGATCGACGGCAAGCAACTGCTGGCGATACCATTCACCACGACGATATACCCACGGACGCCCCTGACGATCTCTTGGCAGCCTCAACATATCATCCAACGGCCATTCAGATTCGGCCTCTACATCCATGAGTCGAATCTTCCAGTTTGGATATTCCTTCGCCATCGATCCAATTAACCCATGAATACTGGCGTGGCAAGGATTCACCACATCTGTATGGCGAATGGGCTGGGATTGAACCGTGATGACACTCCACCCCAACTCCTTACCTCCATATCCCAAGCGAAGCAAGGCTTTAATCGTTCGGAAGCACAGAATCACTCCCTGATCTTGCCCCGTGATTAATCGATGATCCGCCAAGGAGTCTATCGCATCAAAAGGAGCGATCCACACCAGATGATCAATGGAACCAAGCTCTTCCAGTCGATCTACGATTTCCTCAATCGTATTCTCAGCCTGAATGGACAACACTTTTGCTCGTGGATAGTACTGGTGAATGGCGCTTCCATTCTCTTCATTACCTCCCACAATGACAACCTGCTCATCAGCAGTAGGGAAAAGCTGGCCCTTCTCTACTGGAGTCACATCCCACACAGCGGACAGCATGAGATTCCCCACAGGAGGCTCTAGAGAGGTTACAGAAGAAGCTATGCTCGAAGAAACATGGCTCGCTTGCTTCCCGTCCTCCAGCACTCGCATGGAATATCCCTTTATTCGTACACAAACGTTTCCTTGGTCATCGCATAAATCAATATCCAGCTTCTGTACCTTGTCATCTGCGCTGCTGTTGGCACTGTAACGAACGTACGCCCACATAGAGGCTGTACACTTGTTGTGAATGTCAACTTCCTCCATGGCAAAAGGCAAGGACGGCTTGCGGCTCGAATGACCATCCGCTGTTGAGGTCTCTTCTTCAACCATCATGAGCCCAATAGATGCCTGCAAAGCTGAATCCATTAAGCTTGGATGCAGGACAAAAGGGTTCTCCATTTCGGAGACGGAGGCTGGCAAGGACAGCTTGGCTAAAACTTGCCCCTCCCCTACATACAAGGTGTCAATTCCTTGATGAGCCGACCCATACTCCATTCCTATTGCATGAAAAATGCTGTAGCACTGTTCGGATGAAAACGCTCGTAGACCGCACTCTGCTTGTAAGGATGGCAGATTCAGAGCATGTTTCTCTGCAACAGAATGAAGCATGACGCTGCCTTGGCTGTGTATGACGGGTTCTGCATCCATAGCCTCCAAGTTGCTGTAGATTTCAAATGTAATCTCACCATTCTCTTCGGGAACTAGACCGATATGTATCTGTACAGGCTGGTCCCCCACAACAATTGGCCGTGTCCAAACCACGTTTTTGAGTGCAATCTTGGCTGGTTCTTCTGTCAAGGAAGCCGTTGCTTGCTCTGCTGCTGCTCTCGCCATTTCCAGATAGGCAACTCCCGGCAAGATTCTCTGCTTCTTCACGACATGGTCTGTTAAGAAAAACTCCTGACCTGTAAACGTGGAGCTAAACCTCTGTTCGGAAAAATCAGAAGTATTTCGCTGCAACAGTGGATGAATGGCAGCTTCTCCCGTGAGTGAAGCTGCTGTCTTGCCGCTTACCGATTTACTTTTGCTTTCCGGAATCCAATAACGATTCTTCGCAAATGGGTACGTCGGCAAGGGAACACGTCTCGGTTTGTTATTCAGGTAAAGCTGTTCCCACTCCATTTCATAGCCTGTCACCCAACATTCAGCTATTTTTCTGATGTTGCCTTCAGCAATCCAGCTCTGAATAAGTTGTTGAGAGTCTTGGTCGTCGTTGGACTTCAAGCTCCCTTCCCAACAATGATCGATCGTATTCTCGCCTCTCGAATAAGCTTCCAATTTTCCGATCAGCTCGGGTATAGCCTCGACGACAAAGGCTACTCGTTCTTTCATCGCTTCTCGTCCAACTTGCAGGGTATACGCCACATTTTCCAGATCGATTTGCGTTTCTCGATCAGCAAAAGTTTGAACTTCTCCCGCTATCTCGTCTCGATGGTTATCCATGAGAGCAGCGATGACGGAAGCAATAGAGCTGCTTTGATCAAACTCCTTGATATCTAGCTGAATGGGTAGCTCCTCTTGCAGTTTTTGCTTGAGCTGTGTGAGTTGAACGAGGTCTACTCCGTATTCATGCCATTCTTGTTCGATCTCAATGCTGTTTTCTCCCACATGAATAATACTGGATAAAATCTTGCGCAGCTTCTTCTCCAGCATTTCTTGTAGGCGATTGTCAGGTGATACCCCTTTTAGAAAGTCCGCTACTTTTTGCGCATAAGCCTGCAATCGTTCCTTATTCTTGGCAGATAGCGGAATCAACACTGGGTTATTTTTATGGCCAGTTACTTGTGCTTTCCGCTTTGTTTTAGCTGGGATGTATTCTTCCAAAATAATATGGGCATTGGACCCCGAAGCTCCAAACGAGCTTACCCCTGCTCGTCTCGGAAGGGAGACTTCTTGACCGTTTTCCACGATCTCCGATTTCCATTCTTCTGTCCGCTGCTGTACATAAAAAGGAGATTGCGCAAAATCAATAAACGGATTCACTTCCTTGGCATGTAAGGAAGCAACAAGCGTTTTATGGTAAAGCTGAAGAACAGCTTTTTGCAGACCGCTGATACCCGCCGCAGATTCTGCATGTCCGATATTTGACTTCACCGAGCCTATGGAACAAAACTGCTGATCCTCTGTATATTGACGAAATGCTTTCACCAATCCTTGAATTTCAATCGGATCGCCTAAAGAGGTCCCGGTCCCGTGGGCTTCCACATAACTGATCGTTCTCGCGTCCACACCGCTCTTTTCCAGGCAGGCCGTAATCACTTCTGCCTGCGCAACAGGGCTTGGCACGGATGGCCCGCTCACCGATCCGACGTGGTTCACACTGCTTCCTTTTACCACGGCATAAATATGATCGCCATCCTCCATCGCTTTTTGCAATGGCTTTAATACGATCGTACCGACGCCTTCTCCAGAAACATACCCATCGCCATCCTTGCCAAAGGTATGACAATAGCCATCACTGGCGTGCATATCCATCATGCCGTAGGACAAGTATTTTCCAGGATGCAAGGATAAATTGACGCCCCCCGCCAATGCTACCTCACATTCACCGCGCTTGATGCTTTCCAGCGCCAAATGAACAGCTGTCAGCGAGGATGAGCATACGGTGTCAATCGCCATGCTCGGCCCATGAAAATTACAAAAATAAGAAACGCGATTGGCAATCGGTGCATAGTTCAAGGATAACGGGAACATTTCGCCTCGGGACATCGCTTCTGCTCCGATGAGGGAATAGTCCTTGTGCATCACGCCAACAAAGACACCAACCTGCCGCCTGTTACTGCTCCCCCGAGGCGGAACAATCGTCTTCGGCGTATAGCCTGCATCTTCCATCGCTTCCCAGCATGTTTCCAAAAACAAACGCTCCTGGGGGTCCATCGTCTCTGCTTCCCGCGGTGATATTCTGAAAAAGGGAGAATCAAAGCAATCCGGGTCTTCTATAAACCCTCCCCATTTGGACATCTGCTTTCCAGATGGGGATTTGAGTTCTCCAAACTGCTGCCAATCCCAGCGAGATTTCGGGACTTCTTTGATGCAGTCTTTGCCTTCTTTTAGATTCATCCAAAATTCTTGGAGATTTCTTGCCTCTGGATAACGCCCCGCCATCCCGATGATCGCAATTTCTTCATCAGCGATTACTGCATGACTCTTAGCGTTTGCTGATGAATCTACAATCCCGGCAGGTTGCGGCCATTCTTGTCTACGTTCCTGATTCATCAAATCAAGCCCGTTAAATACGGAAGCATGATTCTCGGTCAAATAGGCGGCCAAATCAGCGATATTCGTATACTCAAACAATAAAGTAGGAGACAGCGGCGCTCCTACTTTCGCTTCGACAGCCTGCACCACTTCCAACAAGCCCGGTGAATTCAGCCCCATTTCATAGTAACCAATCTGCGTATCGATCAACGCGGCTGGAACTTGTAATCGATCCGCCAGCAGTTGTTGTAAAAAAGCTTGTGCTTTACTCGATTCCTTTGACAAAGATACGTTTTGCTTTGATGGTTGGATCAGGCCAGGATCACGAACTAACTTGCCTGCAAAATTTTGCAAATGCGCAATTTTTTTGCCTGAACGATCAAAGAACTCCATCGTCATATACATCAATTCATTTTTTCGTTGGATGGATGAGGTTTGGACGCTGACAAAGCAATGCTGCTGTAATAGAGCTGTGGCGCGAAAAGATTCATAGAAAAGTGGTAAAAATAGTCGCTGCTCTTCTTGGACTATCGAAGTGAACAATACCATCGAACCGATCGCAGCCCCGTCGATCAATGTTGGGTGAAACATGAACCCTTCCACACTGGGAAGGGCATGTTTACCGAGTGAAATATCCATTACCGCTGCTGAATCTGTTTCGTAAATCGTTCCTTCTGCCTTCATAAAACCTGTATGCACCAATTCCTGACGGCGGCATTGCTCATACACGTCATGCAGATTGATCTTTTTGTTTGCCGCTTGCTCTAGCAAGGGAAGATTCAGCGTTTCATCGAACTGCGCGGAAGCATGTTGATGCATTTCAGCAGTGACATACAGCTTTTTCTCCGAGTCTAAAATACCGTTGCGCTGTGTCTGACCCTCCATCCGAATCTGCCACTGTCCTGCTTTGACTTGCGTGCACTGAATGCTCAGCATGACATCATAATCTTGTCCGACCATGATTGGATGATAGATCGTTAGATTACGAAGCTCAAGCTCACGGTAATCATGGCCATTTTCTCGAAACATTTGATACAACAGATCAATATGGGCTAATCCGGGCAACAGTTCCTGACCGTGCACTTTATGATTTTTGAGGATTGGATGGTTGATCGTTATGAGAAACTGATCATGCACGTTTATCCCTCCACTATTTGTCGCTTCCAAATACTGATCGTATGGTTGGGTTTCTCTTCACGGTAGACGTCAAATCGGTTTAACGTCGGAGGTGCAATCGAATGTCGTTTGTTCGGAAGTGAGACGGTCTCCTCCCAGGATTGTAAAACGACGTTGGCGTTGGTTCCCCCATCCGCAAAACAATTAATCGCTGCTATTCTGGGCGAATCGTTCCATTCAGAAAGCTGTCGCTGAAAATAAAAAGGCGTTGACTCCATAGGGAAATGAGTCATCGGCTCTTGCCCTGACAGGAACGGAACCAATTGTCGGTGTTTGAGCATCAGCACGACTTTTATCAAACTGGCAATCCCTTCTGCACATAATGGATGACCGATATTTGGCTTGATCGATCCTAATCCGCAAGCCTCCGTATGAGATGAGCGATAGACAGACTGAATGGCTTTGAGTTCAAGTAAATCTGTAACCTCTGAACCTGATCCATTCGCTTCGATATAACTGATTTGTTCCGGCTTCACGCCAGCTTTAGCCAGTGCCGACTGCATTACCTCTTTTTGGGCTTGCAAATTCGGGGTGGCAGGACCTGCTGTTCGTCCATCATTGTTGACCGCTACTCCCTTGATGACGGCATGTATTTCATCCCCATCAGCCAGTGCTTGCTCCACGGTCTTCAATAGAACCATTCCTACGCCTTCTCCCAATACGAGTCCGTCCGCACGCCTGTCAAAAATATGGAAGGCTGGCTCCTCGCTTAAAATTCCTCTTTGGTGGAACATCCGATGCGCTTCATCACCGTTTAAAACGTTAACCCCGCCGATGATAGCAGCCTTAATCTCTCCACTTCGAAGGGAATGAATCGCCATATTCATCCCGACCAGCGCTGAAGAGCATGCCGTATCGATGACCATACTCGGACCTCTAAGGTCGAAGTATTGGGAAATATTCGTAGCCAAATAGTTTTGTCCCACGGTCATAATCGGGTTTTGTGTTTGATGCAGACGATCTTCACTTGGGCGGTGATTACTTCTTGCCCCGATGTAGACGCCTACCGATTTTCCCTTGATGTCCTTCGGTGTGTATCCAGCCTGATGCCAAAGGTGAAGACTTTCCTCCAATACCAATAGCGCTTGCGGGTCCATCGCCTTGGCATCTTCTTTTGCAATCAGGAAGTAAGAAGGATCAAACGTCGTGATGTCGTCCAGAAGTCCCGCGTGATAGGAATTTTCATAACCCCAGCGTTCCTTGGGTACAGCACCAATGGCTGAACGGGCCTCCGCTAACAACTTCCAATATTCTTCCACGTTACGAGCACCCGGAAAACGACAAGAGAGCCCCACTACCGCAATGTCAGACGGATTTTGAATTGCTTCCCGATATTGCGCAGCCTGACTACTCGCCATTTGGCTTTTCACAGTCTCCCTACGGATGGGCTGACTCTTCGGATCGCGGTTCATTTCAGGAGGTGTCAGCTTCAGATCGTCAGTGATGGAATCGCCGTGATTGCTGGACAGCCATTCTGCAAGAGTTTCGATGGTGGGATACTCATATAAAATCGTCGGGTCCAACTCCTTGCCCAACCATTTACTGATCTCATTCATGACTTGAGCCAGTAACACCGAATCGATCCCATAGTCCGGAAACTCTTTGTCTATCTCCAATCTGGCAGGATCTATTTTCAGCTCCTTCGCAAACAGCTCAATCAATCTTGTTTTCGCTGTCTTCACACGATCCACTAAGCTTTGCGGCGGCTTCCCTGCTGGTGGACGACGAGATGACAGATTCGCTCCAGAAGCTTCTTGCTTTTTGTGTTGCATCAGCTGATGGGGTTCCCACAGTTCTTGGTTAATAGCTGCCGGGAAAACTACAGGACCAATCTTCTCCAAAAGAATATGATCCAGTAATCGCAGTCCTTGCTCGTCAGTGATGTGTACAAGTCCTGTTTGTTGATAGGCTTTGGTCGTAACTGCACCAATTCCCGTTTCCTTCCAACTCGGCCACTGAATGCTGATGATCGGGCAAGAATCCGCATGTGCGTAAGCAAAATAATCCATATAGGCATTGGCTAACGCGTAATCACTCTGTCCCGCTGCCAAGGACGGAATGACTGCCGAAGCAGATGAAAAGAGAACAAAGAACTGTAAAGGCTCGTCCTTGCAGATTTGGTAGAGCGTATGCAGCCCAGCCACTTTCGGTTGTAAAACTTGCTGAATTCCAGCCGTCGTTTTCCGAATAAAGGCAGGATTTTGATCATCGCTAAAACCTGCGCAATGAATCACCCCACCAATAGGACCCATCGTCTGTTTGATCTCGTGTACATACTGTTTCCAAGCCTCTTCATCAGTTAAGGATACAGATAAGACTTGAACCTGTACGCCTTGCACTTCCAAAGCTTGTACCGCCTGAATTTTCTTTGCTACGGAAGTACTTTCGTGTTGATAATCTCCCCATTGCTCGCGCGGCGGCAGGCTTTCTCGCCCTGTGAGCACCAGTTTTTTGACACCATAATGTTCTACAAAATGCTTGGCACATAAATACCCTAGCCCTCGTGTACCGCCTGTAATCAATAAAACATGGTTCTCAGGGAATACAAGCGCTGGCTCCTGACTGTCGGCTACCATCTCTTCCTGAAGATAAGCGCTATAACGCTCACCCGATCGATAGCAAACCTCTGCTTCCTGATCATCCATGAAAAACTCTGCTGCAATCTGTTTCGCAAGTTCTTGTCCATCAGCCAATGGATCTACATCCACATGACGTGATTGCAGATGCTTATATTCACTTTGCAGCATCCGGTACAAGCCAACACGGGAGGCACCCCCCAAATGGACAGCGTCATTCTGAAAGGCCTCCACACCTTTTGTCACACCCAATAGCTTTATGCCTTCTTTATGACCATTCTCAATGAGCTGTTGCAGCCATGGAATCCAAGCCAGCGAATCGGTCTGCTGATGTCCACAACCGATCAAATCTACGATACCATCATAGTTTTTCCACTCCGTCTCATCCTGATGGAGTCGTGATTCAAGCTCGTTCAGCTCTATGATTTCACTCTTTGCGAAATGGTTGGACAGTTGAATCGCCAATTGCTTCGTTTCATCCGTTGTGAAAATACCGATCGTTCGATGAGCTACCTTGGCTGGCATCGCTGGGCAAGCCTTCCATTGCTTTTTCATGATGCGCATGTCTGGCTGAACGGGATGCTGCTCATATGTGGAGAGGGATGCTGCACCTGTAAATGACGTATGTCCACCAGGCACCCAATAAGCTTCTCTGCTAAATGGATAGGTTGGAAGACTGATCCGTCGAGGCTTTCTCTCCCCATACAAGCTGCTCCAGTCAATGTTTAGCCCTTTCACCCAAACATCCAGCAATTTTCCGTATTTGCCTTTGCTCATCCAAGAATCAATCATTTGCGGCATATCATCATCGGCTGCAAAGATTGCCAAGGTCTCTTTATGACGTTTTACCTGTCCGTGATACAGGTCCTCAATGTCCTTCTGTCTGCCTATGAATTGCTTTAATTTCTCTTCAAGTTCCATCATCGAGCCCGCGATCACAGCCAAACGTTCTTCCATCGCTTCTCGTCCCACTTGCAGGGTATACGCCATTTGAGCTAAATCCGCATCGGATAATCCCTGTTCTGAAATGGCTCCGAGCAGTCGTTGTACCCGTTGTTGAAGCTGCTCTTCATTTTTGGCCGATAAGAGAATCAACACAGGATTTTGCGGACTTGCCATTAAGGTAGGCTGCTCTTGCGTTTTTGGCATGTATTCTTCAATCACGACATGGGCATTCGATCCACCCGCACCAAAACTGCTCACACCGGCACGACGTGGAACTTCCCGTCCGTCAATGACCGGACGCTTCCACTCTGCTAGCTCTTGCTGAACAACAAAAGGTGTCACGCTGAAATCTATATTCGGATTGAGTACTTCAGCATGCAGGGATGGGGCTAATTGTCGATGCTTGAGCTGCAATAAAACCTTCGTCACCCCAGCAATACCCGCTGCACTCTCACAATGCCCGATGTTTGATTTCGCCGATCCAATGGCACAAAACTGTTTGTCATTTGTATACGCTTGAAAAGCCTTGGTTAAGCCCGTCATTTCAATGGGATCGCCTAAAGAGGTCCCCGTACCATGTGCTTCCAGATAGCTGATCGTCCGTGGATCGATCCCTGCTTTTTGGAAAGCACGTCCAATAACCCGAGCTTGGGCATTCGGGCTAGGCACATTGTAGCCATTGGTTTTTCCTCCGTGGTTAACGGCGGTTCCTTTTATCACACCATAAATTTGATCTCCATCGGCAATCGCTTTCGCCAGAGGTTTAAGCAGGACTGCTCCCACCCCCTCGCCAGGTACATACCCGTCGCCGCCAATGCCAAAGCTTTCGCATCGTCCCTTGCTAGATGCGAATTTGCCCTGTCCAAGCATCAAGTATTTATTAGGGTGAATCGAAACGTTGACACCACCTGCAATAGCAGCTTCACATTCCCCTTGCTGTAGACTTTGGCAAGCCAAATGAATAGTTGTCAGGGAAGAGGAACACATCGTATCGACCGCCATGCTAGGTCCATGGAAGTTGCAGAAATAAGAAACGCGATTCGCAATGGAGGCTGGACTTCCTGCCAGCGCCATCGGTCTGCCGAGCATCGTTTCCTGGGCTCCATAGAGCTGGTATTCTTCGTACATGACTCCGACATAAACCCCGACATTACCGCCTAGACCCATGCCAGGTGTTGAACCGAGAGATTCACGAGTATACCCGGCATCCTCTAACGTTTCATAGACGCATTCCAAGAACAAGCGCTCTTGCGGGTCCATGATTTCAGCCTCTCTTGGTGTGATATTGAAAAATAACGGGTCAAATTGATCCACACCGTCCAGGAAGCCCCCCCACTTGCTGTAGGTTTTTCCTTGTTTTTTCTTATCTGCATCAAAAAACAAGCTGTGATCCCAACGCTCTTCGGGAATTTCTGTGACACAATCCTTGCCATCACGCAGGTTATGCCAGAACTCATTCATGGTTCTCGCTTTCGGATAACGACCGGAGACCCCAATAATCGCAATGTCTAAGGCGGCGTTTGCTGGTTTGGTTTCACTCGTCGTTTCCTTCAACGCATTGCCTCTGCTCCTGCGTTTATGGATGATCGGTTTTGCCGTTGCAGCAACCGTCGTCGGTGCAACCCTCGATCTTTTACCAGGGGATACCGTTGGTGCTTCTTTTTCATCCATACCCAGGATACTCATCATCTGATCCTGATGCGATGCCAGGAAGTATTTCGCAATTTCTTCGATGGTTTGATATTCGAAAAATAACGTTTTCGACAACGAACCAAACGTTTTTTCTAATTCATTTGTTAATTGCATGACCATAATCGAGTCAATTCCGTACTTTTCCAACAAGGCATCTGCTTCAATCCGGTCTATCGGCAGCTTGATCACGGAAGAGACCAGCTTTTTGAAATAATAGATGGCTTTTTCCTTTGGCAAATGATAACTCGTTGGTTGTACAACGGGAGAAGCTTTGACTTCTTGTTCTGCTGTCTTCGGTCTTCCCACCACTGCTGCGTGGAGGCGTTGTAGATCTCCTTCCATTACCATCACCTGATCTTTTCGAGAAGCTACGGCTTCATAAAAAGCACGAATACCCGTCGCGGTCTGCAAAGAGGTCATTCCAACCTTTTGTTTCACCATCTCCTCAACTGCTTCATCTACTTGCATCCCGCCCTCTTTCCAGAGCGGCCAGTTGATGGAGACTGTTTGACCTTGACGTTGCTTTGCCTGCACTCGTTCATTCCGATCTTTCGCATAGCCATCCATAAAGGCATTCGCGCAAGCATAGTCTGCCTGACCACTATTTCCTATACTTCCTGCTATCGAAGAAAAGAGGACGAAAAAATCGAGAGGCTGATCTTTACTCGCCTCATCTAGATTCGTAAGACCCGCAACTTTTGGCGCTACCACTTGGCTCCATTCTTCTGTCGTTTTCTTGAGAATGAAGTTATCTCGCACGACACCCGCGCTATGGATAATGCCGTGAAGCCCTCCGAATTCCTGGTGAATGCTTTGGATGAGTTGGTGTACTTCCTGCTTGTCCGTCACATCAACTTGACGGTAGACAACCGTTGCCCCTGACCTTTGCAGATCATGAAGGATCGCTTGCTTATCTTCACGCAATGGTGAACGACCTGTGAGAATTAAGGTTGCCTGTTTCGCTTGAGTCGCGATTTCCCTTGCAAAAATCAACCCTAAACCGCCTGCCCCACCCGTAATCAGATAGGTTCCTTGCTCTCTCCACGGAATAGTGACCTCATCCTGCAATGGCTTGGTTTCGCACCAGCCCAGTACATAACGTTTGCCCGCTTGATAGCGAATTCGGTCATCCATTGGCTGGCAGGCATTCTCTTGCAGCTTGTTTACGATTTCTTCTGCATGTTCACCTGGGTTTAATTCAATGAATTGGCCGATTACATTTGGGTTCTCCTGCTGGGCTGTTTTCAGCAAGCCAGAAAGTCCGCTTACGTGTGCTTGCTCCGCTTTGTCGGGAACGACGACCTGCACTAACACTTTGCCAAGTATCTTTTGTTGAAAGATGCTTTGGATTTCCAAAAATACTCGGGAAGCATAGGCCTCGAATCTGTCGGCAATGGCATCCTGTTGGGATTGCAAAGGAATTAAGCGCACTTCGTTCATCTGTGCGGAAATACTCGCAAGCGACGATTCAAAGCCTTCCGCCATCATCACGATATGCTGTACATAGACAGGAGTCTCTGTATTTTGGACTGCTGCTTGCTCTTTCCAGCAAGGATGAACCATCAACATCGCTTGTGCCTCAGTTGTTTCGAAGTCTACCGCTTTACCGTCCAGCTTACGAGACGAAAATCGCTTCATTCTGACGCAAACGTTCCCTTGCTCGTCACATAAGTCAATATCCAGCTTCTGTACATGATCAGAAGCGTTGCTGCCATCACTGTAGCGAATATACGCCCACATCTGCGGCGTGCATGGACTGAAGATTTCCAGCTCATCCAGCGCAAAAGGCAAGATTGGCTTGAGCGAATCAAGCTGGTAATCGAAGCTGCTGTCATCAACCCCCATAAACAAGCCAATCGCCGCCTGTAAAGCAGAATCCATCATACTGGGGTGCAGCACAAACTGCTCTTCTGTCCCCAAAACAGCGAAAGGTAGGGACAGCTTTGCCAACACTTGCTCCATGCCCTTATGCACTTGCTCGATTCCTTGTAGCGCTGGACCATAATGGATTCCCATTCTCTTATAACCGTCATAGCATTGGCTGCCGCTCAAGATGCCATGGTCGCATGCGGCTTGTAACGCAGCGAGATTAAGCGTCGGCGTCTCGGCAACCGTATGGAATCCAGCACTTCCTTGACTATGCACAATCTCTTCTGCTTCATTTTCTGCATGCTCACTGAAAATTCGATAGCCAATCTCCCCACTATCCTCGAGCTGAAGACCAATGTGAACGTCGACTGGCTGATCATCGACAGCAATTGGCTTAGCCCACACAATATTTGTGAGCTTCAAGCTATTCTGTCCCGCTTTCAAGGCTCTCGCTGACTGATCGATTGCTTCGCGTGCCATTTCAAGATAGGCAACACCCGGTAAGAGCTGCTGACCATTCACAACATGATCTACCAAGAAGAATTCCTGTCCACGGAAGGTGGAACTATACCGCTGTTCCAATAATTCGGACGTATTTTTCTGGAGCAATGGGTGAAGGAAGAGCGACCCTTCTGACGCCGCTGCCACTTCGCGCGCAAATTGCGTATCCATCTGAGGAATCCAATAACGTTCTCTTGCAAACGGATACGTAGGCAGGCTCATGCGCCGAGGCTTCTTCTCACCGTAGAGCTTGTCCCAATCAACCACGCCTCCATTTACCCATAGATCAAGCAGCTTGGTGTATTTTCTTTTGCTGATCCAAGCATCGATGGCCTGTTTCAAATCTTCATCCGCTTCAAACACGGCGATTGTCTTTTTGTTGCCTTTCACCTGTCCACGGAATACATCTGGAATTCTTTCCTGTCCATCTACAAATTGCGTCAGCTTTTCCTGAAGCTCTTGAATGGAGCTGGCCATCACACCCAGTCGCTCTTCCATGGCTTCTCGCCCAATTTGAAGCGTGTAAGCAATATCTGCTAAGTCCATGTCAGAAATGGTCCGATCCTTGATCACCGCTAACAATCGCTGTGCCTGTTCGTGGAGCTGGCTTTCATTCTTCGCTGACAGGAGAATGATCGCTGGATTTGCGTGACTTACTTGGATAGCTGGACGTTTCTCATCGTCTGGAATGTACTCTTCCAAAACGATATGAGCATTCGAGCCACCCGCACCAAAGCTACTCACACCGGAGCGTCTTGGAATTTCCTGACCGTCAATGACAGGACGTTTCCACTCCGCCAGCTCTTGCTGGACGACAAACGGAGTCGTGCTAAAATCAATATTCGGGTTTAGCACCTCCGCATGCAAGGATGGTGCTAGCTGTCCGTGTTTGAGCTGTAACAGGATTTTCGTAATCCCAGCAATTCCCGCTGCGCTCTCACAATGCCCGATATTGGACTTCGCTGATCCGATGGAGCAAAACTGCTTGTCAGTTGTGTACGCCTGGAAGGCTTTGGTCAAGCCTGCGATCTCTATCGGATCTCCTAAAGAAGTACCTGTACCGTGGGCTTCCAAATAACTAATCGTCCGCGGATCAATTCCTGCCTCCCTCAAGGCACGCCCAATTACGCTCGCTTGTGCATTCGGGTTCGGTACGGTATAACCATTTGTTTTGCCGCCATGGTTAATAGCGCTTCCTTTAATCACACCGTAAATTTGATCTCCATCAGCGATTGCTTTCGCCAGAGGTTTAAGCAGCACCGCGCCGACACCCTCACCGGGCACATAACCGTCGCCGCCAAGCCCAAAGCTTTCGCATCGTCCCTTGCTGGAAGCAAATTTCCCCTGTCCGAGCATCAAATATTTATTCGGGTGAATGGAAACATTGACTCCACCCGCAATCGCAACCTCGCATTCACCGCGCAGCAAGCTTTGGCAGGCAAAATGGATGCCCGTTAGCGAGGAGGAACACATAGTATCAACAGCTACGCTAGGACCATGGAAATTAAAGAAGTAAGAAACACGGTTCGCTACAGATGAGAAGCTTCCGCCAAGGGCCATTGGTCTGCCCATCATGGTTTCTTGTGCACCATACAGTTGATACTCTTCATACATGATACCCACATAAACACCGACATTACCCCCAAGTCCGAAGCCTTGGGACGAGCCAAGAGATTCGCGGGTATAACCTGCATCCTCTAAGGTTTCATACACACACTCCAGAAATAAACGTTCCTGCGGGTCCATGATTTCTGCTTCCAGAGGAGAAATGTTGAAGAACAGCGGATCGAATTGATCCACACCGTCTATGAAACCGCCCCATTTGCTGTAGGTTTTCCCCCGTTTGTTCTTATCCTCATCAAAATACAGACTGTGGTTCCAGCGCTCTTTAGGGATCTCCGTAATGCAATCCTTGCCATCGCGCAAATTGTTCCAGAACTCTTGGATATTCCGCGCTTTCGGATAACGTCCAGAAACCCCAATGATCGCAATGTCCAAAGCTCCTGCTCCTTTTGCTGGTTGGGTTTCCTTCTGTGTTGAGATGAACCGCGAGCCTTTGCGATTGCTTCCGCGATGGCTATTCCTTTGCCTTTTCGACGTGTTCTCTTCTGTTGACACGGTTGCAGTTTCTCGGGTAACAACTGTTTCCTGCTGTTCCGTAAGACCCAAGACTTCAATGAATTTGTCTCGATAGGAATCCAGGAAATATCCAATCAATTCTTGAATCGTTTGATACTCAAAAAATAACGTTTTCGGCAGCGAGCCAAAGCTTTTCTCTAGTTGGTTGGTTAATTTCATGGAGAGAATCGAATCAATTCCGTATGTCTCCATCGCGGCATCTTCTTCGATTCGATTCACAGGCAGTTGCAAAACCTCGGCAAATTCCTTTTTCACAAAATGAGTTGCTTTCTCGTGGAGAACATTATTTTCCACTCTGGTTGTCACTTGTTTTTCATTTGGCTCTACCTTGGTTGGTGTGATCGATGCCACTGGTTGCACCTGTTTGACCAGCGTGTCTTCAAATTCTTCCAGTAAATAGAATGCTAGCTGCTGAAGCGTCGAACACTCCACGAAAACAGTCGGAGTTAGCCCAATGTGATATTGCTGACTGAGCTTGTTGGCGAATTCAGTCAGTAGAACCTGATTAAATCCGAGTTCAGACAGCTCTACTTTGCCATCAATATCCGTGGTTGGAACCTGAAGCAACTCCGACACGGTTTGCATCAAAGCCAATTCCACTTTTTTCAACAGGCTACTGGTATCCGCTGTTACCGAATGCTTCGATTGAAAACTATTGACTGGCGTTTGCAAAAACAGTGTTTGCTTGAGCTTCGCCAGATCACCTTCCATCACCATGACCTGTGATTTTCCAGAGGCTAAGCCTTGGTACATAGCTGCAATCCCCGTCGCAGTTTGCATAGCGACTACTCCTCTGCTATGCTCCAACATGTCTCCGGCCTCTGCGTCAGCCTGCATTCCGCCCGCTTTCCACAGCGGCCAATTCATGGACAATGTCTGTCCGTGACGTTGCTGTAACGCAACCAATCCATTGCGATAGTGGGCAAATCCGTCCATAAAGGCGTTAGCGCACGCATAGTCTGCTTGTCCGATATTCCCCAAGCTGCCAGCCACCGAGGAAAACAGCACCAGGAAATCCAGTTCTACATCTTTGCTGGCCTCATCCAGATTGATTAGACCCGTAACCTTCGGACCCTGAACCGTTTGAACTTCCTCTCTGGTTTTCTTGAGGATATAGCTGTCACGAAGCACGCCAGCACTATGAATAATGCCATGAAGACGCCCATAGTCCTGTTGAATCGTGCGGATCAATTCTGCCATTTCCTGTTTCTGCGTCACATCAACTTGGCGGTATTCAACTCTTGCCCCCAATTTAATCCATTCTTGGAGTTTACGTTGCTTCTCCTGATCCAATGGGGAACGTCCTGTCAGAATCAGGTTCGGCTTTTGAACCTTCTGTACAATTTCGTTGGCAAAAATATAACCCAGTCCACCTGCCCCGCCCGTGATGAGATAAACCCCACCGTCTTTCCACGGAATGCTCGTTTCTTGTAGAGCATCGAGTTCTACCCACTCAGCTACATATCTCTTTCCAGATAGATATCGAATCTGAACATCCAATGGACTGCGTACATTCTCCTTTATTTTTTCAGCAATCTCGAATTCGTTGTCGCCCGATTCTATCTCCATTACCTGTCCAATCAGGTTAGGATTCTCCAATCTCGCCGTTTTCAGCAACCCGGAGAAAGCGGTGAAAGACGGTTGTTCTGCTTCCATGGGAACGACAATCTGAACCAATACCTTACCGCGTACTTTTTGCTTGAGAACCCCTTGAATTTCCTCCAATATCTGCGTCGTATAATCAATGAAACGCTCGGCAATGCCTTCTTTGGCGGATTGTAAAGGAAGGCAGCGGACTCCATTCAAGTTGGATTGAAGATTGTTCCAAGTATTGCGATCCGGTTCAACCATCATCACGATCCGCTGTGTATAGTCAGGGGCTTCGGCGTTGCTCACAACCGCTTTTTCCTTCCACTCAGGATGAACCAGCAGTGTTCCGAGCTTCCCTTTGGAATCCATCGCCTCTACTTCACCTTCCAGCACTCGTGCCGAGAAGCCCTGCATACGCACGCAAACTGTTCCTTGGTCGTCACACAAATCAATATCTACCTTCTGTACCTTGTCTTTCGTCCTATTGCCGCCAGCCTGTCGAATCCATACCCACATCCGCGAAGAGGTTTGGCTAAAAATGCATAGCTTCTCCAGTGCAAAAGGTAGGATTGGTTTCAGAATCGCTGTATCGCCTGTGCCAAGCAATAATCCGATAGAGGACTGTAAGGCCGAATCCAGCATGCTCGGATGCAAGACGAATTCTCCTTGCGTCTCGGCAACTTTGGAAGGAATGGCTAACTTGGCCAATACTTGTCCTTCTCCCACGTACACTTGCTCAATTCCTTGCTGGGCTGGCCCATAGACAAGTCCCATTGTTTGAAAGGCTTCATAGCACTCACTGGCATGAAGCGTACGATAGCTGCATTGGGCTTTGAGCGCATCGAGATTATGCGTGGGTGCAGCAGTGATCCCTGCAAACACCACACTCCCTTGACTGTGTACCACCGATTCGGTCTCTACTTGCGGTTCGCTGTATATTTCATAACGAAGGTCGCCGTTATCCTCAGGATAAATCCCGATGTGTACCTGAACAGGCTTGTCTTCCACCACTATCGGTTGCGCCCAGACAACATTTTTCAGCTCCATCGCGTATTGCTCGTCTTCCAACGCTCCCGCTGCGAGATCCGCAGCTGCTCGAGCCATCTCCAGATAAGCAACCCCAGGCAGAATTCTCTTTCCTTTTACAACATGATCCGATAAAAAGAATTCCTGACCATCAAAAGTAGAGCTGAATCTTTGTTCACGGAGATCCGAAGTATTTTGATGCAGCAAAGGATGCAGGGAAGCAGTCAGACCAGGCATACTTTTTGTGTGAATAGACGTCTGTGTCTTCGGTTTGGGCAGCCAGTAATGCTCTCTGGCAAAAGGATACGCAGGCAAGCTGATCCGACGAGGCTTTTTGTCGTCATAAAGCTTATTCCAGTCCATATGCAAGCCCTTCACCCAGAAATCGAGAAGCTTGACGAATTTTTTGCGTTGCATCCATTTTTCAATCGCTTCTTGCAACTCTTCATCGCCTGCAAAGATGTCTGCTGTTTCCCTGCTGCGCTTTGCCTGACCGCGATAGAGGTCGACAATGCTGTCCTCACCTGCAAGAAAGCTGCGCAACTTCTCTACCAGCTCTGAAAGCGAGCTCGCCATCAGGGCCAGGCGTTCTTCCATTGCCTCGCGTCCCACTTGGAGCGTATACGCAATATCCGCCAAGTCCACATCTGTAAAGGATTGCTCCTCAATCGACGCTAACAGTCTCTGCACTTGTTCGATGAGACGCTCCTTATTCTTTGCCGACAGAA
This sequence comes from Brevibacillus sp. RS1.1, assembly GCF_013284365.1. Classification (NCBI taxonomy): domain Bacteria; kingdom Bacillati; phylum Bacillota; class Bacilli; order Caryophanales; family Paenibacillaceae; genus Brevibacillus; species Brevibacillus sp. RS1.1. Next base: position 1,031,129 of record NZ_JABSVA010000001.1, read on the forward strand.
CAATGATCGCCGGATGTTGCGGACTGACCGTGATCGACGGGCGTTCCTTGACCGCAGGAATGTATTCCTCAATCACAACATGTACATTGGATCCTCCTGCACCAAAAGAAGAAATCCCGGCAATTCTCGGGAATTCTCTCAATACACCATTCACTTCCATTAGCGGTCGTTTCCATTCAGCCAGGTCCTGCTGAACGACAAATGGCGTTTTCGAAAACGGAATATTCGGATTCAGCTCTTTCGCATGCAGACTTGGGACCAGCTGTTGATGCTTCATTTGCAGCAAAATTTTTGCCACTCCTGCTATTCCAGCCGCCGCTTCCAAGTGACCAATATTGGATTTCACAGAACCAATCGCACAAAATCCCGTATCCTGCGTATCTTTGCGGAAGGCTTGGATGAGCCCCGAAATTTCAATCGGATCGCCAAGCTCCGTACCTGTTCCGTGCGCTTCGATATAGCTTACGGTCTTGGCATGAACACCTGCCTTATCCAGTGCCTGACGAATCAGCTCTCCCTGAGCAGTTGGATTCGGTACCGTATAGCCATTCGTTTTTCCGCCGTGATTCACGCTGGTTCCACGAATCAATCCATAGATATGGTCGCCATCCGCTATTGCCTTCGACAGGGGTTTGAGCAGCACTGTACCTACGCCTTCTCCCGGTACAAAACCGTTTCCGCCTTGCCCAAAGCTTTTGCATTGTCCATCCACGGACAGCATATGCAGTGCTGACAAGAAGACATAGCTGGAAGGATGCAGATACAGGTTGACTCCACCAGCAATCGCCAGTTCACAATCCCCGTTATACAGATGCTCGCATGCTTCATGAATCGCGGTGAGCGAAGCGGAGCACATCGTATCAATCGGCATACTCGGACCTTGGAGATTGAGGAAATAGGAAACACGATTCGTCAGTGAGCTAAACGAGGTGTGCGGGTAAATCAATTCACCCTGCTTCCATAAATCAGGTCCATACAAGCTGAATCCGGTTTTGGTAATCCCGCCAAACACTCCGACTCGTCGATTGTACTTTTCGGCAAGCTGTTGTCTCGTATAACCTGCATCCTCCAGCACTTCCCAGCATGACTCCATAAACAAACGTTCCTGCGGATCAAAATGCATCGCTTCCCACGGCGACATATTGAAAAAGAGCGGGTCAAAGTCAGCGAATCCGTCTACAAAGCCGCCCCATTTGCCGTAGCTTTTGCCTTCTGCCACAGCTTTGTCTGGATCAGGTTCGAAAAAGCCATCCAATGACCAGCGTTCTTCCGGAATTTCCGTAATGCAATTCTTTCCAGACTTCAGATTCTCCCAATACTCGTTCAACGATCGCGCTTTTGGATAACGACCGCTCATTCCAATAATGGCAATCGGCTCCCGCGCTATCTGCTTTTCTGATTGCACAGCTACACTGCGAGTCGGTTCATGGCTGGCTGTATCACGTTCGTTTTGCACCAGTGGTGTTGGAGTTCCACGATTGACCGCACCCTGACGATCTAGCCCCGTCCACTTCATGCATTCTGGCAAGTGATCAGCGACGAGATAATCTGCAAGTGTGTCAAGCGTCTGACATTCATACAGGATGGTCTTGGACAATTCGCTAAAGACATCGCCTAGCTTTTTGTTCAGCTGGATCACCATAATCGAATCAATTCCGTATGTTTCGAACGGTTCATCGACAGCGATTTTACCTGCTCCAAGCCTCGTCTCTTGACCGAACATCATTTTTAGCTGATAGAGCGTTTTCTCTTTTAACATGCCTGTATCGACTGAAAGATTCGCATCCTGCATCGGTGTGGAATCGAGCTGCGACACGGCAGGAGTACCTAGCAACTGTTCCTTGAGTGTTGGCAGATGACCTTCGATAACCAGCATCTGCTCAGAGCCGGAAGCCACCCCTTGATACAGCGCCTGTATCCCGCTTGCAGTCGGCATCGCTACCATGCCTCTAGTCTCCATAATCTTCTCTGTCGCTTCATCCACACGCATACCGCCATCTCTCCACAGCGGCCAATTGAGGGAGATTGTTTGGCCTTGACGTTCACCTGCTTTCACCAAACCACTACGATACTTGGCGTATTGATCCATAAAGGCATTGGCAGTAGCATAATCGGCTTGCCCTGCATTACCAAAGCATCCCACGCCAGAGGAGAAGAAAATAAAGAAATCAAGCGCCATATCCTTGCTTGCCTCATCGAGATGCACCAGTCCAGAAACTTTCGGCGCCAGCACTTGCGCCACTTCATCCACTGTTTTTCTAATGATGAAACTGTCGCGAATGACTCCCGCACTATGAATGATGCCTGTGAGGCTACCAAACTCTTGCTTGATGCCTTGGAGTAAATCTTCTACCGCTTGCTTTTGTGTGATGTCAGCTTGACGATATTGAATATTGGCTCCCAGTGCTTTCAACTCGCTGTATTTGGCTGTCTTTTCTTTATCCAAGGAAGAACGACCCGTGATAATCACCGTCGCTCCCTTCGTTTGCTGCGCGATTTCCTTGGCAAAAATCAAGCCTAATCCACCTGCACCGCCCGTAATCAGATAAACGCCATCATCTTTCCATACATGCTCCGCTTGCCCGGAAGCTTTCATTTCTTTCCAGCTGCTCACCCATCGCTTGCCATCCTGATAACGAATATGCTTACTTTTCTCATCGGTGCTGTTTTGTTGCAGCTTATGAACCAATTCCGTTGGATTGTCCTCTGCCTGTACTTCAATCAGCTGTCCAATCAGCTTGGGATTCTCCAAGTGCGCCGTTTTCAGCAAACCTGAGAGAGCCGAGAAGCATTGTTGTTCCTCTTTGGCAGGCACAACAAGCTGCAGCAGCACTTTTCCCTTTGGTTTATTGGCAAGGATTCGCTGGATTTCCGTGAATGCCTGGACGGCATAGGCATGGAACCGTTCCGCGATACTTTCCTGCTGCGATTGTGGTTGTAAGGCCAGGCAGCGCACTCCGTTCATTTCGGATTGGATACGCTCTTGGAATTCCTCTTTCCATTCACAAAGGATCACGAGATGCTCTGCAAAAGCAGGTGAGTCAGCTTTTTGGCTGATCTCCTGTTCGTTCCAGCACGGTTGGAGTAGTAGGGTTTCTGGCGTTGGCGTTGTTGAAGAGATTGGCGCAATCTGTACAGAAGCCGCTACCGACTCCTTGTACACATTCTCAGGAACCCCATAGGATTCCTCAGCAAAAGGATAGGTAGGCAGACTGATACGGCGCGGTTTTGCATCGCTGTACAGGACTTCCCACTCGATATCCAGACCCTTGCTCCACAGCTCGGCTGCTTTTTCTCCATTCCCTTCTGCAAACAGCTTGGTAAATAACTCACGATTAGACCCATTCTTTTTCAATAAGGAGACTTCGTCGCTTGCTTGTCTTGTATTCCCTTTAAAGCTACCCGCTGTTTGTTCCGCTCCACTCAAAAGGTCACTCAGCTTTTGAATGAGTTCTGCTGTATCTTTGACAATAAAAATAGCCCTGCTCTCCATCGCTTCCCTTCCTACTTGGAGAGTATAGGCCAAATCTGCTAGATGGACTCGTGCCTGATTCCCTCTAAGGAAATCAACGAGTTGCTGGGCATATGCCAGAACACGATCATCGTTTTTGGCTGATAACGGCACGAAATAAACGCGGTGATTGTTATCATCACTCACGTTGATATGCTTAGCTTCTGTCCCAATCTTCCATTGTTCAAAAATCGCATGAGCATTCGTCCCGCCAAGGCCAAATGAACTTAACGCCGCTCTGTGGGGAACAGGTGCATCCTCCCATTTTTTCAGTGTATCAACCACATAAAACGGCGATTGATCCAAATTGATATTCGGATTCGGCTTTTCATAGTTTAGCGAAGGAGGAATTTCATTATGGTATAAGCTCAATGCTACTTTAATGCAGCCTGCTAACCCTGCGGCTGTATCGAGATGTCCAATATTGGTTTTCACCGATCCAAGTCCGCAGTACTTTTTATTGGATGTGTATTGTGTATAGACTTCATTGAGCGCCGCGAATTCTATTGGATCGCCTAAATAAGTACCCGTTCCATGCGCTTCGATATAGCTAATCGTTTCAGGATGTACCTTGGTGTCCTCTAATACTTGCTGAATCACCTCAGCCTGACCTTTTATACTTGGCGCATAAAATCCGACTTTATCTCCCCCGTCATTGTTGATGCGAATTCCTCTCATGAGGGCATAAATATGATCGCCGTCCTTGATCGCATCGGAAGCTTTTTTGAGGACAACCACGCCGACTCCCTCTCCACCGATCATACCGTCTGCTGACGCATCGAACGTCTTGCAGTGACCATCACTGGAAAAGTTCAATCCAGCTTGATAGACATACCCTGAATAAGTCGTAGGGAAAATCGTTGCGCCCCCTACTAAAGCCGCCTTCGATTCCCCCGATTGCAGGCTGCGATAAGCCAAATGCAAGCCTACCAATGAGGAGGAACAATTGGAATGGACGGCAAAGCTCGGCCCCTTTAGCCCCATTTTATGAGAAATCATCGTGGGAATCGTTCCACCTTGCGCCAAAACCCACGAGACATATTCATTGGGGTCTTTCATGACATTCGGTGATTCCTTAGTGAAATGCGGCAAAAGTGCTTGATAATAACTATTGCTCGCCGACATAAATACACCCGTCTGCGGAACCTGCTTTGGTGTATACCCTGCATCCTCCAATGCTTTCCATGAATGGGTCAATAACAGCCGAAACTGCGGGTCCATAAATTCTGCATCTCTAGCTGAAAGGTGAAAGAATCCTGGATCGAAGTGATCCTTTCCTTCTATGGTGGACTGCACCGGAATAAAGTTCGGGTTCTGTAAGTATTCATCAGGCAGGTGTAATTGATCGATTTCCTCATCAGAGAAGAAACGTACACTCTCTACGCCGTTTCGTAAATTCTCCCAAAACTCTCTATGATTTTTCGCTCCCGGGAAGTGGCAGGAGATACCAATAATCGCGATGCTATCCTCATAATAATCCGGATAAGACTCCTCCGCTTGTCCATCGCTATATGCCGTTGTCTCGTTCGAATTGGCAAAATCCATTTGCTCATCCGATTCATTCTCTTTCCTTGCCGCGATATATTCGCTAATCTCTCGAATATTGACGTACTTAAATAGAGTAGTCACATTTAGATCGCACTGAAACTCTTCCGTCATTTTGGCGACAACCATGGTAGCGAGAATCGAGTCTCCGCCCACATCGAAAAAGCCATCTTCTGAACTGATCCCCTCTACATTCAGGACATCCTGCCAAATTTTCAAAGTCCTTTGCTCTATATCAGATTGCGGAAGGCTCTGCTTCTTCGCCTGTGTGACCACAAGCTTTTGATTTAGCAGCTCTGTGCGATCCACTTTTCCATTAGCGGTTAACGGGATTTTATCCATGGAAACAAAAAATGCCGGGAGCATATACTCTGGCAAATTCCTTCTCAAATAATCCCGTAATTTTGAAGGCTCAAGCCGTTCATGGTTCGGATCTGCTTCCGGAACATAATAAGCAACCAACCGTTTATGATCTCCCTCTTCTTTCACCAACACGACAACGCTTTGAATCTGCGGATGAGCCATTAGTTGACTCTCGATCTCACCCAATTCAATCCGAAAGCCTCGAATTTTTACTTGATGATCGATTCGACCTAAATACTCAATCGTTCCATCAGAGAGCCAACGTGTTACATCACCTGTTTTATACAGCTTGGTTCCCGGTGTAAACGGGTTATCTACAAACTTCTCTGCGGTCAGCTCTGGGCGATTCAAATATCCGCGAGCCAAGCCTTTTCCTGCAATACAAAGCTCTCCTGGCACACCAACTGGCACGGGATTCATATGGCGATCAACGATGTAAAGTTTCGTATTTGCGACAGGTCTACCAATCGGTGTATTGCTGCTAACCAGTTCATTTTCAGAGCAGGAGAACCATGCCGCATAAATAGAGGCTTCTGTTGGTCCGTAAATATTTTCGATCTTCGCCTTTTGAAAAGTCGCAACCGTCCTTTTCACCAACTCTTTTGGAAAGGCTTCTCCTGCAACCATCACATATTTAAGCGGACAATGCTCCATGAATCGCTGATTCGCTGCAACGCCGTTGACGAAGACATTCAGCATCGCTGGAACAAAATTGACATGCGTCACGCGATGCTTCACGATCGATTCCGCTAACATTTCTGGTGACTTCTCGCCATGTGGCGGTAGAATGACCAGATGTCCTTTACCAATGAACCAACCAAACAGCTCAGACAACGAAACATCAAACACATAGTTGGTTTTCAGCAAATAAACTTCGTTCTCCATAACCGGATAACGAGCTTCCAGGAAAAAGAGGGTGTTGATGATACTTTCATGACTCACCATGACCCCTTTGGGTTTCCCTGTGCTTCCGGATGTATAAATCACATAAGCCAGATTGGTTGGGTTTACTACTCGGTTGAGCTTTGTTTGTCGCTGAGCTGTCTGCTCAACTTCTTCCCAATCCCTGTCTAACACGATGCATTTCGTACTTTCTCCTGCGGCTGAAGATACCTTGTCCAAAAGGCGAGCCTGGGTAAGCACCATAGTGCTCTTGCTGTCTTCTACCATGTACGCCAACCGCTCTGTGGAATAGGTTGGGTCCAATGGAACATAGGCTGCGCCAGCTTTCAGAATGCCTAAAATGCCGATGACCATTTCCAAAGAACGTTCGACACAAATTCCTACTGTAGCTTCCGGACCTACTCCCTTAGCCTGCAAAAAGATCGCCAGCTTGGTAACCCGCTCATCTAGTTCACGGTAGGTCAACGACTGCTTTTCATAAACAACTGCCACAGCATTTGGCGTTTGTTGAACTCGCTTCTCAAACAAATCATGGATGCATAACGCCTGCGGGAATGCCTCTTCCGTCGCATTCCACTCAACGAGCAGCATGTTTCGTTCTTCCGCAGAAATAAGTGGAATCTCATCCAAAGCGATGTCAGGATTTTTGATGACTGCGTTTGCGATATTTTGATAATGCGCGGCCATCCGTTGTATCGTCGCTTGATCAAATACATGCGGATTGTATTTCAAATTCAGTACAAACTCGGCTTCCTGCTCAAACACCTCTAACTCAAATTCATACTCACCCTCTTGATGAACGCCGTCAATCAATTCGATGGCAAGCTTGTTTTGACATTCATCATAAAAGCGCTGCAAGTTTTGCGATTGCAGAAAATTTTGGTACGTAAAGATGATAGCGAATACGGGTGAATTTCCATGAAGTCGAGGAATATTTGCCTCGCGAACCATCGCTGGAAAAGGATAGACAGCGTGATCCATCCCGTCGATCAGCGTAAGCTGCAATTCCCGAACGAACTGGGAGAAAGACTTTTCCCCCGTTACCTGACTGCGAATGAGAATCATATTGACAAAATAACCAATCAGAGAATCGAATCTCTCTTCTGGACGTCCCATCGTCGGCATTCCGACAATCACATCCGTTTGACCTGTATAGCGATACAATAAGGCTTTAAATATCCCTAACAAAAGAACAGATGGGTTCATACGGTGATGCTTGCAGAGCTGCTTCACCCGCTGACTCAAATCTCGTGAAAATACGTGCGTATAAACCTGCCCCTCAAAGCTTGGTGCGGAAGAACGTGGGCGATCGGCAGGAAGCTCCAATTGTGGAAACGTCCCTTTCAATTGCTCCAGCCAGTAAGAACGATGTTCTCCACCTTCCGCACTTGCCATCATGTCCTGTTCCCATTTTACGAAGTCAGCGTAATCCGTTGAATTCAGTGTTACTTTTGGCTGCTTTCCTTCAACCAGCTCGATATAGGTTTGGACCAAATCTTGCAGGATTAACAAGGAGGAATGTCCGTCAAAGATCATATGATGGACCGTAAACAGCACATAATGCTCTTCTTCTGAACGCGACAATAGATGAATGCGGAGTAAAGAACCCTTTTCCAATGAAAAGGGCTCTTTTACTTTTTGTCTGAGATACGGCAAAACATCTTGGGACGTTAGACTTGAGATGTCGTCCTCCTCAATGGCAAGCGATTGCTCTAGACGTTGAATGAGATACGGAACACCCTGCTTTTCCATAATCGAACGCTGTAAAATCGGATGCTGTTTCCAGACATGAAGGCAGGCCTGTTTAAATAAGGCTACGTCCCATTTCTGGCGGATGCAAAAGCATAACGGAACATTATACGCACTCATCGTAGGGGACATTTTTTGCAACATCCACAATCCTTGCTGCCCGACGGACAGAGGACTTGTAAACGATGGGTTTTCCAGCTCCAGAAGCTTCTCTTGGACTTCCGCAGCAGACAGCTTACCTTCTTTGTAAGCCATGAGGATTTCCCGTCGCATCATATTATCCCTCCTTTGTCGATTAACTGTTCGATCTCTTCCAGGCTTAGCAGGCCTTCTTTGAATTTTTGCAACATATCGACTGCGATATTCTCCGTCCGTTCCCCGCTATCCGGAGACATTGTTTCGAAATCTGTCGTGGAAGCGATCTCTTTATGACTGCACTCTTTTATCTTTATCGCAAGGAGATGTGCCAAGGACTTCATCGTCGGGTTCTCCAGCACTTCCCGCCCTCTGATCTTGATGTTCCAGCGCTGCTCTAAATGACGAATCAGCTTGGTCACCATGATCGAATCCATGCCATAGTCCAAGAAATATTTGTTTGGCTTGATTTGCCCTTCCGAAAGGTGTAATTCCCGTGAGAGAAATTGTGCCATATCCCGCTGGATGTTTTCTTCTGTTGGGCTGTCCGGGTTGATATCAATCGTTAACGTCTCTTTTTCCATAGGTGGAGTGACCGTTTCAGTGCCGAGCCAATAGCGTTCTCTGGCAAAAGGATAGGTAGGCAGAGACATCATGCGACGTTCTTCTGAATGCAAGGATTCCCAAGGAATTTTACCTCCCTGCGTCCAATGAAGGGCAAGCTTGTCCAGATTGTTTTCTGCTAAAAGAACCTGCAATACAGTATCTCCTACCTTGCCAGAAAACAGATTTCTCACTCCTCCATGGTCTTCTTCGAGGTCTCCTGTATAGATAGGAATCGATGCAGTTGGCTCGCTACCTAGTTCGACCGCTTCCAAATACGCCTGTAATCCATGAACCAGTTCATCTCGATCTTGAACCACCATAGCCAGCCTGCATTCCATGGCCTCTCGTTTCACTTGGAGCGTATAGGCAAAATCCGCTAAGGAAAACGCTTGCTGCTGGGCAAATGCAAGCATCTGCTTGGCAACGGCACCCAATCGGTCAGCATTTTTTGCCGAGAAAACCACGATCTGGGGTGAGGTGGCAGATGAAATGGATTTCATCTCTGTCTGTGGCGGAATATATTCTTCGAGGATCAAATGAGCATTTGACCCGCCTGCTCCAAACGAACTGATCGTCGCTCGGCGCGGAACCTCTCGTTCTTCCCCATTGATTCTCAGCACGGGTCGCTCCCACTTTTGTCGAGCTTTTTGCAGATAAAAAGGCGTTTCTGCAAAATGGATATGCGGGTTCAGCGGCTCCGCTTTTATAGAGGGAACCAATTCCTGATGCTGTAGCTGCAAAATCACCTTGGTCAGCTGAGAAATACCAGAAGCTGCTTCGGCGTGACCGATATTCGATTTCACTGACCCAATCGCACAAAATTGAACATCGTCCGTCTGCTTCGAAAAAGCATTTGTTAACGCCTTCAACTCAATTGGATCTCCCAGCAGCGAGCCATTAGCGGCGGCTTCCACATAACTGATCGTCCGTGGATCAATGCCCGCTCTCGCAAAATTTTCTTCTATCAATTGCGCTTGTGCGTTGGGATTAGGCACGGAGAATCCATTGGTACGTCCGCCATGATTGGTCGCGGCGGATTTGATAACAGCTAAGATGTAATCTCCATCTTCCATCGCTTTGGCTAAAGGCTTCAATAGTACAGCGCCTACGCCTTCTGCTGGCAAATATCCGTCTCCATCACCAAAGCTTCTGCTGTCTACGTGGCTTCCAATCATTTGGGCCTGACTTAAGCCTAGGTATTTCTTAGGATGGATCGAAACATTCACGCCACCCGCGATGGCAAGCGTGCTTTCACCTTTTAACAAACTTTCGCAGGCATGGTAAATGGCAATGGCAGATGAAGAACATGCTGTATCAATCGCCATGCTTGGACCTTGCAGATTAAAAAAGTAAGAGACTCGGTTGGCAATCGAATGGTAGGAAGACAGGGAAATGATCGAGCTCTTTTCCATATCCGTATCAAATGCGTGATACGGCTGATACATCGCCCCTACATAGACGCCGACTTTATTCTCATATTGACTCTGTAATACCTCTCGCGTGTGTCCTGCCTCTTCAAGCAGATTCCACACGGTTTCCAGGAAAAGGCGTTCTTGAGGGTCCATCATTTCCGCTTCCCGCGGAGAAATATGGAAGAACAGCGGATCAAATTGATCGACACCATCTATGAAGCCGCCCCATTTGCTGTATGCTTTTCCTTGGCTGTTCCGAGCCTCGTCAAAAAACAGGCTGTGATCCCAGCGCTCTTGCGGAATTTCTGTAATGCAATCCTTGCCGTCCCGCAAGTTGTTCCAAAATTCCTGTATTGTGGAAGCCTGCGGATAGCGACCAGAAATACCGATGACTGCAATGTCTAGGTCAGATGTTGTTTGTTTATTTGCCTGCTCTCGCGTAACAAAGCGTGAGAAACGACGACGATGGGTTGTTATGGAGTCAGTAGGAGGCAGTACATTAGCAACATTCTCTCCTGTACTTGTCTCTGCGGTTTTCCCAGCCCCCATGATTTCAATGATCTTGTCTCGATGATGAGCTACAAGATAGCCTGTCAAATCCTCGATGTTTTGGTATTCATAGAACAACGTTTTCGACAGCGAACCGAACGCTTTTTCCAATTGATTGGTCAATTGCATCGCCATAACCGAGTCGATCCCGTATTTCTCCAGTGGGGCTTCCTCATCGATTTTATAGGCAGGGAGCTTGATAACAGCAGAAACTTCTTTTTTCAGATATTCCCTTACTTTTGCCCGAAGCACATCTTGTTGCCCACCGGAAATTGGCTGTTCCTTCTCTGCTGGGTGGAACGATTGTATGAACCGATCCTGGTATGCTTCCAACAAGTATTGCGAGACAGTAAAAAGCGTCGGGTACTCTACCAATACAGGTGGAGTAAGCTCAAGCTGATAGGCTTGATTCAGCTTGTTTGTAAATTCGGTCAGCTTAATCTGGTCAAAGCCGTACTCATGGAGCTCCGCGTAGATATCTATATCCTCTTTCTCCACCTTGAGCACATCAGCGACCATTTTCCGCAAAGACGCTTGAATCTCACTTTGCAAGCTGTTCGAGTAAGCTGTTGCGGTCACGGAGGTTGCCGTTGCTCCCATCAGCCTCTGCTTCATCCGTACACGATCACCTTCCATGACCATCAACTGATCTTGTCCCGAAGCTAACCCCTGATACAAGCAGTTGATACCCGAAGCTGTCTGCATAGCAACCATGCCAAGATCGTCCCACAATCTCTTTTCTGTCTCTTCGCCTACCTGCATTCCGCCCTCTTTCCACAGAGGCCAATTGATGGAGATGGTCTGCCCCCGCCGTTTACCTAGCGCGATCTGCTCGTTGCGGTAAGCAGAGTAGTTATCCATAAAGGCGTTGGCCGTCGCATAATCTGCTTGGCCCATATTGCCTAAGCCTCCAGCGGCTGAAGAAAAGAGGACAAAGAAATCCAGATTCAGTCCCTTAGTCGCTTCGTCTACATGAAGGAGTCCCGCAACCTTTGGCGCGAGAACTGCTTGTACTTCTTCTTTGGTTTTTTTCAGAATAAAGTTGTCGCGAGTCACGCCTGCACCATGAATGATCCCGTGAAGATCACCAAAGTCTGCTTGGATACTTTGGATCAACTCCTCCACGGCCTGTTTCTGCGTGATATCCACTTGGCGGTATTCGACTCTGGTTCCGGTTCCGTTGTCCGCAAGCTTGCGAAGCTGTGCTTGCTTCTCCTCAGTCAGCGCAGAGCGTCCTGTCAAAATCAAGGTGATGCCACGGGCTTTCTCCGCCATTTCTTCGGCAAAAAGAAGTCCCAAGCCCCCTGCTCCGCCTGTGATCAAATAAATCCCGTTGTCTTTCCACGGCATACTGACTTCAACCTGGGGAGCAACCTCACTCCATCCCGCTATATATCTTTTCCCTAACTGATAGCGAATCTGGCTGTCTGTAGGGCAAAGGCTGTTTGCTCTCAACTGCTCTGCTAATTCCACTGAATCTTCTGTTAAATTAACCTCAATCAACTGTCCGATTACTTTCGGGTTTTCGATCTGTGCGGTTTTCAACAGACCAGCTAAACCAGCAAACAGTCGTTGTTCCGTTTCGAAAGGGACTACAATCTGAATCAGCAATTTCCCCTTTGGTTTTGCTTGAAGAAGGGCTTTTATTTCTTCAAACGCCTGAACAGCATACGCTTGGAACTTTTCCGCCATGCCTTGCTGATCCGATTGCAACACGAGGACTCTCGCACCGTTTATCTGAGATGAAAGGCTTTCCCAAGAAATCTTCCCTGGTTCGCAAAGCATCACCACATGCTGTTCATATTCAGGAGCTTTGGCTTCCTTGGGAATGCCTTTTTCGATCCAAACAGGCTGCAGCATCAACGTACTAGTGATTTTGCCTGCTTCACCTGTACCCTTGTTTTTTGCAACCCCAGCAGCTTTTTCACCTTCGAGCACCCTCGTTGTGAATCCCTTCATGCTAACGCAAATCGTGCCTTGCTCATCACACAAATCAATGTCGAGCTTCTGTACTTTTTGCGTAGCTGCATGGCCGTAACTGTATCGAACCAACGCCCATACAGCAGTTGTAGAAGTACTATAAATGTTCAATTCCTCCAAGGCAAAAGGCAGGGATGGCTGAAGATCGGAAGTGCCCATCATGAAACCGAGCGATGCCTGTAATGCGGCGTCCATCATACTCGGATGAAGGACAAATTTTTCTGCTGTATCCGTGACAGAAGGAGGCAAGACAAGCTTCGCCAGCACTTGATCTGGCCCGACAAACAGCTTCTCAATCCCTTGGTGTGATGGACCGTATGCTAGTCCTATCCTATGGAACGTTTCGTAGCATTGGCTAAAGCTATAACTGCTCTCTGTGCACTGAGCTTGAATGGCGGAAAGGTCGAGCGCTGGCGCCTCCATAGCTGATCGTAGTACTGCTCTACCCTGGCTATGTACTACTAGACTCTCCTCGGCTTCTCTTGGGTGGCTATAGATTTCAAAAGTGATTTCACCATTCTCTTCCAGGTATAGTCCCGTGTGTACTTGGATGGGGGCATCTTCCACGATAACTGGTTTCGCCCACACGATATTTTTCAGTTGAATCGCCGACTGGTTATCCGTTCGGACACCTGCTGCCATATCCACAGCCACCCGTGCCATCTCCAGATAAGCTACCCCAGGCAAGACCTTTTGTCCCTTCACGACATGATCTCTAAGAAAAAACTCCTGTCCTGTAAACGTCGAGCTGTGCCGTTGTTCCGAAAGTGTAGACGTATTTTGATGTAGCAAGGGATGCAGGTAAGCCGGCGCCCCTACGGTCAAACCATTGGCTTGTGACTCCACCTTTGGCAGCCAATAGCACTCTCTTGCAAAAGGATAAGCAGGTAAGCTGATTCGACGAGGCTTCGTATCCCCGTAGAGTTTGTTCCAGTCAAAAATCAACCCCTGTACCCACATCTGCAAAATCTTTGCGTATTTCCCTTTGGTGATCCATGTATCGATTGCCTGTTGTAAATCCTCATCTGCGGCAAAAACATCCATCGTTTCTTTATTCCGCTTCACCTGACCTGTGAACAGGTCTTGTCTATCATCCGCATCTTCCAAATAATACGTTAGCTTTGCTTCAAGCTCGGAGATCGTCTTGACAATCACAGCAAACCGCTCTTCCATCGCTTCACGTCCTACTTGGAGCGTGTAGGCAATCTCAGCTAGATCGTTATCCGTCAGCACTTGCTCCCGAATAGCAGACAACAACCGCTGCACCTGCTCCCGGAGACGGTCTTTATTCTTCGCTGACAGTACGATGACAGCTGGATTTTTTGACGAGATGCTGCTTGGTGGGCGGTGTTCCGCTTCGATATATTCTTCTATGACGAAGTGAGCATTTGCCCCTCCCGCCCCAAATGAGGATATCCCCGCAATTCTTGCATATTCTCTGGTTACTCCATCGATTTCAATGACGGGTCGCTTCCATTCCGCCAGCTCTTGCTGCACCACAAATGGAGTCTTGCTAAAATCAATGTTTGGATTAAGTGTGCGGGAATGCAAGGACGGAACTAACCTCTTGTATTTCATTTGCAGCAATATTTTGGTTAACCCTGCGATCCCTGCCGCACTCTCACCATGCCCGATATTTGACTTGGCCGAACCAATCGCGCAGAACTGACTCTCCTTCGTGTATTCCTGAAAGGTCTTCGTCAATCCGGCAATTTCAATGGGATCCCCCAAGGAAGTCCCTGTACCGTGTGCCTCTATATAGCTGACCGTTCTCGGATGAACTCCTGCTTCTTCAAAAGCTCGGCGAATCACCCTTGATTGGGAATGAGGATTGGGAACCGTATAGCCGTTTGTTTTTCCACCATGATTAATGGCGCTTCCTTTGATCACACCATAGATGTGGTCTCCATCAGCGATTGCTCTTGCCAGAGGTTTAAGCAATACGGCTCCGACTCCTTCGCCAGGTACATAGCCGTCGCCACCTTCCCCAAAGCTTTCGCATCGTCCTTTGCTGGAGGCAAACTTCCCCTGCGACAAATACAAATATTTATTTGGATGAATAGAAACATTCACACCACCTGCAATCGCAACCTCACATTCGCCGCGCTGTAAGCTGTGACACGCTAAATGAATACCCGTCAACGAAGACGAACACATCGTATCGACCGCCATGCTCGGACCGTGGAAATTGCAAAAATAGGAGACGCGATTCGCGATAGAAGCTGGACTCCCCGCAATCGCAAGCGCTCTGCCCAACGCCTGTTCAGCGGACGCATAGAGCTGATATTCCTCGTACATAACGCCTACGTAAACACCTACATTGCCTCCCAGGCCTTCGTGCTTGCCCAGCGTTTCGCGCGTATACCCTGCATCCTCTATCGTTTCATAGACACACTGTAAAAATAACCGCTCCTGCGGGTCCATCAGCTCCGCTTCCCGTGGGGAAATATGGAAGAACAGCGGATCAAATTGATCAACACCATCTATGAAGCCGCCCCATTTGGAATACGATTTTCCGAGATTGTCCTTTGCTTCATCAAAGTACAGACTGTGATCCCAACGGTCTTTTGGGATTTCGGTAATACAATCCTTGCCATCACACAGATTTTTCCAAAAATCGCGGATATTCCATGCTTGCGGATAACGTCCAGACAACCCAATAATGGCAATGTCCAACGCCCCTTTTGCTCGCTGGGTTTCCATACGCAGGGACGCGAATCGTTGAGACTTGCGTTTTTTGCTCCTGCGCTCTGTCTGTGCTCTCCTCTCGTCCACCATCGGTGCTTCTGGTTCTTGCGTGAGGGAGGCTTCCGCATTTTCCCTCATCCCCAGGATGTGCATCAGATTTTCACGGTAGTTTTCAAGAAAATACCCGGTTAATTCTTTTATCGTTTGGTATTCAAAAAATAACGTTTTTGGTAACAAACCAAATTGCTTTTCCAGCTCCTTGGTCATCTGCATAGCCACAATGGAATCGACACCGTACTTTTCTAACGAGGCGTCTGCTTCCATTTTATTGGCTGGCAATTTGATCACGGAGGAAAGCAGCTTTTTAAAATAAGGGGTTGCCTGTTCCATCAGTGAGGTGGAATCTATTGCCTTCTCCTCTTCGAGAGGAACGGAAGCTTTTGGCGCTTCTACTTCTGATCTAACAGATACATTTGCAATCTTGCGCGTAGAAAAGCCCTTCATCCGCACCTGGACATTCCCGTTCTCGTCACACAAATCGATATCAAACTTCTCCACTCTGTCTCCAGCCTTACTGCCTTCCCTGTAGCGAATGAGTGCCCACATGGAAGAGGAGCAAGCACCTACGATCACCATTTCTTCAAGAGCAAAGGGAAGGATCAGCGAAAAATCACTGGTTGCCATCATCAAGCCAAGTGACGCCTGTAGAGCTGCGTCGAGCAAACTCGGATGCAGACCAAATTGGCCTTGGGTCTTCAGCACGGAAGAAGGCAGCGACAGCTTCGCGAGCACCTGCTCCTGACCAATCAAAATCTGCTCGATCCCACGATGTGCAGGCCCATAGTCGACTCCCATCTTTTTGAAAGCGTCATAGCATTGTTCCGCGCTGAGTGTGCTTAGGCTACACTGTTCCTGCAATACGGAGAGATCGAATGATGGAATATCTGGAATGGAACACAACACGGCACTTCCTTGACTGTGTACAATCTCCGTCGTTTGTTCTCGGTCTTGCTTGCTATCGCTGTAAATTTCAAAAGCAATCTCACCATTCGCCTCAGGATAGAGTTCGATATGTGCCTGAACGGGCTCTGGCCCAACAGCCAAAGGTTGCGCCCAGACCACATTTTTGAAACGGAGTCCTTCTAGTTCTCGCTCCGAATCAAGCCCTCCCGTCGCCTGCTGGATCGCTGCCCGTGCCATCTCCAGATAAGCCGCACTCGGCAAGACACGTTGCCCCTTAATGACATGGTCACTCAGGAAAAACTCCTGGCCCGTAAACATGGAGCTAAACCGCTGCTCCATGAAATCGGATGTATTTTGGTGTAAGAAAGGATGAATCGCACCCACACCTGTGCTGCTGCTAACAGACCTGGCGTGGGTCCAATAGGATTCCTTGGCAAAAGGATACGTCGGTAAACTGATACGACCCGGTTGCTCTTCCTGGTAAAGCTTGTTCCAATCGATAGATAAGCCCTTCACCCACAGGTCGAGAAGCTTGCTGTACTTTCCGCGTTCCATCCATCTCGCAATCGTTTCTTCTAATTCATCATCGGACGTCAAAATATCCAGCATTTCCTGATTTCGGTTTACCTGACCACGATACAAATCAGCAATGTGCTCTTGCCCTTCTACATAGGCTGTTAGTTTTTGTTGCAACTCCGTCATAGAGCCAGCAAGGACAGCAAGACGCTCATCCATAGCTACTCGTCCTACCTGAAGCGTGTACGCCATGTCTGCTAAGTTCGCATCAGATAAGGAGTGTTCCTGGATAAAAGCTAGCAACTGCTGTGCTTTTTCATACAACCTCTCCGCATTCTTTGCTGACAAAACAAAAATAGCCGGGTTCTGAGGTGTGATTTTCAAACTGGATTGCTTTTGCTCTTCCGGAATATATTCTTCAATAATCACATGGGCATTGCTTCCCCCTGCACCAAACGAGGAAATCCCTGCAATTCGTGGATATTCATTGGTTGTGCCATTGATCTCTACAATCGGTCGTCTCCATTCTGCCAACTCTTGCTGAACCACAAACGGCGTCTTGGTGAAGTCAATATTGGGATTGAGCGTGTTGGAATGTAAGGAGGGCACCAATTGCGCGTGCTTCAGCTGCAATAATATTTTCGTAACGCCAGCAATCCCTGCCGCACTTTCACAATGTCCAATATTCGACTTCGCTGATCCCAATGCACAGAACTGCTTGTCCTGGGTGTCTTTTTCAAAGGCGCGAGTAAGTCCAGCAACCTCGATCGGGTCTCCTAGCTCCGTTCCTGTTCCATGTGCTTCCAGATAACTGACCGTTCTTGCATGTACCTTGGCACGCTGTAGGGCATCCGCTACTAACTGCGCCTGCGCCTGCGGATTCGGGACGGTATAGCCATTCGTTTTCCCACCGGCATTCATCATGCTTCCTTTGATGACTCCGTAAATATGGTCACCATCGGCTATCGCCTTATCCAAAGGCTTCAAGACGATTGCGCCCACACCCTCTCCATCCACAAAGCCGTCTGCTTGATCGCCGAAGGACTTGCATTGATTCGAAGGAGAGAGCATCGTCAAAGCTGACAATTTCATGTAGTGGACGGGATCGACAATGAGATTGACTCCCCCTGCGATTGCACACTCGCTTGTGCCGCTGTACAAGCTTTCCAAGGCGAAATGAATCGCGGTGAGAGAAGCGGAGCAAGCCGTATCTACCGCCACGCTCGGACCTTGAAAGTTTAATAGATAAGAGAGGCGATTCGCGATCGACCAATAAGTGGCTCCCGTTGGGTAATTGCCATTCATCACGCCGACAAAAACGCCTACTTTTCTGCTTTCACACAGAGTTGTAGGCGTATATCCAGCATCCTCAATACTCGCATAGGCTTCTTGTAAAAATAACCGTTCTTGCGGGTCCATCTCCTCGGCTTCTTTTGGAGAGATTTGAAAAAATAAGGGATCGAATTTATCCATATCATCGATAAATCCACCCCATTTTGTATACATCGATTCCTTTTTCCCTTTTTCTTCGTCAAAATAGCTCTGCCAATCCCAGCGATCCTTAGGGATTTCAGAAATGCAGTTTTTCCCCTCTTTTAAACGATTCCAGAATTCATCCACATTTTTCGCCTGCGGATAACGCCCGGAAAGACCGATGATCGCCACATCCCGCACCACCGATGAAGGCGAAATGGATTCCTTTCTTTCTTGTTCCCGAACGGATAAAAAGCGTCTCGTGCTTCTCACGGGAAGATCGGTGTACGCCGTTGAAGCAGCGACGGGCAATGCTTCCTCAACTGCTTCTTGTGCTTCTACTCCTATTACCTTGAGCAAAGCTTCCTTTTGCGTCTCGATGAGATACTCTACCAAGGCATCAATCGTTTGATACTCGAAAAAAATCGTACTGCTCATATTCGCAAAATCTTTGCGAAGCGAATTGGTCAATTGCACAACCAGAATCGAATCAATCCCATATTGCTCGAATGGCGCAGATGATTTTATCTGGTGGGTCGGAATTCTGAGCGTTTCACCCATTAACGTTTTGATGTAAGCCGTGCTTTTTTCGCGAAGTAATTCCTCCGTGACTCTGCCTGACTTTTTCGCTGGTGTCGTGCGTACAGGCACTTGTTTTTGGAGTGGCATCGCCTTCAGCTTTGAGGCTTGCTTTTTTGCAGGCGAATACGCAACTGTTACCGCCGATTGCCTCGGTTGGCTGTTGCGACGAATCACCCCATCGCTTTCTGCCACAATAATTTGTTGGCATAAATCCAGCTGGTCTTCTGCTGGCAAGAAAACAGATTGGTATCCTGCCTTTTTCAACGCCTTTTGCCATGTTTCCACCGTTAACAGGGGGCAGCCAGGAATCCGCCATTCTGGATCATCATAGCGCCACCAGCCATCCAGCAAGCCAAACGTCAAGTGAGCAAACAAGGTATTGCTCGTTAATTCATTCAGAATCAGCAAGCCATTTTTCTGTAACGTTGTTTTGGCGTGGAGCAAGGTTTGGCTAATATTTTTTGTCGCATGCAGTACATTTGTGGCAATCACGAGATCATAGGTGTCCGCAGCGATCCCCTGCTCCTCAACAGGCTTTTCCACGTTAAAAATCCGATACGTGAGATATGGATTTTCGGCTCCATATTCTTTTTCGGCGTGAAGCAAAAAGGCTTGCGAAAGATCGGTATAACAATATTCCTCGATATGCTTCTGAAAGGGCTTTAGCCTTGGCAGTACGATCGCACTCGTTCCACCTGTACCTGCCCCGATTTCCAAAATGCGAATCCGAGCAAAAGGATCTTGCTCCGTACGCTGCTTCACATAGGTAACAATCGTATTGGCGAGCACTTTGTTAAAGTAGTCCGCAACCTCATTGTGTTTATAAATCCCTTCCACCAGTTCCATCGAGGAATTCGGGAACATGATCTCTGTAGCTGGAATCTTTCCTAACAAAATATCTGGCAGTACGCGCATGGTTGCCTCTACCAGAATCACCTGCGCTTTACTATTCGGATCGTTCAGCCATGCTGTTTTTTCTTCCTCCCATTTTTCCCATGCGGTTTCGAGATTGATAGGGGTAGTATCGTTTGCGATGAGTGACTCTCCATCGTACGCAAGATACTGGTTTTGTACGAGAACGGCTATGCTTTCCTCCAGCCATTTGCCGTACCTGTCATGCAATTTGGCTTTGAGTTCTCCTATCGTCTGGTTTTTTACCGTGAACAGCCCGATTGACTGTAATTGACCATAGAGTAGTTCACTGAGAAGCTTATCCATTGTATTCATTTATAAGCCTCCATTTCAGATTGTCTGCGTTGAGACGAAAACTCTAATTTGGGCATCTCATTCTTTACACGTTCGATGTGGGATACTAGCTTTTCAGGATAGATGTAAATGGATTTATCCGGATTTACTTTAACCAAGGCCTGTGATTTCGTTGTTTTCACCAACGCGACTTGATTGATCGGTCCTGCAAGCAGGTTTTCCAAAGCCGCCATCGCTTCATGAGGTTCAATGGAGCCTAATCCTGCCTGTGCCATTCTCTCCTGATAATCCTTGGTGGCAACAATGCCTACGTTCGCCCAGTATCCCCAATTCATCACCTTCACTGCACTGAGGCTATGCAACGATAGCTGGTGCGCGAATATATCCTTAAACGTACAACCTGACGCATAATTGCTTTGTCCAGGCGACTTGGTAAATGAATTGATCGATGAAAAGAACATGACAAAATCCAACGGCTCCCGATCAAATACTTGAGTAATCCGCACACTTACATCTACCTTTGCCGAAAGCCCCGCACGGAAGCGCTCTTCGTCCATATTTGCGAGACTTTTATCGAGCAGAACAATTGCGGAATGAATGACTCCATTCACTTGTTTATATCGTCTTTTGATTCCTTCATACGCAAAGTACAAGGACTTGCGATTCGTCGCATCCGCCGCGATATAGACAGGAGCAGGTCCGAGCTTTGCAAGTCGATCCACTTTGGCTTGGATCTCTGCATTTTTTTCCCGGCGTCCAATCCAGATGATTTGCGCTTGATAGGTGCTGATCATGTACTCGCTCCAGACTTCGCCAATACCGCCAGCGCCTCCGATCACCACATAGACTCCCCCCTGCCTGTAGGAAGCCTGTTCCCTTTGCATTTGACGCAATGGAATTAATTCCTGACGATACCATTTCCCTCCGCGATAAACCGTTGCATTCCCCTCAGCATCTGGCGGAAGTGTGAAAACATCCTCTATAGGCCAAGCACGACCAGCTTCCAGATCAACCAGTCGGATACGCCAGTTCGTGTATTCTTTTGCCATCGAACCAACTAAACCGTAAAGACTGGCATGAATAGGGTTCACCACATCGTTCGAATGAATCGGTTGAGTCTGGAAGGTTACGAGACTCCATCCTAGCTCCTTGGTATCGTAGCCCAGCTTGAGCAGGGCTTTTAGCAAGCGAAATACATGAAATACACCGCGCTCCTGCTCGATGATCAGTGCCTCTTCTGCGAGGTATTCCAAATCAATCCATGGCGCCATCCAGATGATATGATCAATCGAACCAATCTGCTCCAGCTTCACTGCTAGTTCATCTATACTTTCTGCAGGCGTAATCTCCATAACAGCTGCCTGCGGATAGCGTTGTTGAACAAGGTTTCGGTTCTCGTCATCTGCACAAACAATCAGAATACGATCGCTTGCAAGTGGCGTTTCCGAACCATGAGCGACTACAACCTCTTCCCAAACAGGACTCAGCAGCATGGTTCCAATCAGCGATTCGCTTGCGGTCTCAACTGCCCCTTTTGCTGCTGTACGATCTGTTTGGATCTCTCTTTCCAATACCCGAGATGTGAATCCCTTCATCCGTACACAAATTGTTCCTGTGTCGTCACATAGGTCGATATCGTATTTTTCTACCTGATCTCCTGCTTTGCTACCGTCGCTGTAGCGCACGTATGCCCACATTTCAGAGGTGCACGGGCGGATGATTTCCATTTCCTCCAGGGCAAAAGGCATCACTGGCTTGCGTTTTGTCAAACTGTCAGACGACATCACGTGACGAGAAGAAAGTGTCAACTCCACAGATGCCTGCAAAGCTGAATCCATCAAGCTTGGATGCAAGACAAACTGATCCACTGACCCGGTGACCGATAACGGTAAAATCAGCTTTGCCAAGACTTGTCCAGGCCCGACATATACCTTGTCTATTCCTTTATGTCCGGATCCATAATCAATTTGAATCGCACTGAAGAACTCATAGAATTCCTCGGATGAAATCACCTGCTCGCTGCACTGCTCCTGCAAAACGGGTAAATCAAGCATGTGCAACTCCGAGCGAGGAGTAAGCACAGCATTACCTTGACTGTGTACCACGCTCTCGGCATCACTGCCCTCTGCCTCGCTATAAATTTGGTAGGATACTCCACCATCTTCGTCAAGTACGAGGCACGTATGTACTCGAACAGGCTGATCGCCTACAACGATCGGACGAGCCCATATGACATTCTGTAGCTTCATCGACGTATTCCCGTAGACGTCTTCTCCTACAGCGTGCTCCATCGCGCTTCTTGCCATCTCCAGATAGGCAACTCCCGGTAATACCCGCTGCCCTTTGACTACGTGATCCGCCAAGAAAAACTCTTCTCCTGTGAAGGTAGAGCTAAACCGTTGCTCGGAGAAAGTAGACGTGTTCTGGTGCAGCATGGGATGGATCACGGACGCTGAGATGGCAGTTGCCGCTCCCCTTACAGCAAATGCTTTTGCTTCACTCTCCTGTACCCAATGTCGTTCCTTGGCAAAAGGATACGTGGGAAGTGGAATACGCGAATACTGATCGTTCGCAAACAGCTTGTCATAGTCTAATCCATATCCCTGCACAAACAATTCCGCGACCACAGATAGCTGCTCCAAATATTCGCTCGCCTGACTCGTCACATGTAGATTCTCGATGCTTTGATTTCCATAACGTTTCAATGCGATTTGTTCACGATGATCTTTTTCATGTAACTCGGAAACAAAAGCCTGTGATGCTTTTCCTGTTTCCAGCCACTTTTTCAAAAGCTGGACAAGCTCGGCTGTATTTTGAACAAGGCAAGAGAAGCGGTGATGGAAATGCTTTCTGCCTACTAACAGCGTATAGCTGATATTTCCACAATCCGTCTCCGGTGCTTTTTCACAAAACGAAAGCAATTGGGCGACCTGCTGACGCAACTGTTCAAAAGTACGCGCCGTCAGCACAAGCAAATAGCCCGGTTTTTTTGCATGATTCCGCTCTACCTGCGGCGCCTCTTCGATTACCATATGCGCATTCGTACCGCTGGCTCCGAAGGAACTGATCGCAGCACACCGTTTGGCTTGCGGCTCGACTGACCATTCCTGCAGGCTTGTATTGACATAAAAAGGGCTGTCTGCAAACTTAATGTTGGCATTCCCCTCTTCAAAATGCAGGGATGGCGCGATTTTTTTGTGCTTCAATGACAAAAGGATTTTGATGACCCCTGCAACACCTGCTGCGATCTGGGTATGACCAATATTCGTCTTGATCGATCCAATCGCACAAAATTCTTTTTTATCCGTATAGGCTCGAAAGGCGCGGGTAAGTGCTTGAAACTCAATCGGATCTCCCAGCTTGGTCCCTGTTCCATGTGCCTCGACCATTGTAATTTGCTCAGGATTGATGTCGAATGTATCGTAGACATTGCGTTCCAAGCGTTCCTGAGACTTCGCACTCGGCGCTGTAATCCCATTCGTCGTTCCATCCTGATTGATTCCCGAGCCTCGAATGACACCGTAAATATGATCACCGCAAGCGATCGCTTCCGAGAGACGTTTCAGTACAACAACCCCAGCGCCTTCCCCCGTCGCAAAACCATCTGCCCGCTCATCAAACGTGTGGCAGCGTCCTGTCGGTGACAGCATCCCTGCTCGCTTGGCAGACAAATAAAAGCCCGGCGTAGATTGAATGAAGACACCACCTGCCAATGCCATGTCGATCTCACCTGTACGCAAGGCTTGGCACGCCATATGAATCGCCACCAAGGAACTGGAGCAAGCCGTATCAATCGTGACAGCAGGTCCCTGCAAGTTCAGATGATAAGCAACCCTAGCAGGCACAATGGACTCCATATTTCCCCAGAAGGCTTGGGCAGGAGGATTCTCTCCCACGAGACGATCGTAATCACCTCTGGCGCATCCCGCGTAGACGCCGCATTGGATTCCTTGCACACCTTGACCCGCATAGCCAGCATCCTCCAACGCCTTCCAGGATTCCTCCAAAAAGAAGCGTTGCTGCGGGTCCATATAGTCAGCTTCCAAACCGGAGATATTGAAAAAAAGCGGATCAAACAAGTCAATATTTTCTACAAGCCCGCCGTATTGATAGCCCTCTGCCTCGTCCAAGCCGTACGCTGATAAATCCCAGCGAGTCACTTTCCGAAGCAAATCCGAGCCGTTCACCAAGTGATCCCATAAGTCGTCAGTGTTGCCAGATGAGGCGAACGTACCACTCATTCCAATAATCGCAATGGGTTCCGTGGGGGACGAAGCTTTTTCTGACACACTCCCTGTTTCCTCTGAAAGCACAGGTGCTGAAAGGACAGATGTCTCGGTCTGAATAGCAGGGACGGTATCTTCCCTCTGCTCGGATAGACTGATCTTCTGCCCTAACGCTTGAGCAATAACCTCTTTGTACGCAGACAAAATATAGCCTGTAAGTTGGTTTACTGAACTGTAATCAAACAGAATCGTCGTCTCAATTTCAATCATCAACGCTTGATTGATCTCTTGCACCAATCGAACGCCAAGAATCGAATCCAATCCATAATCTCTGAAAGGTTCTTCCACATCGATCGAATCGACATCGACTTCCAATGCGGTACCCAGCTTTTCAATGATCATATCCTTCACATAATTCGTCACCGTCTGCTCGGTCACTACAGATTGGCTTGGAATGTTTTGCGGTGCAGGCTGCGAATAGACTTTTCCTTCTACTTTTGCCTGCTGTACAGTCTCACGTGCGATCGGCGAAACAGTCGAATCGATACGAACATCAGGGTGACGGACGCCATCGCTTTTTCCAATGACAATCTGTTGTCCCAGATCATGCGCTTCCCGAGCTGGAAAAGAGATCGTGTGAAATCCTTCACTTTCCAGTACCGTTTGCCAACATGCCGGAGTTAAGGCAGGAGAACCAGGAATACGTACGTCTGTATCTTCAGACAGCCACCAGCCTTCCAAAAGACCAAAGGTCAGATGAAGGAACAAGGAATTACTGCTAATCTCATTTAAAAGAACCAAACCGTTCTCTCGTAAAACAGCTTTGGTATGGCGCAAGGTTTTGCGAATATCTTTGGTGGCATGCAGCACATTAGCCGCAATCACCAAATCGTAATAGCCCTCTCGAACTCCTTGCACCACAAAAGGCGCTTCCACATTAAAAATTTGATAGGTCAAATACGGAACATGCGGTCCATATTCCTTTTGTGCGAACATCAAAAATGCTTTGGAGATGTCGGTATAGCAATATTCTTCCATAAACGGCTGATAAGGCTTCAGCTTTTCAAAGACAAACGTGCTCGTTCCGCCCGTCCCCGCCCCGATCTCTATGATGCGAATTTTTGCAGAAGGATCTTTTTTCACCCGTTCTTCCACATAGGCTGCGACTGTTTCCGCGAGCACTTCATTGTAGTGATCTGCCACCGGGTTATTTTTATAAATAGGTTGTACCAATTCCATAGAAGAGCCTGGAAACATGACATCTGTAGCAAGTTTCTTGCCTGTTACAATGAGCGGCAGAGATTTCATCGTGGCTTCCAGCAATCTGATCCGCACTACCAGATTGGCATCTTCTCGCCATGCCACCTTACGTCGATCCCATTCTTCCCATACCGCTTCTACTTCGATCAAAGTCGGATCGACCACCAGGCATTGTTCTCCATCATAGCCATCGAGATAGCCGTGACGGGCTAACATCGCCATACTTTCTTCCAACCATTTTTCATAACGCTGAGGGAAGCTTGTTTTTGCCTTGAGGTCAGCGACATTCACACTCTTGTCAGTAAACCAACCGATGGACTGCATTTGCGCCCATAACAGCTTGGCGATAAGCTCGTCCATCTCCTTCCACAATTCTGGATGGGTATTGGGCAAGCGATCCTGTCGCTCGGTTTTGGGTAACCAATAGCGCTCCCCTCTAAATGGATAGGCGGGCAGAGGAACCCGCTTGTATCTGCCGTTTTTATAGAAGGAACTCCAATCCAGCTTGTATCCTTTTACAAATAAATCGGCAAGCGTGGCCAGCTTCTCTTTTCTTGCCTGGTTGGATAGCGCAAGTTTCTCTGCTACTTCTGCCATTAATTTTTCTCCGAACTCTTTCAAGCTCTTTTCTAGCCGTACGTCTATTTCATCCTGGACAAAATAGTCAGCAGCTGCTCCCGTTTCCATTACTTTCGCGATTTTTTGCCGTAATTCATCTACGTCCTTGGCAATAAACATGCAACGATGCGAAAAATGACTTCTCCCTGTGAACAAGGTATAAGAAATATCTTGTTGGTGAAAACGTCCCGCTTCTTTTGCTAACCATTGGGACATTTCATCCAGTTTTTGCGTGAGAGCTGACTGGCTCTTGGCTGAAAACGGGAACAAGTAATAGGCTCCTGCTTGCTGATAGCCTGATTGCGGTTGTAGCGTCGGCGCTTCTTCCAAAATCAGATGACAATTGGTTCCGTTCGATCCTAAAGCGCTCACACCTGCTCTTCGCGGAGTGGCATCACTCGTATTCCACTCCATGAGCTCCGTATTGATGAAAAAAGGACTCCCGGTCAATTTGATATGCTTATTGACTTCCTTGACGCTGATCGTCGGAGCGATCTTCTTATATTTCATCGCCATGACTACTTTAAACAAACTCGCCAGTCCCGATGTCATCGTGGTATGACCGATGTTGGGCTTATGTGAGCCAATCGCGCAAAATTGTACTTTATCCGTATACGAACGAAACGCTTCAATCAATGCCTTCACTTCAATAGGGTCACCCAGCTGCGTGCCTGTCCCATGCGTTTCGATATAACTGATCGTCTCTGGATCAACCCCTGCATTTTCATAGGCATCCACAATCAATTCTTTTTGGGCAAGCATGCTCGGTGCGGTAATCCCGTTTGACTTTCCTGTCTGATTCACCGTTGAGCCCTTGATGATTGCATAAATATGGTCGCCGTCTTCCACTGCTTTCGCAACTGGTTTCAGTACGACGGCCCCAACGCCTTCTCCAAACACCATGCCATTTGCATCATTGTCAAAGGTGTTGCATGTTCCATCTGGTGAGACCACCCCCATTTTCGAGGACATCACAAAAAATTCAGGGGAGCTGTGAATCGCGACGCCGCCTGCAAGGGCCATTTCGGTTTCTCCCCTGCGAAGACTGTCACAAGCCAAATGAATGGCTACCAAAGCAGAAGAACAAGCTGTATCTACAGCAAGACTGGGTCCCTTGAGATTTAAAAAATAGGAGAGTCTTGCTCCTAGCATCGACATTTCATTGCCTAGCATCGTTTGTGAAGAGACACCTTCGGCCAACATGGATTTCTCTTGGTAGTCTGAACGACGCCCTCCAACAAACACACCTACTTTTCTCCCCGCTAACTGGTCAACCGAATATCCGCTATCTTCAAATGCTTTATAGGATTCTTGCAGGAATAACCGTTGTTGGGGATCCATACTTTTTGCTTCATCAGCGGAAATGTTGAAAAAGGATGCATCGAATTGATTAATGTCCTTGAGAAGCCCACCGTAATATTGATCCGCTTCCCAACCGCTGCGTGTTATTTCCTCGATACAACTGTCGCCAGATGCTATATGCTCCCAAAACTCTTCCACTGAATTCGAGCCAGCAAATCTGCCTGCTATACCGATGATCGCAATATCAGAGTGGCGAATTTCGTTTTCGAAAACAGTTGGCGGGATTTGGCTGTCGTCTGCTGCTATCTCCGTTGCAAATTGCAGAGAGATATATTCCGCCAGCTCTCCCACCTCTGGATAATCAAAAATAACTTCTACGCCAAGATGAATCCCCAAGTCAGCATTGATCGCTTCTATTAATTCGACCGCCAATACAGAATGGATGCCGAGCTCAATGAAGCTTTTATCAAAATTCAAGGTTTCCACAGGTGCATCCAATTGCTGAGCCATGATTGTACTTATCTTGCCCGCAATCGTTGATAAACCGTTATCGGACTGGGTACGGCTTGCTGGCTGATATATTTCGAAAATGTGCGCGGCTAGCAGCTTGGTATTCTCGTGATCAAAAATGGCCTCAATCCCCAAGTCTATTCCTAGCTTTTCATTTATCATCTCTACCATTTCTACAGACAATACCGAGCTGATACCTAATTCCACAAAGCTTTTATCGAAATCCAAGGGATTCGTCGTAGCTTTTACTAAGTCGGTCATTACTTCTTTCACTATCGTTTCCACATCATGAAATGAATGAAAAAGTACCTTCATACTCGACTCCCCCCGATCTCTACACCGATTTCTCACCAACAGCCATGTAAAGCTGTCTGAGAATAGAATGTCCGTCCGTATTCAGCATGTTTCGCCATGCTACAGATAACTTACCCAACGCCTTGCTGGATAAATAACCGTCACGAACCAGCTGCACAGGAATGCCTACACCCTCCGACTTTAGAAACATTTCGTACCCGAGTAGCTCACTATGAGCGCAAATGACTTCGAAATCTATTTTTCCAAGTCCGCCTTGCTTGAGCACCGTTGGCAGTTCACGACCGATTTTCGGGTTGCCGCCTTCCGCATAGCGTGCCGCACAGTAGGCATCATACAACTCTCTCAATTCTGGTACATGTGGGGTGGTCATGATGTGCATCTCGAAATCATTGTCGATAAATACCGCCCTGCCACCTGGCTTTAACAACCTCGCCACTTCACGAACCGCACCGACTGGGTCGGGTAAATGCTCCAATACGAGGCGCGTAATGGCAAAATCATAGGAATCGCTAGGTAAACCCGTTTCCATAATCGATCCCGCGACGATCTCAAATCGATCCGAATGCTTTTGCGTCAAATAGTTTCTGGAATAATCAACGAGAAGAGGATCAATCTCCAATCCCGTCACTCTGCCATTTGGAAACGCCTGCATGACCTTTTCCATCACGAATCCCGGGCCCGAGCCCAGCTCTATGACCGACATCCCATCTGTCAGACCAAACTCGATATAATGCTTCAGCTCTTTCTCCCAAAACAATTCCACCTGCGATTTCAAGCGTTCTATTTCTACCTCAACATTCGTTGCAATGTTTGCGATTTGATAAGAACCTTCCATGTTTTTCCCTACCTCCGCCGTTCAGATATCGATTCGTTTAAAAAAGCCAAAATCTCGCCAGCAACAGCTTCCCATTCAGGATCAAGCATCATATCATGACTGATATTTGGGAACAGAACGGGCTCGATTCCGTATGTTTTGCCAATTCGGCGCGTTGTTTTCTCAGAAATCATCCGATCCTGCTTAGAGCCGAGAACCAGCATCGGAGCTTTCGCACTGATGGTTTTGGGAACAATTTTTCCATTCATCTCGGTTCTTGCTTTCAATGATTCAGGCTGCAGGAGCTTCACCCACTCGTCCTTTTTTTCCATCGGTAGCTCCTTGGAAAAAAAGACATTGGCAAGCAGTGAGGCATCTCTTTTTTCGTTATATGTAAACAGCTGCATAGCTTCTTTAAAGTTTTTGAAC
The DNA here is from genome assembly GCF_013284365.1 of Brevibacillus sp. RS1.1. Lineage (NCBI taxonomy): Bacteria > Bacillati > Bacillota > Bacilli > Caryophanales > Paenibacillaceae > Brevibacillus > Brevibacillus sp. RS1.1. The sequence goes on from NZ_JABSVA010000001.1 coordinate 1,060,784, forward strand.
ATCAATCGGAATAAGTCTCGCATCCCGCCATGCGGAGGAATCGAGGCAACGAGAACGGTACCCGAGATGATATCTGGGTACTGATGCAAGATCTTTTGCACGATGCCTCCGCCCATGGAGTGCCCGATTAGCACTGGCTTGTTTTTTAGACGCCCGATCACTTCAAGAACATCATCCGTATAATCCTGTAGTGTATAAGTATGAAGATTGTCAAAACCGTCACTTTCACCGTGTCCACGAAGGCTCACCGCATAAGAAGAAAAGCCTTTGTCCGCAAAATAAGGAAGGAAGTTTTTTTCCCAACACCATGCTCCATGACATGCTCCATGCACAAAAAGAAGAGGCGCTTCGTTAGAAACGCCCTGCGGATGGTATTCTACCAGTTCTAGTTCCAAATTCATTTTCGCCGTTCCTTTCTTATTTGAGAGTCATTCCTTCTTTACTTGCTCGAACCTGTTAAGGCGTGGATACGCTGATTCAAGAGGTTGGCTGTCTCCTTGAGCAGCATTTCACCGATTTGATCAACGTGACGGTCTCTCCAGTTTTCAAAAGCCGTTCCCTTCACCCACTGATTAAAAGAGCCTAACGCAGGACCGCAGTAAATCTGATAATCGACTTTATAGCTTTCGGCTCCATCCAAGGCCCAGTCAAAACAGCGGTTAAAATACCATTTGAAAAGGAGCGCCATTTTGTATTTCGGCGTCCGTTCCGCTCTTTTCAGTTCCTGAGGCGGGCAAGTGATTTTCAGCTGTTCATACACTTCTTCAAAGCTGCGTTTAAAATACTTTTCCTGGAGTTGCTGCTTGGTTTTCTCATCGATTTCATCAAGCGAGTTGTATTGACGATAGAGGTCGTGCAATTTGTTCGCTCTCGCTGGAAAGAATAAGCCTTTTTTCAACACTTGAATTTTGGCTCCCATTTCAAACATTTCACCTGCTGGAGCGTACTCTGTGTCTTGAACATTGGCCAACTGCAACGAATCCTTCACCGACTCGCTGGTCGCCGACTCCACTGTGCACTGGTTAATCGAACCTGTCACAATATAATCCGCCCCAAGCATGAAAGCGACCGCTGCAGCTTCCGGAGTTCCAATGCCGCCCGCAGCCCCGATTCTGATCGGCTTACGGTATCCGTACTTGTGCATCATGTTATCTCGGAGCCTGATCATTGCAGGCATCAAAGCAGAAGCTACACCGTGATCGGTATTTCCGCCTGAATCGGCCTCCACCGTTAACTCATCCGCCATTGGGACTTCCCGTAACAGACTCGCTTCTTCCCTTGTAAGCTTTTGTTCTTGCAGCAATTTTTCTATCAAGTACTCAGGTGCGGGACTTAAAAAGGCTTCCGCTACCTCAGGCTGTGATACCTTGGCAAAAATTTTGTTTGCTGCCTCCACTTGCCCGTTCATCCCCCGGCTTAATCCCTTGGCCCGATAGATGATCAACGCAGGGGTAATCGCCATAAACGCAGATGCTTCAATCACCCTCACTTGATAAGCCAGATACAGCTCGACGGTTTTTTCTTCCATGGACGGGTCACTTGGATGATGCAACAAATTCATCCCATACGGCTCGCCTTGCTGTAGTTCCCGTTGAATCTGTTGGATGGCTCGCTCGATTCTATCCAGCTGTAAGCCACCGCTCCCGAAAAAGCCCATCATCCCTGCTTTCCCCATTTTAATGACCAGCTTTTCCGAGGAAATTCCCTTGTACATCGCTCCTGCTAGATAGGGATATTTCAAATTGTAGTCCTGTTTAAATGGCTGATCTCCCAGCGAAAAAGCGGTAATCTCTTTTGGCTGCTCCATGCTGCTTGCTCTCTCTACCGCCTGTATGGTGATAGCAACCGGCTTTGCCTCTTGCACCATGCTTTCTTTCTCTTCTTCCCCTTCTATGATCAGCGGCTCTGCTTCATTTCGGATCGTAATAACTAACTTGGTCAACACAGTACCAGGGCCGACTTCTTCTATTTCGTTTTCCCCCACGGCCAGGAGATATCGAATGGTGTCATTCCACTTCACTGGGTGTGTAATTTGTTCAACCAAATTCCGTTTCACATCGCGCTGTTTATAGGGTCTCGCGTGAACATTGGAAATCACCGGAATGGTCATATCAGAAAACGCAAACTGATTCAAATAGTCCTCAAAGCTCATCTTCGCATCAGTCATGTAACGGGAATGAAATGCTCCGCTCACCTTTAGCGGTATGTATACTTTTACGCCCGCTTCCTGAAAAACAGGGTTGGCACGCTCGATATCTTCTTTCCGACCTGCAATCACAAATTGAGAGGGAGAATTGTGATTGGCAATATCAATGCTGGTCAAATGATTTTCATGTAATACGCGTTCCACTTGCTCCAAAGTAAACCCAATCACAGCCGCCATTCCTCCACCGACGGCCAGACTCATCAACTCGCCTCTTTTTTTCACCAAATGCAGCCCTGTCTCAAAATCAAACACCCCTGATGCAAAAAGCGCATTGTACTCACCCAAGCTGTGCCCCGCCACATAGTCAGGCTTTTTCCCGGTTTCCTTCACTTTCTTCAGGTAACTAAGCGCATTGACCACATATAGAGCAGGCTGGGTAAATTGCGTTTTCCCTAATTGCTTGTCTGGATCATAGAGACATAGTTCTTTGATGGAATAGCCTAATATCTGATCAGCTTTCGCCGTTATTTCTGGAAACTCATCAAAAAGAGAGCCTCCCATTCCTTTTATTTGAGAGCCCTGCCCTGGGAAAACATATGTGGTCATTTTTCTGCCTTCCTTTCTATTGGTTTTCAAACTTTTATTTGCGAAAAGCTGCTTGATGCGCTCTACATTTTCTCCGTCCTTTTTAAAAGGCGTGATGATGGAATGGCATTCTGACTGAGAATCTTGCCGCAAATTTCGCTTTGTAAAATTACTCAAATTGCCTGCTGGTCCCAAATCCAAATAAATGTAGCTTTGCTGCTTCTCCAGCCCTTGGACAGCTTTTGGAAGCTGCATTGGTTTTCTTACCACTTGCCAAAAGTAGTCAGCAGGTAGCTCCTTCATGATTTCACCATGAACACCCGATACAAAGGGAATCTGGGGAATTCCAAATGATTTCTGTTTCAATACCTCCCGATAATGCGGTTCAGCCGGATCGATGTAAGAGGAGTGAAACGCATATGATACAGGTAGTCGTTGACAAATAATCCCCTTACCTTTGACATAATCCTCCATGCGTTGTAGCTGATGACTGCTCCCAGCAATGACAAAATGCGAATGAAAATTCACCGCTACCAACTCACTATTTCGATGCAAGAATGGCTCTTGATCATACAAATCGGGATTGTGGAGAATCGCAAGCATACTCCCTTTCTGACAATACGCTTCGTAAAGGGTGGCTTGTTCAACCACGAGTTGCAGCAATTCTTCCACAGGCATGATTTCAGACACTGCCGCCGCCACAAACTCCCCCAAACTGCTCCCCAGACAATAGTCGGGCTTTATTCCGCTTTCCATGAGAACCTGGGCCAGAGCGTATTCCACCATAAAAATAGCGGGATGCGTATAAAGGGTGCGATCAAATATATCGTCTCGTCGCTTCGTGTCATCGTATAACTGGGCAAGGACAGACTCCCCGATCAGGGAATGTACCTTTTCATCTAACCGAAGCATCCATTTGCGAAAGACCGGATTCTGATCAAAAAGGTCTTTCCCCATCTGATAGTACTGTGACCCTTGTCCAGAAAACATAAACACAACAGGCTTTTCCATGTATGATGCACCCCTTGTTTCTATGAAAGGTTTTTATAAAGAAAACTCCCCATAGCCTGGTCAACTGACCGCTTATGGGGAATTTTTATCCGTGATTTGTTATGGATTGTTCTATCTCCTGAAGTAGATTCTTTACTTCAGCAGCACTCCACTCTGTTTTTTTCGGATAGGTGATCGAACACACATAGTCTCCTAGGATGTAGGAGGCAGTACGGTATTGAGGAAAGTTTTCAAATAGACTATACACAACCCCATCCCTTATCTCCACTTGGCTTATTTCATAGATATGAAAAGAAGTTGTTAAGCCAGTCTTCAAAACTTTGGCTAACGCTTCCTTGACTGTCCAGAAAAGAGTGAGCGTCGTTTCATAGGAATAAGGCAAGCAGGACAACAAGCTACTCTCCTTCACAGTCATTTGCGTCTCCAGAACTTTATTTCTATCAACGCTAATTCTCTCCACATCAATCCCCATCGGTAGCTCCTCCGAAAAAGCAATAGCGGCTGCAAGATCATCACAGTGAGTGATACTCACTTGGAGATTGGCTGGATTCGGTAGGTTTACGACAGGATGATGAAAAATGCCCTGTTCAATCCATATTCGATCTAAACTCTCTTCCCCATTCAAAAACGAAATGGCTCTTTTGGCGACATATCTCCCTGTCAGGTAGCTTTTTACTCTCCGCTCATACTCCAGATGAAAATAGTACTCGAATTCTCTTGGGTGCAGGAATTTTACTATTTTTAAAAAATCTACGGGAACTGAAAAGTAGCCCATGCACAAACTAGCACGAAACTCTCTATCTGTCCCTTTGATAACGAATTCATTCGTAAAGGTCTGTGGAAATACATGCAATCCAATCTCCGCCTTCTCTCGTTCTACGACTATGCCAAAGGGCAGAGCTTCCCCGGTTCGTGGGTAAATAGTTCTACACACTACCGTTTCTCCGTATGACCTCCCTCGTTCCTTTAACGTGCCGAAACAGCGATTAAATTCCCTGAGAGATTTTACTTTCGATAAGAAGCTGATCTAGCTAACTCTTTCTGTTTATACAGAATCTTTCAACAACCGCATTTATTGCATAACGCGAAGGAATTGGATATATTTAGTATAATACCACATTTTTTGTTAATTCATCTACTCAATCATTCCCATTTTTTTGGAAAGCAATTAGTTCTCCAGATACTTACGAATCCACTTCATAATGAAAGGATTGCTCACCTTGAAATGGTATGCCATCTTTGTAGAATCCGGTAAAGAGGAAGTCGTTCAAAAGTACCTCAGACTCTATTTTAATGAGCAGTCTTTAAAATCCATTGTGCCGAAGAGATTGGTGCCTGAGAAAAAGTCAGGCATGGTGTATAACGTCCTAAAGAATTTTTTTCCTGGATATGTACTTATTCAGACTGAAATGACTAACGAAATGTTCCATAAAATCAAAAAAATCCCTAGAAGCTTGCGTTTGGTCAATAACGGTAGTTACTATTCGCAAGACGAGGGGGCTTATTATTCGAGCATTGAAGAAAAAGAAATCACCCCAATACTCCAACTCATGGGGAACGGTGAGGTTGTCGATTATTCAAAAGTATATCTGGAAAATTCAAAGGTGATCGTAGAATCTGGTCCTCTCAAAGGACTGGAAGGCATTATCAAAAAAGTAGACAAGCACAAAAACAGGGCTAAAATATTTTTAACCTTCATGGGAGTAGAGAAAACAATTGATGTGGGAATTGAAATTCTCTCAAAGCCTTTGTAATTGGGGAGCGTCGCGTACGCGCCCCTTTTTATTTTCTTCATACAAGCACGCATTCCGTCGTAAAAACATAGGCTCATGGTAAGTAACATTTAAATAGGATTGACCTGTTTTCATTTGGGAGGGACAAAGTGTTTGTTCCTTATTCTTGTTTGGAAAGGAATTTGTCTACATGGTTTTCTCGGACGAAGACAACATGTTTACTAGTCAGGCTGCCATTTTCCTTGCAGCCATGAGCTATCAGACTTATCTACTATTTTTTGAAGGCGAGCTTATCCTACCCAAAGGTTTTCAACTCCGATACACGATTCGAGCTTCTGCTGACGTAGAGAATCCAACTGAACATATGTATGGCTTTGTAGCAGAATCAAAGGATCAAATCATCATTGCCTTCAGAGGGTACGCAGCCTATCCGGCTGACCTTTTAGCAGCCTATGACATCCTACAAATTACCTATCCTTTTGTTACAGATGCAGGGAAAACCTCACGTGGATTTACTTGCCTGTATCAGTCAACACGCGATCGATTACTCAGAAAAATAAATCAGTTTTCCGAATCAAAAAAGCTGATTATCACTGGACACAACTACGGTGGCGCTCTGGCTGTGCTGGCAGCTTTAGATATAGCGGTAAACACGCCGTTTAGACACCCAATCGTTTATACCTATGGCAGTCCGCGTATTGGTGACCCCCACTTCGCTTCACGGTTCAATAAAGTCGTTTTAAATAGCCTGCGGATTGTCAATGTTCACGACCCTTTTCCTACCTTCCCCGACCAAAAATATCCACCTCCTTTTACCCAGGAAGGTATTTATTATCAACATGTAAAAAACAAGTTTCCGATCTCGTTTCAACTGAATAATACGCCTCGCAACGATAGTATCGCCTGCTATTTTCATAGCCTCATTCAGCTTGACCCTGATTACGCCCAAACACTCTGTGTGGAAAATCCGGGGTTTTGTCCCGATACCGATACTTGTATTCCATTTCAAGGCAAATGCTAGCTTTTACAGCCTTGAAACCGAGAAAGGGAGACACATGAATGATCGATCGTATTTATAACAGTGAAGATGCGATTTTACTTGCGGGCATGATCCATCAGGCCTATCAGCTTTTTGAAACAGATTCACTTGTCTTGCCACAAGGGTATCGTCAGCGCTTTGCGATTCGAGCATTGGCTGGTGTCGAGACGCCGGAGCCCGAGGTATTTGGTTTTGTAGCCGAGTCACCGGACAGTATCGTTGTTGCTCTTCGGGGAACACGCACGTTTAACGACAATGAGTCAGATCAGGATTTGTATCAAGTCCCCTATCATTTTGTCAGAAAGGCAGGAAAGACCCACCGTGGGTTTACTTGCATTTACCAATCCGCGCGAGATGAATTGATTCGGGAGTTGAGCAAGCTCTCTAGATCGAAAAGACTATTTGTTGCGGGGCACAGTTTAGGGGGAGGTTTGGCCGCACTTGCCGGCTTGGATATTGCCGTAAATACGAAGTTTACGCGACCTTTTGTGTATACGTATGGGAGCCCTCGTGTCGGAGATCCTGTCTTTGCTTCGCGGTTTAATGAGACAGTAAAGAACAGTGTTCGGATCGTGAATGTTCATGATATTATTCCGACTTTGCCCTCCAAGGTGTACCCTCCTCCGTTTACGAAAAAAGGGTTGTACTACCAGCATGTCGATCGGAAGCATTTGTTGGATTTTCAGTTGAATAGCTTAGCTGTAAGGAATCATGAAATTGTTTGTTATTTTAAGTTTCTGGCGCAGGAGGACCCTGGATTTACGGAGAGGTTGTGCTTGGAGAATGAGGGGTTTTGTCCAGATACGGGGATGTGTGTGCCATTTTTAGGGGGATGTTGATTCCATTGAATCACTCTCTTTTTTTATGTCCTGCTTATCACGCCGTGAGAGTAATCTTTGAAAAACTTATTGATAATCATTTTCATCGAGACTATAATGGTTATAATTTCCAAATATTTACTTTCGCTCTTGAATGAGCAAAAAAGGAGGCATTACGATTATGAAAAAAGTCATTTTAGCAGGGGCATTAGGGATTGCAGTACTTTCGGGTGTATCTTTGCCAGGAGTGGAAGTCTCAAAAGCTAGCGCAGCAACAACGGCTTTAGACATGCAAGAGGTTACGAAATACTATTCTCTGAGTTCATACGAAGTGACGCAAAAAGAATCTTTTCCGCTGAAAAAGGGAGAAGAACTTACGATTTTTGTAAACAATTCAGGATTCCCGATCTCTTATACCGTCTTTGATGCGGATAACAAAGTGATTGGTACATACCAAGCGAATTCACCTTACGGCCGCGTCTTTCAAGCAGAAAAAGACGGCAATATTTCTGTACAATTTCAAGCTGGAGCGAATTCTTCCTATATGAAAAAAATGAATTTTACAGCTAAATTCGCTATTTCCAAGCTTCATTAAGCGTTAAGAAAAAGGGGCTGTCTCAAAAGTCGATTTTCCGACTAAACGACAGTCCCCTTTGATTCAAAAAAATAAGAAAACCCCTTGTCTACCAAGGGGTTGAGATAATTGGTAACGCTCTGAAAGAAGCAGTCTATAAGTTCTATACCATCTCTTACTAAAGTTAGGATTCACAAAAACTCAGTGAGGCAACCAGTTTTCCCCCTTCGATATGAAGATCGAGTGAGAAATGGTCTGTGTCGTTCATTACTTCTTATTTCTTTAGTTCTTCTGGAATTTCAGGTTTTCCCACGAAACCGAAGGATGCTGTAGATACTGCCAGTACTGCAACAAATGAAGCAATTACTGAAACATGTTTCGCTACGAACATCATCGCTTTATTTTTCATCTTTTCCACCTCCTTTCAGTGGAATTAGCGTCAGTGCTTGCACAAAAAAGGTCTTAACCAGTGTCTCGCTTTCTATGAAAAATAATAAACTGACGATGAGAATTGAGATGATCTTGAGGAGCAAAGTCTGATTCTGTTTGAATAGTCGTGATTGCATTTCCATATCTTGCGGAGCAAAAAGTGCTACTAGAACTACTGTGATGATAATAATCGGGGTGATAAAATCAGTAGGGAGGGTAATGAGAGGGATGAATACCGCTCCCGAAATACTTGTTATGGTGCAGTAGACAGACGATGAATAGTGAAATCCTCCTGAAAATTGGCGTAGTACTAAAAATCCGGCCAATGTGAGTAATGTTCCTTGAAATGTCCCTATGATGAGGGAAAGGGTAAGGCTAATCGTAATGATGAGCAGCATGTTGATGATAAGGATTAGCCCAAATTTCATGGTAGGAACTGACTTCGTTTCATGTGGATTGATCGACTTTAGTTGTATGGCTATTCTTTCAGCAAGAGTTTCAATCATATTCCCCATCCCTTTTTATAGCCAACCATGCCAGTATTGTGATTCCGATTGCCATCCCAAAGAAAATCCACACCAAGGAACCAATTCCATATGTACTTGCTAATTTAAACAAGACCGTTATCAATACACCTGTTACAATGATTAGTGATAAAATCACCATGTTGACTCTGTGGTAAAGAGAGAAAGGCGCTCCGTCTCTGACGAATGTAAATTGCAGTCTACATTTCCGAAGCCCGTAGCATAATGCAAAGGTGAGTACTGCGGAGATTGTCTGGAATATGAACCCGGTGTTGATGGTTCGATCCCCTAACGATTCAATTGTCTCTAAGGTTCCTATGACAGTCAGGAAAAACACTTCCACCATCTGAATCCCCAAGTAGATTCCTGATGTTATCATTGTCATTAAGGCAGCCTGTCCCCAATTCACGTTCCATACCAGGATTAATGCCCCAAAGATTATGACGACTTGGGCTATGGTTGCATAGTCTCCATATGGCGTAAATTGGCGTAGCCCAAACGAGAAAAGCATTAATACCAAACTCACAAAAAGAATCCGGTTGATATGCACCAAAAAACCAAATCGAAATAGCGTAGTCATAAGAGCAAATATTGCGAGGTATTCTAATGTTGAAAATAGGACAAACAGCATGGAACTTTTTCACCTCAATTACTTATATGAGGGTTATATTCTACTAGAAACGACAGATTCCTTCTTTAATTTACCAGATTTGACATTTTAGTGCGTTCGAGTGTCATTGAGCATAGAAGTATGAGTTTTGAAGGAAAGACGTGCTTGAGGTACAAATTATCAAGATGATAACATTGGCGTTTTACGACCTTAGGGACAGCATAATCCCCTCGAAATCTGAACAGAACGTATAAACCTGCTCCTAAAGCTCCTCTAACTCCTTCCAATATTAGTGAACCCAAAACAAAAACCGCCCGGTTCTTTACCCGAGCGGCTTATTCATCGTGCGTAGCCTTTTTATAGAGCGTCAACCTTCAAATCATAATTAAGTGCTCTTCATGAATTCGGCACTGGGTAGCCCTACCAAGCCAAATACGCACAGTTTACGATTTTTCATCACACACTCGAATAATCTCTTTAGGTATTGATTCAAACACTAATATCTCTGGTTTTGGATAAGGTCTTTTTAGCAAGTATTCTTGAAGTGTCATCATGCTATCCCAATACAACTTAATCCAATGCTCAATGCTTTCTCCTGTGTCAAAGTTCAAGGCTTCTTCATCAAAATCCTTGAAATCATCGTAGAACGCTTGATCATAGATAGAAATAGATATCTCACTATCAAATACGAGAATTTTATCCGTAAACACAGGAAAACAAAACGACTTAAAGAAGCGATTAGATATATCAACACCTATAGCTTCTTTAAAATTAACCCAATCCGGGATACCAAAAGGTCTCAAACTTTCAGTCTTTTCATTTTTTACTCTACCACCGTTACTATAACGATTATTAGACTTTGTAAAGTATTGTATTCCTTCTTGCATGACTTGTTCTTCCGAAACAAAATGTGCGTGATTTTCAGGTAAATAAGCATGATACAACAATAAACTCACTTTCTCTCACCCACTCATTCTTTATTTCTTACTTGGTAATCCGGTTTGGGTTCGTTGGCCCGTTTGAAAATGACTTATTCAGAATTAGTCATTGTTTCTTGCCTTAATTTCTCTACATCAACATCTTTCCCATATTGTGACCTATTAGGGGTACAGGGTCTACTTGGGTCATGCAGGTGCTTTTCAGAATGTGGATTGACAAAATCTTTAGGATTGCTTCCCCGACCGGTTTTTGTAGGAACAGGGGCTTTACCCGGCTGGTTCTTGTCCAAAACCAGCAGCAGACGTCCCTCTGTTAGCTTGGAACACCCTGACTTACGACAGAATTTTTTCCGCTATGTTCTTCACTTACCCTTTCAACAAAAGAGCCACCCGGTACTTTACCCGAGCGGCTTATTCATCGTGCGTAGCCTTAGTATAGAGCGTTTATCGATACACTTTCAAAAAACGTTTACGTCAGATGTGTCAACCTGTTAGATAACCTCAACAATTTTACTACTTGTCTGGGGAATTGACACCGCACTAGGTATCCTTCTCGAGACAAAAGCCCCATTATTAGCAAACATGACAATCAATTCTTAATCGTAGCTTACCAATCTTTTTCCTATTAAATCTTCGGGATTATAGTCTCCAGGCTCTAATTGAAGAGTTATGGATTCTAGAGGACTAATGTATTCCCGCCCATTAACCAATGCAACTCCTTTTACATTATAAGACTTTGAATTATCGGTCTCATCATGAAGAACTTTAGCCTTTAGATCACCATTGGGCTTTCCTTCGATAGCAACTATATTGGCAACTTTGATAAAGAAAGCTGTTTTGACCTCAATTGAAAACATATTCACCCTCCTCAATTCCCTAGTTCATCAAATTGTTGTCTCAAATCTCTTAATCTATTAATTGTATCTCTTGTTTCAATATTCGGAATGCCGTATGCCTTTCTGTATTTTATTAGTTTTTCAGCAGCTTCAATTTCCACGGTCAGTACTGTTCTTGGCGTTTGGTCGGGGATTTTCCCTGCTCTATATTGCGCAGTATGAATAAACTCTTCGAATACAGCAGAAGTCGTTGGATTCTGCCTTAATTGTATTGTCTTCTCATTCCAAGTGACAGCCTCTGCCCCACGGTAATCTAAATATCTTATTGCTTCTTCTGATTGGTCAATTACTCCTCCTTGTTTTTCAAATGCCTTTTTCATCCTATCAAATTTAGCTGGATCCATAGAACTAGTGGAATCCCCGCTGCTTCTTGTAAGACCTACACCTGTCCTCTTCTTTCCTTTTCTTGCCGTGTCCACTAAATTTTTTACGTTTTTACTTCTCCCCAGCGTAAGTACACCCAAGGCAAGCCCACCGATTGCAATTCCATCCGCGAGATCTACTTTATCATCCCGCAACGTATCTAAGTCTTCTTGTATTGGCTCGATAAAGCCTTCATTTACAAACGCACTAACACCCTTAGGCCAATCCTCTGCCGCCTTACGTAATCCTTTTGGCAAATCATTAGCAGCTTTCTCCAAAGCCCCTGGCAGTTCGCTTGCCGCTTTTTGCATCGCGGCTGGAACGTCTCCTAGCATCGAGATTCCTTTGACGAAACTATCCCACATGCCGGGCTTTTCCTGCGGCTTTTCGCAGGTTGGTCCTTGCCCAAAACCAGCAGCAGACTGCCCGCTATTTGTTGACGACTGATTTCCTATCGTCACACCACCCAAATCCTGCCCATCATCTTCAATCTTGATCTGCCCACAATAGAAACACATATTTGTTGATTTATTATGCAATGCTGGATGACCACCGACCATTTTGTCCGCTTTCCCATCTATCCATGGCATTGTTGTCAGAGGTATGCACGGCATTGGCGTAAGTACACCGTTGTTAGCTGCCGTGGCTGAAGCGACTGTGGGATTTTGTAAGCTGCTGCACTTTCCAAAGGGCATGATATTTACATTTGGAACAAAATCCATGATGTTCATTTGCGGCTTTCCTTTTACAAAAACACCATGGCTGAATGGCATTTTCAGCCGACTCTGTTTACTTCCGCTGCTGCAAGATAAAATAGCTCCCACAACCACGTAGCTCTTGCGTTCCGCACTTGATTGTTGGATGTTGATACCTTCAATATTGGGCATTCAGTCTCCTCCTCTCTGTAAAGGATTCAATACAGATGGAAGACTCATGGTGATCGATATGCTAGATATCCAATCTATATGTAAAAAGGAAATAATACCCACGTTCTGGGGTATCGGATGTATAGTGAATACGAGTAATAGGTATAAAGTTACAAATACACCTTTATGTACAAAAAACCACCTTATTTGGTTTTGAGTCTGCCCTGCTCGATATACCTGCAACATCGATTTAAATAAACGAATATGGCCATGTGGTGCCAAAAATGCAAAAAGAAGCTTCCGACAACTTCGAGAGAAAGCTGAATGCTTTTGTTGAATCAAGGTGAAAAAGAATCAAGCGGCAACCTCTTGGGGTTTATGTAATCAGGGAGGATGGTTGAGGGCATAAAAAAACCTTGTTTCTCAAAGGTTTAACAAATGTTTTTATAAGTGGATCTCGAAAACATCCCGGTTCCTTTCGTCTCAAGCAACAAAATAAAAAATAGACCGTGATCGGCCTATTTTGTCTTCACCAGACAAAAGCTTTCGGTTAAAGCTTTTGATGGACGCACTCTGCTTATTTGACAATTACTTTGATGGTTTTGAGATAAACTCCGTACTGGTCATATTGATACAGATAATCCGTTGCCTGAGACAATCCTGCCACCAATTTATACTCAAAGGTGCCTTTATCATAATCGAGCCAGACATACTTTCCCTCCTTTAATGCATACGAGTAGCCCGGGTACGTTTCCAAGTAAATCACTTGGGCTATGCCGATTTCGATGAGCTCGATCTCCTGCTGTTCTACCATAGCTTCACCACTCTTTTCCTGTGCCAAGCTAACTCCCTGCGAGCTAAATAGTACAGAAGTTATGAGAGCTGCATGTAATACAGTTGTGAATCGTTTCATTAACTAATACCTCCTGTGGGATTTATTGTAAATTGAGTAAAATTATAATCCATACTTTATATGTTTTCAATTCTGACTATTCGGTAGGCCTTTCTGAAAATGCAAAAATACCGCCCGTAGACGGCTGGTGATTAACTTTCTATGCTATAACCATACACCATTAAAAGCGTCTCATTACACCGATCTACGTTTTCGGGATGACTCGAATGATTTTACAAGGCATTAACAAGAAACATGAGTGAAACAATAGCTTTTCTGGAGCCCTGCACCGATGAAAGAGAAGCGGTTTTAATAAATGCTGATCAATATGTCATGCCCCTGGGCAAGGCTTTGTTCATAAAAATAAGTTAACCGGTTGAGTTCCGTTATAAGTTCTGCGAAACGTTCCTCAGCTTCATCGTCCACCCAAATATCCGGACAAATCTGTTTCGCTCTAAAATCGGCTGGCTTGTATTGTTGCTGCAAGACGGCCCTATCCACAAAATGAAGAGCTTCTAAAATGCGAGGAAGCTCATCAGAGCCAATGACGCTTACGAATTCTTCAGTATCCAGGACGTGGACTCCGACAATAGCCTCGCTTAATGGGTTGTCCTCAATAGGCTGTGAGGCAGAGGTCCCTGTTGGCAGATAATGCAATCCGCCCCATAATTTATCTATCTCATACACGGGACAGCGTTGTTTTTCCATAAGCTCCTCGATCTTCCCAACGATATGGGAATTGCCTAACTGGGCAACCTCATCCGCTAAAGCATCATTTAATGATAAGTAACAGGCCATTATTCCCATCGTGTATTTTCTCCTTTATTTTCTATCATTTTATTCATATACGGATACGGCAAACTTCTTCCATGTTGTAGCAGTTGGTTCGCCCCATGCCTATATTCACGGATGTAATCCTCCAATTTCGCGATTTCCTAGTCGATCATAATATTCTCAACATCGTAATTTGATCCCATTGATCGTCGCGTATTTCGTATCGTCTTCTCACAAGAGAGGATTACCATGTTTTAGGTGAATTTGATAGTTTTTAAGGTGTACATACGGTAGAACAAGCTGGAACCATTTCCGCGGTAATTGCTTCCGGTTTTCGTTGAACCTGTAACATTTATCTGCCGACTATCGTTTGCAAAAATATTATGTATGGATTGATTTCAATTAGGCAGCTGGTACGACGACCATACAAACAGTACCATGTATATCCTCTAATGATCATCTCTATACTGAGCACCATTCCCACTCCTTTCTCTCAAATAAAAATGCCACTCTAAATACGAGTGACATTTCTCTACTATATTTCTTTATTATTTTCATTAAAGATTTCCTTTAGGCTTCGCGTTCTATTGAAGGAAAAAGTTTGACTGTCCTCGGATTAGCGGGCAGTTGGTTGTTAAACCTTGATACATAAGGCCGGGTAGGTGCTTTCAATCTGTAAGCATCCTCCAATGCCATTATACGCTCTTCTTCGTATCGCATCTCGGCCATACTCTCGAGCAGATATTCATAATATTCTTCAGCGGTCATTTCAAACCTAGAGCCTCTAATCTTTTCCTCCAAGTCTTCAATGTGTGCTTGGAGAAACTGAACAGATTCTTCGTAGCATGCTTTTAATTGTTCGTGTCAAGGTCTCCAATTCGGCATCATCCGAAGTAATTCCACAGTGCATATAAACACATGTTCGATATGACCACTTTAAAATTCTCCATTGATGTGCCGGACAAGCCTTCTCATGAATTGTCATCTGATAGTTAGTATTTAGTCACTGGAGCAGAGTTCGCTTTTATCGAAAAAAGACAATCTAAAAAAAGAGGTCGCCCTCAAATAGAAAATCTACTTTTTGGGGTAGCCTCTTTCTCATTTTTTCTTGTTCAATTGTCAATAAGAATCTACCAAACTACATTAAACTTACCGCTTTGACTGTAATTCATATTGTACACTGAAATATAATGATACCCATAACATTCAAATTCTACGGTGCTATCGTTAAATGCACTAACGGATCTATAAGCTACATGAGTACCGGGGTCATTTACATCAAATAACTCCACAATAATCCAGTTTGTGTTATCTTTTGGTCCGTCATTTGTTCCCGGAAAAACCTCTATCTTTAATTTGCCGGGAGAGTAAATGTGATCAGAGTTACCAAAGTTATATGTTTTATAGCTCATAGGAGCAATAACTGACTTTTCCTTTTTTGTTGCGAAGTCTTTGACGCTTTGATATTGCCCATTGCTCTCAATAGTATTCTTTTGAACTTGAGACACACTTTTTTCCGTTAAATTGTCTGCTTGTGCCAGTGCAGGAGTAACTGTACTTGTTGCCAACATTATTACGGGTAAAAATAGTGCTACAAACTTTTTCATTTTATTGCCCCCTCTTTACTTGAGAATTTTAGGAATACCCATATTATAGGTTAAATGGATAAATATTACAACTCGTCTGAATTTGTATATGAATTCCTCGAATAACTGGATCACTTATATTCCAAGGTTGTTCATTACTTATGATCTCGTTTTTCAAATAGCCAACTCTCTTCTGCTCCCTCAGTCTAATCCGCTCTTCTTCCTTCTCCTGTGGGTAAATATAATACTTCCCATCACAGGACTCCATTTTCCATCCGCATATGACTTAGCGTTCTCATACCAATACAGTAGCTTCTTATCAATCATTCCTTTAACAATCTTATTTGCTGTTCTATATCACAATCAAGTTTGCTACCCCACTTCTTTTTGTTTCTAGTAAAACGGATAAGTATATTCACCAAATTTATCTTTGAGATTGTATCTCCTTACAACAAACATTGCATACAATTCAAAAGGGTCATTCGTCCACACAATAATCTCAATTGGAAAGGATTCACTTGATAAAGCTTAACGCTGGCAAGTGTTATCAAAAAATGTAGTTGATCTAGTTGATAGACCAAAAGCTGTTAAAGAAGAAATGCAAGTGCGGGACAACGAACAGTCATTAACGTTTCTAGAAGTACGCAAAAACCGCTAGACTCTACGTTGCCTTTTTTGTTGGCTCTTACAACTGGAGCGTCAGATATGTCTACCGTTCGTCCTTTAACCTTCAAGCTTGCTTTCACATAGAAAAAGCACCCAAATGGGTGCCTGTTTATTCTTTAGCCCCATTACGTTGGAGCAGCTCAATCAGTTTTTTATCCTTTATTTCCATTGCGGTTTTGAGTGGTGATTGTTCGTAGTTATCTTTCTTGTTCGGGTCAGCCTTATTAAGAAGTAAGTAATCTACGACTTCATATTGTTTTTCAATAACAGCACCTAAGAGGGCAGTCCTTCCGTCACTATTAGTTACATTGGGATCGATATTTTTCTCAATGTGGAACTTCACTTTGTTCAGATCGCCGCTTCTTGCAGACTTAATAAACTCCTGAGGATTAAAAGACTCATCATAAACGCTGTTAAAATTAGGTTCATCTTTAGCGGTACCACCAGTTAACTGATAGAAAAAAATCCCAAAGATAAACAGAAATACACTTAAGAATATATAGCGTTTTTTCATGAACTGGCATCTCGATGCTATTTTATCATAATAATCTTCGACAAGTTATTTAGAAAACCTGTTACATTGTAACAACAGGTTTCCGAATCAAACAATTATTTATACCAATTTCCATCGTACACTTTTCTGTAGTCAGAGGATTGCACTTTACTTTCAGCCAAAATCAAGAATGGCTTTGCTTGTTTAAATGCATCATCTTGATCATCCATATAGGAATAGTATCTGCCATCCATTACGTTCGAATCATCAACAACACTCTTAAAATTGCTATACGAAGAGATCTTGTTTCTTTTCATTTTTGGTAAACGATTTAAGGTATCAGCAAATGCGGGTGCCAAGGCTTCTACTCCAACAAAGCCTAAATCGATATAATGATTTAATCTTTCATCATAATAGTCAAGTGCATCCTTACGAAGGAGCAATCCCCATTCATGATTTGTATTGATCTAGCAATTCCGTGAGTTCGTTTAATTGCCCATTCTGCATTATTTGTCTGTTCAATCCCATCGATTATCATATCTCTAATACCATCGCTTTCTATCACGTCTTCGCCAAAATTCTTAGTTATCCATGTTTCAAAATGCCGTGTTGTTCTCATGCTTTTTCGTTGTATTTGGCTACTTTCCTAATTGCATCTTGAATTGATTTTGGAATCTTTGACATCGGTAAGCTACTCCTTATAAATCCCTGATTTCATTTTATTCTTTTAACACGCTAATCAATGGATCGATTAATAGGCGAAATTCGTTTATTGAAATTCCAAAACCATATCGCTTTAAAATATCGCTTAATTCATTGTCAAATATTTCTGTCTTGATCAAAGCCAAATCTCTCAGAAGTTCATCTACCACTTCTTGATCTTCCATTGATCGATAAAAGCTACTGTATTTTTCAAGTATACCTTGCGTTGGCTTCTCATTATTATTGCAGTAATACATTGCCATAAAGTGCTCAAAAGTAATAATCTCTTCTTTATCCAATTCTTTATCCATCTCTTTCACTCTTTCCCGTTCAAATTAAGATTTCATATGACTTCTTTAATACCACATATGTTCTAATAGAAGTATAGTGTATTTAATTAAGGTAAAATCATCATTTACTTCAAGCAGTCCTTTCCAAATCGGAGCATTGTGCTTATGTTCTATCGAGTTCTTATATAATTTCGCTAAAAATTGCCTTATTCCATTAGCAACTTCTGGTTCTCGATCTGACATTAACGTAGACCGGAGAAAATCCTTAGTCAAAATTAATACTTTCTCATCCTGACCACCATCATAATTTTGTTCAACAACTTCAAAATAAATCGATAGTTCTGTCCAGTCTATGCCTTCAAACTGCATTACAGCCTCCCAAAACACTTTTAATCATTTCCCGCTCGCGTTCTATATTGAAAGCAGTTCTTTAATGGCTCTCTTATAGCGTAGCAGTCGCTCATGGTCTTTCTCAGTTGGATCTGGAATCCTTGACAAATCACTATTGTCCTCTAAGTCACCCAACTTCACTAACCTTGCGATTGGATTTTGCTTTGTTCTTCCGACGAATTCCATATATGTTTCGTCTTCATTTCTAGTCAAAGCAATAACTGCCGCAATGATTTCCTCAGAGAACCCTTCATTTCGAAGCTCTCCCACTGTAACATCTGTATCCTCAAGCACATCGTGTAAAACAGCTGATATCATAGTTTCTACAGTCGACATCTTTAACATGATTCGCAAAGGGTGGAGTATATATGGGTTGCCACCCTTATCGACTTGTCCAGCATGAGCTTGTGTTGCAATCACAATTGCTTTTTCTAATGTACTCATTTGCATTCCCCTTCCTCATGAATTCCCCAATTTAAAAGGAATCATCTCAAATATCCTTACTTGGTTCAGTAAGCAATAGTCCAAGAAATCCACTTTCTCAGCAATCGAGTAAACCGTTGGACTGTCTAGCTCAACATACTTATCAGGAATATCAAAATATTTTACTAATACTTTCTGATTCAAACAGATCATCCCCAAAAAATTTTCAAATAAAAACGATATTTCATTATACAAAGTCCCTATGATATATACCTTCTTCAAGACATTTCGTGCAAACTCATCTTGCTTGAATTCCCTTATTACAATTGGACATTTTTCTACATTTAATTTGCAACCATGCCTCGCACAACAACAAGCTTTATGGTCAACTGGTGCTACCTTTTCTATTATGACCGCCACTTTTATTTAAATTGCTGTTTTATGGTGTTTTATAAATCCATATACCATGAGGATTTGTCATCGTATCAATTATGAAAAAAGCTAATAGTAGGAATAAAGAGAGTTGCATGAAACTCGTCCATAAGATCATCATGCCACGTCCTTTATCTTTTGCACGATGTAATGTAACGAAAGTAACTACTGCCAAAATGATCGACATGATAGGAAGTATCACTGTAATTATGAAAACATCCGTTCCTGTTAGTATCAGATAAGCGAGCATCATTAAAGCATAGTAGTTTATAATGGAAACTATTGAAACAATAGTCCTTGAAGCAAGCATAGAAAATACCCTACTCATTTTCCCCTCCAAAACATAATCAAGCTACCTTTTCATTGCAAAATCAATTACCGCATCAAGATCCTTGTCTTCAACAATCCATTTCTCACCTTCTTGAATGTAAAACACATCAACAAGAGTCCAATGTCTGATCGTGTATCCATTTACATGTTTGATAAAAGTGTGCATTGCGTCACCTTTTTCTTATCAAATCTTGTTTTCATTTATTATTTTTAATGCGCTGCAATTCTTCTTGCTGACGAATCAATTCAGTCCATATTTTCTTTGAATCCCTATCAGATATATTTCGTTCATCAATAAATGCCTCGTGTCTTAATCTCCAATACTTCATTCTGATTTCTCTAAAGTTGAAGATTTTGAATACGATTTATTTCCTCTTGGTTTAAAATTTCTTTAAACTGATCTTCATAGTTTAAATAATCCATTTTTACAACAAGCCCCCTAATTAAATTACCGTTTTATTCAATTCTTTACTGCCCCTCTTAGTCACCTTTGAAGATAAACCAACTTTCAAACCTTTTCACCACATCATTGGCTAACTCAAGGTCAAACTCTAAAAATCTATTGAAGAGAGGCACTCTTGCAAATTCCATTAAGTCCGATTCAACCATTTCTAGCTTTGCAATAAACTCCACATAATCAAAATCAATATAGTACAGTTCATTCTTGTATACATCTTCTTCATTAGAATCATCGGACCAAACACGCACTATATTATCAGCGAATTCCATTCTTGGTGTTGGATTATGACCCATCCAAGGGCTTTTCCTGTTAATAACACTATCTAGCACATCTCTCCAAGCTTCTAGACCAGAACAACAACTCGGAGGAATTATCCTATCATTACTTTCGAAATAGATTCCTCCTCCAATTACTACATCTGATTCATCAAATAATCGCTTTAACACTTCATGAGGTGTCCCCTTAATGTCTATATTGTTGTATCCCAAAAGCATCGCAATAAACAAATCAACCTCATCACTAGTAGTTTGACCTGTTAACTTGACATATTCAGTATAAGCCACATCTGTATTCAACCAATCAGGTATCTGATAATAGGGCTCTTTTATAACTGCAACAACTAAAGGGTAATCGATGCAACACTCCCCCTAATTAAAATCTTTGATTTTATAGCGAATGACGCTGAGAACTGAGATGTTCAATACATTTGCCCATGACTTCATTTGCTTCTCTTGCATCTCTAAACTTTTTAAAGTGATTTCTATCATGTTCAATTAAGCCATCACTAAATACTTTGAATTTTGCAGTGTCCACTAGCATCACTACTCCTTCGTCATCTGCGATGTACTTTAAGGATACTTCCTTATAATCGGGGAACAAATTGACCTCCATTACTTCAAAGCGATAGTTCATAAATGACGCCTTTTTTACTTTTGGAATTTCTTACAATAAATACACAATCTCCATTTATAGTGACATCTTTTTCCTTTGATAGACTTAAAGAATTGTTTATGCTTTTGACAAGCTTCGGTTTGTAGGTTGAACATTTATTATTGCCACTAGTACCATCACAGTTTAATTCTGAACAGAATATCTTTATAACCCACCTTCTTTAATAAAATCGAATTTATAGTCATATGTAAATTATACCAAATATTATACATGGCATGAGCATCTCTATACTTGAATGAACAAAGATTGTTGGAAAGACAGTAAATTCCGGCATTAGGTGATCTAGAGATTTCAAAGATTACTTCTCAACGTGTTGAGAAATTCATGCTTGAATTAAGTAAGAACAATTACGCTGGTTCCACTATGCAAAAAATATACACCATCATTAAGGATTCACTTAATAAAGCTGAACGCTGGCAAATGGTATCAAAAAATGTAGTTGATCTAGTTGATAGACCAAAAGCTGTTAATGAAGAAATGCAAGTGCGGGACATCGAACAGTCATTAACATTTCCGAAGTAAGCAAAAACCGCTAGACTCTAAGTTGCCTTTTTTGTTGGCTCTTACAACTGGAATGAATCAAGGGGAAATTTTGGGGTTAATATGGAAGGATGTTGACCTAGAAAAAGGGATTCTTTATGTGAAGCAAACATTATCTCACGATGGGCAGAAAATTCTCCCCATTACCTAAACCGGCAGCAGGCAGAAGATCTATAACAATTCCAGCTGAAGTATTTAACGATTAAACACTAGGCACGCCACAATCACCCAGAAATTTGAATAGAACCTATTAGCGCCTACTTAAAACAGTGGATGTTCCCAAAATTCGATTTCACTACTTACGTCATACCCATGCAACACTTCTACTTGTACAAGGTGTAAATCCCAAAGTAGCAAGCGGACGACTGGGTCATGCCACCATTAAAATTACACTTGATACTTACACGTATGTTTTACCGAGTTTGCAAAAAGATGTTGCGGAAGAGCTTTGAAGGAGTTTTTTCAAGTCAACAGTTAATGAATAGTATTTGCCACCCAAATCGTAGAATATGGAGGTTAGTGACTGTGGCTAATCAAAGCAAGAAATAAGAAAAACCCTTGATTACCAAGGGTTTAAGCATTCGTTATATGGTGATCCGGACTGGATTCGAACCAGCGACCCCCACGGATTTCACATCGTCGCCATGTGTTTATACTACTGCTGTGTCGATTTTCTGTTTCCGTTTGTTCTTGTTCTTTTTCTTATACCACCACATATAGACTCCAGTGAACATTAGTATAGATGGAGTAAGACCACCGATAGCATACAAAATTTTAGTAAATAATCCACCAAAACTACCTGTATGTAATGGAAGGTGCCATGTTTGATACATAAGCCCACTATTAACATGTGGATCTAACTTGCCCACTACTTTTCCGCTATACTGATCTATCCACACTTTTACATTTCCATTGCCTGGATCAAATGAATTGCTGATACGAAATTCCACTGCGCCTTCTGGGTTTCCTCTTTCCACCTTTTTGGGCATTCTAACTTGCATAAGTGTTCCCTGAGGTACTTCTTTTTCAGCTCTACTGAACAATTCATCAAGTGGAAGCTTACCACTGGGAAGAGCTTTTGAGATAAGCTGCTCTTCTGGAGGCATCACCTTTGCTTCTGCACCGAACCAACCAAAAATCATGTCATCATACGCGAAAAGTGCTCCTGTTAACGAAACAACCAATAAAAACGGAATGGAAACTCCACCAATGACTTTATGTAGATCATATTGCCGTACATAAGGGTTGGCATTACGTCTTAAAATAAACCCACGTGCCCATTTTTTTATCCCTGGCCACCATAAATATAATCCTGATAATGTAATGAAAAAGAAAATAAATCCAATCATACCGATGATTTTCTCACCATTGAAATCTTTTAACAGCAACTTTTCATGAAACTCCGTTATTAGCTTGAATAATCCTTTATCCCCTAATGTTCCATTTATGTATCCTGTTCCTGGATCTACAAATATGTTTAGTTGTTCCTTTCCTTCTTTAAGGCGGAATAAATAAACTCCTCGAGCGTTAGGTTCATTTGGAGTGTATACACGATCAATTTGACCTTTCGGATGTGCTTCTGATACACCCTGCAAGGCTTGCTGATACGTAACTTTTTCACCTTCCGTTACTTTATACAAATTAGGATGCAGCATGCTGTTTATTTCAGGTTCAAACACAAGCAAACTTCCCGTTAAGCCAATGAGTACTATAAAAACCCCTGCTAGCATACTAAGCCATAAATGAATTTTTGAGATGATTCTACGTGTTGTAATATAAATTCCTTCTTTCAAAAAGTAGTATGAAATTATGAACGTAATAAATAATAAAAAGAATGATTATCATTGTCAATTGAAATATTTATAACTATTAAAAATATGCCATTATATTCATCGTTATTTACATTTAATAGTTATAAATATTTAAATAACTAAATATTAAAATAGAAAATTAGTAAATTAGTATCAGTATGTGTATTTCGTTAGGTTTGATATGCTTAGTCACAAAACCGTCCCTTTCGCTCCCACGTTTCGAAAACGTCCATCTTATCTGGATCTGACTTATGCCACTCAATGTAGTCTTCTTTTGAAAGCACTTCTAGTATTGTCATGATGCCACCTCTATCACGACTTGTCTTGATATATTCTATTCAAGAAACTTTGCAACAATCTGATCAATTGTAGTTTCAACAAGCCTTCTCACTTCAATATAGATGTGGGGAATTTCAATATTCAAAATATATCTCCCAACCTCAGGTACAGTCATTTCTATACTCAAATACCCTCGTGAGTTAAAAAACATCAGAGTGAGAAATTCACGCTCAAACTCTTTAAACATTAAGCTGAACGCTGGCAAATGGTATCAAATAATGTAGTTGATCTAGTTGATAGACCCAAAGCTGTTAAAGAAGAAATGCAAGTGTGGGACAACGGACAGTCTTTAATGTTTCTGAAGCAAGCAAAAACCGATAGACTCTATGTTGCGCTGTTCTTGGCTCTTACAACTGGAATAAGGCAAGGGGAGTTTTGGGGTTAAGATGGAAGGATGTTGACCTAGAAAAGGGATTCTTTATGTGAAGCAGACATTATCTCACGATTGGCAAAAGATCTATAACAATTGCACCTGAAGTAATTGACGATTTAAAGAAACACAGATCGATGATTGCAAACGTAAAAAGTGCTTGTGGGCAAGGAAGGAGTTTTTTCAAGTCAACAGTTAATGAATAGTATTAACCACCGATATCGTAGAATCTGCAGGTTAGTGACTGTGGCTAATCAAAGCAAGCAATAAGAAAAACCCTTGATTACCAAGGGTTTCAGCATTCGTTATATGGTGATCCGGACTGGGTTCGAACCAGCGACCCCCACCATGTCAATTTGATCTGACACAATATTATAGGCTAATCTGCCTGCACAAACCGCGTTCTAATGCGGTTCTTCGCGAATCTAGTTAACTTGAATTTACATGATTTACTTTAGTGCGTTGTCAAAATGGTTGTCAAATACTTGCTGTATTTCTTATCAGCTGATGTATGTAAATAAACACTACTAAACTCTTCCAATTCAAAAGAGCATCTGCACATAAAGTGCAGATTACTCGATAGCAAATCGTTATACAAAGTGCAAATTATACTGACCTTTCAATTATTAGTGGGAACTCATCACAATTCCGCGTTCTTATCCTCTTTAGAACCATTTAATACTAACCTTCTGTATAGGAAACCGTGTTTTAACATTGAAAGGTCTTTATTGTAATGAAATGCTATATCATCATTGTCAAATAAAGTCGGGTCCAGTGGATTCTCAGCGTAAGGATTTAAATAAATTGAAATACCATCTAGCAAAGATTCCCTATATTTTGTCTGAGGTAACATATCTATAATTCCTTGCTGCCCATTATCGTTATATCGATAAGTCTCAAAAAATATGTTCTTATGTCTGCGTAACGACAAAGCCCTCGCTTTCCCCGTTGTCGCGATGGGACTAAAAATAACTGCACTTATATGTTTATGTTCATCGTCATTAAATAGGCCAATTTTTATCGATGATCCTGAACTCTGTTTAACGATACTATCATCATATTTAATTTGAGGACGTGAATTTACATATTTAGCCTCAGTTATTCCTAGTAATACTTTTTGAATAGCAGCAACGCCTTGCATAAAGAACAACGGCTGTTCAAATCCGCCAATGGCCAAGACGAAGGGCTTCCCTTTTACATGATCTAAATTGGAGTACTTATCAAGATATTTTTTTGACTTACTAATAAAACTATTACTTATTCTTTCTGTTGCTAATGAAACAACTTCCTTCATTAATTTTTCTCTACCTTGAGCTGTTTGTCTTTTTTCTTGAAATTCTCTCATAGCCCGTTCTCTGTCAAACTCTGGTGTCCCGTTTTGCGGATTACTTGTTGTAACTGCTTCTACTATTAGTGATTGTTCTTTTGTTTGAATTACAAAGTCTGGTGTGTTATGAGAAAAATCCACTGTAAATCCTAGATTTCGTAAGCACGCAAATAAATATAATTCCCAGAAAGATGAATTGAAAGTTGTTTGAAATTCTTTGATGAATTTATTGTCTCTATCCTCAAATCCTATTAACCAGCTATTTATTACGTCTTTTAGATCCTTATCATTCATAATCATCTTAAAATTATGATGAAAATTTTGAGAATCTACGACTGGAGTAAAGAGGTCTAGCATTTTCATATCCCCCGATCATTTTGGTAATCATGGATTATAGTTCCTTGATGTCTACTTCTATGTTTTTCATATATGAGAATTCCTATAAATTTATTAATAAATATAAAAGCTTAAAGAGAAATGCTGCCAAGACAGACTCAAAAAGGCAACTCGATTAACCATGCAGGATGAAAATGCCGGAGTATTAATTTTTGTGGTTGACACCATCATGGCATAGTAGCCATGCTATAACTATTTCTTAACAACTTGAGCATTAAGCGCTTGTATCTTCTTGATTTGGGTTTAGAAATTGATTAAATGCATAGTTTAGCTGTGTATTATCAAGACCAATCGTTTTCGATAAAGTCAGAAGCGATGCACCTTTGGTTTCCTGTAGCGAGTGAAGAATCCCACTTCGCACAAGAATTTGGCAGTTAACCCTGATATCAGTAGGTAGCTTGTCTTTATTAGCTACCCTATCATTGAGTATTGTAAACGGTGCATTTGCTAACTTATTATCAAATCTTTTCCCATCGAGAAATAATACTGGTGTATCCCCTTTTGATTTAAATAAGTCTGGATGCGCTTCTCTGTAACGATTAATTCTCCTTATTGCTTCATCGTGTAGCTTTACCCATTCAATAAGAGTAGGGTTAAATTTATAATATGGGTTTCTTATATGCCCCAATTCTAGCCTTAGATCATCGTTGGTCAAACTATATAAATGTTGTTGCTCAAATCCGCAATAATAGGATAGGGCCCAAATAAGAGGACCGATCACACTTAACTGATCGTCGTTTCGCTCGCTATTATTTAAAAAGCGATAATGAACCAGACCGCTAAATATGTAATCAATGTAATTCCTATCCAAAAAAGTTTCAGTGAATTTGAGATTCTTTTTGTATAAGGTTGAGAAAAGTTCCTTTGTTTCTAAAAAGGAGATGTGGTCAATCTGGTTTGTCTCATCAAGAAATCTCAAATAATTTACAACTGCTGAATAAGCAGTCGCACCTCTTCTTTTATTTAGATAAGTCTCAAGTAACTCCTTGCGAAAAAAAAACTGACAATCCTCATTAGCTCTATGTTCGATAATTTTGTCTTCATAAAACCGTATATCTTCCATGTATTGCTTTATAGTATTCTTATTCAAACCTAGAGAATCAGATAAGTAATCTTCAAAAGAATTCATTTAATGTCCTCCACTTTAATTCGATGTTTCTAATTCTTAATCTATGATCTTCTCCAAATAATGCATTATTCGGTACTTCATTCTATCGTCACCAGTTTTCTTCATAATACACTTAACCTAAATATTAGGAAACGTTTGTCGTGTTGTTAATATTTTTAGGACGAAGATATTTGGAAAATCCTTAACACGGAAGCAAAGTTTGAAATAGAGGATTTCAGTTAGG
Source organism: Brevibacillus sp. RS1.1 (assembly GCF_013284365.1). Classification (NCBI taxonomy): domain Bacteria; kingdom Bacillati; phylum Bacillota; class Bacilli; order Caryophanales; family Paenibacillaceae; genus Brevibacillus; species Brevibacillus sp. RS1.1. The sequence goes on from NZ_JABSVA010000001.1 coordinate 1,087,840, forward strand.
ACCAGCTTTAAACGACAGCTCGTTCACAGTGCAGATATAAAGATGCCTCGCGGCTAGGGATGGTTGAGGAATCCGAAGAAATACGCTTATAACAAGGCATATCACCGCCGCTTTCGTCACTTTAGCCACCGCCATCACCTCCCGAAAAATTTTTTCCCAGAACTCGCGCTATTGGAAACGGCTGGCCGAGTCGGTCCACCGAAAAAAAATTTAAAATTTTAAAAAGTGGGGGGATATTTTTTTTCAAACTTTGAACGAACTCTTTCCTGCCAAGCTTGTCCTAATGCTGTTAGCTCGTGAGTCACCCTGTCATGCATAGCGTTGTGCTGCTTGTCACTAAGAGAAATAAGGTTCCAGTCCTCGAACGCTAGTTCAGGGTAAAACTCCAACGGGTAAATATGATGCACAGTAGTAGCTAGTTCAGTCTTACCGTACCGCTTACTCTCCTGACACATGTATTTATCTCTTCGTAAGATAGCTTCCCGCTTCCGCTTCCAACGCCGTGACTTGTACACCGACTGGCTCAATGCTCTTCCCCCTTTCTAATTTGTCAGACCAAAACAAAACCGCCCAGGTATATTCCCCTGAGCGGCTTATTCATCGTGCGTACACTTAGTATAGAGCGATTTTTGATTTACTTGCAAAAAACGTCAAAAGCGTCAGATGTGTCAGAAATGTCAACCCTGCAAGAGCATAGTGAACATGATCTTTTCCATCTAGTATCGTAATCTGACAAAGTTCCTTCTGTGCGTTTCATCTTAATTCGTGAAAATTTCCTACATGTAGAACAATGGTTATATTGGTAATGGCTAGGTAAAGAAGTTTATTGGCACTGGGCAGCCCTCAAACAAATATTGTTCTATAGGATCACATTTTCTCTTTCTGTCCAATTTATCTCGTGTATACCACGGATCTAATTGGTATATCAGAGGGATTAACTGCTTTACCAATACAAATACCAATCGTTTTTTTATCAATGAGTGAATTAGAGATTTGTACTGAAATAACTTTCATTTCTAACTCTTTGTAATCAGGTGTTCGAACTACGATATAGTCACCGATCCTATTTTTAATTTCAGAATGACTTAGAGTATCAAGTTCAGGATTTATTCCAACTATAATAGTTCCATATTCTTTTGATTCAAACACATCTCCTATGTCCAGTAACTTGTGCATTCATAATCTCCCTTTCTATCTATGTTGGATATAGAGTTCGTCCTTAACGTCTCGGACACGGAGTCCACCATTCCTCAATCTTGTAATTGCATCCCTTATTAAGGTCATTCTTTCGTTAGGTGTTAAATCAGGAGCAAATCTAGCTGCTCTGATACTTGCTTGAGCCTCGTCCAATGCAAAGTTTCTGGCGTAAGTTGCAGGATCAACATCATAAAGCTCAAATGCTTTTCCACTCGCATAGGATTCATAGTGTCCAATAATTTCATGTGCTATAGTTGCCTTACCTGAAACGCGACTATTCGCACTTAAAGTTCCAGTTCCAGGAGATTGAGCAGGTAAAACGTCAGTATTAATATATAATCTGTCATACATCATACCAGTATTCCAGCCATCCCTAAAAACTATATTTTCTTCAGGGAAACCTATCTTTTTTGCATATTCAATCAAATCGCTTTTTTGAGCATCGGTTAATTCCTGTTCGTTTCTTAACCCTCCAGAAGAAATCTGACGAATATCACTCGTCCCCTTCCTTCCCTTCCTTGCCGCATCCAATAAATTCTTAATTCTTTTACTTCCCCCCAGCGTTAGTACACCCAAGGCAAGCCCACTGATTGCAATTCCATCCGCGAGATCGATTTTATCATCCCGCAATGTATCTATGTCTTCTTGTATTGGCTCGATATAGCCTTCTCTTACAAACACTCCAACACCCTTCGGCAAATCATTTGCTGCTTTCTCCAAAGCGCCTGGCAACTCACTCGCCGCTTTTTTCATCGCAGCAGGAACGTCTCCCAGCATCGAGATTCCTTTGATGAAGTCATCCAACATGCTTGGTTTTTCCTGCGGCTTTTCGCAAGCTGGTCCTTGTCCAAAGCCGGTAGCTGACGGCCCGCTATTTGCCGACGACTGATTCCCTATCGTCACACCACCCAAATCCTGTCCGTCATCTTCAATCTTAATCTGCCCACAATAGAAACACATATTTGTTGATTTGTTCAGCAATGCCGGATGGCCACCGACTATTTTGTCCGCTTTCCCATCGATCCATGGCATTGTTGTCAGAGGTGTACAAGGCATTGGTGTCAGCACACCATTGTTAGCAGCTGTGGCAGAAGCGACTGTGGGATTTTGTAAGCTGCTGCACTTTCCAAAGGGCATGATATTTACGTTGGGAACGAAATCCATGATGTTCATTTGCGGTTTTCCTTTTACAAAAACACCATGGCTGAACGGCATTTTCAGCCGACTCTGTTTACTTCCGCTGCTGCATGATAAAATGGCTCCCACAACCACGTAGCTCTTGCGTTCAGCACTTGACTGCTGGATATTGATACCTTCAATATTGGGCTAACAGTCTCCTCCTCTCTGTAAAGGTTTCTATACAGATGGGAGATTCTCATGTTGATCGATACATCCGATATCCAATCTATATATAAAAAGGAAATAATGCCCACGTAATGAAGTATCGGATGTGGAACGCACACTAACAATAGATACAAAGTAACAAACGCACCATTATGACCATAGGTTTTTAGAACCACGAAAAGCCACTCGGATCATTCCCGAGGGCTTCTTCATCATGGATTGCCTGAGTATTTATGCATCTGCTCTTCTTTAAAAACGTCATTCCGCCAACCTTTCAGAAACCTAACAATTCCTCACTGTACAGCTCCCTCGCTAATCGATTTACGATGTCCCGTTTGATTTCATTCAATCGTTGCCGGGAAACTCCTACGTGCCTAGCAATGCTATTCATTCGCATTCCATCCATCATGCATTCCAGGACTGTTCGGTACTTGCTATCGCTCAGACCGATAGCGAAATCATTGATTTGCCTCACCTTGTCTTCAAGGCTTTTCATTCTCTCAATCCGTTTTTCGTACCGCTCTTCCGGAATGGTTAAGGTGGAGAGGCGTAATCCTTTCCCGCTCGGCATACCTGCTGCATCGCCATAGGTAGCGACCAATTTCTCCTGTATTAACGGATTCGAAGATATCGCCTTATCTATTTCCTTCCTCAGACGCTCAACCTCTTTCACCATCCAATGGTAATCCTTAATTTCTTCCTCTACCTTTTGTACGACTTCAAGAGCTGCCTCAAGATTGATATAGCCGAGCTGCCCGCTCCGATCAAGCAACCCTTGATTCTCTATGATGTAATTGTCCCACTCCGGGCAGGTTTCGATTTTACCAACGTGGAGGTTGTGGACACTACAGATCGATTTCTTGCCCCATTGAGTAGCGGGACATTTTTCGCAAACACTTTCGATCAGCTTATCGTTCACCTACACCGCCTACCCTTTCTTAATTCTCATTTAACAAATCGTGTGTTGTGATACCTTGTTCATATTCCCCTGAACTATCCCGTGTTGTATAATTTTGTAACACATTGATTTTTAAGGGGTATACTGCATGTTTCTGCCGATTATGAGTATTTTGATGAGTATCTGGTTGTTTAGAGAAGCAAAACTACGCAATGAAAACAAGTTCTTATGGGCAATTCTCGGGATTTTATTCTCATTTTTAGCTATAGGATTTTTTCATTTAAAACATCGGAACCGAATTCAAGGAATTGTTGCCTTGATCTTTGGAGTGCTTATCTACTCGATTACCTTGAAAAATTACTTTTCTTAATTACCGTTGTGTTAAATACTAGATCGGATATAAGGATTTTGGAAATAAATTGAAACTAACGAGATGATGCAATACAATCTTGAAGATAACATTTAAGCTGAACCAATATCTTTTAAAAACTACCAATGAACAAAATGGTGAAATAATCCTGGAGGCTTTCCATGAATAAAATCCAACAAATAGCCTTAGTAATTGGTTTAATAATGTATCTTCTTACCCCGGTTTTTTCCTATATGAAAGATGCTTCATCTATGACCGCCTATGAAAGATTCAAACCCCAAAAATCTCAATCTAACGCTCAAGAGTTTCTCACCCACATTCTTGAGAATATCCATGAAGGAAATTTAGGCGGTGATATCGCTTTCCATATAACAAAAGAAGAACTGCAATCAAAATTCGGTATAAGAGAGGATGATTATGTTTCACCAAAATTGCATACCAGATATTTCGACCGAAACGGGTATAGATACATGTTTAATAAAATCAAAGGCGAGGAACGTCTAACTGTCATACAAACAAGATTTGAATCATTAACTAAAGAACAGATTTTTAAAATTTTCGGTGAAGAAACATACGGGAATCATAAATATAGATATGAGATTTGGTATAAAGTTGGGGATTTTATGGTAATGTTTTCGAATACTGACCCAGATAATCGGATTGACTACAATATCATCACGATTTCACCACGTACTTTCAAACAGTGATTGTACGTAATCAGTTTGAAGCATTTACTTCATGAGTAAATTTGTACACTGCATTACATCGTTCATACCTCTTTTCTTCACTAGCTAATTAGTAAAATCCTATGAGCCTCAATCTAAGCTTTCCTTCACCCGATCCCTTGGATTGGGTTTTTATTTTCCCGTTCCATCTTATCTGTCTACACAGTGTGTAAAATCATTCTTACAACCAAAAATACCTTTACGACAAACATCCCCTGTAGTAACCTTAAATGGAATTTACTTACATCTTGAAGGGTGGTTCACTCATGATCAAAAAGTTCACTTTAGTCATTTGTTTTTTCTTGTTGAGCATTGTTGCTGTCTCACCCGTTTTTGCAGTAACTGAAACTCAAGCAAACGAAAGTGTAGAAGCAACCGTATGTAAAGAGGCCACTTACTACAAATCGTTCACCAGATATCCAACCCCAGTCCCTGAATATATTAACTATGAAGACTATGTCCATGATGAATACTATGGAAAAATATACAAAAAAGGGAATCTTATTCCTGTTCCAGAAGGACCGAGATTTTACTGGTTAGGAACGTATACAGGAACGGTTTGTAAATTATAAAACCTGCATACTAATTTCTGAAGCTGCCTACCAGGCGGCTTTCTTTTTTATCAGTTATAGATCTTCCATTGTACTTAATGAGCATTTTGTTGTGAAGATGCATTGAAACCAATTTCTGTAACATTCGTATTTAAATACAAGATGAGGAATTGGAGTGTGAAGCCAGTGGAACTAATAATCTTTGTGTTCGAATTTATCGGTAACCTCGTAGGATTGATCCTTGGCAAAGAATATCCGCATTAAGTGCCGTTTTCAACTTAATTGATCTTGTGTATCCAGGTGCATTCGATCCGCGCCACTGGATACACGTTATCAATTTAATTAATCAATCCGTTTTTCTCTTCCGATTCGATTGCCATTTCGTCTACATGGCCTGACAAGCATCCCAAGGTACAAAAATGATCGATAGATGGTTTCTTACTTACCAAAATCCATTCAGGCTTGTCCCCTACGATCTCTTCATCACAAAATGAGGTTGAACGTTTACACAGAATATTTTACAGACTCTAATTATCGGCGGCCGTATTTAGTAGACCACCGATAATATAATAGTTACATAACAACATATATTTTCAAAATAGCCACATAATGAATTAGATTATTCATTTTTTCGCAGATATTCAATTTTAACTGAATTAATATGGCTCTCTATATCATTATCTTGTTCATCAATCGCTTTTAATGACTCTTGAGTAACACTAAATTTTGCAAATAAGTCACCCTTAAAACTGTAATAATTAATCTCATAAATCTTTGAATTAAATACGTGCCACATTTGAATAAAGAAGAAGATATACTGGAAAATATATTCTTGCTGGAATATCTCTTTAATTGAAATTATTGTTTTTTCATTGCTAGTTTCTGTATTTAAAATCTCATAACCTTGTGAAAGAATAATTGAAATTAAGTCGAACAGTTCAACCTCCTTTCGAATGTACCTTCTTTTCTTAATCTTGCTTAATTCAAAAGAATTATCTATGTAAAAAATTGTATTTGCTGCTTTCAAAGCACGTCCAGTCTCAAATATTTGTTGTACAATTAGCTCAAGTTCTTCAATACTAAACCTGAATGTTTTACCATTCATAACTTCACAAACTATTTTATCTTCTTCAAGCCTATAGCTATGGTGATATGAGATATTCCTCCACTGGTTCAATGATATACCTTTTGGTTTTGGAAGAGTTATTTTAAATGTCTTTAAAATCTTGTTAGATAAAGATAATAATCTTCCTAGCTCTGTCATTTTCACACTCTGATAATCAACCAACTTACCGGAAATATTTTGTAGCTGGCAGTACAAAATCATTAAATAATACTTAATTACCCCCTCGACTATTACCCCTATTATGTTGAAGTATGCGTATACCAATTCATTTAATTCCATACTTTTATCGATGCTTTTAAATATGTTAAAGACATTCCAAACATCGGAATTTGCACGCTCACCATAATAATTCCAATAAACCATAATCTCCATGCACTTATTATTATTTGATAGTTTAGATTTTTTATATAACAGGAGTAATTGTTCAAAAAATTCCCGTTTACCTTCAACTTTGTCTAAGTATTCAAGTCCAATAGATTCTGACAGTAGGCATGTCAAAAGATTATTGTTGAGAGCATTTTTATTGTCAAAATAACCATTTAACTTTTCATATACAATTGCCTCTAATTCTTTTGTGCTTTTTACTTTACTGAATAGTTCCATAATGTTTGATTGGTCCAAAAATTCGATATATAACTCTTGAAATTTCTGCATTTTCCATCATACCTTTTCATGTTTATATTAAAATGGGCCAACTTTTCATCATAATTACAAGTAATGAAAAATTAGTCAACACTACGTCAACAAAAACAAAAAAGCACCCTGTATAAATTAACTCTGGGTGCCTGTCTCATCAAAAAAAGCCTTGATTATCAAGGCTTCGCAAGTGCTGTTATGGTGATCCGGACTGGGTTCGAACCAGCGACCCCCACCCTGTCAAGATGGTGCTCTCCCAACTGAGCTACCGGATCATGGGATATGTGTGTGATCGTTTAATGGTGGGCCCTGTAGGACTCGAACCTACGACCAATCGGTTATGAGCCGACCGCTCTGACCAACTGAGCTAAGGGCCCGAATCGTATCGGACGTCGATCACATTTATTACTATACAGCATCGTAAAATGGATTTCAAGAGGAAATGAATAATTTCTTGTAAAAATTTTCACTCGTACCAAAAGAACACTAAGAAACCCAGTGAAATCAGTCTTGTGTGCCCCTTGTAAAAAGCCATTCCCCACCGCTGCTGCCCACCTCCCCCTACAAAACAGGGAGATCACCTACCCGATGGCATCACTTCTTACATGACTGCATCAAGCATATGAGCTACACCAGTGGAGAATTGACTCTGCCAGACAAAAACGATCAATAAAGCTAACAACAACAAACAAGATAATTAGGTAACGATTGAAGCAAACACCCTCGTCCCAAACCTAACCTACCCCGCCTGCTCCGTCCCTTTCGCTTTCTCCTCGACACGCAGCTCGGCTTCCTATTGCTTCGACGCCTCATTTTGTGCCAACTCGGCCTCCTGCTCATCTCTCATCCGATGGGCCATGCGGCTAGACGCATTGGCTGCCACACTCGCCACGAGGTCGTCCAAAAACGTGTGAACACGTCCCTCTCCCGACTTTGTATCCAGCCTTTTAATCACCCCGACCTTGTGCTTATCCAAATGCCCAAAGGTGGTCACCGCGATACTTCCATATCCAAATACGGAGCCTAGCGCCAATGTTTCGTCACATCCGAATAGTCCTTCATCTGACGCAATGATGGATTGGAGCGGCTCGGACAAGAGGCCTTTCTCTGCTAACGTATCCAACTCAACGCCAACCAGGATGGCGTGCTGCATTTCCCTTTTTTCCAAGACCGCTTTCACGCTCTCGATGCACTGCGCCATTGTGAGATCTGGATGGTACGGCGACTGCATGAGATAGACGATCTCTGCGATATCATCCAACGTCACTCCGCGTTCTGCCAAACGTGCGAGAGCAGCGTTTCTGACTTCGATGCTGTGTACTTGCTTCTTCATATAAGAGACAACCCCTTCCACAAATCGAGTGAAGTCGTTTCCTACCATAGTATCACACACGAGCCAAATTGCGACAATCTTTCGCCCAATGCCGAACTCTACACCCAAACTATTGGGCATGCCCGCTCGCTCCTGTATAATAATGAACAGGAATATCCCAATAAGGAGGACAACGCAGTGGCCCTTGAGGAAATCATCTTGGAAAGCCGGCATTTGGGGACGCCGGAAAAGCTGATTGTCTACACACCCCAACGCTACTCGCCACTCTACTCGTATCCAGTCCTCTACGTACAGGATGGGGAAGATTACTTGGCGATGGGTAGAATGGCTTCTTTGCTGGATCAATTGAATGAGGACAAAGAATTGCCTGATATCATAGCTGTCTTTCTCCCTGTCGAGAAAAGCAAACGGAACGACCGTTATCATCCGGATGGTAAGGAGCACATGGCCTACCGACGCTTCCTCGCCGAAGAGGTCGTGAGCTATGTCGATACGCATTACTCCACACATCCTTTGGGAAACGCACGAACACTTCTTGGCGAATCTTTGGGCGGAGTTGTCTCTCTGTTCACTGCGCTTAACTATCCACATACGTTTGGACAAGTTGCCTGCCAGTCGATTGCCATGGACGCAAAGCTAAATCGTCTGGTAGCGGACGCTGACTTTTCCGTGCCACAAACCATTTATTTGGAAATCGGGACGGAGGAAACGGCAGTAAGCACGGGGCGTGGCACATTGAATCTTCTTGCGGCCAATGAGGAATTGCGCGAGATTTTGGGCACGAAAAAAGCCACCCTCATTTATGAAACGTTTGAGGGTGACCATACGTGGGGCCACTGGCAGCGCAATCTACCGCGTATGCTAAAGACGCTTTACGGGTAAACTTACCGTGGCTGTTCTTCTTGTGGACCTTCATCCTTGATCGTCGATACGAGAGCCTCTTCGAATTCTCCTTTTCGGATCGCAGTCAAGATCGTGAAGGTCAGCACAGACAGTAGAAGCAGGACGAGAAAAATGAATGTGATCATCATAGCCGTATGCATGCCATGCGGCACCTCCTTGCACTACACAGTCTTTCCTTTGGCGCAAGGAATATACGGACCCACGCTTAACATTACACAAATGAAGAATTTTCTGTTAAAATAATATCTTGTAGAGCATGATAGATAGTAAGGAGGAGTGGTTCTGATGATGTACAGTATCGTAATATTCCCATCTAGCAAGGTGCAAGAAGTAGCCAACTCTTACCGGAAACGTTATGATCCGGGCTATGCTTTGGTTCCTCCGTATATCCGTTTGAAGGAAGCCTTCGAGCTGGACGAAGCGAAGCTGCCTAAGCTGGTGAGCCATCTGGAGCAGGTTGCCTCCTCTACTGACAGTTTTTCGGCTCATTTCCATCGTGTATCTTCTTTCCACCCTACCACCAACGTGATCTATTTGGCTGTGCAAAACAAAGAACCATTTAACGAACTGCATCAAAAGATTGCCAATCAGTGTGTGAATGAAAAAGAAACCTACGCATACGTACCGCATCTGACCATCGGGCGTGACCTGTCCGACGATGAGCTGCGTGATGTAACTGGTCAACTAAGCATGGCAAAAATTGATCTAAACAGCGAAATTGATCGCTTCCACTTGGTTTATCAGCTCGAAGATGGCATCTGGAGCGTTTACCAGACTTTCCTTCTCAAAAAATAAACACCCTATCCTCAACCACCAACCCTCCCTGCGTCTCCATCGTAAGGAGGGATATTTTCTAAAAAAGGACGAATACGATGAACCTGCAAACCTACCAGATCCAAAGAGTCACCACGGAACAAGAATTGGCGGATGCCCTGTCGGTACGACGAATCGTTTTCATCGAGGAACAGGAAGTACCAGAAGAATTGGAAATCGATGAGCATGACACCCTTGATGGCGGGACGATTCATTTTGTGGCCTACCGCGATGGAAAGCCAGTGGGCGCAAGCCGTATCCGCACCTACGCACCTGGAGTGGGAAAAATCGAACGGGTGGCGGTTGCCAAAACAGAACGCGGTACCGGGCTGGGCCGCCAAATCATGCTTGAGATGGAAGATCTGTCCAAGCAACACGGGTATGACAGCCTGAAGCTGAATGCACAGACGCAAGCCCAACGGTTTTATGAAAAGCTCGGCTATGAACCTTTTGGCGACTTATTTGACGATGCAGGTATCGAGCATATTGCGATGGTCAAATCCATTCGCGCATAAGGGAAACTGCGTGCAGCTCCATTCCCTCTTTCAGAAAAACAACCTCGTTTTCGTTATGATCAGCATGCGAAACGAGGTTGTTTTTCATTTGCCCCAGAGAAAAGAATTATTTCACCAATGGTTTCCGGATTGCCTCAATGACGCGATCAAAAGAGTCAGCACCGTAGCCCTCTGCTACTTTCTGTGTGGCCAATGTTAGCAATGGCATCAACCACTCAACAGTGATTCCCTGTTCCTGGCTGGCATGGATGATGTGTTCAAGTCCTAGTTTGTTCGTATTCAAATTGGACACATCTGTCGTGAAGTTTCCTTCATCACGTGCCCGTGCGGCAACCGGATCTGTTAAGAGCGGGGCAATCAAGTGATTTACCCAGTTGGTTGCGTATGGAAGAAATTCTGTTCCTGTTATGTTTGCCGTACTTAATAGGGCATGTGCATGCATGGAGCCATACCAAGCCCCATACATCATGGTAAGCAGCGACAAATCATAGATCAACGGAACACCATAGTCTTCACCGAGATAGGCAGCGTTACCTCCCAGCAATTTCAATGTCGGTTCATATGCTTCAAATAGAGCCTTCGACCCACCGTAGAAAATGAGTGTTTCGGGCAGTCCAATCATTTGAGGGATAGCCATGATCGCTCCATCGAGATATTGCCCACCGTGCTCGCTTACCCACTTGGCTGTCTTGCGTGCATCCTCCGGTGTTCCTGTAGTGAGGTTGACGATGACACGCCCTGATAATTCATTTTCTAATGGCGCAAGCTGCTCTTGCATGACTTTGTAGGTTGATAAGCAAACAACGACCAAGTTGCTTGCCGCGATTGCCTCGCTCACACTGCCCGCCAGCACTGCTCCCTTCTCAACCAGACCTTTGGCTTTATCTGCTGAACGATTCCAGACAGTCGTTGGATGACCGCCTTTTAGAAAAGCATCCACGAGTGCTACTCCCATATGGCCAAGGCCAATAACAGTTACAGAGGCAGGAATTGATGCTGAATTCACAGGTCGACACTCCATTCGTTTTATTTTTCCAAGCGAGAAGATCCGGCGCTACATGCAAGGTCTACCGCTCTTGATTGCGATTCTAAAGCTTTACACTAGTGTGAATGTCAATACAAAAACCAACTCTTCTTGACACTTCACACCCAGTGGAATAACATGGAACCAGAAACATACGATATCGTATCTTTTGAGGTGAACCATGCAATACGTACGTGAAGATTGGATTCGGGCGGGGCTCGATATGTTGGCTGAAGCTGGCATTGACGCTGTTCGTGTGGAGCCTCTCGCCAGAAAACTGAAGATCAGCAAGGGGAGCTTTTATCATCACTTTCCGGATCGTCAAGCACTGTTAGACTCCATAATCGATTATTGGGAGGAGCATGCAACCGAGCGGATCATTCGAGCGCCACACTCGGACAGCATGTCGTTGGAACAGCTTTTGTCGAGCGTTTTTAGCAGCGAGCGAAAAACCGAAGCCGCTATCTACAATTGGGCGAAACAACATCCTGCCCTTTCCAAACGTCTCGTGGAAATCGAGCAACGCAGAATCGGCTTCGTAGCCTCCCTGTATGAGAAAAAAGGGCTGGCTCCCGCTGATGCAAAGGCACGCGCTCAACTCGCGTACCTCCTCTATATTGGCTGGCTCGTTCGCCGAGAGCTGGAAACGCCTTTTGATATGTCCGCACCCTTGCAACATTTTATGACTTGGATTTGATTCCCACTCCCCCTTTCTGCCTGACAGATTGTCTCGTGCAGGGGTTTTTTTACCCAAAACATACGAGTGCGTATCTTTCGTGAAGACCTTACAAATCAATAGGAGGCATTTCCATGACGCATGTTTTCCCCATCTCATCTGCTATCTTCTTGGTCATCGTGTCCTTGCTGCATTTTTATTGGGCCTTCGGAGGAAAATGGGGGACCGATTCCGTCATTCCCACAACAGCCGATCATGCACGCCGGACTTTTTCCCCTGGGAAAGGCGGAACGATCATCGTTGCCTGCTTGCTGGCTTGTGCTGGTTACATTTTGCTCGCCCAGAGCGGCTATCTATCGCCCGTACTCTCCCCTTCTTTGATTCAATGGGGATGCATGGTCTGTGCCGCTGTATTTGTCCTGCGCGCTGTGGGAGACTTCAACTACATTGGCTTTTTTAAAAAAGTAAAAAATACGAAGTTTGCCCGTCGAGATACGGCATTGTTTACCCCTCTTTGCTTGTGGTTAGGGATATCCTTTCTGCTAGCTTTGTTTTGAGCTCACCAAAGACCCTCTTCCCATAAAAGAGAAGAGGGTCGCTTCCATTATGTTTAGATGTATTACACTTTCCGCTTCTCCGCAATCGCCCGTAGCTGTTCAACAGCATCCATCCCTGCGGTATGAGAGCCAAGCATCGCATGAAACGGCTCCTCTCCACGCCATCCATGGAAATCAGAACCGCCGGTGACAACCATTCCGTATTGCGCTGTCCACTTGCTGTAGCGCATTTTTTGTACCTCATCATTGTCCGGGTGATTGACTTCAATCCCATCCAAACCGAATACAATCAACTCCTGGACCAACTCATCATCGTCATACAGACCCGGATGAGCCAGCACCGCCACTCCGCCAGCCTCTTTGATCAGCGTAATCGCTTCCTGCGGGGTAAGGCGTGGAGGATTGACATAAGCCGCTCCCCCTTTGCCCAAGTATTTATCGAAGGCCTCTGCAATCGTTGAAACGACACCCAGCTCCATCAGTTCTTCTGCAATATGCGGTCGCCCGATGTTTTTGTCCGTGCCCTGCTTGCGGCGGTATACCTTTTCCAAGGAAATGTCGATACCGAGCTCCTGCAGCCGTGTGATCAGCAGTTGGTTACGCTCATGCCTCGTCTCTCGCAGACGAAAGAGACGCTCTTCAAAAGCTGGGTCTTCATACGGGACAAAATAGCCGAGAACGTGAATATCCTGCCCCTTCCCTACGGAGCTCACTTCCACTCCCGGAATGATTTCCACGCCAAGTGCACGGGCAGCCTCCATTGCTTCTGGAATCCCTGCTACCGTGTCGTGATCCGTGATCGCCAGTGCAGCAAGTCCTGCCTCCTTCGCCAAGCGTACGTTTTCCGCCGGCTCGCAGGTACCGTCTGACGCTTTTGTATGGGTATGCAAATCTGCCATAAGTTCCATTCTCGTCCACTCCTTCTTTTCTTTATTCTACAAGTCTGAATTGGTATTGCCGCACATAGTATGAGACTAAGCTTCGATTCCCAATGGTTGAACCGAGGAGGATGTCCATGCGGTTAAAAAACAAGACCCTTACCGGTGTCGTTCAGCCACTCTCTTACGTTGACAAAATGCTGCGGCAGCAAGGCTTTCATCGTTCAGGCGGGGACAGTATGCCCACGTACGATGTCGTCATGTACGATTCCGCCAGCAGCAGCGCGTATTTTTTGCGCATCCCTACGAACTACACCAGCACAACAACCGGAAAAGGGGAACTGAATGTCAAACTGGGTCATCCGTATTTGGAAGCAAAGTTCTATATGAACACCACGTCCGAAGAAGTTTTTTTCATTCCCAAGGCCGTCCGCGAAGCTGCAGAGCATAAGCTAGCAGAAATCGCCGATTACCTTTCTTCTCCTTCGGCTCCATCCTGAACAGTTCTCCACAACCACCGATTTTGTTCAAACCGGTATGCTACCCTCTTTGTTTTCTGCAGCCCGACCAAGTAACCCATAAACGCCGTCCGAAACAGGACATAGCTCGAAGTATTTTCTATGGAAATGTGTAAACGCTCACACAGGAGAGCTAACGCTTCTTCTGCTGATCTCTCCTCTACGAAAATGTCGCAGATCACCGAGAAAACCCGCTCATGCCAAGCAATATTTTTATTCACGGCATCATGAGAGGTGGTGGTATATGCTCCGTGCCCAGGCAAGTACCCCTTGTAATTGGTTGCAAGCAGTTTATGAAGACTGAGTAGGGTCTCATGCGCATCCACAAGAAACGGCAGCTTGTGCTTTTCCAAAACCTCTTCGCCTAAATAACTGTCGGCAGCGAAGCATATCTCGTCACAGACGACACCAACCTGTTGCCAGCTATGCCCCGGCAGAGAAAGGATAGAGAAAGGTACGCCACCAATTTCGATCCCTTCATCCAGTGGAAGGAGGTGGTCCACCCGAGAAGGCTGCGCCAGCAAAAACTTGTTTTTGAGATCCTCAAGTGGGGCTGCACCCATGTTCAAGTAAATGGGCTCAAGTATCGGATTCCGAATGATCGCCTCTTCCAGCGGTGGCGCATAGACCCTTGCTTCGGGCCAGCATCCGAGCAAGTAGGCGTTGCCACCGAAATGGTCGGCATGAGCGTGCGTTTGAATAATGGCACATAAGGGCTGGGCGATAGCGTCCAGTCCTTTCTTGATTTTTTTGGCGGTTTGGGTATCCAGACCAGAATCGATCAGGATCGCTCCATGCTCACTAATGACAAGTCCTATGTTAACATGACCAGGAAAATAACCAACACGCTCCGTTATCATTTGAAATGCTTGTCCAGACAAAACAGTCCCTCATTTCATCCTTTTCCTATTTATTTTCTCCAAAACATCGCCTTCCCCTTCCCTATTCTATATCTCGTGCTCGTGTTTACATTGTGCCGCGATGAGCGGTCATCCATTTTATGTGAAAAAAGCGGGCCAATGACCGTATACGGTGGCAGAGGTCGTCCGAGTCCACTGAACATATGCGTGGTCGCCGCAATGGAAATGATTGTAAGAAACGAAAAAACCATCCTCTCCATCCCGATGGTCTGAATCGAGCAGAGTACGATCAGCCCATCAATGAGAAAAATCAACAATGCAACGCGCAGCTTGTATCGTCTGGCAAGAAATTGCGCGAACAGGTCTGTCCCCCCCGTATTTGTCTCGTAGGCAAGCATCAAGCCGACACCCATTCCGATTAATACACCTCCAGTAACTGCGGAAAAGGAAGTGGACCACAGATTCCAGCCACGCATATCCGAGAGAATGTCTATAAAGAAAGCGGAAATCAGCATGCCGTGAAAGCTGTGAAAAAACAAGCTGCGATCATAAAAAAAGACGATGACATACACAGGGATACTGATCAAAATCATCATGAGACCGGTCGGCATCTGCATGTAATATGTCGCCAACAAACCGATCCCGATCATGCCCCCTTCCATTAAGCGATGCGGAACCAAAAACAGATTGACTCCAACGCCTAGAAGCACGCTTCCTGTGAGAATCGCTACACTTTTTTGCAGCCAGTACATGTCGCTCCCCTCCTTAGACCGTGCTCGTTTATGTTTATGATCAGAAAGAAGCAGGTATGTCCAAGCAATGCTTCAGAATGCACTGGTTCAAATCGGAACGTTTTGACTGTTCGGTTGACCTATTGGTATACTTACGAGTAACAAGAAAACCTGTAGCTTGGCTCATGAAAAGCATATCCATTGCAGGTTTTAGATCGAATATTTATCCATTTTTGGTCGTACATGTAAAATACCATTATCGTATCGGAGGTGAATTCTCCCCCTTTCGCACTGCGGGAGGCGGAGGTGTGCTTGGAGAGTCCGATAGGGGAGATTACGCTGAATCTGTTGCTCGTGGTATTTTTGGTTCTTCTGAACGGCTTCTTCGTCGCAGCAGAATTCTCGTTGGTAAAAGTTCGCCAAACTCGTCTGACCCAGCTCGTCAGTGAAGGCAATCACAAAAGTGCCCGCTACGCGCAAATAGTCACACGAGAGCTCGACGCCTATTTATCCGCCTGCCAGCTAGGAATTACACTGGCTTCGTTGGGGTTAGGCTGGGTCGGTGAACCTGCCGTCGCCCATTACGTCGCGCCTGTCATAGCATTTTTTCATTTCCCATCTTATTTGGTCGGTCCGACCTCACTTGCGATCGCCTTTGCTATCATCACATTTTTACATATCGTCTTCGGAGAGCTTGCGCCCAAGTCTTTGGCGATTCAAAAAGCGGAGGCCACTTCTCTATGGACTGCCGCACCGCTCATGTTTTTCTACAAGCTGAGCTATCCGCTCATTTGGCTTTTAAACGGAGCAGCCAATTTACTGATCAGACGCCTTGGAATCGAGCCTGCCAACGAAAACGAATCTGCTCATACAGAAGAAGAAATCCGCCTTCTCATGAACCAGAGTCATAAAAGTGGTCACATTGACAAGACCGAAATGGCACTCGTCGACAATGTCTTCGTGTTTTCCGAGCGTCTTGCCCGGGAAATTATGATCCCACGGATTGATATGATTTGCCTCTACGACGACAACACGTTTGACGAAAACCTCGAAATCATGAGAGAGTCTCGCCATTCACGCTTTCCCGTCGCCCATGAGGATAAGGACAGGCTGATTGGCTTTGTGCACATCTCAGATTTTTACCTCTCTGCGCTGACGACAGGGAAAGCAGAGTTAACTGATTTTCTCCGCCCATTATTGACGGTGCCAGAGTCCATGGAAATCAGCCACGTCTTGCGCTTGATGCAAAAGCGCCGTTCCCAGCTTGCCATCGTGATTGACGAATACGGCGGTACAGCAGGGTTGCTAACGATGGAGAACATTTTGGAGGAAATCGTCGGTGACATTCAGGATGAGTTCGATGAAAATGAACGCCCTGAAATTGAAGAAAGCTCCAGCAACACGCTCTCGGTTTCCGGTAAAACTCTCTTGACAGAACTGAATGATTACATATCGATTGAAGTCGTTTCCGACGAAGTCGACACCATTGCCGGCTGGCTCTACAGCCAGTTAAATGAAGAGGTCGCGAAAGGCAAAACCGTCACATTCCAAGGCTATCTTTTTGCGATCAGTGAACTGGAAAACCATCGTATTACACGGGTGAGCATCACGTATTTGGGAGTAAAGGATTCGTCCGTTCTTCCTGAGGGCATCGTGTCGCTGCACTCCTAATCGAAAAGAACAACCATAATGGCAAGTGTCCCCTGCCGACAGGGGGCACTTCTTGTTTCCGAGGTGTCCTGATGAACTACGCTTTACTAGACAACAAACCCATCCTGTTGCTACCTGAGAACTACAACCGCATACCGTTTTGGCGTATGGCTGCCCGGCAGGACAAGGTACGCTGTCCAGCCTGTGCATCGGCGCTTCGTCTTCATGCTGGCATCAGCTTTGAGCCGCATTTCTTCCATCCCGAAGGAGCAGAGTGCCCGCTTCTGACGGAAAATGGTCCTGCTCCTCTCGATTCGCTGCAAGCGATAAATGAAACGGCAGCCACTGCCTTTCAAGCTGTTTTGGCTGCTACGGCCGCAAAGGATCACAACGACGATAACGCGAAAGAACCACTTGCTTTCTCATCTAAGGAGCATAGCGAGGCATCCATAGACGTAGACGAAGCAAATACAAAAACCATCGGCTCCTTTCGCCTTCCGAAAAAGAGAACGATTGGCGCGAGCACGACGCCTCCCCCGCCAGCTCCGAAGCCACCGGTTTTCCGCAAACGCTTGATGCCGAAGAAGACCATCTCTCACATGGCTGAGCAAATGCGCGATCAATCGCTGCACCCGGGACAACAGCAAGCGGTGCACGCTACCGAGGGGCCTTTTCTCATCCTCGCCGGAGCCGGAAGTGGCAAGACGCGCGTCATGACTGCGCGCACGACTCACTTGATATCAGATTTGGGCGTAAAGCCGAATCAAATCATGGTCGTGACCTTTACAACCAAAGCCGCCGATGAAATCCGTCAGCGTATTGCCCGGCAGCTACCCGCTGGACAAGCACGTGAGCTGATTGCCGGAACGTTCCACAGCATCTTTTACCGAATGCTCCTGCATCACCAGCCAGAACGCTGGGATCAGCAGCGCCTTTTGAAAAAGGATTGGCAAAAATGGCGGTTGATGCGCGAGACTGGTGCACTGCTCGGTCATGACGACCTTTCCACGTTAAAAGAAACCGAGATCACCGAAGCACTCGGCATCATCAGCCGTTGGAAAAACGAATACATCCTCCCCCATGAGGTCGCGTATCGGGAAGCAACGAGCGATGCAGAAAAACGGGCGATCCAGCTCTATCCTCTCTACGAGGCCACAAAGAAAAAGCATCAATGGTTTGACTTTGACGACATGCTCATAGGCTGCTACGAAATGCTGCGCGATGATCCAGGACTCCTGCGCCGGTATCAGGAACGCCTCACCTATGTGATGGTCGATGAGTTTCAGGATATCAATCGCATTCAGTATGAGACGGTCAAGCTATTAGCCGCTCCACAAAACAATTTATGTGTCATCGGGGATGATGACCAGTCCATTTACGGGTTTCGTGGCAGTGATCCGCAGTACATCTTGGGCTTCACCAAAGACTTTCCGCAGGCATCGACATTTACACTCGAGGTCAACTACCGTTCCCATTCCTCGATCGTCAGTCTTGGCTACTCGCTGATCGGTCACAACCGGGAGCGTTGGGCAAAGGAATGTCAGTCCTTTCATCGCGAGGAAGGTGACACGTATTTATTCGAGCCGGAAGACGAAGAAGAGCAAGCTTCCCGGATCGTCGATGAAATTATCCATCGTCGCGAGCAGGGTGCCATTTTGGGTGAATGCGCGATCTTATACCGCACCAATGAATCGGCACGCCCCATTTTGGAGCGCCTGAGCGAAGCCGGGATTCCTTTTCATTACACACAAGAGGAGGAATCCTTTTACCAACGCCAGACGGTTCGCTGGACGCTGAATTATTTGCGGCTCGCGTTAAACCCGGATGACACCGATGCGCTAAAAGAAATATTGTCGACCCTCTACATCTCAGCGGAAATGTGGAATGCCTTGCGCAGCCAAGCCATCATCGAGGACAAGCCGATTCTGCACGTTCTTCCGCATCTGACACAGCTCAAACCGTATCAGCGCAAGCACATGCAGCAAATCAATGAGATACTCACCGCATGCAAGGATGTTCCACCTGCTCAGGCGTTAGAGCTCATCTATGAGGACGGCAAACTGCGCGATTATCTAAAAAAACGCGCGAAAGACCGGGAAGATGGCCGGGAACGTTGGAGCGATGAGCTGCAGCAAATACTGGCAGCTTCCAAGCGCCATGC
The DNA here is from genome assembly GCF_013284365.1 of Brevibacillus sp. RS1.1. NCBI lineage: Bacteria > Bacillati > Bacillota > Bacilli > Caryophanales > Paenibacillaceae > Brevibacillus > Brevibacillus sp. RS1.1. The sequence goes on from NZ_JABSVA010000001.1 coordinate 1,107,306, forward strand.
GACGATCAGCGATTTTTTGGCTTATATCGATCAAATGACGCGACAAGAAAAAGAGTGGCGCACGATGCGACCACTCCCGGACGAAGCTGTTCATGTTTTAAGCATCCATCGGGCAAAAGGTCTCGAATACGACCACGTCTTCTTGCCCGATCTGGTAGAGGGTGCCCTTCCTCATGAGTACACATTGGATGAGTTGCGAAAAGGCGGCTCCGGTGCGCTTGAAGAAGAACGCCGTCTCTTATACGTCGCGATTACCCGGGCCCGTCACAGCTTGTGTATCGGTATCCCCCGGGAGCGATTCGGACGAAAGACCCGCACCTCCCGCTTCATCGCCGAGATGGGAAGGTAAGTACTGAAAGCCACCGCCCATATAAATCAAAAATTCTTCCATGTTCGTAATCAATGGAAACATAAAACAGACCCCCTTTCACGCATTCATTTTGGGTATAGTATGCGAGAAAGCAGGGCCTGTTATTCTTTTTCGGGAAATTTGCTTCTGGTTAGCCGCCCATAATGCTGTAGCCAGCATCGACGTGCAGAATTTCACCCGTGATTCCTCGGGAGAGATTGCTGAACAAGAAGAGAGCGGTGTCGCCTACTTCCGATTGGTCAATCGTACGGCGCAATGGCGCTTTTTCCTCAATTTCCTTCAGCACGGAGTTGAAATTGCGGATTCCTTTTGCGGCAAGCGTACGGATTGGACCAGCAGAGATCGCATTGATACGAATGTTCTCTTTGCCCAGGTCGTTTGCCAAATAACGAACAGAAGCATCAAGCGCAGCTTTGGCTACACCCATCACGTTGTAGTTTTGAATCACGCGCTCACCGCCAAGGTAAGTCAACGTCACGATGCTTCCGCCCTCCGTCATCAACGGACGAGCAGCACGAGCAACTGCTACCAGGGAGAATGCGCTAATGTCCTGTGCCAATGCGTATCCTTCGCGGGAAGTGTTCACATACTCACCTTCGAGCTCTTCCGTTTTCGCAAACGCAATGCAATGCGCTAGGCCATGAATCACGCCCACTTTTTCTTTGATCACAGCAAAAGCCGCTTCGACGTCCTCATCCTTCGTGACATCGCAATTTACCAACAGCGACTCTACTCCCATTTTTTCCGTGAGTGCCGCCACGTTTTCACGCAGACGCTCCCCTTGGTACGTAAAAATCAGATTCGCTCCAGCATTATGTAAGGATTGCGCAATTCCCCAGGCAATACTGCGGTGGTTCGCTACGCCCATGATGACGATGTTCTTTCCTTGCAACAATGTATTCATTATGTATCTGCCCCTTTCCCAACTTATTCCCCTGCATTATAACCGATCTTGTCCATGGATACGAGTGGATAAACGAGAGAGGCAGTGTAAAATTTAATCGGTACTTCCGGCCTGATCACTTAGCGTTGATAGAGCTTCAGAGGAAGCCCACGATTCCTGCAATGGATTCAACGATGTCCCCATGACCGGGAATTCAGTCAGTGACTGCAAATGATCGTCTGTTTGCATTTGTTCTTGATGGTTCATACTGTCCACACTCCCTTCCTTCAGACTAGACTGGCTAGGAATGGGGCCTTTTATGCATGCAAGTGGTTCGCGTGTAAAAAAGCAGACAAAATCAGATACACGGCCATCGCGCCAACAAAATAAACCCCGTACTGTGCCTTTTTGGTCTGTCCGATATAAGGGACGAGATGGCTGGCGGATACATATAAAAAAATACCAGTCGTCATGGCCAGCATAATGCCAGACCAATTCGATGGAAACATTCGCTCAGCAAAACCAAAGCTGAGAGCTCCTGCAATCGTCGCAATCCCAAGGGACGTCGCGCCCCAAAATGCTTTCTTTCTCGAGTTGGTCGCTGCCAGCAACAGAGAGGCTATGGTTACACCATCCGGAATTTTGTGCAGCAGCATCGCCACCAACACGGATACCCCAACTTCTGAATCCATCCGCAAGCTCGCGACTAAAGAGACGCCTTCGACAAATGCATGTAATAAAAAACCTGTCATGACCCCAATCATTCCCGTGGAGCCAAACTCTCCACTCGACTTGCTGATTAATTCCAAAGCAAAAAGCGTAACAAAGCCAACGAGCACAAATGGCATCAACCACAAGCTCTTATCAGAAAAGACATGTGGCATCAAATCTAGAAGCGTAATCGCCAGCAGTAGCCCAGCCCCTGCACTGATCATCGCAAACAATGCCTCGGATGACCAAGCACGCAGACATAACAGCAGTCCCCCGATACTGCTCGCCAAGGCAGCAGTCAAAAGGACAATCCAGAAAACAGATTGCATCATCCGGTCCTCTCCTCACCCAACGAGCAAAAACATGCTTACTCCTTCCATATGTACGCGCCTGTCCCGGTCATTATGAGCAGCCTAGCAAATTTGACAAAATACGACGACCTGTCCGAATCGGACGAAAGATCACTAGTTTTTAGAACCTTTGTCGATTCTCTCTTACCCGGAAAATTTTGGTGCTATAATGAGTCCACCGGGAATACCGAGAGGAAAAAAGGGAGTGATTCGGGATGGATGTACAAGTTTGGATGGCTTCAAAAGAGGTAGCTGATCGCCTTGATGTGCATGTTCGTACACTACGTAACTGGCTGGACTTGTTCGTACCTGCTCAGGAACGTCTGAAAAATCCGCAGGGTCACTATTTGATCAGCGAAGCAGGCTTTGAACTGCTCAAGGAAGTGAAAGAAAGAAAAGATAACGGTAACAGCTCGTTAAAAGATATTCAGCGCCAACTGATAGAAGAAGGTCGCCTGTCCGAGGAAATGCTCATGGAAGAAGAACTCTTGGGTGCGGAAGAAACCGCCGTTACGCTCAGCGCCACAAACAAGCTGGGTACGGGCATGCGAGAAGTGGAACTGACAGTCCACGAGACACTCGTCCAATTTCAGCAGGAGCTCACTCAACTCTCCTCCATGAATCATATGCAGTCGACCATTCTGCAAAAGATTGCGGACATAGAAGAAATGCAAGAGTCCCTCCGCTTGGAAATGCGTCGCGTTACTTTCGAACTGGATCTCATGCAACAACGCTTGACTCGTCGTAAGGAGCGCTATGCCCGCTATGAGCCTCGCTGGTCACTCAATCCATTCCGCTGGTTTACACGTTCAAATCGCGCAGCCGAGCAATAATCTTGTTTTTTTCACAAGGTAAAAAATGACAATTAAGAGAAGTACCTCGACAGCGCTAGTCTCCCCATGTTCTACTGTGATAAAATGGTACTACATGAACTGCCAGAAAATCAGGGCTATTTACATTCCACAAAAAAAGGACTGGGGCTTTCGTTGTGAGAAAATTGCATATTACTTCGGTAAAGCCGGGCGATGTCATCGCCAAGAGCATTTTCCAGGAAAATGGGAACGTTCTGTTGGGGATCGGGGTACAACTAACTCCCCGTTACATTGAACGCCTTGTTCAATTGGGAATTGATACCCTTTACATTCAAGACAAGCACACAGAAGATATCATGCCGGAAGATGTAATCCGCGATGAGACGCGTAAAGAAGCCGTGGATGCCGTGTACAAAACGATGACCACCCTCATGGACCAGCCGCAGATCAAGCGCCGTACGTCCGCACCTGATTTCGGAAGCAGTTTTCAAAAGGTTTTTCGAGAAATCTTTCAAGACTTGAGCAGTCGCAAAGACATCTTAGTCAACCTGTCCAGTCTTCACGTGCTGGATGGTTACCTTTTTCACCATGCTGTCAATGTCGCCATTCTATCTGGTGTGGTAGGGATGGCCAAAGGCTACAACCAGCAGCAGATGATGGAATTGGGAATTGGTGCGCTTTTGTTCGACATCGGCATGACACAGGTTCCTAAGGAGCTCTGGACCATGCCTACAGAATTAAGTGCAGAAGAACGCCAACGTGTCCAATACCATACCGAAGAAGGCTTCAATATTTTGCGGAATCAACATAATATCTCGGTCGTCTCCGCACACTGTGCGCTCCAGCATCACGAGAGATACAATGGAACAGGATATCCCCGTCAGCTCAGTGAGAATAACATTCACGAGTATGCACGAATCGTGGCAATCGCCGATGTTTACGATGCCTTAGTTTCCCCGCGCCCATTTCGGAAAAGCTACTCGCCGAGTGATGCTACCGAGTACTTGTTCGCTACAGGAAACACCTATTTCGACCTCGACCTGCTCAAGCTATTCTTGCAGCACGTTGCGATTTATCCAATTGCTTCTACGGTATTGCTGAGTACAGGACATACCGGCGTCGTTTCAAAAGTAAATTCATTGGCTGTGAATCGACCTACCATCCGTATTCTTACCAATGAAGATGGCTCTGAAGTAGCCAGCACCTATGAAATCGATCTCTACGATAAAGAATGGATGAGCGTGACGATCGTCAAAACCTTATAGGCCCACCACAAAGCTGAGATTCCTTATTCATCTCAGTTTTTTCATGCTTGGGTCCGTGTCGTTTTTGTACGTTGCAAATATCCCGCTATTACTACGAGAGCGACCAACCCAATTTTGATCGCATATTCGAGCCAACTCCTCCCTGCGATCCATTCACGCATCGTATTATCCATGAGAATCATATTCGCCGCTGTCACTGCCAGGACACCTGAACCAACATAAACAAGCCATAAAAAGCGCTCCATTGCCCCTAAAATAAGCTGGCTACCAAAAACCATGAGAGGCACGCTGATCAAGAGGCCCAGCACGATAAGAACGATGTCTCCTTGCGCTGCTCCCGCAATAGCGAGTACATTATCCAGTCCCATCATCACATCCGCCACAACAATCGTCTTGACCGCTTGAATCAAGTCTTCACTTGAGTTGAATGCTTCCTCTCGGTCATCCTCGCGCAACAGGTTGTAGCTGATCCAAAGCAGAATAATTCCGCCAATCAGGTATAAATACGGGATTTTCAGCAAATAAACAGCAAGAACCGTAGCAATCACGCGTACGATGATAGCAAGAAACGTCCCCCACAAAATGGCTTGTTTTCGTTGTTCGACAGGGAGCTTCCGGCATGCGATGGCAATGACCACGGCATTATCTCCACTTAATACGAGGTTGATGGTGATGATGAGTAGCAGGGACGAAAAAAAAGCAGATTCAAACAAAGGATGCACCCTCCTTAAACTTTTTGAGCCCTACTCGCCACCCTTGTACGGTGCCCCTGATTTTTTGTATGATGGTAACGAGGAGGGTTGTCGAAATGTCGAAACAATTCGTTATAGAAGCGATCATGTTGGCTATCTACGGGGAGTTGATGGTCCCATCGCAACCAGTAGAATATCTGATACCCGCGTCGACAATCTATGAATTGGACGAATTTATCCAGAGTCCTGAACCTATCATGCCCTACTCTGCTGATGATCAGTATGTCCGGCGGATTATGAAAGAAATGAGCCAATTTTTTGTCGATCCATTCAACCGCAAACGAATGGAAAAAGGACTGATAGCCCCATGGTCCAAGGTTCCCTTTTCTTTTCCGAACGGCGTGACCCTGACGGTCGTAAAAGTAGAGGACAACGCCATGTGGGGGGAAATATTTGATCCCGTAGAGACACAGCTATTGTTGACGGCCATGAAATTTGAGGCCCCACTTCTCACAGACCAGCCTGATTATCAGGATCGGATATTGGAATATATCGTGCCTGTTCAATTTTACGATGTGGATGATTTTGATTTTGCTCTCGAGCAAGGAATTTCATTGAACGACCTTCGTGAACCATAATCAAGAAAACAGACCGACGAGCCTGACGCTTGTCGGTCTGTTTTAAGTCTTTGCCTGAGATAAAAAAACGTCCTGAGTAGGTTTGCCCATGGTACAATATGGGTAAAGACATGGAAAGAGGTTCGGGGAGGAATCATGTACGATGGAAATGACGAAAAGAAGCAATGGTTCGGATTCGGAAGCAGAAGCTGCTGTTGACCAACAGATTTTGTTTAAAATGGGGAATGAATATTACGGCCTGTCGATTTCGCTCGTACGTGAGATCATCAAGCCGCTGCCCATTACACGTTTTCCAAAATCTCCACTTTATGTCGAGGGAGTCATTGATCTGCGTGGACGGATCTTACCGATCATCAACTTGCGGAAAATGTTTGATTTGGAACCGATGGAAGAAACGGATGACACTCGCTTTGTCGACTTGCAGATGGATGGGTTGAACATCGGAATTATCGTGGATGCGGTCTCTGAGGTCCTGAATATTCCGCAGAGCTTGATCGAGCCTGCACCACCCATTATCGCTGGTGTAGAGGGTAAATATTTGCAAGGTATTGCCCGAATGAACGACAAGCTGATCATGCTGCTTGATGTGGATGAAATTTTTGGACAGTGGAAAAAGAAGTAACGAACAGTGTAAAGCCCAGTGCGAAAAAGATGCACTGGGCTTTTGTTCTCTTTATTCGTTATTTCCTACTCTCTGCCTCCGCTTGCTAAATACGCGAAGTTCACCCACACCATCTCTTCGATTCCCAAAATTTCTTTGAACAGGTCAACCGAGTCGTACAACAGTGAAGCCCCTGTGTCATCATCGACGTTCGTCAATAACTGCAAATCAAAAAGAGAACGCAACTGCTGAATCTGCTTGGGACCCACGATCCGACTAAATGACTGCGGCTTGATACGTGTGATCCCTTTACCTACCTCTCGCCGATACAACTCCGAACGCACTACCCTCTCCAGTATGTCTTCATACTTTTGCCGAACGTCCTCGCTGTCTACAATACCTTCCTGCAGGTCAATCTCTGGATAAAGCCTGCCGAACTCGGCTTCCGCCATTTCCACATCGAGCGAGTAGCTGATTGTCGCGGACGCAACCTCGAAGCCTGCATCGAACAAGCGAAAGCCCCAGCCGTTGTCCTCAGCGTCATGAAACCAGAGGAGGGGAACGAATTGCTTGGACAGTCTCAGCAAAAAATCAAGCGTCGTGGAGGTTTCCAGCCACTCATCCTGCAGGAAAAATGCATTCCAGTCGCTGTTGACGTTTCTGTGGAAGTGTGGCTGCTCTGTCTTGGATAAGGCAATCAGTACTTTCGGTTCGTATTTGCGTGGATAAAGAATGCCGGTCGTGAACTCACCCATCCGTTTTCCACCGCTTTCTGGAAGGCTTCCCTGATCCTTTCTTCTTAGTCTATTCAGGCAACGCTTGTTTTTTGCTGTGATCTTTATCAAACGTGCTCGTGTGGATAATCGTATGTACCGCACCCTCCGGCAACAGCTCGGAACGATACAAATGGAAATGCCGCGCCTTCCATTGTGGCGGCTCCTGCGCTAAATAGCGTTCATTCCAATCCAAGAGGGCAAGCTCATTCCCACTGCGATGCGGACCTCGCGCCAGCGTAATATGTGGCCGATACTGCTTCCGATCATAGGACAAGCCTTCGTGCAATTCGAACCGTCTGCCCAACAACAAATGGAGCTGCTTGAGAGGGGAAAGTTGACCGCGCAGTCCCAGCCAGAGCACACGTGGATGCAGAGCATTCGGAAAAACCCCAAAGCTGCCAACACGTAGGGTCATTGGCTGGATGATCGCACTGACAATATCCATGTCCTCGCAGATAGCGGGTACGAGTGACTCATCCACTTCTCCAAGAAAATGCAGAGTCAAATGCAAATTAGCGAGAGACTGCCACCTGTCCACCGTCACATCTTGCTTCAACCGTTTTTGAACATCGGCAATATAAGCGGCAGCCTCAGCTGGAATATCCAATGCGATGAATAAGCGCATTTCTGTCCTCCTTCGAAAAAAATAGCCCTCCTGTGACGGAGAGCCATTCTCTTTCATGCCGCGTTAGGCAGCCATCATCTTTCCGGTTACGATTCCCAAAATACTCCTGACATATTCGGCAAGACGGTTCGTTCCAGGCTGGTAGGTAAAGCGCAGGGTCAGCTCACTATGACCCACATGGCCAGCGGGAGGGATATTCCAGAAGTACTCTCCTTCCCCGTATAAAAACTCTTCAATGCGCTGCTTTTTTCCTTCGATATCGACTTTCGGATCATGCGTCAAGGAAAACTTCATCATGACAGAAAACGAATCTGTCCAAACGTGATCGCGCTTATGTAATTTCCCATGGATAACAACTAAACCGGCTTCTCCCCACAGATTGTACTCGAGCAAAGCCTGAAACTGCGGATGGACCTGCAGCTCCAACGCCGGAAGCCCTCCTTCGATTGTAAGTGCATGACGTTGTGCCAGTTGCTCAATCTCCCCTTGAAAACGGTGGGCGCATTCAGAAACAGCCTGGAACAAATTGGGTTCAACAGCGTACATCGTCGTCACCTCTCCCCAATGGAATGTCTGTCTTACCTAATTCGGATTCGCTCTTGTCGTATCCTTTGTTGAAAAATGACTTATTTACCCATATTTCATCGAAGACAAAAAAATTCCGGGGAGAGTCCTTTTTCACAATCTCTCAACAATTACAGGTAAGGGACAGGCATTCCTGGAAACGCTTTCGCAAACACCTGCGCAAGATACTTCTGTACCTCTTCATCGAGCTCCAAATGATAGAGGCGACCGCTCTCATAACGCAGTAGCGGATAGGCACCCAACTGTAAGGGAGAAGCGTCCTGCGTCTGTACGTACTCTGGCAAGGTCATCAAAAAGCGCGAGAACGGATTCGCTTCATCCTCTGACATATGAACGATCTCGAATAAATGCGAGAGACTAGGCGTAAGCACGATCATTGCGTAATCACCCGCTTCCGCAGCCCATACGGTAAAGGACGTATCCCGGACCTCGCTGCGAGCGTGCCTACGCATGACCCATACAGCTTGCTGCACAGTACTCATCAATAAATGCTGGGCCCCTTCTTCACCATGGACATCTCTCATATGCTTGTAACGCAATACGAAGGCCATCCCCGATTCTGTAAAAACAGATGCAGGCAAGCTCATCGCTGAGATGCTTTCGGTCTCTTCCTCACGCACCTGCACCTCTTCTGGAAGTGTATCGGGTGTCCCCTCATAAAGCGCCTGAATCATCTCACGTGTACGAGCCACTTCCTCTGAGGAGAAAGAGATGGCTTCTGAATAGATGTGGGTAAGCTCACGATCCGAATAAGCCAAGTAGTGCAAAGAAATATACGGCTGCTCAATCAATCTCAAGGCCATGCTTCGCTCATTAGCAAGCGCTATGTCGAACGTCAAGGGAAAACCAAGTGGATTCAGCGGATCCGACAGGGTCCAAATGACAGCGAGCAGTTTATTTTGATACGTCTTGAATTCGAGTGAAACGGCATCTCTCGTCTGCTCGCTGAAAGCATCCACCGATTCGAACACCAAATACAGCTCCACTTCGCCAGTGCCACTAAGACGGACAAAGTATGGAAGCCCCTCTTCTTCTGCCAGCTTGTACAAATCGTGATAAGCAACGGGATCGAGTACCTCTCCCTGTGTTGACTCTTCCGGAGAACACAGGCTGTCATCGGGGGTTAGCGGAGGAAAAAAATCGTCGTTCATACGTTATTCCTCCTGTTTTCCCCAAGCTTTTAGCAATGCCCAATTGTCCATTTGTTTTAAGAGAGTCCGGTCTGTCGCGTCAATGTGGACAGGGGTAATCGCAATATAGCCATGCTTGAGCAAATCATAGTCCAGCGGCTCCGCCAGAGGCATGACCTGAGGATACTCGCGGGCTAAATAATAGCCTTCGGCTTCTTCACTATATTTGTCTTCATAGTGGTTCATGGACAAAGTGGCCGGAACCATTCCTTTCACCTCAGCCAGCGGTACATGCGGGATATTGATATTCCAGAATACCTCTGACGCCAGTTCCCCTTTGATCGCACGATCGCTGAACTCTTTTACAAGCGGACGAATCATCTCGACTACCTCGCCGTAGTTGTCTTGATCGAACCAGTTATCATAGGACAGGGCAACACCAGGAACACCCAAAATTACCGCCTCCCTGGCACCGCTGCACGTACCGGAGTAATAAATATCACGTCCGAGATTCGTTCCGACGTTAATCCCCGAGAATACGATATCCGGTTTTTTCCCATGTTCAAACAGGAGATGGTAAGCAGCTTTTACACAGTCTGCAGGGTTACCATTGACCGCCCACGCTTTCACCGGCATTCCGTAAAAATCACGCTGTTCAGGCGAGAGTGCACTCCGATAAGTGATTCCGTGTCCAACCCCGCTTTTCTCTTCAACCGGTGCTACTATAGAGACTTCCGCTCCTTCCAGAGTGAGCAAAGCTTCTACCAACCGCTTGATACCAAGAGCATCAATGCCATCATCATTCGTAACCAAGATCCGCAAAATAGGGTCTCCTCCTTCATCCATAGCGTTGCCACTTGCTGGGACGTATTTTTCTTATTGTACTGTAGAAAAAGAGGCTGCGCCAAGCTTCCTCCTAAAACGAAAGGACCCCAATCATATTGGGGCCCCGGCTATTCTTCTACAATATCTTTCCATCGTTCGCGCCAAGCAATCCCTTCACGAATCCACTCTTCTACTTGACGCTGCTTTTCCTCCGAGATTCCGATCAAGCAAGCGATGCGAGCAATCTCTTTTGTCTCCGATGCGGATAGCTTCCGATCGATCAATGCCATGTGGTAGAGCTTGCGCATCATCACGAGCTTTTCAGTCTGGGTCATGGCTACCAGGTCTTCCACGATGACTTCCGGACGCTTCGGATAGTCCAAATCATCCATTAAAATTTGTCGTTCTTTCAAAGTAAAATGCTCCGAATTCACGATTTCATGAATACGATCTATTTCTTTGTTTCCTATATAACCGTCGGCGTGCCCGACGCAGATCATCAAGCGAATAGACGCAAACAAAATGTGTTTGTCCTTTTCGATTTTGGTATACACCGGCATAGTTCCTCCTCAAAAAACTTTATGAGCATAATAGATATCTACATATAATAATACGATGAAAAACGAAAGCGGTTTCACATCATTATGTGACAAATTTATGCTATTCCCTAACAAAAATGCGCCTGAAATCAATCCAACCATAGGCATCCAGACTTACACCAGATAATCGCGGATGTGCAAGCATTTCAACCCGATTCGAATACAGCGGGACAAACGTGCTGCAAGCCGCAAGCGTATGCATGATGCTGTCTACGCAAGCTTGTCGCTCTTGTGCTGTTCGGGCGCACGACAGACGATTCATCCAATACGCGATCTCTTCCTTTCCATGCGGATCTAAATGATGAGAAATACTCAACGCACCAGCGTGTAGAAATTCTCGTAAAGACAGCTCCGCCCTTTCATCTACATTCGCACTATCCACAACGAAATCAGCCTCTTGTAATAACGAAGGCGAGGCAAGCTCCTCGGGGGATGCATACCTAATCTCTATGGCAATTCCGTATGCCTTGCACGTTTTCTGAATCCACTGGGCATCTTCTATATGATCGGAATCTGGATACGTATAGAGCGACAGCGCCTCTCCCTGATACCCGCTCTCTTTGAAAATACGAACAAACTCCTGTGAACCCGGCACCTTTTTTGGTTCTTGGAACGAATCCGTTTTCCCCCAGATGACTGCATGCTCCCTCGTTCCCTGTAGCTCTTGTCTCAAGTTTTGTCCACAAATGATAGCCACCACGAGACTCCGAAATTCACGATGTGACAGCGGGCCATTCTTTGCTCCATTCATGCTGACGTATTGAAAACAATCTTCCAATCTGCCAACGTCACTCCATGCCAGAAAGCTCGTATCCCGATGATCATCCAAAGCCGTGACAGATAACAAGCTCCCATCTGCCTCCGCTTCTGCTGCCATTCCAGGTACGCACCAGATTTCAATTCGGTCCAAGAACGGCCTTCCCCCAAAATAAGGCGTGAACGCTTCCAGCACGAGCATGGAATCATCGTTGCGGACTACACGAAACGGCCCCGTTCCTACTGGCATTTGTGCAAATTGCTCCCCCATCTCCAGAACGTAATCAGCGGGGACTATTGCCATGTATTCCTTGCTCAGCGCTTGTAAAAACAGTTCATCCGGCATATGCAAAGAAATCGTTATTACGTATTCATCTTTGACGGTAATGCACTCGATTGAAGCGGCTAGCCAGCGATGTTTATAGGAATGCTCCATCAAACGAAGGAAGGAAAAGCGCACATCATCGGCAATAAGTGGACGACCATGATGGAATAAGACACCTTTCCGCAAGTAAAAAGTCCATTGCTTTCCTTCTTCACTAGACTCCCAATAAAAAGCGATAGCGGGTTCAATCCGTCTCGTGACTGGATCAAACTGGACGAGAGAATCAAAGAGCTGCTTGACCATATGTGACTCGGAGCGCAGGAGAATATGAATCGGATCAAGCCCTGCGAATGGTCGACTGTAAAACAAACGCAAGGTATCGACTCTGCCCTTACTTCCTTTTTCCCGCTTCACACGATGTCCAAACTGACTATTCATCCATCGTGAAAATTTTTCACCCAAAACAGGCAAATTTCCCCCATATTCGTCGATCATGTCCCGTGCAGCACGAATTTCCCCTTTTTGCACGAGTTCCTTGGCTACGCTCATGATCAGGTCTTCGGGCACTAGCAAGCATGTGAGTACAGATCGATTTCCTCGACCTCTCCCCGGCTGCCAAACTACCCATCCCTGGCTTTGCATTTTTTTCAAGGTCAAGGTCGCATTCCGCAACGTACAAAATAAAATCGAAGCAACTTCAGCTAAAGATATGTCAAGCGGATGCCCGATCGTTTCATTCGGCCGCCCCGCACATAAACGCATGTATTGTTCAACGAGTTGCATCTTGCCACCACCAATTCGCCCATAAAACATGAAAAAGCTATTCGCCTAATCGTACGCTTTTTCTCTGGTCTTTGCTACCTTACAATTCTAAAAACACCAACTAACCGGAAAAAGCCGAAAGAAAGGACTTTCTTATGCCACTCATTCCTCATGCACTTAGTCGATTCATTGCTGCGTATCCGACACTCCTCTGGGTCCGCTTGTTCGGCGAAACGCTCACTTCACTATCCAGCGCCATGATCGCTCCGTTTCTCGTATTGTACTTGAGCGAGAACATCGGCGGCTCTGTCACCATGACCATGCTCGTCATAGGTTTGCAGCCCTTCTCCGAGATTTTGCTGACGCTATTTGCTGGTGGCATCACGGATCGCTATCGTCGAAAAACAATCATGCTACTCGCCCTTTTCCTGCAAGGCTTCGCTATGTTGGGAATGGCTTGGGCCGACTCCATGACGGGGTTTGCGATCCTGTACATCATCAACGGTGCTGGCCGCTCCCTGTTTATCCCTGTCAGCCGCGCGCATCTCGCTGATACGATTTCCGCTGCACAAATGGCTGGTGCCTTTGCCCTTCTCAGTACTTCTAGCAGTATCGGGGCCGCGTTGGGACCTTTAGTCGGAGTCATCATTTATAAGTATGATCCTGCTATGGCATTTTTGTTTACTGCGATCTCGCTATTGATCTATGCTCTTGCCGTCTGGTGGAAAATCCCACAAACTCCGCTGCCGGAGGCTCCCGTCGAAGAAGCAGCAACCGTACGTTCACGCAGCTTCTGGCATGCTTATCGACCAGCCCTTGCCATTATGCTGCTGGCTTTGCCGATCAGTCTGTTTTACGCGCAAACCGAAACAAATCTCCAGCTTCATCTGAAATACACGCTGCCCAACTATTTGCAAACACTCGCCTTGCTCATTGCGGTAAAAGGGGTCCTACTGCTCCTGTTCGAGTATATACTCGTCAAATGGACCCAGCACTTGCCTGCTCGCCTGTTGATTAGTGGCGCGTACATTTGTTTTCTCATCGTATCCTTGGGTTACGCCTTCATCGACAACGTACCTGCCCTTCTCGCGCTGCAAGTGTTGCTCGTCATCGGAGAAAGTATTGGGCTGACACAATTGATGGCCTTCGTCACCCGGATATCACCTGTCACGATGCGCGGAAGGTACTTCGCGATCACAGGAACACACTGGGATATTTCCCGCATGTGCGGACCGTACTTGGGCAGCCTTGTCTTGCTACATTATGGGGGCACGATCCTCTTTACCATTGTCGCAGGCATCCTTTTAATCGGTGCCGGATTCATGTACGTGTATCTTTCCACCAACGAAAAAGCCTCCCGCTTGAACAGGAAGGCTGATTCGATCCGATTAAGTTAACAAGAAGCGATCTTCACTGAAGCTTTCTCCACCGCGGGCTGTTTCGAATGCCCGAAGCAGATCCTGTGGCTTCATCGTCCGTTTTTTCTCATCCGGAATGTCGAGAATAATTCCCCCATCGTGGAGCATCAACAGACGATTCCCCATGTTCAACGCTTGTTCCATATTATGCGTGACCATGATTGTCGTTAGTTTATAGCGCTCCACGATTTTTTCTGTTAAATCTACAATCAACTGCGCCCGTTTCGGGTCAAGCGCTGCTGTATGCTCATCGAGGAGCAAAATCTTCGGCTCCGTAAAGGTAGCCATCAACAGGCTCAGTGCTTGACGCTGTCCTCCTGAGAGAAAACCCACTTTGGTCTTCAAACGGTTCTCCAGCCCTTGATCCAGCTGCTTGAGCTGCTCACGGAACTGCTCCCGCTTCTGGTTATTCACCCCAAATCCAAGTGTACGACGTTTTCCCCGCCCCAAAGCGATTGCCAGATTTTCCTCAATCGTCATGTTCGGCGCTGTACCTGCCATTGGGTCCTGAAACACACGGCCGATCAGACCTGCACGCTGGTGCTCCGCCAAGCGTGTGACATCTTTGCCGTCAATCTGAATGCTTCCGTTATCTGGCGTCAGTCCACCGGAGATCATGTTCATCATCGTCGATTTACCGGCACCATTACTTCCGATAACGGTGATGAACTCTCCTTTCTTCACGTGCAGATTGACGTTTCGAAGCGCGATCTTTTCATTCACAGTTCCTGCGTTGAATACTTTGTTGACGTTTGTAATTTTAAGCATCGCTGCTTCCTCCCCTTGCCGAGCGTACCGCTTGCTTTTTCCAGATGCCTTTTGCCACAGTTGGGACAGTCAGGGCAATGATAACAATCAGGGCCGTAATCAGCTTCATGTCAGAAGGATTGAGTCCTGCATCCAGTGCCAGTGCAATGACTAAGCGGTACACAATCGAGCCGAGAATGACAGCAAGCGTCACTCGGAAAATCGAAGAGCTGCCAAACAAAACTTCCCCGACAATAACGGAAGCGAGACCGATGACGATCATCCCGATCCCCATTCCTACATCCGCAAAGCCTTGGTATTGGGCTACCCACGCACCTGCTAAAGCTACCAAGCCATTGGAAAGAGCCAAACCGATAATCGTTGTCGAATCTGTGTTTACCCCAAAGCTGCGGATCATCTTCGAGTTGTCACCTGTCGCACGCAAATCCAGACCCATATCCGTATGCAGGAACCAGTCAATGATCAGCTTCAACACCAGAACACCTACGATAAAGATGATTGCTACACCAGATAGCAAAGTAACTCCACCTACGGTCAGGTTTGGAATGCCCATATCCTTTACATAAGTGAACAAAGTATCTTCCCGCAAAAGAGGCAGATTCGCTTTTCCCATGACACGCAAATTGATCGAGTACAAGGCGATCATCGTTAAGATCCCCGCCAAAAGTGCGTTAATCTTTCCTTTGGTATGCAAGACTCCCGTAAAAGCTCCTGCTAATGCACCTACAATGAAAGCCAGCAGGGTGGCCAAAAACGGATTGGTGCCATCGATAATGAATTTGGCTGCGATTGCGCCTCCCAAGGCAAAACTACCATCTACGGTCAAGTCAGGAACGTTTAGAATTCGGAAGGTCAGATATACACCGAGAGCCAAGATACCAAATAGTAAACCTTGCTCAATGGCTCCCATTACTGCCAGTTGATTCATAGAAGAAATCCTCCAATTACTACATTTATTACTCGATCACTTGTCCAGCACGGTCGAGCATGGCTTTCGGAATCGTCACACCCATTTTTTCCGCTGCTTTCTTATTCAATACGAGCTTCATGTCTGCTTGCACTTCAACAGCCATATCTGCCGGCTTCGCTTCACCCTTCAGGATTTTTGTTGCCATATCAGCTGTTTGCTCACCAAGCTTCGTGTAGTCGATCCCGTAAGTGGCAATCGCTCCGCTCTTCACAGAGTTTTCTTCACCAGCGATGACCGGAATTTTTTGTGCTTCAGCGACTCCGATCACAGCTGCAATCGAAGATACGACCATGTTGTCAGTTGGTACGTAGAAAGCATCTACTTTGCCCACCATGGACTCAGCTGCTTGCTTCACTTCTGTCGCGCTTGTAATCGCCGCTTCTTTAATTTCCAATCCAAGCTTGCCAGCTACTGCTTTTGCAGCATCTACCTGTACTTTGGAGTTGACTTCGCCAGAACTATAAATGATTCCAACAGATTTCGCATCAGCTTTCATTTCTTTGATCAGCTTCAATTGCTCTTCGACTGGATTCATATCCGATGTACCGGTTACGTTCGCTCCCGGCTTGTCCATCGCTGCAACCAGACCAGCTTCTACAGGATCGGTTACCGCAGTAAACAGGATCGGAATTTCTTTACTGGTTTGTGCGGCAGCCTGTGCCGTTGGAGTCGCAATGGCCAACACCAAATCTACTTTGTCAGCCTCGAATTTTTGGGCAATCTGAATGGCTGTATCCATGCTCGCTTGAGCGGATTGCACATCGATTTTTACTTGCTTGTCTTTTTCGTAACCGTTTTTAGCCAGTTGGCTGATAAAGCCCTCTCTCGCTGCATCCAAAGCAGGGTGTTCAACGAATTGGGCGATTCCAATTGTCAGCTGCTTGGTTTCAGTAGACGGGGCAGATGCCGTCGTAGTAGCAGGAGCGGGTGTAGGATTGTTTGCAGGAGTAGTGCTTTGCTGTCCACAAGCGGTAACAGACAAAAGCAATAAAGGAAATAAAAAAGTCTGAAAAATTTTAACACTCTTCTTTTGTTTGAACATTTAGTGAATTCCCCCTCGTGAATTTTTTCTACAGTTTAACATGGATAAAACGGTTTTAAAAGAATAAAAAGAGAGCATGACGCTCTCTTTTTACTTGATGATTTCTTTCGCCTGTTGTTTGAGTGCCTCAGTAATAGTGAGCCCAAACTTTGCAGCAGCTGTTTCATTAATATACAAATCAGCTTGTTTCGAAATCTCTACAGGGGTATCAGCAACACTCTGCCCTTTTAAGATACGGGCAGCCATATCGCCTGTTTGTTTACCGATTTGGTAGTAATCAATCCCGTAAGTAGCAACCGCTCCACGTTTCACTGTATCGGTATCAGAAGCAAATACAGGAATTTTGTTTTCCTCTGCTGCTCCGAGCACCGCTTCAAAGGAAGATACGACGGTGTTGTCAATTGGGATAATAATGGCATCTGCTTTACTAGCAAGACTTTGAGCCGCCAGCTGCACTTCAGACAGCTGCGAAATGCCCGCCTTGATGATTTCTACGCCTTGTTTTTGCGCTGCGTCTTCCAATTCCTTGACCTGTACCTCTGAGTTAATTTCGGAGGTTGTATAGATCACACCCAGCTTTTTCAGCCCAGGCAGGAAGGTTTTCACCAGCTTCAATTGTTGTTCCATGGATACTTTATCGGACGTCCCGGTCACGTTTTTGTCTGGCTTCTCCAGACTGCCAACCAGTTGAGCCGAGATCGGGTCTGTTACGGAACTGAAAATAACAGGTTTGTCAGCAATCGCCTTTGCTGCAGCCTGAGCGGATGGCGTCGCAATCGCTACGACAAGATCCTTTTTATCTCCGGCATACTTCTGTGCGATCGAGACTGTATTGTTCATATCACCATGGGCGTTCTGGGAGTCTACCTCCAAGTTCTTGCCCTCTTCGTAGCCAGCATCCTTCAGACCATCTAAAATTCCTTTATGAATGGCATCAAGCGCAGGGTGCTCCACGAATTGCGTCAGCCCCAGCTTCACTGTTTGCCCTTGGCCTGTCGTTGCTGCTGTCTCTGTTTTCCCACCTGTTTCGTTGCCACATGCTGCCAAAGAAAACGCCAGCAATGCGGTCAGTACCATACTGACTGCTCGTCTCATCTGTACTTCCTCCTCTAGTCTCTACTCTCAGCTGCTCTAATCACCCTAAGCAATTAGGCTCATTGCCATCTATGCAACTTGTGTCCCATTATAGCAATTATATTACGCATTGAGAAGCCCCCTTTCTTCCCTTACGTGGAACTGATTTCTTCCTCTGCTTTGCCGACTTTCTTTACATAGACCCGGGTGATTCTGTAATGATCGACCTCTCCCACGATAAATTCGTACTTTCCTTCTTTTACCCGATCCCCCACGCGCGGCGGATGGTCGATCTGCATGTAAATCCAGCCAGCAAGCGTATCCACATCGCTCGACTCCAATTCGATGTCCAGATAATCGCCCGCTTCTTCCAATAACATACGCCCGTCCAATGACAGCATGCCGTCACTACGTTCTACTTCTGGGCGTTCATCGTCAAACTCGTCCTGGATGTCTCCAACAATTTCTTCCATTATATCTTCGAGGGTCACCAGCCCGGCAGTGCCCCCATACTCATCAATGATAATCGCCATTTGCCCTCGTTGTTTTTGCAGCATGGTCAGCAACCGGCTGATCGAGATCGTCTCCGGTACCGTCAAAATCGGGCGCATGAAGGTCTGAAGATCATGGCTCTCTCCTTCCAGAAGCCCCGTCAGCATATCCTTGATATGTAAACTACCGACAACATGGTCCTTGTCACCATCCACTACTGGATAGCGGGTAAATCGTCCGTTTTGGACATGCTTGACGTTCTCGTCAAAAGGATCGCGCAGGTTCAAGACAACCATATCTGTACGCGGAACCATGATTTCTCTCGCCATCGTCTCTGAGAAATCAAAAATATTATCAACCAGCATCAGCTCGGTTTGATCAATCAATCCGCTTTTATGACTTTCATTGACAAGAATGCGTATCTCTTCTTCTGTATGTGCTTCCTGATGCGGCTCCAACGATATATGAAAAAGCCCAAGAAAATGACTCGCGGACCAGTTCAGCATTTGAATAAAGGGATACATGATTTTGTAAAAGAGTTGGATCGGCTTGGCTACTGCCAGTACCACCTTCTCGGAGTATTGAATCGCCAATGTCTTCGGAGCCAGCTCCCCCAGCACGATATGCAAAAACGTAATCAACGAAAAAGCGATAATAAAGGAAATACTGGTCACAACCGTTTCATTTAAATGGAAGTAACGAAAAACTGGATGCAAGAGATGCGCGATAGCAGGCTCTCCCAACCAACCGAGTCCTAATGAAGCCAGCGTAATCCCAAGTTGGCACGCGGAGAGGTAGGCATCCAAATTGTGCAGGACTCTCTCGACGTCAACAGCGCGCTTGTTTCCTTCTGCTGCGAGCTGTGCAATGCGTGATTCCCTTACCTTTACGATCGCGAATTCAGTCGCAACAAAGAACCCGTTCAGGAGTACGAGGATCATGACCAAGATCAAATTAAACAAGCTACCCCAAATTGCCATGCTCCCCGCCATCCTTTCCGTCCATGCTTTGGGATATTGTTTCCCATCATAGCCAAAATGTTACCTGTTCGTTTTTCTTTCTTTTTGAGATTGTGATACCATAGTGCTGATTCCTATGCCTTTTGCAACGAGGTGAGTCTATTGTCCTACCGTCCAGACCTGCCCTTGATCGTTCAAAGCGATCGGACGATATTGTTGGAAACACAGCATCCTTTCTTTCACGAGGCCAGACAAGCTATCAGTGGTTTTACTGAGCTAATCAAAAACCCAGAATACATCCATACCTATCGGATCACCCCTTTATCGCTTTGGAATGCAGCTGCATCCGGTCTGACATCACAAGAGGTAACAGACGTGCTTGGTAACTACAGCAAGTACGGTGTCCCGCCAACCATCGTCAAAGAAATTGAAGATACGATGCGAAAATACGGCTTGTTTCGTTTGGAACGCATTGGTGATCAACTCGTATTAATGAGTGAAGACCCACTTCTATTAACAGAGGTAACCAGTTATAAATCAATCGCTGCTCTTTTTGAGAATGAGTTCGTCATCAAAAGCTATGCGCGCGGACTAATCAAACAAGAGCTGATCAAGCTCGGGTTTCCTGTTCAAGATTTGGCGGGCTATACAGAAGGCGAATCCTGTCCAGTTAGCTTACGGGAAACGACATCCCGAGGCAGAGCATTCTCTTTGCGTTCTTATCAAAAAGAAGCTGTCGATGCCTTCTATTCCGGAGGCGCTGTGACTGGGGGCAGCGGCGTTCTCGTCCTCCCCTGTGGTGCTGGAAAAACAATCATTGGACTCGGTGCCATTTGCCAGTTGCAAACAGCCACCCTCATATTAACCACGAATACGACATCGGTTCGCCAGTGGATCGCTGAGCTCTTGGACAAAACAGGACTTGATCCAAATATGGTCGGGGAATACACTGGTGACAACAAAGAAGTCAAGCCAATAACTGTGGCAACTTATCAAATTCTTACATACCGCCCCACCGCCGAAGATGATTTTCCTCATCTGAAACTCTTTTCAGAGCGCGACTGGGGGCTTATTATTTACGATGAGGTGCATTTGTTGCCTGCACCCATCTTTCGTGTAACTTCTGGGATTCAAGCCACTCGCAGACTTGGGCTGACTGCTACTCTTGTTCGGGAAGACGGGCGGGAGGAAGATGTTTTCACGCTGATTGGCCCAAAAAAGTACGAGGTTCCGTGGAAAGTCATGGAAGAGCAAGGCTGGATCGCAGAGGCGCATTGCCGAGAAATTCGACTCCCCTTTGAGCCGAAGTGGCGGGAGGCTTACGCACATGCAACCGCCCGCCAAAAGTTTCGCATTGCAGCGGAAAATCCAAAAAAACTGGAGGTCGTCCGCGAGCTATTGGAGAGGCACGCCCACGATCGCGTTTTGATCATCGGGCAATATATCGATCAGCTTGAGCAGATGGCAACGGCCCTCCAACTGCCACTCATTACAGGAAAAGTACCGGACAAAGAACGTGAGCTTTTGTACACTCAGTTTAAAAAAGGGGAAATTACACGCCTGATTGTATCCAAGGTAGCCAACTTTGCGGTTGATTTGCCGGATGCCAACGTCGCGATCCAAATCTCCGGGACGTATGGTTCCAGACAAGAAGAGGCACAGCGCCTGGGACGTATCTTAAGGCCCAAAACAGACGACAACACTGCCCATTTTTATACATTGGTAACACGAGACACGAGAGAGCAGGAGTTTTCGCTCCATCGCCAGCTTTTTCTGGTCGAACAGGGCTATCCATACGATATTATAGAAATCGAAACGCTGGTCTGAAACGTTTACGAATAACCAGCGTCTCATAGAGGGAAGGGAGGCCAAAGATTCAATGCAATCCGACGCCGAAATCATTCAGCGGATTCTTCAAGGCGACATCGAAGCGTATCGCGACCTCATCCAGCGATATCAGCATATGATTTATGTTTTCATTTACAAAATGGTAAACAATCGCTCTGATGCAGAGGATCTTACTCAAGAAGTATTTGTAAAAGCGTATGAAAAATTGTCGACATTCCGTGGAGACAGCCAGTTTTCTTCTTGGTTACATACGCTCGCCCGAAATAAGAGCATCGACTTCTTGCGTCGCCGAAAGTATCATGACTCGGATGAACAATTGGCCTATGTGCCATCCAATACACGGGACGAATCCCCTCAGGAATCGCTCATGACAAAAGAGCAACGTCGAGAAATCCAGGAAGCCTTTGCCTTACTGTCAGATTCTTATCGAGAAGTGATCGTCCTTCGCTGTACGCACGAATATCCGTTTGAAAAGATAGCGACACTTCTCGGCATCGCCGAATCTACAGCTCGTGTCCGTTACTTGCGTGCTCGTCAGGAACTCGCAAAATTGTTATCCCGCAAGGAAGGGGGGCTCGTACATGAACTGCCAGGCATTTAGAAAGGCATGGCTAGATGACACAGATAGCGATTCGCACTCACATATTGAAACCTGTGACGAATGCATCGCTTGGATAGAAACGCAAATGACAACAGAAGAGGAGGTGCAGTTCTTGAAGGAGGTTCCACTACCTCAAGCGAACCTGGAAGACAAAATCATGCAAGCAATCTACCAGACCGCCGGAACAGGTGTACCCCCTCACGCCGCTACTGCATCTTCAGAGCAACAAACGAGCACAGTGATTTCAAAACCAAACAAGCGTTGGACCAAAGGCTTCCCTTCATACGCCTGGGTTAGCGCAGCGGCTGTCTTGCTCGCAGTTGGTTTCGTCGGCTACCAACAACTGGCACCGAGTAGTAATCAAATGGCTGCCATACAAAAAAACGGGATACAAGACGATCAGATCAACAAGAACATAGTTGCATTCGACGCGGAATCAAAATCGGCAATACAAGCTCCAGCACCTGCAATCGCTTCTCAACCAGCAGCTGCTGACAGCCCTACGATGAAAAAGGCAGAGAGCAATCCCGAGTCTGCTGCTACACAATCTCAGGTCGCTCCGACTGCACCTAAAAAAGATACACCTCCTGCATCACCTCCCCAATCGAACAATGCGATTGCGATGGTGAAACCAGAGGAAAAAGTAGCCACAACAGAGCCACATACGGTAAATAAAGACGGGCAGAACAGCGTGGCATCTCGGGGATTACAGGGGAACACAGCTGATCAAGCGGCTAAAGCGAAATCAGAAGTTCCAGCGGAGTCAGCAAATACTGGTAACCATATAGCCGCTAAAGAAGCCAATGGCGCTGCTGCTGAGAATCCTATGACCTTTGGGATCGCTTCCCAAGCGGAACCAGACACGGCTGATGGGGGTACAACCGAGAACGCATTAGTGGGTCCAGCGTTGCCAGCGGTAGCGAAGCAGCCCATTACACTATCCTCCTTCACTGATTTGAACACCGCTGTACAAGCATCAGATATGCCCGTACCTGCCCTGTCGCAAGCACCGAATGGGTTCTCGATGAGTACAGTATCGGTCCAATATGAATCCGAAACCAGCCAGAAGGTGACTCGCTTAACTTCAGATTACAAGCGGAACAACGACTGGATTCGCATAGATGTTGTGCGTAATACAGAAGGCAAGCGTAGCCTCTCTATCCCAGGTACTTTCTCGGCTACTCAGTTGTTTGCAGTCAACGGAGAGCAAGCCATCGCTGTTTCATTTGATCAAACGGATTCAAAAGCATCAACAGCCCAGCACGCGGCTCATTTTAACGCTAAATCCGACAATCAATCGTTGTATGTCGTAATGACGGCACACGGTGTCACCTTAAATGAATTAATGGATGCTGCCAAGCATATCACGTGGAATCCGTAAAACAGTACCAAGGAGAATGGATGCCTCCACGCTGGTTAGCCTTTTGATTGAAGTAAAAAAAACGCTGCTCTCTTTCAACAAGAGACAGCGTTTTTCTTATCTTTAGTGCTTTTGATTTTTCTCCTGATTCCACTGTTTGATTTGCTCGATGATTTCCCGAATTTGATTTCGTGCTTCCATATGCTCAGGCTCGCTTCCCCAATGCTGAATCAGCGGCGGCATCGCTTTTGCCATTGTCGTGTACAGGCACCATACTTTTACCATTTCTACGCGCTCAGGAGTCGCTTCTCCTGTCAACAGCTCTGTAAATTTACGAACTAGATCCTCCAGTTCAGGGACCAACGCTTCTTTTTTCTCGTCCATGCCAGTTACCTCACTTTCGGGAACTCTTCTATTTGTATCCTTGGTTTATTTTACGAAAAAACGCCCACGCGGAAAAGGAAGATTTTTCAGGTGGGATCGGTTACGCTTAAGCTATCAAGATGAACGAGGTGAAGACTTATCAAAGACATGACTATTCGATTAGTTTCAACAACCAGAGATAACTGGCAGGATGCATTACGCTTGCAGGTGCAGGATGAGCAGCTGCACTTTGTCCCCTCTGTTGCCGTTTCGTTGGCGAAGGTTCATATCCGTCCTGACGGTGACAACTGCGCCTATGACCCATTCTGTTTGTATGACGCTGATAAAATGGTTGGGTTTGTCATGATTGCTTATGACGCCTCCACAGATTGGTGTTACTGGTTCAATGGTTTTTTGATTGATCACCAGTACCAAGGCAAAGGATATGGCAGAGCGGCTCTCTCAGCGATCGTAGATACAGTACGGAACCGTTTCCCGCAAAGCCGATTTGTGAACTTGACCGTATGCCCGGACAATGCAGGTGCAAGACATTTATACAGTCAATCCGGTTTTGAAGAAACTGGCGACGTATACGATGGAGAAATTGTTTACAGACTCTCATTATGAACAAAAAACCGCCAGAAATTGGCGGTTTTCATGCATATAGCTATTTTGTTTCTGGTACCATGAATTGCAAAAGACCAAAAGCCACTCCTGCCGTCAATAGCGCACTCCAGATAATAATGCCCACGGACATCCACAGCATAAGCTTTTTCGTAGGGGCTCCCAGCGAGATACCAATAGCAGCTCCCAGTGGGGCTCCTGTTAAAAGCGGCGAAGTCAGACCTAGGCCGACCACTCCGTATTTATCCCAAATCTGCCACATGCGCCCTTGACGCTTGCTCCGATTCTCTACACGCTTTAAAAGCCAATTGCGCAATGAACCTCCCACGAAAATAACAGCACCTGCGCTGATAATCGCACCCACCGCACTAAAGATTCCGATCAGAACCGGTGGTAGCTGCAACATAAAGCCTACAGGGATTGCTGCCCACAGCTCAAACATGCCAGATAGTGTCACCGAGCCTGCTTTCCATAATACATCCATTCTGTTTCGCCTTTCCCCTCTCGCTGTCTTTTTCTTTCGTCATGGTAAAGACGAGCAGACTTAGATAAAGGTAACGAAAAAAGTCAAATTAGGATGTGACATCTCTACGGATAAAGGCCGCGTACGCAATAATCAGTGCTGCGATCGCCCATACACTCAACACGGTCAACGAGAACGGCAACGTCATCCCCTTAATCGGAGGCAGTGTTCCATTGAGATAATCCGTCAGCTGCAAGTTTACCACGAACAAGTATTTGGACGATTCCCAGGAGGATGCCATCTGCGTCAGGATCGTTCCGCTAATTAACGCTGCCATCATAATACCCATCCCCGCAGCCGCACTCCGAACCAAAACTGAGACCATAAGCGTTACCGTAGCAACCACGATGCAGACGAACCAGCCTAGACCATACTGCATCAGCAAAAATTGCCATTGCGGCAGCATGAAAGCCCCAGATGTCTCGAGCTCTCCTCCCGATACTTCAAAGCCAGTCAAAATAGGAAGATCCCAACCGGAATAGCCAAACACGACCCCAGAGAGCAAATAAGCAAGAATCAGTGTCGTAAGAACCGTGAGAGAGGTAAACAAAAGCAAGGTGATGTATTTGCTGGTCAGTACCTTCCACCGCCTTACGGGTCGCGTTAATAGCAGCTTGACCGTCCCCTCGCTAAACTCAGAAGATACAAGGTCAACCGCGAGCACGACGATAATCATCGGCAAAAACATCGAAATGGCTTGGTCCATAAAGCCACGGGCGAAAGTAGGCCCCCCCGGTGCCATCGGGTTAATGTCATGATCCAAATAGTATTGCTGCTGCGCGATCCTGACCTTGATAAAATCCCGCCACTCCTCGGGAAGACGGCTTGATGCCAGCCTGTTTTGCATATCGACGATTTGTTGGGTTAATAGCGGACGCCAGTCGGTTGTCCCCATTCGTTCTTGAGCAGTAACAACCGAACGGTATTGTGCGTATGTAAAAATCGGGATCAGAATCGCCAAGATCAGCACGACGACGAGAAAACGGCGCCTGCGCAGCAATTTTATGGTTTCATTCTGTACGAGCCCCACCATGTTCTGCTCCATGACTTCCCCCTCCTCCCGTCAATGTAAGGAACAGGTCTTCCAGTGTAACCGTCTTCGTCGCTATTCCCATCACAGGTATGCCGCCATTGACCAAAGCCTGGTTAGCCTCACTCACTTTTTCTACATCCATGCGTGATTTCAGGCGCTCTTCACTGACCACCCACACCTCTGTCACTGCTGGTAGATTTCGCAGGATTTCCTCGGCCTTTTTTATATGGGAAGACGGGATTGTCCAATCGACCTGATCAGCAAACTGCTCCATCAGTTCTTTGACTAATCCAACCGAAATGACCTTCCCTTGGCTAATAATCGCCACCCTGTCGCACATCATCTCGATTTCACTGAGAAGATGACTCGAAATGAAGACCGCGAGCCCTTCTTCCTCGGCAAGCTTGCGAATAAACTGGCGCAACTCACGGATCCCCGCTGGGTCCAAGCCGTTCGTCGGTTCGTCCAGGATCAATATTTTCGGCCGGTGCAAAAGTGCCTGCGCGATCCCCAGGCGCTGCCTCATTCCGAGTGAGTACGTTTTTACCTTATCATCAATCGCCCGCTCCAAATCAACGAATCGGACGATTTCCTCAATACGCTCAGCCGTTATACCGCCACTCATTCTCGCAAACTGCTCCAGATTCTCTCTGCCCGTCAAAAACTTGTACAGCTCCGGGTTTTCTACGATACAACCAACCTGCGCAATCGCTTGTGGAAACTGTTCTTGAAGGGAGATGCCTCCGATGCGAATATCTCCCCCATCGGCTTTTGCCAATCCAACGAGCATGCGGATTGTGGTGGTTTTGCCTGCGCCATTCGGCCCGAGAAATCCAAATACCTCTCCGGCGAAAACGTCAAACGTAATATCATGAATGATCGGCTTTTTGCCAATCGCTTTTTGCAATCCTTTTACTGAGAGGACCGTTTCGGCCAATGTACGCCCTCCTATCTGAGTCTCCCCTCGTCAACTGACGATGGCGTTGTGTTTATGATACACTGTCATAAGATGTCCATCCACATTATACCATGACCATACACTTTACAACGAATAGGAGGATACCTGATGCGCACATCCGGCCAATTACTTTGGCGCACGGCAGGTCTCTTGTCTTTACTCTCCTTTCTCTTATTTGCGACAGGGTTTGTCCTCGCGATGAATCCACAGCAGTTAGCACCGTCCACAGCAAGCCCACCTGTGCAAAAAGAGCAGCCACCCTCACCTTTACCAGAAAAGGGTGTCCACAAAGTAGTCGCACTAGGGGATTCTCTCACGCGCGGTGCCGGAGACGCAAACGGCCAGGGCTATGTCGGACTCGTTCGCCAAGCATTGGAGAAAAAATCGGGCCATTCGATTACGTTCACAAACCTCGCGATTAATGGACAGGAATCATCTGAGCTGCTCAAGCAAATGTCCCAGGAGCAAGTGAAGAAGCTGCTCGCTGAAGCCGATCTGATTCTTTTTACCATCGGCGGCAACGACTTGTTCAGGCAGACGGGCGGGCTGTATACCATTGAAAAAGAAAAAGTGACCACGGCTCTTAATAAGCTCGCGGTCAACTATGAAGAGATTCTCAAACAGATTCGCAGCGTCAACAAGACGGCGACAATTGTTTACACTTCCCTGTACAATCCTTTTGGCAATACCGAAGCAGCCGTCGACACCATCGGGCCTGTGCTCGACTGGAACAATCATGCATCCCAAATCGCCTCACGGTACCCACAAGTTTTCGTGGTGCCGACCTACGACTTGTTCTTGCGTAAGGAACAAAACTACTTGTATACAGATCACTTCCACCCGAATGCTGATGGCTATAAACGGATGGCGGATCGTATCTTGCAAGCGTTAGAGTGATTCACCCCTCGCTTCATTAAAGGATTTGCCTCGGGTTGCCTCAAAGGCGCGAGCACCCGCCCATTGGAAGGCACTGCTCATCATCGAAGTCGCTGCTACCACCAGGAACAAGGTCGTACCTCCGTAATGTGCTAACAGCAATCCACCCATCCACGGACCGATGAACTGGCCGAGGTTGCTGAAGCTTTTCGCACCGTAATAGCTGCCCCGCATATTCTCTGGGGCCATTCGGTCGATCAGGACGTCCCCTGCGGTAAACGTAAGGATTTCGCCAATCGTGAAAAATACCATCGCCACAATGAAAATCAGCCAGGAATTGGCAAAGGCATACCCCACATCACCAACCGCATACATGACGTTTCCCACCAATATTGCGGTGAGAGGCGTCTTTTTTTCTGCCCAAGTTGTCAACGGAAGCTGCATCATGACAACGACAATCGCATTGACGGTCATCAGGATGGCAAACAGCTCTGTTCCATTCACGACCGTCATTTCTGCGAATTTGGCCAGCGTAGAAGACATCTGCGAGTAGCCAATCGCTCCTAAAACACCAGCGAGCATATACAAGCGAAACGCTTTGTCATTCACGATTACACTGAATGCACGGCTGAATGTAACGACTTCTTTCTTTTGGCCTTCAATTTGTTTAATGCCGAACTTGTTCAATAATCCTTGCAGGCTAATCACATAGATCAGATAAATCAGTGCAGTCACCAGGAAAGGTAGAGCGACAGAGCTTTTGGCGAGTACTACCCCTGCGATAGGCCCTACCGCTACCCCAACATTAATCGCCATGTAGCGAATACCGAATACACGAAGCCTCTTCTCTTGTGGCGTTACATCTGCCATCAACGCCTGTGAGACCGGTTCGTAGAAGGATCGACAGAGTCCCCCTGCTATATTGAGAAATAGGAGAACCCAAGGATCTTTACTAAGCGCAAATCCGACAAACACGAGCGTCCACACGTACAACGCGCCTAGCATGACTCGCCTGCGCCCTATTCTGTCCGACCATGCTCCCGCAAAAAAGCCTCCGATGGTACCCGCGAGCGGTCCTGCTCCAATCGTCAATCCGATCATTGCCAAGCTCATATCTGTTTGATTGGACAAGTATAAAAACAAAAACGGCATGCTCATCGAGCTGGCGGCCCTAACGAACACGGTCCCGACGACTAATGACCAGACGATCGGGTGAAACTCCTGTAAACGCATCTTGATCCAGCTCATTTTCTCTCTCTCCCCACTACTGTTATGCACTCCCACCTCTGCCAGAACAGATGCTCTGTGATGTTCCCATTGTAGAGAGGCATTGGTCGTTCGTCAATGAGCATTCAAAATTTTTTGATTATGAAACTTTTCTATGAGAGTAATCAAAATTTCGATAGGGTTGGACACATTTCTCGTAGACAACGCAAAAGACCGCCAGAAAACACTGACGGTCTTTGCCAATCCTTTTTACAACATCACTTCTAAACGATCAATCATTTCTCCCTGTTCGTTCCATTTCACTGCACGGTAAACGCTATCGTGGTAAAACGTGAACCAAGCGCCTTGCTTGATCCCGTTGATGATCCATTCTTCTTTTGCATAGATGGAGGTCATCGGGTAGTCGTCGTAGGCCATCACCCATAATGGATTTTGGTGAGCGTGTGTAGGCATGATGTCCGCCAGATGCAAAAGCAGCTGCCCCTCTGTCTCCATTCGGACGATCGCATGTCCCTGGCTGTGCCCTCCTGTATGATGAAGCGTGATTCCCGGCACAACTTCGTGCGAAGCGCCGTACGTCTTCACCTGCTTCTCAATCGGACGCCAGTTTTCTTCCCAATATGTATTCTTCGAGCGAACATTCGGCTCTCTCATCTCCGCCCACTCCTGCTCCTGCACGTAGATGACGGCTTGTGGAAATGTAGAAACAAGTTGTCCATCACGTATAGAGACAAGTCCGTTGGCATGATCGTAGTGCATATGTGTCATGATGACAATATCAATATCGGCAGGAGTCAACCCTTTCGCAGCGAGGGATTCCACCACTTGAGACTCTTCCTCCAAGCCAAAATTGCGCTTCTGTTTTTCCGTTAGCCGATCATTTCCCATACCCGATTCAATCAAAATACGCTTGCCATGAGCCTGTACCAGGATCGGGTCAGCACGCAAAGGGATTTGATTCAGATCATTGGATGGGTATCTTTTGCTCCAAAGCGGCTTGGGTACCACTCCAAACATTGCGCCCCCGTCCAGCTTCGTGAGTCCACCTCTCAGCCAAGACAATTGAAACTGACCTACCTGCCATTCGTTCCCTACCATGATCCTGACGCCTCCTCGATTGCTCGGAATGATGATTGAAGTTCGAAAGCGAAAAGCACCCCGTTCAGGGTGCCTACAGCTTTTCTGCTACACTTACAGTTCTAGTCGCCGGGGCGATTTCTAACAGGAGATCACTCGATACAGCCTGCACAGTGACATCTGAATCACTACGTCTATGATGAAGCACGAGTTGCGCTACCTTTTCATTCTCTCGGTAAACGCTGATTAATGTCTGTAACGGATTGGCACTCCCGCCCGCGATCAACTTAAACCCCGGGGCTATCGTAAACGTCCATCCCTCCACCTCTACTAGCGGTGCTAACGAGTACAGGAAGTAACGTTTCCCTAAGAGAATGCCATTATGGTTCATCAAGGCGAGAGCCCCCAATCAAATGAATTTGAACAGTATAACTTCATTTTGCAAAAATTAGCGGTGGTTGAAAAGCGATTCGACAAAACTTCTAAAAAGACGACATACTTTTCTTAATCATAGCCGATTCCTCTTGTTTTCGAAATAGAAAATCTTTTGATCACCTTAAATCGCTCTTCCGACGGTCGCACCCTCCAAAATAGCTCGCTTGGCATCGAGCTCTCCCGCTTCTTTAGCCCCACCTATAAGGTGCACAGGCAGCCGATTAAGCAATGCATGGTATAGCGAATTGTTGGAGGTCGCTCCAGCCGCTACAATGACCGTATCAGCCGGTATCATGCGTTCCTCCCCGTTCTGAATGAAATATACCCCTTCTTCTGCAATTCGGCTGTATTCAATTTGTGTCAGCATCTCTACGCCACGTCGCTTCAGGTTGGCGAGAACCGCCCAACGCGTCGTTTTGCCCAAGCCCGATCCGACATGCTTCCCACGCCGCAGCATGCTGATTTTTCGTTTTCTTTGTTGCAGCTGCTGTACAGCTCTTCCGTCCAGAATCCGATACTCCTGCAAGTACTCCGCTGCCTTCGGTGAGATCGTTTCGTCGTGCATCAGCAAATGGGACAAATCACACGCGATTCCTCCCGCACCGACGATAACCACTTGTCTACCTACCTTGGCGCGCTTTTCAAATACCGCATCATATCCCTTCACATGTCCGAGCTCCACACCTGGAATCTCTGGACGCCGCGGAATGACTCCCGTTGCCACGACAACTTCTGCAAAACCTTCTTCTATTAGTGCTTCTGCCTCTGCCAGTGTTCCCAGCCTGATTTCGACACCAAGACGCGCGAGCTCTGTCTGATAATAGCGAAGCGTTTCATTAAACTCCTCTTTACCTGGCACCTGTCTGGCGTAGTTTAATTGTCCACCGATCTGTTTTTTGGCCTCCATGATGACCACCTGATGCCCTCGCTCTGCCAGCACGCGAGCCGCCTCCAAGCCAGCAGGCCCCGCACCGATTACCGCTACCTTCTTGCAGTTTTCCGCCGGAACCAACCGCCACTCTGCTTCCCTGCCGACAAGCGGATTAACCAGACAGGAGGCTACCTTCCCATCAAAAATATGGTCGAGACAGGCTTGATTGCATGCAATACATGTGTTTACTTCATCAAAACGTCCTTCTTTACTTTTTTGAACGATATACGGGTCCGCTAAAAATGGTCGGGCCATTGAAACCATATCACTGCATTCTTCATACAAAATCGTTTCAGCCTGACGCATGTCGTTGATTCGATTGCTGGCGATAACCGGGATGTTCACGATCTGCTTAACTTGCTGCGCCACCCATACATATGCTCCACGCGGCACCATCATGCCAATCGTCGGTACTTGTGATTCATGCCAGCCAATTCCGACATTGAGAGCATCAACCCCTGCCTCCTCCAGCATTTTGGCAAACTGCAATGTCTCTTCCATCGTCGTACTATCT
Organism: Brevibacillus sp. RS1.1; assembly: GCF_013284365.1. Classification (NCBI taxonomy): domain Bacteria; kingdom Bacillati; phylum Bacillota; class Bacilli; order Caryophanales; family Paenibacillaceae; genus Brevibacillus; species Brevibacillus sp. RS1.1. The sequence goes on from NZ_JABSVA010000001.1 coordinate 1,139,104, forward strand.
GGCATCAAGTCCAATCCCGACATCCGGTAGATGATCGGATAATCCGGTCCCACTGCTTGGCGGACACGCTTAGCCACCTCGATGCCAAAGCGGGCTCTACGCAAAAAGTCCCCACCCCACTCATCTTCTCGCTTATTGGTCACAGGGGACAAAAATTGATTGATCAAGTATCCTTCCGAACCCATAATTTCTACAGCATCAAAGCCAGCTTTTTTGGCGCGGACGGCTCCATCAGCAAAGCACTGGATCGTCTCTTCGATTTCCTCAGCGCGTAACTCTCTCGGCTTCCAACGGTTAATCGGCGCCTGCAATGGCGATGGTGCTACCGGGTCTAATCCTGTCGCTTCCTTGTACGCATAACGCCCGGCATGGAACAGCTGCAACGCAATTTTCCCATTGGCTTGATGAACCTCTTTCGTGATCAGGCGCAATTTCTCGATATCCTCGTCTTGGTATACATTGCAATACTCGTCGCCCATGCCGCCTTCTGGATGTACGGCAGCCCCTCCTGTCACGATCAGACCAGCCTCTCCATTCGCACGCTCTGCGTAAAAAGTAGCAAGCCGCGCTACACCATTCTGCAGCTTTTCAAATCCAACGTGCATGGACCCCATCATAATCCGATTTGGCAACGTCATCGACCCAATTTGGATCGGTTCCCATACTTTTGAAAGTTCCACGTTAAACGCCCCCTAACGAGTGAATGCTCATTCATTTTTATTATCTATACGATTCTCTCTCTTCTCTTTATATTCCTTCTTCCTCACTATAAAAGCGGGAGTCGTCAGAATAAAGCCATCCACGGATCTAAACTCAATAATAAAGTTTTCTTAGTGTTTCCATGGAAGGCGGAAGAAGAGTGGATATTGCTTTCGTCGATCAAGGGAATGAGACGAAGGTCATTGAAACGTTCGACGCGGAAAGCTCCAATCCCGTCGAGTTCCAGCAAGCAGGCTGGCAAGCGATCATGGACAATTTCAAAGCCTATACCGAACAAAACTAATCATCGCGAAGAAGACGCCGGGGAAGGATGCCCGGCGTCTTTCTTTTTGAACCCTAGTACGAGCGTGCTCTCCGTTAGCCTTAACCTTGTGCCGCATCCATGTTCATGTAGTTAATGGCCCACAGATGGCCGTCCAAGTCCACGAAGCCCCAATGATACATGAACCCATGATCTTCAGGTTCAGCGTGCAATTTCCCGCCCAAGGAGACCGCAGTATTCACAATTTCATCGACCTTTTCCCGGCTCTCGAAGGCCAATGCGATCGTCATCTGCGCATACTTGCTCGTATCGACGGGTTCCTTCTCCGTGAGCGTATTAAAGAATGCTTGATTGATCAGCATGACCTGCAGGTTGTCGCCGATCACGATGGCTACCGAATTCTCGTTCTCGGGGAATTGCGGGTTGAGCTCGAATCCGAGTCCGGTGAAGAACGCTTTCGATTGTTCTACGTTTTTTACAGGCAGGTTGAAGCTCGTGAATGCGGACGTTAATGCCATTTTCAAAACACCTCTTCGTCAAATTAGTTTGTGTTCATTTTTGCCTTCGTTTATATAGACGACAGCCGAGGGACATGGTTCCAATCCTAGTAATTCGTGAGTTGTTCATACTATCCTGCCCGCTATTTTAACGTGGCCTCAGTCTAGAACTTTATTATCTCTGGACATCTACCTCGAAGAGTGCCCTGCCACAAAAGTGTTTTGATTAGTTTAGTATCTGTACACCTTTGAACCATACGACTTTAATGGACAGGGTATCTGAGATGTTGGTTATCGGATCACCGTTTACGAGTATAAGGTCAGCGCGCGCACCCTCGGCAATACGGCCGCGATCGACAAGACCAAAGCAACGGGCTGGTTTCGAGGTAGCCGACCGAAGCGCTTCTATCGGAGTGAACCCGGCCTTCACCAGCAATTGCATTTCATGATGGACGCTGGCTCCATGAGCAAGGCCGCCGAGACTCGGAATGGGAACCGGAGCTACATCCGTCCCTACCAGAATATCAACTCCGGCATGGTGTAGGTCCATCACATTCTGAAAGCTGTTCTCCATATTGCCTTGTGGAAACGTATTGAAACTGGAGTTCAAGATATCGATCCAATCCGGACTTAATTTGGAATGAACACGCGGATCATTCGCCAATTCCGATGCTGGATTTCCAATAATAGATGAATTCAATACCAAGCACGGTGTAACAAAAGCGCCTGAACTCGCTATAGAGTTCACTAGCTCGGACGTGTACGCGGGTCTGTCGATAAACAAGTGGCCCAAACCGTCGACTCCAAAATTGATGGCTTCTTGGGATGAACGAGCCGTCAAGACGTGGGCGATGACCAACTTATCGAACTTGTGGGCTTCTGTCACGGCTGTTTTCAGAATCTCGTCGCTTAGTACAGGCAGGCCAGGTGCACCCATGACCGTTCCTTCTTCAATCATGATCTTAATATAATCGGCCCCATTTTCCACTTGCGTATGCACATGTTTAATCGCCTCTTCCACCGTCGTCACTTGCGGTATTTCTTCGTGATCGTGAGCGTATGCAGCCAACATCGCTTCTCGGTTTTCCTCTGATAGCTTCTCTAGTTCCTTTAAAACGAATTCTGGTATTTCATCTCCATCCGGCAGTAATTCATCTGGGTGTCCGCCCGGAGCGGTGATCGCTGTGCCAGCAGAACGGACGTCTGCGACGCCATTCACATTTTTCAACTGAATCTCTCGCCCTCTTTTCGTAAAATCGCCGTTCATTTCGAGTTCTGTTGTAACGCCGAATTTTAGGGCATCTCGTAATCCTGCAATTGAGGTATGGACATGTGCATCAATCAGACCAGGCATCAGTGTCGAATTTTCTCCATCGATAATCGTAGCATCTGCCGGAATGTCTCCACCCACAGAAATAATGGACTCCCCTTTCATGACAACATGTCTGGGGGCAATCATTTGATTTCCATCAAAGATCCGTACATTTGTAATCGCCGTAACTTGTTCTAACGCAGCATGTTGAGCTACCTTCTCCATTTGAATTCCTCCCAAGTGTTTGCTATTCAACAATTCGGAGTATAATTGTTAGTTATCTAACTGTCAACAAACTAACTTTCGTTTGACACGAAAGCTGGATCTCTGTATAGTTTATTTGCTTACAGTTAGTTTTCTAACAATATAGGGAGGTACGATCATGAAGCCTCGCAAGTATACGCCTTATCTGGATTTGTTTCAGATTATTGGCCTTAAATTAAAGAAAAAAGCGGACGATAGCATAAAAGAGTTAGGATTAAACGCTCAACAAGGAAAAGTAATTGGCTATATCTACGAGAAGCAAGAAACTGGATTAATTCAGAGGGATCTTGCTGATCGGTTTCATCTGCGCGGGGCTAGCATTACAAGTATGCTTCAAGGTCTTGAGCAAAGAGGATTTATCGAGCGTAAAATCCCAGCCAATAATGAACGGCAAAAAAATATTTATGTTTTACCAAAAGCCGTTGAATTGATTGAAGACTTTAATGACTCCTTCCAAAAGGTGGAGGACGAAATCACTCAAGTCCTTACCGAAGAGGAAAAGCAAACCTTGAAGGAATTGTTGATTAGAATTAATGAACGCTTATAATTGCGGTTGGAATCTGCATCGAAGGTCGCTTGGAGACGATAGTTGAATGACAAGAATGGCGGACACATACTATACATGTATAATATGTGTCCGCCATTTATTGTCTTTTTTCAATTTAGTTCTTGATAAGATTAAGCCTGAGCTTTTTGCATGGACAACCTATTTTTTATGTGCCGAGTTTGACGAGTATCCCCAAATCCGCAGAAAATTTTCCGATGGTTTCTGTAAATGTCAATTCCTCCGCTTCTGTTCGCGGCATTTCCACGACAAAGTGATAATCCAGCACGACATTCGCTCCTGTCTGCTTACCAGGCTCCACAAAGCGGCGCTTTTCTGTCAACGAGCACTCCGCTACCAAGCTTCTTGCTTGCGTCCATAGCTGTTGAATCTCCTCATCTTGCAAGCTATAAGGATAGTCAATTTCCACTTCAATTTCACAGCTGTCCTCTTCCGCAAGTGTAAACAAATGGATGGTAGCCGTTGGTTGCTTCTCGTCCTCCGCCTCGGAAAACGTGATCAGAACCTCTTGCCCTTCCGATTCTTCCAGCAACGAATGATCTGAGCGCAAGACGATATCCGAAATCATTCCATGCGTATGTAACTGTTGATTTAGTTTTTCCACCATAAATTGTAGCACGTACTTTTTCCTCCTGTTTCACCATATTCTCTCGTAGCAGTATAGCACGAGTCCTACAAATGCGAAAAACCCCTTCACGAGGAAGGGGTCGGTGTATTGTTGATATTTTTTTGATTCATGAATTCGGACAGCCACGCACGACGTACTTCTTTGTTTGGACAGTAGCCTAAAATGTAGCTTTCTCCGCGCATATATTTTTCCTTAATCCACTCTTTATGCTTGCGGAAAAAGGCGTGCTGGAAATCAATCGGCATCTGCTGATATTCTTCCAAAGCTGAAGGGTTCTGGAGGAAAAAATCTTCATCGTACACAAACTCTTCATTTTGTTGGCGGCTGATCAGGTACACAAAAGCAATCACCAAGAACAGGTTCACCAAGAAAATCGTCATAGAAATCCCTCCAGTCAGTAATAATTATCTGATTAATCTGTCTTATCAGCATATTATTATTGTACCACGAAATTGGTGTTTTCTAAACCTTTTCCATAAACGAATTTTTAAAAATTTATGATGAATCGACAAATAAAAAACACCCGCTCGTGATGAACGGGTGTTTTTCGTACTCGTTAGGAGTTCGTGCTCGGACCATCTGTAGTTGTGGGACCAGCATCCTGACTGGTCGGCGGGGTGATATCCGGCGGTGGAGTAGCGTTATTACCTGGTACAGTTTGTGTTGCATCAGTCGCAGGCTTCTGTGCTCCCTGACCTTGATCTGTCGACTGACCTTGCCCCTCTGTGTTTACGACATCAGGTGGCGGCATTGCGCCTTCATTTGCCATACCGTCTTGATCGTCGGTCGGATTCGTCGGCTCTTGTTCTTTCGGAGCCTCCGTTTTATGTTTCGTTGACGCTGCTGATTCTGTCGTTTTCTTCTTGACGCTCTTCTTGTTGCTAGTCGCAACCGCTTCACCAGTACCGAGTATCGGGGAATTGTTGAGCGACGCTACGACGCTCCCTGTCACTCCCATCTCTGATTGCAAGGAATTGCGAACAGTCTCGAGCTTTTCTTTTTCGAGATACGTATATCCTCCGCTCCAATATGCCCCATTATCCAATGCAGTGACCGTAGAGGAATTAAATCCTTTGAAATCGTAGGCCAAGCCTTTGATCTGATCCTTGGAAAGATCGGTATGTATATTCTTGGCGCCTACGTCCATGACATTAAATATCTTTGTCAAGCCTTCAAGAGAGGCCGTTTTGTCCACGACTGCCTTGATGACTTCTTGTTGGCGACGGTTGCGGTCGAAGTCACTGGAATAGTACTTCGTTCCACGGTTGTCGTGACGATGTCGTACATAACCAAGTGCTTGCTCGCCATTCAACTTTTGAAGTCCTGGCTGGAGATTGATGTGTGTATCGTCAGTCGGATCATCGTATACCAGTCTGCGATCCACATTGACTTCCACACCACCTAATTCGTCAATGACGGCTTTGAAACCATCGAAATCAATGGCTACAAAATGCTCAATCGGAATACCCAGTATTTCATTCAACGTTTTCTTCGTTAAGGAAATACCGTCTTCAGTAACCGTCTGGTTTTTGCGCTCTGCTTGCCTGCGTTCTGCCTCGCCATTGGCATAGACAGAATTGATCTTATGGTAGTCGCGATAGCCCGGGATCTTGACGCGTGTGTCCCGCGGAATCGATACCATGGTAACCTTCTTCGTCTTCGGGTTGGCAACTGCCACGATCATTACGTCTGTATTCATGGAACCTGTTTCAGGACGGGAATCAGAACCAAGCAATACGAACGACATTGGCTTATCCGAGTAGTAAACGGGATCGGTATTTTGGGATACTGGCGAAGTAAATCCGCTGTTTGCAGGGTTCGTTACTTCCGTCAGAGTGTCTTCAATTTTCCAATAAATCGCTCCAGCCACACCGCCAACCAGCAGCAAGGTCATCAATGTGATGGATACCACGAGTTTACGTATTTTTCGATTACGGCTCGGCTGTTTCTTTCGAGAAGCTGAAGCGCGTGTTTTCACAACAGTATCTGGCATATGAATCAGTCTCCTTGTTCGCGCACGCTTTTTGACAAAGTAAAGGGAGGCACGATTTTGAATTGTGCCACTCGACAATATGCACCACTATTTTCTTCAGTTGGCAATACTCTGATTCAGGTATTGTACCATATCGTTGTCTGCATTTGTAGAAAAATGTTCCTTTAAACGAAAAGTCCCCCATCTTTTTGTCGATAAGGGGACTTTAGTTGCATATATCATTTTTGGCTTATTGCAAGCCGCGTGGTGCCTGACTAAATCCTTGTACAGGACCCTCAGGACGCTTGTTTTTGGAGCGGTGTGAATCTCCGCCCTGCCGAACATGGCTTTCTTGTTTTCCATTCACATCATTCGATTTCTTTTCCATGACATACACTCCTCCTCTGTAACTAACGGGTAGTGTACGTCAAGCTATGTATTTTCATTCTCTGCTGAGGATCTGTCTTTCTTTTGCGGCATAGTAATCTTTTCGTGCCAAAAGGACATCGATATCATATCGTCCGTTTCCCTTCGTTCTCATCTCGGCCAGAGCAACGCCGAAAGCAGCTTGTTCTACAAGGGTCAACGCTTTGTTTTGCGCATAAATGATACCCGCAGCAAACGCATCCCCCGCGGACTCTCGGATCGGCATAATTGGTGCAGCAAGCCATTTTTCCTCCTGTGCGGTGCACAGCCACAGCCCTGCTTCCCCACAAATGACCATGACCTGATGAATACCTTCTGCCACTAATTTTTTCGCGCATTCTTCCACATCATTATAAGAATGAAGGGTTTGGCCACCTAACACTTCCAGTTCATCAATGCTGGTGACAAGTATATGAACGCCTTCAAGCATCCCATTCCATTTTTCTGCTTTTTTCACAGAAACAGGATCTACGACGATCTTTTTGTCGAGTCTTCTGGCTTCCGTCAAGAATGCCCGCATAACCTCGACGGGAAGATTGGCATCCAGAAACAAGCCAGCGGCCTGTGGCAAGCGTTTGAGACCTTGCTGGATAATATCGGCTGGCCACTCTTCATTTAGTTCCATATCCGCAACAGCCGTGTACAATTCACCGTCACGATCACGAATAGCCAAGTAGCGCCCAGTCGATTTCCCTGCGATTCGCAACATACCATGAGTAGCTACTCCACTATTTGCAGTGACCTGTCTTAGCCACTCGCCGTCTGCGTCTTCTCCTACCAGAGCAAACAGCTGCACTTCTTCTCCTAGCCATCCCAGATTTTCCGCCACGTTTCGAGCTACGCCGCCTGCCTCTTGATGCACTTCACCCGGATTACTTGTTCCAGGCAACAGTCTGGCAGAGGTGACTCCCTGCACGTCAACATTGGCTCCTCCCACGCATAGCCAGTATTCTGTTATACCTTCCAGCATTCCAGCATTCCCCCTAGCGTTCTGCTCATGGTCTAGTCCATTGTGCTTTTCTCTTTTGTTCGACAGCGTCTCCCTTTTTACCTACCTTTTTAAAAACTTCCTGACAGATCAAATCCTTTATCTTCGACCATCATATTCCCAGTATTCATGGATGACGTTCTGTAGAATCCGTGCTACATTGAAAAAACGAAAAAGTAAGTTACGAAAGAAAGGTTGGGGATGAACTGACATGAGTGCCTCGTCGACACCCATTCACTCAACACCCGCAGGGACTGCGGCACCAACTGTCTATCGCATGCTATTTGCCATTAGCATTGCGCATCTGTTAAACGACAGTTTGCAAGCGGTCATCCCTGCACTGCTCCCTATTGTGGAGAAGAATCTAGCATTGACGTTTACACAAGTCGGAATGATTTTGCTCGTCATGAATCTTACTTCATCTGTTTTGCAACCATTTGTCGGTTACTACTCCGATCGCAAATCGATCCCTATATTGCCACCACTGGCTTTGATCGTATCCGGATTGGGGATGCTGGCACTCGCTTTCTCCGGCAATTACTATTTTGTTCTCGCAGCAGTCGCCTGTGTTGGGATTGGTTCAGCTATCTTCCACCCAGAAGCCTCACGCTTCGCCCACTTGGCATCTGGTCCTCGCAGAGGGTTGGGGCAATCCATTTTTCAAGTGGGGGGAAATGCTGGGCAAGCTCTCGCTCCCTTGATGACCATCCTGGTCTTTGCGAACCTGGGACAGACAGGGGCCGCCTGGTTTCTGCTGCCCGCGCTATTAGCTAGCGGCATCTTGCTCTATGTTGCTCTCTGGTATCGTGGGCAACAGCGTTTGAAAAAGGCTACTGCCGCACCTGTTACGTATACGAATCTGAACAAGCGGCTGATTGCCTTAGGCCTCCTGATTGTCATCGTCAGTGTGCGTTCCTGGATGAATGCTGGCTACCAAAGCTTTTACCAGTTTTATTTGATGTATGTGAAAGATATGGATTACGCCAATGCCCAGCTCGTCATTTTTGGTTTTCTTTTCGCAGGAGCGATTGGGACATTTTTTGGCGGACCGCTGTCTGACCGATTCGGAAAAAGGAACTTGCTCATCATTTCCACACTCGGTTCACTTCCACTGACATTACTGACGCCTTACGTCTCTGGATTTTGGGCCTTTCCATTGCTCGTGATCAGCGGCTTTATCATGCTTTCCAGCTTCTCTGTCACAGTCGTATATGCGCAGGAGCTATTGCCTGGCAAAATCGGTACCGTATCCGGACTGATTATCGGGCTTGCCTTTGGAATGGGCGGCATGGGCGCTCTCGTATTCGGCTATCTCGCCGATCTCTACAGTCTGAGCTTTGTCATTCTGTTATGCTCGTTCCTCCCGTTGATTGGATTTATGGGCTTTTTGCTGCCGAAAGACAAGACACTCCGCGAATGGGCTCACTAATCTAAACCAATAAAAAGTCAAAACAAAAACCCGAGGACACGAATCCTCGGGTTTTCTTCATGTTAAGGGCTCTAAACCAATACACCTGTTGGTGCGCCCAGCACTTGGGCAATGACTGGCGGATACACTTCAGGCGTACCATACAGTCTCCAAGTACCGTCCTCACCTTGACCGAACACGCCATGGATCAGCCAATCTGCTGCCAGCAAAGCACCCAATTCAGCGCCAATCGACAGCTTGATTGTCTCGCCATTCGCACGTTTTGCCGTACAGCCAGATGAAGTGATCTCTTGCACGAGCATGGATTCTTCCGTGATATCTTTGATCGCCATCGGGTTGCTGTAAAGATTTTGAGTCGCTTCTTTTTCCAGCACACCACGTAAGCGATAGGATTCCGGCAATGTTTCCTTCAACTCGGCAAACAATGGCTGCATGACAGGATAAAGCGCGTATGGTCCTTGCTTATCCAGCCACTTGAAGAACGCCGTCAAAACAGACATCAGATTGGTTGCCAACGTTTTGGTCGTTGCGTCCGTGCGCGTGAAAATGTCGTGGACGAGGAAATATACCAGGTCCTCTCTGCGCAACTGCTCCCATGTGAAAGATGGGCCAAACGCTCCTCTGACGAATGAACGGAAATTGTTCATGACCTCATCGTACTTTTTGACGGTTGCTTCTGACTTGCCATCGGTCATCTCTTGTACGAAGCGATTGATGTCCGCAAGTCTGTCAGGATGTACGGTGTACACACTCTCCGGCAATCCCTCGATCAACGGACGGCGCAACAGGTTATGCACATGCAGGCTGTCATTTGACAACGAGAGGCGCGGACGAAGCATGTCCATTCGGATAAAGCGAGCCAATCCTTGTCCGATTTTATGATCCTGTTCCATTTGCTCCATCAGCTTGTGGAGTTTTTCATGCAGCGCCTCGTTTTCAGTAGCCGCAACCAAAAGTGGAGCCAAATCATCGAGCTGTTCATGGGAAGTAACCAGCCATTTTTCAGCAAAATAGGTTTGGACTGCCCACTGCAACACTTTTGGTGGCAAAGTAGGCTGACTCGTGATAAACAGAGTTCCTTTGGACAAACGAGAGCCAGTTGAAGTAAGAACGCGAATCTCCTCTTCGTTCTCAAATGCAAGCAGCAGTAAAGTCTCAGCGACTTCGTCCAACTGCGGTGCGAACCCTTCCAGAATCAGGCTGTCATCCTGCAAAATCACTTCTGCCTGTACTTCATAAAGCTCTAGCAAGGCATCCTTTAAATTCGGGAACAAATGCTCTTCCTTGCGTGTCGCATATACCCATGTCTCACGAGCACCATCCCGCTTTTTCAGCTCAAATGCAGGGTTCGACTCGATTACTTTCAACAGCTGTTTACGATCTGGCATCGCATAAGTACGACGCAGAAGGGACTCTTGCTTCGGTGCTTCTGACTCGCTTGCCGCTTCACCAAATTGAACGATGAAGTGATACAGCTCTGTCGTATAGCTTCTCTTGCTCGTATCTGCCTTCGCTGCTTCTACTTCTGGATGCTGGTGTAACCACTCGAGCAGACTTTCCTTGACATGTGGCTGCAAAATGATGCTGCCAGAGAAGAGCATATCACGCAGACCGAGATTCAGCAGACGCCCTACGATCAATTGTCCAGGGACAACATTCAACGTATTGGCACGAAGCAGATAGTGTTTTTCTTCCGAAATTGGTTGTTGAACCGTGATGACATCACGATCCACTTCCACGATTTCATAAACATTCAGGTGCAGTCCAGCAAACGCACGGCGAAGATCGGGCTCCATCCGACGTCCATGCTGTTTGATATAGTTCTCAAGCAGCGTGCTTCCACCTGTTTTGACGTCCAATACACACCAGTTGAAGAAATGCGCTGCCCATTCAGGACGTGCGACACTTTCTTGGGTCAAGTCGACTTCTTCCGCAAAGCGATTCCGCGCTTCTTGAATCGTCTCGCTGGTTACATTTGCGCCGACAAAATGGTTCAATCTTTCGACCCAGCCAGCGTATTCTTTTTGCAGCTTTTGCTCGTGGCGGCTACGCAGCTCCGTAATAGGAGTGACTACCCCACAGCATTTTTTGTATTTTTTTCCGCTCCCGCAAGGGCACAGTTCGTTTCTTCCTACCGACATAGAGGGTTTGGATCTCCTTTCCATCCCACGCGGCATGCGCGGGGAATCATGCACAATCCCCCTATTTTACCGCATTATTCGTCATGTGTTCAAGTGTTCTCGCTTTGGTTCATGTGCGATACCCACATCCGTGTTGTTGGTTTCCCATTGGACAATAAATTGTTCCAGTCGATTCATCAACCTGACGATGCGCTGCTTCTCGCCCATGCATGCTGAAATAGCAGAGAGTTGGTTCGTGGCAAAAAGCTCCACTACTTCCTTCTCCATTTCTTGAAGGCGAATCCGATAGCCCGCGATAACATCGCGCAGGATGGCAAATCTCTGCTCTAACCGGATCGTAGCCTCAAGTTGACTCATTGTTGTTCACTGGTCGCTAGTACCTGTTGAATGCCAAGTACGATCTGCTCATGCTTATGTTTCTCTTTCATCAGCACTTCTATAGCTTGCATATTGCTTTGTTGAAAATGAGCGACAACTTCTTGGGACATTTCTTGGTTTCTTGTCTCCAAGCGGCTGATAGCTTCTTGCATCAGTTTTTGTACTTCCTCGAGAACTTGCTGGTTGGTAATGGTAGACATAGTAGCTTCCTCCTTGGTAAATAGTTGTTCTGGTTGTTGTTCCACCTGGTGTAAGGGATTCGCTGGTTCTTCCGATGCAATTTCTTCTGAGACGGACTCGCTGTTTCCTATCGATACAGAAGGGGCAGCAACAGCAACCTCGAGGGCCGCCTGCTCTTCCTTGGAATCTTCGCTACGAGCAATGATGTACATGGTATCACCGTCAATGCGGAAGCGGTCATCTTGCGCAGGGAGAAAAGCAGCATCTGAAGCAATTCCAACTTCCTGCTCCAGAAAATGGACTAATGTGCGAGCAGCTACCTGTGTAATGCCATTGTCGCGGCAAAACGCATACACTTGGTCATTGCCCAAAGTCCACTCTGCCAAAAACCATCTGCTATCGCCTTGATATTGCACAAAGCGAGGATCGCGTTCCAATTGCAGCATACGAAGAATCTGATTCCAGCCAAACTGCGTTTGTCGACGCAGCTCTGCGACGATTTGCTCAAGCTTTTTTGGTGTTTGACTATCGCGCAAATAGCGATGAGCCAAGTCGTACACTTGATGTGGCTGGTGAGTGACCTCTACGATCGCCTCTGAGCTTCCAACGCGCACTGGAGATTGCTCCATTTTCAACACTTTATCCAGTACTGTCTCGCAGTCCAGCTCCAAAAAAGCATTCAGCTCATTCGCTTCCATCCGGGAGCAGATCTCCGTACGTGGAAGGGAGCGCTCACCGGGCCGGAATACCTTTTTTACAATACTTGGTAGGGTATAAGTTGGCCGTTTCATTGCACTTTCTCCTTCTCGTGATCGGCATTGTATGCCAAATCAAATGGGAATCAAGAAGTTATTCTACAAAAAGAAAAAAAATCCTACCTACCTTGAAGTGTTTATGAATTCCGATAATGATGAAAAGGAAAACCCGACATGGCTTTACACCATATCGGGTATTGGTTATTGGGTAGCTTTCCATTCCAACCAGGTTTCCTCCACCGCCCCCGTTGCGGCATCGATCTGCAAAGACTTGGTATTCGTTGTCGGTAAATAAGCCAGCTGCGGCAGTTTCGCTGAATGCGTCCCTACCCTCGGATACCAGTATGCCAAGCGTAGATTTGCTTCTTTGACATACGCATTCTTTGCTTTCTCATCCTTGATAATACCGTCTTTACTGATGGTAGCTGGCATGGACGGCAGTTCATTTACTTGCGCAAGGACTACATTGCCCTTCTTCGCGTCCACTTCCAGGTAGAACAATGGTCTCTTGGTAGGGATACCGTCAATCTCAGGATGAAAGGCAAAGCTGCTAATTGGCCGCACCAGATTTTGATCTGCCCAACCCGGCAGATTTTCTACAAGACTCGTCTCCTTTACGGAGAAGGATTGTTCTTTGGACAATAAGTATTTTTCCACAAATTGTACGGCGATGTCTTTTGCCTCATCATGCGTGAGCGGCTTCTCAAGCTCCTTTTCTACGGGACCATCCAGCTTGAATTCAATGGGTGATTTTGTTTTACGGTCGAGCGTAATCCACGCGCTTTGATACGAGTTCGCATTCCATTCATGGCGATCGATGTCGCTGTTTTTGTACCTTTTGTTTTCTTTTACATTTTTGTACGTGCGTTGATTCAGCCTCAAGCCAAAATCCTTTTCGAGCATTTGCTCCATTTTTTTCGTATCTCGCCAGACGCCCATGTCTGCTGTTCCTTTGATTTTCATCGTCTCATTCGTTGTTTTATACACAGACGAAACTTCTTCACCAGTCAGAGCATCTATCGTTAGCAATTGGTCAGGCACGTAAACGAGCTTGCCCGCTGACTCATCGTAGACCAATTCTAAGGATACCTTGTCTTGCCACTCCTTCATTGCCTTTTCAAGCGGTACAGCCTTGCTTGGGTCCGCTACTTCTTCTGCGGTAGGAAACTTTAGCTTTTCTTGCTGAAAATGGACAACCTGCCCCTTTGCGTCAACCATGACCCGTGCTGTCTCTTTGTCCACCCATGTGTTGTTCAACTGTGGGTAGACACTGACAACCGCCAGATGATCCAGCTCAGATGCACGATCGTAAGAAAGCATCGCTTGCGGGGAAATAACATGGTCAACTGCTATGTAATTCCGAATAAAGTCCACAGCCTTTTGATAGGCTTCCTTTTGATTGAGTTTGGTTGTTTTGTCCCGATTCACATCATGCAGGACAAAACTGGTCATATCTCCCTTTGCATTTGTGGAGATGGTGAGCGTCGTATTCGTGGTAATGACACTCTTTCGATCCGAAAGATGAATGACATACCCTGAATTGCTTGTCCCTCCGTAAGAGTCCACATGAAGGCCTTTCATGAGAGGCACGTAGTCCTCTTTCAATTCCGTTAACAAGTGGACGATGTCTTCTGGCAACTGAATAGGCTCCAGACTTGATTTGCCATCATACGCATAAGAAGACAACGGATGCAGAAGTGCCACTGGTGTCGTGACCATGCTGACTGCCAGCACAAACATAGCAGCTCTGTTTCGCTTTTTCACAGGAATACCTCCTCATTACAAGACATTACTGGTAAGACGAGCATCTTGCAAAAACGTTTCTGATTTATCTAAAAAAAGCCAACTGCTTTGTTTTGCTTAGCAGTTGGCTTTTTGTTCTATCGATTAATATCCGCGCCAGACTTTTCGTCTAAGCACGCCAGCGTACGCCCATTCCTCTTCTTCCGGCATGTCCGCTAGTGTTTGGCTCAAAGCGTTCATTTTGCTGTCGATCTGGTCCAGGTAATGGAACATGACAGCTGTAGGCGTTTTTCCAGATACAGCACTGCCCCAGCCGTTCTCTACCTCTCCATGATGACTCAAAATGCAATGCTTCAAGTGCAGAACTTCTGCGTCCCCTAAAGAAATATCTAGCTTACGGCAAATGCCGCTTACCATCTCGACTCCCATGACCAAGTGACCAATTAACTGACCTGGCGTGGTGTAATCCGGAGCGATGGGATCCGATAGCTCGTACAGCTTTCCGATATCGTGCAAGATACAAGTCGCAATCAGTACATCCCTGTCTACTTGCGGATACAGTGGCAAGAGACTCTGCGCCGCCGTCAACAAAGAGACAATATGCTCGAGCAAACCGTGATAATAGTTGTGGTGCATGCGAACGCCAGCCGGATAATGGCGAAGGCGATCGTGAATCTCCTCTGTTGCCAGCGCCTCTTGAATAATCGCCTTGAGTGTGGCACTCTGCAGGCTGTCGACTGCATGGGTCAGCTTTGTCCACAGTTCGTCCACTGGAACGGGCGAGATCGGAATGAGCGACTCCATCTGAACTTCGTCTGATGCCGCAGCCGGTCTGATTCGTTGAATCACCAGTTGCTTTTTCCCACGGTACATTTGGACAGCAGCATCGATCTTCACAACAGATTTGACGTTAATCCATTCCTTCATTTCTGCATTGACATCCCACAGCTTTGCCATGATCGTACCGGAGCGATCTCCCAGCTCCAGATTCAAGTATTCACTCTGATTACTCGCTACGCCCGCTTCCTTGCTTTTAATCAGGCCAAAAGCGACAACACGCTCTCCCTCTTGATAATCCAATAAATATTTCATCTATATGTCCCATCCTAGCTTATTTTTTTCGGAACAGGGTTTCTTCCAGCTTTTTCACTATTTTCTTGCCGACTAAATCATCCGCTGATCGAACCACCTTCGTAATGACAGCCAAAAGGTCTTCTTCGCCATTCCAATGCTCACGTACAATCGATTCATCGATATCCACCAAAATCTTGCGCAAAGCATAAACAGCCAAAATAACGTCATCCACTAGTCCGAATCCGCCCACTAATGCCTCTGGAATAAAATCAATCGGGGTAATGAAGTAGGCAACGGCTACACCCGCTAACGCTTTTGATTGAACTCCTACGCGCTTGTCTAGCATAAGACGGGCCAAGAGAACAAACAAATCTGGTGCAAGCAATATAAAGTTGGCTACAGAATCATTGATTCCCTTGTCTCTAATGAACGTTTCGATTTTCTCACGCAATTTATCATAAAAACGCTGGTGTTTTTCCGGTAATACGACAGGTACCAGTTCCGTTGGCTTGCGAACCACAGGCAGTAGATTTTCGTTGCGATTTTCTTCACTCATTCTGATCCCTCCGTAATTGCTTTTTTACATTCGCCTTGTGTCTGAAATACGACCAAGCTGCGATCAATGCCAGCAAAGCGATAAAGAAGATCGCAAGGTTACGGGCAATCAAATCAAACAGCTCATCCCAACGTTCTCCTAATTGCCAGCCAAGCGTCACAAAAAGCAAACTCCAAATCAGCCCTCCCAAATAGGTATAGAGCATGAAAGTCGGAAATGGCAATCGCGTGATCCCGGCAAAATAGGCCGTAAACTGACGGACACCAGGGATAAAATAGCCCAGCGGAAGCGCCCATTTTCCGACGCGATTAAACCACTCTTCTGTTTTTTTGTAAACGGTATAGCCCATCCCCAATCGTTTCCCATATCGCTCGAGAAAAGCGTAGCCTAGCGTTCTGCCGATCCAGTATGCTGCCGTCATCGCTGTAACGGAACCGAGAAAGCAGACAAAAAAAGTAGGACAATATTCCAATTTCCCCGTTGAAACAAGGAATCCTGAAAAAACAAGCAGCGTTTCTTCTGGCAAGGGCATCCCCAAAATTCCTAGAAAGAACAATCCAAACAAGGCGCCATACCCATATTGCGCAATATAATCACCGAAGGTTCCCATTACACCTTCCACAAATGTCACCACTTTTCCAGCAAGCTACCCTCTTCCATTATGCCAAAAGAAAGGCGCATTCACAAATAAGAGCTCCTATAGCAACTATTAATTTTTGCCAACTTGGAGATACTCTACAACATCAACCGAAAAACGAATCCAGCTTCACCATTCGCCATGCCCTTAGGGGATTTTACGGACAAATGACTTGGAACAAACGAGGGATAGCACGGATGTGGAAAAAAGCATATCGAAAGCTAAAATTCGAATACTACAAGGTACTGAGAATGAAAGGGGCGCCAGCTTTCGTCGCCCGCGGATTTTCGCTCGGAATCTTTATCGAGTTTATTACCCTGCCTACTTTTGGCATCGCGTTTCTGTTGCTCTTCCCACTCTGCAAGCTGTTTCGCGCCAGTTTTCCCGCTGGTTTGGTTGCGTTTGTCATCGGAAAGCTCATCTTACCGCTCTTCATTCTTTTCAATTACAATATTGGATACGTGTTGATTGGCAAACCGTTACAAGGACATTTGAACCATCACGAGTCTGGGATGCCATGGCTTGTCTGGGTGAAAGAAAAAGGACTTATCTATTTTACAGGAAGTGCCATCATGGGGGTGATTGTCGCGTTCGCGAGCTACTTTCTCGTTTTAACTGGCCTTCAATTATATCGCCGCAAGAAATTACGGCGCTCATTACCTGAGGAAAGTCCTTCCCCTTAATTGCTGGAACGAAAAAGACCGGTCCGACAATCAATGTCAGTCCGGTCTTTTTTGCTCGCAATGTTATGCAAAGTAGCCTTTATCGTGAAGGTACTCCATGATTTCGGCAACAGTTTTTTCTTCATTCAAGAGCTTCACGGTTACTTCCACTTGCTCTGGGGACAAACCGTTCGCTCCGAGGCTTTCCTTGATCAACACGTCGTTAGGGCGACGGAAGTACGTTTGCAACGTACGCTTCACACGTCCTTCCAGACTAGTTCTCAGCATCAATTCAGTCGTAGACATCTGTTCCACCTCTTTCCTAGAAAGATTTGCGTAACCCCTATTATCTTATAAAACCGTGGAATAATCAACCTTTCTGCGAAATAGCTTCCTTGCATAGTTGATCCCGGTTTTGGTCATGGGATGAACGGAGATGTTCATCGATCGAAACACCATCATACGTCAATTGGGAAAACTTTTCTCCCAGTATGTCTTCCCCTACATTATTAGCGATACCCTCGAAAACAACTGCACGTGCATCCAATAAGTACTGGCGATCCCGTTCAATTCGATGCAGGATTTCCTCGCGTCCTTTTGCAGGTACGCCGTGTCCAGGAATGATTTCTTCTACTTCTCCTTGAAGAACCAACCGTTCGATCTTTTCCAGACTCTCCAAATAGGCACTGCTGTCATCGATAAACGGGAACTCTAAATTGGATAGCATGTCACCGACAACAAGCAGCTTCTGCTCCCGGAACAAGGTCGCCATCTGATCGGGTGTATGTCCTGGTACAGGCAGGAAAAAGACTTCCTGCCACTCTTGTGCATCCTCCACAAGCTTCGCGAATTTCGGCATTCCTACTTCATACGATCTGACCACGTAATACGACCCGTCAAACTTTTTCGCCTTGTTCAGCATACCCTCGATCCGTCCATCGGTCAGGATTTCCTTTTGTGCAATGACTGTGGCATCCGGAAATTTTCCGACTCCGACTACATGATCCCAATCACCGTGTGTCAGGACGAGAATAAGCTCTCTCCCATTCCTCTCACGCTGCACATAATCAGCAATCGCCTCTACCTCATGGGGAAAATAGGCCGGATCAAACAAGTAAATACGTTGCTCGGTTGAGACGACTGCACTTGTCGTTTGCCACAGACAACTTGTAAACAGCCTGTAGGTCTCTGCCATATTTTATATACCTGGCATGATGTTGCGCTTATGCTCAGAGATTCGATGCAGGTAATCAATACGTTCTTTGGCTTCCGGTCGAGTTTCTCCTGTAATCAGCAAACGATCCAGATCCTCATAAGTGAAGCCCATCTCCTGTTCATCCGTCTGCCCTTCCCACAAATCAGCAGAAGGCGGCTTCGTGATGATCTCTCCAGGCACCCCGAGCTCAGCAGCAAGAATTCGCATCTCATGCTTCGTCAGGCTAGCTACTGGGTTAAAGTCAGCAAGACCGTCTCCGCCTTTTGTCATATAACCAACATGAATCTCGCTGCGGTTGCACGTATCCGCTACCAAGTATCCCTTTTGGTTAGCGATGGCATACAGCACTGTCATGCGCAAGCGAGCCTTTGTATTTCCCTTTGTTTTGTCATCAAGCCCAAGTACACCTTCGATAACAGGAACCAAAGCGTCGTAGGCTGCCCCTACATCTACCGTGTGCAAATTCATTCCAATCGCTTCAGCAAGTTGCTTGGAATCTGTTTCATGAACGGTTTGCGAGTATGCAGGCAACCA
This sequence comes from Brevibacillus sp. RS1.1, assembly GCF_013284365.1. NCBI lineage: Bacteria > Bacillati > Bacillota > Bacilli > Caryophanales > Paenibacillaceae > Brevibacillus > Brevibacillus sp. RS1.1. Next base: position 1,158,043 of record NZ_JABSVA010000001.1, read on the forward strand.
AACGCCAATGACACGTTCAGAGCCTAAAGCACGCACACACAACGCTGCTGTAACGGCACTGTCAATTCCACCAGAAATACCGACGACTGCACCGCCGAGGCCATTTCCATCAATTTGCTCACGAATAAAGGCAATACGTTTTTCCACGTCTTCTTTTACATGAATCTGGTAGTTCGCCAGATGCTCTTGAAACTTGTCCACGCTACCTACCCCCAGGGTTGATTATTTCTTCCTCATCCTACCATGCCGTTTTCGGTGTGGCAATTGGCGCAGAACGGCACTACACTATATACTATAGAGAGATCTTGACTAACGAGGAGAAGGAGAGAGTCGATGATTATCCTCAAGACACCTGAAGAAATTGAACTCATGCATGCAGCAGGCAAGGTTTTGGCTGCTTGTCATCGTGAGATTGCCAAGATGATTCGTCCAGGCATTTCTACCTGGGAGATTGATCAATTCGTAGAAGAATTTTTGGCTAAAAATGGCGCGACCCCTGAGCAAAAAGGGTTTCATGGATATCCCTATGCCACATGTGGTTCAGTCAATGATGTCATCTGCCATGGCTTCCCGAAAAAAGAGCCTCTGCGTGATGGCGATATCGTCACAATCGACATGGTTGTTCGAAAAAATGGTTGGCTGGCTGACTCCGCTTGGTCTTATGAAGTGGGAACTGTGTCCCCGGAAGCGAAAAGACTGCTGGAAGTCACTGAAAAATCGCTGTATCTCGGTATTGAGCAAGCTGTCGTAGGCAATCGGATCGGTGACATTTCCCACGCCATCCAAACGTATGCGCAAGAACAAGGCTACTCCGTCGTGCGCGATTTTACCGGACATGGTATTGGTCAGGAAATGCATGAGGAGCCGTTCGTTCCTCACTTTGGCCCTCCTGGCAGAGGACAACGCCTTAAAGAAGGCATGGTTATTACCATTGAGCCCATGCTGAACATCGGGACGTACCATGCGAAGGTCGATGAAGATGGTTGGACAGCACGTACACGCGATGGGAAGCTCTCCGCTCAATACGAGCATACCCTCGCTATTACCGCGAATGGACCTGTTATCTTAACAAAACAATAAGGAAGTACGAAGAGCCCTTGCATTGTCAGGGCTTTTTCTTTTTCTCCCAATGTGCTTGTTCGCACATCCAAGTGTTGACATCCCTTCTGCCGCTCCGTATGATGCAAGTACGTTTTGTTACTACCTAGTAACAAAGTTATCCGACCAGCAACCGCTAAGCACAAGGAGGGTTCCAACCCATGTCCGATACAATCTCGTCTAAGCCACTTCGAGAGATTCCATTGTCCGTTCTCGATTTAGCACCCATTACGGAGGGTAGCAACGCTGCTGAATCGTATAAAAACAGTCTCAATCTGGCACAACAGGTGGAAAAATGGGGCTTTACACGTTATTGGCTCGCCGAACACCACGCAATGCCCAGCGTAGCCAGCTCTGCTACTTCTGTTCTCATTGGTTACATTGCCGGCGGCACCAGCAAAATCCGTGTAGGTTCAGGCGGCATCATGCTGCCCAACCATGCTCCACTCGTGATCGCCGAGCAATTCGGGACACTGGAGTCCCTCTATCCAGGCCGGATCGACTTAGGTCTAGGACGCGCACCCGGGGCGGACCAACGAACAGCACGTGCGCTGCGCCGCGATTTGCGGATTGGTGGAGAGGATTTCCCGGAGTTATTGGAGGAGCTGCGTGAATATCTTCGTCCACGAACAAGCGAGTCGGCATCTGCTATCCGCGCTATCCCTGGCGAAGGTCTGAACATCCCGATCTGGTTGCTCGGCTCCAGCGATTTCTCAGCGCGACTAGCAGGCATGCTCGGATTGCCGTTTGCTTTTGCCGGGCATTTTTCACCGAACTTCACATTGCCTGCCCTACAGACGTATCGCCATTGTTTCCGCCCATCGGAAGTGCTGGATCAGCCATATGCCATGGTTGGCGTCAACGTGATGGCAGCCGATACGGATGAGCTCGCGAATCGACTGGCCACCTCCCATTACCAGGCATTCTTAAATCTCGTCCGCGGTGATCTCAAGCCAATCCAACCACCTGTGGACAATATGGATGAGCTCTGGAGCGAATTCGAAAAACTGTCTGTCCAAGCACAGCTGCGTTCCTCCATTATTGGTAGCCCTGCCACTGTGAAAAGCAAACTACAAGAGTTGCTCGTTGCTACAGGAGCAGATGAGCTCATGATTACGACGCAAATGTACCACCATGCCGATCGTGTGCGCTCTTTTGAAATTGTCGCCGACGTCTGGAAGTCCTAAATGGGGGATGGTATATGACGGAAGCAAAACGGCCTCGCGTTCCTCGTGAAAAAGCACAAGAGATCATCTTGAACGCTGCTGAAGAATTGTTTTATCAAGAAGGGATCCATGCCGTCAGTGTAGACGCTATTGTCGAGCGTGCTGGAATGAATAAGATGAGCGTCTATCGGCAGTTTTCCTCGAAAACAGACCTGATTCTCGCCTACATGACCCGTAAGCAAGACGTTTTTTGGCAAGAGTGGGAAGAGAGCATCGCCAAACATCCCAATCAGCCACGAGAGCAACTCATTCAGTTTTTTGCTGATCTGGCTGCGCGCGCGTCCAACGAGCAATTTCGCGGCTGTTGCTTTATCAATGTAGCTGTCGAGTTTCCTGATCCGGTTCATCCCGTTCGCGAGTTGGTTTGCTCCCATCAGAAACGTATCCGCGACGCTTTTTTGGAACGCACGACAGCCCTTGGCGCTGCTCATCCATGCGAGCTGGCCTATACGCTTATCTTGTTGATGGAAGGTACTTACGCGGATAGCCAGACGTACGGAACCGATAGTGCAGCGATCCGCATGGTTCCTGCCATCGTAGAAAAAGTTTTGGACCAAGCGCTTCCCAATTAAAAAAGTGGCTCCCTGCCTTCTTCTGGCAGTTGCCACTTCCTCTTTTTGTCGATCATACAGCTGTTTTAGCGCTGAGCGCTGGTCGCATACTTGTCTTGTTTCGACGTCATTGCTTCTAATTCTTTGACGTCTTGTTCCAAGTCATGGATGTCTTCTTCAATCAGTTTTTTCAGATGTTGCTTTTCCCGCAAAATTTTGCGGGTTTGCTCCAAACGCTGATTCAAATCGAACACGCCGAGATACACTGCTTTTCCCTCCCTATGTAGGTTTTCCACCTTACATGTTATGCAGCGATCTCCAGAAGTTGCTGACCATTTTTTTGTGGGATCAAAATTAGGTAAACTGGAAAGAGACTTCTTGTGGCTTTTACCTGAACGAAACGCTCGGTAATCAATAAGGCCATTCTTTCAGAGAAAGCAGATAATAACGTGGGCGGCGAGACCGAGCAAGCCGATCAAAAGCATGGTACGTCTGCCGACCCAATCAGATCGGTCCGCTAATCGGCGTGTAGCTATGAGATGATTCCTGAATTTATCAGGGGTCATCTTTTTTATGTTCGATGGTTACATTTGGAATGGATATGGATTTTTCAGTTTTTCTGTTTCGACTCATTTTCCGTAACCTCACTTATTTCTCGTTAATAAATCGAAACACAAAAACCCGCTAGACAGTCACTTTTTTCAAGGTATCTGTCTAGCGGGTCACAGTTCATCTTATACATTAATAAAACATTTAATAAATGGTACTACTTTTTTATGAAACTTGACACCAAAAGCAGAATTAAACCTGGTAGGGATGTGTAGTACCACGCTTCTTTTGGAGCAATGCCCAATGGAACAACTACTCCTGAAAAAAGTAACACTATACCAAGAATTCCTATTAGTCTTTTTTTAAGAATCATTAAATTTCTCCTTTGATTCAGTATAGAGACCCAGTGCCTCACTTGCTAAATAAAATAATATTAACTTTGTTCTTTTATCAACTTTCAATTTTAAAAAAAATGTTTCTCACATGAGCTCTGACTGTTGAAAGGCTTATATGCTGTGATTTAGAGATTTCAGAATCAGATAATCCCTGTCCAATCAACCGAAGTACTTCTTTTTCTCTTCTACTAAGTAGGAACAATCTTTTTACTTGTTCATCAGATATGTTAATAGGATTCTTCCAATTGCTTAAGCTGTTTGAAATAAACTTTGATAAAAGCTCAAGGAATGTTATAGCAGGAGTTGGATGTATCCACTCCTGTGAGAACATCCCAACAATCCAACAATTTGATCAAATTGATTATATATCGGACAAGCAATTGAAAGCCAGTTCTGTTTCAGGTGTGTGTTCTTTTCGGTTTTGTAAAAAACTGGTGTCCTCCGGAGCTTTGATAATGATAATGCGGTTATCCCTATCGCAGAATCAGTATACAAGTTCACGAATTGAAGATCTTTAAAATCATCTGATACATGTGAATATTCTACAACTAAGCTCTCATCTGTAATGACAATTAGGAACGGCTTCCAATGATCTAATGAGTTTAAACTAAACAACAAGTTTTCGATATTGATATTTTTGATGAATTATATCACCTCTTCTATCATCATTTCTTCCCTTATATACATCTACTTTTCATTTTGTATTTTCTATCAAATTATCATTTACATTAATTACCTTATTATACTTTTTGCGGGATTATTATCATAGAGTTTCTTGGAAAATTCAAATTATAGGAGGGATCGTTTTGTTCAAAACTATCGGCAAATATTTATCAATAATCGCTGTCTTTGCAATGCTGATTTCAATTGTCTCGGTTGAAGAAGTGTCGGCATCCTCTCCACTGATTGACCAGTATTTAAGATTTGATTCAATTGCTAGAAATAGTGATGGTTCCATAAGAGTTGATTACACAATGCTAAAGACTTGGGACAAAGATTTAGGCGGTTCAGCTACCATTCCTCTTCAAATAGGCTATAGTTGGCCATCTCAATACAGGGGCGCACTAAAAGATTACTATGTCAAAGCCAACTACTCGAAAGGTTCTCATGTCCTTACCATTCCCAAACCGGGAGCTTATGTAGGTACATTGAGCGTTCAGGCAAAAGTAAATGCTAATAGATATAACGAGGTGAAGGGTGGAAAGTCAATTTTTCACTACCCTGATAGCACAAAGAGAACCGCTTATTATGAAATTTCGGGTTTTGACGCAGGCGCTTCCTTCTTTATATATTCCGCAGCTCCTGCTGTTTACTTCGAATTTTCACCGCTTGGGAAATGGGGAAAAGTTGTTGGTAGAACCTATCTCGGCTGGAGTCTTTGGGAAGGTTATAATCAATCACAAAGCATTGGATTTCCAACACCAGTTAAAGGGCATTATTATGAGACAACAAGTTGGTACTCTGGCAATGGGTTAAATATACGTGTTAAAGTTTACGTTAGTAGGTCAGCGTTTAACAAAAAAGAAACACCCATTTTTGACGCGACACGCACATACAAGTTTTAATGATATGAACGATAACCAAGAAACTCTTGGCAGTCAATTTTGGCTGCCTTTTTTATTTTTATATGAAATACTGATTTCCTTGGTAAAAAGGGCATAGAAGCCCTTTTTGATCAAATTTTGCTCCCCTTTTCATATCACGCTTTTTTGACACAAGTCCATTATCATTGGTTAGCTTAATACTTCTCTCCCTTGTAAGTTAAGAGACACGAACCTTCGTATGCCTAGACAGCGGCAAACTTGAACTTTTACCCTTTACTCCATGTACATTTGAAGTTTTCACCGACTATGCGTATCAATTGTTTAGTACTCAATTCTCGCTCATGATGATGAAAACGCAAAAACCCGTTAGACGGTCACTTTGTTCAAAGCATCCATCTAACGGGTCACAATTCTGCCCTTGAAGTCCTTTTTTGCTTTAAAGTCCTTTGTATTTGCCCAACTCTTCGCGCAGGCGATACACTTCCTGTACCAAAGCACGCTTCTCCAGACGGTCAATTTCCTGATCCAAATCGTTCATGCGTGCATGTCCACTATATGGCCCATCATGCATCGGGAAACCGTCAGAAGCGTATGACCAATGCGGTTCTTTTGGCATGATCATCGCCATCAGCAAGTAAAGCAAAATCGGTACTCCTGTAAAAACAGTGAGAACGACAACTCCTATACGTACCAACGAAGAGTCAAAGCGCAAAAATTGCGCAATCCCACCACAAACTCCAAACAACCGTTTATCATGACGCGAACGGTATAGTCGTCTTTCCATCATTGTTTTCCACCCTCTCTACAGTATCCGCCTGCCTTGTATCTACAGGATACCCGATAGGCGATTGCGGTAAAATGGTCCGTAGAGGGATTTGTCCTCCGTCGCTGGACGGAGATCAATCATTTGACAGGTGGCTCATAAACGGGGCGGGGACGATCAAACTGTTCACCCAGAGTCGCATACGTATGGCCCGCTAATCTGCTAACGGGTGCAAACGCTGTAGCATCAATCCGTCCTGCATGATACAGCTCATCCGCTACATGTACATGCACTACTTCCCCGATAATCAAATCCGAAGTCGTCGGACTACCTAATTCCACAATCTGATGCAGCTTGCACTCAAAATGAATGCGGGATGCACGCAGTCTTGGCACCTTGACACGAACGGATGGTGCGATTTCGAGCCCCACTGCCTCTACTTCACTGATCTCTGGAGGATAATCGGCAGAAGTCTGATTGACCGCATCCACATTGTGTACGTCTACCATATTGACCACGAATTCTCCCGTTTGGATGATGTTTCGTGCCGTATCTTTTGGGACACTTCCCGGCTTGCGCATGACGGCAACCGAAACCATCATCGGTTCAATGCTGGCGACATTAAAATAGCTGAAAGGAGCGGCATTGACGATCATTCCCTCCCCTAACGAGGTGACCCAAGCGATCGGCCTCGGGACGATACATCCGATCAAGAGCTTGTATTTTTCCTGCCGTTCAATCTCGTGAATAGCGATTTCCATTGCGTTTTTGCACCTCTTCCTATTCCTTCGGTGGCAACCAGCTTGACATGTATGCCTCATCTTCCATTTCCAACGCTTGCTTTGTAACGTGAAGCGGGTTGAATGTGTCCAGCATGACAGCTAGCTCCTGCGTTTCTTTTTTCCCAATGCTCGCCTCTACCTTGCCTGGATGCGGCCCATGAGGAATCCCCATTGGATGTAAGGTGATCGAACCCTCGTAAATACCTTTTCTGCTCATAAAATTACCATCTACGTAGTATAACACCTCGTCACTTTCTACATTACTGTGGTAGTAAGGCGCAGGGATCGCTTGCGGATGATAGTCGTACATCCGCGGAACGAACGAGCAGATGACAAAGTTTTGACCAGCAAAAGTTTGATGGACAGGTGGCGGTTGATGAATGCGTCCAGTAATCGGTTCAAAATCATGCACACTCAGTGCATAGGGATACAAATAACCGTCCCAGCCCACGACATCAAACGGATGGAAGTCAAAGAAGTAGCTGTAGACCACGGATTGGCGTTTGACGCGCACCTCGAAGTCTCCGCTTTCCACATGTGTCTCCAATTTTTCTGGCAAACGAATATCGCGTTCGCAAAACGGTGAATGTTCCAACAATTGACCGTGTTCGTTGCGATACCGCTTTGGTGGCACGATCTCATTCTGGGACTCGATGACGAGGAAGCGACTCTGTTCTGAAGGTACAATCCGATAGGTCGTGCCGATTGGAATGACGAGGTAGTCGCCCGGCTTGTAAGTGAGTGTGCCGAAAATCGTTTGCAGCTCTCCCTCGCCTTGATGGACAAAGACGACTTCATCCCCATCCGCATTGCGATAAAAGTAATCCATCGGCTCTGTCGGTGCGCAGACTGCCATGACGACATCGTTATTCCCCAGCATGTAGCGACGTCCAAAAATCGGGTCCCCACCCGGCTGAACATCAAACGTTTTAAAATGCTGATGCTTTAAATCAACCTGCTCCACATATTCCAAACGGACGTCTGCGTATTTGCGCGTCTCCCTCACTTGGGTAGGCGGATTGTGGTGATACAGAATCGATTGAATCCCAGAAAAACCTTTGGTTCCCATCACTTGCTCGCGGTACAGCCCCCCATCCGCCTTGTAAAACGTCGTATGCCGCTTTTGTGGAACTTCCCCCATTCGATGATAAAAAGCCATACGTTCCTTCCTCCTTTTTCATCCCTATTTACAAATCGTATTGCGAAGCACACCGAGGCGTTCCACCTCTAGCTCCACTACATCACCTGGCGCAAGCCAAGCATACTGCTCTGTCCCCAGCTCCAAAATGCAGCCAGTCCCTACTGTCCCCGACCCAATAACATCTCCGGGATACAAGGAGCAATCCTCCGAAGCACGGGCAATCATTTCAGCGAATGTATAGTGAATGTCTTTGAAGTTTCCTTTCGAATACTCTCTACCATTGATGCGTGCCACCATCTCCAGATCGTAGCGGCTGCCCTTTTCGCCTGTGAGGCGTACATCCGCCAGCTCCTCCAGTGTAACCAGCCACGGTCCCATGGACGTTGCGAAGTCTTTACCCTTGGCAGGTCCTAAGCCGACCTTGACCTCCTCCCGCTGTATATCCCGGGCGCTCCAGTCGTTTAAGATACAATATCCTGCGATGTGCTCTTCCGCTCGTTCTACTGGAATGTTTACTCCTGCTTTTCCAATCACGCAGGCAATTTCCAGCTCATAGTCCAGCCACTCGGTTGCTTTGGGTCTGCGAATATTCGATTGCGTCCCTGTAAAAGCCGCTGCATTCGAAAAATAAAAGACGGGAAAGTGATACCATTCGGGAACCATCGGAAGTCCGCGTTTGGCTCGCGCTGTCATCACATGGGCCTCGAAGGCGTAAAAGTCACGAAAGCTGGAAGGACGTGGAAGTGGCGAACCTAGCTCGACTTGTTCCAAATCCCAGCCATCCTGTGCCTCGTGTGCCGCTTGGAGAACAGGTAACCAGTCCGCCCACTCCTCCAGCAAACCTAGCACTGTACTCGGCGCCCCCGGACAAGTATGTGCAATATCTTTGACTTTTCCTTCGTGCAAAAGCCCCGCTCGCCAAGCATCCCTTTCCCTTTCTCGATAGGAAACCAGCTTCATGAAACCCTCTCCTTCTCTTGGGCAATAAGAAAACCTATATCGATGCTTGCTCAAGGATGAGCGACCGCGTATTAGCGGAATGTTTTACGTAATATCTGGAAGAAACCCGAAGAGGTTTATGCTTTCCGATATTATAAGAAAACCCAGCTCACCCCCAAAGCAATTCCGGTGCGTGACAAATAAAAGGGGAGCCCTCTTTGTCAAAACGATCCGAAACAGGCATCAGGCGCAAGCTGGGTCTAGTCTGCTACTGAAAAAAATCTTTTCTGGATTTTCCCCCGCAGACAGCCAGCTATTCACTGTTGTGTTTCCAAAGTTTGTAACGAATTTCTTCTATCATATCGAAAACGCTTACAGCTTTCCAGAGGGAAATGACGAAATTTTTCGCTTAAGTCATTTCCTTGCACAGATAATCGGGAAAAAATTGCTGGGCTAGCTGCTCCATATCATTTGGCAGCGGCTCCTCCCAGCTCATCGCAAGACCGCTACGCGGGTGAACAAAGGATAGCCCCCATGCATGCAAAGCTTGTCTGCCGATATGCTCCCGTTCTCCCCCGTACAGATCATCTCCGGCAAGTGGGTGCCCTTCACTGCTCATATGTACGCGAATCTGATGCGTACGCCCCGTCTCTAGCTTCACCTCGACAAAACTCATTCCTTCCCCTCGGGCAAGCACACGATAATGGGTAACAGCTGTCTGCCCATCCGGCCTTACCTGTCTGGTGATAAACGAATTTTCCGCAAGGCCAATCGGCGCATTAATTGTACCTTCGTCTGACTCCACGATTCCTTGGACGATAGCCCGATAAGTCCGCTGCAACGTCCTGATCTGCTGCATGCGGCTGAATTGTTCATGCGCCCATTGATTTTTCGCTACGATCATCAAGCCTGATGTATCCTTATCCAAACGGTTCACGGCCCGGAACTTTCTGTTCTCGCCACGCTTTTTCCAATAAGCGATCATCCCGTTTGCCAAAGTGCCACTGGGATGATTTCCTGTCGGATGAACGACCAATCCCGCTGGCTTTGCGATGACCATCAAATCTTCGTCCTCGTAACGAATGGAGAGCGGCATGTCCTCTGGAGCAACAGTCTCTTCTGCTTCTTCTTCAACCATGACTGCTATTTTATCGCCGGCTTGCAATTTTTCGTTTACAAATACGAGAACGCCATTCCGTGTAATGGAGCCTTTAAACTTGGCACGAATGAGCAAACGCCTCGATACACCATACCGCTTTTGCAGGACTTCTCGCACGGTTTGTCCTGCATCTGCCTCATCAACCGTGAAGCTAATTAATTCTTCTAGCATGTTGTCTCTCCTTTAAGTCTTCCCTCCTCCTCAGTATAGCACTGTGATTAATCCCATTAATACGGTAATTAATCGAAATATAAGTAGGTTTACATATAATGCGCATCGTAAGTCTAACACTATATTTTCTCAGTCTAAAACAGTATTTTCACGGTCTAGCATTTTATTTTCCGAGTCTACAACAATATTTTCTTCGAACACTTTGGACTCTGCCTTGTTTGGCAGGATCATCCAGCTATCCTAGCCTCAAATTGGGTTTGTGTACCTTGGCTTTCTTCAGATTCCACCTAACGATGGACACCCTTGCTCTTGGCTGCGTACAACAAAAAAAGCGAGATACGCATCTGCGTACCTCGCTTTTGTCAGTTGTATTATACGAGCATGGCGTGCTGCTTATAGAAAGATTGAAAAAACCGTGCCGAAAGCGGCCGCTTGTCATAAAGTTTCTCGCAGAACGCATAAATCGTTTGCCTTGAGGCTTCGTCTTCGAGCATTGTCATATGTGTCGAGGCTTCAACGTCCATCACGTACGCCTGCGGGATCTGTCGAACCCATTCCTCCCAGTAAGGCAGATGGTCGAATGGAACAGTTCCTTCTTTAGCCGTTAAATAAGGTTCCCATGGTCCCATGAACACCCCACTCTGGTTTCGGAAGTAATAGCAAGTCACCTCATCAGGCAGAGGCAGGGGTTTATAGTCTATCAACCTGTAGCGCTGCTGCATGGAAAACTGACGCTCAAATTGCTTCTCCAGCAGCCGCTTAGGAATATCCAGTCCTCTATGCTCGGCTAGCTCGGTTAGGCGTTCAAAGAATACATCGAATCCGTTGTCGCAGTCAATCTCATCCCTATGAATGAGATTACCTTTCTCATCAGTGGAGACAATGCCATGGATGGCTGCCAACGCCATGTTAACGGTTTGCAGGGCTATAGAATTCTGATCGAGGGTCGTTCTATGGATCTCTGGGCTAAACATCGTGTCCAGCATGACCAAAGACGATACGGTCTCCCCCGCTTCCTGCAGCTGACGCGTCATTTCGTAGGCCAACATACCGCCGAGCGAATATCCGCCAAGATCATAAGGGCCCTCCGGCTGAATCGCTTGGATGAGTCGGACATATTGGGAAGAAATAGCTACTATGCCCTCAGGTGCTTCATCGCCGGTACCGCTGAACGATTGGATACCGTAGAACGGTCTTTCCGCATACGCCGCCAAAGAACGATATACTTCCACGCCTCCGGATGCGCCATGAATCCAAAATACCGGCCTTCCATCCGTAATAGAATTTAGCTGAATGATCTGCTGATTGAAGTTCTCCTCCAAAAAAGAGCCGTCAACATGAAGATCATCGATTTCCGGCGGGAAGTTCGCTTGCACCTTGTCGATCAAGTCTTGAATCGTTTCGCAAGTCAACAGATCGGGGAGCTCCATCGACGGAGCAGCCACTTTCTGTAGGCCTGCAAGCAATTGCGCGAGATGAAGCGAACTCAATCCGTAATACATCAATCGCTTGTCCAATTGAATCTCTGTCGGCATCATGCCGAGAAGTTGAGCGACGCTGTTTAAGACGATTGTCTTTGCATCATTCCCTTTCATGGCAAGCTGAGCCTTTTGTACGCTCATCTCATCGTTCTTGCTCATCTCAGCTTCCATCCGCTCTAAGCCCGCTTCCGGTTGGATTTCAAGCCAACAGCGCTGCTTGACGAACGGGTAAGTGAGCAATGGTACGATTCTCCCCTTTCTTCGGCTGCGATACAATTCCCTCCAGTCCATATCGCCGCCCTTTGACCAGTAGATGGCAAGCTTCTCGACATCAAGTTCATCCATCAAGTGCTTCAAATACATCTGGCCATTCTTACCAGAAAGGAGCCTGAGCATATCATCTGAAGGTCCTCCCGCATTTCCTTCGTATAACCCGAAACTCCCGGAAAGCGGACTATCCGAACTGCCGGTATCATCCAGATAGTACGAGAGCGCGGCCATCAATTCTTCCCTGTTGCTCGCTGTTACGGCAAGGCGGAAGTCCATGGATTCACGACCGACCTGCAGCGTATAGGCCAAATCGTTCAGCGAAAGCTCCTCGTTCCGCTTCACATACTGACGTACATGGTACACGGCTTCCTTCAGACGTTCCCGGCTTTTGGCCGAGAGGATCAATAATTGATTTCCTGTTTCCTGTACAGACGGCTCTTCAGCAGGCGGCACATATTCCTCGACAATCAGATGAGCATTCGTACCGCCGGCACCAAAGGAGCTGATCGCCGCGCGAAGCGGGAATTTCCCGCCATGTGGCGCTTCATTTTCCGTCTGTTGCCACTCCTCTAAATGCCGCTGAATACGGAAATTCGTTTCCTCAAGGCGTAAATTCGGATTCAAGTCTGTGTCCGAGCCGATTGTCGGAACAAGCTGGCGATGCTTTAACTGAAGAACGACTTTTGTTAATTGGGCGATGCCCGAGGCAGCTTCCCCATGCCCGATGTTGGATTTGACGGACCCAATCGGCAGAGCACGCTTCGTACCGAAATGATTGCGGTACACCTTGTTCATCGCCGCCATTTCAATTGCATCGCCGATGGATGACCCGTTAGCCGCACACTCGATATAGCTGATCGACTCTGGTATTATGCCGGCCTGGCGCATGCTTTCTTCCATCAATTGGGCTTGTGCATTCGGATTCGGCGCTCCGTAGCCGTTTGTCTGTCCGCCATGATTGACAGCGGTTGATTTAATCACCGCTAATATGGAATCACCATCCTCGATGGCTTTGACCAGCGGTTTTAAAAGGACCGAACCGACTCCTTCCGATGGCAAATAACCGTCCCCGTCCGCGAAGCTTCTGCTTCCGGGATGACTGCCAGCCAAACGCAACATGCTTAAGCCGACATACTTTTGCGGATGAAGCGAAAGATTGACGCCGCCGGCGATCGCTAGCTCGCATTCACGCTTCCGCAAGCTTTCGCATGCCATATGGATCGCGACCGCCGAGGAAGAGCACATCGTATCGACAGCGATGCTCGGACCTTTGAGATTAAAGAAATGGGACACCCGATTGGCGACGGAGCTATACGAGGACAGAGCAAGAAGCGGCTCCTTCGACGGGTCCTTATTAAGCAAATGATAATGATTGTTCATACAACCGGCATACACGCCAACCTTGCTACCGTACTCATGCTCAAGCCTCTGGCTTGTATATCCGGCTTGCTCCAGCGTGTTCAATACAGATTCGAGAAACAGCCGCTCTTGCGGGTTTATATAAGAAGCTTCCAGGGGTGAGAGCTGGAAGAAGATCGGATCGAATTGATCGATATCTTTCAGAAACCCGCCCCATTGACAGTAGCTCTTGCCCGGCTTGCCTTTCTCAGGATCATAATACTTGCCGCTTTGCCAACGAACAGCGGGTATTTCTTCAATACAATCCTTCCCGCTCTTCAGATTGTCCCAGAACTGGTCTAAATCGTCCGCTCCCGGATAGCGGCCCGACAATCCGATAATCGCGATATCGGACGCAAGTTGACACTCGGATATCTCCTCGCGGGTCAGCGTTACTTGCTTTAACGCTGGCTTTGTCGCCGCTGGAGCTGGCGTAACGGATAAATGAGCAGCCGCTAAGACTGGTGAAGCTGCGTTTGTTATCACTTGTGTAAGCTCGGGCGCAAGCAGCCGACGTAGTTTACTCTCATAATGACCGAGAAGATATTCACTCAGCGCTTGTATATTTTCATACTCGAAGAACAAGGTTTTCGGCAGCGAGCCTAATTCGTTCTCAAGATGTTCCGTAAGCTGCAGCGCCATAATCGAGTCAATGCCAAACTTGCTGAAAGAGGTCTTGGCATCCATGCGGTGCAGCGGCATGCGTATATAGGATGACAGGGTCTCTCTTAAGTAGTGTATCGTTCTCTCATACAGCTTGTCTGATCCGAGCCGGTTCTCTCTATCTGATTGCCACTCGGCCGCGGGAGCTTGCTGCGCTGTCGCCAACTCTTCCATGAGCGGCGTTGTGCTCAAAGCCATGTTAGTCACCGCAACTTGGTGCTTCCCACTTGCCAAGGTAGCGTATAGCGATTGAATGCCATGCTGGCTCTGCATCGCTTCCGTTGCGGGATCGAAGGTCATGCCGTCGGAAGAGAGGCCTTTCAGCATCGCGCAGTGTTTTCCATGCTCATCATAGATGTCGATATCAAGCTTTTGAATCGACCCTGTTGCCGTGCTCCCGGAGCTTCTTCGAATCCATGCCCACATGACCGCTGTACTTGGACCCAAAATCACCAAACGGTCCAGTGCATAAGGAAGCCCCGGCCTTAATGCTGCTTCCGAGCCAGTTCCTTCCTCCGACTCTAAAGGTAATGGAGCCATTCCGATTGATGCTTGAAGCGCCGAATCGATCATGCCCGGATGAAGCACATAATGCTCCAGTGTGGACAAGACGGAAGCCGCAATTTCCAAACGGGCCAGCAGTTCGCCTTTACCGACCTGGATTCGGTCAATCGCACGATGGCCAGGTCCGTAATCCATGTCCAGACGGGCAAGCATGTCATAGCATTGGGCGCCGGTGATCAGTCCAACGTCACATCTAGCCTGAAGTTCTTCAAGCAATTCGAGAGGTGGCACTTGAACGGATTCGTCTAATGCCGCTGTTCCTTGACAGTGAACCGTTCTTCCCGACGGATGACCCGATGCTTCCGTATAAATTTCAAAGAAGAAGTCCGCTTCGGAATTACGCTGTAGATGAATGTTCACCGTGACGGAACGATCTTCCACGACGATTGGCTGCGCCCATCCGATATGTCGCAGCAAGACGGGGGACGCTAGCGGACCTGATCCTTTTTCGCATGCTGCCGTCACAGCCGCCCGCGCCATCTCCAGATAGGTGACGGCAGGCAGCACCTTTCGACCTCGAACTGAATGATCCGTCAAGAAAAACTCCGTCCCCGTCAGAGCCGTTTGAAACAATAGGCCTGAAGTGTCCTTCAATGAAGCCCGCTGAAGGTGCAGAGGCAAAGATTCGCTAGACGCTTTCATAGGTTCGCGTCTTTGTGGATCCTGCGGCGGATAGTCAGTATTCGAAACCCAGTAACGCTCTTTGGCAAACGGATACGTCGGAAGCGGAACACGCGAATAGGAGTCGCCGGCAAACAGCTGACTGTAATTCAGCGCATAGCCTTGAACATACAATTCGGCTGCCGTGGACAGATGCTCCAGATACAAGCCTGGATTCGTGCACGTCTGGCAGCTCTCGATCGCGGCATTGCCGAACCGCTTTAACGATTGCTGCTCGCGAAGGTCGTTTTCCGCTAACTCGGATACGTACACTTGCGCCATTTTACCGCGCGATAGCCAGTTGGAGAGCAGCTGTTTTAACTCTTCAGCGTCTTTGACGATACACGCCAACCGGTGATTCATATGACGGCGTCCAACCAGCAATGTATAGCTGATGTTTCCCGCGTCAATGCCAGGTACCCGCTCGCAATGCTCCAACAACCGCTCGGCTTGCTGCCTCAGCTGTTCCCGACTGCGGGCTGACAGCGTAATGAGATAAAACGGCCTCGATGCATGCATGCGCAAAGGAGCTGGAGCCTCCTCAATGACCATATGCGCATTGGTGCCGCTGAATCCGAAGGAGCTGGTGGCCGCAATCCGCCTTGAGCCCGGTGGAACCGCCCAATCTTTACTCTCCGTATTGACATAGAACGGGCTGCTGGAAAACTTGATATGCGCATTGCCCGTCTCATAATGCAAGGAAGGCGGGATTTGCTGGTTTCGTAGCGACAGTAAAATTTTGAAAACGCTCGCGACACCTGCAGCTGCGGTTGTATGACCAATATTGGTTTTTATGGTTCCGATCGCGCAGAACTGCTTTTTATCCGTGTAATGGCTGAAGGCACTGTTCAATGCTTCGAACTCAATCGGATCGCCGAGACGGGTTCCGGTGCCATGCGCCTCCACCATTTGAATCTGCTCCGGATGAATGGCGAAACGCTCATAGACGGACTTTTCCAGCCGTTCCTGCGAATTGGCGCTTGGAGCGGTAATGCCGTTTGTCGTCCCGTCCTGGTTAATACCCGACCCCTTAATAACCCCGTGGATATGGTCGCCGTCGGCAATGGCATCCTTCAGCCGCTTCAGAACGACGACACCGACCCCTTCGCCAGGTACAAAGCCGTCCGCCCGATTATCGAACGTGTGACATTTGCCTGAAGGAGACAGCATGCCGGCCCGGTTGGAATTGATATAAAACGTTGGCGTCGTTTGGACAAACACGCCCCCTGCCAGCGCCATTTCGGTCTCTCCGGTCCATAAGCCTTGGCAGGCAAGATGGATGGATACAAGCGAGCTGGAGCAGGCGGTATCAACCGTAACAGCAGGCCCCTGCAGATTTAAATAATAGGCGATTCTTGCGGGAATAATGGATGGGGCATTCCCCCACATCGCTTGCGGAGGCGAGTTGTCTCCGATATGGTGCACATAGTCGCCAATATTGTAGCCGACATACACGCCGCAGGCACGACCCTCTACACTCTGGCCCGCATAACCCGAATCCTCCAGCGCCTTCCATGATTCCTCTAGGAACATGCGCTGCTGAGGATCCATATAGGTAGCCTCGAGTCCGGAAATATTAAAGAAGGACGGATCGAACTTATCGATCTCATCCAAGAAGCTGCCGTGATTGCAGTAAGGCTTGCCTTCGGGTGCATACTTCGACAGATCCCACCGGGTAACTTCTTCAACAAGATCATGACCTTGCGCCAAATGATCCCACAATTCATCCAGCGTGTTCGATTTGGCAAAGCGGCCGCTCATACCGATTATGGCGATGGGCTCTTTAACTGCTGCTTCCGTAGCCCGAACGGATACAGCGGCCTCGTCCGGCTGCGCGGACGCCTTCGTTTGCAAGGATTCGAAATGGACAGCCTGCTCCTCCCTTTCGAGAGGAATTGAGCCTTGCTCGTAAAAGGCGTCGAGTCGGTCGCTAAACGCGGACACGACAGCCTCTTTATGCGCAGACAGCAAATAACTGGCCAGTTGATTGATCGAGCTGTAGTCAAAAAGAATGGTTGTCTTCATCTCAATCTGCAAACGTTCGTTAAGCGTATTGACGATATGCACGCCGGAAATGGAATCAAGCCCGTAGTCTGCGAAAGAGTCATCCATATCGAGCGATGACGCATCCAGCTTCAGCGTTTCCGCCAGCTGGGAGGCAATCAACGATTTGATTTCACCCTGGAGCATCTGCTCATTCAAGGAAAATAAGCTGTCTTCGCTTTCGCTTCTGGAATCCGTATGTGCTGCATCATTCCGCTCTTTCGTCAATGTTGAAACGGATTGACTTACAGACTGCTGAGCGCTTATTCCTTTCCTTTGTTCCCATCTAGGCTGTCTGATGATTCCATCGCTTTGTGCCGCAACGATTTGCTGTCCCAGGTCGTGATGATCCTGGGCTAGGAAGCCGATCGCACCGAAGCCTTCTCTCTCAAGCAGCTGCTGCCAGCTTTCAGGTGAGAGCGCTGGACTGCCCGGAATCCGAATGCCGGGATCGTCATACAGCCACCAGCCTTCCAGCAGTCCGAACGTAAGATGGGTAAATAGGGCGCCGTTGCTAATTTCATTTAAAAGTAGCCATCCTCCGGGCTTCAATGCCGCTTTGGCGTTGCGAACCGTCGTCCGCATGTTACGCGTAGCATGAAGGACGTTCGCGGCTATGACCAGATCATACTGACCGGCATCAACGCCTTGCTGCGCAAGAGCTTGCTCTACGTTGAACGTGCGGTACGTCAGGAACGGATAGCTAGGGCCGTATTCCTTCCGCGCATGGAGCAGGAACATTTTGGATAGATCGGTATAGCAGTATTCCGCAATATGGGTCTTATAGAGAGCTAGCTTGGCAAGCACGCCCGCAGACGTACCGCCTGTACCCGCGCCGATTTCCAGAATACGAATTTGCGCCTTCGGATTTTCCTGTACACGCTGTCTGACAACATACAGGGCTGCCTCGGCCACTACATCGTTGAAATAATCGGCTACCGGATTGCTCTTGTAAATCCCCTCTACAAGTTCCATTGACGAGTTCGGAAAGAGCACGTCGGTCGCTACAGATTTCCCTGTAAGGACAGCAGGCAAGTACTTCAGCGTTGTTTCCACCAATACGATTTGCGCTCTTGTTTTCTCGTCCTCCCGCCATTTAGCGGTATGCTGCCCCCACTGCTCCCATACCGCCCCGTGATCGGTTTTTGCCGTGTCCGTAACCGACAGAAGATGGCCGCTGCGGGACAGCAGCCCGAGCTCTACGAGAATAGTAACGCTCTGACTCAGCCATTCGGCATACATATCTTCGGCGATTCCTGCAACAGCCATTGCCTTTTTCAGATCGAACGTTCCGGAAGCGAATAACCCCGTTTGCCGAAGCTGCACGAACAACAGCCTTCCAAGAAGTCCGTTCATCTCATCCGTCTTCTCCGCGTTCTCACGCTTCAGCTGTCCGATATCGGGTCGCTCAGAGGCGGCCGGCAGGCTTCTGCCTGCTTCAGCTGACCGCTGCCCTGCAGCAAGAGCCTTCATTTCTTCTTTGGGATTCATGCTTTCGACTGGGATTGGCTTCGTCGTTTTCATGACGGCCAGCTGCAATTGCGGCTGGGCAAGCACTCTCTCGATCGCCTGCATCCCTTCCTCCGGCTCGATCAGCCCAATTCCAAGCTCCTGCAGCATCCGGTAACTTTCCGTATCCTCGACCTTGTCGCTTGACCAGAATCCCCAGTTCAGCACTTTCACGCTGCAAGACCACTGCTGTGCCAGCAAGTGCGCGAAAGCATCCTTAAAGACACAACCGGCCGCATAATGAGCCTGCTGCGGATTCTTAATGAGGCTGATGAGCGATGAGAAGAACAGTACGAAATCTAGCCGTTCCTCGCGAAATACCTGCGCCATCCTGACGCTCACGTCAACTTTAGCGGAGAGCGCGGCTTGAAAAGCAACCTCATCCATTTCAGCCAAGCTGTACTCGTTTAATACCATTGCCGAATGGACGATGCCGTTTACAGAGCCAAAGTGCTGCTTAATCTCGGCATAAGCCTGCGAGAGCGAATGGATGTCCGATGCGTCTGCACTCCAATACCGAATCTTGGGACCACGATCTGAAAGACTGTGAATTTTGGTTCGAATAGCGTCATTCATCGGGCTGCGGCCAATCCATACGATTTGCGCTTGATAGGTACGAATCATATACTCCGACCATACCATGCCGATCCCGCCGGCGCCGCCGATGACGACATATACGCCTCCATTCTGGTACACTGGCGCCTTCGGAGCGGGAAGAATAGTTGGAATCAGCTGCATACGGTGCCACTCACGCCCTCTGTATACCGCAGCCCCGCCCCTCCGGTCTGCAGGAATCCGGAACATCTCGGACACCGGCCATTTCGAATCCGACTCCAAGTCGATGAGACGAATCATCCAGTTTGGATATTCTTTAGCAAGCGAGCCGATCAGTCCGTGAACGCCTGCCTGTGCCGGTTTTATGCTGTCTTTCTTGTATACCGCTTGGGCCTGGGTCGTGATGACCGTGAGGCCGACCGACCTTGAACCGTAGCCGGATTGCAGCAACGCTTGAATAAACCGGAAGCAGCTAAGCGTAATCTGATTGTGAGCAGTAATCAGCGCATCGTCTACACCGCCGTCTATAGCAGCAGGATCACGAACTACCCATATAAAGTGCCCGATATCCTCAAAGCCTGAAATCTTCCGCTTGATATCAGCCACGGACACGTCTTCGTCATTACCAAAATGTACGGAACCCGGATATAGGGCTTGGATTTGCGCGAAACGTTCGTTGCAGAGACCAAATACAGCGATCCGTTCCGTTACGGCAGGGAAATAATCGCCTTCCGGCTCAACGGCGAAAGTATCCCACACCGGAGTAAATTGCCGCAGCATATCCTGCGAACCGACACCTGCGTCAGCTTCCACGATACGTTGGTTAGCGTTATTCTCCGCGTTCCGGTTCGAAGCCGGAATTACGGCTGAGCTTTCTCCCTGAGGCGAGGTCGGACTTGCCGCTTTGGCTGTGCTTCCTACTTGCTGTACCGCTGTTGGCAGGCTGTCCTGCGGTTTCGCCGCAACCGGCAGCCAGTATCTGTTTTTCGCAAAGGGATAGGCCGGAAGATGCATTTTTCTCGGTTTATCGGTACGGTAAAGTCGTCCCCATTCAATATCGCTGCCCTGAGCCCAAGACTGTGCGATTTCAGCCATCTTTCCTTCTGTAAACCAACGGTCGTCAGCCTTCGCCACATCCGCCGACACGCTGGACTTTTTCTTCAGCTGACCTTTCCAGCAGTTCGGGATGGAAGGTTTCCCATCCGCATATGCTTTCAATTTCTCGACCAGTTCCCGAATGCTGCTGACTAGAAAGACAACCCGCTCTTCCATTGCTTCGCGTCCGGTCTGAAGCGTATACGCA
Organism: Brevibacillus sp. RS1.1; assembly: GCF_013284365.1. NCBI lineage: Bacteria > Bacillati > Bacillota > Bacilli > Caryophanales > Paenibacillaceae > Brevibacillus > Brevibacillus sp. RS1.1. The sequence goes on from NZ_JABSVA010000001.1 coordinate 1,178,807, forward strand.
ATGGACGACAAGCTCATCTCCTGAGATGCCCCGCCTTCCGCATGACGATTCCGATTCAGAATCAGATGCAGCGATTCAGCGGCATCAGAGATCGATCGAATCTCATACCAATCGATGCTGTCAGTCTCGATTTCATATTCCCGCAGCAGCTGTTCCCGGACAGCAGACAGGTGTGCCGTTTCCATGCCGTATTCCGACCAGTCTTGATCGAAATCGATGTCTTGTTCATCCACCTTCAGAACAGTTGAAACCATTCGCAGAATATTGGCCGCCAGCCCGCTCTGTGATTCCATTTCCTTAACGCTAGCTACGCATCCAGCCTCATCTCCAAGGAATCGCGCTAACCGATCCGCATACGCTTTCAAGCGATCTTCATTTTTGGCCGATAACGGCACAATGACGGCAGACGGCTCGCCGCTCGCGGAGGAAGGCTGCGGTACCCATTCCTCCAAGATGACATGCGCATTTGAGCCGTAGGCGCCAAAGGAGCTGATCCCTGCCCTTCTCGGGTATACCGTTTCCTTTCCTGCTTCGATCACCCGAGGCTGCTCCCATTGCTCTAACTGCCTCTGGATGTAGAATGGCGATTGCTCAAAATCGATATAAGGATTCGTTTCGGCGGAATGCAACGACGGCACTAACGTTTTATGATGCATCTGCAGCGCAACCTTAATCAACCCGCAAACCCCGGCAGCGGACTCACCGTGACCGACGTTAGATTTGACTGAACCGATGGCGCAATATTGACGGTCATCCGTGTAGCGGGAATATGCTTTCACCAGTCCTTGGATTTCGATGGGATCGCCGAGCGACGTGCCTGTGCCGTGTGCTTCCAGATAGCTGATCGTTCTCGGATGAATATTAACCTTATTCAGGCAGTCTTCAATCAATTCAGCTTGTGCAACCGGACTGGGCACCGTAATGCCGCTAACCGCACCTACATGATTGATTGAACTGCCTTTGATAACGGCATATATCTGATCGCCATCCTTGACAGCGGCACTTAGCGGTTTTAGTACGACCGCGCCAATCCCTTCTCCGGATGTAAACCCGTCGCCGTCTTTACCGAACGTACGGCAATAACCGTCGCTCGAATGCATGTTGGCCATGCCGAACGTTTTATATTTGCCAGGATGAAGCGTCAAGTTGACACCGCCCGCAATTGCAGCTTCACATTCTCCTCGCCGGATGCTCTCTACCGCCATGTGGACAGCTGTCAGAGATGCGGAGCACAGCGTATCGACTGCCAGACTGGGGCCATGGAAATTAAGCGAGTAGGAAACCCGGTTCGCCACGTACGAGTGACTCAAAGAAAGCGGGAATAGCACGCCTTGCGCCATAAGCTCCGACCCGAGAAGTGCATAATCCTTATGCATAACACCGGCGAACACGCCGACAAGGTTCCGTTTGTTCGGTCCTCTTGGCGTTACGAGGCTGGACGGACGGTATCCAGCATCTTCAATGGCCTCCCAGCAGGTTTCAAGAAAAATCCGCTCCTGTGGGTCTATGATTTCCGCTTCGCGAGGCGATATGCGAAAGAACGGCGCATCAAAGCAATCGGGGTCGTCAATGAAGCCGCCCCATCTGGAAACCCCTTTGCCCGAAGGAGACTTTAAGTTTTCAAACTGTTTCCAATCCCATCGTGAAGGGGGAATTTCGCTGATGCAGTCTTTACCGTCCTTCAGATTTTGCCAAAACTCGCGAAGATCGCTTGCCCCTGGAAAACGGCCTGACATTCCGATGATTGCAATATCCTCTTCTTGCGATGTTGATGCTTCTGAGCGGTTGCTGGAATCCGCAGGTTTCTTCCTATTGTCCGGATGTTCATCAAGCTGCAATCGGGGGGCATTGATTCCATCGCCCGGTACCGGTGCGAAGCTTTCATCCGCAAATACAGAAGCGTAGTGTTCGGCCAAGTAAACGGATAAATCTGCAATCGTCGTATATTCAAAAAGCAGCGTTGGCGGAAGAACTACGCCTACTTTCGCTTCAATTCTCTTAACCATCTCCAGCAAGCCTGAGGAATCCATTCCCATCTCATAATAGCCCGCGTTCTGATCGAGATCCGCTTCAGCCATATCCAAGCGCTCAGCCAAGATGCCAGCCAGAAAAACGGCCGCCTGAACGGTTGGAGTGCGCTCCCCGCTAAGAGCATGTCCCTGTTTGACTGGAGCCGGCGCCGGTTCTGTGACGGACGGGTCATCCCCACCTCCGGAGACGGCAGATGAACCGATCCCGGATGCCGCCCTCACCAGCTTCATCGTGTAGTTTTTCATTTCTGCTACTTTGCAGCCCTTGCTGTCGAATAGCTCCAGCGTCATGCTGAGCAATTCGTTCTTTCGTTGAACACTGGGAGTGAGAACCTGTGTATAGCAGCGCTCTTGAATGAGCTGCTCCGCACGAAAGGACTCAAAATATAAGGGCAGAAACAATTGTTGCTCTTCCCCGACAAGCGTTCGCAGCAATAGCGAGGCACCTACACAGCTAGCATCTAACAAGGTGGGATGAAACAGCACGTCTTCGGCGCTGTCGCGCGAATTGCGATCCAATGCAAGCTCAATGAGCACGCCTGTTGAGGTTTGGAAGGTATGCCCTTCCGCTTTCATCATGCCGGTATGAGTGAGGCCCAGCGCACGAAACTGCGCATAGGCCTCCTCCAGATCAGCGGAAGCTTCCGCCTGATTTATGGCTTGCCCGAGATTGATCGTCTTATCAAATGAAACGGGTTGAATCTTCCGCATTTGGGCATCGGCATATCGTTTCGCCTCCGGGTTGACTGCTCCATCCCGCGATTCGCGGCCTTCTACAACAATGCTCCAGCATCCCGCTTCCTTCTCTTCCACAACAATATCGATCAGCACCTCGTAATCGTGACCCACCGTCAAGGGATGATAGATCGATACATGGCAAAGCTCCAGCTCTCTCCAATCGTACCCGTTATCCCGAAATGCTTGGTAGATCAGGTCGACATAAGCCGGACCGGGCAGCAGTTCCTGACCAAAGACTTTATGATTGCTCAGGATCGGATGATCGCCGCTTAATAAAAATTGTTCTTTCATGAAATAGTCCCCCTTGAATGCGCTACCCCTAAGCCCGATGGGGTTATTTGGGTTTCGTTCCGCCCCAGAATGATTTCGGACTGTTGACCTTCCGCTCTTCCGCTTTCATTTTCCATATATTCGTTCGGTTCTTGACCTTCTGCGAATCAGACGATGATACGCTGATCTGTTTTCTGCTTTCCTGCCATTCTTCCGGCCAAGGCAGTGGCTTTCGTATGGCGTCGCCTGAGCGCATTTCCTGCCAAGATTCTAAAACTGCATGAACATTGGTGCCTCCGTCTCCAAAACAGTTTATCGCCGCTGTTCGAACCGATTCACTCCAGTTCTTCGTTTCGCGGTGAAAGAAAAACGGGGACGCTTCCAAATCAAAATGCTGCATCGGCTGCTCGCCCGATAAAAACGGTACAAACTGGTCATGATCGAGCATCAGCACAACCTTAATGAAGCTCGCAATCCCTTCGGCGCTTAGCGGGTGACCGATATTGGGTTTGATGGAGCCCAATGCAATTGCGGCATTTCCACCGTTGCCATAAACCTGCTGGATCGTCTTGAGCTCCAACAGATCGGTTACTTCCGAGCCTGAGCCGTTCGTTTCGATATAAGAGACGTCAGAAGGCTTTCTGCCGCTCTTCTTTAAGGCAGCGAGCATGACGTCCTTCTGCGCTTGCATATTTGGAGCCGTCGGCCCTGCAGTTCTTCCATCGTTATTTACGGCGATTCCCTTGATAACGGCATAGATGCGGTCTCCGTCTTCCAGCGCCTGTTTCACTGTTTTTAACAGGACAACGCCGGCGCCTTCACTGAGTACAACGCCATCAGCTCGGCGGTCAAAGACATGAAATGTCGAGCTTTTGCTCAGAATGCCGCGCTGACCGAATAGTTTGTGCGAGAAGTCGCTGTTCAGTAGACTGACCCCTCCCACCAATGCTGACACCGTATCCCCGCTCCGCAGGCTTTGAATGGCCATGCTCATCCCAGTTAAGGCAGAGGAACAGGCCGTATCGATCACCATGCTGGGACCCCTTAGGTCAAAATAACGGGATATATTGGCAGCCAAGTAATTTTGGCCGACTGCAACGATCGGATTTCTCGTTTGAAGGAGCAGTTCCTCGCCCGGCCAATACTGGGTTCTGGCACCGATATAAACACCAACGGCCTTCCCTTTTACGTCTGCTCGGTTATATCCTGCGTGATGAAGCGCTTTTACACTTTCCTCCAAGATGAGCAACGCCTGCGGGTCCATCGCTCTGGCATCCTCATCCGGAATATGAAAAAACGACGGATCGGCATGGCGAAGCTCATCCAGTAGCCCTGCATAATAAGGTTGGGCGCTCCCCCATCGTTCCTCTGGGACCGGCCGTATCGCGCTTCGGCCTTCCGTGAGCAGCGACCAATAATGGGTCAAGTCCTTTGCTCCAGGAAATCGGCAGGACATCCCGACGACCGCAATATCCTCCTCGCCGATTCGTTCCTGATGATTGGACTGACGGGAGATCTCTGCTACAGGCATTGAAGGAGCATCGCTAAAATCATGAATTGGCATTGACTGTTCATGCTCCTGGCTTCCCGACAGCAACGCCCGGGTCAGCGGCTCGCTGTAGGAGGCCGTCAGCCAATCTGCGAGCGACTGAATGGTCGTATGCTCGTAAAGCACAGATGGATCGATATCCTTACCTACGGTGCGGCTTATTGTCCGAATTAATTGCGCCAATATGATCGAGTCTGCACCATAATCCTGAATCGGTATGGTAAGCTCCAACTTGGATCGTTCAAGCTTCAATTCTGCTGCAAATAAATCCAACAGCCATGAACGTACGGCTCCCGGCAGCGATGCTTGTGACTCCAAGCGCACTTCCGATGGGTCGGAAGCGGGAGCCTGCGTGGTGAGACTGCTATCAAGTCGCCGCATAAGCAGACGCTCCGGCTGCCACTTGTCAGGTTGAACGACAGCAGGCAGAACGACCGCTCCCGGCAGATTTGCAATCATATGATCGAGCAATCTCAGCCCTTCCCGATCGGTCAGGCTGTTCATACCGGTGGCAAGGAAGGCGCTGCTTTGTACCTCGCCCATGCCCGATTCTTTCCAGCTCGGCCACTGAATGCTGATAATGGGCTTTTGATTCGCATGAGCCTGCGCGAAATAATCCATAAACGAATTGGCCATCGCATAATCGCTTTGTCCCGCAGCTAGCGATGGAACAGCCGCCGATACGGACGAGAATAGAGCAAAAAAGGCAAGCGGCTCATCCTTGAAACATTCCCATACGGACATTAAGCCTTCCACTTTCGGCTCCAATACCTGCCGTATAACAGAGGTTGGCTTGTGAACAAAAGCCGGATACTCCCGATCGCCGACGCCCGCACAGTGTATCACGCCTCCTGCCGGTCCCCATTCCTCTCGAATATCAAGAAGCGCCTGCTTCAGTGCACCTGTATCCGTTAGCGGGATGGCGAGCGTCCGCACGTCTGCCCCTATCTTCTCCAATTCCTTTACCAAACGGATCTTATTCGCCACTGGTGAAGTCTGGACCGCCTCGTATTCCCATTCTTCCCGGGGAGGCAGCGCTTCTTTCCCGAGCAGGACCAGCCTTTTCACGCCCATGGTTTCAACGTAATGACGTGCACACAATGCGCCTAGTCCTCGCGTTCCGCCGGTAATCCACAACACTTGCCCCTCCGGCCACGAAAACGGCTTGGCATTCTGTGCCGTCTCTTGCTCCCGTAGGCATGCGCGGTAACGCACGGATTTGCGGTAACAAATTTCCGGCCACTCGCTGTTACCATGCAGTTCTGCAATCAATTGTTCCGCCCAGTCTTTACAATTATCCGAAGCATCCAGATCGACATGCTTAGAATGAATATTGGCGTATTCGCTTTGCAGCATACGGTATAGTCCGGCTATGCAAGCTCCGGATAATCCCACGGCATCGTTGCGGAATCGCTCAAGACCTTTCGTTACGCCGATCAATTTGATCCCTTTTCTTCGTCTTACGTCTATTAGTCGCTGGAGCCAAGGCAATCCTTCCAGGCTCCGATCCACTTCGCTTCTGCAGCCTAAAAGGTCAATGCAAGCATCGAAATCCATCTCCTCGACCTCTCCCGCTGTCATCTCATCGAGTTGGCGAGAATGAAGGACGACAGCGCCGGGAATCCGGGATTTAAGTTCCATCGCAAGCTCGCGAGTTCCATCCTCAGTAACGATAGCGACTTTACCTGGCGGTTCACCGTCGGCCGATGCCTGCGCTTCTATCCATTCTTTGCAGAGCAAACGTGTCGTATCGGGCTTAAGGGAGTCTGCTGTAGCACTACTTGAGGTCTCAAGTGGTGCTGCCGGCACCCAATAGTGGTCCCGAGAGAACGGATATACCGGCAAATGGATACGACTTTGCCTCTCATCCCCGAATAATAAATCCCCGTCCACGCTATAGCCTTGGCAGTATAACTTGGCCAGCGCGATCAATGCTCCCCGGTATTCACTCGAAGCCTTGTCCATAGACAGAATTTTATGAAGCCAATCGGCCCTTTCCTGCTCCTTCGCCTTGTCGGCTTTAAACATCCGTTCTACTTGTCCGAACAAAATGTGCGAGCTAGACCGCTTCTCAGCCGCAGCCACCCAGGCTTCTACCGCTTCTTCCTTGCTGGAGACAACAATTACGCAGCGATAAGCAAACGGCTGTCTGCCTTCGAGAAGCGTACGGCAAATTTGTGATAATTCCACCGATGCAGGCTGGCTCGCCATGTAATGGCGCATATCTTCTATTCTCCGCAAAAGCGCATCCTCGCTCTTTGCTGAAAGGGGTAGCATATAATACGCTGTTTGACCGGAATAGCTGCTGTGCTGCTTCTCGTTGTAGCTTTGAAGAACGAAATGGGCATTCGTACCGCTCATGCCGAACGCACTTACGGCACCAGTTAACGGCGCGCCTGAGCTGGAACGCCATGGCCTCGGCTCGCGGTTCACATAGAACGGACTCCCTTCAAAGCGAATATAGTCGTTTTCCTTATCTATATGAAGACTTGCCGGTATCGTCTCATGACGGAACGCCTGGACGAGATTAACGAGGCTGACCAGGCCTGAAGCTGCGAAGCTATGACCAAAATTAGTTTTGGGAGAGGTTAACGCGCATGTACTTTCGTTCAACGAAGCCCCTTTAAACGCTTCCTGAAGCGCGTGGATTTCGACAGGGTCCCCCAGCTTTGTACCCGTTCCATGCGTAACGATATACTCAACCTGCTTCGGATTCACGCCGGCCTGCTCGTACACCGAACGGATGAGGCGGGCCTGTGCTGCCGCATTCGGCGCCGTAATTCCGTTCGTTTTGCCATCATAATTGATGCCGCTGCCGCGGATGACAGCATAAATCGGATCGCCATCTTTCTTTGCCAAAGACAATCTTTTCATCACGACGGCGACGACCGCCTCGCCCGGTACCATACCGTTCGCCCGGTTGTCAAAGGCATAGCATTTGCCGTCCGGCGAGAGCATGCCCGCTTCCCTCATCCCGTTCAAATACAACGGCGTCAGCATAAGGTTAACACCGGCGGCGATAGCCGTATCGCATTCACGGTTGCGAAGGCTGACACATGCTTGATGGGCGGCGACCAGCCCGGAGGAACAAGCGGTATTGATTGACATAACAGGTCCGCTCAGGTTAAGGAAGTACGAAAGGCGGGATGCCAGTATCGCATTGTTCGTGGAGGTCACACTGCCTGCCCCTTTCGCGATAAACTGGTAGTCGCCATCCTCGGCTCCGACAAAAACGCCGATATTTCCTTCCCGCAACTGCTTACTCCCGTATCCTGCATCCTCCAGCGCTCGCATCGACTCCTGCAATAACAGCCGCTGTCTTGGGTCCATCAGCTCCGCCTCGCGCGGAGAGATTTCGAAGAAGGCAGGATCGAACTCGCTGACGCCCGGCACCCATCCGCACGTCCAGTTCTCACCGTTCATGAGAGTGCTTCGTTCTTCTGGCATCGGCTGAACCACATCGCGGCCCTCCCGGAGAATACGCCACATGTCTTCAACCGAACGGGCCTCAGGAAACCGTCCACTCATGCCGATAATCGCGATGGGCTCTGGAAATGGATGGCTTTGTGTTTCAACCGCAGCGGCGGGTTCTTCAATCGGTTTAGATGGCTCCGTATGAACGGATTCCGGAGCAACTGCTTCCTGATGAACATCCAGTACACCATCAGGACGAACCTCAAATCTGTCCTTGTAAAACCCGGTCAGGTCGTCACGATGCTCCCGCAAGTAAAAATGGATAAGCTTCTCCACCGTCGGATAGGAGAAGAAGACGGCTGGCGTAAGATCAATACGGTAATGCTTGGTCAGCGATGAAGCCAGCTCGGCAAAGCTGATGGAATTGAAGCCGAAATCAGAAAAATACTGTTCCTTGTCGATCCGGTCAATCGGGATCGCGACTATTCGACTGATGTGCGCCATCAGGTCTTCCTCCAGCAGCTCTTCTACATGCGGCTCGACACGTTGTTCTGTCCGCTTCGCGATTGATGTCAACGGCGCCGCCTTCACCGGCTTTACCGCTTCCTGTTCAACTGCCGGCTCCAGACCTAGAGAGCGGCGGACGCTCTCCCGATTCCCAACCATCACAAGATGATTAGGCTCATCCTGTGCTAACAGAAGCTCAAGCAGCGCGATCCCCTGCTCGGCTTCCAAGGTGTGCAGACCGCTTGCTTGAAGATACATTTGCGTCATAGCCGGATCCCCGACACTCATGCCGCCATCCTTCCACAGCGGCCACTGAATAGAAACAATCGACCCGCCATGTCGTCGATCTCCCATGCGAATGCGGGAAGCTCTCTCCGCGTAGGCGGTCATGAACCGGTTACCGACAGCGTAATCGCACGATCCGAAATCGCCCAGTACAGCGGATATCGAAGAGAAGTAAGCAACAAAATCAAGCTCGCGTTCTTCTTGAAGCAGCTCATCAAGCAAGAGCGTGCCGGTAATCTTCGGTTGTATGACTTCGTGGAATTGCTCTGTTTTCTTCTCCAGAATGCTGCAACCGCTTTCCGTACCGGCTGCATGGATAACGCCGTTTATGTCTCCCGATAAAGCAGCCCGAGCTTCAGCAAGTCCTTGCTTCATGGCGGCATAGTCACACACGTCCGCTTGGATCGCGAATACGACAGCGCCTGCCGCTTCAAGCTTTTTCATCATCGATCTTTTGCCAGCATCAATGGATGACCGACCTGTCAGGATAAGCTTGACCTGATACGTTTTGGCTAAATGCTCCGCAACGACCATGCCGATTCCGCCGAAGCCGCCTGTTATGAGATAAATGCCGCCCCGGCGGAATTTGGTCGCTTTCGGCTGAAGCCGGGTTTCGCGCACGGAACAAACATGCCGCTCTCCCCCTGTATATAAAGAGCTTCGCACCTTGTCCTGTCCAAGCTCCATCCACAACGACTCCCAAAGATTGCGACCCGAACTGCGTTCCGCCTGAAAACCGTCCGTAAAGAGATGAACAGACATCCGCACATCCTTCATAAGCGGGCCGATCGAACGCTCAAAGCCGATCCAAGACTCCGCATGGCAGCGTTCGATATCCGTGGAGCACATCGCCGCGGCCAGCAGCCTGGTCGACGTAAGGCCGGAGGTATTCATCCCTTGGATGAGCGCGGTTAGTTCGTCCGTCGTTTGCGCTGAAGGCGCTGTCTCCAAAGGCCATAAAAACAAAATGGCTTCTACAGCCTCTGTCTGGTTGACGTCCGCCAGCACCCGTTCGAAGCCGGATGAATCCCACTTATCTATGGAATGCGGCCATGTATTCAACGCTCCGCCCTCGTACCGTGACACAAAAACCAGCTTTGTCTTCGGACTTAAGCGGTTAACGGCTTCCGTCAGCTCTAGTTGACGGTGTGAATCCGAAAGGAAGCAAACGACCGTCCTCGGCTGTTCGCGCAGCACTTCCTTCCATTCATCCGGCTGCCACGTTTCCTGAAACGTCATCCCTTCAAAAGGGACCTTAATAGCATCCGGTTCAGAAGTAGCGAGCCAATAGCGTTCCTTGGCAAACGGATAAGTCGGCAGGCTCACCCTGCGCGGAGGTTTGCCGCCGTAGAGCTTCTGCCAATCGATTTCGAGCCCTTTCGTCCAAAGGTCAAGCAGCTTACCGTACTTTCCCTTGGCAAACCAGGCATCAATTGCCGTCTGCATATCATCGTCTGCTGCCAGTGCTTGAAACGAATTTCTTCCCCGCTTAACCTGTCCGCGATAAATGCCGGGGCCCGCGCCATACATCCTGTACTGTTCCAGCTGTTCCTTTAGCTCGGCAATTGACGCTGCGGTGAAGGCTAAACGTTCCTCCATCGCCTGCCGGCCAATCTGAAGCGTAAACGCAATACTTGCAAGATCCTCATTCCGCCATGTCCTTGCCCCGATGGCTTCGGCGAACTGGCGGACGTTCGCTTCTAGACGCTCCTCGTTCATCGCGGATAAAACGATGATGGAAGCGTGCTGTGCCAAATCCGGACGGTCTTCGGCCTTCTCTGTGAACTCTTGGACGACAAGATGGGCATTCGCTCCTCCGGCACCGAAGGAGGATATGCCGGCCATACGGGGATACGTGATTGTTTCCCCGTTCAAGACGACGACGGGCCGTTTCCATTCCGTCAGCCGCTGCTGCACCGCAAAAGGCGTGTGCTCGAAGGCGATATTCGGGTTCACTTCGTCCGCGTGCAAAGTCGGCGCAAGCTGCCCATGCTTCATTTGCATCAGCACCTTGGTCAGTCCCGCTATGCCAGCCGCGCTTTCACAGTGGCCGATATTCGATTTAACGGATCCAATCGCACAATAGCCATGTTCTCCTGCCAGCGGCGAGAATGCTCGCGTCAGCCCCTCGACTTCAATCGGGTCACCCAGCTCCGTTCCAGTACCATGAGCTTCGATATAGCTGACGGCCCCCGGATGTACGCCAGACCGCTTTAATGCGTCCTGGATCAGCTGCGCTTGAGCGGAAGCGCTGGGTACCGTATAGCCGTTCGTCCGGCCGCCGGCATTCAGCATACTTCCTTTTATGATGCCGTAAATATGATCGCCGTCCGCAATCGCCGCATGCAACGGCTTGAGGACAACCGCGCCTACACCCTCTCCATCGACGAATCCGTCGGCTTGTGCACCGAAGGATTTGCATTGATCGCCGGAGGAGAGCATGTTCATCGAAGTTAGCCTTTTGTAGTGGACGGGATCTACGATCAAATTAACGCCGCCCGCAATCGCGCATTCGCTAGTACCGGAATAGATACTCTCGAGCGCAAGGTGGATCGCAGTGAGCGAGGAGGAGCATGCCGTATCGACAGCCAGGCTCGGCCCCTGGAAATTCATAAGATAAGATAGCCGGTTTGCAATGGACCAGAAATTCGCCCCAGTCGAATAATTGCCGTTCATCACCCCGACAAAAACACCAACCTTCCCTGAACGGTTTAAACGTTCAGGGGTATAACCAGCATCCTCTATACTTGCATAAGCGGTTTCCAAAAAAATCCGCTCTTGCGGATCCATTCGTTCGGCTTCCTTCGGCGCAATCTGAAAGAATAGCGGGTCGAATTTGTCGATATCGTCCAGGAATCCTCCCCATTTGCTATAGACAGCGCCCTCCTTGCCCCGCTCTTCGTCGTAGTAGAGTCTCCAATCCCACCGGTCGGATGGGATTTCGGTAATGCAATTTGTTCCCTGTTTAAGGTTTTCCCAGAACTGTTCTACATTCCGTGCCCCCGGATAACGTCCGGATAAACCGATGATCGCGACATCCTGTTTGCCTGCCGCTTCGCTCCTCGTCATTTCGATGACGGGTTGCTGTTCACTAATCGGCTCAAGGGCTGCCGGTTCCATATGACGATCTGGCGCTAGATTGCTATCGGGCACTTCTTGCGTATCGAAAATGGAGCTGCCTACTGCTTGTCTCTCCATTCCCGTGAAGCGAAGCATCTCCTCTGGATGGGCTTGCAGCAAATAGTCGGCTAGCGCATTAATCGTTGCGTGCTCGAAAAATAGCGTACTGTTTATTTTGGCGAAATGAGGCCGGAGTGCTTCCGTAAGCTGTACGACCAGAATCGAATCGATTCCGTATGTCTCCAGCGACACGTATGTTTCCATGCGCTGGTATGGAATTTTCAGCGTTTCGCAGGTGAGCGCCTTCAGTCGTTCTCTGCCCTTCTCGCGGAGCACCTCCTGGCTTTGTTCATCCTTTTTGGCGGACAGCGTTGTACGAGCAATTGGCTTCCGTTGGGGTTGTTCTTCTGCAGCGTTATCCGATGCATCCTCTTGACTTCGTATGCGGATTACACCGTCGCTTTCGGCTACTATAATCTGCTGTCCGAGACCGTGTGAATGCTCAGCAGGGAAAAACACATCGAGGAAGCCCTCCTCCTCCAACAGCGAACGCCACGAATTGGGTGTCAAACCCGGTGATCCCGGCATCCGAAGCTCTTGATCCTCATACAGCCACCAGCCCTCAAGCAGACCGAACGTCAGGTGGATGAACAGATTGCTGCTGCTCATTTCATTGAGGAGCAGCAGACCACTGTGCTTCAGGACCGTCTTGACGCTTCGGATTGTTGTCTTCATATTTCGGGTTGCATGCAGCACATTGGTTGCAATCGCAAGATCGAATGCGCCTTCCTCGAAGCCCTGCACCGCCGCGGGCTTCTGGGCATCATATAGACGATAGGTCAAAAACGGGTAATGCGGTCCGTACTCGTGCTGGGCATGAAGCAAAAACGCTTGAGAAATATCCGTATAGCAGTATTCTGCAATATGCTCCTGCATCGGTTTAAGTCCTGCCAGCACCCGTGCGCTTGTTCCGCCCGTTCCTGCACCGATTTCCAAAATGCGCAAGCGGACAGCAGGATCTTCTTGAACCCGTTCCTTAATAAACGCAAGCGTAAGATCCGATACGATCTTGTTGAAGTAATCCGCGATGTGATTGTTTTTGTAGACACCCTCAACAAGCGTCATCGATCCGTTCGGGAATATAATATCCGTAGCGGCCGTATTTCCGCACAGCACCTGTGGAAGTGCTCGGAGTGCAGCGTCGACAAGGATCATTTGCGCGCCGGAATCCGGGTGATCCCTCCACTGCTCTAAATGCCGATCCCATTGGGCCCAGACGGCTGCATGGTCTTCTTTCCGATTCGGATCGACGACGTATTCGCCGACAACCTCCGATATAAAGCCATAGCGAAGCAAATAATCGATGCTAGTCTCCAACCATCTATCGTAAAGCCGAGATTGGCCCAGCAATCCGGCCAGCCCCTCCTTGGATTGCCGCTCTCGGTTAAAGAAGCCGGCAGCTTGCAGCTGCACCCAAAGAAGCTTGACCAGAACCTCTTCTTCCAGGCGTTTTACGTCTCGTATGCTCTCCTCTATACCGTTCACCTGACCGCTCCTTTCGTCCATTGCTATACACCCGGCTTCCATCTTATATCTACGATCCTATCTGCCAGCTCCCTCAAACTCCGGTGCCGGATGACCAGCTCCGGCGTTACATCTATTCCGAGCCGTTGATTGAGCATTTCCGTGAGTAAACTCATCTTAACCGGATCAAGGCCATATTCCGCTAATTCCGCGTCGGGTTCTATGTCCTGTTCGTCGACCTTCAAGAACATTGCTGCCGTCTCCCTCACGAGAGACAGCACCTCTGCCCGCTGCTTCGCATCCGGGATACTTCCCGTCTCTTCCTCTAAAGGTCTTTCTGCAGACGAGAGGGCTTGAAAGGGAGCCGGAGCGAAGACGCTTCTGATCCTGCTGAGGACTGATCCGAAGCGTTCAGGTAGAACCGCTATATGCTGGTCTGCGGCTGTTTCCTCTATATGTAGTGGCTTGGTCGTTTTGACGAAGCACAGTTGATTCACCTTCCCAGCAAGCAGTCTTTCCACGACGTCCATGGCTTCGTCCGGCTCGATGGACCCCATTCCGATCCGTGCCATTTTCTCACGGAGAGCATCGGATGAAACCGTCCCCACACTTCCCCAATACCCCCAATTGATCGTCTTGACGGCACAAGACCATTCGGAGGCGAGCTTCACTGCGAAAGCGTCGCTAAATGTACACCCAGCTGTGTAATTGCTCTGACCAGGCGATTTCAGAAACGAATTAAAAGATGAAAAGAATAAAACAAAATCCAACTGCTCACGATCAAATACTTGAGCTGTTCGTACAGCTGTGCCGTTTTTGGCTGCATACCCCGCTTCAAACCGCTGCTCGTCCATTTTTGCCAAACTTTGATCGAGCAGGACGATCGCGGAGTGAACAATGCCATGAATACGCGTATACCGCGACTTTATCGTCTCATAGGCCTGCTGGAGCGATGCCAAATTTGCCGCATCGGCCTGGATATAGGCTGGCGCAGGTCCAAGATCCCCTAACCGTGCGATCTTAGCCCGAATGGCTTCATCCATCTCTCTGCGGCCAATCCACACGATTTGTGCTTGATAGGTACGGATCATATACTCGGTCCATACCTCGCCAATGCCTCCGGCTCCCCCGATGACGACATAAACGCCGCCTTGCCGGTAAGTGGTACGCTTAATCGGCAAGCTTTTGACAGGAACCAGCATCTGCTTGTACCAACCGCCTTTTCGGTAGCCCCATGCGTTTCCCTTGGCATCCCTTGGCAGCGATGGCAGAACGTCCAACGGCAGTTCATCCTTCAGGCCTATGTCTAACAGTCGCACGCTCCAGCTCGGATATTCCTTCGCCATCGACCCGACCAACCCATGGACACCGGCATGTGCAAAGCCAGATGTTTCGCCTGCAAGAATCGGCTGAGCCTCCACGGTGATGATGGACCAGTGCAAGGGCCTCGACCCGAAGCCGATTTCGAGCAGTGACTTTATGAGTCTAAAAAGCTGGAATACCCCATCCTGTTGTTCACTGATCATACCTTCGTCCCGCACGGTTTGAATCGGATGAACTGGCGAGATCCATATAATATGCTTCAGATCGTTATAGTTGCTCAGCTTCTGAGCCATATCCTCAATCGAAGCTTTGGCTTCAAACGACAGCGGCTGAGCCGCGGGATACTTGTGGTTGATTTGAATGATTTGCTCTGGCGTTCCGCCGATCACGATGTCGGCATCCGGAACATTTTGCAGGCTTGGCGCTTCGTTGAATGCGGCAAGTTCCCAGGTAGGAAGCAGCAGCAATCCATCAGGTAATCGGTGGGAACCATCCGTCTCGGCTTGATCAGGGTTAAAGCTCCAGGCCCCTGATTTCCCTGCACTCTTGGTTGTCATTCCCCGCATGGCCGTACAAACATGGCCTTCCTCGTCACACAAATCGATATCGAAGACGCGCAGCGAATCACCTGAAGCTTCTGCTTTCCTTATGCGAGTGACCGCCCACATCACTGAAGTACAAGGACGGTAGACCGTAAGCTCCTGAATCGCAAATGGCACATATGGCCCGTTTGCCTCAGCGCCGATTTGGCGTCCATGACTGTGCAAGGCGAAGCCGATCGTGGACTGAGCGGCAGCGTCGAGCAATACCGGATTGCATCCAATCCGCTGCATCTCGTCACTCATGGCGGCCGGCAAATGAATCTTAGCGATCGCACAATCTTCGCCGATTTCAATCGTCTTTACTGCTCTATAACCTGGACCATATGCAATTCCCATATTTTCGAAAGCACCGTAGCACGTTTCCTGATCCAGCTTTGCGACCGAGCATTGGGCGCGAATGGCCTGCACGTCCAGCTGAGGAGGGGCAGAAGCCGCATGAATAACAGCTGTCCCTTTGCTATAAATAAGGCCTTCATCCGCATCAGCCTCCGAAGGTCCTGCCAGCATACAAAATGAAACTTGGTTGTCACCCTCCTGCGTTAAGGAAACATGAATGTGTTCGGTCGTTGCTTTCGCAATAAAAGGCCGCAGCCATACCACATTTTCCAGCGTAATGGCCTGTCCCTTATCCACGTAATCAGTCGCAAGCTCGACTGCAGCGCGGGCCATCTCAAGGAAGGCCATTCCTGGCATGATAGACTGTCCGGAGACAACATGGTCTCGCAGCAGCGTCTCCTCATTTGTAAAAGAAGCGCTGAACCGGGTCTTCCCTAACACCGACGTATTTCTGTGCACAAGCGGATGAAGACGCTCAGTCAAAGTTTTCGTATGGAGCGGGTCCCGGTCCGAAGCCTTTGCTTCAAGCCAGTACCGCTCCTTCGCAAACGGATAGGTCGGCATGTGGATGCGCTTCCCCCCGTTCACCAAAGGCAGCGCTTGTAAGCCCTGCACCCACTTCTTTGCGGAATTGGCAAGCTTTACCTCTTGAGAGGAACCAGTCTCATGCTCCGATGGCAGTTCTTGGCTTGATGCGATCGGATTCCTTATTTGCCTTCTGTTTACTTTCCCAGTGAATACAAAAGAAGAAGGCCTCCGCAGCAAATGGTCCTCCACTGCCTGCAGCAGTTCCTTCCTCGTGTTTGCCGTGAACGCCGCACGGACATCCATTTCTTCCCTCCCCGCTTGCAGCGTCAACGCCACATCTGACAAACAGATGTCTGTTTCCCGCAGTAGGAAGGCTTTAAGGGATGCGACAGCGTCGTCCAGCTGATCTTCGGTTTTGGCCGATACCGGGAATAATAGCGGTTGATCCATAGGTGGAGCCGAATGTCCGGGCGATTCCGGATTGTATTCCTCAATGACCATATAGGCGTTCGTTCCGCTAAACCCGAAGGAGCTGACCGAGGCCCGTCGAATGCCGGATTCGCTCTCCCACCTCTTCAAGGACGTGTTTATAAAGAAGGGGCTTCCATCAAGTCGGATATGCTCATTCAAGGAATCAAAATGAATGGTTGGCGGCAGCATACGGTGCTTCAGCGACTGTACAACCTTGATGACGCCCGATACGCCGGATGCCGCAAGCAAATGACCGATATTGCTCTTTATGGAACCGAGTGCGCAGTAGCCCTTCTTGTCCGTATATGCGGCGAACGATGCCGTAAGGGCTTCGACCTCGATCGGATCGCCGAGCTTTGTTCCTGTACCATGTGCTTCAACAAGCGAAATGGTCTCCGGGTTAATGCCGAATTTATCAAAGACGGATTTCTCCAGCTCTTCCTGTGAAGTAGCGCTGGGGGCTGTAATTCCGTTTGTCTTCCCGTCCTGATTAATACCCCAGCCGCGTATGACAGCATGAATCGGGTCTTTGTCGCGGACCGCGTCGGATAGCCTCTTAAGCAGCAGCACGCCCGTACCTTCCCCCGGAACGAATCCATTCGCCCTGTTATCGAACGTATAGCAGTGCCCATCCTTGGACAGCATCCCGGATTTGCTCGTCATAATATGCATAGCCGGTCCGCTCATGACATTAACGCCGCCAGCCAACGCCATGTCGCAATTGTCCAGGAGCAAGCTGTTGCAGGCTTCTGAAATCGCGACCAGCGAGGAGGAGCAAGCTGTGTCGATCGCCATGCAGGGACCCTTCAAATTCAGCAGATAGGAGATGCGTGCGCTTAAAATGGAAACCGAGGTCCCCATCAAATTTTGCGCATGGAGCTCTTCTCCACTATCCATACGTCCGTAATCGCCGGTGCCACATCCAGCAAAGACCCCGCAGCGGCTACCGGACAAGTCTGATGGACGCAGTCCGGCATTCTCGATGCATGCCCAGCTGTTCGCCAGGAATAGCCGCTGCTGCGGATCCATGTATTCCGCTTCCACGGGCGATATTTGGAAAAATAACGGATCAAATTTGTCCGCATCCCCCAAGACGCCCATCCATTTCGAATATGTTTTGCCCGGCTTCTTAGGATCGGGATCGTAGTATCGCTCGAGAGGCCAGCGTTCTGCAGGAATCTCGGATACGCAATCTTCACCTTTGCAAATGTTGTCCCATAATTCATCAATAGTAGCGGCCTTGGGGAATTGGCCTGACATCCCGATGATGGCAATGCCATCCAGAGCGGGCGATTTCCGGCTTTTCTCCTTGGTCATATCTTCCTGGCTACGGACGACCACTTGTGCACTGTGCAATCCAAAGGATTCCTGCCTCTGACTTTTCTGCCTTCGCATCCGCTCGATCAGCTCGTCAGTCTGGTCCGTCATGTCCTCCGCCGTACGGCTTATGACGACTTTGCCAATATGCTGTCCGCGGCTGACATATTCAAGCGCCTCTTGAATTCGCTTGAAGGGGTAAATCCTGGACACAATGGGTACGATTTTCTGTGTTTGAAGCAGGTCAACCATCACATGGAGCAATTCCTTGTTAAATCCCTTTTGGGCACTTAACCGCCGTAAATCAATGCTATGAATTGTTTGGTTATGTACAAGTCCGGAAAGATCCAGATTTCCGCTCGTCTTCAGTGCATGCACGGCCAGCTCCAGGTAGCGACCTGAAGGGGCCAAACAATTCAAGCCCTTCTGAATCGCGTCCCCGGACAGCATATTAAGTACAACATCAACCCCGCGGCCATTGGTTAAGGAGGCGATTTCCCGATCGAAGGGCGAGGCGCTGTAATGGATCGCCGCAGCAACGCCAAGCCTATCAAGCAGGGCGAGCTTATCGGCTTTGCTGCTCGTGCCGTAAATCTTGCAGCCTTTCAAATTCGCCAACTGCAGGGCGATAAGGCCGCAGCCTCCTGTCGCCGTCTGAATGAGCACCTGCTCGCCTTGCGCAAGCTTCCCTGTCTCGAAAGCGTGATAAACTGTGGAGAAAACAACAGGCAAGCTGCACCCTTCTTCAAACGTTATGTTGGAAGGCTTCCGGACGGCATTAGCGGCGGCAACATTCACTTCGCTTGCATGGCCGCCCAGCTGCCTGCCTGTAAGAGCGATGACCTCATCGCCGATCTGGAACTCCTCTACGCCTTTGCCGATGCATGTGACGATTCCGGCTACTTCAAACCCCGGCACGAATGGATAATCGGGCATCGTCGGGTATAGCCCGTTTACGCACATGAGATCTGGAAAATTAACTGCCGATGCCATGACTTGTATCGTCATTTCACCAAAGCCGGGCTCTGATACAGACCATGGCCGCAAAGAAACCTCGCTGATGTGATGAACGTTCGACACGACCAGGCCAGCAGAATCCGATTTCGCTGACTGCCGGCTGTCGACTTTCAATCCCGCCTTCTCCGGTTCCGGACTACGGGAATCAGCATGGTCTGCTGGAGACGGGAAATTCCTCCCGTCGGCAGCCTTCAGCTCCATAATTCGACTCTTGGCATCTTCAGAACTAACCTCTCCCGCTTGCAAAGCGCGAAGTATCTCTTGAATATTCACCCTCACACCCCCTGCCTGTTCGCTATTTACCAAATAAGGACAGAATCTTGTCCCGAACTTCTGTCTGATGGAAGGTTAGCTCATGCATCGCGACCTCTTTCGCAATATAATTCGGGAGCTCGGCTCGCGCCGTCTCAACCAGATGGTCCTTCAAAGCAACCAACGAAAGGCGCGGCTTTTCTGCCAGCTGCCGCGCCAGCTCCAGAGCATGGCTCATCACTTGGTCCCGGGGAAGGACCGCGAAAGGCACGCCTCTCTTCTCCAGATCCGCCCCGCGATAATTGCTGCCGCTTAGCAGCATTTCATTGCCCAGGCTCAATCCCAGCTTTCGCGGCAAGATATACGTTGCACCCATTCCCGGTGTGAAGCCGTATTTCATGAAATTGGCCGTATAGACACTCTCACGGCTCATGACGACAAAATCGGCAAACAATCCGATCACAAACCCGCCTCCGATCGCATGACCCTGCATAGCGGATATGACGGGAACCGGACATTCCAATGCAAGACTGTAAATGTTGCTGTCCGTAAATTTCAATTGCCCTTCGAAAATGGCAAGCAAAGCTTCTTGCGTCCCGCCGGAAGCAAAATAAGTATCATACCCGGTCAAAATAACGGCTTTATACCGCTCTGTTTCCTTTACAGTTAGGAAAGCATGCGCCAAACCCTTTACCAGGTCGTCGGAGAACGTGTTTTTGTATACGCGGTCCTGCATGGTGATCAGTGCGATACCCTTCTCGATTTCACGCAGCTCTACAACCGGTTGCATTACACATCAACCTTCCCATGGAAATTGGCCTTTATTGACAAAATTATAGATAACTGCGAGCGTATCCGGGTCGGCAAACATGGTTTGATTCGCAGTTATTGCCAGTTCCCTGCCTTCCCGGATTAAGGGCTGCAGCTCAATCATATAGCGTTTGTACTTCGCAACCCCCGCTTTAGGCAGACGCTTCAATCGAAGCAGATGACGGCGCAGTAGCGACTCGCTATCCGGCTCCCAGGCATCGATCAACCCCCAGCGGAGTGCGGTTTCCGCATCGAAGGTCTGCGTCATCAGCGTCATATAATGCGCGCGCTGCATGCCCGTTTTTTGAATAAGAAACGGCATTACACAAGCGGGATACAGGCCGAACAGCAGCTCGGACAAGCTGAATTGAGCCGTCCCGTCCGCCAGAACGATATCGCTTGCGGCGATAAAGCCAAGCCCCCCGGCATTTGCCTTACCCTTGACGTGAGAAAGAACGATGTACGGTCCGGTGCGCATTCTCATCCATAACGCATACAGAGGCTCAGGATTGCTTCGTATGGATCGGCCTTCAGCCATATGGGCGTGAATCTCCTGGAAATCTGCGCCCGTGCAGAATACATGAGGCAGACCTTCCAGCACGACAACCGTCACTTCTTCCTCGCATCGGTCCAGCACGTAGCCCAGTTCCTTCACAAGCTGGTCATTGATTGCGTTGTCCGCTTCGGGTCGGTGCAGTCTGATAAAGCATACGGTTCCTTGATATCGAACATGTAGCGTCTTAAACTCCATTACAGCCACCTGTAAATCCGATGGAAGTCCCGGATCTCTTCCAGGTAGAGCCGCTGCTCGCCCCGTACAGATACGGGAATCCCTTGCAAGTCCAGCTTCGCGTTACGAGTTCCAAACCGGATGCCGTGACCGCTTCTCAGCATCGCTTCATATTCGTCAAAGCCGAGCAGACGGCGCTCCTGCAGACGTTCGCTCAGCTTGAATTTACGCAGTGCCACCTGGCTTTGACTTGTGGCGACACCGCTGTAAAATTCCGAGCAGCAGCCGGACCCGTACGAGTAACAGCCGATCCGCTTGGGCGTATCAAATGTCCCATGCTCGATTAGGCCTGCCAGTGACAGAAAAACGGTGCCACCCATGATATTGCCGACACGCTGGCAAAATCGAATGCCGGGAAGCACACGTTGATTAAAATCCGCTTCGATCTCCGGCGCTTTCGCCTTCGCGATTCTTCGCATCATCGTGCGATGCGCGCCCTTCACCATACCACCGAAGGGCGTATGAAACGCCAAATATTGAAACGTATCCTTATAGTCGGCTTCAGGCACCCGCGATTTGTAGGCCATAAAGGTTTGTTCACAGCAATCCAAATACGTGGACAGCGACAAATCGGAATTACCTGCTTCGCTGTCCGGCATCGGGCGGCAGGTATCCATCACTTCATAACCGTAATAACCGCTCGCGCCCGTATCGATTTGGAAGACATACGGTGTATCGCTGACCAAAAGGGCAACAGCTCCAGCTCCAGCACTTAGCTCTGCATAGGACCAGTCTTCTGTCAGCGAGCTCCCACCCTCAGCCACGAAAAAACGGGATATGTCCGTAGCAATCACCAGCGCTTTGGCTCCCGGTGATGTGCCGGAGAGAATAAAATTAACTGCAGCATGCAGGCCTGCTGTTCCCGAATAGCAGGCCTGCTTGATTTCGTACATCCGGCAGCGGCGGTTTAAGCCGAGATAGTGATGGATATACGTGCTCATCGATTTTCCGAAATCGATACCGGATTCTGTGCAGGTAATCACCAGCTCGATCCGGTTCCGCTCTTCTTCAGACAGCGAATCCACGATCGGCTTCGCGGCATTGACACCGAACGTAATTGGGTCCTCGTAAGGCAAGGCAACGGTTTTCTCGAGCATCATCAGATTCTCGAACCGGGCATTATCCAATTGGCGCCTTGCTGCAAGTTCCGGGACATCCAGAAAAGCAGTGCCGCCAAAAACATTCATCGCTTCTATTCCAACTTGAGTCAAGGCCATTCTCCTTCTCCGTTCGTTTTAAAGCTTTTGCAGTGTGACCGCTGTATTCATGCCGCCAAAGCCCATGCTGAGGCATAGAGCACGAGAAATGGAGTGCGTGACGAATTGTTCCTTCACCCAATTGAACGACTCGTCAACCGGAAGCTCCAGATTACGCGTCGGATGAAGGCGGGAGTTACGCATCTGAAGCAATACCGCAACAATTTCCACGGCTCCTGCCGCACTAAGGCCATGGCCTGTTATCGATTTAGTCGCATTGATGTAGGCATGCGACAATCCGCTGTCTTTAAGCGCGCGCAGCTCCGTTTCATCACCGATCGGAGAGCCCGTTCCATGCGGATTGACGTAGTCGATGTCGGCGGCTGAAATGCCGGCCCGGCGAAGAGCTTCGCGGATCACGCGCATTTCTCCCTCGTAGGACGGATTCGGATTTCGGTTGCCGTCCATCGCGATCGCCGTGGCGGTAATGGCCGCATAAGGACGAACCCCTCTCTTACCGGCAAAAGACGCGCGCTCAATGACGACGGCAGCGCAATTTTCGCCGTAGATAAAGCCGTCCCGGCCGCGATCGAATGGCCGGCAGGCCAGATCCGGTCTGTCGGCATATTGATCGGAGCCCATTGCGCCCAGACTACGAAAGGCCGCAAGCTCCATATAGGAAAGGTCGGCCAATGCCCCGACTGCGATGCAAGCATCGACTTCCCCGGAGCTAACAGCTTGAACGGCTTGAGCGATGACAGCCTGACCGCTTGCGGATGCGCCTCCCAATGTAAACGCAAATCCGCGAATCCCAAACTGCTCCGTGCATAGTCCGCATAAATCGCTGTCCATGTACGTCATCGCATAAGTGGGCCTCAGAAACGAAGGACGTTCCGAATACGAGGCATAGACTTGGAGAGCCTCCCGCTGCTGTAAGTTGGAACCGCCGATAATGAGGCCGATACGCTCTGGCTCAACCTGATCCAGAACTGCATCCTCCCAAGCCTCGTGCATCGTTGCCATCGCAGCCTGCCCGGAGAAGGAAGCCGTTCGCAGCAGCCGTTTAGAAAGATTTTCCGGCATAACCAGCGATTCGATCTCCGCTCCCAGAAAAGAAGAGCTGCCTTTTTGGCGACCTGGACGGTTCAGCACAGCAAAGGCGTTCCGGCCGTCAAGGAGGGATGCCGCGAAGGCAGCCTGTCCTTGACCAATGGCCGATGTGATGCCAATGCCTGAGATGACGATATCGTCCGGCCTACAGCTTGCCCAAGAACCCATCGGCCAGTTCCCCTATGCTTGATAATCCAATAAACTGCGATCTTTGATTCTGCAAAAGTGACAAATCCTCCATCACCATCGAAATTAGATCCGCGCGGTCAATGGAGTTCAATCCGAGATCCGAAAGCCGGTCCTCCGGCCTTAGTTCCCGTCCCTCTAATTCTGGGACGATCTCATACAAATTTTTTATGATAAGGGCTGTTATTTCTTGTCTGTTCAATTCTGTTCCTCCTCAAGGATAAGACGACTGACGTAATTGTTAGCCTCTTGAATGTCCAGCCTACCGCTTTCTACTTGCTGTAAAATGTCATCCAGCAGAAGCGGAGAACGTACGGTTTCCTGTTCCAGGGAAGCGCCTTGCCCCCGGCCCAGCTCGGAACTCAGGTACGCCGCGAACTGTCTGATCGTCGAATAGTCATATATTTTCGTCGCCGTGATGCTCGTGCCGTATTGCTTATTAACCGCCTTGATCCATTCGACGCCGACAATCGAATCAACCCCGATGTCCACGAATTTGATTTCAGGATCAATCTCGTCAGGCTGCATAAACATGGCCTCCGCCATGCTCTGGACCAGTTGTTCTTCGAGTACCTCCAAGGAAACACCATTGTTTGGAGGGGGCGTCCTTTCTTCGGCAGGGTCCTCATGTTCGGCTGCCGTAAGTGCCGCCGTTTGCTTCGGCAACTGGCTTACGTGATCGTAATCGTGTTCTGCTTTTGCTTCCGCTTCTTTCCCAACCGAAGCGGCCTTCTCAGCGATTACTCCGTGCAAATAGGCGGCAAATTCGCTTAAAGTCGAGTAATCATATATTTTGGTCGCCGTAATGGATACGTCATACTTCTTATTCACTGCTTTGATCCATTCCACACCGATAATCGAGTCCACGCCGATTTCGACAAACTTTCTCTCTGGGTCCAATTCGGCCCGCTCCATAAACATCGTATCGGCCAAGCTCTCGGCCAGCTGCTCAATCAACACGTCGAGCGATATGCGCTGCTTCGATACCCCGTCGATCTTCTTCAATTTAATCGGCGGTAGCTGCAGCGAGTGTCCGCTTCCGTGATCGATTTGATCGGGAATGTTCGATAGTGGCCTTAACGTAATTGTCTCCACTGCTTCCCGGTCCATCGTTCCTGCCTCATGAATATGAACGTTTGGAGCTGGTGCAGGTTCGCTTCCATATGTTCCTGCGGATTTCTGTCCATTGCCGCTAATGTTATACCAGCATTTTTCTTCAGCGAACGGATAGGAAGGCAGGCTAATGCGTCTTGGTGTCGTTTTGCCGTAGACAAGCCGCCAATCGAAATCAATGCCGCTTACCCATAAAGACAGAAGCGGCTCAAACTTCTCTGAAGCAAACCATCCCAGCCAGGTCGATTCATCCGGCGCTCCGGCCTGTAGCTCGGACAGTGCCGCGCCTGACTTCACCCTGCCGAGGTGCAGCTTCTCCATTTGGCCGTTCTCGGCAATCGCCTGCAACCCGCGTTTCAGCTCCAGAACCGAAGAAACGGTCATAGCCGCTCGTTCTTCCATCGCCTCACGACCCACCTGAAGGGTGTAAGCCGCATCAGTCAAGTTATCATCCGTAATCTGCCGCATCGCTATTGCATCCAGATAGCGAGAAGCCAATCGTTTCAGTCCCTCTTTGTTCGGGGCGGACAAAACAATCGGAACGGTCCTCCCAGCCTGATCGGCCGAATGTACCGCTGCGGGCGGATTATATTCTTCCACGATTAAGTGAGCATTGGATCCTCCCGCGCCGAATGAAGAAATGCCCGCTATGCGCGGCATTTCCCGCTTTTCTCCGCCTGCTTCGACGACGGGCCGCTTCCATTCCTCCAGCTCCTGCTGCACCCTAAACGGTGTATCCGTGAAGACGATATTCGGGTTCAGCTTCTCGGAATGAAGCGATGGCGCCAGCTCCCCGTATTTCAACTGCATCAGCACCTTCGTTAAGCCCGCAATTCCCGCTGCGCTCTCGCAGTGACCGATGTTGGATTTTACGGAACCGATCGCACAAACGGATGTCGGAAGGGCACTCGTTTTCCATGCATCACTTAAACCTTTTATTTCGATGGGATCGCCAAGTGCCGTACCGGTCCCATGCGCTTCGATATAGCTGATTGCGCCCGGATCAATGCCCGACTTCCGGATCGCCCGCTCGACTACACTTGCCTGCGCTTTCGGATTCGGAACCGAGTAGCCGTTCGTCTTACCGCCATGGTTGACGGCTGAGCCTTTAATGACGCCGTAGATGCGGTCTTTGTCGGCAATGGCCCGTGACAACGGCTTTAACAGAACGGCGCCAACGCCTTCGCCCGGCACGTAACCGTCGCCTCCCTCGCCGAAGCTCTCGCACCGGCCTTTGCTCGACGCGAATTTTCCTTGCGCAAGCGCCATGTACTTATTCGGATGAATAGAAAGGTTTACACCCCCTGCTATAGCTGCATCGCATTCTCCCTCGCGCAGACTTTGGCAGGCCAAATGTATCGCGGTGAGCGAAGATGAGCACATCGTATCAATAGCCAGGCTCGGTCCATGTAAATTGCAAAAATACGATACGCGGTTCGCAATCGACGAAGCGCTGCCAGACAGCGCCATCGGCCGGCCCCGAACCGTTTCTTCCGCACCATAAAGCTGATATTCCTCGTACATGACACCGACATAAACGCCTACATTACCGCCAAGACCGGACGAATCGAGCTGCTGCAGGTCCTGCCTCGTGTATCCGGCATCCTGCAGCAGCTCATATGTGCACTGTAGAAACAATCGCTCCTGAGGATCCATAAACGCCGCTTCTTTGCGTGAAATGTGAAAGAACAACGGATCAAAACGATCCACCCCTTCCAGGAAGCCTCCCCATTTGGAATAGGTTTTCCCCTGTTTATCAGGCTCTGCATCGAAGATCGCCTCATGATTCCAACGGTCTTCCGGGATTTCGGTGATGCTGTCGACGCCGTTCCGGATATTGTGCCAAAACGCCTCCACGTCTCTTGCTCCCGGATAGCGTCCGGCCACCCCGATAATCGCGATATCCTCCGGCCGCCATTCGGTTGTAGCTCCAGCTCTTACCGATTCAATATCGTTTTTGCTGGCAGGTGATTCTTCTTTCTCTACAGCATGGCTGTCATGACGCGAAAGACCGGCGCGTTCAGGGATGGACGCTGCCGATCCGAACGAAGAACCGTCCTCCAAGCCCAAGACAGCAGGCAGACGGCTGAGGTGAGCACGCATCAAATAGCCGGCAAGCTCCCTGATCGTCATATATTCAAAGAATAGCGATTTGGACAACGTTCCGAATGATTGTTCCAGACTCGCTGTCAACTGCATGATGGTCACTGAATCGACACCATATTTCTCGAACGGCGTATCCTCATGCATCCGCTGAATGGGCAGCTTAATTACCGTCGATACAAGCGATTTCAAGTACGCTATGGTTCTCTGCTCCAGCTCATCCTGCGGAATGGCCGGAATGCCGTCAGCCTTTATAGGCTGCTGCATAACAACTGCCGGTCGAGCTTGAGCCTGCGGCGGAGACTGACTCCCGGCCGTCAAGGCAGTCCGTATGCGGGAAGGATCTCCCGCTATCGTCAGGACATGATCCGCTGCTGATGCTGCTGCGGCATATAAAGCGTGCAACCCGCCGGCGGTTTCAAGCGCAGACATCCCGGTCAGCCTGTTCATCATGGAGAGCGTTTCCTCATCGATCTGCATGCCGCCCTTCTCCCAGAGCGGCCAGGCGATCGAGCAGGCTTTGCCCTTGCGATGTCCTGAAGCCGTAAGATCGTTCCGATGCGCTGCGAACGCATCCATAAACCCATTGGCGGCTGCATAGTCGGCTTGACCGAAATTGCCCAGCGTTCCGGCAAGAGAGGAATAAAGCAGCATAAAGTCGAGCTCCATATGCCTCGTTGAACGGTCCAGATGAATAAGACCGGCCACTTTAGCTGCGAATACCCGATCGATGTCCATTTCCGTTTTTTTCAAGATGAAGCTGTCCGCTCGAATGCCTGCGCAATGAATAATGCCGGACAAACCGCCATAGCGAGCTTCTATCTGTTCGATTGTTTCTTGGATGGCGGAAGCGTCGCTGATGTCCAAGCTGCGGTACTCTGCATGGGCTCCCACCGCTTTCAACTCGTCAAGATGCTTCTGTATTCCTTCATCATGAGCGGAGCGCCCCGTTAGGATCAGGTTCGCACCGCTAGTTCGCGCGGCGGCATCTCGCGCAGCGATCATCCCAAGCTTGCCACAGCCGCCTGTGATCAGATACGTGCCGTTATGTTTCCAAGGTACCGGAACCCCGTTTTTATGTCCCATTTCCACAAGCCTTTGAACATAACGATTACCGGCTTCATAACGAATGACGTCGTCCTCCGGTTCAGACCCATTCTCGTCGATAATCCCGGCAATGACAGGGCCTACCGAGTCCTTACCCAGTAAAATCGTCTGCCCGACGACACCGGGATGTTCAAGAGCAGCGGTCTTCAGCATTCCACTTAATCCAACCAAGACACGCTGATTGTCGCTATTCGGGAGCACCAATTGAATCAGCGTCCTGCCTTCCGTACCATGAAGTGCGGATTGAAGCTGTTTCAGCATCCGTTTGGCATAAATCGTATAACACGACGCCAACGTCATATTTTCCAGGCCGTCGCCCAATAGATGAACCTCTGCCCCGTCCCCCTGTTGCATGAGTTGATCCGCAAGCGAGCTGTCCGATCCGCCCAACAAGACGATCCGCCTGGTATAAGTCACCGTGTTCTTCTCCGTATGGCAAGGCTTCCGTTCCCAAATCGGCTGGAACAAAAGCGTTTCTTTAGGGGACGCAACAGGTTGATCACGAACCTCTTCTCGGTCAATCCGTCTGGACGTCAATCCTCTCATCCGTACACGAACGATTCCGCTGCTGTCGATAAGATCGATATCCAGCTTGCGAATCGGGCTCTCCGGTAGAAGATCGCTACTGAACCGGTTCCACGCCCACATCTCTCCTGAACATGGGCCAAGGATGTCCAATTCCTCCAGCGCAAAAGGAACGATTGGGCTCACGGATTGCGGCTGCCCCTCCATTGCTTCCAGAACTTGACGGGGAAACAAGCCGATCGTTGCCTGGAAGACGGAATCAATCAAACTCGGATGAAGCACATAATCATGCGGCGTGCCAGCTACTTCCGCCGGAACAAACACGTTCGCCAATGCTTGAGCGTTGCCGGTATAGATACTTCTGATCCCTCTGTTGCCGGGTCCATACAAAAGTCCGGCTGATTCGAATGCCCGATAGCACTGCTCGCCTGACAGCTTCGGCCCGCTGCATTGTGCCCTTATGACTTCAATATCCATAATCGGGCTCTCTTCGGGCTCCTGAAGCGATACCGTTGCCGTACAATACAAGGTCTCATTCTCGTCTTCGCCCTGATTGGTAAAGACCTCGCATGCCAATCCTTCGTCTTCCTTACGGAGCCGAATATGCACCTCGGAGGATGCATCGTTCATGACAAGCGGTTTTCTCCATACGATCTGATGAAGACGAGTGCCTGCCGAACTTAACAGCTTGCCGGCTGCAGCCTCAGCGGCTGCGCGAATCATTTCGAGGTAAGCGGCGCCCGGCATGATCTTATTTCCATCAACAACATGATCGCTCAGGAAATGCTCCTTACCGGTAAACAGCGAACTGAAACGCAGCTGCGACACTTCCGATGTATTCCGGTGCAGCAAAGGATGCAGAGGCTTTCCGCCCTCTCCTTCCCGAGCAAATTGGATGTCGGTTTCCGGTATCCAGTACCTCTCCTCCGCAAACGGATACGTTGGCAGGCTCATCCGGCGTGGAACCGTATCTTCGTAAAGCAGACGCCAATCGATGTTCAGCCCTTTCACCCACAGACCGAGGATCTTCCCGAATTTCCCTTTTCTCATCCATGCCTTGAACGTCTCCGATAAATCCTCGTCTGTCCGCCACATCTGCATCAGTTCATTGGTCTGGATGTGACCGCGGAAAACGTTGTTCCGCTCTTCGCGATCCGCTACATAAGCAAGTAGCTTATCTTCCAGCTCCTCGATCGAACCGACGAGCATCGCCAGCCGTTCCTCCATCGCTTCCCGGCCCACTTGGAGGGTGTAGGCAAGATTCTCCAGGTTTACGTGTTCACAGCTTTGATCGCGTATGAAGGACAAGAGACGCTGCGCAACGAGCTGTAGACGCTCTTCGTCGCGCGCTGAAAGTACAATGATAGCCGGATGGTCCCTATGGTAAGTCTGCTTTTCGCCTGTCACATGTTCTTCTGAAATATATTCTTCGATAACCAGATGCCCGTTGGAGCCTCCCGCGCCAAAGGAAGAGAGTCCGGCAATTCTCGGAAGTTCCCTTGTGGTCCCGTCTATGGTCAGAGCAGGTCGGTTCCAGGCCTCCAACGTCCGCTGTACCACAAAAGGTGATTGCTCGAAATCGATGTTCGGATTGAGCTCCTCCGCATGCAGTGACGGCGCCAGTTGACCGTATTTCATCTGAAGCAATACCTTCGTCAAACCGGCAATGCCTGCTGCGCTTTCGCAATGGCCGATGTTCGATTTGGCCGAGCCGATCGCACAAAAGCGAACGTCGGCCGTATGGGCGCGGAAGGATTGGCTCAAGCCCGCGATTTCAATCGGATCGCCAAGCGAAGTGCCCGTGCCGTGCGCTTCGATATAGCTAATGGTTCGCGGATCAATACCGGCATCCTTGATTGCCTCGCCAATGACATCGGCCTGCGCAGCTGGACTGGGTACCGAATAGCCGTTTGTTTTGCCGCCGTGGTTGATAGCCGTTCCCTTGATAATGCCATAAATGAGATCGCCGTCCGCAATTGCATCTTCGAGCGGTTTCAACACAGCTGCACCTACCCCTTCGCCGGGTACGTAACCGTCGCCGTCTTTCCCGAAGCTTTCACAGCGGCCTTTGCTGGAAGCGAATTTACCTTGGGAAAGGAAAATGTATTTATTCGGGTGGACGGATACGTTGACTCCGCCGGCCACGGCAACACGACTTTCCCCTTGCCGCAAGCTTTGGCAAGCCAGATGAATGGCTGTCAACGACGAGGAACACATCGTGTCCACCGCCATGCTTGGTCCTTTGAAATCGCAGAAGTAAGAGACCCGGTTTGCGACAGACGAGGGATTACCGGATAGTGCAATTGGCTTCCCTCGAGCAGTCAACTCCGCGCCATATAGCTGATATTCCTCGTTCATGACGCCAACGAATACGCCAACCCGCTTCGTCTTCCCTTGCCCCTCGGCAGCGAGCGTTTCCCGTGTATATCCGGCGTCTTCGATCGCTTCATAGACGCATTGCAGAAACAATCTTTCCTGCGGGTCCATGATCTCGGCTTCACGCGGCGATATATGAAAGAACAACGGATCGAAGCGGTCGACGCCCTCCACAAATCCGCCCCACTTCGTATACACTTTCCCCGGCTTACTCTTATCCGGGTCATAGTAGACGCTGTGATCCCAGCGGTCGGGCGGAATTTCGCTGATGCAGTCCTGACCGTCACGAAGCTTTTCCCAAAATTGTTCAACATTTTTAGCACCCGGATAACGGCCGGCTATGCCGATGATCGCAATATCGTGTACACGACTTCCGTCCCGTGCTTCTGTCGGCTGCTTGGATATCGGACGTGCAGCTTTGCGGCGTGCTTCCTTTGGCTTCGGTAAAACGGTAATAGGACTCATAGAATCTTCCGCCGCCATTTTAGCGCCAACTAATTCGGCCAAACGGAACCGATGATGTTCGATGAAAAAAGCCGCCAGTCGACCGATGTTTGGGTATTCGAAAAACAATGTTTTCGACAGCGAGCCAAAGGCTACTTCCAGCCGGCTGGTGATTTGCATCACCATGACGGAATCTAGTCCGTACGTTTCCATCGGAGCTTCAGGGTCCATCCGGCTGGCGGGCGTGCCGGCCACGGAGGATATCAAATTCGTCAAGTACGCGACCGCTTTCTCCTGAAGCGCATCGCTTTGATCCCAAGCGGACGGCTCTTTTATGCCGCTTTCGAAAGCCTGCGCCTTCCCTTCGTTCTGTGCCATCCTCATAAAGGAACGTAACGTTTCTTTCTCACCGTCAATAACGGTGATTTGCGATTTTCCAGCAGCCAAAGCCATGTAAAATGCTTGAATGCCCGTGCTGCTTGCCATTGCCCGCATGCCGCTCTTTTGCTTCAACAGCTTCGCCGCCTCGGCATGAACCTGCATGCCGCCTTCTTGCCACAGCGGCCAACAAATCGACAATGTGTGGCCATGCCGTTGTCCGGCTTCCGCTAACTCGTTACGGTAGGCAGCAAAACGATTCAGAAAGGCGTTGGCGGCCGCATAATCAGCCTGAGCGGGATTACCTATTACACCTGCTAAAGCCGAGAAAAGCAGGAAGAAATCCAACGGAATATGACGAGTCGCATCATCCAGATGGACCGTTCCGGATACTTTTGGCCGAAGCACCTGCTGAAGTTCAGCAGCGGACTTCTTCTTCAAATACGCATCTTGAATAACACCGGCGCCGTGCAGGATCCCGTTCAATGTACCGTATTTGCGGCAAATCTCTTGGATCAGCGTTTCCACCGCCTCCGGGCTACCGACATCCGTTTGCCTGTATTCCACCGTCAACCCTCGATTGGTTAATTGCTCTATCCGTTCACGCTTGTTTTGGTCCAGTGCTGATCGTCCCGCAAGGATCACGGCAGCGCCGCTGGTCCTTCGCGCAATTTCTTCCGCAAACAGCACGCCAAGCCCGCCTGTTCCCCCGGTTATGAGGTAAACACCGCCATCCTTCCAAGGAACGACTGTAGACGGCTCCAGAACCGTACGCATCTCGCGCCAGCGCAGAGTGCTCTGCTGCTCCCTATTCAATCGGATGTGCTGCAATTCTGGGTGCTTTGCGTACGCCGCTAGTAATTGGGCGAGGTGCAGCTCACTCGACTGAGTTTCAAGCTCGATCAGCTGGCCGGCTATTCTCGGCTCTTCCATGGCCGCTGTTTTGAGCATTCCCGACAACCCCGCAGCCAGTTGCTGTTGATCGGTATGGCAGATAAGAAGCTGTATAATAGTTGGGCGCTTATCCTGCAACACTTCCTGTACGATACCGAGCAGCTGTTCTGCATAAGCATGGTAACGCTGGTCGATCTTATCCTGATGTTCGGTCTGCAGCGCGATGCACCGAACGTCATCCTCCTGTCCTTCGATTTCCTCCAGAGCGAAGGCGCAGTCTTCAGTAGCGACGACAACTCGACGCTCATATCGGTGCACAGCTTCGTTTGAACCTATAGAGTCCTCCGCCGTTTCCCATATCGGCTCGAACAATAATACCCCCTCGTCGGAGTGTGCGTTTGCTTGAACCGGGCGGGCAGCATACCCTTTGATCCGTACGCATAAACGGCCCTGAGCGTCAACCAAATCGATGTCAATCTTCTTAATGCCGCCACGCATCCCCGAGTCGTGACTGAATCGCAAATACGCCCACATCTCGGCATCCATGGCATGTACGATATCGAGCGTTTCAATAGCGAAGGGCAGAAGCGGGCTTAAACGAAGACTGCCGTCCAATGGGCTTACGTCATTTTCTCCGACTACAAGACCAGCCATCGATTGAAGTGCGGCATCCAGCAGACCGGGATGCATCGTAAAAGGCTCCACGCACCCTCGATTAGCAGGCATCGACAGCTTTGCCAGCGCAGCCTGTTCTCCAATATGAAGCTGCTCGATGCCTTTGTGGGTGATGCCGTAATGAAAGCCGATTTGTGCAAACGCCTCGTAGCATGCTTCCGACGAAACCGTATGG
Organism: Brevibacillus sp. RS1.1; assembly: GCF_013284365.1. Taxonomy (NCBI): domain Bacteria; kingdom Bacillati; phylum Bacillota; class Bacilli; order Caryophanales; family Paenibacillaceae; genus Brevibacillus; species Brevibacillus sp. RS1.1. Next base: position 1,211,972 of record NZ_JABSVA010000001.1, read on the forward strand.
CGGCATGCCGCTTGCGCCTCCTGCACATTCAGCCGCTCCTCCTGCGTAGCGGCCATCCACCTTCCCGAACCTTGAAAATGAACAACCGCTTCTTCCCTGTCTTTATCCCCCGACAAGCTGTATACCTCGAACGTAATTTCCTCATTCTCTCCGGAAGCGAGTGCGATGTGAAGAACAACCGGTTCATCCCACGCAATAAGGGGTTGTACCCATCCAACATGCTTCAGCTGCAGGATTCGTCCGTCTTCAGTAGCCGATTCAGTAGCAAGCCGTACAGCTGCATGAGCCATTTCTAAGTAAGCAGAGCCGGGAAAAATCTTCTGGCCGTTTAGCACATGGTCCGAGAAGAAGGGCTCATCGCCCGTGAAAACGGAGCTGTACCGCTGCTCCGTAAGCGTCGACGTATTGCGGTGCACCAGCGGATGAAGAACTTCCGATTGCTGCCGTTCATCCTGCTTCACCGACTCACTTACTCCGCTAAGCGGCACCCAAAATCTCTCCCGTGCAAACGGATACACCGGCAATGAAATCCGTCTGTATTGACTGGCTGTAAACAGCTTTTCATACGCCAGCTCATAGCCTTGCTGATACAAGCCGGCAATCCTTTCTAACATCTCCGGCTTATCGCGCTCCGAATTACGCCATTCCATGATGTACGCCAGACCCTCATTCTTCTTGATCGCATCCTCCTGCCGTTCCCATTCGTGCACGACCGACGCAAAGAGACCCGGCGCGCTCCCCTCAAGGAGCCAGCGGTTCAGCACAGCGACAAGGGCAGTCACATCCTCAATGATACAGGCCAGCCGATGTGGCAAATGCTTACGTCCGATCAGCAGCGTATAGCTCATATCCCCAATATCCGCTTCGGGATGCTTGCCACAGTAAGCGATAAGTTGCTCCGCCTGCTGACGCAGCTGCGCGTCGGACTGCGCCGACAGTACCAGCAGATGACTGCGCGTTGACCTTGGCTGACGATTGATCGACGGCGCTTCCTGAAGGACCATGTGCACATTCGTCCCGCTGAAGCCGAATGAACTGATCGCCGCGAACCGGCTTTCACCCGGCTCAGCAGGCCATTCCTTGAGGTGGGTATTAACGTAGAAGGGGCTTCCTTCCATTCGGATATTCGCATTGCCCTTCTGATAATGAAGGGATGGCGGAAGCTTTTTATATTTCAATGACAACATCAGCTTGATCAACCCCGCGATGCCCGCTGCAGCAATCGTATGGCCGATCGTTGTCTTGATAGATCCAATCGCACAGTATTCCGTTTTGGCTGTGTAATGTCTAAATGCGCTCGTTAACGCCTCATGCTCGATGGGGTCGCCAAGCTTAGTACCGGTACCGTGTGCTTCTACCAGTTGAATGCGCCCCGGATCGATGCCGAATTGTTCATACACTTCGCGCTCGAGCTCTTCCTGTGCAGCACCGCTCGGAGCCGTAATCCCGTTGGTCGTGCCGTCCTGGTTCATGCCCGATCCAGCAATGACACCGTAGATATGGTCGCCGTCAGCAACTGCATCGCTTAACCGTTTGAGTACAACCGCACCGACACCCTCACCTGGCACAAAACCGTCCGCCCGTTCATCAAACGTATAACAGCGCCCGGAAGCAGACAGCATGCCTGCTCGCTGTGCACTGTCGTGGAAAGCCGGGGTAGACTGAATGAACACCCCCCCGGCCAAGCTCATATCTGTCTCCCGCGCCCACAGTCCCTGACATGCAAGATGAACAGATACGAGTGAGCTGGAGCAGGCGGTATCAACTGCTATCGCCGGGCCTTTCAGATTCAAATAATACGAAATTCGAGCAGCTACGATAGAACCGGCATTTCCCCACATCGCCTGCGCCGGAGGATTGTCGCCGATCAGCTGCATATAATCGCCGATATTGTACCCCACATAAACGCCGCACCGGCGGCCTTCCATTGCCGATCCGGCATAGCCGGCGTCCTCCAGCGCTTTCCAGGACTCCTCCAGAAACAACCGCTGCTGAGGGTCCATGTAAACCGCTTCCGTTGCCGAAATATGAAAAAAGTACGGGTCGAACTGGTCATAATCGTCAAGTAAGCTACCAAAGCGAACGATATTGGAGTCCGACTGTTTCCATCGCGTGATTTCCCCGACCAAATCCGTTCCACTGGCCAAATGCTCCCATAATTCTTCAAAATGACGGGATTTGGCAAACCTTCCGCTCATGCCGATGATGGCAATCGGCTCCTTATTAGCCAGACCTCGGGCTGGTGCATCCGCTTTCTGGAACGCAGCGGGCGTTTCCACTTCGTTCGTTTCGCAGTCTGCCTCCCGTAAGCTTTCGCCTGCAGAGTTCGGCCTAACAGCCGTCTGCGGCGCTATGCGGTCCGCAGCTCCGAAGACCCTGGAAACGGCTTCGCCATGCTCAGCCAGCAAATAGCCAGTAAACTGGTTAATCGAGCTGTATGTAAACAGAACGGTCGTCGGCAGTTCCAGTCCAAGCTCCCCATTAACCAATTGGATTAAGTGAACGCCCGTAATGGAATCCAGCCCGTAATCGGCAAAAGCATGGTTCGGAGCGATCTGATCGCGGTCAACCTTAAGCGCTGTCGAGATGTGCTTTCTAAGCATGAGCTTGACAGCTTGCATGTATCTGTCATTGTCCTGAGGAGTCCAATCCGCTTTCGGTTCCACTTTTCCGGTATCATCTGCCGTTGTGGAGATAATCGTCGCCGCAGCGGTATCCATATTCGACCCGGTTTGTTTTGCTGATGATGTACCGGATTTTCGGACAACACCATCGCTCTGGCAAGCGATAATCTGCTGTCCCAAGCTACGAGCTGCCTGCGCTGGGAAATACACCGACTGGAACCCCTCCTGCTCCAAAACTTTCGTCCAGTTCTCCGAAGTTAAGGCGGGCGAACCCGGAATGCGCAGCCAGTCGTCCTCATAGAGCCACCAGCCATCCAGAAGACCGAATGTCAGGTGAGCGAAGAGTGTGTTGTGGCTCATCTCATTTAGCAGCAATAAACCATTTTTTTTCAGTGCAGATTTAACGTTGCGTAGCGTAAGCCGAATATTTTTTGTCGCATGCAGCACGTTTGACGCGACGACCATATCGAAAGTGCCGGGCAAAATCCCCTGTTCCGCCAAGGGCTCTTCAACGTTCACGATCCGGCAGCTTAAATAGGGAACTGCTGGTCCGTATTGTTCTTGGGCATGGATCAGAAATGCTTTCGATAAGTCGCTGTAAACGTACTCCGCGATCTGTTCCCGAAAAGGCTCCAGCTTGCGGAAGACCATCTCGCTCGTACCGCCCGTTCCCGCTCCCAGCTCAAGAATGCGCATCTGTTGCCCTTGATCCAGACTTTTTACATATGCGGCCGCTGTATTGGCCAACACCTCGTTAAAATAATCCGATACCGGATTATTTTTATAGATGCCTTCGACAAGCTTCATCGAGCCATTTGGAAACAGAACGTCAGTGGCGGCGGTCCGGCCGGTCAATATCGCCGGAAGCGCCCGAAGCGCGGTTTCCAACAGGTTGACTTGGGCATGTAAATTGGGATTGCCCAGCCATTCCTTCTTGGCGGCCGCCCACTCTTCCCACACCTCGTTCAGATGAACAGGAGGAGATGCTTTCGCAAGGCCCTGTCCTTGTGGCAGCCCGATATACCCCTGTTCGGTTAGCTGTGTCAGACTCTCTTCAAGCCAGCTTCCGTAGCGCGAATGCACCTTGGCCTTCAGAGCGTCCAGGTCAAACGGCATCTGTGTAAACTGTCCGAGTTCCCACAGCTGCCCCCACAGCAATTTATAGGTTAACGCGTTTAATTGATCCAAGACGAACAGGCCCCTTTCTTATGACGTGATTTCCGATCGTCCGACAAAACGGGACACAGCTTGTGCCATCTGGTTCAACGTCGTCCAATCTGTAAAAGCCTGCATTTCCACTTCCACCATGAAGCGTCTGTTAAGCTTGCTTAAAAGCTCGGCCAGCTGGACCGTATCCAATCCGTATTCCGCAAACTCAGCGTTCGGGTCGATTTCGTCGGGATGGACTTCCAGCAAACGGGACGCTTCCCCGATCAATTCATGCAAAATCAGGTCGGCTTGACCGGACGGCCCAACCGGTTGGCCTCGTTCTATGTTCATACCAGCAATGAGATCAGGAAGTGCAGGCAGCTCCACCATTGACCTGTAATCGCCACTGAAGCCCGGAGTGTCGAACATGACGTCTATTCGCCTTTCCGAAGCAAAGCCTGCTTCCAGGACACTCTTCGAAGCTTTAATAAATGCCATCTGCTCGATCGGACTTGCAAGCAGCGTCTCCAACGCCTCCATCGCATCCGAAGGCGTTATCGAACCGATGCCGTCATGCGCCATCCTTGCCTGGTATTCGTCCGAAGCGACAATGCCCGCACTTCCCCAGTAGCCCCAATTCATTATCTTCACCGCACACGGCCAGTCACAGGCCAAACGGATAGCGAAGGCATCCTTAAACGTGCAGCCTGCTGCATAATTGCTTTGACCGGCCCTTCTAGCGAAGGACATCATGCCTGAGAAAAACAAAACAAAATCAAGCGGCTCTCTTCGGAATATTTGCGCGAGCCGTACACTGACGTCAATCTTTGCTCCAAGCCCTGCCCGGAAGTCGTCCTCCTGCATATTAGCGAGGCTTTGGTCACGCAGGACGATTGCAGCATGAACGACACCATGAATGGCGCCGAAACGTGCTTTGATGACCTGATAAGCATGATCCAGTGCTTGGGCATCCGTTGCGTCCGCCTCTATATAGAATGGCTTTGGCCCCGTAGTGGACACCCGTTCGATTGATGCGCTGATCGACTCATCCTGCCTGCGGCGTCCAAGCCAGACGATCTGTGCCTGATAGCGGCGGATCATGTACGCCGTCCAGACTTCACCAATACCTCCGGCCCCGCCAATAACGACATAGACGCCGCCTTTCCGGTAACCGTTGTGCTGTATGCCAGAGGCGATATTCACGGGAGCCAGCCTTTGACATAGCCATTCCCGCCCCCTTAAGCACCACGTGTTTCCTTCCGCATCGGGAGGAAGTGTCGACAGCGTTTCAATTGAAGTCTCCCAGCCGGGCTCCAAATCCAGTAAACGAATCTGCCAATTGGGATATTCCTTTGCAAGCGCACCTATTAGTCCATGCACACTCGCATGAACGGGATTAATCCTGTCTCCCGTGTATGCCCGCTGGGTTTGGAAGGTGAGGAAATCGACACTCAGCCTTTTCCCGCCATATCCGGCGTGTAGCAGCGCCTTGATCAAGCGGAATAGCAAAAGGACACCAACCTCCTGCTTAGCAAGGAGTGAATCGTCATGAAGCAAAAATTCGGAAGGCGGCGCAAGCCAAAATAAATGATCGATAGCGCCGAATCGTGCCAGCACCATAGCGATTTGCTCGATATCATCCTCTTCGCCTACGTTGACTGTAAAGGCGTTCGGATAATGAACCAAGAGAGCCTCCCGGCTTTCAGCCGTTCCTCCGATGATCACAACGCTTCGGCTGTTCGCTCCGGGGTACGCAGGCCTGGATTCAACAGTCACAGGCTCCCAAACAGGTGTAAGCAAAACATGTTCAAACGCTTCTGGACGGTTCTCCGGATCGCGGATAAAGCGCTGCTTCTCAGCTGCCAAGTCTGGACTAGCTTCAGCTTCGTTCCGCTTGCCGCTGCCCGGTAGCCAGTACGTTTTGCGTTCAAAAGGATAACCCGGCAAACTCACTCGCCTAGTTGGCTTGTTCTCATACATCCGGCTCCAGTCTACCTTCAGACCCTTCACCCATAATGCCCCAAGCCTGTCAACATTCCGGAGCTCGATCCACCGATTTACACGGCTTGCAAGATCGTCATCCGCTCCAATCGAGGCCAACTGATCCTTATCTGATTTCGCATGGCCTCGGTATATCGATCCGTCATCCGACGTCTTGCTCAAAAAACTTCGTAAGCGAAGGGACAACTCTCCCATCGAAGCCGCTGTAAAAGCAAGCCTTTCATCCATCGCCTCGCGGCCGATTTGAAGCGTATATGCGATCTCCGCCAATTCCGCATCCGCCAATGATCCGCTGTCCAAAGCCGAAAGCAGTCTCTCCGCCTGAATACGCAGCCGCTGCTCGTTCGGGGCCGACAGCAGAATAAGCACCTCTTCACTAGCGGATGTTTCTTTTTGGACTTCACTTACAGGCGGAATATACTCCTCGAGCACAATATGCGCATTGGCGCCGCCTGCGCCAAAGGAAGAAATGCCCGCAATTCTCGGATACTCTTCCTCTCTGCCGTTCAGACGAACGACGGGTCTATCCCAATCCGTCAGATCCTGCTGGACCATAAAAGGCGTGTTTTTCATCGGAATATTTTGGTTTAGCGTACGCGCATGCAAGCTCGGTACGAGCTTCCGATGCTTCATTTGCAGCACGATTTTCGTTACGCCGGCCACACCGGCCGCCGCCTCAAGATGACCGATATTCGATTTGACCGAACCGATCGCGCAATATTGGTTATCCTGCGTATCTTGGCGGAACGCTTGCGTCAGCCCGGTAATTTCGATCGGATCGCCCAGCTTGGTGCCCGTACCGTGCGCTTCGATATAGCTTACCGTTCTGCTGTGAATGCCAGCTTTGTCGAGCGCTTGCCGGATCAGCTGTCCCTGGGCATTCGGATTTGGAACGGTGTAGCCATTTGTTTTGCCGCCATGATTCACGCTGGTGGCTCTGATCACGGCATGAATCCGGTCACCGTCCGCAATGGCTTGCGACAGCCGTTTCAGCAGTAAAACACCTACCCCTTCTCCCGGAACGAAGCCGTTGCCGCCGCTGCCGAAGCTTCTGCATTTGCCGTCGGTGGACAGCATCCCATGGGCGCTAAGCTCGATATAATTAGACGGATGAAGATATAGGTTGACGCCTCCAGCCATTGCCAATTCGCATTCCCCGCGCAAAATATGCTCGCAAGCTTCATGAATAGCGGTTAACGAAGAGGAACACATCGTATCGATCGGCATGCTAGGACCATTGAAGTCAAACAAGTACGAAACTCGATTGGCCACGGAGCTAAAAGACGTAAAGGGAAGCATGCGCTCTCCCTGTTTTTTAAACACAGGCCCGTATAGGTTAAACCCTGTCTTCGTTATTCCGGCGAAAACGCCGACTCGGCCGCCGTACTGCGAAGCCAGATGCTCTCTCGTGCAGCCCGCATCCTCAAGCGCATGCCAGCAGCTTTCGAGAAAGAGCCGTTCCTGAGGGTCCATGCAGGACGCCTCCAGCGGCGATATTTTAAAGAAGAGCGGATCAAAGCATGTTGCATGCTCCAGAAATCCGCCCCACTTGCTATAGCTTTTCCCCTCGGCGACCGCAATCTCCGAATTGGACTCATAGAAACCTTCGACCGGCCAACGATCCCCGGGAATTTCGGTTATGCAGTCCATGCCTGCGGCAAGATTTCGCCAGAACGCGTCCAAATCTTCGGCCTGCGGATATCTGCCGCTCATCCCGATAATCGCGATCGGCTCCTTCTCTGCCGGCTGACCACTCTTGCTGACAATGTCGGCCAATCTGCTGACCGTTTGATCACTTTCACCGATCGGTGACAACCGGGGCGTCACACCCGAGGACGAGGCTGCTGCCGCGTTATTTTTCTCCTGTGTATCTTTCTCGGCCAGTCCAATCCAATTGAGACATTGATGCGGATACGTTGCGCTCAAATAATCGGCTACGCCTCTTAGTGTCCTGAATTCGTAAAAGAGCGTTTTAGAAAGCTCACCGAATTCATTCGCGAGATTGCGGTTCAACTCGGTAATCATAATCGAATCAATGCCATACGTTTCCAACGGTTCATCCGGATCAATGCTGTCCGGATTGAGCCTTGTATAGCCCGAGAACAAATGAATCAGTCGTTTCAGGGTCCGCTTGTCCAAGTTTGGATCCAGCTTGACGCCTTCGACAATCTCGGTCGAAGAGCGGCTTCGGTCATTTTCTACAAAACGGGTTAGCTTATCACCAGCACCGTAGAGTACCATGACCCGGCTCCCTCCGCTTGCAAGCGAAGCGTAGAATGCACGGATGCCGATCGTTCCCGGCATCGCCGCCATCCCGGTCTCACGTTCCAATGCTTCCTCAGCTCCGGATTCGAGCTGCATCCCGTTCGATCTCCAGAGCGGCCAGTTGATTGCGATCATTCCTGACCTGTTGCGATCCGTCTGTTGTCTCCATACGGTATAAGCATCCATAAAGCCGTTCGCCGCCGCATAGTCTGCTTGGCCAACATTGCCATATACACCCGCTACGGATGAGAAGACAGCAAACACGTCCAGCTTGATATCCTTGCTAGACCGGTCCAAATAGACGAGTCCCTTCACCTTCGGACTGAGCACCTCGATAACCTGATCACGCGTTTTGCGGTACAAATATTCATCGCGGATGATACCTGCCACATGTAGAATCCCATTCAAGCCGCCATATTGAAGTCGAATTGCATCGATCAATGCAGCAACTTGACGTTCTTCGCATAGATCAACCTGCCTATATTCAACCTTAGCGCCAAGAGCCGCCATCCGTTCGATTCGGCCGGATGCTTCGTCATCCAGCGTTGCCGATCTTCCGATTAGTATAAGAACAGGCAGGCTCACCTGCCTTGCGATTTCCTCAGCAAATAACAGGCCGAGTGCGCCCGCTCCGCCTGTTATTAAATAGATGCCGCGGTCTTTCCATGGCATTCGCTCCTGCTCCTGCAGGATCGTCTCCTTCTTCCACGCGGAACGGTAGCAGCGACCGTGCCGGGATTGGACAGCACTTGTGCTGCCGCCCCCCCAAGCACCTGCCTCGAACGCACCGGCAATATCTCCCTTACCATTTTCCGACCATTCCAGACATTCTACCGTGAGCTTCGGATTTTCTGCACGTGCGGTTAACAGTAAGCTGTATAATCCGACAAGCCATGGCGACTCCTCTTTATTTGCGATGAAAAGCTGCACAAGCGTTTCCCGGCCGGTGTGATTATGCAGAAGGCGCTGGAGGCGGTCGACGATTTGGAGTGTATAAGCCTCATACCTCTGCTCGATCGGCTGCTCTGAGAATTCAAGAACAAGCCATTCGGCTTTGCCTGTCATGCAATTTAATTTATCTGCGCGGACCTCGATCGACTCGCCAAATATGATCAATCGGTCTTGATTGACCCCAGGGGAGTCCGCTGGAAACTTTGCAATTTCCTCTTCGGACGGCCGAAAAAGCAGCACGCCGTAATCATCATTTGCTTCGGATGGGGCGCTCTGCTTATACTTGTTCAACATTCGAAGGGCCTCTGGCTTGGACAGACGGCCCTCTTTGACTCCACTCAACACTTCTTGCAAGAAATCTCTCATATTGACCTCCCGGTTAGAAGCCTGCTAAGACAAAGATGATAGGATTCGTTCCGCTTTCTGGACGGCGGTCTCCAACGTTATGGTTTCGTCGAGAAACTGATCTAGTAGATCACTGAAGCCGTCTTCATCCGTCTTTGCCTCTTCCCGTTGCTCCGCTTTCTTTACCCAATGGCTTTCATTGGCAAAGGGGTATGTCGGCAATGGAATCCGCTGCTGCTCCCCTTCCAGAAACAGCTTGCGTAACTCCAGCGGATAACCGTGAACAAACAGCTCGGCACAAGCCAGCAGATGCTCTCGTGCCAGGCCGTCGACATTATCTCGGTATGCCTGGATGCTCTGATTGACTTCGTCGATTCGCCGCTCTTCTTCATCCCGCACCCCGACAGGCTGCAGCTCTGCTTGGACAACGTCTTGCGCATGGCCATTATCCAACCATTCGCCAAGCCGTTCGAGTAGCTCATGCTGCGAGGCGGCGACGCATGCAAGCCGGTGCTTCAATTGCTTACGTCCTGCCAGCAGCGTAAAGCTGACCGCGGCGCAGTCCAACTGCGGGGAGTGTCTGCAGTGCGCAGCAAGCCTTTCAACCTGTTGGCGCAGCTGTACCGCGGTCCTTCCCGACAGCACGAACAAGTATGCGGACCTCGCCTCCCGTCTGCGAACCGGCTGAGGAGCTTCCTCAAGAACAAGATGCGCATTCGTTCCACTGAATCCGAATGAGCTAATGGCCGCCATTCGTTTCGTTCCCTCGCCAAGTGTCCAATCCCTAAGCTCCGTATTGACGTAAAAGGGACTATTTTCGAAAGCAATGCTTGTGTTGCCCTTTTCAAAATGGAGTGAAGGTGGCAGTTTTTTGTGACGCAATGACAGAATAATTTTCAAAAAGCCCGCAATGCCTGCGGCAGCAGCCGGATGGCCGAGATTCGATTTAATCGAACCGACCGCGCAATAGCGGTTATCGTCCGTATAATGTCTGAATGCCCGGGTCAGGGCCTGAAACTCGATCGGATCTCCCAGCTTCGTTCCCGTTCCATGCGCCTCCACCAACTGAATATGGCGCGGATTGATGCCGAAGCTATCATACACATGCCGCAGTAAGCGCTCCTGTGAATTCGCACTTGGTGCCGTAATGCCGTTTGTCGTGCCGTCTTGATTGATGCCGCTGCCGCGGATCACGCCATAAATATGATCGCCGTCGGCAAGCGCATCCTTCAAACGTTTGAGAACAACCGCACCGGCGCCTTCTCCCGGCACGAAGCCGTCGGCCCTTTCGTCAAAAGCATGGCATCGGCCGGTAGGAGAAAGCATACCAGCACGATTGGAGACGGTATAAAATTCAGGCGTTGATTGGATGAATACGCCGCCCGCGAGTGCCATGTCCGTTTCCCTTGTCCACAGGCTTTGACAGGCCAGATGAATCGCAACCAGCGAACTGGAGCACGCTGTATCCACTGTTACCGCAGGCCCCTGCAGGTTCAGGTAATAAGCGATCCGTGCAGGTATGACGGATCCTGCATTACCCCAGAACGCCTGAGCCGGCGCTTCGTCTCCAAACAATCTCGCGTAATCGCTGCCGCAGCTTCCGACATAGACGCCGCATCGTCGCGTATGCTCTCCCGGTCCCGCATATCCAGCATCCTCCAGCGCTTTCCACGATTCCTCGAGAAAAATGCGCTGTTGAGGATCCATGTAATCGGCTTCCACGCCAGTGATGTTAAAGAAAAGCGGATCGAAGCAATCAATTGAGCTTAGAAAGCTTCCATGTCGGCAGCTTTTGACCCCTTCCGGATCCGAGCCGCTCCTACGGAGTTCCCAGCGCGTCACTTCTTCTACCAGATCGGTCCCTGCCTCAAGATGTGACCATAGCTCCTTTACCGAATCCGAACGAGCAAAACGGCCGCTTATCCCGACAATGGCCACCGGTTCTAAAGGCGTTGGAACCTGTGGCATGTTTGCATTCTCCATAGCAGAAGAACCGCCTTCGGGTTCGGACAGGTAATCGCCTCCAGGTATACGCACCACAATCTTGCCGATATTTTTCCGGTTCTCCAACTGACGATAGGCTTCTTTAAAATCAGAGAGAGCGTAAACGCCGCCGATTGTCGGCCGTATGACCCCTTGCCTAATCAGAGCTGTCAACTCATCCCAATAAGCTTGTATCGCAGCCGGTTGTTCGGCTGACAACGCTCTTAAGTCAACGGAATGGAACGCCCTGTTCTCGTTCAACAGCGACAAGTCGATGCTTCGCGCGGACTTCAGCGCGGTTAAGGCGAGCTCAATATACCGGCCTCCCGGCGCCAAACACCGGAATCCTTTCGACATCGCGTCCCCGGACAGTGTGTTCACAACGATCTGTACCCCTTGCCCGTCCGTAAGCCTCTTGAGCTCCTGCTCAAAATCGTCTTCTCTGTAATTGATGAGCTTTGAAACACCGATACCCGCAAGATAGTCCAATTTTTCCTTGGAGCCTGCGGTAGCGTAAATTTCCGCGCCGTAATGGCGGGCTAGCTGTACGGCCATCAAACCGATTCCTCCCGCCGCCGTCTGAACAAGCACCTTGTCGCCGGGTTTGACTGCCGTTTTGCGAAAGGCGTCCATCATCGTAAGACCGACTGCCGGCAGCGAACAAGCTTCTTCGAAGGACAGAAAGTCCGGCTTTGGAAGAAGCGACTGCTCCGAGCATACGATGTAGGTCGATTGCGCGCCTATATTCTCCCCTCCGATCACAACCACTTGATCACCACGCCGGACGGAGGTCACCGCTTTCCCTGTATCGATGACAACACCACTTGCCTCAAAGCCAGGCGTAAAAGGAAAAGGCGGCATCACTGGATACAGACCTTTGGCGCAAAGTAGATCGCCGAAGTTCAATGAAAAGGCGCGTACCTCAACCAGCACATCATGCTCCGTCAGCGACGGCACTGCCGATTGTTTTAATTGAAGCTCGTCGATACCGCCGGGGCGTTCAACGACTATATGATGGCGTACCCGCGGCTTCTGATTCTTTTCCGCCAGCTCGAAGGTAACTACATCTTCGGCGGCTCGATACCCGTCCTCTGATTCCCCAGACGCCGGAGCCCGTTCTTCAGCCATAACCTGCGGCGGGGATTGGACTGCGTTTTTATCCAACTGCCGGTACTTGCTCAGCAGTTCCTGCCGATGCTCGCGAAGCAGCCAATCGGATAGCCGCTCGACGCTGTTATAGTCAAAAATGATCGTCGTCTGCAGCTGCGTCCCACAGTGCTCATTCATGATGTTAATGAGGTTGACCGCAATGATGGAATCGACGCCGTAATCCGAGAAGCTCCGATCGTCCTGGATTCGGCCTGCATCGATTTGCAGAGCATCCGCCACCGCTGTTCGAATAACCGTTTGGATAAACGAACCAAGCGCCCGGTCGGAAACGTCACCGGCACCGTCTGTGCCGTTTGTTCCGCTTGTGGACGGACTGATCAGGAGCGGCTCCTGCTCCTGGAAATCCGACGGGACGCTCTCGTTACCGCTCAAGTACTGTCGGTATACGCCGTCGCTCTCCGCTGCAATAACAGCGGCGCCTAGAAAATGACCTTTCCGTGCCGGATAGAAGATGCTCCGGAAACCTTCCTCCGTCAAAAGCCGCTGCCACATTTCCGTAGTTAGCACCGGACTGCCGGGAATGCGTACTTCGGCATCCTCATGCAGCCACCAGCCTTCCAGTAACCCGAAAGTCACGTGCATGAACAGGCGGTTTGTGTGGATCTCGTTAATCAGCAATAACCCGCCAGGGCGAAGGGCTGCCTTTGCATGACGCAACGTACGGCTTATCCGTGCAGTGGCATGGAGCACATTCGTTGCTATGACAAGATCGAAGCTTCCTTCTTCAATCCCTTGCTCGGCAAGCGGACGTTCAATATCGACCATTTTGCAGGATAAGTAAGGAGCCTGAGCCCCATACGTCTGCTTTCCGTGAATCAGAAACGCCTTGGATAAATCCGTGTAAAGGTAGTCGGCCATGTGGGTTTGATACGGTTCTAGCCGCTTGAGTACAACCGCACTCGTCCCTCCCGTACCCGCTCCGATCTCCAGGATCCGTATCTTGGACGACTTGTCCAGCGCCATACGTTCCTGCACATAAGCCGCCGCCGTATCCGCAAGCGCTTCATTGAAAAAATCAGCCATCAGATTGTTTTTGTAAACAGACTCCACCAATCCGAAGGAACCGTTCGGGAAAATAACATCCGTTGCCGGTAATTCTCCGACCAAAATGCGCTGGAGGGCGTGCAACGTTTTTTCTGCCAACTCGGCTTGTGTATTCATATTGTCGTTGCTCTTCCATTTGCTTCTCGTCTGGTACCATTGACGCCACTCTCCATCCAGGTCCAGAGGGCGTGTGTCCAATATGCGCACCGTGCCGTCCTCTCGCCGAACATAACCAGCCCGTTCGAAGGCGGCTATGGTTTCTTGATGCCATTTGTAGTAGGCCGGCAGCATCCCGGACGCACCATCTTCCACACTGCTAAGCCAGCCGCGTTCTCTGTAGATCGCCCACATCAATTTGCAAATGGCTGCGTCCAGCAACGCCATGGGGTGCCCCATATCGGATTGTATACGCCCAAGCCGCGAATCATCTGCTTCCTGCAATCGGTTTCGAATTCCTGGAAGCAGGGAGCTGCGGTCAGCCTGCATAACTAGACGTTCATCATGCAGCAATCCTGCAAGCGGTACCGGCTTTGTCATCTTCAGCATCACCAGTTGGTCCAATGGTCCTCCAAGCAGCAATTCCAACGCTGCCATTGCCTCGTCCGGTTCAATGGAAGCGACGCCAAGCGACGCCATTTTCTTCCGGTACTCCTCCGAGGCAACGACGCCTACGCTTCCCCAATAACCCCAATTCATCACCTTGACCGGGAAGGGCAGCTCCTTGCCAAGCCGGTGGGCAAAAGCATCCTTGAAGGTGCAGCCGGAAGCATAATTACTTTGACCAGCCGGTTTGGTATACGAATTAATGGAAGAAAAGAACAGCATAAAATCAAGCTGCTCAGTCGCGAATACTTGTGCCATCCGAGCGCTGATATCCACTTTCGCCGACAGCGCCGCGCGGAAGCGTGCTTCATCCATGTTTGCTAAGCTTTGATCCAGCAGGACGATAGCGGAATGGATGACGCCATGGATTGCGCCATAGCGTGACTTCACTTCGTCGACGGACCGCTGCAAAGACTGTTTGTCTTTGGCATCGGCCGAAATATACCACGGCTCTATCCCATAAGCCGCACCCAGTCGATCAATCTTATGCTGAATGGTTTCATCCAGCGATTTTCGGCCAATCCAAACAACTCGTCCTCTATATTGGCGGATTATATATTCAGTCCACGCCTCGCCGATCCCGCCGGCACCGCCGATGACGACATAAACGCCGCCTTGACGGTAAAGGCTTTGCTTCGGTATGGCTGTGGCCACCGGAAGTATTCGTTGACGATACCATCGGTTATCCCGACAGGCCCATACGTGACCTTCCGGGTCGGCTGGCAGACGGAACAATTGATCAAACGAAAGGCTGCCCCCATCTTCCAAATCGACAACCCGTATCGCCCATAGCGGATATTCCTTGGCGATCGCACCGGCCAATCCGTGTACGCTGGCAGCGGAAGAACGCACGGCGTCATCGCGTTGGACCGAAACGGCTTGCTGGGTGATGAAGCTCAAGGCAATACGCTTGCTCCCATAACCCAGCGCCAATAAGGCCTTGACGAGGCGAAACACATGAAGGACGCCCTTTTCCTGTTCTTCGATGGGAGCATCCGAAGCGGCAACTCCAACCGGTTCCCGTCCCGCAATCCACAACAGATGCTCGAATTCGCCGCACGCCCTTAGCTTGTGGGCCATCTCCTCGATCGTATCTGAAGCCTTCAGGATGATGCTCGGCGCTGCCGGCCACTCATGCTGATTTTCACGAACGGCCGCGCTTTCGTCCTCCGCAATGATTACGGTCCGATTCGGCGGCTGGACGCCACTTGTTTCTACTTCCGCCTCGTCCCAGACGTAAGTCAGTAGATCCGACAAGTTCTGGTCAGACTTCCCGAAAGCATAAGCCGTGTTCGACGAAATCGCGTTATCCGTCGCGTTCCGATCCGTTAAACGGGACGAAAATCCCTTTATGGCCACGCATACGTTCCCTTGTTCATCACACAGATCGATATCAAGCTTATGAATGTGGCCGTCTGCAGCCTCGCCGCTTGTTGGCCGCAGCCAAGCCCACATAACCGTTGCGCAGCGGTCAAACAGCTCAAGCTCATCGATTGCAAACGGGAGCTTCATCTTGTTCTCTTCCGTCCTGTCCATAAAGACAACCGCCGCTTGCAAGGCGGAGTCCATCATGCTTGGGTGCATCGTGTAACGATCCTTCGTGCTCTGGACGCTCGCCGGGAGCAAGAGCTTGGCGAGTACGCCCTCCGGCCCTGTGTAAACCTCGTCCAATCCACTTTGCCCGGAACCGTATTGAATACCCATTCGTTCAAATGCCTCGTAGCAGCTCTGAACGGACTGCTTCTGCGTCAGCGTAGTTTTCAACGCTTCAAGCAACACCACAGGTCGTTCCCGCATCTCGAAGAATTCTCCTGCCCCTTGACAATGGAGAACGCTCTCTTCCTCGATCTGGCTCGTAACCCGGTAGCTGACGTCTCCGTTTTGTTCCCGCTTCATCCCGATCCGAACGTCCAGAGGCTTGGCAGCCACAATCATAGGCCGTGCCCAAACGACTCGTTTCAGACGGATCCCGAAACTGCTCTCCCGCTCGCCGCCTGCCATCATCCGAATCGCGGCTTGAGCCATCTCCAAATAGGCGACACCGGGCATAACCGGTTCGCCGTTCACGACGTGATCCCTGATGAAGAATTCCTCACCTGTAAAGGTCGAGCTGTATTTCATGCTCTGGAAATCTGATGTATTTCTTTGTACCAATGGGTGGAGTACGGCTTGCTTTGTCGCATCACTTTCCGTCTGCGCATCCGCATGCAGTTTGACTTCCGGCACCCAATACCGTTCATCGGCAAAAGGATAGGTAGGCAGCGGAATTTTGAAATCCCTTCCGTTCGCGAACAGCTCGTGATAATCAAGCTCGTAACCTTGTACGTAAAGCTCGGCTATCGATGACAAACGTTCCATATAGTCTGCAGCGCCGTCCGCATGTTGCAACTCGCGAATGCACTGGTTTCCATACCGTTTCAAAGCAAGCTGCTGCCGCGCTCCATTGGCGTCTAGCTCGGACTGGAATATCCGCGGCGTGGCCTCACTGCCGATCCACGAAGACAGCAAGGACGCTAATTCACGGGTATCACGGACGACAAGCGCCAGTCTGTGATGGAAGTGTTTCCGGCCTGTAAGCAGCGTAAAGCTTATGCTGCCGCAATCAGCGCCAGCGTTGGCTAAACTGTAATCCAGAAGCTGTTCCGCTTGTCGGCGCAGCTGCTCCTGCGTACAAGCCGACAAGACGATCAGATAGCCCTGTCGTTTGACGGACTTACGCTCGATTGCAGGGGCTTCTTCAACAACAAGATGCGCGTTCGTCCCGCTGAACCCGAACGAGCTGACGGCTGCGCGGCGCCTGCTTCCAGCCTCGGCCTCCCAACTCCTCAGCTCGGTATTGACATAAAACGGACTTTCTTTAAAGTCAATGCCGGGGTTGCCGTTTCTAAAATGCAAGGACGGCGGCAGCTGCTTATATTTGAGCGCCAGCAGTACCTTGAGCAAGCCGGCAATACCCGCAGCGGCTGCAGCATGGCCCATATTGGTCTTGACGGAGCCGATGGCGCAGTACTCCCGTCGCTCCGTATAATGGCGAAACGCATTCGTCAGAGCTTGATATTCGATCGGATCGCCCAATCGCGTGCCGGTTCCGTGTGCTTCGACCAGCTGTATACTTTCTGGATCAATGTCAAATGAATCGTAAACATCCCGTTCGAGACGCTCCTGGGATAACGCGCTTGGAGCCGTAAGACCGTTCGTTGTACCGTCCTGATTTATGCCTGTGCCTATGATGACGCCATAGATGTTATCACCGTCTGCCTGTGCGTCACGGAGCCGCTTCAGAACGACAGTTCCCACACCTTCACCGGGTACAAAGCCATCTGCCCGTTCATCGAAAGTGTGGCACCGTCCCGACGCGGACAGCATACCCGCTTGATTGGCGCTCTCATAAAAGCTTGGTGTCGACTGAATAAAAACACCGCCGGCCAGCGCCAATTCCGTTTCCCCGGACCTTAAGCTCTGGCAGGCCATGTGGACAGCGACAAGCGAGCTGGAGCACGCGGTGTCGATGGTTACCGCCGGTCCGTGCAAGTTAAGATAATAGGCGATTCGTGCAGGAATGACCGAACTGGCATTGCCCCAAAACGCAGGTGCCGGCGCCTCCTTGCCCATCAGTCGGGCATAGTCGCTTCCGCTGCTGCCGACAAACACGCCGCATTTTCGCCCATCCATTCCCGCTCCGGCATAACCGGCATCTTCAAGCGCTTTCCACGCTTCCTCTAGGAATAAACGCTGTTGAGGATCCATATAATTCGCTTCGTAACCCGAAATGTTAAAGAAAACGGGGTCGAAACGGTCGATCGCATCGACATAGCTACCTTTCGAACAGAAACTGTTTTTCCCTGCCTTGTATGGGCTAAGATCCCAGCGGCTTGCCTCCTCGATCAAATCCGTCCCGTTTGCCAGATTGGCCCAAAATTCCTCCAGCGTTTCCGACTTGGCAAACCTGCCGCTCATCCCGATCACGGCAATGGGCTCCGGATCCCGGCCTTGTTCCCCGCTGTGCGGTGCTCTTGGTAGTTCCGCATTGCCCAATCGCTTGACTAAAGTCGCCGTTTCTTGATATCGATAAGGCTCTGTAACCGTAACGACGAGCTTTCCGATGGCCGTCCGATCCTCAATAGACCGGTAAGCATCCGCCACCCGTTCAAACGGGATAACCCCATCAATGACAGGGCTTATCGTTCCTGCTTCGACAAGCGCAAGCATCTCCTCGACATAACCGCGTAGCTCGGCTGGATTCTCGTTAGCAAGCTTTCTTGAATTGATGCTGTAAAAGGTCTGATTCTCATCCAGCGCTGATAAATCGATCGTCTTCGCGGTTTTGAGTGCCGTCATCGCCAGCTCGATATAACGGCCTCCCGGCGCCAGACAGTTGATTCCTTTCTGAATGGCGTCCCCGGGAAGCGTATTGATAATGACATCGATTCCATTACCGCCGGTTAGCCTGTCGATCTCTTTCTCGAAATCGGTCTCCCTGTGATTGATCCTATAGTTCACACCGAACGTTTCCAAAAACTCAAGCTTACGGTTGGACCCGGCTGTAACATATATTTCCGCACCATAATGACGCGCAAGCTGTACTGCGATAAGTCCTGTTCCGCTTGCCGCGGTATGGATGAGAATTTTCTCGCCTTTCTTGAGATCCGCTTTGCGGAAAGCGTTGATCATCGTCATGGCGGCTGCCGGAATGGTGCAAGCCTGCTCAAACGTGAGGTAATCCGGCTTCTTGAACAACTGGTCTTCCCGGCAGGTGATCATGGTGGAATGTCCGCCGAAAGAAGCTCCAAGCGCCACAATCACTTCATCGCCCGTGCGAACGGTCGAAACGTCGGCACCGGAGGCTACAACAACCCCACTTGCCTCAAAGCCCGGTGTGAACGGGTATGCCGGCATGGTTGGGTATAGACCCTTCAAGCAGAGAAGATCGCCGAAATTCAGCGCAAAGGCACGGACGGCGATGCGAACCTCATCGGAACTCATCTCTGGGACGCCGGATTGTGCAATCCGCAGCGAATCAACGCCCCCGGGCCGCTCGATCACGACATGGTGATACGTCTGCTCTTCCGCAGGAAGGGGAGCGCTCTGACGCTCACTGACTGCAGGCGCCAGGGATCCTGCCGGTTGCGATAGAAAGCGATTGCTCAACGCAGGCATGCGAAGGCCGTTTTGGACGGGCTGCTTTGCCGATGCCCCTAGGGCTCGTGCGCCCTCTTCCTCTCTGTCGGCAGCTGGTTCACTCCGCTTGAGAAGAACGGTTATTTGATCCGTATGCTCCTTGATCAAAAACGCACATAACCGCTTCACGTTATTGTAATCAAACAGCACCGTTGTCTTGAGAATAAGGCCGAAGTGATGATTCAGGCTGTTCACGAGACTGACTGCCACGATGGAATCTACGCCGTATTCGGAGAAGCTTTTCTCATCCTGAATACGCTTCTCGTCCATTTTCAAGGCTTGCGCGACATATTCCCGTATCGTCTTCTTGACATAATCTTCCATCCACTGTTCTTCCATATGTTCACCGCTTCGGTCCGTATTGGTTAGGTCATGAAGCCGCTCGTGCCGTTCTCCGGTCGCAAGCCGCTTAGGTTGATCTAATATGCCGTCGCTCAACGCGGCGATAATATGCTGGTCCCATGAAAGTCGACCATCAGAAGGAATCATGATCCCGTGAAAGCCTGTCCGGGCAAGCAGGGACTGCCAGACCGGCACATGCAGGCCCGGACATCCCGGAATTCGAAGCTCCGGATCTTCATAACGCCACCAGCCCTCCAGCAGACCGAATGTCACATGATTGAACACCGTGTTGCCGGTAAGCTCGTTTAACAGAAGCAGTCCGTTTGCGCGCAGTGCGGATTTGACATGATGCAGCGTCTTTTTCATATTGCGGGTCGCATGAAGCACATTAGCCGCAATCACGATATCGAAGCTGCCCTTCGCAATTCCCTGCCCTTCCAACGCTTGTTCGACATCGAATAAATGGAAGGAAAGGTACGGATATTCTTTGCCATACTTCTGTTCCGCATGGAGCAAGAATGATTTGGATACATCCGTGTAGCTAAAATCGATGATATGCGCTTCATAAGGCTTCAACCTCCGAAGCACCGCCTCGCTCGTTCCGCCGCTTCCAGCGCCAATTTCCAAAATCCGTATTTCCGCATTCGGATCAAGCGCAATCCGTTCACGCACGTAATCCGCCGCCGTATCCGCGAGCAGGTCGTTATAAAAGTCGGCTACGCGGTTATTTTTATAAATGCCCTCCACCAGCGCAGCGGACGAACCTGGGAACATGACATCCGTCGGCCTAACGCCATCGGAGAGAATCTCGGAAAGCGCGTGCATCGTCGCCTGCACAAGGGAAGCTTGTGCAGAGACATCGTCATGGCCCAGCCATTTGTTCTTGTTCGCTTCCCATTCCGCCCAGGCTTGCCCGAGAGTTACCGGATCTTGAGCTGGGGCGTAAACGCCGTCTGCCTCCGGCATTAAATAGCCGCTCCGGACCAGCATTGCGACGCTTTCTTGAAACCATCTCCGATAGGAGCTCAGCAATTCCGTTTCCGGGGGTATGTAACCTCCGAAGGCTGATAAAGAGGCCACCCATCCTGTTTCGCAAAAATAAGCCCAAAGCATCCGACACAGTGTGCGGTTCATATCGTTTATTCGATCGATTGCTTCCGACACGTTGGCTTTATCCTGCGCCGTCTCTTCATCGCCACCCAAAATTCGCGATACTCCTCCGGATCCGCTAAGATACTCCGCTATTGTATTGATCGTCATCGTCTTAAACGCGGGCAATTCGGATGGCCGTAATTCAAGCTGACAAGCTTCGAACAGCTGATGAGCCCATTCATTCAGCTTGATCGGGTCCATACCGTATTCCTCCATCTCGGCGTCCGGATCAATCTCGTCTTCCTTCACGCCTAAAATGGAAGCCGCAGCTTTCATCAAAACCGGCCGCAGCTGAACGGCCGTGCGGCTTTCAGAGGAACATGCCTGAAGCGCAAGTTCTCGTTTTGCGATCAACGCCCGAGTTACAAGACCTGTCATCCGAATACAGACGCGGCCTTGGTCATCACATAAGTCGATATCGAATGTGAGATCCCGATCCTTACCATTGCCTTCCTCTGTGACGCTCCGGATATAAGCCCACATCGATGGCGTGCATCCGCGGAACACCTCAAGTGACGTCAACGCAAACGGCAGCGCAAGCAGTGGTTGCCCGTATTCTACTGCAGCCAAACCGATGCAAGCCTGCAAGGCGCCATCCATCATGCTAGGGTGCAGCACAAAGTCATCCCTTGTTTCCACAATCAATGAAGGCATCGACAACTGCGCAAGCAACTGCCCGTCGCCGATATAAATCACGGATACCGAGCGATGCGAGGGACCGTAATGAATGCCCATTCCCTCGAACGCTTCGTAGCATTGCCCACTCGATAACTGTCGTCGCGAGCATTGCTTCCGAATCTCATGGTAATCTAAAACGGGCGGCTCAGCCGCTTCTACAACCAGCACGGTTCCTTGACTGTGCACGTTCTCCCCAGCTAGTTCCTCCGGTGCCCCGGTATAAATCCGATAATCAATTGCCCCGTTGTCACTTGGCTTCAAGGTGATATGCGCATGTACAGGTTCATGGCCTACATGGATCGGCTGCGCCCATACTACCTGTTGCAATCGGACGGATACCTCCGGCAGCGACTTGCCGATGGATAGGACAGCCGCTGCTCGGGCCATCTCCAAATAAGCGACTCCCGGAAGAATGCGCCTACCTTCAACCCGGTGGTCTTCCAAATAAAATTCAGTTCCTTCAAACCGCGAGCTGAAGCGCTGTACGGTGAAATCCGACGTATTGCGGTGCAGCAGTGGATGAAGCGGATCAGCACCCGCTGCCGTTTGGGTGCTTCTCATATCCGGGATCCAGTATCTCTCCTTGGCGAACGGATACGTCGGGAGCGTGATCGGACGAGGCTTTAGCGCATCGTATCGGCGATTCCAATCATAGACACCACCCTGAACCCACCGTTCAAGAACCTTCGATATTTCCTCGTGCTCGAGTATTTCGAGCTTGCTTCCCCTGCTGCCGGACCCAACACTTCCCTTGTACAGCAGTGGAATTCCTTCGCGGCCATCCAAATAAGCGGAGAGCTTATAGTGAAGCTCCTCCATCGATTCAACAGCAACGGCCAACCGTTCTTCATGCTCATCCCTGCCGGTCTGCAGTGTATAAGCAATCTGCGCCAATTCCGCTTCGCTATTTTTCGATTTGCTCATCCACTCGACGAACTGGCGAACCTGCTCACGCAGCCGTTCTTCATTTTTGGCCGACCATATCAGCGCATAAGGAGTTCCTATTTCCAGAGCGGCTGATGCTTCTTCCACATATTCTTCGATGACGACATGGGCATAGGAGCCCGAAAAGCCGAAGGAGCTGACACCCGCCCGTCTCGGAAGTCCGTCCCTTGTGTCCCAGTATTGATTCTCTCGGTTTATGTAAAGCGCCGAGTCTTCCAGTTGGATGTAAGGGTTTATTTGATTAAGCTTTGGCATTGCCGGTATTTGCCGATGCCTCATCTGTTGGATGACTTTGATGACGCCAGCGATTCCGGCAGCACCTTCCGTGTGGCCGATATTCGACTTCACGGAACCGACCGCGCAGAACTGCTTCTTGTCGGTGAAACGCTCAAACGCTTTCTTCAAGCTGCTTATTTCGATCGGGTCCCCGAGTGCCGTACCGGTGCCATGCGCTTCGATATAACCGATCGATTCCGGCTCAATCCCCGCGTCCTCCCAAGCTTTCGCAATGACATGTTCCTCGCCTTCGATACTTGGTGCCGTTAGGGACGGAGTATGTCCTCCATGCAACGCCGCTGAACCTTTTATGACGGCGTAGATGCGGTTGCCGTCTTTCTTCGCTTGCGACAGCGGTTTAAGCAGCATGCTGGCGATCGCCTCTCCTGGTACATACCCGTCGGCGGCTGCATCGAACGTATGGCAGCGCCCAGTAGGAGATAAAGCGCCGATACTACTGAAATACCGGTAGTGCCAGGACGACAACAGCAGATTGACGCCGCCGACAAAGGCCATCTTACACTCCCCGTTTTGCAAGGAACGGCAAGCCGTATGTAAAGCGAATAAAGACGAGGAACACGCTGTATCTATCGCCATGCTCGGGCCTTTCAAATCAAAGATAAACGATACCCGATTGGCGACGACGGTCTGCGCATTGCCTGTCCCCATATGAGGATCGACGGGGAGATTCAATTCCGCGATTCGGTCCGCGTAATCATGAACACACACCCCGACAAATACTCCCGTGCTGCTTCCCGCTAATTGCTTCACAACACCTGCATCCTCCGCGGTTGCGTAGACGCTTTGCAGCAGCAGACGGATTTGTGGATCCATCCATTCGGCTTCTCTTGGCGATATGTTAAAAAATTCCGCATCGAACTTATCGACGTCATCGATAAAGCTGCCCCATTTGCAATACGTCTTATCCTTGGCCTGGCGGTCTTCGTCGAACCAAGGACGGAAATCCCAATGGTCGGGCGGAATCTCTTTGATCAGATCCTTCCGGGATACGATATTTTCCCAAAACATTTCGATATCGGACGATTCTGCAAATAATGCGTCCATCCCAATGATTGCGATATCTTCATAGTCAACTTCGTTTTCTACGATCTGGTCGGAGGTCGACGAATGAGTCTTTGACTTTGCTTCCGCAATCGGTGCAGATGTCGTTCCCAGCAGCTTCTGGAAGGCCTCCCTATGCTCCTTGCCAAAATAGGACGCAAGCTCCTCAATGCTTGGGTACTCGAAGAATAAGGTCGGATAGAGCTCGGAGCCGATTTCCTGTCCAATAACGCCGGTAAGTGCAATAAGCTGGGCGGAGTTTAGACCAAGCTCCATTAAATTCGCCGTAATGCTGAAAGACTTTAACTGGCCATCGGTGACCGTCTCCACCTGACGCACCAAATAGCCGATGATGCACTCTTCCAGAGCCTCGATTCCGCCATCAGCGGAATCATTCGTCGCAGTCTCTTCACGTGGGATTGCTGACAGACGGAGACGCTTGATCGAGCATTCCGTCAGCTCCGCCGCCACTATGCCGGAGTTTTCAATCAGCTCTGCATCGAAGACGATCATTTCGTCCGATTCTTTCAAATGATGGATATGGATCCAGCATTGGTGCAATCGTTCAGTTTTATGGAAGAGCACATCCTTGACTGCAAACGGCAAATAACCGTCCCAACCGGTCGCCTTATTCAAAAGGGGGACGACCGAGAGAAACGCACTGTTCAAAAGCAGAGGATGAATACTCGATTCGGATTCCTCGGAAGCCGATTCACCGGTCAGTTCAGCCTGGACAAGGATATAGTCCTGTCCTTTGTATACACGCTGAATGGTTCTGAAGCTTGGCCCTAATTCAACGGTTCGATTGATCTCATAGATCCGATCCAGCTGCTCGTACAGTTCGGCTGATGCCTGTAGCTCGGCCAGATCCAAAACCCGGTTGCTTACCGGCCCTACAACAAGCTCGCCTTTAGCGGTGAGCCGTCTGTCCTCGGAGGAGAGGTCCCCATACACGGTCTCGAAGCCCGCGGCTTCATAGCTGTCCTTCTCGAGCTTCATCTCGACGATCACCGGCTGCGCAGGATCGACTTTTATAGGGCTGATGAAGGAAAGATTCCGTATTCGGCCGTAGCGTTCCCTCTCATAGAGGGCAAAATAAGCATCCATGGCCATTGAAGCATGAGCGACGCCTATGATAACCGGTTGGCCGCCGACTTTGTGGTCACGCAGAAGCGCCTCATCGTAATGATAGGTTCTCGTCCACCGGCGGTTGGCCCCTTCGAGAGCAGGCCGTTGCGGAATCTGGCTCGCAAGCCGCTGGGCTTCCCGGACTTCCTGAAGCGCCTGCTCGACCTCCAGATTGCCGTTTTGTACCCGTTCAAGAAGACGTTCCAATTCTTCCTTTTTCATGTCCATCCTTACACCTCGATATCGAAAAAGTACTGCATAGCCTCGCTTTTGGACATTTCGCCGCGCGAAACTCTCTCCAAAATCACACGCAGCAGGGTTTCCCCGCTTCCATGGACGGAGGCTTCGCCATCATCCGTTCCATAATCGAATGCGTAATGGGGAAGATTCACTTTTCCCGCTGCAGGGTGATGCATTAGGCTTTCCAAATCCACGGATCGTCCTTGAACCCATTGAAGGGCAATCCGGTACAGCTCCCCAGCATGGTCCTGCCGTTTCGTGTTTACCGCATGTACCGATTTATCCAGCCTGCAATTTGGCGAGATGAATATATCCGGGTCACGCACTTCTTCCCCTGCCCTCAACGCTTCCAGCTTCAGTCGCAGATCGTCAACAGAACGATAAATGATAGCCAAACGGTATTCCAAATCGTGGCTAATCCGAATCAGCGAGTCCGAAAGCGCTTCTGCCGAGAGATTGCGTTCCTTTCTTAGCAGTCGTAGCATACGATCCGTATAGCTTCGTAAGCTATATTCGGTTTTGGCCGACCAAACGGCCAGATACTCTGACGGAGGGTCAATAGCCGCATCCGCCCCAGTTTTTGTCCGGATGTGCGGACCGATATACTCTTCAACTATAAGCACGGCATATGAACCGCCAGCACCAAACGAATTGATCATACTCCTGCGTGGGAGCAGGTTCCCATTTGACGGGTCAACCTTCTGCTCCCAGGGCTCGAATTTCTCCTGCAAGTAAAAAGGCGTGCCTTCCAATTTAAGATTCGGATTGCGTACGTCAGCATGAATCGATGGAACGAGCATCCGGTATTTCAATTGCAACAGCACTTTACTGAGCTGCGAGATGCCAGAAGCCGCTTCAAGATGCCCGATGTTAGATTTGACCGAGCCGATGGCACAATATTGCTGCTTGCCGGTAAATCGCGAGAAAGCGCTGCGTAAAGCCGCGACCTCGATGGAATCGCCCAGCGGCGAACCGTTAGCCGCGCACTCGACGTAGGTAATCGATTCGGGATCGACCCCCGAACGCTTGATTGCCGATTCCATGAGCTGTGCCTGCTGCTTCGGATCGGGGACGCTATATTTTTGCCGGCCGCCGCCATGATTAACGCCACTATACGTGATGACCCCGAGGATCTGGTCTCCGTCACGTTCAGCCAGCGAAAGCGGTTTGAGTAGCACTGCCCCGACGCCTTCTCCGGGAACATAACCGTCACCGTCGCCGAACGATTTACTTTTGCCGCCAGTCGCGAGAAAATTGACCTGCTCCAGCGCCTCGTATTTGGACACGTCAAGCGTCAGGTTAACTCCGCCGGCAACAGCCATGGAACACCCGTTTTGCCTTAGGCTTTCGCAAGCGAGATGTATCGCGGTAAGCGAACTGCTGCAGGCGGTATTCACTGTTAAGCTAGGACCTGTCAGGTTGAAGAAATGCGATGTCCGGTTTGCGATCTGCCAATCGGTCCGATTCGAATGAAGCGCCGCCTGCTCCAACGATGGCATCTGCCAGCCATATTGGCTGTACATCGTTCCAGCAAACACGCCGATACCGACCTGCTCCCGGTTCTGCCAATGCTGTATCGCCGATTTGGAATATCCTGCGCTCTCGAACGTTTCCCAGACCGTCTCGAGGAAGAGCCGTGCTTCCGGAGGAAGATCCCGGGCTTCTTCGGCATCCATTTCGAACAACCGATGGTCGAAGCGATCGACTGCATCTAAAAACCCGCCGTAATACGGGGCCTTCTGTTCGGTTTCTTTGACCGACGACCCCCGAAGCAACGTTTGGCACCATCGGTCAGCAGGCGCTTCCGTGATGCAGTTCTCTCCCGACCTGAGCCGCTCCCACAGCTCCTCCAATTGATTGGCTTTTGGGTATCTACCCGCTACCCCGATTATGGCGATACCATCCTGCTTCAAGGCACTCGAATTCACATCCTGCTGTTGCGTATCGACAAACGCTTCACGGACAGAGATCGGTCCAGAGGGCGGCGTTACGGAAATATGCGGGGCTAGAGGCTGCTCTATAACATCCGCCTGCCATGTTTTTCGAATCTGTTCCGCATAATGATCGGCCAAATAAGCAGCTGCCTCACGGACAGTGTTATGTTCAAAAAGGAGCGTTTTGGGCAACTCTCCGGTCAGTTTCTCCAGCTCGCGGATCAGATCCAGCTGCATGATGGAATCCATGCCGTATTTATCGAATGCCGTATCGGAGTGAATATCGTCTGCAGATATTCCGATAATACCGGCCAGCTGCTGTTTAACCCATACCGTTAATTCGGCCTGGAGCACCGCGCCATGATGATGAGCTTTCGGTTTCTTTGGACGGGCAGGACGGTTCACCAAACGGATGTAGGTCCTTAACCGTTCCGGATCACCATGCATGAAAAGCAGTTGATCCCGGTCGGTGCCAAATGCCCGGTACAAAGCCTGCATACCGTCCATTGCCTTCATGGGAGCCATACCGATCCTGTCTCTTAGGCTCTGCTCGGTTTCGCGGGTAACTCGCATCCCGCCACCCTGCCATAATGGCCAGTTAATGGAGAGCATTCTGCCTTTACGGCCGCCAGCGGATGATTGTCCGTTTCGATATGCAGCGTAGGCATCCATAAAGCCGTTCGCCGCAGCGTAATCGGCTTGTCCGTAATTGCCGAGCACAGCCGCTGCAGCGGAGAATACAAGCACCCAGTCGACTTCCAGCTCCTGGGTTGCGTCATCCAAATGGACAACTCCCTTTACCTTTGCACCCATAACATCAGCAACCTGAGTCTTGGTTTTATGAATAAGAAGACTGTCTCTCAGCAAGCCTGCGGCATGAATGATTCCATTCAGCCGACCGTACTTGGACCTGACGGCTTGGATGACGGCAACGGTCTGCTCCTTATCGGATACGTCCATCTGCATGTATACTGCTTGTGCACCTAAGCTTCCTAACGCGGCAAGCTTCTCATGGATCGCTGCACTGGCCGGCGTTCTCCCGGCAAGCACAAGCGTCGGAGAGGCGACTTTCCCTGCGATCTCCTGGGCAAGTGCATAGCCCAGACCGCCGGCACCGCCTGTAATGAAATAAACGCCCTCATGCTTCCACGGAATGTCAGCCGCCGAAGGGATCTCCTCTCGTTCAACCCAATGCTGAACCTGTCGAACGCCCTTGCGATAACGAATCATAAAGTCTTCCGGGCAGCTCTTGTTCTCGAGAAGCTTCCGAATTAAGTCCTCCGCTCGAACATTTTGTTCCAGCTCGATGTACTGCCCGATGAAACCGGAATACTCCAGACATGCCGTCCGAAGCAATCCGGTCAGACCCCGGAACAGCCAATCGCTTTCCGAACTGAACGAAGCAATCTGGATCAGCGTCTCCCCGTGAACGCCTTCCGAATGGATAGATTTGAGTTCTTCCATCATTTGAACGGCGTAGGTCTCGTAACGCTCCGTTATTTCCGCTACACGGCCTGCGCTAAGCGTCACATATCGGGTCATGCGGCCAGCTTCCGATTGTACGAAGTTGACGACCGATTCATTTGGTTCGCATAGGAAGACGATATGCCGCGATGTCGTTTCGGAGTCGTCTTCACGGATGGCCTCCTTTTCTACCCATACCGGCTCCCACAAGAGTGTTTCATTTCCTTGTTCGGTTGCTACGTCTTCCAATTTGGGCTCCCGGAATGCTAGACCAATAAGCCGTGCACAAACGTTCCCTTGTTCATCGCACAAATCAATGTCGGTCTGCCGGGTCCGTTCATCGAACGGCGCATTCGCGCTCCGTCTTATATGGGCCCACATGTCCGATGTACATCTCTTATAAACACGAAGCTCCTTAAGGGCAAAAGGAATGACCGATTTAATCCGGTCAAGAACGCGGCTTCTGTCCGCGAGGTCCGCCGTAGCTACGACACCCGCCGCTTGAAGCGCTGCATCCAGCATGCCGGGATGAAGCCCGTATTGACTGACCGTTTCCTGGGCGGCAACCGGCAGCCGAAGCTTGGCCAGCGATTGTTCCTCGCCGATATATAGACGTTCGATGCATTGGAAGGTCGGACCGTAATGCATGCCGATCTGCCTGAAAGCCGTATAACACTGCTGTGCATCCAGCATCGCCAAGCCGCACTTCTGCCGGATTGCGTCCAGGGTTACATTCTCCACGCGAGAAAACGGTATGACCGCGGCTTTGCCTTGGTGGCAGCGTACCGCTTCGTCCTTGTCAGCTGCTGTGGCGTATATCCCATAGTCAATAGTACCGTTATCTCCGGTTTCCATATGAATTTCAAGCTCCGTATGCGGACCGTCCACACTATAGGGCCGGGTCCAGAACAGATCCTTCAGCCTGATTTCATAGTCTCCGCCGCTTGATCCAAATGCCATCCCGACAGCGGCTCGGGCCATCTCCAGAAAGGCTACACCCGGTAATAACGATCGTCCCATTATGACGTGATCCGCCAGAAAAAACTCGTGGCCGGTGAACGTGGAGCGAAAGCCTGTTCCTTCAACCGCCGATATTTTTCGGTGAAGTAGCGGATGCAGATCGGCGCCCTCCGGCGTTTTTGTCCGGACAGCTGGCCTTGCGGTGGATTCAGGCACCCAATAACGTTCCCGCGCAAACGGATAAACAGGAAGCGCCAGCCTGATATAACGGCCATCCGCGAATAAACGGTCGAATGACATCTCATAGCCTTGCGTATACAGCTCCAAAATCGACGCAATCCGTTCCAAATAGTTCATTCGCTCGGTTTCCCGCGCACACGCATCCATACAGGCATAGCCATAATGATCGCTCGGGAGCTCCTCTAGAGGCAGCTGTGCTCCGGGATCGGATTGAAACAGGTCTTCGGCTTGCCCGTTCTCCAGCCATGCGGTCAACCGCTCCGCCAATTGTCCGGCGTTCTGCACGAGGCAGGAGAGCCTGTGCGGAAAGTGCTTTCGGCCCAGAAGAAGCGTAAAGCTTACATGTCCAAGATCGACATTCGGTTCGCCTTTGACGTACGCTATCATTTGTTCCGCTTGCCTGCGCAGTTGTCCGGCTGTCCGCGCCGACAGTGCAATGAGGTAGGCGGGCTTGTGCGTACGCGGCGGCGCCATATCCGGAGCTTCCTCGATTACCATATGGGCGTTCGTTCCGCTAAATCCGAATGCGCTGATGGCCGCTCGCCGTTTCCCCCCTGCCTCAACCTCCCAATTCTTCAGCGATGTATTGATGTAAAATGGACTATCAGATGCCTCGATGTTTCCATTTATCGATTGAAAATGCAGCGAAGGAGGCAGCTTCCGATGCTTCATGGCCAGCAAAATTTTCAGCAAGCCCGCAATTCCTGCTGCCGCTGTCGTATGTCCGATATTCGTTTTGATCGAACCTAATGCGCAATATCCGGTTTTGCTCGTATGCTGACGAAATGCCCGGCTGAGCGCTTGGTACTCGATCGGATCGCCCAACCGGGTTCCGGTCCCATGCGCCTCGACCAATTGGATGTCCGCCGGGTTAAGACCGAATGAATCATACACCTGACCCAGCAGCATTTCCTGAGACCTCGCGCTTGGTGCCGTTATCCCATTTGTTGTCCCGTCTTGATTCGTGGCGCTACCGCGAATGACGCCATAAATGGAATCGCCGTCTTTCAGCGCATCCTGCAGCCGTTTCAACACGACGACACCTACACCCTCACCCGGAACGAATCCGTTGGCACGGTCGTCGAATGTATAGCATCGTCCATCTGCGGAGAGCATTCCAGCCCGGGTTGCGCTAATATAGAAGCCTGGCGTAGGCTGAAGAAACACCCCTCCGGCAATGGCGGCCTCGGTCTCCCGGCTCCACAAGCTCTGACAAGCCAAATGGATGGCCACAAGCGAGCTGGAGCACGCGGTATCTACCGTTACTGCAGGCCCCTGCAGATTGAGATAGTACGATAGACGTGCGGGAATAACAGACCCTGCGTTCCCCCACATCGCTTGTGCTGGAGGCCTGCCCTCGATCAGCTCGGCGTAATAATTCATATTAAATCCGGCATAAATCCCGCAAGCTCGTCCATCCATTCCCTTTCCGGCATAACCGGCATGCTCCATCGCCTTCCAGGCCTCTTCCAGAAAAAGCCTTTGCTGTGGGTCCATATAGGCAGCTTCCGTTGGGGAGATGTTAAAAAATAACGGGTCAAAAAGATCGACGCCTTCGATGAAGCTGCCGAAATTGCAGAAAGAATCGTTCTCCATATAAGAAGACAAGTCCCAACGTGTTACCTTCTCCACGAGGTCGTCGCCATTCTCCAGGTGCTTCCACAATTCCTCGAGTGTATCCGATTTGGCAAATTTACCACTCATGCCGATGATGGCGATCGGCTCTTTATAAAAGACCTCTCCCAACGGGTCCGTTCCATCGGAGGAAACGGTTTTCTTCTCTTGCTGCACGGGCGGCTTTCGTTGGCCTGCCTCTTTATCAGAGGACACGGAAGGTACGTTGCCATCTATTTCTGCCCATTGAGCCGTAATAACCGGACCGAATGCACTCCACAAATAATCGGTCAATTTCCGGATCGAGCTGTAATCGAACAAAATCGTCGTGGATAAGGCGGTCCCCAAGACGTTGTTGATCTGCTTTACGAATTGAACCCCGGTAATGGAATCCAAACCGTAATCGGAGAACGATTCATCCATATCGATTCGCTGTTTGTCGAGCTTTAGCGATTCGGACAAGTTTTCCATTAATATACTCCGGATACGGCGTTTAACTTGTCCTTCGTCCATTGCTTCATGTACAGAGACAGAGTCTTTCTCCATCTTCTTCACCGTAGTGGAAGGAGAACTGGTCGCTACCTCCATCCATGCAGCATCAGCTTCGCTGATTCGCGCTTGGCGAACGATACCGTCGCTTTGGGCAATAATGATCTGCTGCCCCAGCGCATGAGCTTCCTTAACAGGGAACAGCACGTGCTGAAAACCTTCTTGACTCAGAAGCCTTCCCCAGGTTTCCGGGTAGAGACCTGGACAGCCCGGGATCCGAAGCATATGATCCTCATATAGCCACCAGCCTTGCAGCAGCCCGAATGTCAAATGGGCAAACAGCGAATTGCCGCTGATCTCATTGATGAGCAGCAGACCGTTTTTTTTCAGCAGCGTCTTGGCGTTTCTGAGGGTTGAACGAATATTAGCCGTCGCGTGAAGCACATTTGACGCAAGCACAAGATCATAGACGCCTGTTTGAATTTGCTGCTCGGCGCAAGGCTTTTCGACATGATAGAGCTGGCAGGTCAAGTATGGTGCCTTCGTTCCAAAGACGGCTTCGGCATGCCGAAGAAATCCCTGCGAAATGTCCGTATACTTATATTCCGCTATCCGGTCCTGATAGGGCGTAAGCTTACGGATCACCATGGCGCTCGTCCCGCCTGTGCCCGCACCGATTTCCAGCAATCGAAACCGCGCATGCGGATTTTGTTTCAAACTTGCTTCGATATAGGCAACAACCGCATTAGCCATTCCCTCATTAAAGTAATCCGCAATCTCATTGTCTTTATAAATACCTTCAACCAATTCCATGGAGGAGTTAGGAAAAAGGACATCTGTAGCCGGCAGCTTGCCTGTTAAGATGTCCGGGAGCCGCTGGAGCACCGCATCAAGCAAGGTGACCCGCGCGCGCAAGCTCGAATCTTCCAGCCAGGCCTGTTTGCGGTTATTCCACTCGCTCCATGCGGTTTCCAGCCCGGTGCTTCGATCGTTAGCAAAATAAGCCGTATCCTTCATCCTCAGCCACCCGTGTTCTGTCAGAACGGCCAGGGTGTGCTCAAACCAGCGCTCATATTTACCGTCTATTCCTGCTGCTGCCATTGATGCGGACGTAATAGAACCGGCTTCCGCAAATTCCCCCATGGTTCGAAGCTGCTGCCATAGCAGCCGGCTTAGCAGTTCTTCCATTTCCCTCATACAGAAGCCTCCATCTCCGATTTTTTCCGAATCTATTTGTTTATCCGATATGCTCCGCAAGGAAGGCCTCCAACTGTCCAAGCGTTGCCTGTTGAAGGAGCGTATCGCTTGTCATAGCAAGCTTATAGTGATCGGATATCCACCGGGAAAATTCGGCCAGCTTAACAGGGTCGAATCCATACTCATAGAATGGGATGTCCGCTTCGATTTCTTCCGCTTGCACATTCAATATGCTCGCTGCCGCCCGTAGCAGGGAATTTCCAAGCCGGTCCACAGACTCTCCCGCTCTAAGCAAGTCCGAAGCTTCAGCCTTCGGAACCGCGGGCAAACGAAGATGATTGACGATATGCTCGAAAGACAGGCTGTCCTCTTCCAGATAAGCTTCCAACTCATCGGCGATCGGCTGGCCAAACATTTCATTACCTGCCGCCGTTTTCATCAGGGCAAGCTGATCGAAAGGTCCGGTAAGCAACGATTCCAGCGCGTCCATCGCCTCGCCCGGTTCAATAGAGACAATGCCTGCTTGCGCCATTCTCCGGCGGTAATGTTCTGACGACACAGCCCCCGTGCTGCCCCAATAGCCCCAGTTCATGATCTTCACGGCGCATGGCCACTCCGTCGCCAGACGCTGCGCGAACGCATCCTTGAACGTGCAGCCTGCCGCATAGTTGCTCTGCCCCTCCTGCTTTAGAAACGCGTTCATTGATGAAAAGAACAGGACAAAGTCCAGCTTTTCATGACCGAATATTTGTGCCATTCGTACGCTCACATCTGTCTTCGGACGCAATCCCGCAACGAACCGCTCCTCTTCCATGTTCGCCAGGCTTTGATCCAGCAGTACGATGGCCGAGTGGACCAGTCCGTGGATGCGTCCGTATCGGTTTCTTATTTCATCATACGCCCGCTCCATCGCCTTCCCGTCAGTCGCATCCGCTTGGATATAGCGTGGAGCCGGTCCAAGCTCCGCCAGCCGATCGATCTTGGCCTGTATGCCGGTATCCTTCCCCCGTCGCCCGATCCAAACGATGTTCGCCTGATAACGCTGAATCATATACTCGCTCCACACTTCTCCGATGCCGCCCGTACCGCCGATGACTACATAGACGCCACCCTTCTTGTATACGGTAGCTGTAGTCTTGGTCATACGCACTGGCATCAGTCTCTGCCGGTACCATTCCCCGGACCGATACGCCCATCCATCGCCCCGCGCATCCGGCGGGAGTGCGAACAGTTCCTCGAGCGGCCAGCTGTTATCCGTCTCCATGTCCGCAAGACAAACGGACCAGTTCGGATATTCCTTGGCCATTGAGCCGATTAGCCCGTGGAGGCTTGCGTGGGCAGGCTTAATCACTTCTCCGCGGTAAACCTGGACGGTTCGAACCGTGATGATGCTCCACCGTAACGGCTTCATGCCATATCCAAGGGCCAACAAGGCTTTAATGGTCCGAAACAGGAACAGTACCCCTTCACGCTGCGCCTCCAACATGGCCTCCGATTGTGCTATTTCTATCGAATCATCCGGAGCAATCCAGATCAAATGCCCGATCGGACCGGACAGTTCCAGCTTCCGTGCCAATTCCGCCGTGTTCTCTCCCGCATAAACCTGCACATCCGATGCATCCTCCACATGCCGCCTGATCTGGGCGACCCTTGCGGCAGTCCCGCCAATAATAACTGTGCGACCATACGGTGTCCGATCAGCCGCGTTTCTTACTGGTGATGGTGCAGGGTCCCACACAGGTACGAGCAATCCGTTATGTGCAGGCGGAGATCTAAATTCCTCAGCGGAAATAACCTTTGCCTTCTCATCAGGCTTAAGAGTGGGCTCGGAAGTAGGTCGGTCTAAAGAGTGGAACTCCCCTGGTTCATCCGTAGACGATACTGACGGCAGCCAGTAACGCTCCTGTGCGAACGGATAGGTGGGCAGACTGACCCTCTCCGGCTTATCGCCTTCTTCATAGAGACTGCTCCAGTCGATATCCAGCCCTTTTACCCATAGATCCAGGAACTTCGCGTATTTACCTTTGGTCATCCAGGCCCCGACCGCTTTCATCATATCTTCGTCCGCCGCAATAAGCGCAACAGTTTCCCGGTTCTGTTTTACCGATCCTCTGTACAAATCCGGAATTCCTAGCTGCCCATCCACATATTGGATAAGCTTTGCCCGCAGCTCCTCGACTGTTCTTACGACGATGGCCATACGCTCTTCCATCGCCTCTCGACCTACCTGGAGTGTGTAAGACATGTTAATCAGGAAAGAATCGTCATTTTCAAGGTCTTTATTAACTACCTGCAGCAGACGACGAGCCCGTTCTTTTAATTGGTCTTCACTTCTGGCGGAGAGCACGATCATGCATTCTCGCTGAGCTTTTGGCGCATGCACGGCACCGTTACGATCCGGAATATACTCGGCAACGATGAGATGAGCGTTCGCACCGCCTGCTCCGAATGAGGAAAGGCCGGCCATTCTCGGCTGCTCCGCGATTTTCCCGTCAAGCACCATCACCGGACGCTCCCACTCCCCTAGCTCCTGCTGAACCTGAAACGGTGTAGTAGCAAAATCGATAAATGGGTTGGGCGTGTCGGCATGCAGCGACGGTACCAGCTTCTGGTTCTTGAGCTGCAGCAGCACCTTGGTCAGGCCCGCTATGCCTGCGGCACTTTCACAGTGACCGATATTCGATTTGACGGAACCGATCGCACAATATTGCTTGTCCTCGGTATAAGCTTCAAACGCTTTAGAAAGCCCGGCAATTTCAATCGGATCGCCAAGAGATGTGCCCGTACCATGGGCCTCTACATAGCTGATTGACCTCGCATCTATACCCGACTCCTTCAACGCGCGCGCAATTGCGGAAGCCTGCGCATTCGGATTCGGAACATAATAACCGTTCGTTCTCCCGCCGTGATTAATAGATGTCCCCTTAATGACGCCATAAATCTGGTCACCGTCGGCGATGGCCTTCGCAAGCGGCTTCAACAGGACGGCTCCAACGCCTTCCCCGGGGACATAGCCGTCTCCGTCGGCTCCAAAGCTTTCGCACCGGCCTTTGGTGGACAGGAAATTGCCTTGGCCAAGCAACAGATATTTGTTCGGATGCAGCGAGACGTTTACGCCACCGGCAATGGCTGCATCGCACTCTCCCCTTTGCAGGCTGTGACATGCAAAATGGATGGCCGTCAGCGAGGACGAGCACATCGTATCAACAGCAACGCTCGGACCGTGAAAATTACAAACATAAGATACCCGATTTGCAATCGACGCCGGACTTCCGCTCAGCGCGACCGGATTACCGTTCATCGTCTCCTGAACTCCGTAAAGCTGGTACTCCTCGTACATGACGCCTGCGAATACCCCTACACTGGAACCGGCACCGTCCCCTTTTCTTCCGACAAGACTGTCCCGAGTGTAGCCAGCATCCTCGATTGTTTCATAGACACACTGCAAAAAAAGCCGCTCCTGAGGATCCATAAGCTCCGCTTCACGCGGCGAAATATTAAAAAACAACGGGTCAAACTGATCGACGCCCTCCAGAAACCCGCCCCACTTGCCATTTGTTTTGCCGGACGTTCCTTTGGCAGGATGGAAATGAGGGGTATGATCCCATCGTTCCTTCGGAATTTCTGTCACGCAATCGACGCCCTCTTGCAGCAGCTCCCAAAACTCATCCATATTTCTCGCACCCGGATATCTGCCGGCAACCCCAATTATCGCGATATCAAGGGGAGCGCTACCGGGAAGACTACGCTGCTTAGGAGCGGTATCCTCGCTTTCATTCTCTGGTAAAAGTACCGTTTGCCGCGTGGCAGAATGCTCCGGCATACGCGCATCTTCCTCCAGCACCTCCGGCTGAGGACGATCACCGAATAATTGCGCACACCGTGATTCATGCCGCTGTATGAAAAACTTCGCCAAGTCACGCAGATTTTGATATTCAAAAAACAGCGTTTTCGGCAAGGAACCAAATAGACGCTCGAGCTGTCCCGTCAATTGCATGACGATAATGGAATCCAGCCCGAACGTCATCATGTGCGCATCCGCTTCCACCCGATGCAGAGGCAGCCGGATGACGGAGGAAACGATCTCCCTCACTTTTAGGAGGACGCGTTCTTCCACTTCGGTCGAAAGGGTGTCCGTTGCCGATTCGTACTGCTGCACGTCATCCGACGATACTTGGATATCCCCTGTCAGGGCTTGCTCCAATCGTTTAGCGCTTCCGGCCGCGACGACCACGTTCGGCGAACCGATTGACATCGCCTGATCGAAGGCCCGGATTCCGGCTTCGGTGAACATCGGTATCAATCCGATCGCCTTGGCGAGCTCACGCTCCGCATGCTCGCCTGCCCGCATGCCGCCTTCTTGCCATAACGGCCAGTTAATGGAACAAGTATGGCCTTTTCTTTGGCCCTCCGCGACAAGTCTGCTGCGGAAGGCGGCATACGCGTCCATAAACGCGTTCGCCGTGCTATAGTCCGCCTGCCCGGGATTACCGAGCCAAGCAACCACAGATGAAAACATGACGAATACATCCAAAGGGATATGCTTCGTTACTTCATCCAGGTGGACGAGCCCCGAAACCTTAGGAGCCAATACCGTATTCCATTCGTCCTTGCTTTTGCGAAGTAAATAATTATCCGCATGCACGCCGGCGCTGTGAAGGACCCCGTTCAAACCGCCGTATTCCGTCTCGATAGCGTGAACCAGCCGCTTTACCTCTTCCATCCGTGTCATATCGGCTTGCTTGTATACAATGTCGGCGTTTCCCGAAACTGAATTTTTGATCTCGTACAGCTTATATGGATCGCACTGTGCTCGGCCGGTCAGAATGATCGTCGCTCTGCGTACGGCTCGGGCGATTTCCTTCGCAAAAATGATACCCAGTCCGCCTGCTCCGCCCGTAATGAGATAAACGCCATCGTCCTTCCATAACCGGGAGTTCGTTCCCTCCCCAGGAGTCCGTCTCTTGAGTGTCATCACCATACGGCGGGAACCTTGATAACCGATATGCGTATCCTCCGGATGATCGAGATTATCGCGAAGCTTTTGCACGATTGCGTACGCTGTTTCGTCTTGCGAAATTTCGATCAAATGTCCAGACATATGCGGGTTTTCCAGACGCATCGTTTTTAGCAGCCCGCGCAGTCCCGCTAGCAGCTCGCGACCGCTACCGGGGGTATAAACGATCTGTATGACGCCTCTTCCTGTTACTTGGCGCAGTAAGCGCTGGGTCTCTTCGAAGATCCTCTGCGCGAATCCGCTGAATCTCTGCTCCATGGCGGCCTCTTCAGCCGTCAGCACCAAGCAACGGACACCGGGAAACGCGCTTTCCACCGATGCTTGCAGCATGGGAGAGGGCTCGCACAGGATCACGGTATGCTCGGTTACTGGCGAATTCGCAATTCCAGGCTGCGGAGCTTTGTCCCTCCATTCCGGAACCATAAAGAGGACATCCTCTTGCCTAGCACCCGTCTCCATCGCTCTGGCGCAATACCCCTTCATTCGTACGCAAATATTCCCCTGCTCGTCCAGCAGATCGATGTCAAGACTTGGAAGCTGATTGTGTTGACCGCTGCCGCTACTGAAGCGGGCGAAAGCCCACATAACAGGCAAGCATTCATTCAGCAGCTCCATCTCCTGTAGCGCAAAAGGAAGCGGCGGAGAGGTACCTGGTTGGTAGCCGACTTCCGTATCGAGTCCGAGCAGCAGGCATGAAGCTGCCTGCAGCGCTCCGTCCAGCAAGCTCGGGTGCAGCGCAAAACTTTGCACAGACGCAGCTAAGGATTCGGGAAGCACCAGCTTCGCAAGCGCCTTGCCCTGTCCGGTGAGCAGAATGTCCATGACCTGATGAGAAGGACCATAATTGACACCAATCCTATTAAATGTTTCGTAGCATTCCGTCCGGCTGATCGAACGAGTATCGCATTCCTTCAGCAGCCGGTCGATCGGAATACGCGGCTGCTCACCTGGCTCCTCCAGGCATATGGAGCCCTCACTGCATAAGACGGTTTTGGTTTCGGCTTCTGCCGGACCGTATACCCGAAAAGCAATATCGCCGTCGGTTGACGGTGTCAGCGTAATTTCGGCCGAAACGGCTGCAGCCCCTGCCATAATGGGCTTAGCCCATATCACATTTTTGAGCCGGATCTTCTTCCCGCTGTATTCCCCATCACTTACGGCAGACTGAACGGCGGCCCTTGCCATCTCTAAATAGGCAACTCCCGGCAGCACCCGCTGCCCGTGCACCACATGGTCTTCCAAGAAAAACTCTTTGCCAGTAAAGATCAACGTAAACCGTTGTTCGGCAAACGTAGAGACATTCCGATGCAGCAACGGATGGAAAGCCTCCGAGGATTGCAAGGCTTCCTGTGCTCCTGCACGCGGACTGCTCTCGCCCTCGTTTACCCAATACCGCTCATCGGCAAAGGGGTAGGTCGGAAGAGACACTCTGTTATAACTGCACCCCTCGAACAATTGTTCATAGTTCAAGGAATAGCCTTGGCTGTATAAGTCTGCCACGGCGGTCAGACTCTCGATAAACTTGGCATCTTGGTCGGCCGCTGCGCAAATGTTTATACATTCATTGCCATACTGTTTCAGATCTGGCTTCTCCCGTTGCTCTTTCGTAAGGGCATCAGATCCATAGATACCCGGACCTTCTCCATTCATCAGCCAAGTTTCAAGACGGAGAAGAAGCTCCTCCGTATCCCTAGCCAGGAAGGCGAGCCGGTCGGCAAAATGTCTCCGTCCGAGAAGAAGCGTTAAGCTCATATCCCCGATGAATATACTGCCGTTCTCCCGCCTGCAAAATGCAGCGAGCCGTTCCGCTTGCCTGCGTAGCTGCTCACCTGTTCGAGCCGACAGTACAATCAAGTAGAGAGAGCGCTGCCGCTTACCGCGTCCGACATGCGGTGGCGCCTCCTGAATGACCACATGGGCGTTCGTTCCGCTGAAGCCAAACGAGCTGACAGCAGCGCGGCGCGGCGTGCCGGGCTCCGTCTCCCAAGCCCGAATGGACTTGTTGATGAAAAACGGACTGCCTTCCAGGCGGATATTCGAATTGATACGCTCAGCGTGCAGTGACGGCGGCAGCTGCTTATGCTTCAAAGCAAGCAATATTTTCATAACGCCGGCTACTCCGGCAGCGCCGACTGAATGGCCGATATTCGTTTTGATCGAACCAAGAGCGCAATAATGCTCCTTATCCGTATAATGCCGGAACGCACGCGTTAAGGCCTGAAACTCGATCGGATCGCCCAGTCTTGTTCCCGTTCCATGCGCCTCCATCAATTGGATCCCCTGCGGATCGAGCTGGAAGCGGTCATACACTTGACGCTCCAGTCGTTCCTGGGATTTGGCGCTTGGCGCTGTAATCCCGTTGGTCGTCCCATCCTGATTAATTCCGGAGCCCCGGATGACACCATAAATATGGTCACCGTCTGCCAATGCGTCCTTCAGCCGCTTCAGCATCACGACACCAACCCCTTCGCCGGGTACAAAGCCGTCCGCCCGTTCATCGAACGTATAGCAGCGGCCACTCGGCGAGAGCATACCGGCTCGAATGGCGTTTTCATAAAATCGAGTCGTCGCTTGCACGAAAACACCGCCTGCCAATGCCATTTCGACCTCATTGGACCAAAGCGCTTGGCAAGCCAAATGAATAGCCGTCAGCGAGCTGGAACAAGCCGTGTCAATCGTAACCGCTGGCCCCTGCAAATTAAGAAAGTATGCGATACGGGATGGGATTACGGATATGGCGTTCCCCCAAAACGATTGAGCCGGGGGTTGATTACCGAATAATTCATGGTAATCGCTTCCACAGCATCCGACATAGACCCCGCATTGCCGGCTTGAAGCTGCCGATCCCGCGTAGCCCGCATCCTCAAGCGTTTTCCACGCTTCTTCGAGAAACAGCCTTTGCTGAGGGTCCATATAAGATGCTTCCAGTCCCGAAATATTAAAGAACATTGGATCAAACCGGTCGATCTGGTCCAAAAAGCTGCCGTCGCGGCAAGCATCTGAGCCGCTCCAGGCCAGGTGGGAAGAAAGATCCCAGCGGGTGATCGGGCCTACCAAATCATTGCCGTTTGCGATATGCTGCCACAGCTCGTCCGTCGTTTCTGAGCCGGCAAACCGTCCGCTCATCCCGATAATCGCAATGCCCTCCGCTGTCATCGGGTCACGAGCAATCTCCTTTTCTTGCTCCGCAGTTTCGATTACGACGATGCCAGCTGCGACATTAGCTACTTCTGCTTTTGGTTCAAGCACATTTTTATGTATAAAAACGTCCATATAAGTCGACTGGATGTGTGCAGTCAATTCGTCTACGGAGGAGTAGTCGAACAGACTCGTCGTTTCCAGCTCCACCTTTAGCGCCTCGTTCAGTATACGCACCAGATGAATGCCAAGGATGGAGTCGACACCGTAATCGGCAAACGATTCATCGTCTTGGATAATATCGGCACTCACCTTCAACGATTCTGCCAGTTTCTCCCGAATAACCACTCGAATCATTTCCGATATCGCGTGTCGGTCGATGTCCTGAACGCTCGCCGCTTCTACCTTGGCAGGCTGTGCTGGGTAACCATGCTGCGTTTCGATCCGATCCAAGCGTTCTGAAGACAAAGCACGGGATCTCGTAGGCTCTGCAGCACCGACAGAGGCCGGACGTTTTTCAAGCTGTCGAACGATACCGTCGCTCTCTGCAATGACAATTTGCTGCCCCCATTCATGTCTGGCTTCAGCAGGGAAAAATACATGCCGAAAGCCCTCCGCCTCCAGCACCCGCTTCCATGTCTCGGGGTACAAGCCGGGACAGCCGGGTATTCGGAGCTCTGCATCCTCATACATCCACCAGCCTTCCAGAAATCCGAAGGTAAGATGGGAGAACAGGGAGTTGTCATTTAATTCATTGAGAAGAAGCAGTCCATTCTTTTTAAGCGCAGCTTTAGCATTGCGCAATGTTTGCCTGATCTGCTTTGTAGCATGGAGAACATTCGTCGCAATCACCAGCTCATAGGCTCCCGGCTCTATGCGCTGCTCCGCAAGGGGTTTCTCCAGATCGAATATTTGACAGGTCAAATACGGATTGTCAGGCCCGTATTCTTTCTCGGCGTGCATAAAAAAAGCGCGGGACAGATCTGTGTAGCAGTATTC
This sequence comes from Brevibacillus sp. RS1.1, assembly GCF_013284365.1. Lineage (NCBI taxonomy): Bacteria > Bacillati > Bacillota > Bacilli > Caryophanales > Paenibacillaceae > Brevibacillus > Brevibacillus sp. RS1.1. The sequence goes on from NZ_JABSVA010000001.1 coordinate 1,254,160, forward strand.
CTCAACATTCGCCTGATACGGTTTCAGCTTGCGAAAGACCATCGCGCTCGTTCCGCCCGTACCGGCGCCGATCTCTAAAATCCGGATGCGCACCGATGCGTCCTGACGCTTTCGTTCTTGTACATAATCGACCACGAGGTCTGCGATCACTTCATTGAAGTAATCCGCGGCCAGATTGTTCTTGTAAATCCCCTCCGTCAGCGCCATGGAAGCTTGAGGGAATATAACGTCGGTTGCAGGAATTTTGCCCGTAATAATCTCCGGCAGCGCCTTAAGCACGGCTTCGGCCAAGACGACCTGCGCTTTAAGATTCGGGTCGGCGAGCCACTCCGTTTTTTGTCGGTCCCATTCTGCCCAGATGGTCTCGATTTGGACAAGCGATGTATCGTAAACATCGATATTGCCGCCGCTAACCTCGAGATAACCGTGCCGCGCAAGTACAGCGACACTTTCTTCCAGCCATCTATCGTATATCCCGCGCAAGCCGGCAGCTGCTTTTAGCGCATCCATTGTCGTATTTCGTTCCCTAAACATGCCAATCGATTGCAGTTGACCCCAGAGTAGCCGGCAAAGAAGCGGATCGTTCCACTTCATTTGCAGACTTCCAACCTTAAATCCCGACATTAGCAGGCCATCCTTTCTTTTGTTATGCATCGCTCTTGTCAGCGCCGATTCTTATTGCCTCACGCACACATGAACTGATCTGACGCAGCGATGCTTGAGCAGACAGCTCGGCCGGCTGCAAATCGATATGATACTGCTGATTTACGGACAAGAGCATTTCGTTAAGAACGACCGCATCGACCCCGTATTCCTCCAACCGAGTATCCACATCCATTTCACCGAAATCCACTTGAAGCCATTCTGCGGCTAAACCGGATAAATACGTCAGCACAGGATCGGCTGTCTCATCGGTCGATAACGAAGAATCTGCTACAGGATACTCCTGCTCTGAAGCACTGCGCCTCTTTCGCTCCGTTATCAGCCGTTGGATATTGGACGAGAGCTGTTCCGGATAGTTTGCAATCCATTCATCATGCTTCATATTAATGAGCGGATAAGACTTTGTTGTTTTGATTAGCATCATTTGGTCAAACGGCCCGGCAAGGAGCGTCTCCAGTGCGTCCATCGCTTCTTCCGGCTCGATGGAGTCAACCCCTGCTTGTGCCATGCGCTTTCGGTAATGTTCCGAGGAAACGATGCCTGTGCCCCCCCAGTAGCCCCAGTTTATGACCTTCACTTTGCATGGCCATTCCATCGCCAGACGCTGTGCGAATGCATCTTTGAAGGTGCACCCTGCCGCATAATTGCTCTGACCTCCGGGTTTTGCAAAAGAGTTCATGGAAGAGAAGAACAGGACGAAATCCAATGGTTCCCTTCCGAATACCTGTGCAATCCTTACGCTCACGTCCACCTTTGCCGTCAATCCCGCTGCGAACCGTTCCTCCGACATATTCGCCAAACTTTGATCCAAAAGCACAATTGCCGAGTGTATGACACCATGGATCCGTCCGTAGCTGGATTTTATACTCTCGTACGCCAGTTCCAGCGCCTTCCCGTCCTTTGCGTCTGCTTGGATGTAGCACGGAGACGGCCCCAGCTTTGACAGCCGATCGATCTTCTCCTGAATACCGGAATCAATCTCCCGTCGGCCAATCCAGACGATGTTCGCCTGATACCGGCGAATCATATATTCGCTCCATGCTTCTCCGATTCCGCCGGTTCCGCCGATTACCGCATAGACCCCTCCCTTCCGATAGGCTGTACCTTCGGGTTTGGGGATCTGCGCCGGGATCATTTTCTGCCGGTACCACTCCTTGGACCGGTATGCCCACACGTCGCCCCGCTCATCAGGCGGCAATGCGATCAACTCTTCAATCGACCAAGCTTCTTCCCCCTCCAAATCGGCAAAGCTAACTGACCAGTTCGGATATTCCTTGGCCATCGAGCCAATAAGCCCATGCAGGCTTGCATGAGCCGGCCGAATCGTTTCCTTCTGGAATACCTGCACCGTTTGAAATGTGATGACGCTCCACTTTAACGGCTTTGCGCCATATCCAAGCAGCAGAAGCACTTTGATGATCCGAAACAGGAACAGCACGCCTTCATGCTGCGCCGCAAGCATCGCATCCGATTCCGCTGACTCTATCGAATCGTCAGGCGCAATCCAAACAAAATGGCCGATCTCGCCGCATTTCTCCAGCTTTCGTGCCAATACTTCCAGGTCATCCTCCACCTGTAGCTGTACATCCTGCGCATTTGGAATAACCCGCCATATCTTGTCACGGCTCGCTGCCGAACCCCCGGCTATTACGGTTCGTATGTTCGGAACATCTGTTTTACGTGCTGCCGGTGTGATCGGGTCCCATAGCGGCACCATTAATCCTGCATACGCCTTTGACGCCTCTGGTTTTGCAGGATCTGAGACGCCGTCGGCGAACCCGCCCTCCAGCGGCCTTAGGACGAAGCCCTTGATACTCACACAGACGCTGCCGTCCTCATCGCATACATCAATACGGAGACGTTTCGTCATTTTGCTGTCTTCCGCTTCTTCCTCGCTTACAATCGCCCAAGTAGCAGAAGCGCACGGACGTATAATTTCGAGCTCCCGCAGCGTAAAAGGCAGCAAGGGCTTGCCGCTTTCACCAACCGCCGTTTGTCTGGCATTTGAATAACCGTAAACCGCCGTCTGCAGAGCGGCGTCCATCAAGCTCGGATGAAGAATAAAGTGATTTCGCGTATCGGAAATGGGTTCCGGCAGCAACAGCTTAGCGGCAATAAAGCCGTCCATTTGATATAGTTGCTCAATTCCTTGATGAGCCGGACCATAATGAAGCCCCATCCCCCCCATACGTTCATAACAGACGAGCGATGGGACGGGAGTTCGCCCGGAGTTTAAGAAATCTTGAATTTCCAGTTTCCTGAAAGCCGGATCAACCGAACGAAACGAGACATGACCTTCGCAATGAAGAACACGATCTTGCTCTGATTCACCGGATACGCTGTACACTTGAAAGCTGCAGCTATCGTCATTTTGAACCGAAAGCGACACATGAACCTCAACGGAGCTATCCGTCACAATAACAGGCTTCGACCACACCACCCGATTCAGCACGATACGCTTACGTTCGCCTAACCATTTCCTGCCGGCCTGTTCAGCCGCCTCGCGGACCATTTCCAAGTAAACGACACCCGGCAATACACGCTTCCCGGCGACGACATGATGGGCGAGAAAAAATTCCTCTCCTGTGAAAACCGAACTGTAGCGAACCCCGGCAAAGTCCGATGTGTTCCGATGCAGTACAGGATGAAGCTCACCTACACCTCCGCTGCCTGACGTCGGCACAATGGCGGATTCTGAAGCATTGCCCGTAATCCAGTATCGTTCTTTGGTAAAAGCATAGGTAGGCAGTCGAAGTCTGTTCAGGTCCATTCCTTCAAAGAGTGCCCATGCATCGAAGTCATAGCCCTTTACGTACAGCTCTGCCAAAGCCGATATTTTCTCCCGATACTTTTGCGTATCATTCACACATTCGCGGAGCTCCCGGATCAGTAGGCCTGCCAGCTCTTGAAAAAGCGCAGTTTTGGTCTTTTCTAATTTTGAAGCTTCCTGCTTCAAAAATTGCTGTGCTTCTTTCCGGTCGGACAACAGCTCCTTTAAACGTCCTTTAAGCTCCTCCACACTTTGAGCCGCGATAGCGGTACGAATGCCAAAATGCTGCTTGCGCAGTAGCAAGGCTGCACTAAGGTCCGCGGCTTCACACTCGTTTCCTTCGCTTTCCAACCATGCAACGAACGTCTCTAGCGATAGAAGGAGCGATTTTTCAGACTTCGCGGAAAAACAAAATAGATGGCACGGCAATCCATGCTGTGCCATCTTGTGAGACGGCCTCTGCGGCGCTTCCTCGATCAGCACATGCCCGTTCGTACCACCGAAGCCGAACGAGCTTACGCCGGCTCTTCTCGGAAGCGGCTGTTGATTATGATCCAGAAGCGGCTCCCATTCCCGCGGCCGGTCCACCATATAGAAAGGAGTCTCGGTTAATTCAACCCGATGGTTCAACGTTTTGAAATTTTGTAATCCGGGGAGTGTTCGGTGCTTCATAGAAAGCAGCACTTTAATCACGCCCGCGATGCCTGCTGCGGATTCGGCATGCCCGATATTTGTTTTGGCTGAACCGATGCCGCAATAACGATGACTAAGCGGCTTATCCATCTCTGCTTCGAGTTTTTGAAACGCAAGCGTAAGGCCCTGAAACTCAATCGGATCGCCTTTAGGCGTTCCTGTGCCGTGTGCCTCCATATAATTCACCTGATCCGGTGTTAGACCCGCTTTGCGGAACGCCTCCTCGATGACTTCAGCCTGCGCCTGTGCATTCGGATAAGTTAAGGTGTGTGTCTTACCGACATGATTCACAGCGCTTCCTTTAATGACACCATGGATTAAATCGCCGTCTTTTTCCGCCAGTGCCAAGGGCTTAAGCAAAATAAGACCGGCGCCTTCACTGCGGACATAGCCATCCGCGTTATCATCAAACGTTTTACAGGAGCCCGTAGGTGACAGCATGCCTGTTCTGGAAAATGAAATATGGCGGGTCGGAGTCAGGATCAGACTGACGCCACCCGCCAAAGCCATGCTGCATTCACCTGTCTGTAACGATTGGGCCGCTAAATGAATCGCTTGCAGCGAACTTGAACATGAGGTGTCCACTGAAAGGCTGGGCCCTCTCAGATTCATAAAATGGGATATGCGATTCGCGATAACAGCTGCTGCGGTTCCCGTCGAATAATGAGCTTCAATAAGGCTAGAGGGCCTCTCCTGCAGTTCCTTGTAATCCAAGTTGAACACGCCGATATAGACCCCTGTCTTGCTGCCCGATAACGCTGACGGGACGATCCCGGCATCTTCAAGACACGACCAGGCAAGCTCAAGCATCATCCGCTGCTGCGGGTCCATCACCTCCGCCTCTCTGGCCGATATACCGAAGAACGCGGCATCAAAAGCGTCTACATCGTCAATAAAGCCGCCCCATTTGCTGTTGGTCTTCGCATATTCAACTTTCGGATCTCCCCAATAATCTCTCCAGTCCCACCGCTCCTTGGGAATTTCCCGGATGGATGAACGACCCTCGATCAGATTGGACCAGTATTCATGATAATTCCGCGCCCCAGGTAGTCTGCAGGACATCCCGATGATTGCTATATCAACCATAACGTTCTCCTTCTCAGTCAATTGCCAACCAATTCGGAAATTCGGTGGTTCAACAGGGCTGCCGTTTCATTCAGCAGCATCTCTCCAATCTGATCGATATGACGGTTTCTCCAATGCTCCAGCTCCGTACCCAGCACCCATTGGTTGAATGCTCCGAGCGCAGGACCGCAATGAATCTGGTAATCTACCTTCTGTTCCTTGCTGCCCGTCATCGCCAACCGCGTCGAATAGGAGAAATACCACTTGAATATAAGGGCCATTTTATGCTTCGGATTACGCTCCGCCTTCTCGATTTCGGCAGGAGATTTGTGTGCTATAACTTCCTGATAGATTTCTTCAAAGGAGCGATGGAAAAACTTATCCTGAAGACGCTCCCTTGTCGGCTCGTCTATTTCTTCCAAGGCGTTGAAATGCCGGTACAGATCATACAATTTATTCGCTCTTGCGGGGAAAAACAGGCCCTTCTTTAAAACCTGTATCTTGGCGCCGATTTCAAACATATCGCCCGCCGGCGCATAATCGGTATCCTGCACATTCGCCTGCTGCAAAAGGTCTTTAGCAGCATCACTAGTCGCAGCCTCCACCGTGCATTGGTTAATGGAACCGGTCACAAGGAAATCCGCTCCTAGCAATATCGCGGCAGCCGCAGCCTCAGGAGTTCCGATCCCTCCGGCAGCACCTACGGAAATCTCGTTCGTATAACCATGTTCGCGTACCATATCGTCACGCAGCCTGATCAATGTCGGCATGAGCACATACGCGTTGCCTTGATCGGTATGTCCGCCCGAATCCGCTTCGACGCACAGATCGTCGGCAACTGGTACCATTTGCAGCAAGCGGCCTTCTTCCTGCGTGATTTTACCTTCTTGAACAAGCCTCTCAATGATCCGCTCCGGTGCTGGCCTTAGGAAGTTGGATGCGACCTCGGGTCTGGAAACCTTGGCGATAATTTTGTTTCGAATCTCCACCGTTCCGTCCGCTCTTCTAGTCAGTCCCTTCGCCCGATATTTAATGAGCGCGGGAGTCATCGTAATGAAGGAAGAAGCCTCTATTACGGTTATGCCGTACTTCAAGTAAAGATCGGCAACCGCTTCTTCGAGAGCCTGATTATCCGGATGGTGAAGAAAATTCATTCCATAGGGCTCACCGCCGCGTAACTGGCGCTGAATGTCCCGAATCGCTTCCTCGATTTGCGTAATCCTTAGTCCTCCGGAGCCAAAGAAACAGAGCATGCCGGCCTTTCCGGCTTTCACAACCATTTCAGCCGAGGAAATCCCCTTGTACATCGCGCCCAAAACATAGGCATATTTCAAACCATACCTTTCCTTGAACGCCGGGCTACCAAGCGAAGCTGCAGTGATCGTCTTCCGGGCGCTGGGCATGGAGACCGATTCCCTGTCAACGAACGGCAGGTCGTCCACTTGTTCGTTTGTGCTCGTTTCTTCCTCTACGAATAACGGAGAACTCGACTGCCGAATCTTCTCCGTCAGTTTTGTAAGCACATCCTTCGGCCCAACCTCCTCCAACAGCTCTACCTCTTTTCCCATTAAATAGCGAATGGTGTCTGTCCAATTGACGGAGCTTGTAATTTGCTCAGTCAAGTTGCGTTTGATTTCGTTGAACCGATACGGACGGGCAGACACGTTTGCGATGACAGGGATAACAGGCTCCCTGAAGATAAAGTTATTTAGAAATTGCTCGAATTCTTTCTTCGCTTCATTCATATACCGGGAATGGAATGCGCCACTGACATTAAGCGGAATGTACATCCCTGCCCCTGCCTGTTCAAAAATGCGCTGCGCCTCCATTATATGGTCTTTACGCCCCGACAAGACGGTTTGCACGGGCGAATTATAATTGGCAACGTCGATTTCCAAGTGTCCATTCCGGCGAATCATGTCTTCAACCTCTTGCGCCTGCATACCGATTACTGCCGCCATTCCTCCGCCTGTAGCCAGGGCCATCAGCTCGCCCCGCTTCTTAACAAGACGCAGTCCGGTTTCGAAATCGAAAACCTCTGCCGCAAACAGGGCGTTATACTCGCCCAAGCTATGACCGGCTACAAAGTCGGGACGTCTGCCTGTTTCCTTTCTTTTCTTCATATACATCAGAGCATTGACGGTGTATAAAAGCGGTTGGGTAAAGGCGGTGTTGCTCAGCTGATGCTTCGGATCGTTCAGGCATAGCTCCTTTACCGAATAACCAAGAATGGCATCCGCCTTTGCAGTCATATCCGGAAATTCATCAAAAAGTCCCTCCCCCATGCCAACGTGCTGCGAGCCTTGTCCTGGAAAAAGATATGCGATCATGGTTTCGTCTTTCCCTCCCGTAATCGAGTCATTTGGTCGTGCGATCGTTTGCTTGAGCTCATTCATTTTCTCAAAGTCAAAACCATATACCGTCAGAAGCCCGGCGCTTTCAGAGCTTGAATCGTCCTTAAAGAGACGTTTCGTGAAATTTGCGAGCACCCCTGAAGGGCTCAAATCCAAATAAACGGCCGGCTGTTCCCGCTCCATAGCAGTTACTGCTTCCCGAAACCTCATCGGCTGCCTAACCACATCCCAGAAGTATTCGTGCCTCAAAGCTTCAACCAATTCTCCAGTCATGCCGGACAAAAAAGGAACGGCCGGTTTCTGAAACGATAAAGTACGAAGATGACTCATAAACGCGTTTTCGGCTGGATCAATTCCCCTCGAATGAAACGCGTAGGAGACAGGAAGCCGAACGGAAGCAATGCCCTTATCCCTCAAATGCGTATGAATGCCGTCCAAGCCCACATTACCGCCAGCGATCACGAAATGCCCATCGTAGTTAACTCCTGCCAGCTCGGTGTTGTTATATAAGAGCGGGTTGTCCCGAAAGGTGCGCGGATCATCCAATACGGCCAGCATCCCCCCGCTTTCACAACTCATCTCAAAGATTTGAGCCTGTTTGATGACAGCAATGAGGGCCTGCTCCGGGTCTATAATATTGGAGACAGCGGCCGCGACAAATTCCCCGAGGCTGCTACCCAATACATAATCAGGAAAGATCCCGTGATGAAGCATCTCTTGTGCCAAGGCGTACTGCACCATAAAAAGAGCCGGATGAGTAAAAAGCGTTCTATCGAAAGGTTCTGCTTTCGAATGTAGAGGGTCATAGAGCAGTTGCATGATGGATCGGCCAACTAATGGTTCGGCAATTTGATCCAGCCGGGTCATCCATTTTTCGAATACATCTCCCTCAGCCAGGAGCGTCTCACCCATGTGATAATATTGGGAGCCTTGACCCGAGAACATAAACACGACTTTTTTCTCCATTTGTCCCCTCCGTTTTACTTTCGTCTCTCTCTCGCATCCAAGCCATAGCCTTGAGCATGACGCATACGGAACGAAATGAATTGCGCGCGATTCACAAGGTGAAAATAGATGTTGTTCTCCAATAAATACCAAAGCGGATATCCAGGCTCTTTCCCGTATGAATGTCCAGGATAGACTCTGGCGTAGATCGGCACGGTGTCTCGTATTTTTTGCAAGCTATCGAACATATCATCCGGATTTCCGCCGGTTGTATCGCATCTGCCGCAGCCTTCGATAAATAGCGTATCCCCTGTTATCAAACAACCGGATAAAAGATAACAGGCGCTTCCGGCAGTATGGCCCGGCGTAAGCATACAGGTAATCGTGGTGTTTCCCAGCGAAATGGTATCTAGATCGTTAAACGTATGTAAATGGGGCGCAGAAAAGGCGTAATACCGCGCTTCCTTCGCTGATATGTACACATTGGGCGCATATCGTACACTTAGCAATTCCACAAGATTGACGTGATCAAAATGGGAATGCGTTAACAAAATGGCATGCAGCTTCACGTCCAGCCCCTCGATCACCGTCAAAATTCGATCGAGTTCCCAAGAAGGATCTACAAGAGCAGCCAGCTTTGTCGCTTTATCGACGATTAAATAATTGTAATTGGACAATTCATTGAGATAGCTAGTAGAAATGGTATGGATCTGATAGGATTCGCTCATTGCAGCTAACTCTCCCTTCAGGAGCAAAACCCAAAACAAAAAGCCCCACTAAGTGGAGCTCATCCTTCCGAAGCATCATTTTTTCTATCAACACGGTTTTTATTTTATAGTTGCACTTTGTTTACGGCAGCCGCAATCGAATGCCAGAAAATGATTTTGCATTTCCAAGGGATCTAAATGCCACTCGCTTTTGCGAGGGGCTACGATTGACCAGACGTAACCGCAAGTCAGGTATGTTTTGGCGCTGTACTGTGGAAAATGCGTGAACGTACTCACATAAAACCCGTCGTAAGGCTGAATCGTTTCGATCTCTAGCAATTCGAACGGGATGGTAAGTCCAGTACGAAGCACCTTTGACAGCGCCTCTTTGCTGGACCACAACAACGTTAATAAGAATTCTTTGCTCCTAATAACAGTTGCGCCCCTCTCCATCTCCGCCACTGTCATTTGACTGGCCATTGTTTCGTTTCTTGACGGATTGATGGCTTCCACATCGATTCCCATTGGGCTCCCTTCTGGGAAAACAATAGCAGCTCCCATGCATTGGCAATGAGAAATGCTGACCGCTAATTTATCCGGGCTGCCGGTATGAAGAACTGGCTGTCCGAAGACTCCCCGGCTAATGGTTATCTTTGTTAAATCAGACCGGCTCATCATTGTCGAAGCCGCTCGTTTGGTAGCTATTCTGCCTAACAAATAATTTCTTTTTCCGACATGAAATGCCAATTTTTGACATTCTTCCATTTCGTCGAGGCCGAATATAAGCGGATCTATCCCAGGTTCCTTATCCTCGACGATATGAACGAAGCTTAGCCCAGCGTTCATGGTTAGATCGGGCCTATTCAACACGATGCATTTCTCGAACGAACGCCACTGCAAAAGATGACCACCACCCAAAAATGGACATGACGAGACATTTCGCGGCTATATAGCAGCAAAAAAAGCATCCAATATTCTGAATCCAAAGCAAACTAACGTGCCGCAACAACGATTAGTTCGTGCCGTCTGGGTCTATGTACAAAGATAGTTTAGTGAATTATAATCTAATTGTACCACAAAAGTCGAATCCTGTAAATTTTACTAGAATTATGTCACACTTTTGAGGAGGGAATTGATGAATTGGTATGCCCTTTATGTAGAGACCGGATACGAAGAACGAGTCGCCAAATTTCTTTCAGATAAATTCTCTTCTCGCCAATTAAGGGCCGTTGTACCGAAAAGAAGGCTTCCTGAACGAAAACAGGGTCTTATTACCCACCCATTAAAAATTATGTTTCCGGGTTATCTACTCATCCAAACGAATATGGACACGAAGACATACTACGACCTTAAAGAAACCCCTAGAACTTTCAGATTACTCAATAATAATAAGCAGATAAGACAACGATCAGATGGTTTACTGCAAGTGTCCGAAATCGAAGAAGCAGAAATCCGTCCGATTTTAAAAATGCTGGACACAGACGGGGTACTCGGATATTCAACCTTACTGATTACCGACTCCAAAATTACCGTCAAGAAAGGTCCCCTTGCCGGAAAAGAAGGAATCATAAAGAAAGTGAATCGGCGAAAGAAAAGAGCCAAAATTGTAATTGACTTTCTAGGAGACGAGAGAATGATTGACGTTGGAATTGAAATATTGGAATAAATATTCATAGAGCGTAGAAAGGCTGCCGAATCAATTGCCTGGCAGCCTCGTGAATGCAAAAAAGAGACATGGATCAGTAGCATCCATGCCTCTTTTTTATGTTAAGTTGTTTTCTTTGTTGTAGTTGTGTCTATCGGATGTTGTCTTTCACTTCGATAACAAATGCATGACCTGCATCGCCTTGCGTCCACTGACCACGAACATCGAACAAATACCAGCCCGGCTGTTCGGGTGCCTTCCACTGATTGCCGTTTTCCACTGCTTGCTCAACTTCATTGATACCGTTCCACTGTGTTACCTTGAGCGTATTTGCAGTTGGCTGCTGGGCAAAAGTGACGGTAAGCGTCGCCCCGGGCTTTACTTGCAGGGGTGCAGGCTTATGCTCTGCGATGAGTTCCGGGGGTGCTGCCGTATCCTTGCAGACCGACTCGCTATTATAACTCCAGCAGGAAGATGCGGGCACCGTCGCTGCTGTTTTTCCGCTCCATTCAATGACTGGCTGTGGTGGTTCCGCAAGCTGTGAAGTCCCTTGCGCCGACGATCCGTTCCCACACCCCGTCAGTAACAGTGTCGCTATTAGAATTAGTTGACCAAGTAATCCTACCTTTTTCATCCAATCACCTCAAACCTATGACGCGAGAAAAAGGGGATTCGTTTCATCCGACTTGGCTTAGTCAATCATTGCCCTATGATTGCCAAACACTCGTTGGAATCGAAAAAGAAGTAGAGACCTCTTTTAAATAATCATCGAGCTGTTCTACCGGATTCTCGATCGGTTTACCATGGCATACTTCCAAATGGCGTGGGCGCAATTGGCGGATGATCAAACTGCTTTTAAGTGCTTGCGCCATATCCGCCGTAAACATCGGCATGGGACGATGCAATCTGCCTTGTTTGGAAGTAAACAAATCTCCAGCCAAAAGCACTCCATCCTGTTCGTGATAATACACCACATGCCCCGGAGAATGACCAGGTGTCAAATAAGGTTGCAGTCCACCAATTGGAGCTACATTCCCTTCGGCATCCTCTGGCAAAGGCTGAGCCAAGCCAGGCTGGACGTTTACTTCCAGCTTTTTACGACGAGGATACAGCTCTTTTCCTTCCATATACGGAATCTCGATTCGATGGGCATAGACTGGTACGGATTCTGCTGCCGCGATTTTTTTTACGGCTCCAACATGATCCGAATGACCATGCGTCAGCAAAATCCGTTTGAGTGGTCCTGCATTCAGCTGCTTGATAAAAGTTAGAATCCGTTTCGTCATAAATGGCATTCCCGCATCGATAAGGGTAACACCATCCTCCTCCCTGACAATCCAGACCCGCAAAGGAATCAACAACCACGCTTTGATACACCAAATGTTCGCTGAGATTTGCTCTACTCTAATCATTCTCTCGTCACTCCCTGTTCATTATTTTTTGACTTCCTGCGAGAAAAACATCTACGGATAGTGCGAATGTAGGGGCTAGCCTTTCCATCAAGCTGTCCAATGGTTCTTCGGAATGTGTATACGTACCGACGATGCCATGCAGCGTGTAGAAATAAATCCGTGCATGGGCAAGCGCTTTTTCTTCCTCAATGTCACTTGGCAAGCATCGTCTTACAGCCTGCCTCAACAAATCAAACAATTGATTGCGCAGCGTTTGCAATTCTTTTTCCGGTTCCGCTACATCGATCCGAGTGGCTTTGATCATGAAGAACAAGGTATACATCGTTCGATTGCGCATGCAAAAGTGGATGAACTGACTGCTGATTTCACGCAAATTCTCTTCTGGTGTTCTTCCTTGTTTGGACAGTGTTTCTTCCATTTGTAGAGTCAAGCCTTGCAAAGGTTCCTTGGACAGATGATGAAGCAGTGCTTCTTTGTCCTTGAAATAAATATAGAGGGTTGTATGAGAACAGCCGGCTGCTTTGGCGATTTCTCTGATGGATACTGTATCAAAGCCTCGGGTAGCGAAAAGGTCTGCTGCCGCCGTCAAAATCGCCCGTTTCGTTTCTTCTGAGCGTATTTCTTGTTTGCTTGCCATGCGTGATATTCAGCTCCTTACTTTTCGGGAAATTTTATAACCATTGGTTAGTAACCGTTGGTTATAATATAACCACTGGTTACTAAACCGTCAAGATTATTTTTCCACTTGCTGCAAATAAAAAAAGCCCCCTTTTCGTCACTTGGACAAAAAGGGAGCTTCCTTATGAAAAATGCTTACTTCGCAGCTTGTGCAGCAGCAATCGCCGCTTCGTAGTTTGGATGCTCACCAGCTGCAGCCACATACTCAGCGTGTACAACCTTGTCGTTTGCATCGATTACGAATACAGCGCGAGACAAGAGACGGAATTCTTTGATCGCTACGCCATAAGCTGTACCGAAGCTCAGGTCTTTGTGGTCAGATACTGTTTTCACCTTGTCGATTCCAGCAGCACCGCACCAGCGGTTTTGCGCGAATGGCAGGTCAACGGAAACAGTCAGTACAGTAACGCCTTCCAATTTCGCAGCCTCTTCGTTGAAACGACGAGTTTGTGCATCGCACACGCCAGTGTCAATAGAAGGGATTACGGAGATGATGCGAACAGTGCCCTTGGAGTCTTCCAAAGTTACAGGGGACAGATCGCCACCTACTACAGTAAAGTTAGGAGCAGTATCTCCTACTTTGATTTCAGGACCGAGCAGTGTTACAGGACCACCTTTGAATACAAATGCGCCTTGACGCTCAACAGCAGTTGTCATGATTTCTTCCTCCTCACCAAATCTTTCAGTATGTACCTCAATTATCATACCCTATCATTCACTTTTTTTCACTATGCCAATAGTAGAAATTACAGATTCACTTGCACTTTTCCACTTCGCTTGGCTTGTACCACGGCGATTCGCTTCACTTCATGCTCATACTCCCAATCCGTTTTCGCATTCAGCTCATGACAGCGCATCAGCGCGTGATAGAGAGCAAAAGCGAAGGTAACCTGCTTCATTTCGTACCGTGTTCCATGTGCTTTCGGCAATGCCGTATTGATAATCTCAATTTGATACGTGGCTTTTTCCCGCTTGTCCCTGACTGGCACGATATACCCCATACGCTTTAAGACATGGCCGTAATCGAATTCCCCTTCATCGTCAAAATCAAAGGTGTAGTCCGATGTTGCCAAATACTCCAGCAAGGTCCCCATATCCAGCGTTTCGAAGCAAGCAGGCTGTGGCATGGACAAAACTGAGCCGTCATTGTTTACAAAATAAATATGGTCACGATAATGAAAGATCAGTTCATCTTCTGGAACTTCGTCGGGAAACATCCAGTAATTTTGCGGAATCAGGTAACGCCAGATTTGTGCAGGTTCACAATGGAGTAATTCCATGGCAGGGCTCCCTCCTTTTCCCTACCAGTTTTGGCAAAACTAGCACTAGCTATTCGTCAGCTCCTGCATGTAGCGTCGCCAATTCCCATGCGAAATGTGCACCCCTGTTTGCTTGACCAGGTCTTGATCCAAATAACGATAAACATAGACGCTTACGACCTGATCTGTTCCTTCCATAGTCGCTGGCACGATGATCCGTTCGTATTCATTGCGCGGATCACTCTCGCCATAGTACGTCTCCAGCTCGTCCAGTCCTGCTAGTGCTTGCTCGTACACGTCGGGGGCAAACATGACGACCTCCCCTACGACCTCCTGCTCTCCTTTCAGCAATCCCGGATAGCCTGCCGGCAAATGATAAATCTCACCCTGAATCGTCGCAGGTGTTGCCTCATGCTTATACGGTTTCACGTAAATCCGATGATTCCCAAAGCCCGCTAAAAGCGTGCCGTACACAAATACAGGCAGCTTATCGTTTACATTGTTCACCTTCATCCATCCTCCTGTGATCGAAAAAAGTGTGTCTTGTGTCGAGAAAATTTTGTATATTTGTTCTATATATAATTTTAAATACGTCTTTTTTCCGAGACGTTAGGGGGAGAGAATAATGAAAAAGAGAAAAATCAATCGCCTACTGGTAGCAAACCGCGGTGAGATCGCCATTCGGATCTTTCGTGCAGCAACGGAGCTCGGCATACGTACGGTAGCCGTCTACTCCGAGCAGGACAACGTTTCTATCCATCGCTTCAAGGCTGACGAGTCTTACTTGGTCGGAGCGGGAAAAGGGCCTATTGAGGCTTACCTCGATATCGAAAGTATCATCGAAATTGCCAAGCGCAACGATATCGATGCCATTCACCCGGGCTACGGATTTCTTGCTGAAAATGCTGATTTTGCAAAGCGCTGCCAAGAGGAAGGCATTATTTTCATTGGACCATCCCCTGAGCTGATCGACAAATTCGGGGACAAGGTAGAAGCCCGTCGTCTTGCGATTGAAGCGGGAATCCCAGTCATTCCAGGCACTCCGGAGCCAATCGAAACACTCCAAGAGGCGCTTCTCTTTGCCAAAGAATACGGCTACCCCATCATTATTAAAGGCGTATCTGGCGGCGGAGGCCGTGGCATGCGTATCGTCCGCAGTCAGGAGGAATTACAAGATTCGTTAGATCGTGCCCGTTCCGAGGCCCGCTCTTCCTTCGGCAATGCCAAGGTGTATTTGGAGCGATACTTGGAACAGCCCAAACACATCGAGGTCCAAATTCTCGGTGACAACCACGGAAACATCGTCCATCTGTATGAGCGCGATTGCTCTGTTCAACGGCGCCATCAAAAAGTCGTCGAAGTAGCACCGAGCCTATCGTTGGATGACAAGCTGCGTGAAAATATTTGCCAGGCTGCTCTCACTCTCATGAAAAAAGCTGGTTATTCGAACGCAGGGACTGTCGAGTTTTTGTTAACGCCGGACAAGCGTTTTTATTTTATAGAAGTCAACCCACGCATTCAGGTAGAGCATACCATCACGGAGCTCATCACTGGCATCGACATTGTTCAGTCGCAGATTCGCGTAGCCGAGGGCCATCCCCTCTCCGATGAGGAGATTGGCATCCGATCCCAGAGTGATATCCAGATGAGTGGTTTTGCCATCCAATGCCGCGTCACGACAGAAGACGCTGAAAACAACTTCCTGCCAGATGCCGGTCGCTTGTCCGCCTGGCGTTCCGGTGGAGGCTTCGGCGTAAGGCTGGATGGAGGCAATGGTTATCCGGGCGCGATCATCACACCGTTCTATGACTCGCTACTGGTCAAAATTTCCACGTATGGCACGAGCTTCGATCAAGCGGCTCGCAAAATGCTGCGAACTTTGCGTGAGTTCCGTATTCGTGGCGTGAAAACGAACCTGCCGTTTTTGGAAAATGTTGTGACACATCCTGATTTTTTGAGTGGCAACTACGATACGTCGTTTATTGACACCAAACCAGAGCTGTTCATCTTCCCTGGCCGTCAAGACCGGGGTACCAAATTACTATCTTATATCGGAGACACGATTGTCAACGGATATCCTGGTCTCCAGAAATCGGAGAAAAAGCCGCACTTCGACTCGCCTCGCATCCCGCGGACACCATTTACCCAGCCATATCCGGACGGCACGAAGCAAATTCTGGACAAAGAAGGTGCCGACGGTCTGGTACGCTGGATTCAGGCGCAGAAACAGGTGCTCGTCACAGACACGACATTCCGCGATGCCCACCAGTCTTTGTTTGCTACGCGTGTGCGCACCTACGATCTCGCCTCCATTGCAGAGGCGACAGGAAAGCTCGGTTCTGGCCTTTTCTCGCTGGAGATGTGGGGCGGTGCCACTTTTGACACGACCATGCGCTTTTTGCAGGAATCTCCCTGGGAGCGGCTACAAATTCTCCGCCAGCGCATACCGAATGTCCTGTTCCAAATGCTTTTGCGCGGAGCAAATGGCGTAGGCTACACCAACTACCCGGATAATGTGATTCACTCCTTCGTCAAAGCATCTGCCGAAAATGGCATTGATGTCTTCCGGATCTTTGACAGCCTGAACTGGCTTCCTGGAATGCAAACAGCCATTGAAGCCGTTCGTGAATCTGGCAAGGTAGCCGAAGCAGCGATTTGCTACACCGGAGATATTCTCGACCCGACCAAGACCAAGTACAGCTTGGCCTACTATGTCAATCTGGCAAAAGAATTGGAAAAAGCAGGTGCCCATATTCTCGCGATCAAGGATATGGCCGGTCTTTTGAAGCCGTATGCTGCTTATTCGCTCGTCTCTGCCTTAAAACAAGAAATCAGCATTCCGATCCATCTGCACACTCACGATACGTCTGGAAACGCTGGAGCCATGCTTCTGAAAGCGATCGAAGCAGGCGTGGATATCGTCGATGCTTGCGTCAGCTCCATGTCTGGACTCACTTCCCAGCCAAGCTTGAACGGGTTGATCGCAACCCTTGCCCATACGGAGCGTGAGACGGGTTTATCTCTTGAATCGTTCAACAAGCTGTCTGATTACTGGGAAGATGTACGTCCGTACTACCAAGGCTTTGAAAGCGGCATGAAGGCGAGCAACACGGAGGTATACGTTCACGAAATGCCAGGCGGACAATATACCAATCTGGAGCAGCAAGCCAAAGCCGTTGGTCTGGAAGGCCGTTGGGACGAAGTGAAGCAGATGTATGCTGTGGTCAATCACATGTGTGGTGACATTGTAAAAGTGACCCCTTCTTCCAAGGTCGTCGGGGATATGGCGCTGTTCATGGTCCAAAACAACTTGAATGAGGAAAACATTTGGGAGAAAGGAACACGCCTCGACTTTCCGGATTCCGTCATTCAATTTTTCCAAGGGTATCTTGGCCAACCGCCAGGCGGATTCCCGAAGGAGCTACAGGAACTCGTGCTAAAAGGCCGCGATGCCTTTACTACACGTCCTGGCGAATTGCTCGCACCCATTGACTTTACGCAAGTTGCTACTGAGCTGGAAGCAAAAATCGGACGTGAGCCCAGTCATTTAGACATCCTGTCCTATATCATGTATCCGCAGGTTTATTTGCAATTTGAACAACGCCTGAAGGAATACGGCGACCTGTCCGTTTTGGATACAGGAACGTTTTTCTACGGATTGCGTCCAGGTGAAGAAACTGCCATTACGATCGAGCGCGGTAAAACACTGATTATCAAGCTGGTCGCAGTCGGAGAGCTTCATCCAGATGGCCGTCGCATCATCTATTTTGAATTGAACGGACAGCCACGTGAAATCTTCATCCGTGACCAATCCGCAAAAGTCTCTGAACTGATCCGCCGAAAAGCAGAAGCGCAAAACCCTGCCCACCTCGGTGCCTCTATGCCAGGAAAAGTGCTCAAGGTGCTTGTAGCAGAAGGTGACAAGGTGCGTAAAGGCGAGCATCTTTTGGTGAGTGAAGCGATGAAAATGGAGACGACGATTCAGGCCCCACTCGACGGAAAAATTAAAGCCGTCTATGTGAAAGCAGGTGAAGCCATTCAAACTGGCGATCTGCTCATTGAAATGGAGTAGGCATCGTCTATAATAGGAGATAGTAAATTGTCCCTGGGGATTCATTCCATTTGCTTGTGAGGAGGTGACCGACATGAAAACGAATCGAGTCAGCCATGTTCCATTTACGCAGCGGGTAGGCCGCTATCATTCCCATATGCTTCAGGCAAAATTAAGCACGCCAGTGAATCCGATTCTCAGTTTTAATTTGCAGCCGTATTACACTCGCCAGCAGCAATGGACAACGGAGCTGTCTGATTCCTTATCGCGTCTATACCGGTTTTCCTCAGATTTGGAGAAGAGTGCTCGCGAATTTATTGCTGCGGGAAAAGATGACGAGGCTGGAACTGACATTGAGCGATTACAGGAGCGCACACACTCGCTAGTAAGTAAATACAATCGTCTGCAGCTGTTGCTTGCCGAAAAAACAAATACGTTGACGACGCAAAAGCTGGATGCATTCGCTCAAGTGGCAAAAGACGAAGAGGAAAAACTCCAAACGTTTGGAATCAAGCTGTTACCAGACGGACAATTGGAAATGGACGATGAGAAATGGCTGGAGGCCGTACAGACCAGCGATGTGGACTATACAACTACAATGGAGCGTGTAGCCCAAGCATTCAGAGCAAGTACATTGGGATTGCAAAGCAAACCCCTTGGCTCCTTTTCACGTTACTACGAAGAAGCGATGGCCCTCCATCCTTATATCGCCTCATCCAGCTCTAGCCTTCATTACCAACATGCTGCGAAGACAGGCTTGTATGTAAACGAACGCTGGTAATGCTGCCATACGCCTCTTATTGAAAAAACAGGTATGCCCTTATGGAGCATACCTGTTTTGTGTTTGTTTTACTTTCGATCCATGAGGTCTTCCAAATCTTGTTCTTCTGCTCCGGCAATAATCGTCGTATTGGAATAAACAGGAGTATCATCCGATTTGGTAAACATCCCCTGAACCTTATCCACGATTTGCGGAACAGAATCCAAAATCCGGTCGTAGAGATGGGTCGTATTTTCGAGCGGAATCGAACGAATTCCTTGTTTGCCAACGACCAAGAAAGCTACAGGTGTGATGGAAACACCGCCCCCACTCCCCCCACCAAATGGGTTACCAGTATGTTCATGCTGTTGAGTGTGTTGGTGCCCATTATGATGGTGATCGTATTGG
The DNA here is from genome assembly GCF_013284365.1 of Brevibacillus sp. RS1.1. Lineage (NCBI taxonomy): Bacteria > Bacillati > Bacillota > Bacilli > Caryophanales > Paenibacillaceae > Brevibacillus > Brevibacillus sp. RS1.1. Next base: position 1,273,570 of record NZ_JABSVA010000001.1, read on the forward strand.
AACTCACTACCCCCAGCCGCGAAACCAAATCCTACCTTGGAGATCGGAAGAATGACACTACCATCAGGTGTCTCAACAGGATCACCAATGATTGTATTCACGTCCACCATTTGCTTGAGATTTTCCATCGCTGTTCTCATGAGGCCTTGAATCGGGTGGTCTGCCATATTTGTCGCTCCTCCTTCCTATCTGTTTCATGTTTTATCATTCCCCCAACAAATCCGGAGCATGTACCCTGTACAAAGGAATAAATATGTTTGGTACCACATTTATTTTTAGGCACGCGTCGGTGCAGCTTGCCATTTTCGCTGCTTACTTTTTCGAATCCGCAGAAAAACTTTCAACGCGTAGAAAACGAACTGCCCCAAATAAAAATGCAACACCGCTTGAACTTTCGTATGTAGAAGTGCTTGGTTCCAGACAGGCTGTACACTCATGGCCGGCATCGTCTGTAAGGAGATGGAGTGGGAGAGGATTCCTACAATCAGGCTTTTCACACCCCAGATCAGTCCTGTCAGCGCCCCTGTTTCAGCCGCCTGACCTGTGCCTAACAACGTATGCCATTCTAATTTCGTACAACGAACTTGTTTGAACAGGTCTTTTAGCAAAGGCAGCAAGTCACGAACTCTTTCCAGCACATCCCGATAATTCCGGTACCATTTTTTCACTTGCCTGCGCGTAAAATCCTTGACCTTTTCCCGAAGCTTGCTTCCATGCTGGATTGTTTCCACCTTTGCGACAAGCTCAGGCCCAGCTTCTGTCATTTTCAAAAGGAGAATGGGTATTTCGTATTTCCTGCGAATGATACCCCAAGCTGCTATCGTAATTTCCAATTGATCATCTTCGCCCTCGCGACTGTAAAAACACGTCAATTTTATTGGCGTGATCACTAGTAGGACAAATAAACCAAGCAATCCTAACAACACCCATACCATGAAAAAATCCCACCCCTTCCACGTTAGTATGAGTGGAAAGAGAAGGAAATATGTTCAGCATTTTTATTAATCAAGCACGTATACTTTTACGCCTTTTTGCAGGCCATGATTTTCAGCTTCGTTCAATGTCGGAAGATACAGATCCACATGGCGTTGCTTAACCGCACCACCGATATCAGCTGCCACTGCATAGCCGTAACCATCGATGTACAGGTGTTTACCAAGCGGAATGACATTTGGATCAACCGCTACAACACCTTCGCGCAGTGGATACTCTAAATACGACAGGATCTTGTCGTTCGTATAGCTGTAAGCAGTCGTCTGTACCGTTAATTCCTGGCGAAAAGGTGTTCCGTTTGCGAGGGCTTTTGTCGTTTTCGGCTTACCCGGAAGCAAGTCAAGGGCCGCGTATGTGGCTGCTTCGGCTCTCGTCATATACTTGTTCGGTTTTAATGTACCGTCCTCATAGGCACTCATTAACCCGTTTTCCATGGCGTAAACGAGTGGGCGTTGCTCTTTCTCGTTTACATTGCTCCCATCCGCGTATTGGTTCAATGTCTGGATCGTCGTAGACCACTTCAAATTATTGACTACTCCGCTGTCCCCCATCGTTCTTACCAGAATAGAGGCGAGCTCTGCTCTTTTTACAGGAGCATCCGGATGTAAGTACAGGTAATTCCCCTGCTTTTGCCCATGGACAATTCCCAGTCGATAGGCCGTTTCGGCATAGGACGACAGCCAGCTGTTTGCCGGTACGTCCGCAAAGGATGATTGCTTGTTACCAAGAGGTTCAATTCCTTTGGCATTCACAAACATCGTAAGCAGTTCACCCAATGTCACGTTGTCATCAGGTCGAAAATATTCGTTTTGACCAATTACGTTGGCTATGTATAGTTGATTGATTTGTTGTTCTGCCCAATGGCCGCTAATGTCTACATAAGGTGTTTCGTTCATGTGAGTTGTTTCTGCCTCGACAACTGGTGTACCTATGAGAATAAAGGCTACCAGCGAGGCAAGGATCATCCGTTTCTTCATCATCAACCTCCATGGGGAAATATGCGAATCCTTTCGTATCATTTTATCGAACTATTTTGCAAAAACAATGAACAATAGTTTCCAATTAAAAGGAAAGCCCTCGAACAGCATCATGACAAAGACTGTTTCAAGGGCTGCATGAACAATGGTTACACGGCAAAAATGTGTTTGCCGATCTTCTTCACTTGTGTACGGGACCAAATCCAATCGGAGGTCGCTGTAACAGGGTTAAAGTAGTAAAGAGAATGGTTGCTTGGGTCCCATCCTCGCACGGCATCCCAAGCTGCCCGGTAAGCAGTCTTGTTAGGAGTCATCCAGAATTGTCCATCATCTACAGCGGTAAACGCTAATGGCTCAAAGATGACACCCGCAAGCGTATCGGGGAAGTTTTTGGACTGAACACGGTTCAACGCGACCGCAGCTACTGCTACTTGGCCCTCATAAGGTTCTCCGCGTGCTTCCGAATAAACCAGCTGCGCCAGCATCTGCATTTCCGCTTTATTTACCGACACTTTCTTGAGAACGCGCCATGTATTTGGACCAGTGATACCGTCAATCTGTAATCCGTATGCTTTTTGAAACTGTCTGACGGCCTTTGTTGTATTCGCTCCGTAAATGCCATCCAATTTGTCATTGTAATAACCCAGCATCTGCAAGCGATACTGCAAATCCCATACATCCCCGTTCACACTACCACGCTGAATCTGTGTAGCTGCCAGGGAGTCGGCCGGGAAAATAAACGCTACAGCCATAAAGGCAGCAAGCAAGGTTGTTACTACTTTCTTGCTCCACCACATAAATTGTACCCTCCTTTACCCAACCCATTCTACAAGTTGGCGAAAGTAGGTTCAATTCAATTATTTTGGCACAAGTGGAAACATGTACCTGCCTCTATCCTTTCGGTCGGAACATGACTGCCATGATAAATCCGAAGACGATGGCAGCTGAAATACCCGCACTCGTCACTTCAAAAATGCCAGTAATGATGCCAATGACTCCATGCTTCTCCGCTTCCGCCATTGCCCCGTGCACGAGTGCATTTCCAAAGCTCGTGATTGGTACTGTTGCTCCTGCTCCAGCAAAATTAACCAGTGGCTCGTATAGACCGAATCCGTCTAGCACTGCCCCTGTGACAACAAGAGAGGACATCGTATGGGCAGGTGTGAGCTTGACGACATCCATGAGAAATTGACCGATTAAGCAAATCGTTCCTCCTACGAGAAACGCCCACAAAAACATCATGGTATCACTCTCCAAGTTGCTCCGACTCAACAGCAACGGCATGCGCGATGCAAGGAATGCTTTCTCCCTGCTGGAAGGTCAATGGAGATAAGAGGGCTCCCGTCGCAACCAGCAAGATCCGCTTCCACTCTCCTTGCTTCATCCGCCGTAGTAGATGCCCGTAGGTCACTGTAGCGATACAGCCACATCCGCTCCCCCCCGACCACACATTCGGATTTTCTCCATAAATGAGTTTCCCACAATCGACATAACGCTCTAGTGGGATATGCATGTGATGCTTGGGCAGTAGCTCAGATAAAATGGCATGGCCCGTTCGTCCTAAATCGCCTGTTACGATCAAATCATAATGGTCGTGAGGGAGCTGAAAGTCACGGAAATGCGACTCAATCGTGGATAATGCGGCTGGTGCCATCGCTGCTCCCATATTGAATGGGTCTGTCAATCCCATATCGACTACATGCCCGATGGTAGCTCCCGCAATCCGCAGCCCCTTACCTTGACTGGCTACAACAGCAGCCCCTGCTCCCGTCACTGTCCATTGTGCCGTAGGGGGCTTCTGGGAGCCGTACTCTGTTGGATACCGATATTGCTTTTCCGCAGCCCCATTGTGACTGGAGGTAGCAGCCAAGACGTAATCAGCAGCTTGACTATTCACCATGAGAGCAGCCAGGGCCAAGCCTTCCATCGCTGTTGAGCACGCACCGAAAATCCCCAGGAACGGTATCGAAAGCGTCCGGGCCGAAAAGCTCGCAGATATGATCTGGTTCATTAAATCCCCGGCAAGCATAAAGTTTATTTGCTCTTTTGTGAGACCCGCTTTCTCCACCGCTTTCGAGCACGCTTCTTCCAGCAGGACTTTCTCCGCTTTTTCCCAGCTGTCTTGTCCAATCATCAAGTCACCGTGCAGGATATCAAAGTCTTCGGCTAACGGTCCCTTAGCCTCAAAAGGCCCACCAATCGCAGCGTGCCCGAGAATGACAGGTTTTAAAGGAAAGACCCAAGACTGATGACCTTGGCGCATCCGTCAGCCTCCCATCGTAAACAATGTTTTGATCAAGCCAATGACAAATGCCGCCGCCACTCCAAACACAATCACTGACCCCGCGAGCTTGAACATGTTACCGCCGACCCCCAGCACAAATCCTTCGCTACGATGCTCAATGGCCGCAGATGCAATCGAGTTGGCAAAACCTGTAACTGGCACACTCGTACCTGCCCCAGCCCATTGGGCAATCCGGTCATATAGTCCTAGACCGGTCAACAGAGCAGAAAGAAGGATCAAGACAGCTACTGTAGGATTCCCAGCGGTTTTCTCCGTAAAATCGAAGTAGTGAATGAACATTTCTTGTATCCCTTGCCCGATCATACAAATGCCCCCACCCACTAAGAATGCCCGGGTAAAATTGCGCAATAGCGGTCGCGGAGGCTCGTGCGTCTTTGCCAATTGCTGATATTCTTGCTGGACTGGGGTCAGCTTTTTCTTTTTTTGGTCTGCCATGTCTCACTCACTCCTTTTTTACCGTATCATGAACGGTTTTACTTGATCGATAATCTGTTGGAGCCGTTCCGAATCGGTTTGGTAGGTACGCTTCATTTGTTCATTTTTTGTATTGAGTGCATACAGCTCCAAATCCGCCTGACATTTTTTCAATGTAGCAAAAGCCAGCTTCATCGCTTGGGCCCCAGGAACCATCAGTTTATCGTCATAGAGGTCGAGATAGAGGTCTCCCCCTTTGTCTACTTGGCCGAGGAAAACATTTTCCAAAGCCACTCCAGCTTTTTGCAGCTCCGTGCGAACCCATCTGCGATTTAGACCTGCTGTTGCTAGCGGCTCGTCCATGATCATCCCATCCATAATGACCACTTGATTCTCTTCCGAAGGAGCCACTGTCAATTCAAGGTGTTTGGGAGTTACCGGCTGACTCTCTGATTTTAAGAGGACACTGACTTCCCCGCTTGTTTCCATCAATGCAAACTCCACATCGGCTACTCGGAACACGTTTTTGATTCGTAATTGTTCCATCAAGTCTTCCGCAGTCAAACGTTCCTTTTTCAGATTGTCTTCCAAAATCTTGCCTTCCTTGATGAGAACCGTTGATTTCCCTTCAAATAGATCGCGGAGAAACTTGCTCTTGAGGGAAAGCCACTCCATTAAATAAGGAAAAAGCGCAAATACCCCCATGCCAATTAAACTATGGTAGACCGGCCCATCCATTTCGGTTGCCATAAAGGCCGCAATCGAACCGATGCTGATACCGACGATATATTCGATATATGTAAGTTGCTTGATTTGCCTTTTTCCAATGATCTTTGTCAATAGAAATAAGTAAGCAACAGCGCCTATTGAGCGCAAAAGGATTATTGACCAATCAGGCATAAGCCACCTCCATCACCTGAGGTGATTTTTATAGAGAGTAAAACCAAGAGAGAGGAAGTCCCTCTCCCTTTCCCAAACTTCCTAGAATCCCTTAAACTGCGGTTCTTCCTTTTCCAGCTCCGTTACACGCTGCTGGAGGTTATCTACGATGGATTGCGTTTGCTCTGCTGCTTGCGAATACAGTTGCTTCGCTTTCTTGTTTTGCGTGCTAAGAGCAAACGTTTCAAAATCTGCTTGTGCGCCTTTCAAGCTTGCAAGCGTTTGTTTCACTTGTGCTCCTACTGTCATATCCACTCACCTCCTAACACATATAGAATCCGCCTCTACCCATTATTTATGCGGCGATCTGCTCCATCTTCATCTGTCAATAATTTCCCTCTTCTTGGAAAAATAAAAAGAGAGACACCATAGGCGCCTCCCTTCATCCAGCTTATGAGATTAGCCACGTCCAGCCAATTGTTGCTCAGCAAAGGAGACAAGACGTTTTGTAATCTCTCCTCCAACTGAACCGTTTTGACGGGAAGTGGTGTCTGCTCCGAGTTGAACGCCGAATTCGGATGCAATTTCGTATTTCAGTTGATCCAGAGCTTGGTTTGCTTGAGGAACCAGCAAGTTGTTACGAGATCCACTGTTGTTGTTAGCCATCTATATCACCTCCTCATCGTTGGTAAGTTTAATATGTGTGAAGTTTTGCTTGTTCATGCGCCCTTTTTTTCTTCCAATTTTAGTCTGTTAATTGAAGAAGGGTGTGGGCAATTTGGTAAACCGCGTCTGGTCTCCCCAGCTTGTCCAAATTTCCTGCAAAAGCATCTCTTTTTTCGGGCTGACGCCATGACCTGATGATTTCTTTGATTTCTACCGGTGTTTCAGCCAAGATCGCTGCTTGTTGCTTAAGTAAAAAGGAACAATTATGCTTTTCTTGTCCGGGCAATGGGTGGAACAAAATCAGCGGTGTCTTAAGAGCAAGTGACTCCGCGCACGTAATGCCACCAGGCTTCGTTATATAGGCGTCAGCCGCTCCAATCCACTGCCACATTTGCGGCTCAAACCCTTTCAATAGAAAGCGATGGCCATTGCTCTTGGTACTAAGCAAGTTCGCCAGTCTTTTGTACAGGCTTGCATTCTTCCCTGTGACGACTACGATCTGCAATGGTTGCTCTTCCAACATCAACTCTCGTACAACCTGTCCCACGCCACCATAACCGCCTTCTCCCCCACCAATTAGTACTGTGAATTGATCTGGAACAAGTCCAAGTTGTTTTTTCCAAGCCGCTTTGTCGGTAAGGAGCGCTGTAGTAAAAGCTGGCCGAACTGGAATGCCATAAACATGGATTTTTTCAGGAGAAATCCCATAGCGATCGATTAAAATTTGCGCAATTTGCTCGTGTGCCACCATGTACGCATCAATTTCTGGATGAACCCAAAATCGATTAATATGGAAGTCCGTGGGTACACAAACGAGCTGGAAAGGCTTGGGCACCCTTCTCTTCGCTTCTGCCAATGCGGACAAGCAGTACGCATGCGTAGCGATAACGACATCCGGCTTCTCTTCTAGCAAAAGTTGATTGGTTAATCTAGCGGATAGCCACCATCCCAATGCTTTGGTCAATGCACTGCCCAGCATTTCTTCCTGTTCATAGATGCGTTGCCACACAGGTTGACCGTAGCGCAACATACTGCGATAAAAAAAATGAGAGAGCACACGTAAGCCTGGACTGGCGGTTTTCAGTCCTCCCACCACTCGAGCCGATCGTGCCCCCTCCTTTTCCAGTAAAACTTCTTGCAGAGCCTCGGCAGCCATCCGGTGACCACTCCCTGCCCATTCCTCTGTCACTAACAGAAACCTCTTTGCCATTAGTAGGACTCTCCTAGAGGCTGCTTGCCATCAGCATATCGATTGAGTAAAAATTCCTTGGACATATAAACACGCTTTAGGGGCATTTCATAATTCCATGATTGCAATCGCCGCTTTCCATTGGGATGCACGATTCTGAGCATGAGACGCAAGTACCATCGCTTGTATCGAAAAAACCAGGTCATAGGCACATCAGAAATCGAGAAGCCCAAAGGTGTTATCCCTTTATGCAGCATGGTCGTTCCCACTATCCCTTTTATTTGATCTTTATTTTCCATCGAATCCAGGAATGTGGCTAGCTTCGGCAATGATTGGAGGATATGTCTTCGCAAAAGAAGAGCCACGCGTAGCTCATCCTTCACTCCTTTGCACAGGGTAGCAAAGTAATAATTGTGTATATGTAGCTTTAAAATCAAATCCCCATCATGAATGATGCAATTATCGGTAGTAACGAGTGGCTCTCCCCGATAGCGTAAAACAACGACCCGAAATATATTGTTCCCTTTCTCAATATAAGTAAGTCTGGTGCAGCGCTGATAGATTTCATCCCAGTATCCCCATAGCATCAAGAGGCTTGTATTCATTTCGAAAAAGTTCCTTTCCCGCTATGTTTTCATTCAGCTGGATGTGACCACTTACATTCCGCAAAACGGTCATGACCTTTGTTGTAGTATGCCCAAGAATGCACTATCCTTTTCACCTTTTACGTCCTTTTCATCCGCCCCCAAAACATGACCACTACGGCAGCAAATACAGGCAACCACATATGGTTGAGAAGCAAAGGATTCACCCACTTCCAGACATACGGATCCTCCAGACACATATCCACTGCTGTAAAGGTAAGAATTCCGCCGCCAATGATGACCATACTGGGAAAACGATTCATCATGCGAGCGATCCACACACTTCCCCACATTAATAACGGAATACTCATCGCTAACCCCAGCAAAACTAACCATAAATCGCCATGCGCTGCTCCACCAACTGCCAAAACATTGTCCAAACTCATGACAAAATCTGCTACTATGATGGTCCTGACTGCCTGACCAATTGTCTGATTATGCGATACGTCTGTGAGCTCTTCATTCTCACCCAGCATCAGCTTACACGCGATCCACAGCAATAAGATTCCCCCGATCGCCTTCACGAGAGGAATATCCAACATCCAGGTAGTCATTCCCGTTAATACAATTCGCAGGAGGATTGCACCCAATGTTCCATATAAAATTGCCCTTCTTCTCTCCTGTTGAGGGAGTCCGCGGCAGGCCATACCTATGACCACTGCATTGTCACTGCTTAATACCAGATCGATCATGAAGATGTGTACAAGACCCAGCCAAAAATACTCGCCCATCCCTGCCTCCCTGGTCCAATAAAGTTCGTCCATTCTACTTTATGCGACTGGAATCGGACTCATGATTGAATATTTTTCCGAAAAAAGGCGGTTTTCAGCGGATTTTGTAGATAAAAACTTCCGAAAAAAATGCATTTTATTGCGAAATCAGGCTAATTATACCTTGTCTAAATTAGGCATTTTCCCTTACGATTTTAGTGGGGTGGATAAGAGATGGTGGAGACCGTGACGCTAAACCTTTATGATGTTTCAAGGAAGATTTTAGACTTAACACCAAGCATCACCACAATATGGCTGCAAGAAATTGTTCGCAGCATGGAAATTCCCGTGACCATTCCTCGCGATTTTGCAGAAAAACGAACAGTGCTCTTGGCTCGCTATCTGGTTGAGGATGTAGATCATGACATGCAGACTTGGGCATTAGATATGGGAGAGTGGCTTCGTTCTCAGGAATTCCCCTTCTCCTCCATTTTGCGCACATATCAATTGTACCGGAATGTATTCTGGCGGGTTCTCCAACCGGAATTACAGAGATGGTCCCTCTCCTCACAAGAAATGCACTATTTGGAAAGCCAACTGGGCAAGGCCATGGATGAAAGTGTATTCTGGGCTGTTTATCACTTTGAACAAATGATAAATAAAGAGCTAGTCCAGAAAGAAGAAACGATCTCCTATTTGCATAACGACAAACTGACCATGCTCGGAAAAATTGCCGCTAATATGGCTCATGAGCTGCGCAATCCGTTGTGCGCCATTGAAGGGTTCTTGAAGCTGATCGGCGAGTCTACACAGGAACAGGCCCAGCTTCAGACGTATATCCAAGTCGTCATGCATGAGTTTGAGAATTTACATCGGCAACTGACCGGATTCCTCAGCTTTTCCAAAAAACCAATTCTCGATGAAATTTTTAAAACCGTTCAAGTAGAAGAACTGCTTGAAGAAGTAGAGATGCTGATTACCCCTCGCCTCGTGGGAGAAAACATACGTTTTGAAAAACAAATCCACCCCTGCTTACTCGCATGTTATGAAGAAGGCTTGAAGCAAGTTGTCGTCAATCTATTAAACAATGCCATTGACGCCGTGCAAAATCGTACAGACAAGTATATTCATGTCATCTCCACTTCTTCAGATGGTTGGCTCTATTTGAGTGTGGAAAACAACGGCGAAAGGATTTCACCCGAGATCGTGGAAAATCTCTTCCAACCATTCTTTACGACTAAACAAAATGGGACGGGTATTGGCTTGTCCATCTGTAAAAATATTATCGAAAAGCATCAAGGCACGATCCATTGTGATTCCAATGAAAAACGCACACGCTTTATCGTTTCTCTGCCGATTGCAAATGCCCAGGAAGTTGGCCCGCGAATGGAAGCTCGCTAGGTCGCTCTCTTTTGTATCACGCAAAAAAGCCCCCTGACAACGCAGGAGGCAAGGCAAGAGATCCGTTACCAATTATTTCATCGGTAAGCGACCTTAGTTTTACTGTACACGAAAACATATGTTGCTACCATAGAAAACGTCAGACAGCTTTCGACAAACATTTATACCTGTATTGAACAAAGGCTTATCTATTCAGCTATTGGATAAGCCTTCATACTTTTGTCTCAAGTAAAAATAGTTCTGCTTTCCTAAAAGCAAAAAAAACAGAGAACCTATTGGCTCTCTGCTTTATGTATGGAGCGGGTGATGGGAATCGAACCCACGCGACCAGCTTGGAAGGCTGGAGTTCTACCATTGAACTACACCCGCATCAAAATAAATGCTGGTGCCGAGGACCGGACTTGAACCGGTACGGGAGAAACTCCCGACAGATTTTAAGTCTGTTGCGTCTGCCCATTCCGCCACCCCGGCAAACCTGTAAAACGTGGGCAAATCATGGTCGGGAAGACAGGATTCGAACCTGCGACCCCTTGGTCCCAAGCCAAGTACTCTACCAAGCTGAGCTACTTCCCGACAAATTATTATCTTCACTTTTGTAGTAAAGAA